>NZ_JBCNGR010000006.1:0-717355 GCF_050481745.1 Paenibacillus algorifonticola | reverse complement strand
CCGCAGCGCAGAGCACGGCTGCCAGCGCCAGCGCAGCCGCGCCTGCGGCGCCTTTAGCGGCGGGCTTCGCCCCCGCCGCTGCCTCGGCGGCGCCAAGCGCCGCACGCGCAAGGGCATCCGCCCCTTGCGCGAGAGCTGTGGCGGCCTGCTCAGCCGCCGCCACAGCCAGCGCTTGCGCGCGCTGCCCTATCGGGCGCGCAGCAGCGCTGGCAAAAGCTCCGACGGCCCCTTCGCCGCCCGTCGCCGCATGGCCGGCTGTGCCGGCCAAGCCCGCGAGCGCTGCGCCCGCGGCTGTCCCTTCGCCGCCATACCCCGGCGTCGGATCAAAGGGCACCCATCCAGCGCCTGGGAAGTACACTTCCACCCAGGCATGGGCATCCTTGCCCTTTACTTCATAGGCAGTCAGCTTCACGCCTGCATTTGCGGCATCATTTCGTGCATCCGGATGCTCCGCGGACACGGTTCCGGGCGCAAAGCCTTTCACCCATCTAGCCGGAATGCCTTGTGTACGAAGCATGATGACCATTGCACTGGAAAAATGCACGCAATACCCTTCATGCTGCTTAAACAAAAAATCGTCCACGAAATCTGCCCCGGCGTCAGGGACCGCACTATTTTCAGCCGAATAGGTGTAGCTGCTTCGCAAAAAAGTTTCAACCGCCTTCACCTGATCATAGCGGCTCGTTACTCCGCCTCCCGATACCTCTGCTGCCAGTGCAGCAACACGGCTCGGAAGCGTTTCTGGCAGCTGTAAATATTCGGCCAGCACTTCCTTCTCTCCCGCTTGAATACCGCCACTGCGCAAGGCAGCTTCATCCATCACGGGAAGCAGCGTCTGAACGGTGTACCTGTCTATAAGCACCTTATCCGAAGGAGCGTACAGCGTGCCCGACGCTTCATTTTTCAAATAAGTGTTCAGCTTGCTCCTTGGCTCCGAGGAGGTTATATCCAGCAAAGTACCGGATATCCCGCCCATAAAAAGCGGGAAGCCGCGTTCAGCCTGCTCAAGAATTACCGTTTGAACGATGGTTCGATCTGGGCTGACGGCTGTCTCCGCACCTGTCCCTTTGCTTCTCAGCTCCCTCTCTTCAGCCCCTGCATCTGTACCATTATCTTTATCTTTATCTATCTCTGTATCTATATCTGTACCTGTCTTTATCTCTGAATCTATATCTGTACCTGTCTTTATCTCTGTACCTATAACTGCCTCTGTCCCTACCTCTGTCCCTGTCCCTGTTCCTGTCCCTGCCTCTGTCCCTGTCTCTGTCCCTATCGCTATCCCTGTCCCCGTCTCTGTCCCTGTCCCTGTCCCTGTCCCTGTCCCTGTCCCTGTCTCTGTCGCTGTCTCTTTATCTGTCCCTGCCTCTGTCTTTGCAATAGCCTCTACCGCCTCACGAGCTTCCCCCACACTTCCCTCTCCACTAGCGGACACAATCTGTTCTCCGCCATTCCGAATAGGCAGCAGCGTCAAACGCTGCTCCGCTTCCTGCCAGCCTTTACCGGTATAAAAAGCTTTCGTATCCCCGCGCCAATATGTGCGAATAGGAGACAGCCCCGTAAAAACAATCCGTTCATCCTGCTTTAGCGGAGCCCCTAATGTGCTGTCATCAAATCCATAGCCCGTGGTAGCATAGCTTCCGCTCGCGGCTGCCGAGGCCAGCGCAGCCTTGGGATTGCCGTGCTCCAAACCAAGCACATACTGCTCCAGGCTTGCAGTTAGCGGCTCTGTCCAGGCCGCGGGGCTGTTGGCGGCGGATTTCCCTCCAGAGAATAGAAGTCCGGCGCCCAGACACAGCCCCACAATGAAGAAAGCAGAAGCCGACCAGCGATAAGAAGCCGTTTGCGCTTCCTCCCTGCTTTCTTCTCCCTGCAGCGTTCTCATACGTGCAAACATGACAATCGCTCCAAGCAGCAGGCCTTCCACCGTCACACGAAGCAGCGCATTCAGCACATCCATGCCAAGCCATACATGCAGCAACATCAAATACCCCACCGTTATGCCCGCCAAAACTAGCCCAAGCTGACGCAGCCAAATTAAAGCCTGCAGCGCGGGCACGAGCAGCGCAAAACCGGTAAACAGAAGCAGCGCCTGCAGCTCTGTTGACATCCCCCATGCCAACGCTCCCATGCTGAACAGCCCGCCTGCTTCCGCGGCAAATCGGCTGGCAAAACCAACTGCCCATTCCAGCGGTCCCACTTCCGGGCCTTTGTAAAGACGCATCAAGCCTGTAATGCCGATGGCCGCATAAACGACAAGCATGATATACCAAGGCGCTCGCAGCAAGCCCGCTATAGCAATACAGCCTGCAAATACAATTAGAGGCTGAGCCACATCAATATAATAACGGCTGCCAGCCTCCGACCATGGAAGCATCCACTCGGCAAGCAAGCCAAACAGCAGCAAGCTCGTCAACAGGCGGTAGCCGAATGCCGGCTCCCCTTGCTCATTAAACATCGCCATAATGAATCCTTCCCTTCGTTAATTGCGGCTGTTCATTCATCCGCTCCGGATACGTCAGCCAATATGTGCGGACACCGAAGCTCTCCAGCCATTTCTGCTGCTCACGCATTGCAAAAGAAGGCGTGCTTTGCTTGATCAGCAAATACAGCAGCACTTGGCAGCCCTGCTCCGCTGACCGCGAGGCCAACTGTCCCCAGCTTGCGCTATTGCGCCAATCGGCGGTAAAGCAGCGCAAAATGCCGCCTCTAGGCATTTGATCAAGCTCGCCGATTACCCTTGCAACAAACCGGCCATGCTGTACCAGCTTCAGCCGTGCGAGCCGTTCCAACAGCTCTTGCATGCTCGCAGCTGCGCTGTTGTCCCCGTATGCACCCGGTTTCAGCGATGCATTTCCTTCCGTGTTAGCTGAGCTTCCCACTTCACTAGGCTGCTGCTCATCCGGCTTTTCTCCCCCTAACTTTCCTGAGCCGCCAGCTTGCTGTGCCGACACCGAAGGCGGTATGGCTTCCGTCTTCACGCATGCATCAGTGACACCATCGTCTTGAACCGCCTGGCCAGCAATGAGCTGCACCCGGTTTCCCGCTAAATGATCCTGCTCCAGCACGCCAGCAGCCCAACCGGCGCAGGCATCAAAGAACCTTTCGTCACCAGCATAAGCACCCGCCGTGTTGTCAATTGCCAGAAGCACCAATGGGCGATGAAGCGCTGTGCCATGCTCCTTCGTGTGCAGCCCACGCCCGCGCGCGGCGGCCTTCCAATTGACATGGCGCAGCGAATCCCCTTCCCGGTACGGCCGCATCTCAGGGCCAATCCCTGCCTGTCTGCCGGAATGCTGGCCTTCAGACGGCTCACGCCCTGAGCCCGCCTCCTGAGCATCCATCTTGCCCGGATGCAGCCTAATGATAGTCGCTAAGCCGCTTCCCCGAGGCGCTGCCGCACCCGGAGCTGCTACAGCCTCCGGCAATGCGGGAACCGCAAGCAGCCCGCTGCGGCAAGCAAAGGTTCGGCTAACAGCCGTTAATCCTAAATAATCGCTTACCGTAACGGTAACTGCCTTAAAGCTATGCTCCCCGCGCCGAATAAGCTGCGCCCGATAGCAGAGCGCGAGTCTCGTTTCGAAATGAAGCTGCGCCGCATAGCGATAAGAAACCCGCTCCTGCTTTGCCGTACTCCCATTAACCATCGTATCTTCAAGCGCCAGCCAAACGAACGGAATGGGGAAAGCGCGACCCAGCAGCAGCTGCACCTCGACCTCTCCCCCATCGCGAATCGTGACTTCGTCAAGCTGGCGGCCCACCTCCATGCCTCGTACAGCAAGCCAGGGCAATCCGGCGCTAAGCAGCATGATGCAGCCAAGAACAGTGAACATAAACCACTCCACCGCCATTCCCCGCTGAATGACCGCAGCAAGAGCAGCGCACCACCCCGCTATCAGGACCAGCCACACACCCCACCGCGTCTGGCCCAGCCTCTGCGGTCCCAGCTCGTGCTCTTGCTCTGCTGCTTGTCCGGTACCCGGCCCTTTTACTTTCCCTTGCCCTTCACCAGCATCTTCTTGCCCAATCTTTAATGCTTCGTTATCTGCACTCGAATGAGCCATCAGCGCCGCCCTCCCGCCGCTTGCGGCAGCACGGCTGCCGGAAGCGGCGTAGTGCGCAGCAGCTGCTCTACGAGTTGTGCTGCTGTCATCCGCCCCGGCGCCCCCGGATAAACCTCAAGCCGATGCGTAAGAACCGCTTCGCCTGTCGCCAGCAAATCATCCGGCAGCACATAGCCTCTGCCTTCCAAATAAGCGGAAGCCTGTGCCGCCCGCAGCCAATCCCTGCCCGCACGCGGGCTCATCGCCAGCGACAGCTCAGGCATTTTCCGCGAAGCGTCTGCCACCTGCACCATATATTCAATCAGGCCAGGATGTACATGAGCCAGCCGCACTTCCCGCTGCATCCGCAGCCACTCCTCCGGCATGACCACTGGCCTGATTTTATGAGGCTCCTGGCGCTGCCCATCAGCATATTGCTCCAGCAGCTGCTTCTCAAACTGCGGCTCGGGATATCCAATGGACAGCCGCATCATAAAACGGTCCAGCTGCGCTTCCGGCAGTCTGCTTGTCCCTTCAAAACGCAGCGGATTTTGCGTAGCAATCAGCATAAACGGCGACGGGAGCGGCCTTGTCTCCCCATCGACCGTAATCCGTCGCTCCTCCATCGCTTCTAGCAATGCGGATTGTGTACGAGGAGAAGCGCGGTTGATTTCATCCGCCAGCACGACATTGCCCATGATCGGGCCTGTTACATACTTTAGCTCGCCTCGTGCCGCATCCCATACCGCTCCGCCGAGCACATCCGATGGCAGCATGTCCGATGTAAACTGAATGCGCTTGAACTCCCCGCCAATGACGCGGGCGCACGCTTCTGCCAGCACGGTTTTGCCGACTCCCGGCTTATCCTCCAGCAGCACATGTCCACCTGCCAGCAGCGCGGTGAACATTTGCCTGACCAACTCCCGCTTGCCTAGCAGAACGTCTTCCACACGCTGAAGCATCCGGTGAATAAGCATCTGCGGCAGCTCCTGCCATACATCCGTCTCCTCTTGCCGAGCAGCGGATTGATATTTTGAATGAATCATCATTAGACAACCTGCCTTCCTCTCAAGCGTAAACGGCTGAAGACGTCCTCTGGCGGCTAAGCTACCGTTTCGCGGGTGAACTATAAGCCATTTATAAGTGTGCAACTTATAAATGCTTTTATTTTTAAAAAATAAAGTCTTCTCTAGCATTTATTCTCGCCATGCTTCTCTCGATTTAGACCTGTTTCAAGGCGGATAGATTGACTTTTTCGCTTCCCATCCCCTGCGTGGCAGCGATTCTAGCATTTTCAGCATCCATTTGGATGACACAAAACCTATTAAATTTTCCCATAAATGCAAAAGGAAATCCCCCGCTTATAGAGAAATAGTAAATGAATCGCAAATAGTCCAGCCCAGGAGGGATTAAAATGAACGTTTTGAGGGAGGTAGTCCTTACAGAGCAGATAGCTTTTCACGTCGTAGGACTACAATGGGAAGGCACCTTTGCCGAAGCAGCAGCAGGCGGAATTAAGGAAATTCAGAAGCAATTCCAGCAGCGTGTAACGGAAATCAACCATGTGCGGGAGCCCAATAAGCTGCTCGGGCTTTCTTTTCACACCACAAACACAGGCTTTACTCATTATGCGGCGGTTCAGGCAGAGGCAGTAGGCTGCGTGCCGGAAGGCATGTACAGTCTCTCTATTCCCAGTCTGTCCTATGCCACATACGATCATCATGCGAACGATAACATAGAGGCTTCCTACGATTATGTATATAACTGGATCAGGCAGAACGGATATACGCCGCTATCCGATGGCTTGACGCACTTGGAGTTTTATCCGATGAGCCATGATCCTTATGCGCCAAACCCGGCATTCACCATTCTCATCCCGCTTGCAGAATAAGCTATCATATATCCCTATTCCGAAAAAAAAGGAGAAGGAACCGACCCGCGCAGCGCCGCAGTGTCCGGTTCCTTCTCTTTGCATGCAGGAAGAGGCTCCAGCCAGCATGCAGATGCAGATATCCTCCCTAAAGCAAGGAGACTTGTTACCTCTGTCCAGCAAGCTGAACATATTGATAAAGACGGGAGCTATGAAGAAGCAGTTGCTGCTCCTCCCCGCCTCCCAGCACCAATTTGCGCCCTTCGCTCGCCACTTGCTTAAGCAGCGTGGACAGAAAATCCATTTGCAGGTGGGCAGCTTCCTCCGCCTCCTGCTCGAGCCATTCGATATCCTTCAAGGCAAGCTGCGCGGTTCCGCGAAGCAGAAGCTCCTCAAACCAGCTGCGCAGCCGCTGCAATCCATCGTAAACCGCTCTAAAGCCATTCCCGCTGCTCCTTTTTCCAATCGTTTATTGCCCCTTACGTGTCCAGCTTTAAGCTGAGCAGCTTCGTATTGTGCAAAAAGCTGATCGGATAAGCCTGACCACCCTCGATTCGCACAAATGCATAAAATGATTCCAGCGACGCAGCGCCATATCCGGCTTCCAGGCGTTTGACGTTTTTTTCCCAGTCCGCTTGATAAGGAAGAATCAGCTCCAACTGCTCGCCTGCCTCATCCTCCACTTCGAGTACAAGGCTTTGCGAGCTTTTATCGAATCGGTTCCCTGTGATTCGGGCCAACTTAATTAAGGCAAGCCGTTCCTTTACGTCTGAAAATAATACCGGCTGCTCTACTCCAGCCTGCCGCAATGCGGGCAAATCCGAGACAAGCTTCCCCACATTAACCTCGTTAATGGATTGTCGGGCGACAAGAGTAAGGCTCGCTCCCTCACCTGACGATAATCGGCGTTCCTCGTTCACTTTAATGTGCTCGAACACCAGCTCTTCTCCGGCAAACTGACGCATCGTCAAGCTTGCAAGCCAAGGTGAATAGCCGGCATAATGCTTGGCAAACGAAAAATCATTGCCTTCATAATACACAGCCCGTGCATCCGAGTAGGTGTACACCTGCTGATCATCGAGCCCATACATATAATAGGTGATGCCTCTGTAGCCTGAACGCGTCTCCCACGGCTCAGCGCCTAGACCATATAAGCGCAGCTTCGGCAGCGCATAATATTTGCTGCGGAAAGCACCGATGAGCTGTTCCTTCTTAGCAGCAGGAAGCGTCTCCCGCTCAAGCAGCTCAAGGGCAAGATACAGCTTGGTGACGCGATCCAGCAGCTCTTGCATGGAAAATCGCACATGGCGGTTGAAAAACAGCTCCAGCTCGCCCTGGATGCCGCGCAAGCCGCGCTCCACATCCGGCAGCTGGCCGCTGCGCGCTGCGACGGCCAGCGTTTCCAGCTGTGCCGTATACGACTGGGGCAGACGGGCGAGTCCCGTCCGCAGCATCGCATGGATCAACTCCTTGCATTCCCTTACGGTATCGGGCGAAAAAGCGGCCTTATACACTTTGCTGCGCAGCGCTTCCTGGTCATCCAGCCCCTTTAATGCGCGGTAACGCAATAAAGCCTCCAGCTTTAACAGCTCGCCTGCCCTATCCTTTATTTTGCAAAGCGCCTTAGCCGGATTTGCTTCCTCGGTGAACGAAACCTCGGCACCTTGAAGCTTGAGACAGACCGTAAGAAGCGCATTCTGTGCCACTTCCAGCTCTTCCGGGTAGCGCAGCCGAAACAGCACTTCCTCCACCATGGAAACATTAAACGGCTTGATCAGCGGTGAAAGATCGGCAGCCAGCAGCCAATTAAAGCGTTCCGCACTGCTGCCTGGCTGTTGCATGCTGCCTTCTAACTCTCCTTCCTCGTGTGTAGAAGAAGTAGTAGACAGCTGCTGCGCGTAAAACAAAATAGCTATCAGCACATGCTTGCATAAGCTGTCCGACGGACACGTACACTTCCAGTGAGCCAGCGTATTTTCCAGCGTGCAGACCGTCCCGTCGTTCAACTCGCAGCTGACGGACGATTCTCCCCAAGCATATTTGACGTCGACGCCTTTGCTGATATCTTTTAACGCCCGATTATATAAGCCCTTGTTCGAATACCGAACCAAATAATCCTCGGTACATAGCTTGGCAAACTGCCCAAAGCTCGTCTCAAATGCGGCAGCTGACATGCTAGCGCCCTGATGCCCGCAAAATATCATAAATCGTCTCACTGAATACACGACCTGGAATTTTGCCCAAAGCTAGAGCCGGAATATCACTGTAGTAGCTGTATTGGCCTTTTTCATTTGCATGGAATTGCAGCAGCTCCAGCGTAATGTCTTCCATTCCTTCGTAATAGGTGATGCTAGTCCCGCTAAAGCGGAGCTCGGCAAGCCAATCCCCGTAATCCTTATACAGCTCGATATACCAGCCGCCATCCTGGGCTGACCCTTTGTACCAGCCATATTTCTCAAGCGCCTTAGGGAACGCTGTAGGCGAAAGCTCTTCTCTAGGCAAATCCTCGAATTGCGTGCTTTGCTGATTTTCTTCTGCCACCAGATGGATTTGACGATTCAACTGTTCGAATGGCTGCTTGATCTCATAATCGTCCAGCTGTGACTTCCAGCCCTCAAGCGCTTCCTGATCCAGCTCAAGCGGATGAACCAAGCCGACTTTGGCACCCTCAGCTAGCTCGTATTCATCTTCATCTACCGTATTAAAGGTGCCATCCTCCATATAACGGAACGTGTCTGTAAGGCTGCCTTGTTCATACACGCCCCAGATGAGGCCGACGGCAAACTTCTGCATGACGATATTGTTAACGAACAGCGCTGTCCATTCTTCGGAGGACCATAGCCGCTGTTTGGACAACGATTCTTCCAGGCGCTGCGCTTGGATGGCCACCATCGTTTTCAAATCTTTTTTGAGCAAATTGAAATTGGCCTTCGCTTTCGCTGCCAGCTCCGCATCATCCTTTTGCCCAGGCGCAGGCAGGCTTTTGAGCGGCTTGCCCGTTTCTTCATTGATGACGATAACCTCCAGACTCCGGTTCACCTTCACCTGGAAGGTACGCTCGCCATAGCTGAATTGCTGGGCTCCCTTATCATCAAAGCCAAGCGATGTGACCAAGCGGTCTTCAAGCTGCTCTGGTGTTAGTCCTTGATTTTCCGCTGCCAGCTGCAGCGCTTCTTCAGCCGCTCCCTTCACCTGACGGTTTTTGACGGTTCGCTTGATCCTGTCAATAGCCATCAATGCGGCAGGCTCGCTTAAATAGGACAAAGCCTTAACCGCTTCCGCCGCCATTGCGCCGCGGCTATTTTCCGTCCATTCCTTAATTTGCGGAGCTAAAATGTGTATAAGCCTCCGGTCACCGAACAATGCGCCTACATACAGCACCCATTTTTCCTTCGCAGGCGCTTCGCTTTGAATCCACAGCTGAATGAGCTCCGCTGCGAAATTTGAAAGCGAATCGCCGTTTACATATGAACGCAGTTCATTCAGGCGCTCGTTCGGAGCCGTCGTATGATCCATCGATTGAAGCATCAAATACGACTTGATTCGGTCATCTATCTGCTGCCCCTCCAAATTCAATAATGCGGGCAAATCTTTCACCGACAGCCAACTGAGGCGGGCGGTTTTTTTGGCATCTGCTTGATCTGCAAGCGCAGCGTGTGCATGAACAGGACTTAAATCAGCGGTATCCAGCAAAATTTGAATGAGCGTGCGCCAGTCCTCCGCTTTTTCCATTTCCAGCAATTGCTGGTAAGCTGCCTTGCTGCTTGGTACGCTGCGCAGGGAATTTAGCACCAGCTCTTTAATCGCTGCTTTTTTCTCGGTGCGATACAGCGTTAAATATAACGTTTGATCCGGCACTCGGCTGAATTCAGCAAGCGCAGCTCCGCTTGCTTTCTTCGACGAATCGAGCAGACCCGCACGAATCGCTTCTGTCAACTGTTCGAGGGTCAAGGCATCACGAGCTTCAAAGGCAATATCGAGCACCGTCAATCGAGAGTCCGTAGGCAAATTCTTATATTGCTTCATCGACTCCGTCAAATTATTTCTAATTATCGACCGATATTCGGTTTGCGGCATGGAACGGTGGTAATAGTCTCTCATGCCATTAAGCATCAGCATGCCTGTAAGCAGACGCTCGCGGCTCACCTCAGGGTCATTTCCGTAAAGCTCCAGCAGCTTTTCTCCACTAAACGAAAAGGAATGGTACATTTCCGACAAGAGAGTCACCGCATCGCATTCGGGGCGGGAAATCAAAATAGCAAGCCGCCTGATAGAAGACGATTCGGCAGGCAGGAAGCTTACAGCCACAAGCAGATTTTTGCGCCGACTATCCCGGTTTCGAGGGTCAAACAGTGAGCGATTCGTTTCATCCTTCCAATAGTCCTCGAAGGAGGTTTCTCCTTCTAAATAACGGGCGAGAAACAGGCCATGACGTCCTCCATCCGATTGTCCCCTTAATACAGCGAATACCGCTTGTGTAAGTGTGCCCGCTTCATCTGGCAATGCAATCCCGCCATCTGTGAGCACCTTATGCAAATAAGCTTTGTAATACGCCGAGCGTAAAATTTCATAAGCACGCAAAGCTTGATCCGGCACACTAAGCACATAGCTTTGCAGCGCGCTCCACGGCACCATATAGCTATTGAGTTCTCCGCTTAGCCGTTCAATTAACTCATAAGGCTCCTGGAAAGGAACGATGCCCTCCAGCAGCTCGTCCGGCTTTTTGGCTCGTCTGTCAAGGGCAAGCAAATGCTGGCGGACCTCAAGCGGATATACTTCATGCAGTGTTCTGACTGCATCAAGCAGCGCTAAGCCTACATCCCCCGGCTCGTCCAAAAACAGCTGCTTGCCGCCTTTAACGTTAATGACATATAACAAAGCGCTATGAATTTGGGTCAATGTCCGATTAAATTCGATGCGGGAAACTTCCCCGGTCTCCTGTGCTTGAACATCAGGATAATGTGCCGCAATCGTTTTTTCGCGTTGGCTCGCTATAAAATCCGCGCTTAGCTCGCGAACAGAATAATTTTCCTTTGCTTTGAACGGATACGCGATGATCGGCTTCACCGCAGCATTCAGCAGCTCCCGAAGCTGCTCTGTATTTTCAGCCAGCACGGCTTGCAGTATGTCCGGAAACTCGCTTGCCAGTCTTTGGCTGTTAAATTGATGGGGCGATGAATCATCAAGCAGGAAGTACAGCTTTATAAGCAGCAGCGTATTAATAATGATGCCAGTGTCTCCACCCTCCTTTTTGCCAAAATTGCATTTGCTAACTCTGCTTTTCAGCTCATCTATAATCGCCTTATCTCCGGCAAATTTATGTATTTTCTCCATTCGTGGCAGCAGCGCCTGCAAGCGCTGGCTTCCCGCTTTGCTTTTTCCCGCCAGTCCTAGAGCATAATGTTCGGGTCCCATGCAGATATTAAGGCTATATCCCTGCCAATAATAGCTTCGGCTAGCGTTTAGTCCCATTCGCAGCATGAGCGCACCCGCACGGAAAAACACATCGCCGTCATCCTTCTTCGCAAGCTTCTCAAATAGATCCATCGAACGATAGGCATATTGCATGGAATCAGGCAGCAAATCCGGGAATTGCTCTGCTTTGCCCATCACATAATCGATAATGATTGCGCTGCGGTCCGTGTTCTTCGAATATTCCTGCGAGAGTGCTTCTCCAAACTTTTCAACCAAGGCTTCAACTTCACGGTTTTCCGTTATCATTTTCCGAGTCCCCCCAATAGTTAAGTTATAATATCGCCGATCCAGTCGGCTAGCTCATTTGGTGTAATCGCCGCGACATGCGCCCCCATATTGGTGAGCGTCTGCGCCGCATGCTTGTTATAAACAGAGTCCCCGTTAAAATCGAGTGCGGTCAGCACCAGCAGCTTGCAGCCTGCGTCCAAAATATCCTTGCAGGCTTTATACATATGCTGAATCGGGTAGCCTTCCTCCAGATCGCTGACCAAAATGTAAATCGTCTTGCCAGGGTTTTCAATGAGCGTCTCGCCATAGCGCAGCGCTTTGGCAATATGCGTGCCGCCGCCCAGCTGAACGTTCATGAGCAAATCCACGGGGTCCTCCAGCCTGCTCGTTAGATCAACGACCTGGGTATCAAAAATAAATAAGTGCGTGCGCAGTGCATTCAGCTTATAAAAAATACTCGCCATAACCGAGCTGTAAATGACCGAGTCCAGCATGCTCCCGCTCTCATCGACGCCAATAATAATGTTCCATTTGTTATGCGGCTGCACATTGCCGTCAAAATAAAGGCGGTCGATTACAAACCTGCCATGTTTGCGGTCATAATTTTTTAAATTTCTAGAAATAGTTTTCTTAAAATTTAAATTGCGCAGTGACTTCACAGAGCTGCTCGCGTAGCGGCTGCGCTTGCCGAGTATGCTCGCTTTCGCCTGTGATTCGAGCTTCTGCCGCAAATCCTCCACGACGGCTCGAACGATTTCCTTTGCGCTTCTTAATACATCGCCCTTCATCCGACCTTTGAATTGCAGGATGTTCTTAAGCAGATTCATATTAGGCTCAAGCGATTGAAGCAGTTTTTTATCGGTCAGCAGCTCAGTCAGACCATAGCGGTCTAACGCCTGCTTCTCCAATATTTCGACCGTCTGCTTCGGAAACAGCTCCCGCACCTTATGCAGCCACTTGGGAACGGTAAGCGCTGAGGCATCCCGCCCGCCTGTTTTCCTGTAGCCCTGCTCCTCGCCATATTCGCGATCATATAAATAGGCAAGCAGCTCATCCATTTCCGTATATGAAAAATGTTCAGGCGAATAGCCTTCGGCTTCGCTTAAGCCTTCCTCGGCAGCCTCCCCAAGGATGAGCCGCCACCGATTCAAAGCCTCGGCCGATGTACGGATGCCTGTAGCAGGGGGAGCAATCGGGGCTTGCCCCATCTCTCCATTTTCTGTCTCACGCTCCTGCTCACTTCGCTCATCCTGCCTGTTCAAATCAGCTTCCATGCGGCAAACTCCTTCCGAATGGCTTCATCCAGCGCCTTGGCCTGTATAAGCGTCTGTTCATCGATAGGCGGACGCTCCAGCTCTCCCGGCTCTGCATGATGCAGTGTAGCGACACGCTCTGTAATCAAGGATGTCTCCATTGGCGTAAAATAGGTGAACGCTAGCCGCAGCTCAGGCACCATCGCAATAAAATCCTCAGGAGGCAGCTCTTCGATCAAATAATTCAATTCGCCAAGCAGTAGATCATCATATAAAAAAGCATCGCGGGCGATGGCAAACATCCCTTGCAAATATTTCGCCGTCTGCTTGGCCTGCTCCGGC
Organism: Paenibacillus algorifonticola; assembly: GCF_050481745.1. Classification (GTDB taxonomy): domain Bacteria; phylum Bacillota; class Bacilli; order Paenibacillales; family Paenibacillaceae; genus Pristimantibacillus; species Pristimantibacillus algorifonticola_A. The sequence goes on along the minus strand of NZ_JBCNGR010000006.1, from coordinate 704,147 downwards.
GTTCCGCGAACATAGCTTCTCGCACGCTCGACCATCTCTTCACGCGTCCTGTCACCAAGCCCTGCTAATATAGCGATCACTACTCCCTCCAATTGCGGGGAGAGCTTCCGGTCCGACAGCAGCTCGTTCAAATGCCCCCTGAATGTATCATTCTGAAAATGCGCTTCAGACGACTCCGCCAGCATAGCCAGCAGCTTAAGCCCTTGTATAATCGCGGGATGCTCATCCGAATGGATGGCTGCAAGCCCCAGCAGCTTATCTACCGCATTATTAAAAGCCTCTGCTACGAGCAGCGGCAGCTGTTCGTCTGCCGCAAGTCCCAGCAGTCTGCCATGCTGGCGCAAGCGATTTAATACCGTAAGCGTTTGGCACAACGACAGAAAATTACCGTCCTTGCGCAAAGCGGCCTGCACCTGCTCATATAATCGCCTCGCTGTATCCTGCAAGCCCATTAGTAGAGCCTGCAGCAGCGCATTCGCGATTTCGCCGCTATGATGATCGGGAAGCTCCTGTATCCGTTCCCCGATTTTACGGGCCGCCGCCTCCTTGAGCGTTCCTCCATACAGTGAGTTTTCGATTAATCTCGCCTCGATGCGGGACGAATAAGCATACGTCCAAGTCTCACGAACCAAATTCATATTCCGATAGGCAACCCAATCCGGCCCAGACTCCCGGACTGCAAAATCTGGAACGAGGAAGCTCGCGCATTGCAGCAGTTGGCTAAGCAGACGATGCTCTGCCTTGGCGTACAAATCAAGCACCTTCTTGTGCTTGCCGGTCGTTTTAATCTGAAGTCCTGAAGCAGAGCAGCGATTTTTAAAATCTTCCACAATCGGCACCGTGAACGAATTGGGAGCCACGATGCCGATTTTGTCCCCAGTCAGAAGCAAGCCCAGCTCTTCAAGCGGCTTGTCCGTTGCCAGCGTCCGCTCCCCCTTAACGAAGGAGGAGAGCGCGGCATCCAGAAGCTCGTACACTCCGCCTTCTCTTTTGCCCCGTAGCACTGCGAGCCCTTGAATCATGCTGTATGCCTCAATCGCATCACTCGTAGATACCTCTTCCTTGCCTTTGCGCAGCTTGCGCATCAGCTCGGATAACAATCCGAGCGCTGTCTGGTTATAGGGCTCTGCTTTATTGTGCAGAAGCTTATCCCAAATAAGCTCATAATAGTTCACATATGGCATCCCGCTCGCATATCCATTCAAGCGATCCGCTTCTTCGAACGTATAGACCATCGGATACAGCTGCTGCTGGACGGCTCTAACGTTTTTCCCCTGCTGCTCCTTCTGCTGTTCTTCCTTCGCAGGCCTGTCTGCTTGGGCAGCTTCAAGCAGGCCGTACGTATGAAAGCCGCCGGTAATCACAAGAACACGCTTATGCTTAGACACAGCTTGCTTGATGCACTCTCTCATATACGCCTCTCTCGCCATATCTCCAGAGGCATGAAGCTGTTCCTCCGAATAGCACATACGAGATAACGCGCAGTAAGTAAATACATTTCGAACAAAAGCTTCCGTCGTTGCTGCTTGCCCCTCGATTTCGAACAGCTTTTCCCACAGCTCATCAAAGCTGCGGCAGTTCATTTTACGGCATAAACGATTAATAAAATCGGAGCTGGCAAGCAAGGTTTCATCCTGGATGGACATTTCCTGTTTTTCAGCTTTGGTTCTCGATTCATGACTATAATCCAGATCAATAAACGCCGCCTGTATGCCAAGACGTGCCGCTTCCTTCATCGCCACATACTCCGGGGAATAACTGAGCAGCGGGTAATAGCAAGCCGATCTCCCGCCCTGCTCATCCTCATAAGTACAGTACAAACTGACGGGCGTCTCCGTCGCCTCATCCGCAAGCACCGAAATGAGCGGGGTACCGCTCGCTGGGCCTTCGATCAAAATGATTTCAGGCTTATATTGCTTAATCGCCTTCAGCAGATGAAAGGAGCACGCAGGGCTATGGTGGCGAATAGGAAAATAAACGGTGCCGCTGCTCAGGTTAAACACCTGCTGATCAAATAAGAACGGCAGCTCCTTGTCAGCCTCGCCCGTTAACCAATCCATTTTCTTTCCTCGTAATAGTCCTTCCATATCACATCTTCCTTGGAGCGTTCTTTGACGACCTTGGAGAAATAGGTTTTCAGAATGGACAAATCCTTCTCATTTTCCTTGGCAATCGTTCCGAGCATATTTTGCACGAGCCGCTCAAGCGAAATCGATTTATTTTCATAATAATAGGAGGTCATCGCGCTTTGAACATAGACAGAAACAGCTTCTGCCGTGCTCATGGTGGCTGCGGGGATGTCGATTTTGTAGCCTTCGCGCGTAATGCCGGAGCGCAGCTCCATAAATGTCGTCGCCAGCAACTCAACCACATTCAGGTCAATTTCCGCGTCAACGCCACTATGCATAAGCAGGCTGCGGGCCCCATTTTCAATAATTTTCGCTTCCATCTTCATGCTGCTGACGGGTTTGATCGTCTCGAAATTGAATCGGCGCTTCAAGGCACCGCTCATTTCGTTGACACCTTTGTCGCGAATATTCGCCGTTGCTATAACGTTAAAACCCGGCTTCGCAAACAATACGCCGCCTTCCAGCTCAGGAATATTCATCACCTTGTCACTCAAAATGCTAATTAAACTGTCCTGCGCTTCCGCTGGGCAGCGGGTAATTTCTTCAAAACGGGTCATAATGCCCTGCTTCATTCCATTATATAAAGGAGCTGGCACAAGCGCGGCCTCGGATGGGCCTTTGTCCAGCAGCATGGCATAATTCCATGAATATTTGATCATATCTTCCGTCGTCCCGGCAGTGCCTTGAATCGTATTCAGGCTCGTCCCCGATATGGCCGCTGACAACAGCTCACTGAGCATCGTCTTCGCCGTGCCCGGATCTCCAACGAGCATTAGCCCGCGGTTGCCTGCCAAAGTGACAACGGCCCGCTCGATCAGCACATCGTTTCCGTAAAATTTGCGGGTAATCGCGACTTCTGTTCCGTCCACGATAGCTGGCTTGTCCCTGCCAATTATAAAATCACGCACATAGGCCGGAGACAGCAGCCACTCGGGCGGACGCTTTCCAGTATCCTCTTCACGCAGCGCCCGCAGCTCTGCTTCAAATAACATCTCAGCCGGCGGCTTGATCATATCCATCATTGTGGTCTCCCTTTCGCGGAAAAATAGATCATACGTTCTTATTTACTTGTATAATACCATAGCACACGCTGTTCTTTCAAAATATTGGACAAAAATGGTTGTTTCGAACCATTCATTTAGCACCATCGGTCTACATTTTTCGCTATAAAATAGGTCTCATCATTAATTATCTTTTGGGATTATATGTATTCTTTATTGGGAGGGGCTGTAGCTTACGATCATTTTATTTATCTGTCTATGGGGAATTAAGGTGGTTGAAGGCTTTTTCGTTTCGGCAAAATGAAATGACCGCCCTCGCCCTGCAGAAAACGCTCAAACGAGCGGCGACCATTCCAAAATTCAAAATTACTGTTCTGCCGCCAGCTTATGCACCTGCTGCAGCAGCTTTGTCATATCCATGCCGGCATGGTTGCCGAGCAAAATAACCGTCATTCCGCTATCCAGATTACGCAGCATTCCCGTGGCATAGCCACTGCCGCTGCCATTATGGAAAACGCCCTTCTCGCCGTTCAAGTTGATTGCAATCCAGCCGTAGCCGTAATTTTTATCCGAATGCGGCGTGTACATCGCTTCAAGCGACTGCTCGCTTACGACCTTGCCCGCCCGAAGCGCCTTATCCCATTTGAGCAAATCATCGACGGTCGAATACAGCGTTCCCGTTCCCGACTGCGACACATAATACGGAGCCGCGGTCCATTCCTTATTTTTTTGCAAAATATAGCCTTGGATGGTTGCGGTCGCAGGCGTAGCCGTCCCTGAGGCTTTCATGCCCAGCGGAGTGAGAAAATGCTCGCTCACATAGTCGGCGTAGCTTTCGCCAGACAATTGCTCCAATACATAGGCCAGCAGTACATAGCCGTTATTGCTATATAAATAAGTCGTGCCTGGCTCGTATTTCAGCTGCTTCGTCCGAAGCTCCGCAATCGTCTGCTCGATGGTAACGTCGCCGCTTCGTGTAAATTCAGATGGAAGCCCTGACGTATGCGACAGCAGCATATGAATCGTTATATCATCGCCGCGCGGAATACCCGTTACGAATTTGGACACCGGATCGGTTAGGCTCAGCTTTCCTTGCTCGACCAATTGCATAATGGATGCCGCTGTGAATGATTTTGTAAGGGAAGCGATACGGGACTTGGCGTCCGGCCGATTCAATTTATTCGTTCCAGAAAAGCCGTAGCCTTTGCGAAGCAGCACCTCGCCGTCCTTCGCTACAAGCGCCATGCCCGAGAAGCCTGCCCCCTTCAAATAGGCGTCAATCGCGGCATCCTCTTTGCCATACTTCGTTACTGCATCCGTCTGAATCCTGATCGTCAGAAGCTCCTTCGTCTGTGACAGCTGCAGCGATGCTTTGAGTGCATCCGTTACCGACCGCAGAGGAAGCATGAGTGTTCCTTTTATGTTTAGAGAAGGCGCGGACATGCTCATGGCCAGCCCGTCCACCGTTACTACGGACGTTCCCGCCTGATGGACGATGACGTCTCCGTTTACTTTTATTGTTGCGGTTTGCGTCTTCCCATCCCATTCGATATTGCCTGCGGCAGCCTTTCCCGCTTCACGAAGCGGCACGTATGTTGTGTCGTTCTGGATGAGCGGCTGCACGTTCCATGCCACCGCCTTGCCATTCACCTCAACTGCGATCGCCTTGCTGCTTGCCGGCTGCACTGCCTCTACCTTGCTGCTTGTTTGTGCAGCCGCCGCTGCACCGCCAGTACCAGCAAACGTTGATGTGACAATGATGCCGATGAGTGCACTACGCGCCACTGTGTGCCGATTCAACCATCCTGCTATCTTCTTTCCTTTTATGCCTGTCATCCCATGCCAACTCCTTTTTCTCATTCGCCTGCACTTACACCTAAATCTGCACGTTTAGCCAAGCCTACAATCCGTTCAACGCACCTTCCTCTATTATAGACGCAGTAAATGGGAAAATGTAGCGGCTGCTATTTAAGTAGGTGTAGCCTGGCCATAAGTCAGCACCAGTAAAACCCCCTTACAAAACAAATAAGCTTCACACAGAACTTATCGCCCGTGTGAAGCTTATTACTTCTTTCATTTCAAACATAAGCAAGCAATATACCCTATGCTTAGCTATCCATTCCTTAAGCGAACGGCTTAATGATTAAATTCATAGCTAAGGCTGCTTAGCAATGCTTCACCAATTTTAGTCAAGTCCACTTGGCTCACAAGACCGATAGCACCTAGAAAATTCATCAGCAATTCATTTAGGAATGATTTATCATTGTTTAATTGATATGATGCCGCTCCAAGATCCTTCAAGGAGAAATCCGCAACTGGAGTAACCTCTATAGTAGTCTCACCAACATCAACCAAAGGCAAGGTGATTTCATTGTAGCCATTATCAGCTACTCTAGCTTTTAATGCATCAATCTTGCCTGATCCTGTGGCAATGGCTTTAAAATGCAGATTAACAAGCACACCATTTCCATTAATGCCGTTATTCGCACCATTACTAGCCGTAACCAATCTAATTGTATTATCGGTAATCTCCGTATTTGACGCAATACTAACCGAATCTACGGGCTCAACAGAAATAAGTTTAAAGCGGGTATCATCATATTGAATATTGAAATCTTCTGCATAAATATTTGAAGCATTTTTCAAAACCGCCTGCACCACAAACGTGTCAAATAAAGAAACTTGCGTGACAGTCGATTCAATATCAAGGCTTATCGACGGTACTGGCACGCTGACGGAAGCTTCGTTCGAGCTTGCACTTATGCGGCCATCTTTTGTAGCGAACACTACATAGTAATAAGTTGTATTGTACTGAACGTTAGCATCCGTATACGAAGGATTGCTCAGATTTTCTGCGATCGTTGTGTAAGGACCACCCATAGAAGTACTTCTCTTAAGAATATAGGTAGCGTTACTTACCATATCCCATTGAAGCCCTGCTCCTGCTTTTGTATAATTTCCTGTCAAATTTAATGGAGCCTGCACTCCTGTAAATGGCAAAATCTCTCCATCTTCAGCAATATCAATGGTATCAAGATATGTGCTGGATTGAGTAAGGTTAAGCTCAACTGAATGTCTTCCATTGGAAAAGCTATCGTTAAAATAGGTGACGCCATATTGTGTCGAACTATTATCACCTTTAAAATTGCCTAAATGAACATCATCAATAATGAGGCTATACTCACCTTTTATCAGCCATGAACGAATACTTAATTTGTTTCCTGTAAAATCAAATCTAAGTTTTAAATCCTTGCTGCTTCCAATGGAATCGCCACTAGTTTTCCCTAGGTAATTTTGCGCAGTAGTATCTAATACCCAGCTCCCTACATAAGTAATATTTTTAGTATTCGTTTTTAGATCTACCCTTTTCCAACCCGTTTCAGGATTTAACAGAACATCATTCAGGTTTGCCGCGAACGTACTCGGAATAACTAATACAAAACATAATATTGCAGAAACAAAACTAAGTAACCATTTCTTCATGTCTCAATCTCCTTTTCTTCTGTCTAATTAGATATATCGGAAAAAGTTGGATTTTAATTAGCTAAATACGACCAATAACAAAAATAAAAAAGCATGCGGCTAGAATCGAAATCCTGCGACATGCTCTAAATTTAACTATCGTTCCTTCATACTCCCTAAAGCTCCTTCAAAGCCTCCACAACCTGCTCCACATGCCCTTTCACCTTCACCTTGCGCCATTCGCGGGCAAGCTTGCCTTCGGCATCGATAAGAAAGGTTGACCTTACGACGCCCATATATTCTCTGCCGTACAGCTTCTTAAGCTGCCAAACGCCGAACAGCTCGCACACCTCATGCTCTTCATCCGCGAGCAGCAGAAACGGCAGTTCCTTCTTCGCAATAAACTTCTCATGCGACTTCACGCTGTCAGGGCTAATCCCGATGACAACGGCGTCGCGATCAACCATCCCTGGATAGGCATCGCGAAAATCGCAAGCCTGATCGGTGCAGGTCGGCGTATTATCCTTCGGGTAAAAATAAAGCACAACCTTTTTGCCTAAGTAATCGCTAAGGCTCACCTGTGTCCCATCCGATGCCGGAAGCTTAAAGTCCGGCACCTCCTGTCCCACTTCTATCGCAGACATGTATTCAACCTCCCGTTCCCCTTTTTCTATGTATGCAAGACTTTAAACTTTACCTCGTGTATTGGACGCTCTCGGCTTACATTGAAGCGGCGAGGAATCGCTCCCCGCCGCCTGAATCCAATTATTTATTATGAGCCTGCACCACGATAACGCTTCACGCCATGGTTCCACATCAGCAGACCGAGCGTGAAGAACACTAGGCCTACAACTGGAGTCAGCAGCGCTAGCTGCGATAGGTCATCCGCTTTCTTTTCGAGAAAATACGAAGCGGGAATGACCCCGACAAAAGCGAAGGGCAGCAGCCAGGTCAGCACGAAACGAATCATTTTATTGTAAATGTTAACCGGGTAACGCCCGTAGTTTTGAATATTGTACATGAGCGGCACAATGCCGGTCGGGGCATCCGAGTAGAAGGATATCGCCGACAAGGCCGTATAAATGCCCGCATACACGAGCACGGCTCCAATAACGAATACAGCCAGCAGCATAATGTCCATGAAATGGAAAGGCAGACCCAGCTCTCCCCAGCATACGAACATAATAATCGCGCCGACGACGGAGCCGATCAGGGAAGGCGGATCGACATTTTCGAGCAGCACCTGAAACAAATTATGGGCCGGACGAGTCAAAACCCGGTCCATTTCCCCTTTGACAATATACCGCTCGCTGAAATTCCAGATGCTGAAAAAAGTGCTGAAAATGCCATATGGGATCATGAAGAAGCCATAGACGAACACGACCTCAGCCTCCGACCAGCCGCCAAGCGATGGCGTATGGCGAAAAACAATTAGAATGAAGATCAGGTTCATGAACTGGAACATCATATCGGACAAAATCTCGACCCAAAAATCCATGCGGTAGGTCAGCCGCGTCTTTGCGTAGTTTTTAATATATTCCCAAAATAATTGTGCGTACAGCATGCCTGCCTTAACCTCCTTGCACGAACAAACGCTTGCGCGCCGCCCGCCATGTGAACCAGATTGGCACAAGCAGCACGACGAACCATACTACCTGCAGGCCAAACACCCCGGCAATTTCGCTGCCCGGCGTCCTGCCTGTGAATACAGAGCTCGGCAAATACGTGATGGCCTGAAACGGCAGCCATTTCATAATCGCTGCGAGCCAGCCTGGGAAAAAAGCAATCGGCACAACGACGCCGGAAAATAAATCGACCATGACGCGTTTCATCCGCATCATGCCCTCGTTATTTTCAACGAAGAAGGCAAACAGCCCTGTTAAAATGTTGATTTGTGAATTAATGAGAAAGCTGAACAGCAGCATGACTAAATATATCATCCACGTCATCGGATCGGTCGGCAGCGTCACCGGAAAAATCAGGCAGACGATAATCATGCCCGGAATCATGAACAGCAGCAGGCGGAATAAGCCTTCGCCAAAGCCCTGCATCATTTTTACGAGCAAATAGGAATACGGCCTTGTCATTTGGGTAGCGACACTGCCGTCCCGAATGTCATTCGCAATTTCACGGTCGAGATTGTTAAAATAAAACGCCCTCGCCATCCACGATACCGCGACATACGTCGTCATCTGGGCGACGGTAAAGCCCGCCAACTCCTGCTGCTCCCCGAAAATCGCTTTCCACAAAAAATAATACGCCCCGATGTTAATCGCATAAATAACGATACCACTGTAATAATTAACGCGGTATGCCAGCATCGTAATAAAACGGATGCGAATAAAATCCAGATAAGCGCCCATCATGAGACCGTCGTCTCCTTAAGCGCTGCCTGCTGCTCTGATTCTGTGCTAGCCGAGCCGGAGCGGTAAATTTCACGAACGATTTCATCCGTATTCGTCTCCACGATTTTAATGTCCTGAATCGCAGCACCGCCTACGACTTTGGACAAGGCGTCAGATACATTGATCGCATGCGGCAGCCACATCGTTGCCGTCATATCATTGTCCATTTTCCACGTTACATCAAGGTCGCCAGTCAGCGCTTGAAGCGTCGCCAGCTTCGTCTGCGTGCTGAACTCAAAGTGAATTTCGCGCCCCTTGCTCCAGCGGTTTTTCAAATCCTCCAACCCGCCGTCATAGATAATGCGACCATCATCAAGCATAATGACACGTGAGCATAGCGCCTCGATATCCTGCAAATCATGGGTCGTGAGCAAAATCGTCGTGCCTTCCTCACGGTTCAAATCCTTCAGAAATTCGCGAATTTCTGTTTTGACGATAATATCAAGCCCTATCGTCGGCTCATCCAAAAATAAAATTGACGGATTATGCAGCAGCGAAGCGACAAGCTCGCAGCGCATCCGCTGGCCGAGGCTCAGCTTGCGGACAGGACGGTTAAGCAAATCGCCAAGATCAAGCCGCTCAATCAAATTGTTCAGCCGCTTGCGGAAATCGGCCTCCGATACACGGTACACTTTACGCAGCAGTTGAAACGACTCAATAACCCCAATATCCCACCATAGCTGCGAACGCTGTCCGAAGACAACTCCAATTTCAGCGACAAACTTTTCGCGGTCCTTGTAGGGAACATAACCATTGACACGCAGATCGCCAGAGGTAGGTACTAAAATGCCGGTCAGCATTTTAATAGTTGTCGATTTGCCTGCACCATTTTCACCGATATAGCCACAGATTTCGCCTTGCGGGATTTGAAAAGAAATATCCTTTACGGCTGTAACCTCCGTATATTCGCGTTTGAACAGGTCTTTCAGCGCCCCGGACAGCCCTTCCCGGTTTTTTTGCACATTAAACTGCTTGCGCAGATCCTTAACATCTATTGCCAGCATTGGTTCGTCTAGCTCCTCTCCGTTAATACGGTCGACATTCCCCGGGAAATTATGCGAATCTCCCGTTAGCAAAAAGAGCGATGATTCACGGTCACCACACTTCATTATCCTATATTTTGATAAAACTTGCTTCCGTATGTCCTTCCGAATTATAATTTTACAATATGTAATCATACAGCAGATGGCAGGGCACGTAAATGCTATTAGAGAAACGTTTTACAATGACAGTCAAGGATTATGAATGGAAGACGGGGTACTGTGACATTTTGAAAGGGGCATTACTAGCATAATGGAAAAACGGCCGAAGAAAGCTAAGCTATCAAAAACGTGGAAATGGATTCTGACAATTGTCCTTATTCTGCTGGGAATCGGTATTGCTTATGCAGGTTACTGGATTTATGGCGTTTATAATGCTACGTCGGATTTCAATAAGCCTAAAGAGGAATCAAGATTCTCCCATTTTGAGGACACGGGACTCGAAGCACCTAAATGGGAAGGAACGGAGCGCGTCAACATTTTGCTGCTGGGCGGTGATGCTCGCGGCTTGGATGAAGGACAAATTCCTCGTTCAGACTCAATGCTTGTATTATCCATAGACCCAACTACCAAGAAAGCACATCTCTTGTCGATACTCCGCGATACTTATGTCCCTATTGAAGGACATGGACGGGGAAGAATTAATACTGCCATAACACTTGGCAAGCCTGAGCTGGCAATGAAGACGGTCAGCGATTTGCTGGGACTCAACATTCAATATTATGTGTATACCGATTTCGAAGGTTTTAAGAAATTAATTGATACTTTGGGCGGCATCACGATCGATGTCGAGAAGGATATGCGTTATACCGACAATGCTGACGGCAACCGTTACGATATTGATTTGAAAAAGGGCGTCCAGCTGCTGGATGGCGATAAAGCGCTGCAATATGTGCGCTTCCGACACGATGCGATGAGCGACTTCACACGTACGGAGCGCCAGCGCAAGTTTCTGCAGGCACTTGCCAAGGAAATGCAATCGGGCTGGAATATTCTCAAAATGAAAGAAATATTGGAGAACGTCTCTCCTTATATAGAAACGAATTTGACCGTTACGGATATGCTCAAGCTTGGACAGCTTGGCGTTGAGTCTCATGTCGCTGGCACCGCTCAGGTTCCGCCGATGGAAATGATTACGGATGAGGATGTTGGCGGTGCTTCTGTACTTGGCGTACGCAATGAGGATGAGCTTAAGGCCTATGTGGACACGCTTCTGGAAAGCGACGATACGCTCGCTTCGCCTGAAGGCTCACCTGGCGCTGACGGCGCAGAGGCAAGCAGCAGTCCTGAAGCTTCGGCTACTCCGTCACCGTAAGCCAAGCCAGAGGCTTCACAGCAAACGACAATTGAATAGGGTCAGGTCAGTAGCATATGTTATTGCTGGAACTGGAATTTAGCTGCCTGAATAAGCAGCAGATTGATGTTTGCCGTCCTCATTCCGAGTGGAATGAGGACGTTTTGATGTTAGATATTTAGGTTGGCAATCTCGCTTTCCAAGCGGGATGCTGCATTATTTTTCAAGGGGGAATTATTGTTATGACCATTCAAAGACCACGCTCCGAGGCGCTATATGCCGAAGCGCTTGAGCATATTGTAGGCGGCGTCAACAGCCCTTCCCGTTCGTTCAAAGGTGTAGGCGGCGGCGCGCCCATCTTTATGAAACGTGCCGAGGGCGCTTATTTCTGGGATGTCGATGACAACCGCTATATCGATTATTTGGCGGCGTACGGCCCTATTATTACGGGACATGCTCATCCGCATATTACCGAAGCGATTGTTCGCGCTGCGCAAAATGGCGTTTTGTACGGCACACCGACCGAACTTGAGGTTCAGTTGGCACGCATGCTTAAAGACGCAATTCCCTCTATGGATAAAGTGCGCTTCGTCAACTCCGGTACCGAGGCGGTGATGACGACCATTCGCGTCGCACGGGCGTTCACGAAACGCAGCAAAATTATTAAATTCGCTGGCTGCTACCACGGCCATTCCGACTTGGTGCTCGTCGCAGCAGGCTCCGGTCCTTCCACACTTGGCATCCCGGACAGCGCTGGCGTACCGACTAGCATTGCCCAAGAAGTCATTACGGTGCCATTCAATGATATTCCTGCCTTGAAGCAGGCGCTTGAACGCTTCGGCCACGAGACGGCTGCCGTTATGGTAGAGCCAATTGTCGGAAACTTCGGCATGGTGATGCCGCATGAAGGTTATTTGGAACAGCTGTGCGCTTTGACGCGTGAGGCTGGAGCGCTTGTCATTTATGACGAGGTCATTAGCGCCTTCCGCTTCCATTACGGTTCCTCGCAAACGTTCGCTGCCTTCCCTGATCAAGCTGCCATTGAGCCGGACCTTACAGCGCTTGGTAAAATTATCGGGGGCGGACTCCCCATTGGCGCGTACGGCGGACGCCGCAGCATCATGGAGCAAGTCGCACCGCTCGGCCCTGCTTATCAGGCTGGAACGATGGCGGGCAACCCTGCCTCCATTTCCGCAGGCATCGCCTGTCTCGAAGTTTTGAAGACGCCTGGCATTTATGAGCGTATGGATCGCCTTGCTGGTCAGCTTGCAGGAGGACTGAAGGCAGCAGCAGACAAACATGGCTTCGCGCTTACGATTAACCAAATTCGCGGATCGTTTTCGGCTCATTTTTGCAATCATCCCGTTACGAATTATGATGAAGCGCAGAATACGGACGGTGAGCTGTTTGGCCGCTTCTTTAAGTTGATGCTGGATCAGGGCATTAATTTAGCCCCATCCAAATATGAAGCGTGGTTTCTGACCATCGCCCATACCGATGAAGATATTAATGCGACCATTGAAGCGGCGGAGCACGCTTTCAGTAAGCTTTAGGAGAGGTCAGCCCGATGCCTTCTGTAATAGAAAGGGACATGTTGATGCATCCATATTTGGAATTTGACCGCGCCGCTTGGTCTGCGCTCCGTGATCATACCCCTCTGCCGCTCACGGAGGATGAACTGAATGAGCTGAAGGGCCTCAATGACCAAGTGTCGCTTGAAGAGGTTGAGGCGATTTATTTGCCGCTTACCCATTTGCTGAACCTGCATATCGAAGCCGCTGAGCGGCTAAAGCAGGCTTCGGCTGCATTTTTGCATATGGAGGCGCCTAAAGTGCCGTTTGTTCTCGGCATTGCAGGCAGCGTAGCAGTAGGTAAAAGCACGACGGCACGGCTGCTGCAGCGGATGCTATCCAGGCATGGGAATGGCCGCAAGGTCGATCTCGTTACGACAGACGGCTTCCTCTATCCCAAACGGGTACTGGAGGAACGTGGGCTAATGAAGCGCAAAGGATTTCCTGAAAGCTATGCCGTCAAGACGCTGATGGACTTTATGGGGCAAATTAAATCAGGAAATCCCCGCGTGAAAGCGCCAATCTATTCTCATCTGACCTATGACATTATTCCCGGGCAATATCAGTTTGTCGAACAGCCGGATGTGCTGATTGTCGAAGGAATTAACGTTTTGCAGGTTAGCAAAGAAGCGCACTCTTTTGTAAGCGATTTTTTCGACTTCTCGATTTTTGTCGATGCGCCAGAAACGTTCATAGAGCGCTGGTATGTCGAACGATTTTTGATGCTGCGGCATACCGCCTTTAAGAACAAGGACTCCTATTTCCATCGCTATGCCAGTCTCACTGATGAAGAAGCTGTGGAGACGGCAGCAACAATCTGGAAGGAAATCAATGCCGTCAATTTGTACGATAATATTTTGCCGACAAAACGCCGGGCTATGCTGATACTGCAAAAGGATGCCCAGCACCGCATTCAGCAAATTCAGTTGCGGAAATAGCCCAGCACAGCTGCCAGCCCCTTTTGGATGAATGGCTGATACAACAAAGCTGCCCTCTCTGATAAGAGGACAGCTTTGTTTTCTATTTTTGAACAAAGAGGAGGCATCATTATGGGCTGGGAATATGGCATAAAGACCACAAATCCTTCGAACCTGCCTGAGCTTGTGGAACGTCTGGCTGATGCTATTCATGTATCGGATCCATACAGAATTGAGCGATATGATAATGGCTTCACCCTGCTTCAGGATGATCCTTCCTGGCCATTAGCCTTGCAGCTGTCGGTAGAAACAGCAATTGGAATCGAAGATATTACCGATGGTGAGCCTTATGTTTACTGCCTGTTTCATATCCGTACCGAGCTTGCTGCAGACTGGTTGAAACAGATGGAGCTGGAGACAAAAGCTCACCGATATGACGGCATGCTGGAGTGGTTCGAGCTCTAGTTGAACAAATGAATAGGCAATTTTTTGAGTAAGCTCATGGCAAGTCAGTGCAATCAGTCCTTTAAGTTAGAAATAAAAAGAAGTGAAAATGAGGAGGAGGTAGGTACATATAGAAAGCAATATTAAGCTTAATAGATCCATCGAGCTTTTCATTGTAGCTATTTTTCTCATTCTTCCCGGTATGTTTAAGCATCCAGCATCGTGATATACTTATCATAAATGGAGTTGAATGCTAATGGCTGAGTTGCTTAATCCTTATACGGACAAGGACTCTCCACGGGATAAGCAATCCATCTTAGATATACGTGCGAGGACAGCAGAAGGCGAACTGATTAATGTGGAAATGCAACTGTTTAATAAATATGATACAGAAAAGCGGACCATGTTTTATTGGAGTAAGCTGTATAGTGGACAATTACAGGAAGGCCAGTCCTATAAGCTGCTGAGAAAATGCGTAACCATAAATATATTGAATTATTCGTTTTTGCCCAATGATCAATATCATAGTGTATTTCATCTTCGGGAAGAGCGGAGCGGCATCCCATTTATAGACGATATCGAGCTGCATTTCATAGAGCTGCCAAAGCTGGATGATCATGCAGTACCCGTTGAACATGGCGGGCTAGTCAATTGGCTGCTATTCCTTAAGGGGACGCATAAACTCAATTGGGAGGTGTTAACGGTGAATGAACCGGTATTAAAAAAGGCGATGACTACATTAGAGTTTCTTAGCCAAGATGCTGAAGCTCGCAGATTATATGAAGACAGGCAGAAATTCCTTCATGATGAAGCATCCATGATTGAGGGAGCTCTTGCCGAAGGGGAGGCTCGGGGAGAGGCTCGCGGAGTCCTTCAAGGAGAGCAAAAAAAAGCGCTAGAAGTTGCCCAAAAACTTCTAGCACTGGGCATTGAAATTCCCATTATCGCTGAAGCCTCCGGTTTGTCAGAAGCTGAAATTATTGCGCTTACGAAACAAGGATAATCCGATTGCATACTCGAAGTTTTTTTGCCTTCGACTATGTAACCCAATTAAACCATTGGTCGTGCATTAGAGTTCCATTATCATAGCAGCAAAGAAGCAGCCTAGTGTAGGCTGCTTCTTTGCTGCTCATTAATTTAACTAATGAATAATCAAATCAAGCCGTCCATTCGATCAACTGCTACTCTACTGCCTCAGCATCCGCCAATGCCTTCAAAAACGGCTCATGCATAAGCCCATTTGAAGCCGCCACATTTCGGACTCCCAAGTGATAGCCTTTGCCCTGGGTATCTGTAACGGTACCGCCTGACTCCTGTACAAGCAGCGAGCCTGCCGCCAAATCCCAGCTGTTCAGCCCGATTTCCCAGAAGCCAGTCAGGCGACCTGCTGCAACATATGCCATATGGAGCGCAGCCGAACCTGACGAGCGAAGATTGCGCACCTGCGGCGCAAGCGCCTGAATGCCTTTCAAATTCAGCGGCAGCGCATAAAGATGATCTGCCGGGAAGCCCGTCGCGATCAGGCTGCTGCTGAGCGTTGCTTCCTTCGACACCTGCATCCGCTTGCCGGATACATAGGCGCCTTTGCCCTTCTCGGCAAGGAACAGCTCGTCCTTCATCGGGTCATACACGACCCCAACGATGACCTCTCCTTTATAAGCAAGCGCAATCGATACGACGAAAAAAGGAAAGCCATGAACGAAGTTCGTTGTTCCATCAATCGGATCAACAATCCATAAATATTCCGCCTCGCTCTGATCGGCAAGTGCCTGGGCTGAAGCCTCTGGTCCAGGCTCGACCCCTTCTTCTCCCAAAAACGAATGATGGGGAAAATGAGTCAGAACCAGCTTTTTAATGAGCTGCTCCGAGCCCTTATCCACTTCGGTTACTAAATCATGCGAAGAATATTTCGTATCCAGTCTATTATAATTTCCCAGTTTCGTCTTGATCCATTCGCCCGCTTTGGCCGCGCAATTGATCGCAACCGCAGTGAAGCTTTTGCCGCTTACAACTGAAGGTTCACGCTGATCACTCACGGTGCATCACCCAACTCTCTTTAATAAGTTTAACTATTAACATTATCTATTATTACGCTTATAAATCAATATGCGTTCCTGTCTTTTTGCTAGATTCTAAAAATGGCTACAGCTGCCTAATACCTTCATAGACCAATTGGCAGGCCAGAACGAGCAGGGTAACCCTTAGCAGCCACAACAGTCCGTTGCCGCTCATCTTGCTCGCAACATAGGCCCCAAGCTTTCCGCCAACCCATGCGCCCGGAATAAGCGCCAGCAAAATCCACCAGTTGATTTCCCCCAACCATACATGCGTGGCACTGCCCAATATCGAGGATAAAAAAATGACAAACATCGACGTAGCGGTTGCCGCATGCGGCGGAAAACGAAACAACAGCACCATTAGCGGTACGAACAAGGAGCCACCGCCAATGCCAAACAAGCCGGAAATGATCCCTACACCAAACCCAATAACAAGCATCGGCCAAATGGCATAGCCATACGTATGCTGCTCGCCAGCTGCATCCACCATCGTCCGCTGCACCGGCCACTCCCGCGCAAGCGGTTTCAAATAATTTCGCACAATCAATAACGCAGATATAAGCAGCATAAAAATGCCAAAGGACAAATTAAAGGCGGCGCCTTTCAAAAGCCCTGTCATAGCCGCACCCAGCATCGCGGCCGGACCGCTAGTTGTAAACAGCAGCCAGGCGCTGCGGTAATCGACGATTTTGCGCTTCGCGTAGGATAGCGTTGAGGCAAGCGCCGTTACAATAAGCATCGTAAGCGATGTGCCTACTGCTGTGCCATGGTCGATTGGCGCTCCCATAAGCGAAGGCCCCAAATACATAAGTGCGGGCACTATAATAATGCCGCCGCCCAGACCGACAATGCTTCCGAACATCGCTGCTGCCATCCCTAATAATACGAGTGCAATCCATTCAAGCAAGGGTATCACCGCCTTCTGTTCAATCATGATGCGTTACATATTCCCCCACACCAACACTTTTCATTCCTAGTAGAAAGCACCGTCAACGATAGCTGACGGTGCTGCATGCTTTTGCAATTCTATAGCTCGGTTACCTCAATACTGCCGCCGTCCACAATCCGAACGCCTTCGCCTCTAGCCGCTAATATGCGGAAGTCATCCATAAGCGCCAGCAGCGCCTTATCCTTAAGCTTCGCTTCGAGCATGCAGTCAAGCTGCGGCGTCACCGCCGCCACCTTCCGCAAAAACAGCAGCAGCTCGCCCGCATTCAAATAGTCGGCATGGCTGCGCGGATTCGGACCTTCCTTTGGACTGGAAAAATGGATTTTGGGCGGCAGGCTAATTGCTTCCGCACCGTCCACAGCCTCTGCCGCTTCGCTATTGAGCCGCTGCTCTTCAAGCAGCCACGTTTCAGTGATTTGCGGCCAAAGGCTGCTGCACAGCTTGTCCAAGGAGACGCCGCCATCATTCACTTGATGGTGATGCACATCGAGCACCATTGGCACTTCCACGGCCTGAGCCGCCTCCAGCGTCTCCACTGCATTAAACGTCTTATCGTCGTTCTCCAGCGTTACGCGGTGCCTATAGCGCTCCGGGAGCGCCTGAAACTGCCGGATAAAGCGTGCACCTGCGACCATCTTGTCACCATATGCACCGCCAATATGTATGTTGCACTTGACTGATTCCGGCAGTCCCATCGCCTCTAGCATGCGGACATGATATTCCATGTCCCGTTTCGAGCTTTCCAGCACCTCGGGCCTTGGTGTGCTGAATACGCAAAAATGGTCGGGGTGAAACGAAACCCTCATCCGATTTTTTTTCACAAAATCACCAATTTCACGAAAAGCTTCACGCAGCGCCGGATATGCATCCCAATCGGCTACACCCTGATGGGTAGCCAGCGGAATCAGCTTCGAGGAAAATCGATACATCTGAATATCGCTTGCCTTGGCATGCTTCAAAATCCGCAGCGTACTGCGCAAATTGTCCTCGGCGATCCGCTCCAGCTTGCGCAGAGCCGCTTCGCGGTCAGCAAGCTTCGTAAAATTTGCAAACGTCATCGTCCGCGATGGCGAAGCATTTTCCAGCAGCATACTCATGGCTACGAACCCGAATCTAACCAGCATCCGCTATTCACGCTCGCCAAAAAACATTTCGTAAGCTAGTGCAGTCTGCACTTTGGCCTCTTCCTCTGTCAGCTTTCTCACAAGCTCCATCTCCACTTCAGTCACTTCTTCGCCTTGAAAATTAATTTCAGCGATCGAAGCGAGGATGCGGACTATGGCAATGGCCTCATTGTTCGTCGTATATGCAATGACCTTCTGGCCGGTAGGGTATACGCGAAATCCGCTCTTTACCATCTTGCCCTTGCCGTATTCAAGCAATTCATGAAGCTCCTGCTCTGACTTGAATTTGCATACAGAATTAAACTCGGTTGAAAATCCCATGATCTCCCTCCTTTCTCTAGAGTGAATTTCTCTTGCTTTTATTACGCTTCGCTAACGCCGAAATTGATTTTTTGCTTCTCGCCATGCCGTCTCAAGGCAAGCTCAATTAGCTTATCCAGCAGCTCACGGTAAGGCATTCCTGTTTCTTTCCACATAAGCGGGTACATGCTGAAAGGCGTAAAGCCCGGCAGCGTATTAACCTCATTAATAAGCAGCTGGCCGTCCGACCTGCGCATGAAGAAATCGACGCGGGAAAGGCCCGATCCATCAATGGACAAAAAGGCGCGAATCGCCATTTCCCTGACCGACTCTGAAATTTCCTCCGAAAGCTCGGCTGGAATTTGCATGACCGATTTGCCATCCACATATTTTGCCTTATAGTCGTAAAATTCATTAGAAGCAATAACCTCGCCCGGCACAGATGCTTTAGGCTCATCATTGCCAAGCACCGCGACTTCGATTTCTCTCCCATCGACAAATTCTTCAACGATCACTTTGCGGTCATACTTGAAAGCGTAGTCGATTGCCGACATCAGCTCTTCGCGGTTTCGCGCCTTGGAAATGCCGACACTGGAGCCCAGATTGGCTGGTTTAACGAAGCATGGGTAGCCGAGAGCCACTTCACATTCCATTACAAAAAAGGCAGCGTCCTTCTCCCACTGCGTACGGTTGAAGTAGCGGAACACGCATTGCGGCAGCCCTTCTTGCGCAAATACCTTCTTCATCGTCACCTTGTCCATGCCTACTGCCGATGCCAGCACGCCTGCGCCGACGTACGGAATGTTAGCCATTTCGAACAAGCCTTGAATCGTGCCATCCTCGCCAAATGTGCCATGCAGCAGTGGAAATACGACATCAATAGCTGCTGCTCCCACTGCTCCACCTGATGTATCTAAAGCGGCAAACAGCGGAGCAAGCGGGAAGCCTGCCCCAGCATCGCCTGCTGCAAGACGCAGCTCGCTGGCGGTTTGCGGCTTGCTGCCTAGCTTGCCGCCCACTCTCCACTCGCCCTGCTTAGTAATATAGAAGGGGGTAATTGCGTATTTATCGTAATCAAATTCTCCCAATACTGCGAACGCTGTCTGCAGCGAAACTTCATGCTCGCCTGATTTTCCTCCATAAACAAGTGCTACGTTTACTTTCGTCCCCATCGCATATCCTCCGGTAAAATAATAAATAATAACTTATAGCCCATCTTCAATATGAAAAAAACGGTACCTGGTCTGTTCCGTCCAGGCATAAGAATCGCGATAGTCCCAGTAGCGATGGCGGCTGGGTACAGTATTCGCATTAACAAGCGGCATACCCGCTGCATCGAAAGCCGTTACAATCGTGCTGTGCTGAAAACGGTTGTCGCCGTTCCAGTCATAAGTGATAACATCGCCAAGCTGGAGCTCTTCAGCCGAGTCAACGACTCTGGCTCGAAGTCCTGACTGCCGGGGAGTGGATAAGTAGTTCGTCAGCGCATTCGACACCGACCAGCTGTAGCTCCACCATTCCCTGCCTCCGTTACGGCCTTTGTACCACCAGCCGCTGCCCCTGTTACCAGTATAATTCATCGGAGCATTGCCTGCAAAGACCGACTGGGAGATGTAATTTGTACAATTGACCTCGAACTCCTCATATGCAGGGTTCGGTTCATTCCACCATCGATCGGCGTAAGCGGCGGCCAAATCGCGCCGGTACAGCGCGCGGTTGCTTTGGGGCTGGAACGCTGCAAACAGGGCATAATTCAAGTACGGCACCGAGCGAAGACGGAAACGTTCTTCTTCCTGCTGCTGCTGCTCTTCCTCTCCAACCGAATTTTGATCCTGAAAAGCATGCTCGAAGCGCGGACGACGTTCCGCAATGATCGGCTCAATGCGAACGATGTGCCAGCGTTCGCCCGCAGCAGCCAGCCATAGCCGCTCCACTTCTTTCCGCTCTTCTATATAACGCAATCCTCTATGCTCAATCTGCCGCTTAATATGCAGCCGAATGAGCACGGACGCTTCGGTACCAGACTCCTGCACCCTGACCAGTTCCGCCTTCGTCTCGCTGCGCGAAGGCAGGACGCCACGCAGCAGATCCCGCTCGCGCAGCCGGTTCAGCCGTCCGCGGAGCCTGCCGCAATGATCCTTATCCGCGACGAAACCATCTACCGCTGCTGCATGCTGCTCGGTTTCCGCCTGATTGTACAGGCTTACATACTGATGCACGGCAGGCTTCCAGCCTTGCGCTTCCTCTCCAAGCAGCGGCGTCGAGTCGCCTGAGCGCATGAATGAGGTCATGGAAGACGCAGCCATTCGCGAATGCTCAGCAGCGGCTGGCTCCGGCTTTTGCTGGTTTTGCTGGTTTTGCTGCTTTTGCTGCTTCTGCTGCTTCTGCTGCTGAGCTCCGCCTTTCGTCGTTCCCTCTTGTGCGTGCTGCTGCGCGTGCCGCTGGGTGGACTGCGGCTGAAAAGCGGACAGGTTCAGCAGCGGCTGCCGCTCCTGCTTGCCTGCACGGCGGCCTGCCGTTTGTTTGTCTGATCGCAAGGACATCGGCTTTCCCTCCTAAAAAGCAAGCTTTTAATCCGCACGTGCTGCGGCGGACGCCAGGCAAGGGTGCGGAGCGCCTAATCCTTTTATTTATATGTTCACATTCCACCAAACATGAAGCTCTAGCCAAAAGCCCGCATAATAATCCATTATTAGGATAAAACAAGCCTTGCGGATGAAGGTTACATTCGTCCATCAGCCTAAATGCCTAAAATGGGCGCCAATATTCGAGAAAGCGGGTACAATTGGACTTTACGAGATCCCCTATTTAGCGATATACTAGAAGCATAGCAAATTTGAAATCGTGTTTCACAGAGCGAAACACACCCCGAGCGTAAACGGTTGAAGCCATCCTTTGGTGGCAAAGCTACCGTTTCGCGTAGAAATATAGAGAATGTATGAAAAAATCATATACCTTCCTATATTTTGAAAAATGTTTCCTTTTCTTTTTCAAAAGTAAAACCATCTAAGGAGGAACTTGAACCATGTCTCATCAAAATCATTACTCTGTTCGCACCTCGCTTGACGTAAACGGCAAATCCTTTGCGTATTACCGTTTGTCCGGCCTAGAGGAACAAGGCCTTGGAAAAATTTCCAAGCTTCCTTACTCCATCAAAGTATTGCTCGAGGCTGCTGTACGCCAATTCGACGGCCGTGCTATTACGCCTGAGCATGTTAAACAACTGACAACATGGGCAGATGGACGCGAGGACAAAGAAATTCCGTTTATTCCTGCTCGTATCGTTTTGCAGGATTTCACCGGCGTTCCCGTCGTAGTCGATCTGGCAGCTATGCGTGATACGGTTAAACGTGCAGGTGGCGACCCTAAAAAAATCAATCCGCTCGTACCGGTTGACCTCGTAATCGATCACTCGATCATGGTGGATGCATTCGGCAATAAGGATGCGCTTGAATACAATACCAAAGTAGAATTTGAGCGCAATGAAGAGCGTTACCGCTTCCTGCGCTGGGCCCAAACGGCGTTCGATAACTTCCGCGCTGTACCGCCGGGAACAGGTATCGTTCACCAAGTTAACCTTGAGTACCTTGCATCTGTAGCTGCTACAAAAGTCATCGATGGCGAAACGGTTGTTTTCCCGGATTCCCTCGTTGGTACGGATTCCCATACAACAATGATCAATGGTCTTGGCGTAGTCGGCTGGGGCGTTGGCGGTATCGAGGCTGAGGCAGGTATGCTGGGCCAACCGCTTTATTTTGTAACACCTGAAGTTATCGGTTTCAAATTGACTGGCAGCTTGGCAGAAGGCGCTACGGCGACTGACCTTGCCCTGACCGTTACGCAAATTCTTCGTAAAAAAGGCGTTGTCGGCAAATTCGTCGAGTATTTCGGTCCAGGCCTGTCCAACATCAGCCTTGCTGACCGTGCAACAGTTGCCAACATGGCTCCTGAGTATGGCGCAACAGTGGGCTTCTTCCCAGTCGACAGCGAAACGCTTAACTTCATGCGTGCAACTGGCCGTACAGAAGAGCAAATCGCTCTAGTTGAAGCATACTACAAAGCACAAGACATGTTCCGCACAGATGAGACGCCAGATCCTGTCTTCTCCGATGTGATTGAGCTTGATATGTCGACAGTCGTTCCATCCCTTGCTGGTCCTAAGCGCCCTCAAGACCGCGTTGAGCTGACAGCAATGAAAGAAGAGTTCAACAACATCATCCGCACGCCGATCGATAAAGGCGGATACGGCATGACGGACGAGAAGATCGAGCAGCTCGTTGACGTGAAGCACCCGAACGGCCAAGCAAGCAAAATGGGTACTGGCGCCGTTGTTATCGCAGCTATCACAAGCTGTACGAACACCTCCAACCCAAGCGTTATGCTGGGTGCGGGCCTTGTGGCGAAGAAAGCGGTAGCTCTCGGACTAACCAAGCCTGCTTATGTAAAAAGCTCCCTGACGCCGGGCTCACTCGTCGTTACGGAATATTTGAAGAAAGCGAACCTGCTGGAGCCGCTTGAAGCACTTGGTTTCCACGTGGCTGGTTACGGCTGCGCAACTTGTATCGGCAACTCCGGTCCGCTTCCTGATGAAGTAGGCCAAGCCATTGTTGACAACGACATGACGGTAGCGGCTGTATTGTCCGGTAACCGTAACTTTGAAGGCCGTGTTCATGCTCAGGTGAAAGCGAACTACTTGGCTTCTCCTCCGCTTGTTGTTGCATATGCGCTTGCAGGAACGGTTAACATTGACCTTTCCAAAGATGCAATCGGCTATGACAAAGACAACAACCCGGTTTACCTGAAAGATATTTGGCCAACTTCGAAAGAAATTCAGGAAGCAACTGCGGCTGCGCTTAATCCGCAAATGTTCCGTGATAAATATGAAAATGTATTTACGCAAAATGATCGTTGGAATGCAATCGACGTACCAGAAGGCGAAAGCTACGAGTGGGATCCAAAATCCACTTACATTCAAAATCCACCGTTCTTTGAAAATCTTGGTACGGAGCTTAACGACATTGCCGACATCCATTCTGCAAATGTGCTTGCGCTTATGGGCGACTCGGTTACAACTGACCATATCTCCCCTGCCGGCAACATTAAAGCAGATAGCCCGGGCGGCGAATATTTGATCGAAAATGGCGTAAAAAGAGAAGATTTCAACTCGTACGGCTCGCGTCGTGGTAACCACGAAGTGATGATGCGCGGTACATTCGCCAACATCCGTATCCGTAACCAAGTGGCTCCGGGCACTGAGGGCGGCGTAACGACTTACCTGCCTACTGACGAAGTCATGTCGATCTACGATGCTTCCATGAAGTATCAAAAATCCGGCAAAAACCTTGTCGTTATCGCTGGTAAAGAATACGGCACAGGAAGCTCCCGTGACTGGGCGGCAAAAGGTACATTCCTGCTCGGCGTAAAAGCCGTTATTGCTGAAAGCTTCGAGCGTATTCACCGTTCCAACCTGGTAGGCATGGGCGTTCTGCCACTGCAATTCCAAGAAGGCCACGGCTGGAAAACGCTTGGTATTACAGGCCGCGAAACGTTTGATATTACTGGACTTTCCAATGATGTGACAGCGGGCGAGACGGTTACCGTAACGGCAACCCGTGAAGACGGCACAGCATTTGAATTCCAAGCTATCGTTCGTCTGGACTCCATGGTTGATGTAGACTACTACCGTAATGGCGGTATTTTGCAAACCGTGCTTCGTCAAATGATTGCTAACATGTAATAAGCATAAATTTTAGCTTGATTCGCAGAAATTAAGAAAAGCAGCGATTCTCCAATAACGGGAAAATCGCTGCTTTTCGTTTTATGGGCAAGGGTAATTATCTTGCTCGTTCCCCATTCACTGACTGCCCTGTGTCTCTTTTCTACTCCTGATCCAGCGGTTGTTTAATGCCATCCTCGTAGAAATCGAAGATGAGTTGTTGCCGCGTGCCTTTTACGGCGTAGAACACATCGGCCAGCGTTTTTCCCCTATGCTTCTGCCCCAACGCTTTTTCCAGCCACTCTCGGGTCAGCCCGTGCAGCTTCAGATTAGCCTCCATCACCATGCCGTCCATAATCAGCTCCACCGGAAAAGCCTGCGCTTGCAGCGAAAGCCCCATATCCTGCTTGGTGATAAGCCGGTATGCATCCTTTTTCAGTATAGAGATTCTGCCATTGTCTTCGAGCAAGGCGTACTCCACCTCTTCAATATTGAAAACGCCCCTTTCCCTTAGCGCTTGGTTCAGCGAATCCAAGGTATAGCGAATTTTACGCATGTTGGTCTCCATGACTTTGCCGTTTTCTATCAGCACGGTAGGGGAACCCGAGATCCAGCTGCGCATCTTTCGGCTTTTGAGAGCGATCAGAGAAAGCAGGAAAGACATAACTGTAATCACAACCAGCGACAGCACGATGTATGTGGGTTTCAGGGTGGCATTGAACGCCAAATTCGCCGCCAGGGAGCCCAGTGTAATGCTGGTTACAAAATCGTTAAACGTCATATTCGAAAGAGTCTGCTTGCCGAGAATCCGGGGAATGAGCAGCAGCAGTCCCACTGCAAGAATTGTCCGGATCAAAATTTCCACATACGTCATTTCCAAACCTCCTCCCCTTATCATTTCCTATGTAATCAGAAAATAACATTTTAGACTAACCCTACAAATCAAAACAGCGACAGCCAAGGACGAGAAAAAAAGTCCCGGAATGTCGCTGTTTCTGAACTAACGTCTCCCGTAAGCGTAATAAAGGAGAACACGCTATTTATTTAATACCTACGTTTGTTGCAGGTAGAAAGCCATTTGTCTCCTGAGTTCTTTCGCTAATTTTTTCCTCAATATTCCAACCAAATGGCCTAAGGCATTCAATATGTTTAACATTATTCTGTTCAGTTGTTTCTTTACTGCAACCAAGCAGGAACACAAGAAAAAAAATGCAAATAAAACAATCTTTTTATTAATTGAATCCACCCCGTCATTTTCCATTTAGTTATGAGACGTAAAGACTCACATGCTGGTTGCAGTGTTTCATCTATTCTGCCCGTAAGCTTAATGGGACGTTATCAGTCCAACATTTTATTTTCTTTCGACATCCGAACGGCAAAAAAAAGCAGCGCCCGCTTCATTTTTCCTCAAGTGAAGCGGGCGCTGCTTTTCTATTCATCCGTTCAGCATGCAAGCATGCAGCTGCCTTGCTGAACGCTACTTCATCATTGTGCTCATCCGCTTGGACGCTTCCAGCAAAATCGGAGCGGCATCGCGCATTTTTTCCATCGTCATGCGGCTTGCCGGGCCGGATACGGATAAGGCGGCGACAAGCTTGCCTTCCCGTCCAAATATCGGCGCGGAAAACGCCGCTGCGCCAGGCTCCCGCTCCTCAAAGCTCGTCGCATAGCCCTGCTCCGTAATGTCTGCAAGCTGCATCTTATATTGATCGAGATCAATCGTAAACAGCCATGATGGATCGCCGAAAATCTCTTCCCGCACGAGCGGATCGGCATAAGCGATCAGTACCTTGCTTGATGCCCCTGCGTAAAGCGGCAGCCTCGCTCCGATTGGCGCTACCCGGCGCACGGGCTGATTGCTCTGCACCGCCTGAATGCGAATCCGCTCCGAGCCATCGCGCACGTAAATGCTGACGGTCTCGCCCAGCTTATCGCGCAGACGCTCCATCTCCGGCTGCCAAATGACCGCTGGATCATCCGTCCGGGATAAATGTGCGGACAGCTCCCATACCCGCATGCCCAGCCGGTAGCGCTCCGTCACCAGGTCACGCTCTATAAAGCCTTTATCTTCAAGGGTGGCCAGCATCCGATGGACCGTGCTCTTATGGAGCCCTGTCCGCTCGGCGATTTCCGTCATAACCAGATCCTTTCCCGCTGTAAAACATAACAAAATATCCAGCGCTCGTTCGACTGCGCGTACGGTTGATTTCCCTTCCTCCGCCATGATGTGCCACACCTCCCTCGTTTCATTAAGTGAAACTCATTCTCACACAGTATAACTCATGAAAGGCTTAATCGTAAAGAAAAGTTCGCTTGATTACAAAAGCATTACAACACCTTAACAATACGTCGACATCAATTGACAGGCACTCCCCCTCCGCATACGATTAAAGTACTAGAAATGAGAAGCGTTTACATGGTTCGAGAGGAGGAGAAGGGTATGAGCACAACTATGATGACATCTGTTTCAATGGAGGGAACCTTCCCCCAAGGACTGCATCCCTTTCCTTCTCTGGATAAGCTCCAACTGCCACGCCCGAGCGCAAAAACCAGGAGGTTGCACGCATTGGTTGCTCTTATTGCCTCACTGCTAGCTCTTTGCATGATCGTTGTCGTTATCTTCCATGCCTATGTGGCCTGGATGCTCGCCTATCCCTACGTCGCTCCGCTGACTTCCAATCCGAAGGCTGCCATCGGGCTTGATTACGAGGACGTGCTCATTCCAAGCATCAGCGGCAAAACCAACGTCAGCGGCTGGTACGTGCCTGCCTACAGCGATGATTCGAACAGCGAGCCAGCTGCACGCACGATCGTGTTCAGCCATGGCTACGGCGCTAATCGCGAAGAAACGTGGGTACCGATGTATGATTTAACGAAGCTGCTTAATGGCCTTCATTATAATGTTATGCTTTTTGATTATGGATACGCCTCTGCTACTGACAAAACGGCAGCAACTGGCGGTTTGGAAGAGTCCCAGCAATTGCTCGCCGCCGTTCAATATGTGAAGGAGCAAGGCTCTAAGGAAGTGATCGTCTGGGGCTTCTCCATGGGGGCCGGGACCGCCATGCAAGCTGCGCTGCAATCCAAGGATATTAACGGCATGATTCTTGACAGCCTGTTCGTGCCAAGCGCTGATTCGCTGTTCAACAATGTCAGTCAGGTTGTGAGTCTGCCGCGTTTTCCGTCTGAAGCATTGATCGGGGCACTGCTCCCGCTCTGGACAGGGGTAGGCATCGATTCCGTGCCAGCCGAGCAAATGATGAATACGAGCTACGATATTCCGATTTATATTATACATGGCACGCAGGATGTGAAGTCGCCATATACGACGGCTGAGCATATTGCAGACAAACAGACGAATCCATTGTCCCGCTCGTGGATCGTGCAGCAAGGACAGCATGAAATGCTGTTCCGCGAGCATCCGAGCGAATACATTCAGCGCGCTGCGCTTTTCCTCAGCCAAGTCAATCAGCAGGTGCTTGCTGATCAAGCTGATCCGGCAGCAGCCAGCGCCTAAATCCAGCCGCAAGCCGCATAACAAATGCCCCGCACACTGGAGCTATTCCAGCAGCGGGGCATTTGTTATGCATGACTTCTACGTTGAACCGTCACCACAGCTCAAATTCCCGCTTCCCCTTTGTAGCGCTTGCGAAACTCAATCGGCGAATAGCCTTCCTGCTTCTTGAACAGCCGTGAAAAATAAGAAAAATTGCTATAGCCCGTAATTTCCGCCACATCGCTCACCTTCAGATCCGATTGGCTGAGCAGCTTCTTCGCGTATTCCATACGCTGGCTTACGATATAATCCGTAAGCGACGAGCCTGTCTCCTTTTTGAACAAACGGGATAAATACGCAGGGTTAAAATGCAGCAGCGAAGCGATTTCCTCCCGACTGACCTCCTCGGACATTCGCGACTTTACGTATTGCTCGATTTGCTCTACTATAGTCGGCTCGCTCTCCTTCTGATTTGCCGCATGCTCAATGGCCATCTCAATGACCTGCCTCGTCCACAGACGCAAATGGGCAAGCGACTTCGTGCATGGCGCACTTCCTTCCCTTTTGACGCTGATCACGTCAATAACGTACCCAATTGAGATGCCGCTTTGATTAAAGGATTGATAGAGAGATGACAGCAAATGATAATAGAGCGCTTTCAAATCTTCTTTGGAAGGTGGAATTTCCTTGTCGTAAGATGCGAACCATTCATCGACAGCCTGATACAGCTCCGCATGGCGGCCCTTCTGCAGCAGCAAGGCAATTTCCGCCGGCCAATCCTTGCGGCCAAACAGCTGCTCCGGCATCTGGTGCGCTTGCTCGCCCTCAACCCATACGTCCTTCATGTCCCCCGCGCACTCCCGCTCAAGTTTAAGCAAGGAGGCGCTGCGGCTCCCGAGCGTACATAGTGCTCCTGGCAAGCTGATATAGCATTTCACCCGGCTGTAAAAATAAACCCCGCAATCTTCGACCAGCCCCATGCATCGCCTGCGCAGCTCGGCAATGCTTCTCCCTTGCTCCTGCGCATGGTAGACGACGATGAACAGCTCGCCATTGCGGCTCTTGAGCACAGCGCCTGGCCAATTTTCCAATACGGTTTCCTCTGCACGGTTCATGACCGCGTACTCCAATATTTCTTCATCCTTGATGCCAAAACGCGCTTTCCAGCCGGAGATGCTGACGAGCACCAGCATAAACTCGCCGCTATCCGCTGCATCCGGCTCCATCAATGACAGTTGGCTAAGCAGCGCTTCATTATTAGGCGTTTTCCCCGCAGGATAAAGCACATCGTTCCAGAAGCGCTCGACCAGCTCCTGCTTGTGATGACGCAGCACCTTCTCAAACTTGCCCATTCGCCGTTTCAGCAAATTGTGCTCCCGATCCTGCTCCAGCTTGCGCAGCGAGCGTGCTACCGTTTCCAGCAGCAGCTCATGCCTGACAGGCTTGAGCATATAATCGAAGCAGCCGGCACGCAGCGCCGCCTGGACATATTCGAAGCGGTCATGCCCCGTAACAAAAATGACGCTGGCCGAAAATTGCTCCTGGTTCAGCCATTCGAGCAGCTCCAGTCCATTTTCACCCGGCATTTCGATATCGCAGATGACAACATCAATCCGCTGGTCGCAAAAGATGATTCGCGCCTCTTCTACATCCATCGCTCCATACACTTCGCTTATTCCGAGCGATCTCCAATTTACCGTCTCCATGATACTTTTCAAAGCATAAGCTTCATCATCTACCACGAGAAGGCGATACATGATAAACACCCTCCTTTGCGCTTTGAAATATTTATTGCAGCGGCCTGCTTCGCACAAGCCGTCTATCCATGAATTGCATCGCTTCCTTCCAAAAGTTTTCCAATTTAATCTTATCAAATTATGGATATTAACACAATATTTTCTCGATCGCCCGAGACGGTGTTCCCATAAAGAAAAGAGGGCCGCGCAAGGCATTTTCACCCAGCACGACTCCTCTTCCCTTCCTACAGCTATTTGCTTGGCCGCCGCTGTATTTTCTAAGGCTCAATACCCCATACAAGCGTGCCGTTTTGGTAAAGCGTCACTTTATTCCAATCGACGAGCGAAGTTTTGGTCGCATCGAAGGAGTAGTCATTGGCCTCGTTCAAATTGGACCAATCATTTTTGGAGACACGCGTCTGGATTTGGCCGCTCGTGCCGCCCGCTGCAATGGAGCCTGCTGCAGCTGTGAAGCTGATTTCCACATACGTATCAGCTGTTGCAGTCGGCGAGCTCATGGTCACGAAGGAGGCCTGCACATTGCTGCTGCCCACTTGTGCATAGTCACTCCAGAAGCTGTGCTGCTGCGTGCCATCCGCCGTGAAGTAGTAGCGGATTTTCAGTGTGCTCAAGTCTACCGCAGTCGTGCCATCGTTCAAAATATTAAAGTGAGCCATCATCGCATTATTCGTTGCATTCGTATCTGCCGCTCTATACTGGACTTTGAGATTGCCGCCAACTGGAGGCGCGACAGGCGTTACGGCTACCGTATTGGAAAGCGTTGTGCCAGCAGCATTTTCAGCAACAATTCGGTACGTATAATTGGTGCCATTCACGGCAGTAGCATCCGTGTAAGCCGTTGTTGTCAGGCCAGTTGCTACTGGGGCAAAAGCCCCTCCTCCCGAGGAACGCTCGACATTATAGAAGTCCGCCCCACTTGCTGCTGTCCAGGAAAGTGCCGCTGACGCATTGCCCGCGGTTCCCGTCAAGGTGAATGCTCCAGGTACTACGGAGCCTGGTGCCTGAGGCGTTACCGTCACCTGTGCTGAGTTAACAGATTCGCCTACTGCATTGACAGCGCTGACCACATAATAGTAGGTCGTGCCATTCGTGACACTCGTATCGCTGTAGCTTGTGCCGCTAACCGCCGTCGCTACCGTCGTGTATGGCCCGCCCGTTGTTGCAGCGCGTTTCACGTTATAACTCGTTGCGCCAGGCGTCGTGCTCCAGCTCAGGCTGGCCTGCGCATTGCCAGCTGTTCCTGTCAGTGTCGCCGGAGCGCCAGGAACGGTTGGAGCTGCCGGTGTGCCCAGCAAACGATCATACTCAGCATAAGCCGTTGCAATATCTACCTGCGACCAGAAACGGTGGTATTTAAACGTCGGTACGCCATTATCCCATGTTTGCGTCGTATTGTTCCACGACGTGTTGTACAGATTGGACAAATACGACCATTGCGGATCCTGCTGGATCAGCGGACGCAAATCAGCATAGCCGATATAGACGCCATTGCCGCCTTTCGCCGGATCGGAGGCTACGGCACCGCTGCCTGGAAGCGCGTTGCCTTGGCCAAACGTACCCGTCCAGCCGCCTGGGAAGTAAATTTCCTTAGTGAAGAAGCGGTTGTAATCCGCGCGTTGCTCTTCTGTAACGATACCAACGCCATCGTTATAAGTCCAAGCCGTGTCAAGAAGCTTCGCGGCCATTTCCTTCGCTTCGGCTGCCAGCGGCGTCAGGCTTCCCGTCTCAGCCTGCGTACCCGCTGCGAAGAACGCGAGTGCTTTAACGTAAGTGCCGAGCGCGCCAACGTCCTGGCTCGGATTGATCGTAGTCGCATGGTAGGTCGGGTTGCCTGTGTAGGAGCTAAAGCCATTCCATGTATCCGGCTGGCCATTCCACTCTTGGCCTCCCGGAATCCAGAACTCGCCTGGTGCAGCTACAGTTGCTACGTTCACATTGCTGCCGCCTAGTATACGCTGGCCTTGCGCATTCAAATAGTAGCCGTCAGCGTCAGTTACTGGACGCTCATCGACGAATACATAATCCAGCGTCCAATCAACCCACTTCTCGATAACGGTTTTCGCCATTTGGAAGTTTTCCGAGCTAAGGTCGCCATTTTCAGCCAAAATATAATACAGCTCAGCTACGCGCTCAAGCGGCCATACTTGGAAGCCAAACCAAGTGTTCGAATCCGGATCATGATAAACCGGAGCTTCATCATAAGCCATACCGTAGAATTTGCTCACGCCTGCCGGATAAGCGGAATATTGGCCATTCCAGCTGTTCGTTGCGCCACCGCCCATTGCGCCTTCAGACGATTGCAGCCACGTATAAAATTCAAGCTGGCGTTTAAGCGATGCGTTCCAGTCCGTCTGCGCTGTTGCAGACGATGGGATAAGTCCGCCATCCTGAGATGACAGTGCATATGCGGCAACCGGGTTTTGGTAAGCCTGATGCGCGTGACTTGCGCCGATACGCCAAGCCCAATTTCCAGCGCCTTGTTCCAAGCCGCCGCCCCACGATGTATACCATGCCATCAAATACGAGCTTGAATCCTTACCCGTTCCTGGAGTTGGCGCACCGCCGCTTGCGCTTCCAATTTTTTGAAAGTATTTATCATACATGCCGTAACGGAGATAATCGCCCATCTTTTTCGCTTTATTCAAGTAAGCGGTATTGTTGTAGCCAAGCTCCTTCGCCCAATACATCACTTGTACGGCGCGGCCGTCCGCATCCGTCGCATTCGTGTAACGCCACTGCTTTGCAGGCGCCTGATTTTCCTTCGTGAAGAGGGACATGAAGCCTTCGCCTGTTTTGCCGAAAGTCTGATTGTCCTGAGACGGATGCGGGATCGCCTCCCACACCGACTCCTGCTCGCCGCGCTGGAACGTATTAACGTACGTAGATGTATGTGTTGGGTTCAGAAGATTCCCATAATTGTACCAATTGTCAACGTCGATCAGCCAATGCATCAAATACGTTTGATTGTTGCCGTACGTCGCTTTCAGCTCGGCATCCAGCGGATCTTTGCCCGCGGCATATTTGCCGGAAAGCTGCACCGGATATTGATCAGGGAACGGCTTTTCATCTGCATACGTCGCTGGGCTGTTCGGATTGTAAAAGCTCATCGTCGGCTGCTCTTCCTTGCCGTCTCCTTCATTGACCGGAATGATATACTTCTCCATGTTGTCCCAGGCTGCTTCCAGATGGCTCCAATCCTGCGTATAGTGGCCATACAGCGTCTCCAGCCATAGCCAGTAGCTGTAAGCCTCGGAAGTACTCATATGACCGTAATCCGGCGCTTCACTAATCAGCGTCTCAATGGAGTGATAAGGAATGCCTTCCGGTGAAAAATAACCGTTCGCCGGATTTTTGATCTGGTCGTACATTTGCAGGAAGCGTGACTCCTCAATGCTGACTGCCGCAGCAGCAGCCACGGATACTTTGGGCGTAGAGCCCCAAAGTCCGGTGGACAGCGTGACGAGCAGCGTTGTTGATAGGACGAGTCCTGTTACTTTTTTCGAAGCTTTCAACGTAAAAATCGGTTTCATATGTTCTTACCTCCCTAATTTGGAATAGCCGCAAACGTCTAATACTAAGGTTCGATTCCCCATACGAGCGTTCCATTCTGGTAAAGCGTCACCTTGCTCCAATCGACGAATGATGTTGTTGTTGCATCGAAGGAATAGTCATTCGCTTCGTTTAAATTCGACCAGTCTGTTTTGGAAATACGGCCTTGAATTTGACCGCTGCTGCCCCCTGCGCTGATCGAGCCTGCAGCTGTCGTAAAGGTGAGCTCCAAATACGTATCTGCCGTCGTAGTCGGCGTGCTCATCGTAACGAAGGTCGCCTGCACATTGCTGCTGCCGATCTGCGCATAATCGCTCCAGAACTGATGCGACTGCGTTCCATCAGCTGTGAAGTAGTAACGAAGCTTAAGCGTATTCATAGCTACAGCGCTTGAACCGTTGTTGAAAATTTCAAACTGCGGCATCATCGCATTGTTCGTGGCATTCGTATCAGCCGCTCGGTACTGTACCTTCAAGCCGCCTGCCGGAGTCTGCGTCGGCTGTGGAGTCGGACTTGGTGTTGGCGTTGGTGTCGGTGTTGGTGTTGGTGTTGGTGTTGGTGTTGGTGTTGGTGTTGGTGTTGGTGTTGGTGTTGGTGTTGGTGGCGTTGGTGTCGGCGTCGGTGTCGGTGTTGGAGTTACGCCGCCTCCATCAGGCGCTTGCCCAAATACGAGCGTTCCTGCATCGTATACCGGGATTTTCGCCGTCTTCACCGTTTGACTGGATGTAAGCCCTGCGTAAGAATAGTCATTGGCCGGATTCCATGCCCCTTGAGGACCGGAAATACGGAACTGGATTTCCTTGCGGAAATGCGGTTGGCCGCCAGGGTAGATTTTCGTGCCTGTAAAGTCCGCCAGCACATAATAAATGTGATTTGCCTCGTCAAATGGCTTCAGGCTAACGACTGCGCCTTGATTATAGTTGGCAGTGACAGTTACATTTGCTGCGGTGTAGCCAGCCGCATAAACCTCACTTAAATCAATGAAGTAGCGGAAGGACAATTTATCTCCCATACGGGCGGGCCATGCCGATTGATTATTCAAGAAAGCTTTAATTTCAGTAAAATTAGAGCTGGACTGATTCACTTGCGCTTCTACAAACATTTCATCGGCCTTCGTTTCGGCCGGAGGGAAGTTCGCAAGCGGCTGCTGGCCAGCACCGTACAGCAAATTCATTTTAGCAAGTGAAGCCGTAAAGCCTGCATTGTAGTCCGTTGCTACTTCATTGCTCACATAGTCATTGATGGAATCCGTATATTGATCCGATGCATTCGGTCCGCCTACCAGTGCGCCATAAAGCGTATGGCGGTGCGAGGTCGGGTTGCTTAAGCTGTCCGTCCATGAGCCGTGTGACGTACGATGATGCGGGTGCTCCGGTGCGTTGACGCCATATCCGACCACGTAGCTGCTGTTACGCGGATTATCGCCGAGCATATATTTAATCTGGCTAACGGCAAAATCGTTATAGCGCGCTTTTTTGACTGGGTCCGCTACAAAATCCGAATATACAAATGCCAGGAAAGAAGCATTCGCCGCATAACGCAGGGAGCCCCATGAATCCAGCCATGCCAGGCCGCCCGGCGAATACGTAATTCGCGATCCGTTTGTTCCAACGGTCCAATAGTTCAAATTGCGCTCAGTCGATGCGATAAAGTCACTCGCCTCTGGTCTGCCAAGCTCAGACGTAATCCGGGCGAGCAGCAATTGCGCGCCATAACGCTTGTCATCCCAGCCGATTGTCCATTTGTAAGCCCAAGTGTTGCTTGAGCTGTCTGTATCCCAGTCATAAGCGGATTGAATGGCTTTATTCAAATAAGCGTTATCCTCTGTTGCCAGATACAGCCAAGTTGCTGCCCAAGTCAGCTCATCTTTATATCCGCTCCACGAATTGTAGAAAGAAGCAACATCAGTAATACAATCTGAGTATTTGCCCCGGTATGTGTCTGCAAAGCTGTAAAGCTCCTTCGCGTGCTGGAGCAGAAGCGCAGAATAAGCCGGATCTGATTGCTTAAACACGATAGATGAGGAAGCGAGTGCCGCCGCCGTCTCTCCTGCCAGGTCCGAGCCACGGCAGGTTTCCGTGATTTTAAAAGAAGGACGCGCCATCTGCATCACTTCTGCTGGTCCCCACCAAGCATGATCGGCATTGCCAGCTCCAACCTGCCCCCAAAGCTCATTAGGCGCTGTATGCGCTCTCACAAAATAATCGGTAGCCCACTTCAAATTGTCCAAAATCTCGTTCAACTGGCCAGCCTGCTCATAGCCTTCCTTATATTCATAAACCGACCATGCCAGCATAGTAGCTGAAAAAGCCATCGGAAGCCCAAATTTCACATGATCCCCAGCATCATACCAGCCCCCTGTTAAATCGACGCCATGATCGGCTCCGTCGAGCATACCGGAATCGCCACGCCATTCGACACGGTTCGTGTCCGGAAGCGCTCCTGAACGCTGAGTCTCATAAAAATAAATCGCTTTCTGCAATGCCTCTGCATAATTATAATTGCCTGCCGCCTGGACGCTCGAGATTGGCTGCAATGGCACGCTTCCAAGTAGCAGTGCGATTGCAAGCGCCTGAACGAGCACCCATTTGATCCGCATTTTGCGGTTTTTACTCAAAACCAACAACTCCTCTCATCAATTTCACTGCCACTTGCTTCGTATTGGCCTTGTCTCTGTTCTCTCCTCCTTCCGCTTCTATTCCGTCGCCCTCCCCACTGTATAAACTAATACGAGGGTCTAATACCATTTTATAGGATCAATTTCAGGTGGCACTAGTGCTTTAAATGACTTCTTTACTGTCACTTTAATGACTTTTTTGACATTTTTTTCGTACAACCCCTACTTAGGGCCTTCCTTTTTTAAGGATAATAGTATAAATGGTTCCAGTATCTAGGAGCAGCTTCAGCCCACCACTTGGGATACCTAAAAAAACAAAAAAAGACCCGAATGCCTTTCGCCTAGCCAGCGAAAATATTCGAGTCTTATGGAGTGTGTCCTTCCAGATCTATATGCGAACTTGAGGATTATTGCAAGCACGCTCTATTTCTTCTTTTTCAATAGCGGCCCAAACAAGGAAATCAAAATAATGATCAAGCTGACCGAGGCCATCCCATAAGCATAACCCCCATGAAACACGAGCCGCGGCTGAGCGGGTAGAAGACGATTAGCAAACACAAAGAATCCAAAATACGCTCCCAGAGTAACCAGACTTATTGCGTAAGTAATCCAAACGGAATGGCGCTTCGGCATGAAAGCTCCCTTTCTTAGCGCGATCAACAGCCCACCAGCCAATGCAGAGGATAAAATGATATAAGCGATGGTTTCATATAACGGAATAATCAATTCCCCAGTAAAGCCCAGTATAAAACGCCATAAAAGCAATAAAGGAATCAAGAGAGCATACGTTTCAAGCTGCTCCCGCTTTGTTGGCTTAGGCAAACGTAAAACTTCATTTCGTTTAATAACGTTTCATTTCGTGGATTCAGCATCCTAAACACCATCATTTCCTAAAATTTGGTTTACTGCGACACTTAGCTCTTTCCATTTGCCCCGAAACAGCTCAAGCTGCTGCTCCCCTTCCAGGGTCAGACGATAATATTTGCGATTTGGCCCCGATGCAGAGGGCCGCTGCGTACTCGTTATAATCTGCTCTTTCTCCAATCGAAGCAAAAGTGGATATATGCTGCCTTCCTTAGCAAATACGAAGCCATTTACGGCAAGCTTCTCCATAATTTCATACCCATATGTCTCTTCCTCAGCTATAACAGCCAGCAGACATCCTTCCAGTACCCCTCTAACCAATTGACTAGACACGATAAAACCCCCATTTCGCAGCCATTCCACTATATTGCAAAGCAAGGTAGCAGATTAAAAATAAACTAACTTGTATTGCAAGTTAGTGAATTAATCTTATAATGGTTCCCCATTTTTTGCAAGCCCAACATTTTTCGATCAAAAAAACCGCTCCACAAGCTGGTGCATGATGCACACTGGCCTGTGGAGCGGTTTTTGGTTACCCAATCGCTACTACGAAAAAATTAGGACCTGAGCAAAGCTAAAAATTCGGAACGCAGCGCCGGATTGGAACGGAACTCTCCGCGTACCGCCGACGTCACCGTCATGCTGCCGGGCTTCTTCACCCCGCGGGAGCACATGCACAAATGCTCGCCTTCAACGACGACCATAACGCCATGCGGCTGCAATTCCTTGTCTAAAATATCCGCGATTTGGCTCGTTATCCGCTCCTGTACTTGCAAGCGCCTTGTAACGGCTTCTACTAGGCGAGCCAGCTTGCTGAGGCCAGCAATCTTGCCGCTTGGAATGTATCCAATATGTGCTTTGCCGAAAAATGGCGCCATATGATGCTCGCACTGGCTGTAATAGATAATATCTTTTACAATAACCAGCTCTTCATGCTGTTCATCGAACGTAACGCCTAGCACCTCGCTCGGATCAACCTCATAACCTGCGAAAATCTCTTCATACATGCGGGTGACGCGTGCAGGCGTCTCCAGCAGCCCTTCCCTTTCCACATTCTCGCCAACAAGCTTCAAAATTTCCTTCACATGAAATTCAATCTGCTCCCGGTTCTGAATGACTTTAGAGTTGACGTAATCTTTCTTTCCCGCCATGCGGACCACCCTCTTTCGGCTAACCAGAAGCTTATACCGTTATCTGCGCGGCATCTTCTGATTTTTGTTCATATTCTGGTTCTGGTTTTTCATCATGTTCTGGGCACGCGTCATCTGCTGCTTGTTCAGATTATAGCCCATTTGCTTCGCCATCTTTTGAATCATTTCTGGATCGCTTTGCATTTTCTCTAGCTGTTTGCGCAAGTAGAATACGCCGATGAAAAATCCACCGACTGCCCCCACGATTAATGTCACAATCGGAATAATGTATTCCCACATAAAAAGTAATTCACCTGACCCTTTCCTGACTTAAGCTTGTCTATAATGACCCCTATAATAGCATGTAAGCTTGACATTCGCAAACGCTGGAAGCGCAAACGGCTTACCCTATTCCAGCAGCCGCCAAACGCAGGCGGCGGCTGGATCAATGAGGGACCGTATCGGCTCCTTCTGCTAGCGAATGCAGCGCCTGCTCCATATAGCGCCGCGCGTCATCATCCGCCTCCTGCAGCAATGCCTGCCGAATCGCTTCCTCTGCCTCTGCGCCGCCAATGCGGCCCAGCGACCATGCCGCCGTTCCCCGCATAACCGGACGGACATCCTGGCGCAGCACTTGAATGAGGTCCGGAACTGCACTGGGATCTTTAAAATTGCCCAGCGCAATAACAGCATTGCGCTGAATGGGCTTTTTGCCCCTCCAAGCAGAAGAGCTGCTCGCATATAGACGTTGAAATTCTTTATTGCCAATCGTCAGCAGTGGGGTAAGCAGCGGCTTAACCAGCTCATGATCCGGCTGAAGCTCTGGCTGATGCGTCCAGTTTTTGCCCCGGTTTACCGGACACACTGTCTGGCATGTATCGCAGCCGTACAGGCGGTTGCCGATTTTTCGCATGTAGCCGTCTTCTACAAAACCTTTCGTCTGCGTAATAAACGAAATGCAGCGGCTCGAATGAAGCTGGCCTGGGCCCACGAGCGCATCCGTCGGGCAAGCGTCAATACATTTGGTGCATTCGCCGCAGCCATCGGTCACTGACTCATCCGGCTCCAGCGGCAAATTCGTAATCATTTCGCCAAGGTAGATCCACGAGCCAAGATCCTCGGACAATATTGAACAGTTTTTGGCGCTCCAGCCTAGTCCCGCGCGCTCGGCAACGGCCCGATCGGATAAAGCTCCAGTATCGACCATGCTTTCAGCCCGAAAGCCCGGTACGCGCTCTGCGAGCCAAGCTTCAAGCCGCCCAAGCCTGTTCCTCAGCACCTTATGATAATCCTCGCCCCAAGCTGAGCGGGACAAAATGCCCCTTCTCGCTCCCGGCTCCGATTTAGGAGGCTGATGGAGTTTGGAGGGATAGGCAATCGCGATGGCAATGATCGATTGAGGCTGGTCAAACAGCAGCGCCGGATTGGTGCGCTTGTCAAGGTCCGGCTCTTCGAAACCGGACTCGTAGCCAAGCTCACGGTGCGAAATAAGCCGCTGCTTCAAGGTGGTGAACGGATCAGCAGAAGCAACGCCAATTTTGTCGATGCCGAGGCTGCGCGCGGCGGCTTTCATTTCTTTTTTCAATGCAGCGTAATACGCCCATTCCTCCATCCCTTCACCTCCCCAAAGCTTAAGCCTGATGTTTGATTCGCCGTTCTCCATTCACTATGCCTGGTTCTATAACCGTTTTAATTAAATCTATAACGGCTTTATTTGTTTGTAAGGCCATACGATAAACTGCGCCTTGCCCTCAATCGATGCAATAGGAACCGTTCCAAACATCCGGCTGTCCTTGCTCGCCCGCGCATGACGGTTGTCGCCCATCACATAATAACTGCCTGCCTCAACGGTTAGCGGCATCATGTCCAAATCCTCCATTTCCGTATCAATATACGGTTCGTCCACAAGCTCGCCATTGCGATACAAATGCTTGTCCGAAATTTCAATTCGGTCCCCCGGCAAGCCCACGACGCGTTTTACCAGCAGTTCCTGCTCTTTGCCAAACGCAGACGGGTCCTCCAAAATAACGACATCGCCGATTTTGGGCGTACCGATCAAATAAACGAATTTATTTACAAACAGCCATTCCTTCTCCTGCAAGGTAGGCTCCATGGAATGTCCCTCTACGGTCGAAAGATTAAACACAAACAGATGCAGCATTGTAACGAGAATGAACGATATGCCAACGGTTTTCACCCATTCCCAAAGCTCCTTTGACCAGCCCGGGCGCTTAAGCGCTCCAAGCTGCTCCTGTCCTTCAGCTTCGCCGCTGCTGCCGCCGTCAAATGAAAATCTATCCATTCCTTAACCGCCTCCGCCCTATAAGCTTGTGCGCCATGCTTCATAATAAGCGATAATCACTTCGTCATCAAAAGGAGCAGCATGCTCGTCCATCCGCAAAAGCAGCTCACCTAGCCCTTGCAGCACATGCTCCTGCACATCTCGCGGGTAGTCGTACTTCGCTTTATGCAGCTCGAATTCATCCTCGTCCACCACTTGGCGGCTGCCATCCGGCAGTCGAATGACATCCAAATCGTAATCGATATAGGTGAGCAGCGCGCCGTTCCAAGCAAATGAAGAAGCGAGATTGCAGTAATAGCGAATACCGCCTTTCTCAAGCAGCGCAACCACATTATACCACTGTCCGGGCAGAAAAAAAGAAACCGCAGGCACCTGGCTCATCCAAACCTTGCCGCTGGCCTCCACAATAGGTGTCTCAAAGTTGATCATCACCTTAAAACCAAGTTCAGCATGCTGCGGAGTGAGCAGATGTGCCGGAATAAGCCAATTATGCTGCCAAATGCGGTGGATGCTGCCATCGTGCTTGGAGCTCCTGATGACGCAATGCTGATAGGGATCCATGTTGTTCTCCTTCTTGCAGACGCTAAGCGCAGTGCTTAAACAGCCCTCTTAACAAGGTGAAACGGATGTCGCCATCCTCTGGCGGCGCGTCTCAGTCCGAGAAATATTAGCGTATATACAGGTGTGAAATTTATAAATTCTTATATATTAAATAGAAAAGCATATCCCACCGCCAAAAGCAATGGCGATGCAGATATGCCCTGCAAACGGTTATTGGACAGCCAGAGGCTTGTCCTAACCTGCTATAATACTTAGCTGTTGAAAAGAGCGGAAAAAATCTTTGGACACATAGCCCAGCGATTCATAAAGCGGTAAAACGGCTTCATTGTGCTCATCAGCTGTAATTAAAATTTTCTTTACTTGGCGCTGTTGGAATCTTAGACGCAATGACTCAATAAGTGCTTTGCCAATTCCTTGACGCTGATGGTCCGCATGGACCGCAACACGATAATAGTAGCCCGTGTTATTATCAATCGTACCGATAATGACACCTACAACTTCCGACTCATAGAGAGCAACGAGTACTAGCTCGCTATCCCATGACAATTGACGTGCAAATGCTTCCATTGTTTGCTCATAACATTCTTCAGTTAATACATCCGCAAGAAGAGCCGTTAGCAACCTGTAATCTGATAATTGGAAGGAACGAACATTCATTATCGATACACACCTCTATACCATGTCATTGTGCTGCAATTTAATCATTATACTACATCTTCTATCGTTTTCCTTCACAAAATTTTAAAATTTGTTTAAAAAAATCTAAGAATTTAGCGAATTATGACTGAAAACGCTTTAAATTAAGCGCTTACATAAAGTTTTGGCCTTTTTTCGAGCATTTGATTGGTTTTTCTCCCGCTTATGCATAATTACTTTAACTATATGACATGCTACTTAAGTCTACCTTATCTATTAAAATTCGACTTTTGAAACATCAATGTTGATTTATGTGTTTGGATAAGGGATAATAAGAAGAGTAATTTACATATTCTAATTTTAGGAGGCTGTTTATATTATGGCACATCAATTACCAGCACTTCCGTATGCTAATAACGCCCTTGAGCCCCACATCGACGCTCTGACGATGGAAATCCATCACGACCGTCACCACAATGCTTATGTAACAAACCTGAACGCTGCTTTGGAATCCGCTCCTGAGCTGCAAGGCAAATCTATTGAAGATTTGATTGCTGATTTGGCTAGCGTACCTGAAGCGATTCGCACTGCGGTTCGCAACAATGGCGGTGGGCATGCTAACCACAGCCTGTTCTGGGAAACAATCGGTCCTGACGCAGGCGGCGCTCCAACTGGCGCACTGGCTGCTGCGATTGACAGCGAGCTGGGCGGCTTCGATACTTTCAAAGCTGACTTTGCAAAAGCTGCTGCTACCCGTTTCGGAAGCGGCTGGGCATGGCTTTCCGTGAAAGACGGCAAGCTTAAAGTTGCAAGCCTGCCGAACCAAGACAGCCCGATCATGGAAGGCGAAACGCCGCTTCTTGGTCTGGACGTTTGGGAGCATGCTTACTACCTGAACTACCAAAACAAACGCCCTGATTACATTGCAGCGTTCTGGAACGTTGTAAACTGGGCTGAAGTTGGCAAACGTTACGAAGCAGCTGTTAAATAAGACAGCTTGCCGTTTAAAGCGGAGTCTCCATATGGAGGCTCCGCTTTTTTTAATATAAGCCGATTATAATTTCGCTCCTTATAATGGGCTTATATTTCACCCGCGAAACGGGAGTTTTGCCGCCAGAGGACGGTGAAAGCCGTTTACGCTTGGTTGTTTTCCAGCTTTCGTGTAAAACCATGCACAAGAATAGGCATTCGCCGCATAACATGAAGAAGGATAGTTAAACGCCTAACTCGACGTGCAAAGGAGTCTGACCTATCGCATGAACGATACTTACGGTTACACCAATGGGCAAGTGCAGATTTATATCCCGCCATCTCCTTCTTCCCGCGCAGGGCAAGACTGCGGCTGCGGCGGCCCGCGCATGCTGATGCCCGGAGGCCCGGGCTTATTCCCGCCAGGGCCGGGACCAGGGCCGTTCCCGCCGGGACCAGGGCCGTTCCCTCCGGGGCCAGGACCTTTCCCTCCGGGGCCAGGACCGTTCCCTCCAGGGCCGGGACCGTTCCCTCCAGGGCCAGGACCGTTCCCGCCGGGGCCAGGACCGTTCCCGCCGGGGCCAGGGCCTTTCCCTCCAGGGCCGGGACCTTTCCCGCCAGGACCAGGGCCTTTCCCTCCGGGGCCGGGACCGTTCCCGCCGTTCCCATTCCCGATTCCGCTGCCGATTCCTATTCCATTCCCGCCGGGACCACAAGGGACGGTAACGGTCGTTATTAACGGAGGACGGGCGTTTCCTAACGTTACTCAAGCGTACCGAGTTATCCACCGCATCGGCATGACGATTTATCAGGCGCTGCTGGAAACCGGAGTCGTCCGTTTTGGCTTCAATGGACAAATTACTTCGATCAGCGGCATTCCAATCGGTGGCAATATCAGCTATCTGCTGCGCCTGAATGGCAGAGTTATCCCATCCACGCTGCTGAGCTTCCCGCTTCAGCGCAATGACGCCGTAGCTCTGGAACTGATTTACTCCCCTTCTGGCCGCCAGAGCGATGAGGATTTAGCTGACATTTCCGATGTCACGCAGCAGTCCTAGAATAGTTGATAAAAAAGAGCGGGCCTACGAATAACGTAGGCTCGCTCTTTTCAATTCCTGATCAGCTTCAGCTCCCGCTGCAACAAATGGACAAGCTTTCCTCTATTCCTTAACGCCGCCGAGCGTCAGCCCAGTTACAAAATATTTTTGCAAAAACGGGTATACGATAATGATCGGTACGGTGGCTACGACTGTAATTGCAGCTCGAATCGAAGCTGGCGTTACGATGTTCGCCTGAATATTTTTGCTGCTGGCGAAGGCTGACTCTGCTGTGCCTCCTACGCTCATATTGGCGGATTGCAGCTTTTTCATCAGCTCATATTGCAGCGTACTTAAGTTAATATTTGAGGAATTATATAAAAAAGTATCAAACCAGCTATTCCACTGTCCCACCGCGACAAACAGCGCAATCGTAGCAATAACGGGCAGGCTGAGCGGCAATATGATCCGCATAAAGATCGAGAAATGCGTCGCCCCATCGATTTGCGCAGATTCTACCAGGCTCTCAGGCAAGCCTTCCATAAAGGAGCGCATGACAATAAGGTTGAACGCGCCAATAAGTCCCGGGATGACATACACCCAAAACGTCCCGTACAGATGGAGGTTTTTAATGAGCATATAGGTTGGAATCAAGCCACCGCTGAAATACATCGTAAAAATGAAGATGAAAGAAATCGGCCCCCGCAGCACATAATCCTTGCGGCTTAATGTATAGGCCAGCATCGCTGTGCAGAACACACTGCTTACTGTACCGAGCAGCGTCCGGGCAACGGAAATAAAGAATGCATGATAGATGAGCCCATCCTGAAACAGCGTGCTGTAATTAAGCGTCGTGAACTCGCGCGGCCACAGAAAGGTGCTGTCCCGAACCGTATCCTGCGCCTGATTAAAGGAAACGGCGAGCGTGTTCAAAACCGGATAAAGCGTAAGCACGAGCAGTGCTAGCAGAAATACGGTATTGCATAGGTCAAAAAGCAAGTCAGCTGCCAACCTCTTCGACCTGCTGAGTGTCGTCGTTGTCATCGTTTC
The DNA here is from genome assembly GCF_050481745.1 of Paenibacillus algorifonticola. Classification (GTDB taxonomy): domain Bacteria; phylum Bacillota; class Bacilli; order Paenibacillales; family Paenibacillaceae; genus Pristimantibacillus; species Pristimantibacillus algorifonticola_A. The sequence continues at coordinate 659,770 of NZ_JBCNGR010000006.1, read as the reverse complement.
CTCCTGTTCCCTATCGCCTAGCATGAGTGTAAAACAGGCTTTTGCCCTCCATGACCGGGCGGCAAAGGCTCACTGCTTCTCCGACTAAAACAGCCTCTCCTGCCCCATCCGCTTCGCCATGCGATTCGCGGCCAGCAGCAGCACGACGCTGATAACCGTCTTGAAAATGCCGGCGGCGGTTGCAAACGAGAACCGCGACAAATTAATGCCGTATTTTAATACGAATATATCGATCGTCTCGGAATAATCCACCACCATAGGCGTTTGCAGCAAATATTGCTGTTCAAAGCCCGCATCCAAAATATGCCCAATATTCATAATAAGCAGAATAACGATGATGCTGCGAATGCCTGGCAGCGTAATATGCTTTATTTTTCGAAACCGTCCCGCCCCATCGATGCTTGCCGCCTCATAAAGCGAAGGATCAATCGTCGTCATCGCCGCCAAATAAATAATGGCACTCCAGCCGATCTCCTTCCACACATTAGAGGCGCCAATAATCCACCAAAAATAGTGCTGCTCGGAAAGCCACATGATCGGCTCCTTAATCATATGCAGGCTCACTAACAGTTTGTTGACGGCCCCATCTATGGAAAGCACGTTCATAATCAAGTTCGCGGCCACAACCCACGATAAAAAATGCGGCAGGTAGCTGACCGTCTGGACGACGCGCTTGAACATGATTTTGCGCACCTCATTGAGCATTAGCGCCAGACCGATCGAGCTGACGAAACCGAACACAAGATTAATCAAGCTCATCGCGAGCGTATTGCGTATGACGCGGATAAAATTCTCATCTTGAAACAATTCGCGAAAGTTGGCCAGCCCCACCCATTCGTTATCCAGCATCGCCGATCCAAGCTTATAATTTTGAAAAGCCATCATCCAGCCATACAGCGGTACGTAAGCAAATATAATGACGTACACCACAAAAGGAATAGACATGACCATTAGCGCCTTCTGGCTGCGCAGCTTGCTCCACTTGCGTGGGCTTTTTTTGATTCCGGCATGCTCTTTCACACGCTCAACCGTTACTGACATGGCATGCTCTCTCTCCCTCCTCGCCGCGTGCTTCTTACCAATTCTCTTGGCGGTCCTTCACCTTCGTCGTCAGCTCATCGAGCCAGCCTTGAACGTCCAGCTTCTCTATGGTAGCGACATATTCATTCCAATATTTTTCGAAGTCATCGGCGTTTTTGGCAACGACCATTTGCGGTGGATATTTTTTATTAATATCGTTAAGCTTCTGGTTGAATACTTTGTTTTTCTCCGTCAGCTCAATGCTCCAGAGCGGGAAATATTTGCGGTTCAGATTCGGGCCGTCGAACAGCTCCTCGTAAGTCGTTGCGCCGTAAGCCTTCAGCAGCTCCTTGTCCATTTCATCATATCCGGCGGCAATCTCTTCCGGCTGCTGATACTGCTGGTAGCTGTTGCCGTCAGCCATCGTGCCCGACGAGCCTGGCCAGTACCAGAGGATGTTGCCGGTTGTTTTCAAGCCGTTTTTCGGATCGGCAAAAAAGTCCCGCTGCTCCTGATTGCGATAAAACCGCCCGGTGTCGCTGACCGTATAGTCTTCGCCCGCCACACCCCAGTTGCGCAGCAATTGCCCTTCTTCGCTTGCCATGTAATCGGCATATTTGATCGCTGCTACAGGGTCCTTCGCATTTATCGTAATCGAGAAGCCCATATTGTAATTCATCGAAGGCACATCCAAATAATCCGGCTGAATGCTGTCATCAAAGGTAAGCTGGAGCGGCACAAACATCCGGTTCGCCTTGCCCTGCTGCTTTAAAGAGTCAAGCGCCGTCTGAAACTGCCACTTCTGGTCAAACATCCCCAGCACCCTCCCGCTGGACAGCTTAGCCAAATACTGCTCATAGTTCATTACAAAGGCTTCCTTGTCGATCATGCCTTCCCGGTACATCTCATGCAGCTTGGCGTAATAGCGCTTCGTAATGTTTTCATCCGTCTGATAAAAGGCCAGCTTGTTTGCCACCGGGTCAACAATAGCCCGAGAATCATTAGGACCTCCGGCCAAAAATTGCATCGCAGTCGTCAACGTAAAATTGCGGTTGTCATAGGTCAAAATTTCAAAAGGAATCGTATCCGCGCCATCGATTTGCGGGTATTTTTTATAATAAGCACGCAAAACATCGACATATTGGTCGAACGTCGTAATTTTCGGATAGCCTGCGTCCTTGAGCACTTCCTTCTGTATCCAGAAGGCTGCGCTAATGCCCTTAATCGGCGTCCCCGTAGGCGCAACCTGCGGCAGCGCATAAATATGTCCATCTGCTGTTTTCAGCCGTTCCCAATAGGGCTCATAGATGCGTTTAATGTTCGGGGCATGCTGCTCAATTAAATCCTCCAGCGGAATAAGCGCATTCGCATCCTCGAATTTAACCGTCTGATCCGTATTGATGAGGTCAGGATAATCTCCTCCGGCGATCATTACGCCTACCTTCTGCTCCTTCTCGCCGACAAGCCGCTCATATTTGATCTTTACTCCTGTTTTCTGTTCAATCATGTCGCCAATTTTTGTATGCTCGGGAACATTGTCGCCGGGATCAAAGATGAAATAGCTGAATGTGGTCAGTTCCTCGCCGCTGTTATTTTTGCTGGTGCCAGCAGCCGTATTCGTACTCTCCGTGCTGCATCCTCCTACTATCATCGACAAGGCCAAAGATACCCCCGCGATCCATGTAAGCGCTATTTTTTTACTCAAGATCGTTGCCACCCTCCCTTTAATATAAATTAACTGTATCAAACAGGCAGCTGCCCAGGTACCCGAAAAACCTTAACATCATACCCTGCAAATCTAATGAGATTGACAGCTATCGCTTCAGACATAGGCTAGGCAATTTCCATAATTCATTAATTCAGGGTAGCTTTTTCAACAAATAAGTGTTAATTTTACTAATGAAAACGCTTAATTAGCTTTTAATTAACACTATTATACTAACAAAATGGTTTTGTTAGCTTTTAGCCAAAGGAGCAGCACGCAATGAAAATGATGCAAAACCTCCGTCCCTTCCGCTGGAACGACTTGCGGCTGCGAAACAAGCTGATGATTTTATATTTTGCCGCTGTTTTTATTCCGGTCATGCTGACGAATACGTTTTTCTATACGATCACCGCAGGCAATGTCAGAACGGAGAAGGTCCAGGATCTTCGGCAATCGCTTGAAAGAAACAAGGATAACTTTCGCAAAATGCTGGAGGGCGTCATCAGCTTCTCCTCGGTCATCTATAATGATGGCGTCCTCTATAGCGCATTGGATCGCACTTATACGAGCGAAAGCGAAGTTATTGCAGCCTATGGTGAGGTGTTGAACAACTCGATTAACCGCTTCGTGCCACTGAATAAACAATTTTATAACGCGTATTTGTTTACTGACAACGACAGCCTGATCCACTCGGGCCTCCTGCAATACATAGACTTGCAGACGAAGCAGGAGGGCTGGTATCAAGCAACTACCGACCAGGCGCGTAGCCGGAAATGGCTGCTTTATACGAACACGCCGACCGCGACTTGCAGGCAAACTGAAGCAACAGCTGCTTCGTTAGCAGCCAGCGAGGAGACAGGCACGGGAAGCGATTCGGCTGAATGCGGCGCTCCCTATTTGAGCGTGATCCGCGAGCTTGATTTTTACAAAGCCTATTCCAGCTACCATAAAATTCTCAGAGTAGATATTTTGCCGCATTATTTGGAAAACACATTGTTTGATCATTCGTTTCCCGGTGAAATTTATTTGCTTAATCCTCAGGGCGATGTCATTTATTCATCGGAAGCAGAGCCACCAGCGTTCATTTATGGCGACTCTCAGCAGGACAAAACAACCATCGTCAGCCCGTTTGAAGGCATTGATTATCTGAAAGACTGGGAGATGGTTGGCATTTACCCTAATGAGGTTGTCAATCAAAGCCTGCTTGATTCGCGCAAATTTATTATTTATTTGACGTGCGTGAATCTGCTGTTTCCGAGCATTATTATTTTGCTCATAGCCAGGTCGCTCAATATTAGGCTGGGCATGCTGCTAGGCGGCATTAAACGAGTGAAAAACCAGCGCTTTGAAGTGCTGCAGGCCAAACCGGCATCCGATGAAATCGGGCAGCTGACCGAGGAATTTAACCGAATGACCCAGCAGATCAACGGCCTCATCCAAGATGTGTACGTGGCGGAGCTGGACCGGAGACAGGCGCAGTTTAATGCTCTGCTAAGCCAAATTAATCCGCATTATTTGTTTAATACGCTTGATGCCATTCGAATGAATTGCGTCATTAAGGGCGAAGAGGAAACGGCATCCGTCATTAAGCTGCTCGGCCGCGGCTTCCGCCGATCGCTGAGCTGGGGCGAGGATATGATTCCGCTTCAAGAGGAGATGGCATTCGTCACCGACTATTTGGACATTCAGCATTTCCGCTTCGGCCACCGTCTCTCCTATCAGCTCGATATTGATGATGAAGTGCTGGAGCTGCCCCTGCCGAAAATGAGCATCCTTCCGCTCGTCGAAAATGCCTGCATTCATGGCATTGAATATTCCGAGCAGCCCGGCAGCATTACCGTATCGGCTAAGCTTCACAGCACTCGCGTAGTCATTCGTGTGTCGGATAATGGCATTGGCATGGAAGAGGAGAAGCTCAGACATTGGCTTGCCCGACTGGAGCACTCCGGCGTGCAGCATCAGCAGGGCAAGCATGTGGGGCTGAAAAATGTATATGACCGGCTCAAGTGGCATTTTGGGAAGGCGTTCAGCTTTACTCTTGATTCCCGTTATGGAGAAGGCACAACGATTGAGCTGCAAATTCCCGCTGCCTTCGCTAAGGATGAATCTGTAGTTGAGAGGAGAATCATCGATGTTGAAAACATTGATCGTGGAAGATGAGCCGCGGATGCGTGAAGGGCTGAAAAGAATCATTTATTGGGAAAAGTACGGCTTTAATCTATGCGGCGATGCGGAAAATGGACGGCAGGCGCTCGAATTAATCGAACGCGAGCAGCCCGCGCTCGTTATTACCGACATTCGTCTGCCCGGCATTACGGGGCTGGAGCTTATGAAGGACGTAACGGGGCGCATGGATACCTGCTTTATCGTCATTTCTGGCTATGATGAATTTGAATATGTGAAGACGGCCCTTATCTGCGGCGCTGTTGATTATATTTTGAAGCCAGTGGAGGAGGAGCAGCTGATTGGCGCTCTGCTGCGGGTGAAAAAACGGCTGCTCAAGGCTTTGCCCAGCACAAATGCCAGCTCGGATGGTGCTGTGGAACCGGAGTTAGGGATTGAGATAGGGATTGAGATAGGGATTGAGACAGGGATGTCTTCGGATGATCCTATCGCTTTTGTCAAAGAGTATGTAGCCTCGCATTATCAGGAGCAGGTGACGATGAAGGAAATTGCCGGCAAAACCTATCTCCATCCCTTCTATCTCGGGCAATTATTCCGCAAAGCAACCGGTATTTATTTCAACGATTACGTCCATCAAATTCGCGTGGATAAAGCGCAGCTGCTGCTCGCCACAACAAGCAGCAAAATAGCCGACATCGCTGCTGGCGTCGGCTATCCAGATCCGGACTATTTTGTGCAGCAGTTCAAGAAGATTACCGGCTGCACCCCTTCCCATTTTCGAAAAAACCAGCTTTAGCGTGTCATTTCCGTAATATTAATTTGGATACCTGAAAAATATGCTCTAAAAAGCTATTTTTATTCGAAATTTTATTCAGAACCTTATATGAGATTACACTAAATATAAGATGAATAGCGTAACCTAATAAAACACCTAAGAAGTTCGCAATAGCATCATCAATATCTATCGTCCTATAATTAAAATTTGTTGCTAATGAAATCAATGTTTGTGCTGCTTCAAAAAACAATCCCCAAAAAACAGCGTGAATCAAAATATTTCCTTTGCGAGTCAAATATCGAATAAAAAATCCATAGGGGACTAAAAGTATAATATTCAGCAGCATATTTTTATCAAACGCTCTAAAAGGAATATAGTTCAGATTGTAAAAAAATTGAACAGTCTCTCCTTTCATCGCCGCAATAGCCCTCGGATCAATAGGTATAGGCAGAAGCGTCAATTTAAAAACATTAATCATGTAGACATAGAAAATTAAAAACAAAGTCATATAAGCAAACGAGGATTTTTTATTGAATTTTAAATATAAAAGCGAAATAATTAAAACCAATATTGCGGTTACTTTAAGATATATATTATTTTCATTTATCATTATTTCCCTCCATATATAAAAATATCAATACTTTTTAGTTATACACACAAAAAAAATTTGAAAATGAAAATGTAAAGGTGATGTAGATTCCGTTAAAAGGAATCTACATCACCTTTAGTAATTTCCCAAAAGGTTAATTCGTCACTGTTCCTTGTCCGCTAAGATCCCATCCATCATCTATTAGCGTTAATGTTGTTCTTTCTCATGTGCGGCCTGCTCAATGACCTTGCCTCTGCCGGTTATCAGCTTGAGCTGATCGTTCTCATAACCAACCTCGTAAATCACCTGATATTTGCTCAGCTTGTTTTTGCCGCTTACCCGTTCATCTACCGAAATAATCGCCGTCACAGTCGCTTGCTGATCGTTGTTGACCGTGACATGCATATCGTCGATGACGACATTGCGCGTTGGCATATAGCCTTCCCGAAATGCGTCATAGCTTGTGCCCTCTTTCCAGCTGCCGCCCAGCAAGGAATAGGCATAAACATAATCGGCATTGTTCAAGCTGTCGTAAAAATGAGTAACCAGGTAGCTGGCATATTCACTCATCGTCGCTTCCTGCTTTGCCATGCCCGTACTATTCGTGCCCTCCTGCTCAGGCAGCACCTCCATTGGCTTCGTCGACCATGCTTCCACCGTTGCCAGCACATTGACAATTGGAATGCTGAACCCGATCGAACCTTGCTCAATGCCTGCCGAATTAATGCCGAGCACTTCGCCTGTCTCTCTTCTGACCAGCGGGCCACCGCTGTTTCCTGGCGCAATGGGCGCAGAAATTTGATACAAATCCTTATACGAATACGGTTCAATCGTAAAATTACGGCCCAAGCCGCTAATGATGCCTGTCGTTACTGTATTTTGAAAACCAAGCGGACTGCCGATCGCCATCACTTCATCGCCGATTTCCGCTTTTTTATTGCGAACCATCTTAAGCGGCTTCTCGCCAACCAGTCCAGGGACGCGGACAACCGCGACATCCGTCTCCGTGCTGATGCCAATTACTTCGCCATCAAGCTCCCGCGCATCAGATGTGTGGATTTTCACCTTATGAACGCCGGATACGACATGCGCATTGGTGATCAAGTCACCTTGATTATTGTATAAAAAGCCTGATCCCTGCTTGCCATTGCCGCTTTCAATCATGACGACCAGCTTCTGCGTTTCATAAATGACATCTTTAAGCGGCTTGCCTGTTTTCTCCGAGCGCGTTTCTGACACCGCGAGCAGCGGCTTGCCACTAAGCTGCTTGGGAATTTCGGAACGGATAAATACGACCGCGCCAGCTCCGAAAAGCAGAAAAGCAACGGACATTATAAGGCTAAGCCAAGTTCCTTTTCTCATGAATATCTTCTCCTAGTCCAAATACCATGTGACATGATCGATGACGACAGTAGCATCGGTCTCTTCAATGCCTTCCACAGTTGCGTCGAAAGTAAAGGATTCGTTAGGCTCTATATAGTTAGGCATGGCGATAGACGTGCCCTTCTTCAAAATCTGTTTATCCTTGCCGCGCACCGAATATTGAATTTCAACGGAATAAATCGGCCGGGTGGCAGCATTTTTGAGCAAGGCGTGGATTTTGAAGCTGCCCGTGTCATCAAAGCTCGTATCCACCTTCACCACTTCCACGGCCGCCGTTTGGTTAAGCAAATCCTCTTCCGCCGCTTTCTGCATCGCCCGCTCAATTCTTTCCTGCTCCGCCTGCTCAAAAGCCTGCTTCTCCGCATGAATGCTTTCAAGCAGCTTTGTCAAGTTTGTATCCTCCGGGGCATAGGCCATTCCCTTCTGTACCATGGCGATCGCCTCGGAGAAGCTTTTTTTCTGAAGCAGCTCCTTCGTCTGCTGTTGGCATACAATCGCGATTTTGTCCACAATCTGCTTGCGCACAGCTACCGCTTCTTCGCCGCCTAAACCATTAACGGTATTAAGCTTCACCGCCAAAGCATCGAGCGAATTTATCTGGTCCAGCTCATTTTGCACCTGTACAACGACCATTCTAACATTTAAATCAGCAAACGCCTCGCGCAGCGGAGAGAAAATCTGCTCCTCCCGGCCTGCAAGCAGCGTATTCAGCTGCTTCACTAACGGTCCGGCCTCCGTCAAGGATCCATTGTCCAGTTCACTGGCAAGGAGGTTGATTTTATTCTCGATCGCAACCGCCTCGTTGATAATATCCATATCCTCCTGAAGAGCACCGTAGGCTGGACGCACCTTCGCTGCCTTCTCAAGCTGGACCATCGCTTCGTGATATTTGCCTCCCCAAGCTTTCTGCTTAGCTTGCTCGTGCCATTCGGCAACATGATCATTCAAATCGCTTTCATATATGTAATAAGAAAACACCCCGGCAGATGTCGAAATGAACACAACAACAGGCACGAGCGCAATTATAAACTTACGCCCAGCCCCGGCACGGGTTCTTCTGTTTCGTACTGGCGCTTGCTCTGGCACTAATGAGGCGCTTGCCTCCCGTATGAATAATTCATGCTCTTGAATGACAATGGCCTGCGTCTGCTCATTTGCCTGCGCGTCCCGAAGCAGCGGTTTCCCGCATTTGCTGCAGTAAACGGCACTAGGCTCGTATTTATTTCCGCAATGTTGGCAATGCACCTGTGCTCATCTCCTGACGCAATCAAGCTTTAATCGTTCTTCCCTCTATTCTATATGAAATAGTAAATGATCTCCATTTTTAAATGATGGGAAATTCAAAAAATTTAATAAGCTTATTAAACTTATTGTTGAATTAGGCGAGCATGCCTGCTCCCTTCACCCTCATCAGCTCTAGCCTATCATAACATTCCTTTTGATTTAGCCAAAATAAGATAATTACCTTATTACTATAGGTTTACGTTTCCTTCTCCATAAAAAAAGCAAGAGCAAGGCCTAAGCCCTGCTCTTGCTTAAAGAAGATACCGTTTGGCGGCTCGCCAATCGCGTGTCAGGCGTTTTGCGATAGATTAAGGCGCAGCTGCACGGTAACGTTATTTTCGGTATCCATCACGACGTTATGTGGGTTCTGCATGCCGAATTCCTCAAACGTGACAACCGTCTCGCTCTCCACGTTCAGCTTGCCGCCGCTGTATGCCGCTTGTCCTGTAAAAGTAACTTCCTTCGTAATCCCTTTAATCGTCAAGTCGCCAGTCATGATAAGCGGGAACGTTTCGCCGTCCTTCACTTCCGTTGGCAGCGCCTCAAATGATGTCGCCTTGAACGTAGAGCTCGGGAAGTTGGTCACATTGAGAAAATCTTCTCCCTTCACATGCCCGTCGCGCTGGCTATTGCCAGAATCCAGTACGTTCATATCGAGGCTTGCATCCGCCGCATTAGCTGCCGCATCTGCCGTATCTACATTCCATGTTCCCGTTACGCCATTTACTTCGAAGTTTACCGTCTCACGGGAAGTCGTAACCGAGAAATACACATTGGAAGTGGAATCAATGGTCCATGCTCCGTTTACATCCGCTACAGCGCCAGCAGCAGCCGTCTCTGTACCACTTGCACTATTAGTAGAGCCAGAACCTGTGCCAGTCGTACCTGCTGCACTGTTTGTCGCGGCCGCTTCCGTGCCTATAACACTTTTGATTTCCTTGTTGTTGCCCGTAAACGAATCATACATCGCATATGCACCTGCTCCACCTAGCAAAACAACCGCAACGACAGCACCAATAACCACATTTTTCTTCTTCATTGTAAAATCCTCCTTTGATTTTAAAACTACGTTATGTAGTGTTGAAAGTTATATAAAGGCGAAGCGCGCCTTCCCCAGAAGGGAGCTATGCGCTTCGCATAAAGCTTGCATTTTGAAAGGTTAGTATCGCGTCAAGCTTGAGCTTCTACAGCATAATAGGAAGATACATGACGGAAATCGATCCGAAGGTCAGTATGGATAATACCAAGGCCACCACGGGAAAACGCATGCTTAGCTCTTGCGACTCGGGATTCAGCAGCCTCATTAATCGATAATTTATCGAATGGTCGGCGAAAGAAGCATGGACAAAGGTCCGGCTGCTCCGTTCCCCACGGCTGTATTTCACAAGCTTGAGCAGTGCGCTGCCGAGGCTATGCTCGCTCACCCGCCGCTGCAGGGCGAAATGGTCCGCTAATAGCTCACGGGTCGTTTTATACTGCTCCACTCCAAAGCGAAGAATCGGCATGTACCACAGCACCGTTGCCCCTACCTGCAAAATCAAAATCATCAGCGGATCGCGATTTCGGTAATGAAAGTGCTCATGCTCGATGACCGCCTCAAGCTCTTCCTTATCAAGCAGACCGAGAAGCCCAGTAGATAAAATGATTTTGGGACGAATAAAACCAAGCGTCAGCGCAATCGGTTCTGGATGCGAAACGACCATGATCGCTTTGCTGCCTGCAAAATAACGCGCATTCAGTTCATCCGATAAACCGCCATGCTGTAAAACGCTCATTTTACGGTTTGCAGCCCGTACGCCGAGCCAATGCTTTACCGTAACGTACAGCAGATGCACGAACGTCCCAAAAACGGCAAGCTTCATCATGTAGTTAAGGAGCAGCAAGCTGTACCTCTTAATGAGGCTCTCGCAAATTTCAAATACATTAAACGCTGCCTTCTCCCAGCCGAACAGCGTATGCGTCGCATACATGCCCATTTGCAGCAGGGTGAACCCCATCAGCATCAGGCACAAGCCAAAAATCCATTTCGACCTAAGACTCCAGCTCATGGCGCCTGCCCTCTTTAAGCGATTTGATTTTTTGCTCCAGCTTATCCAGCAGTTCATCATCAACCTCTTCCATCGCATCGAACATATAATTGACGACGAGTGGGCCAAGATCTTCAAGAAGCTCCCGGGACTGTATGCTCAGAAACTGCTCTTGCGTATGCACAGGCGCATATTTCGAAGGCTTGCCTGATGATTTCACGAGCAGCCCCTTGTCTACAAGCCGATTCATGACGGTCATAACCGTATTGAAATTTAATGGCTTGTCCTGTTCGAGCTTATGCTGCACATCCTTGATGTAGCTATCAGGCTGCGACCACAAGATAGTCATAATCCTTGCCTCCAGCGGGCCAAAAAACCGCTCCAGCCCTTTTGTCTGAATGTCACTTGTTCCCAAGAATGCCTCACACCTTGCTATAACTACTTAATGTAGTGTTATTATAAAACCGGTTTATGAAAATAACCTTAAAAAAAGATGAGCAGGAAATTAATTTACTGAAATGACACAAAAATACATCTTCGCCTCATGCAGACTAGCTATGCGTATAGGCAGCCAGGCGTTCCAGCACATAGCGGCGGACGTCTTCCCGCAAATCTTCGCGCTCCAGCGCAAAATCAATCGTCGCCTGGACAAAGCCCAGCTTATCTCCAACATCATGGCGTTTGCCCGTAAAGCGATGCCCCATTATCGGCGACAGCTCGTTCAACCTTTGCAGGCTGTCCGTTAATTGAATTTCTCCGCCTTTGCCTGGCTCGGCCTTTGACAAGAGTTCAAAAATAGCCGGCTCCAGCACATAGCGTCCTACAACGGCCCAATTCGACGGCGCCTGCCCCGGCAGCGGCTTCTCTATCAGCTCACGGATATGTCCCGCCTCGTCCCGAATATCGGCAATGCCATACTTGTGCGTCTGATTCCATGGCACTTCCATAAGAGCCACGACAGAGGATGAATACTGCTCGTAACGAGCAATCATTTGCTTCAGGCATGGCGGCTCAGACGTCAAAATATCGTCTCCGAGCAGCACCGCAAATGGCTCGTCGCCAATAAAACGCTGCGCGCACAGCACCGCGTGTCCGAGACCAAGCGGCTCCTTCTGGCGAACATAATAAATGTCGGCCAGCTGCGAAATTTCTTTCACAACTTTGAGCATTTCCTCGTTGCCGCGTTCCTCCAGTTCGCCTTCAAGCTCAACCGACTTGTCAAAATGGTCCTCAATCGCCCGTTTATGGCGGCCGCTCACAATGACGATGCTGTCGATGCCCGACTGCACCGCTTCTTCTACAATATATTGAATCGCTGGTTTATCTATTATCGGCAGCATTTCTTTAGGCTGCGCCTTCGTTGCTGGCAAAAACCTTGTGCCAAGCCCGCCTGCCGGGATAATCGCTTTGCGTACCTTTTGTCCCATACTTCGCCGCCTCCATCTTTCGCTAATTATTCGTGTAGAGCTCTCCTCATCATACCTTGTCTTGGCTCCTGTTTCCAGCTAGCCAACGTCATTTTCACCGCTGCTGGCCGGAGCCGCTTGCAGCAATGCCGAATGAAGCGGCAGCATGACCCGAATCGTTGTGCCGGATGGTGTCCCTTTGCCCCCGCCGACTAAGATGCTGGATTCAATTTCAATTAAACCTTCATGAATATCGACGATTTTCTTCACAATCGACAGCCCCAGCCCGCTGCCGCCTTTCATCCGGTCACGCGCCGTATCCACTTTATAAAAGCGCTCGAATACCCGCTCTTGATCAGCGGGGGATATGCCGCTGCCGTTATCGGCAATACGCACGACTGCGCAGCCGTTTTCCTCGGAAAGTGTAATGCGGATATGCCCATTATCCGGTGTAAACTTCATGCTGTTCGCCAGCAGATTGTTCCAAACCTGGCTCAGCTGATCCTCATCCGCGACGATGATTGTCTCCTCCATGAGCAGCTCAACCGTGAGCCGCTTCGCCATCCACTGCGGCTCGCATGAAAGCACAACGTCGCGCAGCTGGCGGTCCAGCCTGATCGCACGCGGCTCAAAGGGATGCTGCTTCGAGTCCAGCGAAGCCAGCTTAAGCAAATTCTCGCTCAGCCGGGACAAGCGGCTGCTCTCCTGCTTAATAATGCCGACGTAACGATTGCGTTCCTCATCGGTCAGCTGCTCGCTGCGCAGCACCTCGGCGAACCCGCCGATTGAAGTCAGCGGCGATTGTATTTCGTGGGAGACGTTGGATACAAAATCCTGCCGCATCGTCTCGAGCTGCGACAAGCCTACCGTCATGCGATTGATGCTGTCCGCCAAATTGCCGAGCTCATCCCGGCGCTGCACGGGCAGCTGCACAGAGAAATCTCCGGTGGCGATGCGCTTCGTCGCTTCGGTCATCATTTTCAGCGGCTTGACCAAATAACGGGCGGCAATCGGAATTAGAATGCAGCCGACGACAAGCAGCGTGATCAGTATGGTGTAGGTGTTGCGCTGGAAGCTGCGAATTTCCGGGACGCGGTCGGGCCGAACGAAGAACGCCCAGTCCCTTTCGCCAAGCACAGCTTTGCGCCCTAAAGCTGGTGGCGAGGACGGTCCGCTGGTCTCGCCCTCAGCTTGGCTCGGCAGCATTTGCACCTGACCGGCAAAAACATTTTCAATCACCTCTGGAGTTAGAAGCTTTGTGATTTCCGCACTGGTCCTGCCCGCCTCAATCATTTCGCCACCACGGCTAACGGCTACAATCGCTAAGTTTTGCATATCGGCAACCTGTTTAATGAAGCTGCTTAAGGACTTTGGCGAGGAAGCGGCATACAGCTGTTCCATTCGTACAATCGAGCGATCCAGCTGGTTAGGAAATTGTCCGCTTAAATCCCTTGTGAAAATTTGATCCGCCATCCAATAAGCGATGCCCATGCTGATGACCACAATGACCAGAAACGTCAAGGTCACGCGAACATAAAGGCTGCGAATCATTCTAGCTCCTCCATACGGTAGCCGAGGCCGCGAATCGTGACGATCCGAATGCCCGCTTCTTCCTCGGTAAAGCGCTCACGCAGCCGTTTGATATGCACATCCACCGTCCGCTCATCCCCTTCGTAGTTCATGCCCCATATTTGCTCAATTAACTGCTCCCTTGAAAAGGTTTTGTCCGGGTAGCTCGCCAGCTTGAACAACAGCTCAAACTCTTTAGGCGGCAGCAGCATCCGCTTGCCAGCCATCGTGACATGAAATTCACTCAAATTAAGCGTCAGCTGACCCAGCTCCACGGTCTGTGAAGCCGCGATGCGGTAGCGCTTGAGCAAAGCTTTAATGCGCACCGCAAGCTCCAGCGGCTCGAATGGCTTAACCATATAATCATCGGCCCCAAGGCCGAAGCCTTTTACTTTATTCACCGTTTCGCCTTTAGCGGTCAGCAGCAGCAGCGGCATATCATACGAGGCGCGCAGCGTTTCGCATAAAGTCCAGCCGTCCATGCGCGGCATCATGACATCAATAACGGCCAAATCCGGCAGCACCGTCTCCAGCCGCTCCAGTGCATCTTGTCCATCCTGTGCTTCTATAATTTGAAAACCTTCACGGCGCAGCAAAATGCTGACTAGCTCACGAATGTTTGGATCGTCATCTACGACTAATATTTTCGGCATGCGGATCACCCCTGTTGTTCGATTTTACCCTACCATAATACATATAGATGAATTTAAGATGAACATGTTTGACAGCACCCGTTAATTGTAATAATTTTAAACTAGAATTATGATCAGAGGCTATCGAATGGAGGCAATCATTTATGCATAAAACCATTATTATCGGTACTGGACCTGCGGGACTAACCGCTGCTATTTATTTGGCTCGCGCCAACATGGAGCCACTCGTTATTGAAGGCTGGCAGCCAGGCGGCCAACTGACGACAACAACCGAAATTGAAAACTTTCCCGGCTTCCCTGACGGCATTCTCGGCAGCGAGCTGATGTCCAATATGCGCAAGCAAGCACAGCGCTTCGGCGCTACATTCCGCACTGGCTCTGTGAAAAGCGTTGATTTCAGCAAACGCCCTTATACGCTAGATGTGGAAGGAATCGGCGAGCTGCAAGCTGAATCGGTCATTATTTCAACTGGCGCTTCGGCGAAATACCTCGGCATTCCCGGCGAGCAGGAGAACATTGGACGCGGTGTCAGCACATGCGCAACCTGCGATGGTTTCTTTTTCCGCGGCAAAAAGATTCTCGTTGTCGGCGGCGGCGACTCCGCCATGGAGGAATCGGTGTTCCTGACTCGCTTCGCATCGGAAGTAACAGTCGTTAACCGCCGCTCCGAGCTGCGCGCTTCGAAAATCATGCAAGACCGCGCTCGCGACAATGACAAAATCTCCTGGAGCCTCGATCGCACCCCGCTTGAGGTGGCAGCCGGAGATACCGGGCTTCAGGGCCTGAAAGTCCGCAACAATGAAACAGGCGAAGAAGAGCTGATTGAGGCGGACGGCGTGTTCATTACGATCGGGCATACGCCGAACACAGGCTTCCTAGGCGGTCAAATCGACACCGATGATCAAGGCTACATTATTGTGAAGCCCGGAACTGCCGAGACGAACATCCCTGGCGTATTCGCCTGTGGCGATGTACAGGATCGCCAGTATCGCCAAGCGATTACTGCAGCTGGGAGCGGCTGTATGGCGGCGCTCGACGCCGAGCGTTTCCTGGAAGCCCAGGCTCATGCCGCTTCGGTCCATGCTTAAGCTTTTTTTCCCTAAATAAATGATGGCATGATTTCCCTTTTAGATGTATAATCAAAGCTGAAGATAAAGGCAATGCTACCCAACACATTACGATCGAATACGGATCGATTATGGAGAAGGTACAACCTCGCTGAAAAGGTGCGGGTTGTACCTTTTTTGCGTTCTTCTTGATTGTTTAAGCCATTAAACTTGAGGAGAGTGGAAAGATGTTATTGGAAGCTATTTATCATCGGCCAAAGCAAAACTGGGCGTATGCCTACGACGGGAAGACGCTGCATATCCGCCTGCGCACCAAAAAAGGCGATATGGACCACGTCCATGCCATCGTTGGCGACAAATATGCCTGGAAGGAAACCCAGCAACTGATTGAGATGTCGCTGCTGTCGTCTGACGCTTTGTTTGACTATTGGGAAGCTGCGGTAATCCCGCCTTTTCGCAGGCTGCGATACGCTTTCCAGCTGACTAGCGGCTTGGAGCAGCTTATTATGACGGAAACGGGCTTTCACGGAGCGCTGCCGGAAAACTCGAACAGCTTCTTTGATTATCCGTTTATTAATCCCATTGATGTGTTTACTCCTCCTGCATGGGTGAAGGATGCCGTATTTTATCAAATTTTCCCCGAACGGTTCGCAAACGGCGATGCCGCTTTAAATCCCGAAGCGATCGAAGCTTGGGGCGGCGATCCGACGCCACGCAATTTTTTCGGAGGCGATCTTCAAGGGGTCATAGACCATCTGGACTACCTCGGCGAGCTTGGCATAAACGCTATTTATTTCAATCCTTTATTTGAAGCTACGACTAACCATAAATACGATACTGCGGATTATATGAAGGTAGATGCGCATTTCGGTACGAATGAGAAGCTCAAGGAACTAGTGGACGCGTGCCATCAGCGGGGCATACGCGTGCTGCTTGATGCGGTCTTCAATCATTCCGGACGAACATTCCCACCATTTGTAGATGCGCTTGAGCACGGCGCGGCATCACCTTACGCTGATTGGTTTCATGTGCGGGAATGGCCTTTGCGTGTAGTTGACCGCATACCCACCTACGAGACGTTCGCCTTCGAGCCGCTGATGCCAAAGCTCAATACTGAGCATCCCGATGTTAAGGAATACCTGTTTAAGGCCGCTCGCTACTGGATTGAAGAAATCGGAATCGACGGCTGGCGGCTCGATGTCGCCAATGAGGTGGATCATCAGTTTTGGCGCGAGTTCCGAGCCATTGTGAAAAAAGCGAACCCCGAAGCCTACATCCTCGGTGAAATTTGGCATGATTCGATTATGTGGCTGCAAGGCGATCAATTCGATGCTGTCATGAATTACCCGTTTACGAATGCTGTACTCGACTTTTTTGCTTATCAGACCATGGATGCTTCCACCTTCGCTAATGCGCTTGGCGCGCAGCTCGCTGCTTATCCGCAGCAGGTAACCGAAACAGCCTTCAATTTGCTAGGCAGCCACGATACGCCAAGACTATTGACGGTTTGCGGAGACGAGCTTGGCGCGATGAAGCTGGCTACCCTGTTCAAGCTGACCTATCCTGGCGTTCCCTGCATTTATTATGGCGATGAAATCGGCTTGAATGGCGGAGGCGATCCCGAATGCCGCAAATGCATGGTGTGGGAGCCAGAGGGACAGAACGCTTCGTTGCTGGATTTCTTTAAGCAAGCGATTGCTTTGCGGCGCAGTCATGCTGCTCTGCGCGGTGCGGACATTCGCTTCATTCATGCCGATGAAACAGGACGCATTATCGTTTATGAGCGCCGTTCAGGCGACGAGCGAATCGTTATTGCGATGAATGCCGGGGCCGAGCCCGCTGAGGTCAGCATTCGCTTAGACGATAACGCGGTCGAGGAAGCTTCACGAGAGGTCGCCGCAAGTGCAGACGAAAGCAGCTTGGACCTGAGGGCGGGCAGCACGCGGAGTGATAAGGCCAGCAGCATATTAGCCCGCCCATTAGCGGACGGATTAGCCGACGGATTAACGAACAGGATTGGCGATTTGCCTGCAGCAGGAGCTTCAGCAGAAGCCACAACAGGAGCCCAAGCACTAAGCGGGCGTTATGAGTGGGTGTCTCTGCTTCATCATACGGAACAAACACGATATACAGAGTCCGGCAGCATCACCCTGCAGCTGCCAGCCTATGGCTATGAGGTGCTGCTGCAACAAAAGCTGTAATAGCAGCGGGCGGAAGCTTTATTTTTAACCTTAAATAGAAAAAAGACAGGCAGCAAACCCGCCTGTCTTTCTTCTTTTTCACAGTTTCGTTACAAGCGCTATTACGCTTCAAGCGAGGCTGCCTTTAAACCAAGCCCCGTTCAATTGCCTCATTTTACAATAATCACACTGTAGGGCGGCAAGCTTATGAGCCCTTTTTGAATCTCCACCTCTTTATGGCTTGCACGTATCACCTTATCGAATAAGCCGAACGATTCCTGCTCATGCAGCTTGGCAATCTGCTGCTCATTGGACAAGTTAATAAGCACGAGCACCCGTTCCTTAGCAGTTGTCCTTCAAATTACATTGGCGTACTTTCCTTCATCTGCTCTAATCCCCATCGTCTTACCCCTTCGAAGCGCCAGATGTGAGTCCTTGTACGAGAAACCGCTGGAGAAAGATGAAGAGCAGCGTAATCGGTATCGCAATCAGCACGGAGCCAGCAGCGAACATCGTGAAATTGCTATTTTGCAGCGAATTGACCAAATCCCACATTCCCACGGCCACTGTCCAGTTTTCTTTCGTACGCAGCACCAGCCTTGCAAAAATAAAATCGCCCCATACGCCAGTAAACGAGGTCAGCGCCACGTAGGTCAGCATTGGCTTTGACAATGGCAGCATGATTTTCGCAAACACCTGCAAATGCGAGGCTCCGTCGATTCTGGCCGCTTCATCCAAGCTGCGGGGAATCGTGTCAAAGAAGCCCTTTACAATAAACCCGCCCAGCGCAGCCCCAGCAGAATAGACCAGAATAAGCGCCATATGCGTATCAAGCAAATTTAATTGCAGCAATATAATATAGATCGCAATCAGGCTCATAAAGCTCGGAAACATTCCTAGCACGAGCATAACTGTCAAGGCTGTCTTGCGTCCGCGAAAGCGGAAACGCGATAAGGCGTACATACTGAGCGTTACGAGTATCGTCGATAAAATCATTGTGACGACGGCAATTTTCAGCGTATTCAAATACCACGTACCATATAGATAGGCCTTGCTGGTAAACAGCTCCGCATAATGAACGAACGTAAATTGCCTAGGCCAAAAATGTTCACTGTACAGCGAGCCCCCCGGGCGCAGCGAAGACAAAACAACCCACAGCGCCGGATAGATCGCGACTACCGAAATCAACAGCAGCAGCGCGTAGCTCAAGGTCAGACGGGCATTATTTTTCCATTTTCTCATTGGATCATATCCTCCTCTTTAAACGATTTCGAGCGCCGGAAATTCCAGATCGAGAAAATAGCCACGATTAAAAAGATAATAATGCCAACGGCCGAAGCCACATTATATTTATTGTTATCGAGCGTCAGTTTATAGAGCCAAGTAATCAGCAGGTCGGTCGCACCAGCAAACTGATAATCGCCCTTCGCCGGATTGCCGCCCGTCAGGAGGAAAATCACATTAAAGTTATTAATATTGCCTGCAAACTGCATAATCAAGATCGGCATCGTCGAAAACAAAATAAACGGCATCGTAATAATGCGGAATTTTTGCAGCGTCGACGCCCCATCCACATCAGCAGCCTCGTACAAATCACGGGGAATCGAGGTCAAAATGCCAAGTATAAGCACCATGCTGACAGGTATGCCAATCCACATATTGACGGTAATGACCGTCACCTTGGCCCAGAAAGGATCGGTGAGCCACGGCAGGCCGCCGAGCCCAAAGTAGCCTAAATATTGATTTATTGGCCCGAATTGGCCGTTAAATAAATTTTTCATGACCAGTAATGAAATCAGCTGCGGAATCGCATACGGAATGATAAAAATCGTGCGCCACAGCTTCTTGAAGCGAATACCCTTCTGCTCAATCAGCAGGGCAACGAGAATTCCGCCAAAATAAGTCGTCACCGTCGCCAGTACGGCCCAAATAATCGTCCAGATCAGCACGCCAACAAACGTGTGGCTCCATGACTTCATTTTCACAAGATCGACAAACGTCTTGAAGCCTACCCAATCGACAAGCTTCGCTGGCGGAATATGATCTGGAGCAGAATAGTTTGTAAAAGCGAGCATGACTGTAAATACGATAGGCATAATCGTGAAAAAAAGCACGCCCAGCGCCGGAAGCGCAAGCATAAAATAAGGGAAATAAAAGGTCGTTGCATGCTCATACGATTGCCTGAACGTGTTTACAGCCTTCTTCTCATCCCGCAGCTTGCCGCTCCGATAAGCATCCGTGATGTTCCACACGTACACGCCCAGCAGCACAAATACGAGAAATAAAATAATCAACCCGTCCAATATTAAAAAAATCGAGTGGTCGCCCTTGACCATTTGCGCCACTTTGCCAACCTTTACGAATTTCTGCGTCTTCTCTCCTAATGTAACAAGGCCCCAGATCGCCCCACCGAGTCGTGGAGCAATATAGATGAAGCCCGCCACTTCTATCAGCATAAAAAGAATGCCCTTTAACCACTGCCGGTTATAAATTTGTCCTAAACCTTGCAGCACGATCGATAATAGTACAGCAATTGTGCGATGCTGCTTCATTGCGCTCCGGCTCCCTCCCGAATAAAAATCACCCGCCGCTGCTCCTCCGGCGGGTGAAAACAAGCTGTCGCTATCGTTCTATTGATTGGCAATAGCATCTTTAATTTGCGCTACCGAGTTGTCGAGAGTCGCTTTCACATCTTTTTCCCCATCCCAAATATCAGCGATGCCTGCGGTAATCGGCCCCCATACACTTGCCATTTGCGGGATAGCTGGCATTGGCGTAGAATGCGAAAATTGCTCATAGAAGGCTTTCGTAATTTCATCGTTTTGAATTTTCGGATCCTGAACAGCTTCTAAATTTGCCGGAATCGTGCCGTTCATTTCAAAGTTGCGAAGCTGCGACTCTTTCGTAGACAGGAATCGCGCAAACAGCTTCGACGCATTCGGATATTTCGTAAATGCGTTTACATAATAGCCTTGAACGCCAGAGAAAGAGCTCATCGGCTTCCCAGCAATCGATGGCAGCGGCGCTACGCCAATATCCATTCCGGCCGCCCTGTAATCCGCAAGTGACCATGGTCCATTAATATCCATCGCCAAGGAACCCTCGATGAACAGTCCCTTTTTTATATCAAATGTAATATCTCCTGTATTGAGCGGCAGCAGGCTCTCCTTCAACGACGCAAGGAACTTGGCGCCTTCGACAGCACCGTCACTGTTTAGGCCAATGTCCTCTTTATCTGTATTATTGCTGCCGAACATATACCCCCCCGTTGTAGCAAGGAAAGCATAATCATAATAAAATTGCTGAAGCTCCCACATAATCGTATATTTATTTTTTTTCGGATCATTAAATGTTTTGCTGAAAGCGATGACCTCGTCGAACGTTTTCGGAGGGGTTGTAACGAGCTTCTTGTTGTAAAGCAGCGCATACGTTTCAACAGAACGGGGATAGCCATATAGGATGTCCTCAAAAGTTACCGCGCTTACCGCATTAGGGTCATTTTCGCTTGCCGTTTCTTCCCCGAACCAATCATTGGGCAGCACGAGACCCGCAGAAGCGGCGCGCCCAATCTGATCATGCGGGAATACAACGATGTCCGCTCCCAGCCCTGCCGGCCCATCCGTCGTCAACTTCGTCACCTGATCGGGATTTTCGACCTCCTCCAGCTTGACTGGAACGCCGTATTGCTCTGTAAACTCTTGCGCCAACGCTTCTACAAAATTGCGCTGAGATTTGCCTTCCCAGATGATGAGACTTGCTCCATCCTCCGGCAGCAGCTCGCCTTCTTCCTCAGTGACCGCATTATTGCCACCAGACTCTGCAGGCGTCGAAGATGCTTCCGGCGTAATTGCATTATTGCTGCCTTTTCCCGCATTGCCGCATGCCGCCAAAGTAAATACGAGCACACAGACGATTAATACTCCCAACCACTTTTTCATCATTAAAAATCCCCCTTCATAATGTGTTGCCTCTGTTGCACGCCTACCGATACCGATGCTTCAAACGTTTCCCTCTGTTTTGTGCAAACGTTTGTACAAATGACCGTGCGAAAAGTATTCAAGCAGCTTAAAATCGGGATAATAGCTTGATTCTATTCGATAATTGCGATGTAAGCGCTTGATTAATGAATACATCATACAATATGAACAAAGGTTTGTTAAAACGTTTGCACAGCTCAAATTACTGGAATTATCCATTCGTTTCGCTTGTTCACTACATTTTCCTTCCATTTGCTTATAATTTCATCATTTTTCCACTTTTGTGATGCAGACGTATTTACTTTTCGATAGCGCTTGCATTAACATGTAACTGTAGTGTTCAAACGATTGCATAGTTCAAGTGACAGGAGCCCGATTAAACGATGGTAACGATAAAAGATATTGCAAAAGCGGCAGGCGTGTCTCCTTCGACCGTTTCAAGAGTCGTCTCCAAGCACCCTCGCATCAGTAAAGAAACCGCAGATAAAGTAAAACGCATTATGGCGGAAATGGGCTATCATCCGAATGCAATGGCTAAAAGCCTCGTCTCCAAAACAACCAATACACTGGCTATTATGCTGCCAAGGCCTGCGGAGGAGCTATTCCAGGACTTTTTCTTCGGAGAGCTGCTGCGGGGCATACTGACCCATTCCACCAGAGCCGGCTATGACATGCTGCTTACCACCGCCACAGGCGAGCATGATGAAATTGAAACGGTATCCCGGCTCGTCCTTGGACGCCGGGTTGATGGCGTCATTCTTTTATCCGCCCGCGTGAAAGATCCGCTTATTCAATATTTGAATGAGCAGCGATTTCCGAGCGTCCTGATTGGGCGTACAGACGATTCGAATCCGCATATTTTAACGGTCAACAACAATAATGTGCAGGCGGCTTATGATGCGGCCCAGCATTTGATTTTGCAGGGTCATGAGCGAATCGGCTTTGTCAGTGGACCGCGGAATTTGACCGTTTCTTACGACCGAATGGAGGGGTATCGCCAAGCTTTAGCTAACGCTGGGTTGAAGCTGAACTCGGAATGGGTCGTTGAGGGGGAATTTTTGCAGGAAAGCGGTTTTCGAGCGATGTCTTTTCTGATGGAAATGCCTGATCGGCCTACCGCGCTCATCGTCATTGATGATGTAGTCGCCTTCGGCGTACTGCGTGGACTTACCGAACTGGGCTATTCCGTTCCGGACGACATCTGCATCGTAAGCTTTAACAATATCGCGCTCTCAGAGCTTGCCACGCCTCCGATCAGCTCCACCGATATCGGCACTTATCAGCTTGGCTACACCGCCTCGCAGAAGCTTGTCCGCCTCATCCAAGACGAGCCGATTCACCAGTCCAGCACCATTATTCCGCATCGGTTGATCGTCCGCGAATCCTCGATGTACGTTCCTGTAAAAGGGCTGAATGAAAGATAAAAAAGCATGATGACCAGAAGCTGGCACTGTCTTATGGTTGCAACAGAAGCCAGCTTATTTGAACATGCGTAGTGAAACTAGTTTTTCCAAAATGGTTAATTCCATTAAAAATTAAGCAGGTTTCATCATGATTTAAGTGCTGATAGCTGAGCTTGGGGCGCACACTTTATTTTTGAAGGACAGAGATTCCGCTATTCTGGCTTTTTATTCGATTTCAGGGTTTATACGGACAGGAGATCCGTTATCACCCTAAAAACCAGTCAAAATAGGGATGGACAGCGCATTAGCGGCTTCTGAGTCCGCGTAATATCCTGAACCCGTGATTCTGTTGAAAGAGCGGCTGCTGTGTCCACCAAAGTCTATCATCTGGCTCGCTCATGTTCGCATACACGCCCAAGTAATACCCGTTCGTAACAAAAAACTTCCTAAGACTTAAGCGGCGTGTACCCCGTTTTCTCAATCAAATATTGGCCCTGCGGCGATAAAATCCAATTTATAAAAGGCTGTACTTTGGGGTTGTCACTGCCTGCTGTAATGGCATAAAACGGCGCCGTAAGCGGATATGTACCGTTGCTAATGTTCGTGCGATTCGCCTCCACGCCATTTATTTTCAGCAAATGGATTTGCTGCTCGTGCACCATTTCGGTGGCGTAGAACAGGAATGAAAAGCCAATCGCATTTTTATAATTGCGGTAGTTTGCGGTTTGTTTAATGATATCGCCCATTCCGGAATTAACATCCTCTTTCGCAGGCTCCATCAATTGCTTTTCCTTCATGATTTTTTGCAGCATCGTCTGGCTGCCGCTGTTTTCTCGGCGCTGGAAAGGTCGGATTTTCCCCTTCTCTCCCCCAACCTGCTTCCAGTTCGTCACTTCTCCGGCATAAATGCCTTGAATCTGCTCCAGCGTCAAGTTCTGCACCTCATTGCGGCTGTTTACGAAAAAGATAAATGCCTCATAGCCAATCGGTGTCAGCGCGAGCTCCACACCCGCCGCTTTCGCCTGCGCTTCCTGCTCCTTGGACGGTGCAGGTGCAAAAATAAGGTCGACATCTCCTTTAATTAGACGATTATAGGCATCCTCTGTGCCGTTCACCTGAACCTCGCTGTCCTTCCCATAGTAGGGATATTCCTTTTGCTTATACACAGCCTGAACGAATGCCGCATACATCGGATATAAGGCGGTTGAGCCGTCCAGATGCGGCAGCTGACTGCGGATTTTGAGTGATGCCGGCTCTAGCAGGGATACCACCTTCGTTCCCTCTCGGAATGGCTCATAATCCCTCATATTTACCGCCTGATCATCAATGATTTTCAGCTTCTCTACGTATTGTTCATAACGCCATCCGAACAAAAAGGATATTGAAATGATTAAAATTGTTGAACCGCACAATGACCAGAAAACTTTTTTCTTTAGCACATCAATATAAGCTAGAAAATAAAAGATACTTATAAGCGCAGAAGTCGTGATGATTAATACCCCATATAATTTTGTGCCTGTTGACAGCATCACAATAGCATATATGATCCAAGTGAAGAACATAATCGGAAAGCTAATAAGTATAGTAGCTAAAATAATCGTGCTCCAATCTCTCTCTTTCAACGAATGCTTCCCCTTTTATGCCCATAGGCTTTTTCCCTTATTTTAGCGAAAGGCCAGCATTCAGCTAGTACCAAGTTTATGTGGTACTGTCATTTGCATACTATCCCTTGTTGCACCGGCCAGCATGAAACCGCTAAGATTAAAGAAGTACCGCTAAGGACATGCTAAAGGAGATAGTTATGCTGAAATGGGTTTCCGCCATTATTTATGGTTTACTGCTCGCCACCGTTTTTATATACAAAAACAATCTGCTCGATTGGCTGCAAAATGACACGCCACCTGTATTTATCGTCTTTCTTGTCGCTCTGTTTCTCGTGCTTGTTCCTGTCGTGCCATTTAAGATCATGATTGCCCTACTCGGGTTTATGTATGGACCGCTGCTCGGCGCATTGATTAGCTGGCTGGCTGCTTCACTTGCTGCCATCATCGTATTTTTGCTGGCTCGCTATCTCTTCCGTGAGCAAGGACAAGCTTTCCTCCATAAATTCAGCCAACTGGACAAGCTTCAGGCCACGATGGAAAAACGGCCGTTTCTGACGATTTTGACAGCGCGTCTAATTCCAATCATTCCGCATATGGTCGTCAATATTTATCCCGCGGTTACTTCT
The DNA here is from genome assembly GCF_050481745.1 of Paenibacillus algorifonticola. Lineage (GTDB taxonomy): Bacteria > Bacillota > Bacilli > Paenibacillales > Paenibacillaceae > Pristimantibacillus > Pristimantibacillus algorifonticola_A. The sequence continues at coordinate 634,378 of NZ_JBCNGR010000006.1, read as the reverse complement.
GTACGGCTGCTTCCTTATGCCGTTGCCTCGGCTCTTGGCAAAATCCCGTTTATGCTGCTATTTGCTTATATGGGACAAAATATGTTTAAAGATTGGGCCAGCTTCGCCTTATTCGCGGGCGTATACGCCGCTTTTTTCGCCTTGTCTTATGGTGGATACCGTCTTTGGTTAAAAAGACAATGATACGCATAAAATAGCACTGTTTGTTTAGCAGCTTGTTTAAAATAATGCTCGGACGTTTATAGTATGTTATCGGATGAATGCAGTAAGGCGAGCTTGACAAACCGCTTGTTATTTGTAATAATTATAAATAAGTAATTATTATAAATTAAACAGAAGCCATTCAGCCGCTGCGTTCTCGCCAAACAAGCTGCTCTTTACGAAACATAAAATCAGGAAACGAAAGGATGAACGATCATGAAAAAAACACATGAGGTCTTAAATAAACAAATCGCTAACTGGAGTGTCCTTTATATTAAATTGCACAACTTCCACTGGTACGTGAAGGGCTCGCAATTTTTCACCCTGCACGTGAAGTTTCAGGAATTTTATGAAGAGGCCGCTTTGAATGTGGATGAGCTGGCTGAGCGCCTGCTTGCACTGGAAGGTAAGCCTGTCGCAACGATGAAAGAATATATGGAGACAGCTTCCATTAAAGATGCTACAGGCAAAGAAACCGCTACTGCTATGGTTGAGTCTCTTATAACTGACTTCTCGACGATTATCGAGGAGCTCAAAGCCGGCATGTCGATTGCGCAAGAAGCGAATGATGAGACGACAGCCGATATGCTGCTCGCCATCCATACCACGCTTGAGAAGCATGTATGGATGCTGAAAGCTTTTAACGCTTAATTTTATAAAAATCATGCCGCCTAAACGTTTAGGCGAACCTCATCAGCTGTCACAACCTCTCCCACAAGGGCAGGCTGCGACGCAAAAAAACCTTCAAACTCTGCGACCTGCGCGGGTTTGAAGGTTTTTTGGTTGCTTGAATCCGGCCGATTATTTGAGCTTAATTGAACAGCTAGCCACTTCTTTGCCTTGCCACAATGCCGAGAGTTTGTCGCCATCCTGCAAAGCCGCAACACCTGCTGGCGTTCCGGTAAAAATAAGATCACCCGGCCCAAGCCCATAGTTTTCGTTAATGTGCCGAAGCAGCGTTCCAATATCAAACAGCATATCGGCAGAATTGCCATGCTGTGCTTCTTCATTATTGCGAAGCAGCGCAAAATCATGCGCCTTCAGCTCTTCCGCACCAGGATACGGCAGCCATGCGCCAAGAGGAGCGGAGCCTTTGAAGCCTTTGGCCGGTAGCCACGGCTGGCCTTTGGCCTTGATTTTGCTTTGCACATCGCGAAGCGTCATATCAAGCCCCAGCGCCAAACCGTCGATACATGCGTCAGGGTCCATGCCAGGCTCAAGCGCCCGGCCCACTCGCAGCACCAGCTCCAGCTCGAAATGAACCTCGCCTTGATCGCCCGGCAGCTCCACAACGCCGCCATCCATCGGCACAAGCGCATGAGTTGGCTTCGTAAACACCATCGGCGATTCAGGCACCTCATTGCCCAGCTCCAATGCATGCAAACGATAATTCCGCCCAATACAATAAATGTTGCGCACTTCTGAAAACATCTCCATCTCCCTCTCCTGTTTTATAGGCCCACTTATAATCAACCCTTCTTCTGAGCGGCAATTTGCTCCGCTAGCTCATTGAGCTCAGTCCAGCGCTCCATGAGCTGCTCCAGCTTTTCTTCGAGCTGCTGCTGCTCCTCCGATAGCTGCTGAATCAGCACCGAATCGCTGCCGGATTCCTCCATGCGCTGCATAATGTGCGCAAGATCATTTTCAGCCTGCTCAATCCAGCCGTCAATTTGCTCAAAATCCTTTTGATCCTTGTAGGACATTTTGAGCGCACGTTCCTTGCCGCCGCCCGTTCCGGCTTTTGCATTCGATTCCCCCGCCGCACTGTTGCTTCCAGCAGCGTTCGCCGAGCTTGCCCCAGCAGCAGCTTTCGCACTTCCGCCCGCTGAGGCGCCACCTGTTGCTGGCGATGTACCAGCCGCTGCCGAGCCATGCTTTTCTACAAACTCCTGATATTCGCTATAGTTGCCGGTATGCTGCGTAATGACGCCATCCTCAAAAGACAAAATTTTATCGACTGTCCGGTCAAGGAAGTAACGATCATGGGATACAACGAATACAACGCCCGGAAAATCATCCAAATAGTCTTCCAGTACAGCCAAAGTCGCAATGTCCAAATCATTCGTTGGCTCATCGAGAAGGAGTACGTTCGGCGCCTTCATCAGTACGCGAAGCAATTGGAGACGGCGCTTCTCGCCGCCTGACAGCTTGCTGATCAGGCTCCATTGCATCGCAGGAGGGAACAAAAACCGCTCCAGCATTTGCCCTGCTGAAATGAGCGAGCCATCCGCCGTCTTCACCTGCTCCGCACCTTCGCGGATAAATTCAATGACGCGCAGCGACTCGTCCATCTCTTCGTGCTCCTGCGAGAACCAGCCGAGATTAACGGTGAGGCCCAGCTCAACTGTGCCTTCATCCGGCTGCAGCCTGCCCTCAATCAGCTTCAGCAGCGTAGATTTGCCGCTGCCATTGCGTCCGATAATGCCTACCCGATCCTCCGGCACAGCAATATAGCTGAAATCACGAATGAGCGTCCGCTCGCCAAAACGTTTCGTTACCTTTTCAAGCTCAACGATTTTGCGTCCGAGGCGGGTCGAAGCAACCGATACATCCATTTTTCCCGCGCTTTGCTTAGGCGCCTGCGCCTTCAAATCCTCGAAGCGATCAATTCTCGCCTTCTGCTTTGTCGTTCTCGCCTTTGCCCCGCGCCTAATCCAGGCCAGCTCGCTGCGCAGCAGGTTTTTGCGTTTGCTTTCTGTTGCCGCCTCGCGCTCTTCCCGCTCCAGCTTAAGCTCTAGAAAACGGCTGTAGTTCGCTTCATAGAAATAAGCACGTCCGCCGTCCAGCTCAATAACACGATTGCTGACCCGATCAAGGAAATAGCGATCATGGGTAATCATAAGCAGCGCGCCTTTGCGTTTTTGCAGCATGCCTTCCAGCCAAGCGACCGAATCATTGTCAATATGGTTCGTCGGCTCGTCCAGAATCAAAATGTCCGAAGGCTGGAGCAATGCTGCCGCCATCGCTACCCGCTTGCGCTGCCCGCCGGAAAACGTCTCGACCTTCTCGTCAAAATGAAGAATGCCAAGCTTTGCGAGCGCGATCTTCGCTTCACTCTCCAGCGTCCAGGCACCTGATTCATCCATCCGCTGGTTCGCTTTGATCAGCCTTTGCTGGAGCGCCTCATCACTTGGATGAAGCTCCAGTGCTTCAAGCGCCTCCACATGCTCGCGCACAGCACGCTGCTGCGGCGAATCGCCGCCAAGAACATGCTCAAGCGCCGTTTCCCCTGGAGCGAACACCGGGTCCTGCGAAAGCATGCGAATGGTCACCCGGTTCCCAATGGAAATGTTGCCTGCATCTGCTGGCTCAAGCCCGGCAATCACTTTAAGAAACGTCGATTTGCCTGTTCCATTGACACCGATAATGCCGATTTTGTCGCCATCCTCGAGACCGAAGGTAACATCCTCGAACAGCATTTTTTCCCCGTAGCTTTTCGTAATATGTTCGACTGATAATAAATGCATCGCAATAACCTACTTTACATCAGAAATAGTTGTTCCAAGCCAGCTCCTCCTACCATATAACACTCAGAAAAGCCGCCCTTTCCAACTATCATATCATAATCCGAGTCCCTCCACCCCGCTTGGCGGCCACCTCAATTTATTATTGACAAAAATATTTTTATGTGTTATAATATAATATTTTATTATTTACACTTCTGTATTTATCCCTTATGATATATAAGCTTGGCCAAGCACAATCTGAGCTATGTTTATTGGAGGGATCGCATGCTACTTGCAGAAGGCATTGCCATGCTGGAGATTACAGCCACCATGATGGGGAAATCCACAACGATTCACCCAACCCTTATTTGGGATCATAATCGCCAAATCCTTATAGACACCGCCCACCCTGGGCAGCTTCCATTGATTCGGGAGGCCGCAGCACAAGAAGGCGTTCTCCTCGAGCAAATAACCGACATTGTACTTACCCATCAAGATATCGATCATATTGGCAGTCTGCCAGCTGTCATTGAGCAGGCTGATTACGCTCCGCGCGTGTGGAGCAGCGACATCGAGAAGCCCTACATCGAAGGACGCAAGCGCCTGATCAAAATAACCGACGAGGCGCTCGCGAACCTCGACCTGATGTTTCCGCCGGAAACGCCCGCTGCGTTCCGAACCGCTTTTCGAAAAATGCTGGAGCATCCGCCCCACGCAAATGTAACAGCGCAGCTGCTGGGCGGCGACAAGCTTGATGTATGCGGCGGCATCAGCGTTATTAATACGCCGGGACATACACCAGGACATATCAGCTTATATCATCACGCGAGCCAAACCTTAATAGCAGGAGATGCGCTGCTCGCAGAAAATGGCAAGCTCGCCCCTCCTGCTCCTGCTGCCACGCTCGATTATGGAATGGCGCTGCAATCGCTCAAAGCACTTGCAGATTATCCCATCCAGCATGTTATTTGCTATCATGGCGGTTTATGCAGCGGTCAGCTTAATGAACAAATTACTCAAATTTCTGATGGAGCTGCTGTTTAATCAAAACAAAGGCCGTCCCAAAGCAGTGTAAATACTGCTTTGGGACGGCCTCGATTATTTCATGAACTGTGAACTGCCTTTTACTTATTTGCTTGCTTCAGCGTATTTCGTTGCATTCAGCAGCAAGGTGACAACCTCAGCCCTCGTTGCCTTAGCATTTGGATTGAACTTATTGTTCGCCCCCTGTACAATGCCTGCTTTGGCTGCCGCAGCTACATAAGGAACTGCCCAAGCCGGAATTTCACTCGCATCGGCAAAATCTACCTTTGCAGCCGGATCTACCGGAAGGTCTAGTGCACGTACCATAATGGCCGTCATTTCAATTCGGGTCAATGGATTGCTTGGTCGGAACGTATTGTCCGCATAACCGCTAATGAGTCCCGCTTCTAACAGCTGTGCTACGAAAGAGCGTGCCCATACCGGAATTGCATCCGCATCGCGGAAATTCGGCACTGTCGTTGCAGCTTCCAGCTTAAATGCACGGCTTACCATCGTTACAAACTCTGCACGAGTCGCATTCGCTTCTGGACGGAACGTACCGTCGGAGAATCCTTTTACAATTCCTTGCTCTACCGCCTGCTTAATCGACTGCTCTGCCCAGTGTCCTGCTACGTCCTTAAGCACAACTGGGGTTGGCGTCGGGCTCGGATCTGGACTTGGGGATACAGAAGGCGTTGGGCTCGGGCTAGGTGTGCTTGTTCCCGGATTGCTCGTGCCAGGATTTCCTGTGCCCGGATTTCCAGAGCCTAACAAATCAGTAATTCTTCCTTGAATACCGATATCTACTGTACCGATTTTCGCTAAATAATCGTTAAATACTTCATAATCAACTAAATTCATTTCGTAGAAGCGTCCAGCATCCTTCGCCGCCTTCATAGAAAGGTAGAAGTCACCGCCGTTTGCCATGAATGAGTTTGTCGCTACAATGTAATACGCATTTGGATCAATTGCTACGTACTCGCCTTGCTCATTCAGCACTTCTACTTTTACGATTCGCTCGCCTTGTTGTGTCACAACACCAGTAACCGAGTTGTAGATTTCAGGCTTCTTCGTGGAATCGAAAGTATAGCGCATACCCGCAACTTGTGGGAATCTGCCTTCCTCCGACGTCGGCGTAGAGCCGCTGACGCCATTTTCGAGAGCCGCAGTAATTTCTTCACCTGTCATTTTCAGCGCCGTCAGGTTGTTGCCGAAAGGCATAACGGTCAGCAAATGACCAAGTGTAATGTCGCCAGCAGGGATGGAATCGCGGATACCGCCTGCATTTTGAATCGTCACATAACCGGCGATGCCTGTTTTGTCGACCAATGGGCTATTTTTCACCTTGTCCAGCATGCCGTCCGCAATCAGGTTACCTAGGTTCGTTTCCTGTCTGCGTACGTTTTTGCGAAGACCATCAAGCGCGACGTCTGTCTTGCCGACTACAGTACTGCGCAGTTCATCAAGCGGAGCCTTAAATTCAGCAAGCTTAGCCGCAGCTTCAGGATCGTTAGCAAATACATATTGAGAATTTACTTGCTGATCCACGTTGACCAGCTTGCCATCCCAAACTATCAGCTTGCCTTGATTGTCAAACATCACATCCAGCTTGCCCAGATACACGCCATACTCACCAGTTTGCACGATGAGCGTAGCGGCTGCATCGGCCGTTTTACGGTATACAGTCGGTGAGTTCAGCTGCGTATGGGAGTGGCCGCCCACGATAATATCCAGCCCCTCCACACTTGCTGCAAGCTTCTGATCCTCTGTGTAGCCCAAATGCGACAGGGCAATGATTTTATTCACACCTTCTTGCTCAAGAGCTGTGATTGTCGCTTGCGCGCTTGCTACCGCATCCTTGAAGGTGACTTTGCCCGGTGATGCAAGCAATACCGTGTCCGGCGTCGTCAGACCGAAAATACCAACCTTCTCGCCATCGATCTCTTTAATGATAGCCGGAGATATTTTACCGTTCCCCGAGTCATCCGATATCGTCTTAATTCCTTGCGTGAACAGGGATCCCAGTTCAGCCTCGCCGCTAAAATCAACGTTTGCGCTAACGAAAGGAAATTCTGCCCCGGATATGAATGCAGCCAGCGTTGCCGCATCCTTGTCAAACTCATGATTTCCAAAAGTCATAGCGTCATAGCCCATTTTGTTCATGAACCACTGATCCGCCAAACCTTTGAATTGGTTGAAGTAAAGCGTGCCCGAGAACACATCGCCTGCATCTAAAAGCAGGGTATTATCATTTCTTAACTGCTTGATCGCCGTTAATCGGCGAGGAGCATTGTCCAGGTGGGCATGTGTATCATTCGTATGCAGGACTCGCAGATCGAATATGCCTTGCACGTTGGCAATACGTCCCTCTACGCCGATGTTGACCGTGCCGATTTTACTCAAATATTCATTAAACACTTCATAATCTACGAAGTTCAATTCATAGAAGCGTCCAGCATCCTTGGCTGCCTTCATCGACAGATAGAAGTCGCCGCCGTTTGCCATGAACGAGTTCGTCGCAACGACATAGTAGGCATTTTCGTCAATATCAACATATTCGCCCTTATCGTTCAAAACTTGCACCTTCAAAACCCGCTCACCAACTTGCGTGATTTGACCAGTAACGGAATTATAAATTTCCGGTTGCTTCGTCATGTCATAATAGAAACGCATGCCCGCTACTTGCGGGAATCTGCCTTCTTCCGACGTCGGCGTAGAACCGCTAACGCCATTTTCCAGTGCAGCAATAATTTCCGCACCCGTCATTTTCAGCGCCGTCAGGTTGTTGCCGAATGGCATAACCGTCAGCAAATGGCCAAGCGTAATGTCGCCAGCAGGGATGGAATCGCGGATACCGCCTGCGTTTTGAATTGTTACATAACCAGCAATGCCTGTTTTATCGATCAGCGCACTATTTTTCACCTTGTCCAGCATGCCGTCCGCAATCAGGTTACCTAGATTTGTTTCCTGTCTACGTACGTTTTTTCGAAGGCCATCAAGCGCCACATTCGTCTTACCTACTACTGTTTGCTTAAGCACAGTTAGAGGTGCATTGTACTCCGCTACCTTAGCAGCAGCAGTCGGGTCAGCAGCAAACACATACTGAGCGTTCACTTGCTGATCAACATTGACCAGCTTGCCGTCCCATACTTTAAGCTTACCAGCCGCATCGAACTCAACGTCCAGTTGGCCCAAGTTTACGCCGTACTCGCCAGTCTGTACGATCAGCGTCGCCGCTGCATTAGCATCCTTGCGGTATACAGCAGGGGCATTCAGCTGCGTATGAGAATGGCCGCCGACAATAATATCAATGCCGTCTACCGCAGCCGCTAGCTTCTGATCCTCGGTATAGCCAATATGCGACAAAGCAATAATTTTGTTGATGCCCACCGACTCCAGCTGCGCAACCGTTGCTTCCGCGCTAGCTTTAACGTCGTTAAACGTCACGCCGCCAGGTGAAGCAAGCAGCGCCGTATCCGGTGTCGTCAAACCGAAAATACCAACCTTCTCGCCATTCACCACTTTTATGATAGCCGGATAGATTTTAGCATCATTCGCCGTACCATTCACTTGTGGAATACTATTGACGAACTGGCTGCTGAGCTCCGCTTCGCCGCTAAAATTCACATTCGCGCTTACGAATGGGAAATTCGCGCCTCTAACGAAAGCAGCAAGCGTCGCTGCATCTTTATCAAACTCATGATTGCCGAAGGTCATGGCATCATAGTTTAGATAGTTCATGAACCACAGATCAGCAAGACCCTTGAACTGATTGAAATAAAGCGTACCCGAGAAAACATCGCCTGCATCAAGCAGCAGCGTGTTATTATCGCGCAAGCTGTTGATTGCTGTTACACGGCGTGCCATATTGTCCAGATGTGCATGTGTATCATTCATGTGCAATACACGCAGCGAGAAATTATCGTTGCCAACTACCGGCTTGCTGCCAAGATCAAGCTGGGCAAGCAGCGGATCATGGTCACTCACGCGTCCCATTGAATCCGTAAAGTCTGCGTTGACATGGACGACTTCAATATCGGAATAGTCTTTCAAAGCATCATTAACCAAAATGTGGTCAAGCGTCTGGGAGTTGCCATCGTAAATATAAGAATAACGATCCTTCTCTGGCATTGTATCAACCAGATTAGTCAAAGCGTCCTTCTTCAAAATATCAAGTGTCTTCGAGAACTGGAAGTCATTCAAATCGCCAAGTACGGCTACATTTACATTCGGATCGTTAGCCACAAGCTGCGATACGAAGGAATTTACAATTCCAGCTTGCAGAGCACGCTGTGTTTCGCTGCTGCGGATAACCGGCTGGATCGTTCCCCAAGGAATGCCGTCTCCGCCTTTGGAATTAAAGTGATTTGCAATGACTACAACGCGTTTGCCTTGGAAATTAAATTCAGCCGCAAGCGGTTTGCGTGAAGCATTAAAGGCTGCATCCGTTGGGCTGATTCGGCCCGGGTTCACAGACAGGCTGCCATCGCCTTTCACCTGTACAGCAGTTGTCGAGTCGCCTTTCGTTCCAGCCGCAAGGGTTACGCGCGCTGTATTGTACAAGAACCCCACGCGGATGTTACCACCCGGAGCTCCGCCGTCCAACCCGTCTACCGGAGCAATGTCCGTGTAAGCATAAGTCGGGCCGCCTTTGGCAACAACAGCGTCGATTAACGCTTGGAAGCTTTGGCTCGCATCCGTAACGCCATTGTTTGTTTCGCCATTATTATCCTGAACCTCCATAAGCCCAATAATGTCAGGCGTTTTGAGGTTGTTTACGATAATGCCGCCGATTTTTCCAGCTTTAGCTGTCTGGCTGCTGCTGAAATTTTCTACGTTGAACGTAGCAATCGTCAGCTTGTCAGCCGCAGCTACCGTGGACGCAACACCCTGTGCACGGGAAGAATACGTAATAGCTGGCAATGAGCCATCCGGAATGAGCTTGAACAAATTGCTCGTATAATTCAATACACCTGTAATCGGACCATTAAATTGGTCGCCTGTTTTAATATCCTGACCGGCCGGCTTAGCCGCGATATACATTTTTTGCGGATTCAGGCTGCTGTCGAATGGCTGCGTGCCATCACCTGTAAGCACAATGCCGCCTGCATCGGTTTTGATCGGATTGTTAGCGCCATTGTCGAAAGTCACTGGCGTAACCGAGTTGGCATAAGGGCCAGTAATGCGGGCATCATTCAACTGGATGCGCATGCCTTCCAGGCTTTCGAAGAAATCAATCGCATCGCCATCGGGATTAAACGCTCCAAAGCTGTCGGTATCAATGGCGTTCGGTACGATACGTCCATTTGTACCAATAACAATTGGCGAAGGCAATGGCTGCGAAGGAAGTCCCTTCGTAACAGTTGTAGCTGTAATTTGCGTAACGGTCAGAGCCGGGCTCGTGCCATACTCGACAACTGTGCCATCTACCGTTACCACATCTCCTATGGCAACGCCGTGAGCCGCTTTATACACTTGAATCGCTTCTGAAGTAGCAGGATCGCTATCGATGCTGCTATCTGGCTCCTGCATGTAGAAGCTGCTTGTGCTTACCGATGTAACGACACCGGAAACATTGGTTACCGCTACATTTTCATAAATAGAACGATGGGTTTTGCCTTGAATCGTATGAATCTTGATGCCGTTTGTGTTTTGCAGCACCGTATACTCGAGTGTATATACAGAGCTCGTGTCGGCACCCGCCACTACAATTGCTTTAATCGTTGTATCTGCATTAATGACAATTGGCGCACTGTAGACCATGCTTGCCGCTGTCGGCGTAGTGCCATCCGTCGTAAAATGAATGACGCCGCCGTCCATCAGCGTGCTGAGCGCAACCGTTCCACCCGTGGCAATACCGCCGGAAGGTACGCTGGCATTTACAGACAGCTTGCGCTCTACGATATCGGAAGAGCTTCTTGGAACAAGCTCCATACCAACACCCGTGTAATACGTCATTACGCCCGTTACTTGCTCAAACGTTTTGTTCAGAGCAAAGGCCGCATCCGAGGAATAAATCGCAATTTCCTGGCTGCTGGCAGCATCCGTTGCATAAAACACGCCGCTTGCCGCACGTTTGATCGTAATATCATTGATTTGCACCAGACGGCCTTCGGACAAATTGCGAACCGCATCACCCGTGCCAAAAGCCGTCGAAGTAATGACCGTTGGCCCAGGAACCGCACTCTGACCGTTAACTGTCACATAACCGCCTGTAACCAGATCCGTGTCCAGCTGCAGCATGCCATTGTACAGCGAGGTTTGACCATAAACTTCAACGTCATCGCCTGGCTGCGCACCTGAATCCGTGCCTCTAACGACGACAGCAGAAGTGGCATCCTGAACAAACAGATTTACTTTGCCGCCAGATTCTGTACGATGGGAAACCGTCCCATGCGTCACAAGCTTAGAGCCTACTGCCGCGCTTCGCACATCCGAAATCGCAACCGGTGTAAGGTTCGCAAGCGTATAGGCAAATTCAGTCAGGCCGCTAATCATGCCTTCTGCATTTTTCACATACGCATGAATCGTCATTGGAGCTGTAACTTCAATAGGAGACGCATAAGCTGCAAAATTTTCCGGAGCAACCGGAGCATCCGGGCTGTAGACGCTGTAATAAACGCTATACCCTACCGTTGCTGTAGACAAGGTTACATATGTTCCTGCTGGAACCTCGCCCGCCGCTGGACTAGCCGTTACGCTTGCAACCGCGCCGTAAGAAGAATTTCTAGGGCTTGGAGCAGCTACTGTAAAGTCTGCGTTATTGTTATCCGTATCCAGCGCACGGTCACCCGGATTTAGCGCTTTGCGGATAGCTGCTAATGCAGCACCCAGATCGCCAGTTGGAGCACCTTCTCCACCAGTCGCTGTTGAACCGTAAGCAACTAGATCTATCACTGCGCTGCTTGCATTAAGCAGTCTAACTTTACCAGCGGTACCACCCATATTAAGCGTACCAATTGCATCTGGCGATTCCAGATCAGCAGCCGTCGTGCTTGTTCCCGCCGCCTCTTGAATAAGGAAATAGCCTTTAGCGGCAATTGTTCCGCTTAAATTGTGTATATTCGTTGTAAAAGCTCCTGCAGCCGAAGCGTATTGCACGCTCCATCCCGCGAGGGAAATCGGTGAATTGGTTGGATTGTATAATTCTATAAAGTCCTGTTTGAGTGGCGCGCCTCCATTGCCTCCGCCCCCATACACTTGTGAAATGACAATATTGTCATTGCTGACAGCTGCTTGTACCGGCGTGCCATAACCACCCAATACCGTTCCCACAAGCAAAATAACAGCCAAAAATACACTTATCGGCCGCTTGAATGCCTGAAACTTTCGTCTCATAAGACAATCTCTCCCTTTTACCTAGGTTAGTTCCATAGATAGTTCTTTTTCCTCACATACATATTACATTAAGATCATTTTGTCGATATTTGTTGTCATTTCGTGCAATAAATCAGATAAAAATAAGAAAAATCCACAACAAATTTGCTATTTGTGCATTTTTCATTCATCAACTCCTTATCAAAATTTCATATTATTATGAATCAATGAAAAAAAGAAACCTTTTTCTATCTATTTAATATTTAATATAAAGTAGAGTGGGCCTATTGTAAACATTTTGACAAAAAAATATTGTTAAGCTATCTTTAATTGTTATCTAAATTTACATTCCCTTTACATTCGGTCGCAAAAATGAATATAATATCTTAACATTTCACTTATCGCTTTCCTCGTTTGATCAAATGTTCGATATGTTGAGGATCAATTGTTCACCCTATTTTCCATCCTCTATTTTGGGAGGAAGACTATAGATAGGAGCAAATTTATAAATGCTAGGCTGCTATTCCATAGAAAAAAGCCCCTGGCATCCTATACTTCTTAGGACACTAGAGGCTAAATTTTATACCTATTTAAGTTTTATCGTACCGCTAGCAAGAACCGTGCAGCACTTGCTGCTGCGTCACTGGCTCAGCGTTTGCCAATCATCGCTTCCGGCTTCACAAATTCGTCGAACTGCTCGGACGTCAAGAGGCCGCTCGCAATTGCCGATTCTTTCAGCGTCAGCCCTTTTTTATGCGCGTTTTTCGCAATGGCTGCTGCATTCTCATAACCGATATGCGGGTTAAGCGCTGTTACGAGCATAAGCGATTGATCGAGATTGCGCTTGATCACGGCTTCGTTCGGCTCAATGCCCACCGCACAGTTGTCATTAAAGGAAATCATGCCATCCGCCATCAAAGCAACGGATTGCAGGAAATTGTAAATGATAACCGGCTTAAATACGTTCAGCTCAAAATTGCCCTGGCTTGCTGCAAAAGCAATCGTTGCATCGTTGCCGATCACTTGGCAGACCGCCATCGTAATCGCTTCGCTTTGCGTCGGGTTAACTTTGCCTGGCATAATCGAGCTGCCCGGTTCATTTTCAGGAATCGAGATTTCGCCAATTCCGCAGCGTGGACCGCTTGCCAGCCATCTAACGTCATTGGCGATTTTCATCAAATCAGCCGCCAGCGCCTTAACAGCACCGTGTGTATAGACGATTTGGTCATGGCTCGTTAGCGAGTGGAATTTATTTTCTGCTGTAATAAACGTTTTGCCCGTAAGCGTCGTCACTTCCTCCGCTACCTGCACCGCGAAATCCGGATGCGCGTTAAGGCCAGTACCTACCGCTGTGCCGCCAAGCGCCAGCTCGCGCATTTCGTCTACGCTTTGCACGATCATTTTGCGAGTTTTAACCAGCATGGCGTACCAGCCGCTAATTTCTTGGCCAAGTGTAATCGGAGTCGCGTCCTGCAAATGCGTACGGCCGATTTTCACAATATCGTTGAAACGCTCCGCCTTGTCCTGCAGCGTTCTTGCCAGCACATCAATAGCCGGAATCAGGCGCTGCTCCACCGCTACTACGCCAGCAATATGCAGCGCCGCAGGGAACGTATCATTCGAGCTTTGGGAGCGGTTAACATCATCATTTGGATGAATGCGAACGGCGCTGCCGCGCTCCTCAAGCAGTTGATTGGCGCGATGCGCTACAACTTCATTGACGTTCATATTCGTTTGCGTACCGCTGCCCGTCTGCCAAACGACGAGTGGGAAATGCTCATCCCAGCGGCCAGTCAAAATTTCATCTACCGCTTCACCGATAACCGCAGATTTCTCTGCATCCAGCACGCCCAGCTTCTCATTGGCGATAGCTGCGGCTTTCTTGATAATAGCCATAGCATGAACGACCTCAATCGGCATCCGCTCTCCGCTGATTTTGAAGTTTTGCAAGCTGCGCTGCGTTTGAGCGCCCCACAGCTTGTCCGCAGGAACCTGAATTTCACCCATTGTGTCCTTCTCAATCCGATATTCCATCTTTTAAGTAGCCTCCTTCAAAATCTTGAACAACCTACTACTACTTTATCAAACGCAAACAGCTTTCGCCATCCAAATGAGCCAAAAGCACCTTAATCGCTTGCGATAAGGCTGCCCTCTCGCCTTGCAATGGCTGCTTTCCGCCGCTTTTCGCTAATGCGCTTACATAAAAAGCAGCGGCCGAACGGGAAATTTAGCGCTTAGCGCTGCGGTAAGCTTCCATATAAGCACGTGCTTTTGCCTCAATCAAGGTGTAATCGCCTGTCTTCACAGCTTCCTTCGTCAAATCGGAGCCAATGCCAACAGCAACCGCGCCCGCTTTTACCCATTCGCCGAGATTATCCAGCGATACGCCGCCAGTCGGCATAACATTTGCTTGCGGCAAAGGCCCTTTAATTGAAGGAATAACACTTGGCGAATACAGATTGCCAGGGAATAGCTTCACAACATCAACACCCAGCTCCAGCGCATGTTGAATTTCGTTAACGGTCATCGTGCCCGGCATAACCGGAATGGCATAACGATGGCATAGCTTTATAGTATCAGGGTTAAGTGCCGGGGAAACGACAAATTCCGCGCCGCTCAAAATCGCCGCGCGTGCCGATTCTGGATCAAGCACCGTTCCCACTCCGATAATGGCAAATTGATCCGATTGCGGGTCCGCATCTACCGAATATTCCTTGCTGAGCTGCTCAATCGCACGCAGCGCAAATGGTACGGTCAGCGTAATTTCAATCGCTTTAATCCCACCTTTTATCGCATGGCGGGACATTTCTACAACTTCCTCCGGCGAATCAGCGCGAAGTACAGCAACGACGCCAGCATCTACAATTTGTTGAAGCACCTTGATTTTCTTCACAAGTACAGCCTCCCCTAATGTTCATATTTGTACGAAAAAGTACGATGTTTGCCGTTTTAATTATATGCCTTTCTCGTCCACTCGGCAATGCATGACAGGCAATTGTCAAATTATGCGGAATAAAAGAGCCACCTCACAGCATAAAGCTGTGTTGATGGCTCCCTTGGTTCATTTATTTATTCATTTATTTATTCATTTATTTATTAAACGGTTTATGTCATTTGATTAGCCCGTATGTTTATCCAAGCTTGCGGCTTTACCCGCTCCATCTCCATGCTCGCCTTCCACCTTGCTGCGGCCCGACAAGAACCAGCCAACTACAGCAATCAGGACGAGTACGATGTAGAAGGTCGCTTTCCATACAGAGCCTTCTACAAAATCATGCGACAGCCAGTGGATGGATGGATGCGCCATCGTATGCACGGCCAGCTTAACGCCGACCCAGCCGACGATAACGAATGCCGTCAGCTCAAGCGCGGGACGGGAATGAAGCAGCTTCACGAAATAGTTCGCCGCGAAACGCATAATGACAAGCCCGATAAAACCGCCGAGGAAAATAACGATAAACTGTCCGCCGTCCATGCCGCCGATTTGCATCAGACCGCTTGGAGGCAAGGCCACTGCCAGCGCCACCGCCGCCAGAATAGAATCGATCGCAAAGGCGATATCGGCGATTTCAACCTTCAGAACCGTCCACCAGAAGCCAGCTTTGGAGTTTTTCTTCTCCTTCTGCTCCTCTGTCTCCTCTTCCTCTTCGGCCTCTTTGGACCTTCGTAAAAACTTGATGATATTGCTTATTGAAATAAATAACAGATACAGCGCGCCGAGTGCCTGAATTTGCCATACATTCACAAGCAGAGAGATAACGAACAAGGAGGCTAGACGGAAAATAAATGCGCCGAACAATCCGTAAAACAGCGCCTTCTTCCGGCTTTTCTCATCAAGATGTTTAACCATTACAGCTAGCACGAGCGCATTATCTGCTGCCAGCAAACCTTCCAGAACAACCAAGACCACTAATACCCAGCCATATTCCAACAGCAATTCCAACGTTGACTCCTCCTTCTAAACGACCGTGACGTGTTTCTGGTAATCGATTTCCAGAAACTTCTCTACTTCCGCAACCCAGCGCTCCTCGACAAACTTCACATGCAGCGGATGCACATTATAAGCTTCATAATCCTCATTGCTTTGGAATACCATGGAAAAGCCGAAACGATAATCGTTTTTAGGGCTTACCTGCAAATATACCTCGAAATCGCGAACGACCGGAATCGAACTCAAAATGGTGCGTCCATCCTCCAGAAAGCGCTGCTCCTCATCGGAGCCCTCCGCGTGCTTCAAGCTAAAAATAACCGAATGCTGAATCCAAACACCTGACATTTTTTCTCCTCCTTATCATGCTTACGTTTCTATACCTATTAACCACATTTCTCCTTCCTTGTACGTGGCATGTACGGATCGCGTTTCAAAAACAAATCCATTTCTAGAGACTTATTTTTAGAGGAAAATAGTCCCAGCGGGCTTGTCCCTCTGTTGCATCGCACCTATAATAGGGTAAGCATTTCCAGGCATTAGATATACGTACGACCATTTTTTCAAACCAGAACAGGAGAGTGGCCTATTTTGAAAAAGCTCACGATAGCTGTAGTTCTTGGCACGACGATTGTTGCAAGCATGGCAACGGGTGCTTACGGCGCAACAAAACTGCAAGAAATTAAAGCTTATTTGAATAAAGACATTGCCTTTAAGGTGGATGGCAAGCCTGTGCAGCTGCGGGATGGCAATAATAATACCGTGGTTCCGATTAGCTATAAAGGCACAACCTATCTTCCAGTTAGATCGATTTCCGATGCGCTTGGCGTTGCGGTTGACTATGACGGCAAGACGCAATTGATTCAGCTTGGTGAAAAAGTAGAAGGCGTTTCCATCTCAAGCTCCTTGACCACCAATACGTACCGCACGAAAGATTCTGCGCAAACAACCTATAACGGCAAAGATTATAAGGAAGCCCTTTTCGATAATGCCGAAAGCTCCCGTTCAAGCTCGTTTATTTTGGAGCCTAAGAAAAAGTACCAAAAGCTGTATCTTCAAATCGCAGCCGTTGGGCAAGACCTGGGCAAATTAACGGTGAAGGACACGGGTACGGATACGATTTTGAAAACGACAGAAATTAACGTGGCCGATGGCCTCGTCACGGTTGAAGTGGACATCGGCGGCGCAAACCAGCTGTATGTTTATGCCGATGCCAAAGAGGACGGAGCTGTATTTGTTCCGCTCACAACATCCTATTATAAATAAAAGGTCATAAACAAGCCTCTGAATGCGCTAATGCAGCGTATTTAGAGGCTTGTTTCCCGTTATGCTGCTTTTTTGTCTCTTTTTGGCGTGGACGCAGCCGGCAGAAGCAGTATCCGCCTTTGTTCCCCCCCACGAATATGTTATGATACTTTCATCATATACAGCTGGGAGCCGTTCATCGTGAGAACAAAAATGCTGCGAAAATTTAAATATTATGGCTTGCGCCTGCTCCGTATAAAAAAAAGCGACCATGTCGTAGCGCTTGGCAGCGTACTGGGGTTTCTGCACTGCTGGTTTCCGACTTTCATCGTCGGACTGCCGATCTCCCTCCTGCTCACTCGGCTGCTTCGCGGCAATCTGGCCGCCTGCGTTATTTTTTCGACGATCGGCTCTTTTACTTGGCCGGGACTGTTTTATTTGAATTATAAAGTCGGATTTTGGCTGAATCGCCTCGTTGGCGCTCCGGCCGCCAATCACCCCGCGCATATGGCACTCGCGCCACCGATAACGCATAAGGCGGGACATTTTGCTTCCTTCGGCCATTTGGGCATGAATTTTCTGATTGGCTCTATCGTCAACAGCATTGTGTTTTCCTTAATCGGCTATTTTGTCATCCGCTTTATCCTCAATCGCTATAGACCCACTCTAATTACCAAGCTCAAAAGCCAAGGCAAAGGCGTTCGCCGCAGTCTATCTGCTGGTTAAGAACACCGCTGGCGGGTTCAGCCTTATTTCGGCATATCCGCCAGCCAGATCGCTCCCAGCTTGCCCACTGAATCGCTCGGCCAAGCGCTGTCGTTCCAATAAATTGGCCCGCTTGCGCCGGACGATCCATCTATGATTTTCACTTCAAAACCAATTTCCCGGCCATTTGAGCCCTTGACCGCTTGCCAAGGAATGACCGTTTCCACCATATAGCCAGTGGCAAGCGCTCTGGTTACATAAGAATAGCTGCCCTTCTGTTTATTCAGACGGGGGAAAATCAGCCGTCTTGCTTCTTGTGCATTTTCGCTGCCCTCCTGCCCATCTTCCCGAACATACAGTTCTACCTGATCAGCGTCATCGCGGGATTTGTCCGCTACAATGACCTGCACATAAAGATTTGTCCCATCCCATAGCGTCTTAAAGCTCGTCTTCTCGCTGCCCAATTGCGTAAGCTGAGAGGAGACCGCTTGATCCCAAATGGGATCAGCTGACTGCTGCACTCTTGGCGAAGCCCTCAAGGCAACCGTCCGGCTTTGTGGATCTGACGGCAGCTGGGACGAATCTGCCACTCCCCAATAAGCTGGCTTGGCTTGCAGCTCCGTATCAAATAAAAGCGCCTGATTGTTGTACGTCTTCTCATCCTGCACACCCCAGAAGGTGACAGATGAGATCGATTTGCTGTATTTTTTATAAAGCTCCAGCAGCTCCTTGTAACGGTAGGCCTGCTGTACCGCAATCGCCTCCGGTATTGATGTGCCGAAGCTGATCCGGGTATCGATATCCAGCTCTGTAATTTGAATGTCCAAGCCAAGTCCGGAATACAGCTTGATCGTTTTCTCGATCTCCTGCGTCGATGGCGACTCCAGCTTATAATGGGATTGCAGCCCTACGCCGTCAATCAGTCCTTTGCTCTTAAGCCGCTTAAGCAGCTGATAGATTTCCTGCCGCTTCTGCGGCGTTTCCGTGCCATAATCATTGTAATAAAGCTTGGCGGACGGATCAGCGGCGCGAGCAAACTCAAACGCTTTGTCAATGTAATCCGGTCCTATCGTGTTATACCATGACGTTTGGCGAAGCCCGTTTTTATCCCCACCGGTGTCCGCAATCGCCTCATTCACGACATCCCATGCATACACCTTGCCCTTATAGCGCTTCATGACCTTCTCGATATATTGCTTCATGCGCGATAGCGCCAGCGTTCGGCTAGCAGGCTTGCCATTATTGTCCCAATACATCCATTCCGCCGCATCCGTATGCCAGATGAGCGCATGGCCGCGCACTACCATATCATTCGCCTGGGCAAATCGGACGTAACGATCCGCTGCTGCGAATGCATATTGCCCCTGCTTCGGTGCCAGAAATTTCGGCTTCATCTCGTAGGTTGCGGTTAAGCTGTTAAAATGCTTTATGAGCAAATCGCCATAAATGCCTTCCATTTGCCACGGATATACCGCCGCTCCAATCGTAAAATCGTCTTTATAAACCTCCTTTATTGCCGGAATATCGTCCTCTATCGCCATGTCAGAAATAACCGCAATCGATACATCATCCACATAGAAAGCTGTCGTATCAACTGTATCATCCGTTATGTATGGCGTTTCCAGGTACAGCTTCAGCTCGGATGGGGTGTCTCCATGAAGAAACGTTCCCTTGAGCTCATGCCACTGCTGCCATTCCTCCTTCTTGATTGTCATTTGCTTCAGCGGGCTCCAGCTTGCCGCTCCCGAATTTTTATAAACGGTCAATTGCATCGTTATATCCTTGGCTGGCTTTTCCTTCAGCTTAATATAAGCCGATATTTCATATTCTTTATTAGGGAGCAGCTGCTTCCTAAGATCGAGCATGGGGCCATTATAGGTACGCTTTCGCCCCTCTACCAGCATGCTCCCGCTGCCGGTGTTCGCCTCCTGCTTGCTGAGGCTAAGCTTCTCGTGTCCGATTCTGGCTTTCCAGCCCTGCAGGCTGCCGTCTTCAAAATCGCTGTCGAGTACAAGCTGTGGAACCTTGTCCGCAATGACAGCATTGGAGAAGGGAATGGCCGCGCCTATAAAAAGCGACATCACCATCCATGAAGCCAATATTCGTTTTTTGAACTGCATTTTTTTCCTCCTTCTAGTCGTTAGAGACTGCGACGAAAAAAAGCACCGCTCATTTCCTCACAGCTCCTTAGCATCGGGTTATTCCCCTTGGAGCTTGGGGTAAGTTACTATTATAAGATAAATGATGCAACCAGATGGGCTAGATGAAAGATTATTAACCTGAGGAGGATGAATTTGCTAAAAGAACGGGTTGAGTTTCTATGTAAAAAACGCAGCTTAGCGCGCAAGGATCTGGTCGAGGGGCTGGTGACTCAAGCGCATTTCGCCAATATTTTGGCGGAGCGTTATCCGTTTGCCGACGATTTGGCTAAGCTGATTGCTGCCCGCCTTTCCGTCTCGCCCGAGTATTTAACTCAAGCCGCCTTGCAGGATGAGGTCACGCTTGAGCGCGCTGAGGAGATTTTCACCCGGCTGTCGCAGCCTGTTCCAGCACTGGCTGAGGCTGATGTCAATGAGCTTGATGACAAAAATGACGCGCTGACGATTGAGCTGACTACCGCTTTAATGAAAGCCGTCTATTATCAGCAGATAAATAATGGCGATGCTTATGAATATATTCACCGTACTTATCTTCACTATTATTTAGAGAAGTTTGGACGCGAGGACGACCCGGATTTGCCCATTCCGCTCAAGAAGGCGCTATTTTTGTATAAGATTCAGCATTACCGCTCCAAAAATCAATATTTTGAAGCATTAAATAATAGCCAGCGTTTAAGCGCACTTGTGGAACAAGGCTCGGAAATTTGGTTAACGGTGCAAAACTTTTTAATGGAAGCCTCTGTTTACAGCAAGCAATATGAATCGGCTAAAGCGATTTATGAGCAAACGATGCAGTATGTGTACAGCGAACGGCTGTATCATCGATTATCCGGCCAGCATCTGGCCTACAGCGGCTGCTGCTTTGCGATGGGACGTTATGAGGAAGCTCTGCTCGCTTTGTCGATGGCGGAAGCCCATCTCGTCTATACGCCTAGCCCTGGCGACCTGTTTCCGTCCATTATGAATAATCGCATCATTATGCTGACGCAGCTTGGCGAGCTGGATAAAGCATCCGATGAAATCGCACGCTTTGAAGAACTCGCGCAGCAGGAAACGGACGAGATGAAGCAGCTGCTTGCGCCGCTTCTACTGATCTATCGCTGCGAGGTGGCCTACACCTCCAAAAACTGGGGTCTGCTCTCGCAAGGACTTACCTTGCTTGCCAGCTGCTCTCTGACGGAGGATCAGCAAATGACCGCCGTTTTTTATGAAAGCCAGCTTGCCTTGTCAAGCGATAGAAAGGAAGCCTTTATAGAGGCCGCCTTATCCTGCCTGCCCTATTTCGAGCAAACCCAGCAGTCGGTGCGCTTGGAGCCGCTTTATGAAACGCTCGCTGTCGCCTCGGAAGACAGTCGCCGCTACAAGGAATCAGCGCTGTATTACCGCAAATTGGTCTATTTATTGCGAAATAAATAGGCGAAACAAGAGGGCATCCGCAGCGAATGCCGCAAAACAATGGGCGATGAGGCACATTGAAGCGCCGAAACCGTCTATTTTTTTGCATAAAGCCTCTTCCGGCACAAAAAAACGACCCATTCTCGCTGCTCAAGCTTCATTTTTTAAGATTTGTTTACATGTGGCGGATTGTATTGAAAGGATTTCCAGTCTGCCTCATACTTAAATTAAGCTACAAAATACGATGAAAACGAGGTGTTGTTATGTTTAACTTATTCGGAAAGAAGAAAAGCAAAGAAGAGGCTTTGGAGTATGCGGATAAGAAGCTTAACAAGGGGCTCACCGGCATGATGATGAAAGGCTTTGTCCCTAAGGAGCATCGTGACATGATAAATCAAAGCCTCAATCAAGCCAAGCAGGCGCATATGACGTCCACTGGAGCAATACCTGTAGCCGCAACTGCGACCGTGCTTTCGATAACGGATACGGGCAAGCTCGTAAACTACGATCCGATTGTCATTCTTGCGCTTAACGTCACCGAACCAGACGGACGCAGCTATCAGAAAACGATGGAAACCCTCGTCTCCAAGCTGCAAATCCCACGCCCCGGCGATCAAATTGGGCTTGGCCAAAATCCCGCTAATCCTTCCGAGCTGATTTATATGGGCTTGCTGGCGCCTTAAAAAAGGATGAAGGGGAAACCCGCGAATAAACGGCGAACCTGCCGTCGGACTTGTCACAAGCGCTATGCAAACGGGCGTTTATATAAATGAGCAGCTAATCAAACAAGACGTGTCCGCCGAGCTACTCGAAGTATCGCGCAGCGGTGAACACGCCTATGCCAAAGTGCAGGATGCGACTCCGCTCGGCAGCACGCCGAACGGGAAGCTCAAGCTGCGGCTGGATCTGGTGATTACGAAGGCCGATGGGGGGACATCTCAAGTGATCAGGACGTAGGAGATTATGGTCTAAAATCGTCCTCGCCCTGCCAACAGAAGCCGCTGATTTAAAGCAAACGTTCGGCTACTAAATCAAAGCCTATTTAAGCACCTTAATCCAATCGCCAGCCAGCGCCAGCAGCTCTTTTTTGCTCAAGCCCTTATTTCCTTGATCTGTAAGCATATAAATGGCATCCTTGCTTTCGTCATACCATTGGGCGTATTGAACACCGATCTTCTCATTAATGGTACGCATAGTATATATGACCGCTGTTTCTCCAACCTGAATCTGTTCAGTTTTTTGCTTGGAATCCAGAGGCAGATGCATTTCTCCGCCATCAAGAGGTATTTGAGTCAGATTAAACTTGTAGTGCCCTTTGGTGTACTTGCCGCTCACCACACTCGCTTCACGCCATGGCACAGTCTGCATGAACAGCTTCTTCCCTTTTGTTCCAGCAGCGGCTAATTGCTTAAGATCCAACAACGCTTGTTTATAAGCGGCCGTCTGCTTATCTGCATCCGTAATAAGCAGACGGGGAGCTATTTTGCCGGAAATAAAGCTGTAGCCGTTAATGGTCTGCGGCAGCTGCTGCGCGTTCGTTCGTTCCGCCTCCTGCTTGAAGGTTTCATAATTGGTTAGCGGCTGTTCCTTATATGTGTAGTGTGCTAGATCATCAGTACCTAACACATAAAAAGCAACCAGCTCGCCCGGCTTGGCAAATTTTTGGGCTTTATTTAAATAGTTTTGGTACGCCTTGTTGTCTGCGCTATCTTCTGCGCTGTCTGTTTGCGGCGTTATTTCATCGATCGTCTTCACCTTGATTTCGCCAGCCGCATTGCGAATTTCAATATACTGGCTTGCCGCATAGGCACTGACCGATAGCAAGAGCAGCAGCATAAGCGCTCCGCTGAATGCCGTCGTACGCTTCATTACGGGGCGCATGAAGGGCGTTTGTCCCTTCCTGCCTGACGCAGCTTCCCCTGCAATTCGCTTCATCACCGCTTCAGTGACATCGATAGCTGGAAGTCCTCCATTTGCTGCGGCTCTGTTCGTTATATCGTTGTATTCATGATCGAAGCGGATTCGCTCCATGCCTCTTCCCCCTTATTTTGCAGCTGCTGTTTAATCTTTTGCTTAATGCGGCTCATCCTCTTTTTCAGCGCATCCGGTTTTTTTTCCATAATTATTCCAAGCTCTGCATACGATTTTTCCTCAAACACTCGCAAAATAAGCAAATTCCGCTCCTCCAGCGACAATGCTGCAAGTGCTGCCGCAAGCGCAGGCGTATACAGCCGATTGTCCAGCTCCTCTTCCGCGCTTGCAGCCGTCATCTCGCTCGGACGAAACAAACGCAGCCACTGCTTTTGCAAACGCCGCCTTCGCAGCAAATTCAGGCAATGATGATAGGCAATGCGGTACAGCCACGCCGAAAAATGCACCTTGGGCGCATATCCCGCTATTGCCTCATACGCTTTGACAAAAATATCTTGAACCGCATCCTCTGCGTCCTGCCGATTCGCCAGCATCCGCCAGCAATAATGATAAAGCGGCTGCTGAAAGGCTTGTACGATCGCAGCGTAATGTTCCGTCTCCCCTGCTTGAACAGCACTGATTAGCCGTTCCAGCTCCGATGCTTCCAATTGATTATAATGCGTCGTGAGCACCTCCTTCTTGGTTTGTATACTCTCTATAACACCTGGCGCCAAAGAAAGGTGACCGCAAGCTGCATTAATATTTACGTTTGTTTCCTTTTTTCACAAATTCCCAATCCACTTCAATATTTTTTCTCGCCCGCTGAAGAAGCTGCAGGATGTTATCCGCCTCTTCCGTTGAAAATCCAGCCAATGCAACCGCATTGGAATGCTCCCCTTCGCGCTTGAGGAATGGATAAATGGCTTCGCCTTTTTCTGTCGGAAACAATTTTTTAATTTTTTTATTGCTGTCGTCCTCTTTTTTCTCGATAAAGCCCTGCTCCTCCAGCCTCTGAATAGCCCGGGCAGCAGTCGTACGATCGACCTTAATCATTTCCGCCAGCTTTTCTTGGATGATGCCCGGATTTTCACAAATGCGCACTACATATAAATACTGCCCTTTTGTCAGATCAAATTGTTTAAATTCAATGTTGCTAATGGAATCCAAAGCCCGAGCAATCATGCCGATTTCACGAAGAATGTCTTTCATGGTTATCACTACCCCTTATCTTCATTTTGTTGCATTTACAACAAAATTGATTTCATTTATACTATTAAAAAGCTTTAAAGCTAGCAGTTATACCTATACAGAAAAGGACTGAGGCAGTTGTATTCAAGCATTATACAAACGCAAGCTGATTTAACCATTGCACTGCAAATCCGCCAGCAAGTATTTGTCGAAGAGCAAGGCACTCCCATGCAGGATGAATTTGATGAATTCGACGATTTTGATGCGCTGAAGAATCGCGTGCAGCATATTTTAGTTTATTATAACGAAAAACCAGCCGGAACTGGGCGTTTAAGAACGGTAGATGGATTTGCCAAGCTTGAGCGCATCTGTATTTTGCCCCCGTACCGGAAATTTGGGCTGGGAAAAGTGATCGTTCATACGTTAGAGGAAATAGCCACGGAGCTCGGATATGTTCGATTCAAATTGCATGGACAGCAGCAAGCAGAAGGCTTTTATCATAAGCTCGGCTATGAAACCGTATCGGATCTATTTATGGAGGACGGGATTCCGCATGTATTAATGGTAAAAGTATTAGCTGCTGAGGGCTCAGGAAAAGATGGGATAGAGTGAAATATTTCTTTTATGCGACAGGCATTTTAATGATGTCTCTGGGCATCGCCCTCACGATTGAATCGGGCTTTGGAGCATCGCCGTTTGATGCGCTTCTGGTCGGCCTGGCTAACCAGATCGGGCTTACGGTGGGCAGCTGGGAAATTATTATTGCTCTTATCATGGTTGGCGGCAACTCGCTATTATCCAACACAAGGCCCGAATTTAAAGGCTTGCTTACCGCTTTTATTGCCGGCCTCGGCATCGATCTATGGCTTTATGTGCTGCAAGCCTTCAGCCAGCCGGAGATGTGGCTAAGCAGGCTGCTGTTTCTGGGATTCGGCTTACTGATCGTTGGAGCAGGCATTGCCTGTTATTTGCAGACGCAGGTTGCGCCCATTCCTATGGATCGCTTAATGCTTCTGATTCGGGATATGAGCGGCATGGGCATTCTGCTTTCCCGAACGTTGATTCAGCTCTTTTTCTTATTAATGGCCTTTCTATTTCATGGGCCCATAGGGATTGGAACGCTATTAACCGTCTGCCTAGGCGGTATAATCCTGCAGTTTTTTATGCCGTATGCAGCAAAGCTGATTCCAGCTCACAGGAGCGGCAGCTCTAGCCAATAAGCTTTTTTCACGATTCTTTAAAACAAAAAGCCTAGAAGCGCATATGCTGCGCCTCAAGGCTTTGTTTATTTCTGTTAGCTTATGAATTCCCTCCCATGCTCGCTTAATCAACCCACCGTATGCTATGAATCTGTTCATCTGAAAAGCTGTAGCTATCTTTTATTTGACGGGAAAATAACGCATGCTGAAGATTTGCTCCTTCAAAGCTTGTCCGGCCAAAGGTCGCCCCAATGAAGCTCGCCCCTTCCAGATCTGCATGATCGAAACGCACGCCCATCATTCCTGGCCTCCGATGATCTCTCGGCTCATGGCCGCGCACGTAATCAAACACGGCTCCGCGCAAATCGGCATGGCGAAAATCTGCTTCCGGCAGCGAAGAATATCGAAAATCCGACTCGGGTGCAAGGCAGCCATTCCATCTCGTACCCATCAGATCGCAGCGCTGAAAGCGGCTCCCCTGCAGATCGCTGCCACTAAAATCCGCATACCGCAAATCATTCGATTCCGCTCGCACCTGGGGCAGCTTTAAATTACGGTAGCATCCATAAGCAATGCTGCTAGCTTTGCTCTCTTCCAGCCGCCTGCGAATTTCCTTCACATCCTGCAAGCCTTGATAATCGACCAGCACATCCTCGCTAAGATCTGTATATTCGCCAATGCTGATACGCAAAGCGAGCTCTCGCTTTATAGACTTGTATTCCTCCAGCATAATGGCTTCCGGCATCGCTGCCCGCAGCAGCGCAACCGCAAATAAATGATAACAGCCCACCGCTTTCAGCATCATCGCTTCAAATTCCGTAGACTTGGCACATTCCCCGTATCCCTCGTACGATTTGGTCATTTCCTGTATAAACGCCGGCAGCGAGTGATATAGCCAAGCGGCATCATATTCCTCAAACAGCGGCGCCGAGTTCTCATACCATCTTTCCGAATACGCTTCAATGAAATAACAGGAATGATCCATCATCGACCTGCGCAGCAAGCAAAAATGGATAAGCGAAATCGGGCCTTTTTGATCCGACTCCTGCATCTCCCTAATTCGCAAGCATATACGCTTGAAGGTTTCCAAAAACTGATTGATCCATTTCTCCTGATGATACTGAAGCTCTTCTTCAATCGCAGCCATCTTCTGGTCCAGCGCCGGGAGAAATTGATGCTCATAAAAATATTGCACGATATTCTTGTTATTCATCTTCACACGCATCCTTCCAATAACAAGGAATTCCACCCTATAATTAACTTCGGATTTCGTGCGGGAAAACTTTAGTTTTTAGGGCAAAATGCCCAATAAACTTCAAATTTTCTTTTTTCAAGGATACCTCATATTAACAGTTACCCTAAAAATAGTATGATTAAATCACTAATTTTCGGGGTGTTTCCTCCCTCCATATATTGCTAAAATACTAAATGAAAGCGCTTCACTAGATCGATAATGGAGGGATTTAATTGAAGAACAAGCCTCGCAACAGATCGTTCATTTTGATGATGATAGCCGCTATGCTCACCCTAGTACCTGCTTCCGCTTATGCCGCATCCGACTCCACACCTTACGCCAAACTAAATTTTAACAACAATAAATATTATTTATTTAACAACTCTTGGGGCAGCTCGGGGATTTCCGGTTGGTGGCAGACCGTATATCATAACAGCAATACGAACTTTGGTTATGTGTGGAATTGGCCGACATCGACAGGCGGCGTGAAAGCTTACCCTTCGATTGTGAGCGGCTGGCACTGGACAGAGGGCTACACGCCGGGCAGCGGGCTGCCGACGCGGCTCTCTGACAATAAAGCGATTAACAGCGGTGTAGCCTATTCGATTGATCCTGCCACGAATGGCCAATATAACAATGCCTATGATATTTGGCTGCACAGCACGGGAACGGCAACATGGAGCAGCAAGCCAACGGAGGAAATTATGATTTGGAACCGCTGGACAAGCGGGGTTGGACCGATTGGCGGGCTCGTAGCATCCAACGTTTCCGTAGGCGGACAAGGCTACGACGTTTATCGCGGGGAAATTACCGATAACGGGGTACATCAATGGTGGGTTTATTCCTTCCTCAAACGGACGCAGACGGATAATTTCACAATCAATGTGAAAAATTTTACCGATTATCTCGTTGGCAAAAGCTATTTCCCAACAACCCGCTACGTCAGCAGCATAGAATATGGCACCGAAATTACGAATGGCAGCGGCCAACTTAATTATTCGAACTTCTACGCAAACGTTCAATAACCTTTATTATAGAACGAGCAAGCGGCTCTCTCGTCCCCCCTAATACGGCGAAGAGGGCCATTTTGCTGTGCTTGGTGAGAGATTTGGTCAGAGCTGGGCAATGGAATTCAGAGAGGCAATTGAATCATAAAAGTTCTTGTCGCTGTTCACACCGACAAGAACTTTTATAGGACAATCTTCTTAGGTTGTACTTTTGTAAATCATGGGGTTTTAAAACCATGGTAGAAAGTATCCACGACCAATGCCGCTGCGGATTTTCTGGCAATATCCCCGCTTACGACTTGCTGCCATGTCAGGAATAGGAGTGAATACAGGACATTCACAATCCAGTTCTTATCTACATCATGGCGAAAATAGCCTTTTTGCTGCAACAAACCGATGACATGCAGCACGGGTTCCCTCAGCTTTTGATCTGCACCAATAATATCCTCGTTGTAATTAATGGTTGTATCATGGGCAATGAAGTGAAGTTTGTCCCCTAACGGGATGAGCGCTTCAATGAGCATAGGGATGTAGTTTTCACATTTGTCCTCATCCAGTTGAATGCCTTGCATGGTTTCACTTACGACCTCGATTGCGCGTAAGCCCAGGTAAATCATCAATTGCTCCCTGCTTTCCACATACCGATGTAATGTAGCGATCCCGATTTCTGCCGAATCTGCAATTTCATTCATCGAGGCATTTGGCTTCTCAATCAATAGCTTGGTCGCTTCATCCAGAATGGCGTTAAGCCTCGTTTGCTTGAACGATGTCATTTCTGTTCTCATCTTAGTACACTCCTTGGAGAGTATTATTCTATATTGATTCAATTTTCAATCATATGGTAGGGTATTACAATAAAATTATAGCATAAGCGTGAATGCAACTGAGCGTTCCGGAATCGAATTCGGTCCCCTTACCAAAGATTGCTTCCTCAAAACTGAAATGTATCCCTGGGGATATGCTTTTCTATAAAGCTATCTCCAGAGATGACATCCCGGTTTTAGCTTTCGTTACGATAATGACGATGCCTTGTCCTTTTGAGCCATATAATACTAGCAACGATCCATTGCCACTCGGCGTTCCAACTATTACTGGCCCTACCTTATCCGCAGCACTAGATAGAAAATCTGCAGGTTTTGTCGCCAGTAAGTCTGTTATCCCTGCGCTTCCCCTCATAAATACCTGCTCGCGAGGTCTAACCCGAATCTTGAAATCACCAGGCTTCAGCGTCAGAGTCTGCTTAACATCCAATGTATAATTGCCGTAATCGATCAAGTTGAAATGCTTCAGTACCATACCCAGTACTAATGTGGCTTCATAAAGGGCAAACTGCATGCCGATGCAGGCACGCTCACCATTCCCAAAAGGCTTGTAAGCATGATAGGGAACCTTGGTCGGATCTTCGAATCGCTCAGGCCGGAAAAGATCTGCATCCTCTCCCCAAGCAGCCGGATCGCGATGCAGTTGAGGCAGAAGCACACTGAGACTCTGTCCCTTTGGAATGGGATACTTCCCGCCTATGACCGTATCCTCCCTTGCATAAACGTCGAATCCTGGAGCGGTCGGCCACAATCGCAGCGATTCATTTAATATCAGACGGATATAGTTAAGCTGAAGAACCTCCCCATATTGCGGGGCTTTACTTGTCAGCACGCGGTCTACTTCTTCCTGAGCCTTCGCGAGCACTTCCGGATTCTTCAGCAGAAAATATATCGCGAAGGATAACAGACCGCTCGTTGTTTCATGGCCGGCTATTAGAAAGGTAATGATCTGATGACGAATGTTTTCGTTGTCCAGCATTTCTCCGGTTTCCGGGTCCTTGCCCTCCAGCATGCGTGCCAGTAAATCTGTCTGTCCCGGCTCGGCACTTGCCTTACGTTCAGTGATGATCTTATCCACCAGCGTGAACATCGTCTGAATATCCTTATCAAACTGGCGTTTTGTTTTGAACATTAGCATATTTTGAATTTTCATTCGCGAGCCTCTGAGCATCGCTTCGTTCAATGCCCGGACCATGCTTTGGACAAACGGGGCATGATCTTCCCTGTAAAAGCTGTTGAAGCGATAATTGAATCCGCAAAGTCCAATCGTATCCAGTGTCAACCGGGTCATATCATCGGCTACATCGATGGAGTCCTGCGGGTTCAGCCGCGCCCACTTGAGCATTAACTGTTCGGCGATGTCAATCATCATGGAGTGATAGCCCTTCATCGCCTGTTTGCTGAACGTGGGAAGCAGTATGTTGTGCGCTTTTCTCCAATTCGGCTCATGCGTCCAGCTTGTAAACAGCCCGTCGCCGCCGAAGGCGCGAACGTTCTGCAGCTCGTTGTATACATATTTGTCAAATCGAGTTACATCGCATACCTCAGCAACGAGCTCATGGCCAGAGACGATTAAACTTGATAGTCCCGGTGCAGTAAAGCGGAATATAGGTCCGTATTTTTCTGCCAAAGCTCCAAGGGATAATGTTGGAGAGTCTATGTCAATCAAAGGCAAGTTGCCTAGGGGGCCATACGTTGGGGGGTGGGGAATAAAGATTTCTTCTTTCATCTTCTATCATTCCTCTCTTCATGTTTTGAAAATTTTCAATGAATTGTGATGGCGTTAATCTAGCCATGCTTGATCGGTATCGAAAAAAATTAAGAACGAAAAAAATGCCATCAAATGATAGATTAATCTATCATTTGATGGCATTGTAATTCCTTCGCGCGATATTTTCAACTTACATTAAAATTTTGTTTGCATTTACTTTTCTATATGCTTCCGAATAGCTTTCATCTTCTCTTCGGTAAAGACCCCCGAGTCCAATAAGTCCAAAATGGAAAGAACACCGCCACGAGAAGCCCAACTCCCCTCTTCAATGACCTGGAACGTTATCCACCAAGTTGGAGATGGCTCAGAAACCTCAAGAACTTTAGTCAAACTGCCCAGCATGTTCTCCAATACTTCCTTGCGTACTTCATTTGGCCAGTCACCATCCATCACCAAAACATTGATCATAATCACATCACGTTCAGGCTGATCCGATAACAGCTTGCCGCCAATCGCCATGTAATCTGTTGGACGCTCCGTGAAATGAACTTGGAATCCTTCTCTTGCTGGCGGACAATGCTGACCTACTTCTGGAAGAAGGACCGCATCGGTCAGACCTTCTGCCAGGAGACGGCGTTGCTCAAGTGTAAAACGGCCGTTTGGATAATTCACATTAATCATTGTCATGCTCTGTACTCTCCTTTGTGAGGATTGCCAAAATGATATCTCCGTGCTCCTCATGCTGTCTGTATAGAAGTTTCACCTTGGCAAGCTCATATAAATTTTGTTGATATCGCTAATATAAACTCACAAAAAACCCTTGTCAATTCTAATTATTAAATTAATATATATTTTTATAATATAATAGACATACATGTGAAATCAGCCCTAAATAAGCTATAATGTTTTTTACATAATGACAGTGTTAAGATGCAGGTAGGGGTAAACTCGGGGCATTAGGAGGAATATAGAATGGCGAAACCGCAGGGGAAAACCAATACGATGTTTGCAGTATTAGGCATATTGAGCCTAGGGCCCCATTCCGGTTATGATATAAAGCAGCATATGGAGCAGAGCACTAGCTACTTTTGGAATGAAAATTATGGACAGATCTACCCCAGCTTGGCAGAGCTGCTTGATCGGAATGACATTGAAGTGGAAATTATTCAACAGAACGGAAAGCCTGACAAAAAACTTTACCGTATTACCGAGCAGGGAAGGCAGACATTGACGGGCTGGTTGTCCCAGCCGATGGAGCATATGGTTATGCTTAAGAAGAATGAGCTGCTGTTGAGGGTGTTTTTTGGCAGCAATTCCTCGCCTGATACCATCATCCAGCATATCCAAGATCATAAAAGGGAATTAGCCGAAAGTTTGCGTGTTTTCGAAGACCTTGAAGCTTGGCTTCGCAACGCAGAGGTGGAGGATCAAAATTATACCTATTGGTTGATTACAATCAATTATGGGAAAAGTCATTTCAAAAGTTTAATAAGCTGGTGCGATGATAGCATAAAAATGTTAAGCACTTAACGACTGTTTTCCTTATGTCTGCCAGCTTTGTTCGTGACACTCGTGACACTCAATCAGCTCAGCCCAGACGTATTTTGCAGCACGATACGGTAGCCGTCGGGATCGGCGATGGTGATGCCTTTTTGCTTCCAATAGGGGTTTTCCGGCTCCACCTCGGGGTAGCCAAGCTCCAGCAGCCGCTCTGCGATTAATAGCTGCTGCTGACGTTCCTCAATGTAAAATACGAGCAGATTATCCTCAGACGGCGGGGCAAGCGGCGGCCCAGAGACATGCTGCGTAAACTCCAAATGATAGTCCGCCCCCGGCAGACCGAACATCATGCCGTCGTACCCGTCATGCCCCTCGAAGGAGCCAATTCGTTTCAGGCCCAGCCCCTGTTCATAAAAAGCAGCCACCTTTGCCAATTGGTTCGTCGGCCTTGCTACTCTGAATTGTACGGCTGGCATCGCGCCAGCCCATTGTTTTTTACTCATGCTGCACAACCTCCTCTATTTTCTTCGCTTACAAAAAATACCGGCTTCTAAACTTTCGCAGCAGTCGGTGCTGAACCTTGCGGACGAGTCGTCCCTGGCGCGAGCCGCTGAAATACATAATGCGTCAGCAGCAGCCCCGTCATGCCCATTACAAAAATGATTAATGCCATGTAGCTCGAATGGAGTACGGCACCCAGGCTAATGCCGATAGCTCCGAAGACTCCAGCGAACTGTCCCAGCAAACCGTTGACCGCAAGGTAGGAGCTCCGCGCATGATCCTTCACAATGCCCGCCAAATAGGCTTGTCTAATCGGCGTAAACATGAGCTCGCCAACCGTCGCTCCCAGCATCGATACAATAAGCAGCCATACAGAGTTGCTGAAGCCTACGATCGTAAAGCCAAGCGTGTACAAAATAACGCCAATATACATAATCCGTGCTGGACGGAAACGGCGGATAAAGCTCGCTGCCCAAATCGCGAGGCAGACGATAATAAGCGTATTCTCTACTTGCAGCAGACTGACAAGCCGAATGCCTGTCAGCTCAAAGGTGAAGTTGTCCAGCATGGGCAGCTGCTGGGGCTCGAACTCTTTTTGCAGGCGGACGCTAATGTAGTTGTACAAGTGGATTTCCAGCGAGCGAATGAGCATCCCGCTCACACTGTAGATAATAAACAGCTTGTCCTGCGCTACCAGCTTGTAATTCAGCACCATATTGCGAATCGGGCCATTGCCGCTGTATTGCAGCCTGCTTTCCGCATCTGGAAAATGGGTTTCCCGAATTAAAAATAACGTTAGCATAAGTGTAGCCAAGCTCGCCAGTCCCATAATCATAAACAGCTCGGTCCGGTGCGTCGCGAACAGAAAGCCGCCGATCGGTGCACCTATGGAAATCGACAAATTGATCGCCCAAAAATTAATGCTATAAATAAAAGCGCGATTTTCCTTCGTGCTGACGTCAATCAGCATAGCCTCAGCCGCTGGATTAAACATGCCATTGCAGAGACTAATCAGCAGCATCATGGAAAAGGTCAGCCAAGTGGAATCAAGAAAGGGCGAGTTGGCTAACGTCATGACGAGGACGGAAATAAAGCGGATTATTTGCGCATATGCCATCACCTTTTTTCGTCCATAACGATCTGCCATATAGCCGCCGTACAGGCTCGCTGTAATTTGCACAAGCAAATTAATGAGCAGCAGCAAGCCGGCCATTGCCGCCCCCAGCCGCTGGGTAAAATAAATCGCCATAAACGGTAAAATCATCGCCTCTACACAGCGGGTCAGGAAGGTCGTCAAAATCCTAATTTTAATATTGCGATCAAGCTGCATAAACATGATGGTTCTCCCCTCTCTATCTGTAGACTTAATTTTAGCTGGGAAAACGAGAATAAAAAGAGTAAGATTGAAATTAAATTTTCACCTTTTATGGGACGCGCTTGCGTCAGCCAGGGCAAAGGACGTGTAGTACAGGACATGAAACATAAAGAGCATTATATTAGCCTGCTTCTATCGCTGCCCGGCAAGCAGCATAAAGGCGCAACGATACCGATTACGATTGGCGAGCTGACTGAGGTGCTGAACTGTACGCCGCGCAACGTCAAGCTAGTGCTGCGCAGGCTGGTGGAGGAAGGCTTTGCGGCGTGGAGCGCGGGGGT
Source organism: Paenibacillus algorifonticola (assembly GCF_050481745.1). Classification (GTDB taxonomy): domain Bacteria; phylum Bacillota; class Bacilli; order Paenibacillales; family Paenibacillaceae; genus Pristimantibacillus; species Pristimantibacillus algorifonticola_A. Next base: position 600,231 of record NZ_JBCNGR010000006.1, on the reverse strand, counting down.
GGGACGCGGCCATATTTCGCAATTGACGGTTATCCGGGAACTGGAGGATGTACTGACGGAGCATTTCAACGAGCTGCTGGCAAAGGGAAAAATGAAAGAGGCCATCGCTTTCATCTCCAGCCGCGAGCTGCCTCCTGCCTTGCGTGACAAGCTGCGCGCCATGCTGGAACAACGCATGGGCTTCCAGCTGGAGCAGGCAGGTACCGCCAATCTTGATGTGCTTCGGGTGACCGTGACGCGGAAGCTTGGCATCTTCGACCCGGCCTTTGCTTTTACCGTTACCGAGGTGTTTCTACTCGAGCAGATCTACAGCCGTCTGATCGACTTTGATTCGGCATCGCAGCGCTTCCTGCCTTCGCTTGCCCATGCCTGGGAAAGCAACGACGATTACACGGCATGGACCTTTTATTTGCGCAAAGGGGTGCGCTTCCATCATGGGCTGCTCCTAACGGCGGAGGATGTGCGGTTCACGCTGGAGCGTTTGCGGGAGGTGCATTCCCCCTCCTGCTGGCAATACGAGGATATCGCAGCCATTGAAATCGTCAGCGATTATTGCCTGATCTTCAGGCTGCGAAAGCCTAATCCGTTTCTGCTGCATTTTCTCAGCTGCGTGGCTATGTCGATTTTGCCGCATGATGTGGTATTCTCCGAGCAGAAGATGCTGGGGACAGGTTCCTTCAGGCTGGTGGAAAATGCAGCTCAAGTGCTGCGGCTTGAAGCCTTCGATCACTATTTTCGCGAGCGAGCCTGGCTTGATCTTGTAGAAATCTGGCATATTCCTTCAGATGCGCCGCGGGAGCGGCAGTTCTCCTTGCCGCATATGGATGCCGCATCCGGAGAGCATGCTGCGGAAAATAATAGAGCGATGGATTCCTTGCTAGATGGCTGCCGTTATTTAATTTTCAACTTCAGCATGCCGGGCATCCAGCACCACTCCTCCTTCCGCCAAGCGCTGCGTCTGCTGCTTGACCGCGAGCTATTGATTGCGGAGCTCGGAGGCAATCGCGCCGTACCAGCCAACAGCTTTCTTGTCGCCAGCAGTGAGCTGGCTTCCTATGAATCTGGCTCGCTGGCTGATGCAAAGGCACTGCTCCGGGAAAGCGGCTATGCTGGCGAAGCCATTCAGCTGTATCATCACGGCAGGCCTGTTGAGCAGCAGGACATGCTTTGGCTGCAGCAGCGAGCGGCAAAAATCGGACTCCATTTGAACCTGTGCGCCTACGTCATTGCGGAGGTCACGCCGCAAAAGCTCGCACAAGCAGCCCATTTGATGCTAGCAACTGAGGTGCTGGAAAACGATACAGAGCTGGGCCTGCTTCGGCTTTTTTTTAATGAAGACAGCAATTTGCATCATTTTTTGACTATAGAGCAGCGAGAACAGCTGCGGAGCATACTTGCCCGCTACGTCAGCCTCCCTTCCGCTGCCGAGCGCGCCCGAATTGTCGAGGAAGCCGAGCAATGGCTGCGGCAGGACAACTGGCTGTTATATCTTTACCATTCGCGTTTCCAGACGCAGCTGCCGCTAGCCCTTCAAGGTCTGGCTATCGACTCCTTCGGCTGGCTGGATTTTTCCAAGCTATGGATAAAAAAATAAAGGCATGCCCCGCCATCAGCCTTGATCGACGGACCATCCCCATAAATATAGGGACGATCCTGTCAGTAAGCCTTGCTTAACTGACAGGATCGTCCCTATTCGTATTAATCCAATACGACCGGCTTATCCGGCTGCTTCAAAAATTCGAACATCATCTTAATCTGCCGCTCCGTATTGCGCTGCACCGATAAGGGAGGAAGCGCATCCTCTGTGAAAAAACCAACATCGGTCGTCTCCGGTCCAACAGCCGCCTCTCCGCCAATGATCTCACATTCAATAAACAGATCGTAAATATGATAAATATCCGGTGGATGCTCATGCTTCTTTTTGTCCAGCACCGCGAGCAGCCGCTTTGGCTTGACCTTAAAGCCGGATTCCTCCCAAATTTCCTTCACTGCCACCTCAGAAGGAGAAATGCCTACGTCCGCCCATCCTCCCGGCAGCGCCCACGCCTGATCCTGCTTCTCCTTGATCATTAAAATCCGCTCATTCTGGAATACAACACCGCGAATGCCGACCTTTGGCGTCGCATATCCCGTATCGCTGGCAAAAGTATGCTTGAGCTGTTCCCGGCCTATGCCTGTTGCATACGCCAGCATGTCAACCGAAATAGCGCGAAGCTCTTCATAACGCTCAATATCGAAAGCATTTTCCGAATAGGCAAGCCCGTTTTGCGCGAGTGCTTGAACCCGTTTTACCCAGTCCAGCCACTGTTCATCTGACGAATGAATCATTCCACATTCCTCCGTACTTCTAAATCGTGCGATGGTCAATTATTTGCACCATGACCGGATTGTTGCTCGCTCTCACTATAATATCATGGAATGCTTCATTCGCCTTTATAATTTCTTCCAGCTCGCCCGTCTGCTTGCCTACGAATAGTTTGAGATAGGGACTCTGTTCCTAGTATACTAAAGGAAGTAAGTAACTTTTTGATAGAACAGGATGTGTTGACCTTGGAATGGGCTTCCCTCTTATCATTTCTAGGCGTTGCGGTGCTGCTGACCTTAATGCCAGGACCAGACAATTTATACGTACTCACCCAAAGCATCGCCCGTGGCAAAAAAGCAGGAATCATCACAACACTCGGCCTATGCACCGGGCTCTTCGCCCATATTTCCGCAGCCGCTCTCGGCATCTCCGCGATTGTCTACCAATCGGCAGTTGCCTTTGCCGTTGTGAAATATGCCGGTGCCGCCTATTTGCTCTATTTAGCCTATAAAGCTTTTCGGCAAAAGCAATCGCCACTTGCGCTCGGCACCGCCGATGAGCTGGCGTATGCCTCCTTATACAAGAAAGGCATCTTCATGAGCATGCTCAATCCTAAAGTCTCCTTGTTCTTTCTGGCTTTGCTGCCGCAATTCGTAAATGAGGCGAATGGCTATGCTTCGTTGCAAATGATTGCGCTGGGACTCGTGTTCATGCTGCAAGCTATCGTTATTTTCATCCTAATCAGCATGTTTGCCGATGTGCTGCGCCGTTTTATTTTCAAACGTCCACGCCTGTCTAGCAAAATGAATATCGTCGAAGGCTCCGTGTTCAGCCTCATTGGCCTCAGCATCGCCTTCAGTAGAAAAAGCTAAATACGTAAAAGCACAGTAAGAGACATAAAAGGGAGAGCTATCATGTTTATTGTTATGGGTATTGTCATGCTTGCCGTTTTCGGCTCGCTTGTTTTTTATCAAAGCTGGAGTATTTGGCGATGGCTGAAGCCGCTCCACACGAAGTCACGCAAGCTCATTTATACAATCGTGGCCGCTGCGCTGCCCTGCGTCTTTATTGCGGCAATGATTTCGCAAAATGCTATTTTAATTGCCATTGGCATGTATTGGCTCGCTATTTTCTGCTTATTACTGCTCATTATTCCTTCCGTACAGCTCATCGCAAGACTGCTGCGCAATACGTCGTTGCCGCGCGAGTCGGTGTTCAAATGGTCCGGCATTGCCGTTCCTATCCTGCTCCTAGCGCTGCTCGGCTACGGTTCATTTCTTGCATACAGTCCTGTTGTCCGTACTTATGATATTACGATTCCCAAAGGCGCACAGGACAGCGATCCAGCTAAAAATACAATGAAAATCGTCATGGCCTCCGATATGCATTTTGGCATTTTGTCCGGCAAAGATCATGCCGTCCGTCTCGTCGAGCGCATTAATGCTTTGAAGCCGGATATCGTGCTATTTCCCGGCGATATTTTGGATGATCAAATCCAGCCTTATTTGGACAATGGCATTGATAAAATCATGGCAGCTATTGAGGCGCCTTACGGTGTGTACGCTTCGCTCGGCAACCATGATAAATACAATGGGCATATCGAGGACATTATTAACGCCGTCGAAGCGGGCGGCATGAAAGTCCTTTATGATGAGTCAGTTATCATCGACGGCCGTTTCACGCTGCTTGGCCGCAAGGATCATTCCGATGCGGAGCGTGCTCCGCTGAGTGAGCTCGTTCAAGGTCTGGATGCCGCCAAGCCGCTCATTTTGCTGGAGCATCAGCCCTACGATTTCGATATTGCCGATGAGCTGGGCGTTGATCTGATGGTATCAGGCCATACCCATCACGGCCAAATATTCCCAGCGAACTTCATTACACAGCTCGTGTTCGAGAATGACTGGGGCTATTTGAAAAAGGAAAAGCTGCAATCGATCGTTTCCTCCGGCTTCGGCTTCTGGGGACCGCCGATCCGCCTCGGCTCCCGCTCTGAGATCGTGGAAATCAATGTGACCTTCAGATAGAGCACCGACTATCGCTTATAGAAAGTAAAAAAACAAAAAGAAGTTGACATCCCTTCTTTTTGTTTTTTACTTGCTTCCTTATCAATGAGATGCTCCGTTTTTAAGTCTTGTTAGTAATCGATGAGATCATTGACAGAATTTTGGATTCGCTGCTTAAGTTCCTCCGCAATTTGAAAAATCATGTTTCCTTCACTATCCTCAGAGCGCTCAATTTGGCTGTCTACAGCAAACACATTCTCTGCGAAGTATTTAGCCCCCATTGAGGCTAATATAGGCTTTACTGCGTAGTCGATTGACAGAAGGTTAGAAATCGTTCCTCCTACAAAGTAGACAGCGATTATCTTATCTTTAAAACCCTTTTCAGGTAATAAGTCAATATATGCCTTTATGACTCCCGTAAAAGTTGTTTTGTATACTGGGCTTGCAATAATGACTCCTGCTGCCTCTGCAACCTTTAAATGTGAGGCTATAATAGACTCGCTATTAAAATTAGCATGCATTAAATCTTTTGCAGGCAATGAGGCCACATTAATGATGGATACTTCGTATCCGTTATCAAGCAGTATTTTTTTGCATAATTTATAATACCATTGACACGTGATTTTTCATTTGGACTTCCGGAAATGATCGTTATTTTTTTCATAAGAGTGCACCTGCTTCTCGTCTTAATCTTTTAGGAGTGGAGCAGCAGAAATGGTCAATACATGCTGAGGGGGCAACCCAAAGAGTATTCTTCCATACAACTCCAGACAAGTAGATGCCGTTGTAAGTGCATGGTTTGCACCACCTCGAATATCACGGTATATTTGGGACAGCGGATTGGAATCAGCTATAACGCTGCCTCCGCTTTCTACCATCACCATATCGACTGCTTCGGTACATAACATAGCTGCATATCCGATATCCGTTTGGATTTGCGCAAACTCTTTTTTACTAAATGGCTCCCCATTTTTAATATGGTTCTCCAAATTTTCGATGGATCGATTGATGTGAAGATGTGCAGATTCAACTTTCATAGCAGCAAGTCCTACTTTGTACTGAATATGCCCAACCTCTGCCTGCGATCTGTGGATGGTCATCGCAATTCCTTTTCTAGGCGCTGAGTCGACAAAATGTTCCAGTGCGCCCCTGGCCAGACCAAGTATGGCGCTTATACCCGTTGTAAGACTGCTTATTACATTCGCATAAGGCTTGTAACGATCTATTCCTTGTAATTGTCGCAGCATGGAACTCGACTTATTTATGAATTCTTGATCTTGAACTACTACATATTGTTCCTGAATAAATAAATTATTGATTTCCAAACTATTGCTTGCGGAACCTTTCAAACTCATTGTGTACCAGTCATCTACAATTTTAATTTGACTCATAGGAACAACAGCCAGCATCATTCCTGGGTTCTCCTGCACGGCTTTAGGGTCCATTAAATTTAACAATGCATGCGTTGCATGCTTAGAACCCGAACCAAATCCCCATAAACCGCGCTCAACAAAATAACCCCCCTCTGTCTTTCTTACAATGGCTTTACGTGCTTGCAAAACGGAACAGAATCGTATTTCTTCTTCATGTTTAAAAATTGAATCTAGCACTTCTGAATCTAGTAACAAAGAAGCGTTAAAGTTATTTCCATTTATAATTTGAACTACCCAACCAACAGAACCATTTCCTTTTGCCACTTCAGAAATAATTTCAATTAATGCTCGAATACTAACTTCATAACCACCATACTTTTTTGGAGTTCCAAGCTTAAATAGTCCTGCACGGGAAATTTTTTGAATAAGCTCCTCGGGTATGTGTCTATCCTCATCAATTCTTCTTCCAAACTCTCGCAGAACCGGAACCAAATCTGATGCATTTTGAAGTAATTGTTGCTCTTCATCAGTGAGTTTATTTACTGCACCTAAACCTGCCATTAAGAACACTCCTTTTTATATACACCTGTATATTTAATTGCTATTTATAGCTTAAATACTACGGTGTATAATAAAATAGGTCAAAGAGCAGAATCGTAAATGTGTCGATTAACAATACAGATAGGGGTTTTTATATGGATAATGAGAAATTAGATCTTAGGATAAGAAGAACTCATAAGCTGCTCTACAACGCATTGTTATCTTTAATGGAGAAGCAATCCTTTGAGGCAATAACCGTACAGCAAATTTGCGACTTAGCTATGGTTCATCGGACCACATTTTATTCTCATTTCAATGACAAGTATGATTTGCTCACACGTACGCTGAGACAAATTGCCGAAGAAGAGTTTATGCTAAATAAGCATACTCCCCCTGAAATTTTTCAGGAGCTATTCGAAACTGCGTCTAAACATAAAAGCATATTTTCACAGCTGTTATCTGAAGATAGAAACTCCCTGCGTAATATTATTCGGAGAGAAATGGGTGCAGGTATAAAAGAGTATTTAAATACCACTTTTCAATTGAACAGCAACTCCATTGATACTGAAATTGTGACAGAAGCGCATATCGGTGCAATTCTAGGCGTGCTAAATTGGTGGATAGAAAACAAGATGCCTATTGACCAAGGCGAAATATATAAAAGGTTAGAAAATTGGAATTTCTCTGTATTTAACAATAAAATGACTCTTTAGCCCAAGCAATGAAGCGGCAGACCAGATTTGGTCTGCCGCTTTGTCATTAGATAGTACTAGCTACTCCAGCTTTTGAAGAAGCTTGTTAATTACCTGGGCCGTTTCAGCCCGCGTTGCAATAGCAGCTGGATCAAACCGATTTTGATTTTTGCCATTCATTATTCCCAGCTCAGTTACTAAAGCGACTGCTTGCTTCGCCCAATCCGATATGTCACTTGCATCGGCGAAGTCCAGAGCCGTTTGGTTGGGAGACTGCTCGTCATCATTCAACATCGCCCAAGCTCTGGCCATTATGCTAGCCATTTGTTCTCTGGTCAGCGCTTCATTCGGAGCGAACGTCCATGCATTCTTCCCTTGAATGAGTCCCGCAGCTACCGCTGCTTCTACCTCTCCATAGAACCAGTTATCTGGTGATACATCATCAAACTGTTGCTCAGTGCTCGTTGTGCCAGCGGCACCAGTATCGAGATTGAGCGCCCGAACGAGCATCGCTGTAAACTCAGCGCGGGTCGTCTGTTTTTGCGGGGCAAACCGCTCATTCGAAAGCCCGCGGACGATATGCTTGGCCGTTAATGAACGGATTGCATCATTCGCCCAATGCGAAGCAGGCACATCGCTGAAAGCTGCTTCATAAGACATGACCGCATATTTGCTGAAATGAGGTACGGAGGTGCTGATCTGCTTGGCAGCCTTGTCAATTTTGCCGCCGACATACTCCCACTTCTGATCGTTTTCGTTGTACCAGTAAATGCCCAGCAGATTTTCTTCATCCGCGCTCGCGTTATAGCTCAATCGAATGCCGACTGGCGAGGAGAAATTGGGCAGCTCCTTCTCCGTACCATTTGCTGTGCGGATCAGCAAAGTAAACGCGTAAGCTTCCCCGGATGATTTTAAGCTGCCGGATTGAACGTTCTGCTCCAGCCTATCCAAAGACAAAATAATTTGCGCTGTTGCAGCTTCATTTGCTCCAATAAGCTTTGCCAAATCCGCAAGCACGCTTGCTGGAATTTCAAGCACTACTCCACTGCCTTCTACACGAAGTGTTGAAGATCCCAGCAATGTGCCGGCATTGGCAGGAAGTACAAGCTTGCTCTTGCCGGCGGCAAGCTGAAGTTTAACGATCCCGCCATTGCTGCTTGCCAGCTCATTGCCCGTCACCACTTGATTCGTTGCTGGTAGCGGCGTTGCCGATGGCGACGGTGTTGGCGTCGATGATGCAGTCGGACTCGACGTTGCTGGTGCTGGTGTCGCAGTTTGTGACGGCGTTGGCGTTGGTGTCACTGGCGAATCCGTTGGCACTGGTGTAGGTGTTGGCGTCGGTTCAATCGGTGCCGCCGTCACCGTCACAATGGCCTCCGCACGGAGCGGGGTTCCATCAACCGTCCCTGAAACAGTAAAGCTTCCTTCTGCCGCATATTGCTCAGCGCTTATTTCATCCCAGACGACAAAGGCGGTCCCTGTCGCATTGTTTTCATACGTAACCTGAACGCTTGCCGGGAGGCTCGGCGCAGTGCCAACAGTCGTAGCTGCCGCTGCTTGATCTACGCTCTTGATATCTTTGCCCTCATACAAACCCTTCACTTGCGAGGCTGTCATCGGACCATTGTAAATCCGGAAATCATCAAGGCCCGCATGCAGCTGCGCCCCGTTGCCATAACCGGATACGCCGATCTTTTTAATATCCGCGGTAGCGGTTATGGTCCTCGGTGTGCCGTCAGTGCCAAGCGTCTGCGCCACCCCATTTTTATAAATCGCCCGTTCGCCGGTCGCGGAATCAAATGTAATGACGACATTCGTCCATTCATTCAGCGGCAGAAAATCGTTCGGCGATTGCCTCACATAAAAACCGTTGGCGCCATCGACATAGAAAATGCTCGAGTTGCCATTGTAGGTCAAGAAAAAGCCATTGCCCGCATAATTGCTTTCCGGCTTGAACCATAGCAGCACATTTTCCCGGTCATTCATATTATCCGTCCGTTTAATCCAATAGGACAGTGTCAAGCTGCTCGGCTGCAGGGCCTCACTATTGCCTGCGTCTACATAGTTTCCGGAAACGCCGTTAAACTGCAAGGCTCCTCCGGTATGCCCATCGCTTACCCAGCCCAATTCACCATTAATCGTGCCATTTAGTCCAGAGGCAGAGGCATCCTGTGCGACTGTCCCTTCCATCTCATCGAAATTGTAGCGAACAACGAGTGAAGGATAACCTTGAATCTCTCGGGCCATTACCGTTACGGTTGCCGTCGCTTCCAGACTTGTGCCAATAACGAGGCCTTTTACCGTAAAGCTGCTGCCCGCTTCCGCGTACTGCTCCGGCTGGATGTCATTCCATCTCACCGATGCATCAATGGAGCTGCCATTTTTCAAATAAACCTTTACCGAGGCTGGAAGCTTCGGAGCTACATCCACTGGAGTGGACACCTGTACCTCCTCCATGCGTTCGATTTCATCAACTGGCGGAGCGACCATTGCTGCAATTTCCGCCGCAGTTAAAGCCCGGCTGAACAGCTGAAAATCATCAACGCTGGCATTTAAATAAGGATCGCTATACTGCGATTTGCCGATATAGTTATTTTTCGTTTTGCCCAGGCTTCTCGGCGTTAACGTCATTTGATCATTGCGTCCAACCTCTACACCGTCCACGTACAAAATGCCCAGCGGGCCATCCAGCGTTACCGCTACATGTCTCCATTCGCCCGTAGTCAGCGCCGGTCCGGTAATCGATTGCTCGGCTCCTGGCTGGTTTCCACCCGTCGTTATGCTGAATTGCATCGAGGAGCCTACCTTCGGCGCCAAAAACATATAGGATTGCGTTCCTGTGCCAAAATCAAACAATCGGGAGTAATCATTCAATTGATCACCCTTCACCCAGGCTGCAACCGTTATTTTCTCCGTAAGTCCCAGTACATTGTCCGGCAGCAGCACATAACCGTCCGTACCGCCTACTTTGACCGCATTGCCCGAGCGGCCGCTTGCCCATGCAGACGTGCCTTTAAGGGAAGCATCCTTTCCGCTGCCAGAGGAATCTGCGGCAATCGTACCCGACGTCTCATTAAAGTTATAGCTCGCAATAGCCTCCGGAAGGGCCGCTGGCGGATTAACGGTAATGCTTACCGTATCGCTGGCATTCAGCTCCGAATCATCTGCGCTTAGCTTTAACACATAGTCGCCCGGCTCATTAAACTGAGCTGTTGTAACAGCCGAGGTCGCATAGCCGAAGTCCACCTCGCCGCCCATAGGGCCGGATTCCATGCTCCATTGCACCGTGAGCTTTCCAGCCGGAAGGCCGTCATCCTCCACACTGCCTTTCAGCACCAGATCATCATATAGATGAATGGCCTGATCATCGCCCGCATGAATGGTTGGCGCTGTATTCGGATCTGGCGAAGTTTCGCTCAGCTCTACCGTATAATTCGCGGCTGCTGGCGCATCTATCGCAAGCATCGCTTTTGCGCCAAACGCATTCAGCTTGCCTGCTGGCTGCCCATCCACCGTGACGGCATAGGCTCCTGGCTTCAAGCCCTCGAGCGTCAAATGAACTTGGTGCGCTGTACCCGGCGTCAGATTTTTAATATCCAGCGCAGCTGCATCCTTGGTTTTGGACAGCACTGCATGCGTAAACTGGTCCCGCTCAAGCGTCAAATACAGCTTTTCGGTAATCAGATTTATTTTCTTATAAAGCCCATCTATCGGCTCAATTGAATAAGAACCGCTATCCTCCGTCACATTCGCTCCATACCCTGTCAGTCCAAAAATCGGATCAACCGCAACGTCCGCGCTTAAAATTTGCAGGGCGCCGAACAAGCCAAGGTCGGATTCTCCCGTCATGCCTCTCCAGCCGTTAAGCAGGGGCAGCGATGCGCCGCCGCCATGTCCAAGCGTGCCAAGATTGCCCTTCTCCGCTTGATACGTCCATGCCGAAGCGCCATAGTTGGCTGGATCGTCGCTGATTTGTCCCGTGTTGATCGAGCCAATGTTGGCGATTTTCGCCGCATATGAAAGCCGCTGCTCCACTTCCCGGTTGCTGCTGGATTGGTAGCGAATCCAGTCATCCATCGCATAACCGGCGAGCGATACGGTGTACTGAAAATTCCACCAGTTTTCGCCCGTAATCGTCACCGGGTCCGTGTAGTAATACCACACTGGCATATGGCCGCGCGAGGCCCGTGTTTTGGCATTGATTTTGCTCATCATTTCTTGAGCTTTGAGCTGCTCGGCCGCATTATCGCTTTGCATTTTGGCAAGGGTGTAGACCGCTTCCTCACCCGTGTTGTCGTAGCTGTATTCCGAGCCATACGGATATTTCGTATTTTTAAAATTATTATATTTCGTTGCCATTTTCCCAATGATATCGCTCGCCTCGACGACGTAGCCTTCATCCTGCAGTGCTTGAATAATTGCTGGCGTAGTCAGCTCGCCCATCAATCCCGTATTCCAGTTGTAGGCAACCGGCCCTTCATAGAGCGCCTTCATAATATTGTAGGCCCGCAGCAAATACGTATTTGCATCATGCTCATAGTCAATGAGACCCGGATATTCCTTGACGATTTTATACATGCTGAAAAAGGTGTTGTAAATGTGCGGATACGCGTAACCGCGATAGGTCGGCGTCGTATTCGGCTCCGGCATCAAAAAGTCATGAATTAAATAATCCTCATGATGGCCGTTCATCAAATTTGTCCAAATCGCCGTCTCCAGATATTCGTCGACCGCCTTAACCTCACGCGCCACTGGATCAAGAGCATTTTTCTCCGCCAGAAACTGTCCGTGCGTCAGTCCCCAATCGTCGCCCCAGCCCCAATAGCCGTTGAAATTGCCCATTTTCTTCTTCGTGTTCATCATCCAGTCATCAAACACTTTGTCATGAAGTTCGCCTGGCGCCTGCCACTGCATGGAATCCACCATAAATTCGGAGTGCGCTGCCAAAGCCTCATCAATTGGAGATATGGCATAAAATTGCAAAACCGTACTCAAGCCGTCTCCGTAGCTGACCGTAATATCATTCGGCCCTAGCTTTGTCATTTGCAGCTCGTAAATATGATGATCGCCAGCCTTGCTCTCCACCAGCGGAATATCGTTGCCCGCTTCATCCTTAACGGAGTTAATCGTCTGCTTCGTACGCAAATCGAACTTCGCTTTCTGATTGGTCGGAACGATCATGCCGGGAACGACGCTGACATCGACCAGTCCTTCCTCATACAGCTTCTGCTTCATTTGCTGCTCATCAGCTACAGCATGAAAATTAAAGCCATACTGATTGTCAGCTCCCGCTTCCAGGATGAGGCTTGTATTCGGCAAATAGCCGCGGTTCGTCTTCTTAATCACATTGGAATGAATGTAATAGACGTTCAGCCCTTCTATCCATTTGCCGCTTTCTCCCGTCCATTTGCTGTTCGGACGTTCCTCTTGACGCCACCGATCCTGGTATTCAAATCCAGCCTTCGTCTGCGCATCCGGCGTCATCAGCAGGTAGGAGCCTAGTCCACTAGGACGGCTTGCCGTCATATACGAGCTGTTATTACCAACAAAGGAGTGGCTCACGACCCGCGTTTCATAAATCGCATCCCCGTAATTCCACTGCTCATTGAACGGAAGCGGTACGCCGTAATCGCCGATCTCCAGCTTTTGCCCACTCGTATTCGTCAGATGAATAGTCCAGTTTAGCGTGCCATCCTCCTCCAGCGTGTAGGTTTCCACCAAGGTGAAATCCTTTATGCCGCCGGCATTTTGCGACCCCGCATACGTTACGGTTGTCACATCGCCGTCTCTTGCGATCTGCCGCACATCGCCCGATTGATTAGTCGACACTTCCTTCCATTGGCCGTTATCGCCCAAACGGTACGTAAACATTAACTCGCCCATCCATTGATGATCGGCTGTATTTTGCTCTGGCGCCACCGTCTTGTTCATCACATACTCAGTTGGGTATAGATCGCCTTTGATTTTCAGCGAGCTGATTTCGCCATATTCCCCGATCTCCACCTGCAAGCCGCCCTCTGCTTCCGCACCCCAGGCCTTCCCGATTAATGGGCTAAACAACCCCGCTATTAGTGCTACTGCTGAAAATAAAGCTATGGTCCGTCTAGCCGTTAACGTCTTCCATCTCTTCTTTATCACAAAACAGCCTCCTTGTTAATCGTTTAGATTTTTACTGAGAAACCGCTACTGCATTCTAGCTCCTCAATCCAATAGGAAACAGCAGACACCCCTTTCCACTTACTTAACAAGCCTATGTAAGCGCTTTTTTATTATCATAGCACGGTATTTTTGATTAGGATTTAATGATTTCAACCAAAACTTTCATATTCGCAACTTGATTTCATAAATCTAAACGTATAACCCATTCACATGCAAGCAGTCTGCCTTCTCATTTTTTCGATTGAGTTTATGAGCAGCCTTGAGTATGATAGAGAAAAAAACGAAGCTGTTCATTCATACAAAGCCAACTCAAGTATGATGGAGGTGCACGTTGAAACCAACCGTTTTGCATTTTATCACACCGCCGGTTCCTTGCATTATCGATTGTGGTACAAACGTCTACGCGCCGGGCGAGCAGCATATTAGACGCAGAAGCATTGGCGTCTTTGATCTCATTGCGGTCACCCGTGGCACCTTATTTATTAGCGAGGAGGAGGAGCAGTGGAGTCTGAAGCAGGGGCAAATGCTCATTTTGCGCCCCGATGCGCTGCATTACGGCTTTGCTCCATGCACGGAGCCTACCGAAATCATCTGGATTCATTTTCAAATTTTCGGAAGCTGGCGCACAAGCGAATCGTTGCAGGCTGCTGCTGAAGAGCAGGCCACTCTCATGGAGTCGCACCGGGCAAAAGCCTATTTGCACAACCGCGATTTGAGCTCTATTTTTATCCAAAAGCACAGAAGCCTGTCCGCTCAGGCTCTCAGCCTGCTGGGCCATTTTTCCCAGCTGGAGCAGGTGCCGCCCACCCTGAGCAATTGGAAAAGGCAGGATCTTTTTCAAGCCTTATTGCATGAATTGAAGGAAGAGCAGGCGTTAGCCTCAGACTCTACGACAGCCGCTCTTGCCAGGAAGATTGAGCTGTTTATCCGCCAAAACTATGCGCTCCCCATTACGAATAAAATGCTGCAAATTCACTTAAACTATCATCCTAATTATTTGGCCAAATGCATGAGCAAGATGTATGGTGTAACCCCCGTCGAATATTTGCTAGTCTATCGCATGGAGCAGGCGAAGCGTTTGCTCGCGCAAACCTCGTATCCGATTGGCAAAATCGCCGAGGAGGTCGGCTTTGTCCATACGTCGCATTTCACCTCTCACTTTACGAAGCGCGAGGGGCTATCCCCGTCCAAGTATCGGCAGGTGCACTCCCCTGTCTCGTAGTTCAAGGGTGAGTAGCAAGGCTGATTTTCGAGGTTGGTGCCCGTTTATCGGAGCAAAAGAATAATAGTAGGAAAGTAAAATAAAAACAGCGGACACCGTTATGAACGGCGTCCGCTGCTTGCGTTTACGATAAGCGCTTTGCGCATAATCATTTTTTTCACTTTCTCTCGGCGCTCGGCGGGGGATTGGAGATGAAAGGACTGCTCTTGGCCAATCGCAAGCAGCGCCTGTTTGCCCGTCTCTGCGGCAAGCCGCTCATCCTGCAAAATATAAAAGGCAAGCTGATAGCTCCATGTTTCCAGCTCTCTGAGCGCCTCGACCGTTTGATTCAGGCTGACTGCTGCCTGCATGCCTTGCACCTCACCCTCTTAATTGGGACGTTTCTAGTCTACTCTTTAATGCTCATATTATTTAACGCCATATCGCTTAATGCGATCTGTCTCTCTTCCTCGCTGCCCTCAGCCGTCACACTGCCTTTATATAATGGCTCGCCAGTTGCAGCATTCATGACCACAACGGTTCGAGCATCTTCCTTAGCGAGCAAAACATAAAGACGCTCTCCATTCATAAAAAAGCTCTGCAATTCGCCCTCGCCAATCTGACTTGACAACAGTGACCAATTGTCACCTCGTCTTTCTCCTGTTTCCAGACTGTAGCGTGATACCGCAATTAGCGTCTCATTGTAATTTGTAAAATAGAGGTCACCGCCTGAAATGTAGCGTCCCCCCATTCTACGCGCATCCAATTTCTGCATTTCATCCGGCAAGCGCTGCGTTATCCCGCTCTTATACGAATACACATAAAGCTCTGCCGGAACGCTTGTCGGAACGCTGCTGCTGTTGGTGTCTCCCGTCTGTTCCTGCATAACGATACTTAAAACAAAATAATCATTGGGTGCTGTATAATCATTTTGGATGGTGGCAGATGAAAGGGGAGAAAGCTTGGTCCCAGCAGCATCTACAAATTCCACGGCAATCCTTTTAATGAGCTGACCGCTAGCCGAATCGATTATATAATCAAAATACTGGCTTGCTCCTGATTGCCTGTTATCTGTTTCATATTGGTTTACCATCACATGAAGACCATCTGCCTGCAGCTGTACATCATATATGGTGGCATGCTCTCTCATGCCTTGCTGAGATAGAGGAGTTAATGCAATCGAATAGTCTTCGACCTTGCCGGTGCTTCGATTCAGTATCTCTACCTCTATTGTTCCTTCCGGGTCACTAGTAGCCGAATTGTATGGAATTTTCGCATAGGCTAACCAGTCCTGATCCTGATAAAAGCTGCCTATCTCCGCTTTGCCCCGCATGAAAGCGGGATATTTTTCAACAAGCTCTCTCATGCCCTCTCGCTCATAAAACCACTCACGAGCATCGGTTATATACGATTCATAAAGGGACTTCCTGCTTCGATACTCACTGCCATGTATAGTTAAATTCAGAGGCTGCGAGCCTTTCCCGCCTATATACGAACCGACTAATACCAGATTGGCCGCTTCATTCGCATCCCCTTCCAGCGTCTCTAATCGATATTCCGGCAAATGGTCTGCCGAGCCAAAAGCGTAATACGTGCTGAACCCTGCTGCTGCGAGCAGGACGAGCGCCAGCGTAGTTAAATAACGTTTCATCTTGCTCCCCCTTACACGGTAATCTTTTTGTTTAACAGCCTGATGCTGAGCCATACGGATACCACAACGAAAATGGCGGTTAATGCCAGTATGATAGCGTAAGTTTCACCTGGATATAAATAGGAAGCCACATTCCCCGGCCGCTGCAAAGTAATAGGAGCCAGCAGCGCGGCACCGCATACGAACACATAAATAACAGCAAAACCAATACCAATCACCCGATAGCTTCGTTCCAGCAAAACAACTGTAAAAGCAGCAAGTACGGTTAAAATTCCGATCGCATAGGCCATCACAAACACGTCAAACTGGCCTGGAATGAGCACCTTCAGCACTTGATTTTGCAAAATCGCCTGCGACAAATAGGACGGATCGCGCAGCTCTTCTGGTACAACCAAATTGAACAGCATCATTTCAAGTGGAAGCAGCAGCAGCTGGAATGAGACCAGTCCGAACGTAAACAGCACAATCGCCGTCAGCTTCGCTGCGTAAATGGAGCCACGGCTGCTCGGCAGCATCAGCAGCCGATAAATAAACGTATCGCGCCCCAGCCAATCGCGGTACCAAATGAGAAAAACATATCCGGCGATAACTGCAATGCTGATCAGCACCGGAAAGGAAAACCAAAATTGATTGTTGAACATCAGCTCATTAAACGTCAGCTTCCCGGTTTCGGAGAAAGGGTGATACGTTATCAATTTATCACTCCAGCCGGGGCTCGTTCTAATGCCGCGCTCACTAAGTGACCACAGCAGCACTACTCCAAATTGCATGAGAATGGTTAACGCCATTAATCCGCCAAGCAAATAGCGAAAGCGGTGCACTTCCATATGTACCAGCTTCAAATAAAACTTCAAGCCTGATACACCTCCTTCATAACATCCACAATCGACTTGGCTTCCTCCATGCGAAGCTGCTCGCAGTTGAAATTGCGGATAACCGAACCATTTTGGAGCAGCACGGCCTGATCAATAAGATGTTCGACGTCTGCGATCTCATGCGTCGTAATTAACACACCGCGATCTTCAATCAGATGGCTTGAAAAAACTTCCGTAATGAGCGCACGGCTAAACATATCAATGCCGGAAAACGGCTCATCCATCAGAACATATTCGGTATCCAATGCCAGCCCCAACAGCAGGTTGAACTTTGCCGCCGTCCCTTTGGATAAATTGCCGATCCGTTCTTTGCCCTCCAGTTGAAAAAAGCTCATTAGCTCTTTGGCCCGCTCTTCATTCCAGCTGCGGTAAAAATCCGCCATAAACACCATCGCTTCATCCAGCTTCATCGCAGGCGGCATCGTCAGATGGTCCGGGATAAAAGAAATTTTCTCATACCGCTCCTTGCCAAGCTTTCGCCCATCCATTGTGATTTCGCCCTTGCGGATTGGCGTCAGCCCCATAATGGCCTTCATTATAGTCGACTTGCCTGCCCCATTCGTGCCGATCAGACAGGTGATTTCGCCCTTCCCGATTTGAAAGGAGACGCCGTCCAGCACCTTGCGCCGCCGATATTTTTTATGGATATCCCGCACCTCAATCATGCTGCGCGCCTCCCCCTTGCTTCTCGCCATTCAACTGCTTATCTTCTGTATACTTATGCTTGACCAGCTCCAGCAGCTCCTCCACCGGAACGTCGATTTTACGAACAGAGGCAACGAAAGCCTCCACAGCCTCGCCAATCAGCTCCGCGCGGATAGCCCGCAATACGTTCTGGTCCGTAGTAATTCGGCTTGGCGAGTTTCCTTCTGTTACGATCAACTGCTGTTCCTCCATTTCCTTATAAGCTTTCTGCGCCGTATTAGGATTAATTTTCAAAAGTGCGCCGAGCTCCCTTCGTGAAGGAATGATTTGTCCGGCTTCCATTTTCCCAATGACCAATTGCTCCTTAAAAAACTTGACGACCTGCAAGTAGACCGGGTCACGGCCATTGAAAGCGACTTCCGTCCAGCCTTCATTTGTCTTCATCCCGTTACCTCTCATTCTTGTTCCAGTGTGTGTACTAAGTAGTTCATACACTTTAAGTGTATTATGCGCATAATACGTTTTTCTGTCAAGCGTTTGTTAAAAAATAGGATGAATGGATATCCTCTTCCCTCTCGCATAGGGATTATTACTTTTAAGAGCAACGGGTCCCCATAGAGCATGCTCCATGGGGACCCGTTTATATTTATTAGCTTCGAAGTTGTTTTGCAAAGTCTGTATGCTAAGCTTACGGTTTACTGCACAAAATAGCCTCTACATTTGGCATCTGCTCTGTTTTGCTTTATTACTGGGACATAGAGCGGCTGAGCCAATCCTCATAGCGCGTTGAGGCAATTCGGGCATTATCGCCTGGGACGAGAGAGTGCTCATTCAGCCCAGCACCAGAGTAAAGCGCATTTACATCTGTGATGACCTGCCGCGAATCCTGATTAGCGCTCATATATCGTTTGATGAATTCGTCTAGACGAAGCTGCTCTGGGCCTGCAAGATCAACGATGCCATTTACTGGCGAGCCAATGGCGTAATCGACCAGCGCGGCGGCTACATCCTCCGAAAAGATAGGTTGAACAAGCGCAGACGGCAAACGAACCCTTTCTCCTTCTGTTGACATATAGATGATACCGGTAACGAATTCAAAAAATTGTGTCGCACGTACGATCGTATAAGGAACCCCAGATGCTTCGATCAATTGCTCTTGGGCCAACTTAGCACGGAAATAGCCGCTTTGCTGTAGGCCGTCGGTGCCAACAACCGATAGCGCAACGTGATGTTTAACGCCAGCGGCTCTTTCGGCAGCAAGGATATTACGGCTTGACGCCTCAAAAAAGGCAAGGACAGCCTTATCCTCAAAGGAAGGCGAGTTCGCCACGTCTACGACAACCTGAGCGCCATCCAGCGCTTCCGCCAGCCCTTCACCCGTAACGGCATTGACGCCTCTGGAAGGTGATGCCACAACTGCCTCATGACCCAGCTCGCGAAGATTATGCACCAGTTTTGTTCCAATGAGTCCGCTTCCACCAATCACTACAATTTTCATGTTATGCCTCCATCCATATGTTTTATCGCGAAACTCTAATGGCAACGAGACAGTCTGTCCTCTCTTAGCTGTCACATCTTCATTAGTGGTTCGCTTTTTCGAACATATAACGAAGATGCGATTCATTTTGTGACAACGGGCCAGACAGCAGAAAAAGAGCAAGCAACGAACAGCATTATGCTATCGTTGCTTGCTCTTATAAGATGGGCTATTTTACAAAAACAGCTCATTTCAACTCTAGTGCAGCTGCTGCTCAAACGCCGCTCCGCTTTTGGTATACAATGCATTTATGCCCTCTACATCCAGCGCAGACAAGGCTGTACGCTGCCCCATCACCGTGCCAGAAGGCAAAGCCTGGGTTGGCGTAATCGTCGGCTTGGTTGGGTCGATGGCAAATGCGCTTTTGCTATAATGCATAATCGAGCCCCAATCATACTTTAACGACTTGAACAGCTCAGGATGATTAATAATAACAAAATTGCTTTGCTTATTGGCCGGGATATTCCCCATACTGACGGTAATGTACGTGTCGCGATTCGGCTTCGTGTGCTCATGCAGCAAGCCGAGCGTATGTCCGATTTCATGAATAATGTTGCCCAGCACATAGTTTACGCCCAGCGTAATAAGCTGCTTGCCGCCAATCATTCCGACATAGGAGCTATGTCCAAGGCCGATTTTAAACGAGACATAATTCGGCTCCGTTCCCCGCAGCGAGAAGGAAATGCCCGGGCAGGCTTGTGCTATTGCAGACATAGCTTTTTTAATATCCTGCTGCGTACTAGCAGGCACATTGGCATCAAAAGAATAAAATACTTTGCCCTTAGGCCACAGGCGCCTCATATCTATAATAATGTCCACATGCGGATCCAATCCCTGCTGGCCCTCCTGCTCGATGAAAGCCTTCAGCCTGCGCATTTTTGCCGCCTCAGCCACAACAATGTCGCCATCGACGATAGCCAAATTATCATACTCTATATACTCGACTTTCACAGGTGTCTGATTGTCGGCCAAATAGACGTAGCCTGTTTCGGCTGTTCCTTTTTGGAATAAATCATTTGCATATACTTCTGGTAATTGCTCTGCCATCTTCTTATTCCTCCTTCTTGTTATTGCCTGCCCTGCTCATACGAGCTGCAAGAGGTTGCTCGCCGATATGTGCACGTTCAGCTGCTGCCTGCCGTTGAAGCTGAGCGCAAGGGCCTGCTGCATATACATCTCCCGCTCGAACACCTGTCCTGCCTGCCAATGCCCGTATACCAAATAAGTGACCGGTTCAGGATGAAAGCCTGTCAGCGTGTTCGGATGGGCCTCCACCGTCACGACAGCCCGGCTGTCCAGACTGAGGCCGATTCGCACTTTGTCCTCAGGGTCTACCGTTCGATCTGCTTTCATGTAATAAAGCTCGCTATCACTTGCAGCATAAGGCTGCGAAAAGTAATAACTCCCGCTTGCGGCCTTCAGCAAGACAACTGCATTGTTTTGCCATAATGAGGCTTCCTTATGCTCGATTGCCCCGACACTGGATAAACCTGCTGACTCGCCATCCTGAGCAGAACGCCACATAAATTGATACTTGGGCTGCCAAGTAAATTGTACTTGTCCAGCGAACGGCCTTGCAGGCGCCGCTCGCCAAATGTAGGTGACTGCGCTTGGGTCATTCAAGCGGGGAAATAGCTGGAACAAACAAATGCTGCCGCTATATGTTGCTTCATTCGTTACCGATACCGTATAGCTTGACACCACTTTTGCAGCTCCTTACGAGAAAAGGGAAGGCTGCTCAAACCGCCCTCCCATTTTCACTTGTTTTTCGCATATAAGAGGAGATTAGGACACAATATTAAGCTGGTTTTTCGCTGTCAGAACAACATCGTGGTTCGTAACGCCATTAAATTCAATTTTGAGTGCCGTATCTGCATATTCGCTAATGTCAATGATTTCGCCCGGCTCAATGCGGCCATATACGAGGTAATAAGCAGGATGAGCAGTAAATTCCGTTTTTGTGTTTGGCTGCGCTTTGATCGCAACAGTCGGCTTATTGTTCATCATCAGGCCGATATAGGCATTATCTTCAGGATTGATCGAGCCGTCCTGGTGAATGTACATGACGCCTTCTTTTCCACCAGAAGAGGCTTGAGAAAATTGATAGGTGCCGCCATCCGCATGGCTGAATTCGACATAATTGCTTGCGCTAAGATCAGCCGCACGTTGAGCGGTCGAGGTAATGGTCGAGCCTGGCTGTGGAACATCAACCTCTGACCAATAGAAGGCATAGTCCACTCCCCATGTAAATTTCGTTGTAGAGCCTGAAGTGGATGGCTTAACCAGCCAAGCAAGCGTGAGCACATTCGGATCGTCCAAATTCGGGTCCACCTGATAGATAGCAAGGCTTGCATTGTACGTCCCATTGTTTTGTACACATACGGAATAAGTCGTTGTCGTTGTTGGCATTTTATTTTTCCTCCTCAATATGGTTTTGGTGCTGCTTACAGGTTCTACTTTATTGGATTTTGTCGTCCATTATTAGTAGCCGGAGTCATCATTTGCTATGACCAAAATCATCGCTGCCTATGACCATTCTTATGACCAAAAACCTGTAATTCTTTGACTATTTCTTCTAAAAAATACTATAATAAAGGCGGATCTGGCATCCAAATTTATCATAAAAAGGAGCGGTTCGAGGAAGATGAAAAAACGAATCACGTACAGTGAAATTGAGGATCAGCTGCAGACGGGAGATATTCTTTTATGTCACAGCGTTATTCATGAGAGCATTATAATCGAGTTTATTGAAGGCTCTCCTTGGTCCCATATCGGCATGATCGTAAGGCTGCCGCAATATGACTATCCGCTGCTTTGGGAGTCAACAACGTTCGACAATATTCCGGATGTTTTACTTGGTAAAACAAAAAATGGCCCCATGCTCGTTCCGCTGCATGAACGTCTTCAAACCGATGTCGGCAATCTTTGGGATCCCATGTTCGCGCTGCGCAAGCTGAATGTCCAGCGTACTCCACAAATGCAGGCCGCACTTTTGGACATTATCGAGGAGCTGCATCACGCCCCCTTCCCAACCATGGCGGAAATGGCGGTAAGCGTCTCGGAGGGACTTGCAGGCATTCACTCCGGGTATAAAACTTTATTTTGCAGTCAGCTGCTTGCTGCAACGTATATTCGCATGGGGCTGCTCTCACCGCATAAGGTACCGAACAGCTATTGGCCGGTTAATTTTTCCTCTGAGGGCCATGTGGAGCTGTTGAATAATGCCACATTTTCGGAGGAGCTGTATTTGCTTGCAGACGGCCTTCAAGGACATGATCAGCATCAAGCCTTATAAATTAGCCATCAAGACAACGCTGCTCGTACTGCTTCTTTTTCTAGCAGAAGCGGACTACCTTAGGGCCGCACAAGCGTTCAGCCTTCCAGAGCCACCCCACCATCCAGATTCAACCGCTCAGCATGGACAACTCGACCTAGCAGGCGTGCAAGTGGACGACGGACTTATTTCCCTTAATGGTGAATGGGCGTTTTATTGGAACCAACTTATTGAACCGGATGAGATTGGGGCTGCCAGCGATGGGCAGCCTGCTTTTATTTCCGTTCCCGGCAGCTGGGGCTCCTCTTCTGCCAAAGCGGCAGCACCGGAAGGAACAGGCTTTGCTACTTATCGCCTGCTCGTTCGAACGGATCCGCTCGACGGCATTTACGGCCTTGCTGTCAAGAGCATTCAAAGCTCCTATCGCGTATTTATAAATGGCAAGCTGGTCGCTTCAGCCGGGACGGTGGGAACTGAGCCCGAACGAGTCGTTGCCCGCTTCGGACAGCCTGTTATGCTTTTTGCCCATAAAGGAACAGACCTTGATATTGTCATACAGGTCGCCAATTATTCCTATCCGTCCGGCGGGATAGAAAAACACATTTTTTTCGGAAGCAAGGACGCTATTCTCAAGCATAGGCAGCAAGGCATTGCTAAGGACCTGTTTTTGTTCGGCTCGATTTTTACCATGTTTGTTTACCATATGGTGCTTTATTGGCTTAGGCGAAGCCAGCTGTCCTCCTTGTATTTTGCTTTATTCTGCTTATGTATTTCGATACGTACCTTGTTTGTCAATGAACGGTTTATTTCCGTACTCATCCCCGATATGAATTGGCAGCTGTTTGCCAAGGTTTCCTATTTGACTGCTTATATGGGCGCACCGTGCATTTTTTTGTATATTCAAAGCCTCTACCCGGCCTACTTCTCTAAGCTGAAAACGCGCATAGCCCTAATCCTTTTTGCAGCTATTTCCGTCCTCGTAGTGGTTGCTCCTGCATCTGTTTACCATTATTCGCTGCCTTATTATCAAGTTATGATTATGCTTGCGCTGGGTTATATTTTGGTTAAGCTCATTTACGCCGCGGCTCGTGGAGAACAAGGAACCTATCTCATGCTGATCGGCTTTTTGAATTTATTTCTGTTCGCTTTAAATGATGTGCTTTACAACAACAATCGGACAAGCCTTGGTTCACTGGTTCCATTCGGGCTGTTCATTTTTATTGTGCTGCAATCTATTTTGCTATCGCTTCATTTCGCTCGCGCCTTCAAGGAAATAGAGAAGCTGTCCACCAAGCTTATGTTGTCGAATCAAATTAAGGACCAGTTTCTCGCTAATACCTCGCATGAGCTGAAAACACCACTTCAGGGCATTATTGGGCTGGCGGAATCTTTAGCCGAAGGGGCTGCCGGAAAGCTGCCGGATATAGCCGTAGGGCAGCTGAGGCTCATTCATACAAGCGGTCAGCGACTGTCGCATCTCGTTAATGATTTGCTGGATTTAACGAAGCTGAGGCATAAAGAAATCGTGCTGCAGCCGACTGTCCTGAACATTCGGCAAGCCGCTTCGCTTGCCATAGAGCTGCTGGAGCCGCTATCCGAGCGCAAGCAGCTCGCCATTCGCAATGACATTCCTGCCGGGCTGCTGGCTTTTGCTGATGAAAATCGATTGATGCAAATTTTCAACAATTTGCTGGGTAACGCTATCAAATTTACTCATGGCGGCTGGGTTGCCATCACAGCAGCGCAGCAAGGAAAGTGGCTGCTTATAACAGTCCGCGATACTGGAGAAGGCATTGCACCCCAGCATTTGGAGACGATTTTTGAAGCCTTTGAGCAAGGAGACGGCTCGATGATCCGGCGTTACGAGGGCTCAGGGCTTGGGCTCAGCATCTCCCGCAATCTCGTGGAGCTGCACGGCGGGCGAATTTGGGCGGAATCGGCCCTTGGCAAGGGGGCGGCGATTTGCTTTACGCTTCCTGTTTATTCGGCGGGTCAGACCGATAAAGAGAAGGTTAACGAGATTGTGAGAGACAGTCACAGGGAACATCTAACGAGCAGGGAAACTGCCGCGGGACTAGCTGACGGCGGAGCTGATGCTGCGGCTACCAAGACTACAAGGACTACAGAAGCCACAGAGACGGCGGAAAAGGAATCGGCTGCGGCGGGCGCAAAAGTAGGAGCTGAAGAAGTAGCACGGGCTGCTTCTGTGATGGAAGCCCCTTCCGTGCTAACTGTGGACGATGATCCGATTATTTTGCAGGTGCTGTCCAACCATTTGACCGCAGAGGGTTTTCAAGTTCGGCAAACGACCGGTGGACACGGCGCCCTTCAGCTACTGGCAGAGGGCTACCAGCCGGACCTCATTATCGTTGATTTAATGATGCCGCAGATGTCCGGCTATGAGCTGTGCCAGGTCATTCGGCAGCAATATGACGAGCATGTGCCAATCCTCATTTTGACAGCGCGCAATCAGCCAGCCGATCTGGAGCTTGGATTTGCTAGCGGCGCAAATGATTATCTGATTAAGCCGGTCACGAAATCGGAGCTGATGCTGCGGCTCAGGCTCCATCTCAAGCTCGCGACATGGGAACAGTCGATGGAGCGGGAGGTTTTGGAGCGAACGGTGCATATTCGCGAATCGATGAAGGAGACGGCAATCGCCATGGCCGATATTGGCGCTTATGAGGAGCGTAATCGCATCTCCAAAGAAATTCACGATGCGCTGGGCTATGCACTGACTACGACGCTGATTCAGCTGGAGGCGGGACAAAGCCTGCTCGCTGACAAGCCCCAAGCCGCGAAGCAGCATATGATTAATTCGCAGGAGCTGGTACGGCAAGGCTTGCGGGATGTGCGTCAGTCCTTGCGCAGCTTGAAAGAGCGTGGCGAACAGGACGATGAACGGGAAAATGATTTCAGCGGACGCATTGAGCGCCTGCTGCAGCATACGGAATCGTATGCAATGGTCGTCATCACACGCACTATGCAGCTTGACGGAGTGCAGCTTAGTCAGGAGCAGGAGAAGCTGCTCTATTACGCACTGCAAGAGGGGCTTACTAATGGCATTCGCCATGGCGCAAGCAAGCACTTTGACTTCCAGCTGATGCAGCGGGAAGGACGGGTTATTTTTTCCCTTGGCAATGAGGGAATTCCCTATCGCCCGGAACAGCCGGACGGCCTTGGGCTGCATTATATGAAGCAGCATGCAGAAGCAGCGGGCGGCCAGTTTCACGTTGATAACGCGCAAGGTACCGGCTGCTTGATAGAAATTATACTACCCACACAGAAGGAGCATACTTAAATGGAGCCTATTCGATTAGTAATAGCCGATGATCAGCGCCTGCTGCGCGAAAGCCTGCGGACAGTCATTGAGCTGGAGGAGGATATGGAGGTCGTTGGTCTGGCCGAAAACGGGCAGCACGCCTGCGAGCTTGTTGATGAGCTGCGGCCAACGCTCGTATTGATGGATGTGCAAATGCCCGTTATGGATGGCATCAGCGCCATTCGCAAAATTAGGGCCCGGCATCCGGCGCAGCGGATTTTGATTTTGACGACGTTTACCGATGATGACTATATTATTGAAGGGCTGGCTGGCGGGGCTATCGGCTATTTGCTCAAGGATATGGACAAAGCAAATCTGCTTGCCGCCATTCGCAGTGCTGCGGCTGGGCAGCATATGCTAACCCCCGAAATCGCGACGAAGCTCGCAGCGCGGCTGTCAGCAATGTCCAAAGCAGCGCCGCAAGAAATGAATGCGCGGAAGCTCAGGAGGCTAGGCCTCCAGTTCACAGAACGCGAAAAGCAAATTATTGCGCTGATGGTACAGCCGCTGACTAACCCGCAAATTGCGGATACGTTATTTATGAGCGTCGGCACGGTCAAAAATTACGTCAGCATCATTTACAGCAAGCTGGGCACCAGTGACCGGATGCAGGCGGTTGCCAGCCTTCAGGAATTATTTTCAGTGGATGAGGGAATGGAATAGCGCTTTTCGGATAAAATTTTGCGGATGGCCGCAGCGCAAACAGCCCCCGAAGACCTAAGTCCTCAGGGGCTGTTCCATGCTTCAATCTTTTAAATCAGCTTTGAATTAACAAGCAGCCTCTGCACCATTACTGCAATTTCAGCTCTGGTGATAACAGCTTTAGGGGCCAGCTGCATACCCGACCTGCCTGAAAGAATTCCACCCTGCAAGCTGTCCGCAAGACTGCTTCTTGCCCATGCTGCCGCTTCATTCGCATCGGCATAAGGCCGTAATATATCGTCTGCATTTCCTTCTGGCAATCCCGCTTTTAGTCCAGTGATGGCCATTGCTTTAGCGATAATGATCGTCGCTTGTTCGCGGGTTATGGGCTCATTAGGCCGGAAGGTTCCGTCTTCAAAACCGTTGATCAGCTTGTAGGCAACGGCCGTTTGAATCGCCTGATTATACCAAGCGCTGGCCTGCACATCAGAGAATCCAGATGCTCCGGTCTCCAGCTTCAATCCCAGACCCCTTACCATAATAGCTGCAAATTCAGCACGGGTAATCGATGCATTTGGATTAAAACGATCGCCACCCACCCCGCTGATGACCATCCGGGAGCCCATATCATTGATTGCCTGCTGCGCCCAATGGCCAGCAGCATCTTGGAACTCTACTGGATTCCAGACCAAAGCATATGTGCTGTTAGTCAGGCTATATATTTTCGCCCAATAACTGCCGTTCGCCTGTACGATCTTAGTTGGAACATGGCGGATGCTGCCATCTGCCTCAATTACAATCGCTGTTGTAATTCGCTGTGGATCAACGGTGCTCGGAATCGCTATTTCGCGCTCTACATAAGTATTGAATTTCGCAATCTCCTGCCGTGTTGTTCCATTTACAACCTTGACTGTAAACTCAAATGGCTCTCCAATAAGCTCAAAGCCACCCTTTGCAGCGGCTGTTTTCACTTCCTGCAGCCTGCTTGGAGTTAGCGCTGCCAACTCAATTTGAAACTCCAATTGATCCAGCCCTGTCTGCTGCAGCAACTCACGTATAACAGATGAACCTGCAATTTGTTCTACAGACAGCGTATAAGTGGCGCTTCCCGTTTGAATTTTGACAACGGCTTGTTTTTGCTCCAGCGCCCTCACATTATCCCCATTAAGCTTCACGATCAACGAACCCGATTTGATATCCACAGGAAACGTAACGACAACTCCGCTTGCTTCATCCGCAAGCCTGCTCTTTAGCGCTGCCTGATTCACGGTCAATGTCGTTACACTTTGATTGTTGACCATTGTAGTTGTAGTCGAGCCTATGTTGTATATGGTTCCATTTATTAAGACATTAACACCAGTAGTCGTTGGCGTACTTGGATTGCTCGTGCTTCCTCCGCCGCTTCCTCCGCTGCTTCCTCCACTCGAAGGAGCAGTCGGTGTTACCGCATTAGACTCAGCAGACGAGGCGCTGCTGCCCGCAATATTAAGTGCTTTTACGGTGAACGTATAAGTGGTTCCGTTCGTGAGTCCCGTCACCGTTATTGGGCTGCTAACACCAGAAACTGTAATATTCCCTGGCATCGCTGTCACTTCATACCCTTTCACTGGGCTCCCCCCATTGTCGACAGGGGCAGTAAAGCTAACGACTGCTTGTGCATTGCCGGGAGCAGCTGTGATAGCCGTAGATGTGCCAGGAACTTGAATATTTAGGCGCGTCACCTTCACCGTATAGGTTTTAGACAGCTTCCCTGCTTCTTCTACAACGATCGTGATCGTCTGCTCAATATCAGCATTCAGACTAATTGGGGAAGAATCCATTCCGCTGGCTATCGTCGCGCCATCCACTTTAATCGTTCCGGCTCCGCTTGGCGTCACGGTTATAGTCGAGACACTATACGGAACTGTCAATCCGCTATAATCATACGTGCCGCTGGCAAAAACAAAACCGCTTGGCGAGCCGCTCAAAACAAGGCTAGTGAGGTCTGATACCTCTGCTTGCGTGTAGCTGGCGCTCGCAATCGCACTATCCAGATTGTCTGCCTTCGTCGCAATCGCTTTTACCGTCATTGCTGCATTTATGACTGGCTTCGCCGCCGCATTATACTCCAGCGTCGAACCGCCTACCGCTGTCGCTGGCATGCTTCCATCCGTCGTGTAGTAGATATGATCGGCTCCTGCCGATACAATCTCCAGCTCTGTACCGAAAGCGACTGCTCCCGCTGCTGGATTAAACGTCGGCGTTTCCTGCGCTACCTGCTCGCGCGTCACTTTAATCACATACGTTTTTGCACTTTTTCCCGTTTCTGTTGCCACAACGGTAATCGTGCGCTCCACTCCCGGCGTTAGCAAAATGCCCGCCGAGGCTGCTCCGCTCGCTACCGTCGCTCCGTCCACGGTCAGCGTTCCTGCTCCGCTTGGCGTCACCGTTACGCTCGCGACGCTATTGTCTACCGTCACGCCGTTATACGCATACGTCCCGCCTGCAAAAGCAAAACCGCTCGGCGCACCGCTTAGCTCAACGTCCGTCAAATCCGCTGTCGCCGCCTGCGTATAGCTTGCACTCGCCACTGCACTATCCAGATTGTCTGTCTTCGTCGCAATCGCATTTACCGTCATTGCTGCATTTATGACTGGCTTCGCCGCCGCATTATACTCCAGTGTTGAACCGCCTACCGCTGTCGCTGGCGTGCTTCCATCCGTCGTATAGTAGATATGATCGGCTCCTGCCGATACAATCTCCAGCTCCGTACCGAAAGCGACTTCTCCTGCTGCTGGATTAAACGTTGGCGTTTCCTGCGCTACCTGCTCGCGCGTCACTTTAATGACATAAGTCTTTGCACTTTTTCCCGTTTCTGTTGCTACAACGGTAATCGTGCGCTCCACTCCCGGCGTTAGCGTAATGCCCGCCGAGGCTGCTCCGCTCGCTACCGTCGTTCCGTCCACGGTCAGCGTTCCTGCTCCGCTCGGCGTCACCGTTACACTCGCGACGCTATTGTCTACCGTCACGCCGTTATACGCATACGTCCCGCCTGCAAAAGCAAAACCGCTCGGCGTACCGCTTAGCTCAACGTCCGTCAAATCCGCTGTCGCCGCCTGCGTATAGCTGGCACTCGCCACTGCACTATCCAGATTGTTTGTCTTCGTCGCAATCGCTTTTACCGTCATTGCTGCACTTATGACTGGCTTCGCCGCCGCATTATACTCCAGCGTCGAACCGCCTACCGCTGTCGCTGGCGTGCTTCCATCCGTCGTGTAGTAGATGTGATCAGCACCTGCCGATACAATCTCCAGCTCCGTACCGAAAGCGACTGCTCCCGCTGCTGGATTAAACGTCGGTGTTTCCTGCGCTACCTGCTCACGCGTCACTTTAATCACATACGTTTTTGCACTTTTTCCCGTTTCTGTTGCTATAACGGTAATCGTGCGCTCCACTCCCGGCGTTAGCGTAATGCCCGCCGAGGCTGCTCCGCTCGCTACCGTCGTTCCGTCCACGGTCAGCGTTCCCGCTCCGCTTGGCGTCACCGTTACGCTCGCGACGCTATTCGCGACAGTCACCCCGTTATACGCATACGTGCCACCGGCAAAAGCAAAACCGCTCGGCGTACCGCTTAGCTCAACGTCCGTCAAATCCGCTGTCGTCGCCTGCGTATAGCTGGCACTCGCCACTGCACTATTCAGATTGTTTGACTTCGTCGCAATCGCTTTTACCGTCATTGCTGCATTTATGACTGGCTTCGCCGCCGCATTATACTCCAGCGTCGAACCGCCCACCGCTGTCGCTGGCGTGCTTCCATCCGTCGTGTAGTAGATGTGATCAGCACCTGCTGATACCATCTCCAGCTCCGTACCGAAAGCGACTGCTCCCGCTGCTGGATTAAACGTCGGCGTTTCCTGCGCTACCTGCTCGCGCGTCACTTTAATCACATACATTTTTGCACTTTTTCCCGTTTCTGTTGCTACAACGGTAATCGTGCGCTCCACTCCCGGCGTTAGTGTGATACCCGCCGAGGCTGCCCCGCTCGCTACCGTCGTTCCGTCTACGGTCAGCGTTCCCGCTCCGCTTGGCGTCACCGTTACACTCGCCACACCATTCGCGACAGTCACCCCGTTATACGCATACGTCCCGCCTGCAAACACAAAACCGCTCGGCGCACCGCTTAGCTCAACGTCCGTCAAATCCGCTGTCGCCGCCTGCGTATAGCTGGCACTCGCCACTGCACTATCCAGATTGTTTGTCTTCGTCGCAATCGCTTTTACCGTCATTGCTGCATTTATGACTGGCTTCGCCATCGCATTATACTCCAGCGTCGAACCGCCTATCACTGTCGCTGGCGTGCTTCCATCCGTCGTATAGTAGATATGATCGGCTCCTGCCGATATAATCTCCAGCTCCGTACCGAAAGCGACTGCTCCCGCTGCTGGATTAAACGTCGGCGTGACCTGAGTTGCCTGCTCGCGCGTCACTTTAATCACATAAGTCTTTGCACTTTTTCCCGTTTCTGTTGCCACAACGGTAATCGTGCGCTCTACACCTGGCGTTAGCGTAATCCCCGCCGAGGCTGCCCCGCTTGCTACCGTCGTCCCGTCTACGGTAAGCGTTCCTGCTCCGCTTGGCGTTACCGTCACGCTAGCAACTCCGTTCGCTACCGTCACGCCGTTATACGCGTAAGTCCCGCCAGCAAACACAAAACCGCTCGGACTACCGCTTAGCGCGAGTCCCGTCAAATTCGCTGTCGCTGCCTGCGTATAGCTCGCGATGCCTACAGTACTGACCAGCTTGCCTGTCTTCGTCGCAATCGCCTTCACGGTCATTGCTCCACTAATTGCAGGCTTCGCTGACGCATTATATTCCAGCGTCGAACCGCCTACCGCTGTCGCTGGCGTACTACCATCTGTCGTGTAGTAAATATGCTCGGCTCCTGCCGATATAATTTCCAGCTCTGTCCCAAACGCGACTGCCCCTGCCGCCGGATTAAACGTTGGTGTGTCCTGAGGTATAGGGCTGATCATATTCGTCAGCGTGATGTCATCAATATTCAAGTTGGATGGCGCTAAGGAATTTGAAAAGCGCCACTGAAGCGTTACAGAAACAACATTGGAGTAGTTGTACGAGGTTCCATTGCCCAATAAAGTTGATATTTGAAATTTCTGGTTGACTCCGTTTTCATACAGGTTAACTGACCCTGCGCTTGAATGCGTAGCAATTACTGCACCTCCAGCATCCTTTAATGTGACCGTAAGCTGATCAAGCCTAGGGTTCACCAAGTCTGAATATGCGCTGATACCTAAATTCTGAAAGGTAAAGTTGTCCAGCACGTTCTGCCCTTCTGCTTTAATGACGAGTTCTCCAGAGGTATTCGGACTCTGCAAATGCTCTGACCATAAAGAGGTTCCATCCTGTGCAAAGCCATTCGTTACAACAAACTTATCTCCCTGCTTCTTGAATCCCGGTCCGCCTGAATCATTTGCCCCTAAACTATCACCAAAATGATAAGTGCCATCTGCTGTTCCCGCAGCTGCATTCAGACTTGCCGGAAGCAGATTAAGCATAACGGCAAGCACAAGCAGTAAAACGGCAACTCGTTTGATCGGGCTGCCAGACTCTCCTCGCTTCATCGTAACTTTGCCATCCTTCTGCCCCACTAAATGATGCCTCATAACTGCATCTCCCCTTGTTCTAATAGAAATCTTCACATTTTTCACAAACTGCACTCTTCCATTCAAAAAGCGGGTGCTCTATCTGGCATCTGCCGAGATCTCCTGCACCCGCCACAAGTAATCACTCTTTTTTTCAAAAGAGAGACTTCCATCACTATCCCATCTCAATCAGCCTGTGCTTCCTCTATCCTCTTGGAGGATATTCTCCATAAAGGCATATTATGAAATTCATTGCCAAATACGGCTGCATATTGTTATGTGGCTGGCTGCCGCCTGCTGGAGTAAGCGCTAGTGGATTCATTTGCGTATTATTTGCGGCTTTATATAGCGGCCGCTGAACGGCTGGCCGTCCTGATGCCTTCGTCTCCGCCCAATAATGATTGGTTGGATCATCAGAGTTTTGCTCCACCGCAATTCCGTTAGCAGCATGTGTATGGGCAGGAATTTCAGTAGAAAGCAGCGTTACTTTGGCGTTTCCACCCTGCTCGCCTACCGTTGTCGGCGTAAGTCCAGGGCCTGCTCCCTGTCCCATAGGGGCCATCTCCATTAAATTAGGCAATGCAAAGGTTGTTGTTCCATTTCCGCCATATTGCGTGCCGATAATAGAGAACAGAACCGTATTGGATCTAATTTGCAGCTCCGCTCCGTTACACAATGCCCAGTTATTCGGTGGATAACTCCCCGCAAAAATGCGTATTTCCCCTGTAAATGCATCCATATGATAAGGCTGCCTCCTTTAACCTCTTGGTGGGTATATTCCAGAAATAGCGATACAAAAATTCAGCGCCAAAAATGGCTGCATATTGTTATGCGGCTGACTGCCACCTGCCGTGGCAATAGCCCCTGCATTCATAGTGACGTTCGCAGAAGGAGGCGCATAAGGCGTATAAGGTGTGTCTGCCCAAGCATTCCCCGCTGGAGATATTTGATCAGCCGTTTCCGAGGAAGCAGCAAGCTGGTGCGTATGCATCGGCATCTCGTTTACCGTTAAGGTATGATTTTCCTCTCCTGCCACACTGCCAAGTGGAATATTCTGTCCGACATGAACGGGAACCCGTCCTTGTAAATTCGGAAGCGCAAAATTATCCCTCCCATTCCCGCCATAATACGTGCCAAGAATCGAAAACAACGCTGTGTTTGTCGATATCTGCAATAATTGCCCATTGCATGGAGCCCAGCCTTTCGGTGTAAAACCAAATGGGAACACTCTAATTTCGCCAACAAATGGATTCATTTTCAACCTCCTATATAAAAAGAATTAAATCTATAAAACAACTAAGACTGGGGTGGAAAGATCCCAACAAGTGCAATAATAAAAGAAACGGTCAAGGAAGGCATCATATTGTTATGGGGCTGACTGCCACCGAAGGAAGAAAGATTGTTGTTATTCATAGGAGCCTGTGGAAGTGGATTGTTGCTGCTATCAAGACCTGTGGAATATACGGCTGCTTTCGCCCAGGTATTATTTTGAGGAGAAGAGGCACTGCCTGCAGTTTGTGTTGCAATGGGGACGTGAGTGTGGAAAGGCAGCTGGTTAGTTAGGAGCGTAACGCTTTCTGACCCTGCCTTCATGCCTAAGGGATAATTGTTCGCTTTATGGATGGGAAGCCTACCTCTCAAGTCCGGTAGTCCAAAGGTCGACATGCCATCACCACCGTAGGTAGTCCCTAATAGCATATATAACGTTTCATTCTCTGATATAGATAAAATTTGGCCTTCACATTTCGCCCAGCCCTGTGGAGCATAATTACCAGCGAACATGCGAATTTCACCAATAAAAGCCTCGCTCATTTTATAATCCCCTCCGATTGATCATATAAAGCTGTTGAAAACAATAGTTGAGCCGGAGGCCTGTCCTGTCTTAGGAGTCTATGGCTTCCATTCCATCAACATATGCATGCCTTGCTCCTCTACCATGTGGAACCCTAGTCTTTCGTATAAACGGAGCGCCTCATTGCCCTGCATCACATGTAGTTGAATAGGCTGCTTTTTCTCAGCCGCTTCTTCCTGAAGCTCCTGAAGCAAGTGCGTGCCATAACCAGAATTGCGGAAAGCTGGCAGCAGTGCCACATTAACGAGTATCATTCTATCTGCCTTGCGAACAAGCATGCAAACTCCGATTTGGAAATCATCCTTCATTACTATATAGTTCTCCGCACCTGGATACTGTGCCTCATAGGAGCGCTTCTGCAGATCATATTGCATGCGCAGAAAGGCCTGCTGAAAAGATTCCTCCCAGCCCCATGCTTCTACTTCTTCCTCGCGGGTACTCGCATAAACACGATATAGAAATGAATGATGCTTCTCCTCTGCCTGCGCCATATGAAGCTTGCCTGTAAGCAACTGATATCCCCTCCTAAATCAACCGAAAAAAGTGATTTCCATAATCAACTATTCCACATCTAAATTTACAATCCTCCTCCATATTCGACATTTTATTTTAAATTTAACTTCAATTGATTTTGAATTTAACTTCCACCTGAATTACGAAAGCAGGGCCTCATAAAAATATAAAAAAGGGCCTTGATCTCTAGTAGAATGAACGCGCTTCGTTGATGAGGATTGGATCATTGAAGGCCTTGCCCTTTGTTACCGCGTCACAACGTAGACCAAGATACGCCGCGTAGCGACTACTGGCAAAATGCAGCGTTACAATGCCGATCTCCCGCAGCTCGAACTGGTTCTTACATATGGTGCTCTATCCTTATGATGATGAAGCGAAGGAAAAACTGAGATCAGGCATTATTCAAGTGCCAAATCACAAGCAAGCCGTTGTATTACTAGTAGGATGAAAAAGTATGTTAGAACAAAAAGGACCAACCAGATAAAAATGGTTGATCTCATCATACGAAAGGGAGAATATATTAATATGGCATAGACTCTGATTAAATGATTGTATAAAATTTCGAAACCGTTAATCTAGTTGGGTAATTTATCAAAAAATCATTCAGACTTACTGATTCTGTTATCTGTCTTTTTGTAATAATCTCACTAAGATGCGTATTAGTATCTGGAGTTATAGTTGCATCTAGAAGGATCATATCAAATGGCTTAGAAAGAAGACCTTTAAATAATATCGAGAGTTCATTATAACTGTTATTAATCTCTCTAATAAAGTCACAAGAACACTGTCTGTGTATGAGGTAATAATGTTGAGGTACAGTAACATTGAGATATTCATTAATTTGGTCTATATGGATATCATGTTTTTGTTGGTAATGAGTTAATGTGCTTGAGGGTATTTTATCATTTGTTGCAATATGTAGAAAGTAACACAAAATTCATTCCACCTCCGATGAGTGAAGCCAGTGCGCAACTCTAGCACTGGGTTTGAAATTATTTATTAACGTAGTTATTACCAGAAGGGGTGGCCGCCAGTTCGTATACCTAATACAGTGGCGTGAAAATGAGGACGATTCATAATCTTCCCATTAGATGTATGACCAGGGTTGTCTTCATCTGGTTAGGTACCATAAGATATATTTGCTGCTAGAGTTTGAGCTGAAGAACATCATTCTTCAACCATATTCAAATTCTGACTATACGGTGGCAAGTATACAAAGGTGAGTTAGCTTGATTTTCCTTTAAAAAAGGCTGGATGAGATTAGCATGAGTCTATGATTCGGGATTACCAAGCGATCTCTCGTATCTGGTATCCCAAGGGTCAGCAAAAATCATTCCCACCTACGGTAAGCATTAGGGAGCGAAGCTGATCGGAACGCTAAATTTTGAATCTGGCGAAGTATTTTGAGTGCAAGAAGAACAGTACACCGCCAAAGAAACAGCAAATCTCCCGTCCCTCGATCCGAACACCGAATCTCCCACGTTTGTTCGATCCATTTTCGAACGAGTGGAGAAGTCCAGTTCATTCGGGCAGGAAATCCTTGATCCGCAGGCGTCTGATTCGTTACGACTTCATACACCTGTTGCTCTTGCTCAGCCGTCAACAAGCGCTTCCGTCCGGGTGGATGTCCGATATGGAGACCCAACACGCCTTGTTTCTGGTAAGCTTTTCTGTAGTATACAAGGTAGCGCTGCTTTCTGTTCTTCTGTCACACTCACTCGTATGCTCATTTCTTCGTCTCCAATATTTTAATGATTGAAGACTATTATACTGGATTTTATTTCATTCAGCTCTTTTACTATCGTATGGATCTATTTATTTTTCGCCAAATATATATATTTTCCGCCTTTAAAATATACAAAAAAAAGGTTTTCATGGAAAAGATCATTTCATTTTGCCCCATTAATCACTTCGTATTTCACACCTTTCCTTCACACCTTTAATTTAGAACGTTTTTTATTGTTTGCATACATGCTCAATTCAAGAAGGCACACCATAAAAATTCATAATTTGGGAACAGATTACCCTTAACCCTCACTAATTTAACCACTTATTATTTTTTTCCAAATTAAGAAACTTTTTAGATTCCAATGAAGTCTATACATTATGAAGGCATTGTGATATCACTTGTTTCACTATTCCTCACGTCAGAAATTACGCATCCAAAGTTCAAGAACTCATTTAAAAAAGCGATTTTATTACTCCAATTACTTTCTCTGTTTCATTTGCTGCAAGTCTAGGTATTCCTAATGTGCAACAAGCTAAATCACTCTGGTGCTGGTCAGCTGTTGCAAATAGTATTTTACGATATTATGGTGACACGGCGACCTCACAATGCGGATTTGTTACTAATGTAAAGGGAACCACAGGGTGTGCTGATATTTCGGGAAGAATATATTGTTATTGACTGGATGTGGAGTGTAGGAAGTGTCGGGCACATTGTTGGTATTGATGGCTATTACGTCGATTCTAATGAAAATAACATCGTTGAGTATATGGATCCTGCTACAGGATCTCACAAAATTTTAACTTATAATAACTTTAATGGCGGCCTTGGAGATCGAACGTGGATTGAAGGCCGCAAAGATATGTGGGCTTATGGTGTATAAGATAGGAGGAATTAAAATGAAAAAATTCATGAAACTATGTTTAGTATTTGGTTTTGTATTTATCATTTCATCTATGTCGGTATTCGCTGCTGCTGAGGAATATTCTAAAGGTGAAATCTCTCCTGAAATTGTTGCTGCTGCTGAAAAAGAACTATTGAATTTTCAAGAAATGATATCGCAAAGCTATTGGAAGTATGACTTTAAGAACGCAGAAGAAATTAAATCAACAAAATTGGGTGAAGGTTTTCAAGTTTGGGGAATTGATCAAGAAAAACTAGCAGAGAGCAGTTCAACAAAAATTTCAGATGTTATTAAACCACTCGATCAATGGAGCTTTATTGTTACGTTAGACGGAGTTCCTAAGACGATGATAACGATTGGTTTAGAAAATAACTCATTTAATTTTATTGGTGGAGGCGGGGACACTTCTGCCTTCGATCCATCACTATCCGAAACATCTGAAAAGACCAAATTAGTAAGAATTAATGATGTTGATATGCTGGTAAGTGAAATGCCCTCTGGAGAAATCACAAAATCTTTAAATCCAAACACTCCAATTGTTGATGAGATGGTTGCTAAACTAAGAGAAAAACAGCAATACAATGACCAAGGCGAAATTTTGTACGGAGCTGCTCCAATTGTCGAAAAGACGGTTGCAGCAGATACACAACTTCCTGTGATTTTCCGGAACCGAAATCCCGAAAGCACCACATACGAAACCTTTTATCGTTTATCCACAAATGGCGCTGGAAGTTCTGAGGTAGAGTATTATTTAAGGTACAGATCTAACGGTAATGTTGTATCATCTGGGGTTATTAATTAAAAATTTATTTATAGGAGGACACACGATATGAATAAGAAAACAGTAATTATTTTAACCTCGGTGCTTACTTTGACATTGGGCGGTTCTGCTTATGCTGCTATTGATACTACTAAGATTTTCAAACAGGTAGACAGCAGAAATACTGTTGTAAATGATTCGAATTCAAATAACGCAACCGGTATTCAAAAGTTTTCTTTGGTTGCACAAGATGAAATATTAGCACCCGCACTTAACGACCAGTCTGATAATTCACGAATAGATATTTCCAATATAACAGAGCAAATTGACATTCCACTTGACTTGGCGGGAAGCAAATCTTCCCGCAGTCTGGCTAGTACTAGTCAAACCACGGATAACTCGATTTCTCAATTAGTTGATATCCGGGCAGAGCGGACAGGGCATGGTGATACGGTTCTTGCCATTTATCAACTTCAGGATGGGAAGCATGAGGTTTTAATCTCTCAGTCTACTAATGCCTTTGGTGACGAGCAGGCCGCAATTGAAGATACTAAATCCTGGTATAATGCTAATGATGTTAAAGTTATAAAGTTGAATGGACATCATGCAGTAATCGAAAATGCTTCTAACCGTAAACAAGTTCATCTTATAACAGACGAAAAATTCTATACAGTTGCCTCTC
The DNA here is from genome assembly GCF_050481745.1 of Paenibacillus algorifonticola. Lineage (GTDB taxonomy): Bacteria > Bacillota > Bacilli > Paenibacillales > Paenibacillaceae > Pristimantibacillus > Pristimantibacillus algorifonticola_A. Next base: position 561,936 of record NZ_JBCNGR010000006.1, on the reverse strand, counting down.
CGGGAACTCTAAATTTGGACTATTTGATTGAACTTGCAAAAAAAATAAATGTTGAATAAGTAAATTAGTTATTTGTTTATCATTCATAAAGTTAAAATTATATCTTGTATTTAATGGGCGACAGTCTTTCCCCTGATTTCATGGGGAAAGACTGTCGTATTTTTTGCTTAAGAATTGCTGAAAATCACTAACATTGTGTTGGTTGAGCTTGCACAAACTCTACAGATCCATCCATAAGTTTATTTATTTTCCAATGTTTTCAAAAATGAGTTTGCAGGATATCTGACGAGAAAGTACAAGTTATCCATTCGGCATCCGTCTTCCCATTATCCTTCTGGCTTACACATCATACTCCAGCTGCTTCCGCGCCTGCACAATAAAATCCAGCGGCGTCGGGATTGCTTCCGGCTCATATTGCAGCGCCCCGATTTTCAAGCTCAGCTCCACCTTATATTTATTCGAAAACTCAGCGGAATTAAACTCCTGAATTTTATGGCGCAAGCGCTCAATGACGATGTTCGCCCCTTGGCGGTCCGTGAACAGCAGCAGTCCCCAAGTCGGATTATCCTTGCTCAGCATATAAATCGAATCATTCGTCCGAATGCTCGTCTGGCTCATCTGCGAAAGCTCGAATATCGCTTCCGTCATCCGTTCCTCACTGACCATCCGCCGCAGCTCATCCCAATATTTCACGTTCACAACAAGCAGCGTGAGCGGAATTTCATAACGTGTGGACAGCGCCATGAAGACGGCGGCATCATTTTGGAACGAGCGGCTGTTGCGCAGATTCGTATTTTCATCCATCGTCGCCAGCCGGCTGTTCGTTTTCTTGAGCTGTTCATTTTCCGTTTGGAGCTGTCTGCCCGCAAGCGTGAACATCCACGTCACCAAGGTGAATACCGGCGTCATGACGAGCCAGAAATAATTGCCGCTGCTGACCGCCTCTCCCCCCACAAGCGTTCCATACAGCGTATAGGTGCCGAAGCCAAAAATAAATACGATGTTGAGAATCAGCCCTGTCGTCACATTCGTGAAATACGTAATGATTGCAATCAGAAAAGCCACATTTAGAAAAATAACATTTTGCAAATAACGATCAGGATCTCCCGCTGTAAATACGATACAAATAAAGCTGACGACGATGAGCAGCAGGAAGCCGCTGTCGGAAATAAGACTGCTCTGATTACGCCTCATCGCGCTCACCCCGTCTTCTGCGATATTTGCGAGCCAGGAAAATCAGCGATACGAGCACCAGCACCATGACAAGCGCTGTCGTGATCACGAAGCTGAGCACATCGGTGCGTTCCATCACATTGCTAATGACGGAGGCTTGCTCGAGCTCGGCTTCTTTTTTAAACCGAAATGCGTTAATGTTGCCGTCCTTGTCCGTCGATACGCCATCTCCGAACACCTTCCATACCGTCCCTTGGCTGGCGACCAGCTTGGAGGCTAAATAATAATATTCCGACTCTGCCCCAGTAACAGCGAGCAAGCCATGTCCCGCCTCATACGGGGAATCAATCAGCTGCAAGGTCCCGATACGCTTGCCGTAATCGGTGTCGATGCTTATTTTCTCATTGGACTGCAGGCCTGCGCCATTCGCATCATATTTGAAGTACAGCGCGTCATTATGATCTCGAATCACCTTGTTGCTTTGGAAGGTTCCAATCGCGATGACGTTGCGGGCTTTCAAAGCATCAGCAGCGACATCATCGTTATAAAAGAGAACGTCTCCCGTATTGCCTTCCGCATATTGACCGAGCAAGTTAAACAGGTTGGCTACCGTACGGTACGTATAGGAATCGCGTTCCTTTGGCAGTACAACCGCTACCTGATTAAACGCTCCATCTCGTAAAAAGGGATACGGATAGTTGTTGAACAACAGCTCCGTCCGGTCCTTCGTATTCAATTGGAGCATGGAATCCTTCGTAACGAAAGCCCATGGCATTTGGTTCTGATTTTGCACACAAACGGCATTTTTCAGCTCCAGATCAAAGGCGACAACGACGGAGAAGTTGCCGGAAATATTCAGGTTTTTGGGGATCGGCAATGTAATGGAGTCTCCATTAGCCAGCTCCTCCGTCAGCTTCTTGCTGCCGATTGGCGTATTGTTGATGAGCACCGTCACCATCGAACGGTCAAAATCCAGGTTTTTCGCATAACGGAAATCGAGGCTGATCTTGCTTGCGTCAGCGATGGAACGATTGGCTGGCAGCGACACAAAATAAGCTTTCTCCTGATGGCGCGGGCCCTTCAGCTCGTCGCCTGCTTCGGTCAAAACGACATTGCGGCTAATGCTTACCATAGGCGTCGATACATCGGTGCTCTCATCGACGATTTTGCGGTCGCTGTCGAGCTGTCCCATCAGTGCCTGATTCGCCACAAGCCGGCTTGCCTTCACAAGCAGCGCCTCATCCTTCGCGGTTACAACGAGCGCCCATTGCTCGCCTTGGCGTACAAGCTGAATCAGCGCTTTACCGTTCAAATCCGGTGTGCCGACAGCCGTCTTCAGCCCGCTTGGAAGCTGATCATACAAGGCAACAGCCGTAACAAGCCTTTTGCCTGCATAATATTCATCGTCGAAGGCAAGCAGCGGAATCGTCTTGTCCTGAAGCGTATTTGCCTTGGCAAAGCCAGACAGCGCATAGACGGCCGCTTCCATTTCTTTCGCAGAAGCCTGCGTCGGCACTGCTATCGTATTCAAGCTTCTGCTGACTGTATCGAGGCTCATAAAGCGCTCATTAAAATCACGGATGGAGCCGTCCAGCGGCTTGCTTACATAACGAACATCCACGCTGGAGCTGCTGTATAGCTGGAGCCAGTTGTCCCGCTCCTCATCCGGCGAGCAAATTTGATCATTGATGATCGTCTGAATGCTTCCTTCTGTCGACAGCGTGTTTGTGCCTTCCGCCAGCAGCTCGCGAGGAATCGTCACGCTCAGTCGCTGCTTTTTCTCTACTGTGCGATCCGGTCGGAACGAATAGAAAGCTACGCCATTAATCGCCAAAGTGACGCTGGAGCGGTCCTTGTCGGCAAGCTGCGACACCTTGTAGTCCATATTGACGATGACGCTGCTCACATTCCAATAGGACGGTATTTGAAAAAAGTCCTGGCGCGTCGCCATCACACCTGACACGGATGTATCTGCTGTAATGAAGGGAATCTCATAGCTTTCTGTACCCGGCGCCTCTGCTGCGCTTGCTGTTGCTGCTCCAAGCTGGCCCAGCTGTCCAAGCAGCAGCGCCATGCATATGAAGGTAATGATAAATATGCGTCTTTTCATGATGCTCTCCTCCAGCTTTAATAACGTTCGGTTTTGTACCATTTTGCTTCGCGCTTAAATACTAAATCCTTGAGGTACGTGTATAAGCCGTAAGCGGCAACAACCATCCACATTTGGCAATAGGATACGTACATCAGCATAATAATCCACACATTGGACAGCCTTAGTTCGCCTTTTTCCGTCGTTAGCGTAATATAAGTGCCTACAATAAACAGCGTGACCGCCAGCACCCAGAGAAAGGAGCTGAACCCGGCAATCGTCGTATGTACATATCCTAAGGCGTGGAGAATGAGCAGCAGGTCCGACATAACGAGCGACGTGAGAAGCAGAAAATAAATCGATAAAAAATATAAAATATCAAAGCGGATGTTCGTCGCCGAGCGGTCAAACAGCAAGGGGATATTTTTTACAATGACATAAATATTCCCCTTCGCCCAGCGCGTTCGCTGCTTGAACCATACTTTGAGCGTTTGCGGCTCCTGCTCCCAGGTGACGGCCTTCGGCTGAAACTTGATTCGGTACCCCATCATGTAAATGCGGAAGCTGATCTCGGTGTCCTCGGCAATCGCCTTCACATCCCAGCCGCCAATTCGCTCGACGATATGGCGCCACATAATGAAGTTCGTGCCGGGTATCGTGCAAAGCTTGAACAGCTTCCATCTGCCCGCCTGCGCCATCCATTGGAAGGACAGCGTCTCAATATTAATGAAACGAGTGAGCAGATTCGTATCGCGGTTGCGTGTACGAAACTTTCCGATGACCGCGCCCAGCGTATCATCATTCGTAATTTCGCCGACCAGATAGCGAAGCGCTGTGCGCTCCGGCGTATTGTCCGCATCATAAATGGCGATAAGCTCGCCGCGGCTCTGCTCGAAGCCAATGTTGAGCGCATTTGACTTGCCCTTGCCGCCTGTCACCTTGTCGGTGTTGATAACGATTAAATTGCGTCCTGCGTATCTGGCTTGCACCTCGGCAAGCAGCGTTGCGCTGTTATCCGAGGAATTATCGTTAATGACGATAATTTCGTAGCGTTCATGCGGATAATCAAGCGCAAGCAGCGACTCTACTGTCTTCGTAATGACCTTGCCCTCATTGTGCGCCGGAACCATAATGGTGACAAAAGGAGTCTCCCCCTTGATTTCCGGTACCGGCTTCCCTTCGCTCTGGATATAAAATAAATAGCCAGCGATAATCAGCACCACATTGACGAGCAGGAGCGACCAAATACAGATAACGGCAATCAACATGAGGATGTCTGCGATTGTCATAGCTGTCTCCTTATTTGAAGTATTTGCGTCTATACAGTCGGTATCCGATCATAAAGAAGAAGCCGAATATGAATAGCGACACCATAATAATGACGATAAAAACTTTATTTTGCACATTAAACAAGGTGGTAAAGCTTACCGTTCCCTTATCCGCATATTCAAAATCAGAGCTGACCTGCCGCAGCGCATCATTCAAGGCTAACGCTTGACCATTAATCGTCAAATGGCCGCCTTTCGATTGGATGATATGCGCCTCTGTCCGTACCTCGTGGCCTTGTTGCTTATAATCCGCAAAGGTCATCCAGCTCTCGGTAATACTGGTAAGATCGGCGCTCAGCTGTGCTTCATTTTCCGCAAAATCATACGTCAACGCCGTATTCATCGGAAGCGGCTCCCAAGCCTTGCCCTCACGGTCAAAGCTGGCAAGATAGCTCGGGCTTACGCTGTAAAGCGATGAGTCGAAGGGCTTGGAAACGTTCGTCTGCGAGCGGTACATCAGCTTCTGATTAGGCAGCAGCACCGCCGAATCGAAGAAGCCCATGCCGTCCACCGCGTATTCCTTGTCGTAGGACCAATACATTTCTGCCCCCATGCCGAGCGGGGCAATGCCGTAAGCCGCTAATACGTCAATGAACGAGGTCATCTTCGTTTTCAGCGTCTGGTCATTTTGACCAATGGTTGAAGCTACGACTGGCGCATTGACCAGCACAGTGCCGTTTCGCGACTGCACATATTTTAGCGCCTCCAGATAGCGCTGCATCGCCGGAAACTCCGAATTGCTGAACACCGGCTGGACGCTTATCGCAAAAGGAATGCCCGCATCATATAAAGTATCGGCCATTTGGGCCAATAGCGTTAAATCCGAAAACGGGTAAATTTCCTTAAAAAGCAAGTAGGTTTGCCCTGGCTCGGCAAGTCCCAGCCAATCCTTCAGCACATACGACATCGCCAGCTCGCTCAAATTCCCCTTCTGAAAATAAGGCACATACCCCGTATGCTCATTCCTCACCGCGTAAGGGGAGCTGCTGTTCTTCCCGCTATTCTGCTTGAGCGTGAAGCTTCCGTAGGCCTCAGCCTGAAGATTCACCGAAGGATTTGCTGTCGTTTGCTCCAGCACGATGTACGGGGTGTTTTGCACACGCACCGCCTCATCTGAAAACGGGCCTATCGCAAGCCGCATCGTTTCCTCGCTCTGCGTTTGTTCAATGGCAATATGCAGTGCTTCCTGCTGAGGAGCAGGCAACTCCTCACCGATGTGAAAATAATCGCCCCGATAGGCTGCCCTATCCTGAACAAAAGCGGCATTCGTCAGCTCCATATCCGCTGCATTGCGCACCAGAATCACCTTGCTATACTGCTCTAGCATGCCGCCTGAATAACCATCAACGGAGAGGAGTGTAACCTGCGCTCCGAAAGCGGCCAATTGCTGCTGCAGCGCTTCAACGTTGCCAGCCTTTGGCGAGTCCTTGGCCAAGCTGTCATAGAGCAGCAGCACGCGGATTGGCTCTGTTTGGCTTTCCGCTGCCGCAGCCAGAGAAGAAGTGGAAGAGCTATAAAGCAAACAGAGCAACAGCAGCAGGTTCAATAGCGTTTTCGGTAATGGTTGTCTACATTTGCTTTTTTTCACCTTCTCACCTTCCCAGCCTCTCTACTTGAATTTTGTTTGGCGAATCCTGTTCCTGCTCGCTATGCCATAATCTGCGGCGCACGGCGTCCGCGATGACCAAAAACGTAATGAGATCAAAAGCCGCGGTAAACAGAAATTCATGCTTCGCCAAATCGGCGTCCCCCGCCCCGATAATCGAAACGAAGATGCCGGACAAGCCGGCCAGCATCATCATGACGATGAGCGGCAGGCGCGAAGCCCGCCTTAAATTTCGTGCCCTGATCGCCGCTACGAAAGCCGGCATATATACGGAGACGACGACAAGCATCCAGATGACGATGAAGCCGAAGGTTTTGGGTGCAAGCGCCTCTTTCAGCAGGCTGTAGCCGGAGAAAAAGATCGTCTGCTGGCCAAACGGCTTGCCCGCTGACTTCTCATAGTTGCCCATCGCCGCGGGGCGGATGGTGAACGCATTTTTCGCTGCCAAATTCAGCATGCTGCCAGCCTGATCGGGATGGCTGATATAATAGCCGACAATCGCACCAAAGCCATATTGGCTGTAGAAATTTTCCTCCAATATCGGAGAATCCACATCTACCGTCGTAAACGGCTCATAATAAATGCTGTCCTTCAAAATTGCATATTGCTTGTCCATGCCGAGCGCCTCCAAGGCGCCTTCCGGATCGTCCGAGCCCATCAGCACTCCCCGCGTCATCGCATGGTATTTGTTAATGTTGACGAACTCCTTCGGAATAAGCACATACGTTGCAATGCCTGCCAGCATCAGAACGGTGAGCGATGTCAGCATGAGCACGCGGAACGTCCGCTTTACATGGATGAATAGGTAGAACAGCCCGATCACGGCAATTATGACGCCAACCGGAGCATTTTGCTGCTTGCTCGTCGTTAGCAGAAAGCCGCTAATCGTAAACACGGCGAGCATCGCGTAATCATTATAACGGCGACGGTAAAGCAGCAGCCCTGAGGCAAAGACGAGCATCATCATAATGAGCACGATGCCTTCGCTGAAAAAAGAATTGAAAAACGCCGTATATCCGGTGTCTCCAAACATAAAAATCGCCAGCAGCGCGATGATATAGCCGTATTTACGGGCTATTTTCCAAGTCAGGCTCTCGACGAGCAAATAAATCGCAATGACGTAAAGAATCGTCAATATAGCTGCCTGAAAACGCACGTCGAACACCTGGCTGCTGGCCAGCAGTGTATTAAGCGCAATCGACAATTGAATAAACCAGGATTGCGAGGACGTAAAGGTCGTCCCGTTTTCATTGTAATATTGCAAAATGCCAAATTTCTTTACAAAGTAGCCGAGATATTGGCTGTCATAATCCGGGGCGTTAAAATACAAGCCGTTGCTGTACAAAATACGAAAAAAGTCCCCGTTGTCCGCCATCCCAATATACGGGGGCGTGAACAAGGCGATGATGGTAATGATTAACACTGCCAAAGCGGCGAAGCTGGCAGGCGATAGGTATCTATTCAATAAGGCATAGGCTCGCCGCGCGTAGTGCTTGGCCCTGTCTGCTATCATGGTGGGCGCCTTCTTTCTTATATAACTTTTATAAGCTTGGTGAAGAAGGATCATCGCTGCGCGAAAGGTTTGGCTTACGATCGCCATTACCCTTGAATTTCTGTGATTAAGCCGCAATTGGAAGACATTTAAGGGTAAAAACGAACGCCACCGCTTCTCCAGCTCAAGCCTTTCACTCCGCTTGCCTTTTTCACCAAAGTTTCTGCTAAGGAAAATTATGAAAAAGGATTTTTAGTAAGTATAAGCAAGCAAAGCCATTAGATTGTCGAAGGAGTAGGCCTGCTGAGCTGCCGTGTCGCCAAAGCCGCCGAGCAGCGGGCTTCCGACCTCCTCGATTTGGAACTCATTCATTTTACCAATACTGTCGGCATATAAGGTCTGGTCACCAATCACGGAGCCAATCATCGCCGTTATCGCGTAGATGGCAGTGGAGCGCGTATCCGTTGTGGCTGCGCCTTCCCTCGTGTATTGACCGTAAAGCGTACCCGCCTTCACCTTATCCTTTATGTATCGGATGCTTTCGGCTTTTTCTTCACCCATTTCGGCTAATATCAGCACAGTTAACAAAGATTCCACCATATTAATATGATCCGAGCTGTATTTCCCCTTGCCATAATCATAACGCGTCTCATAGAAAGGAAATTCATCCGTTAAATAACCGTCCTTGATGATTTTCTCCATATTCGCAATCAGCGTTTGCCGTTCCCCCGCCTCGATAGGCAGCTGTGCCAGCGTCTTCAAATCAATATAGCAGAGCGTAATAAAATCATTCGTTATTTGGTATGTTTCATCATAAAAATCATACAAATAGCCATTTTTCACATTATGCTCGTAAAAACGCAAGCCGAAGCTGGCGGCCTCCTGCTTATAGCCTTCATTTTGAAAAACGTCTCCAGCCTCATACAGCGCCCGAATGATGCGCAAATCGTCAACCGCCGCGTTTAGCGTATAACGCTTTTGCAGCTTGGGGCTGAAGCGGTAGCTGAAAGCCGTCTCCATATTGAAGGATTGCTTGGCGCGGGCCCACTCCTCCTCAAAAGCAGACTTTTGCTGCGTTAACGCTTTATAGCGCATCATAAGTCCCGCTGACTCGCTAAGCATTTCATGCCCCGTCGTCAGCTCCGCATTTTGCTCCGTATCCTGCAAATTCGTATAAATGCCAGCCGTTCCAGACAGCTCAGTCGTTATAAAATGATACAGCTTCTGCTGCTTGTCCTGCATTTGCAGCTTGTCTCCATAATGCTGTTCTGGCAGCAATGCTGCCGTGGGCGTGTCCTGTGGCGATGCCGAGGACGCCCGCAATGAGGATGGAGTTGGCTGCTCCGAGCGTCCACATGCCGTCAACAATAACACGAATGTTATTGCGGTTAAGATCACTTTTTTGCCCGAAACGCTTAATTGCATTTTACGCATTCATTTGCCTCGTTTCTCTGAATCCGGGATTAAAACATTTGGTCCACATCGTCTGGATCCAGGTTATCCCACGCTCCCATTATGTCCGCTGGCGCCGGATTAAAACGATATTTTGCCAAATCCAGCTTGCCCTGCACACTCACCTCGATGCCCTCTTCCTCCAAGCGAGACCGCTGCTCCATATTCCCCTCTTCACTCGGGATCGCGATTTCGCCCTGCGCATTGACAACCCGGTGCCACGGCAATTGATGAATGCTGCTCTGGGTATGCAAAATCCGCACGACCTGGCGCGCCCCTCTGCGGCTTCCCGCAAGCTCGGCGATCTGCCCATAGCTCATGACAGCTCCTGCAGGAATGCGTTTTATAATTTCAATGACTCTTTTCGTAAATGGCTGCATGATGGCCTCCGATAGAAAGCTTATTTTTCTTTTGAAAAGATTGTAACATATTGCAGCATTCGACTGGATTCTACATTTTATATTTACACTCAAATGTAAAAAGAAACTCAAAAAAGGCAAGCGCGTAGTTCCATGGAGATCCATGGAGAACTGCGGCCCGCCTTATTTTACAATACTTATGCCCATAACAATTATTGATTGATCAATTACAAATAAACAAAAAATGCTGTCCGATCAAGCCTTGCTTGCCATGTAGGCGATTTGCTCCAGCCATGCTTTACGCGTTGCCTCATCGGAGCCTGGAACGGATTCGAGGAAAAGATGATACATAACCTCCAGCCCGCAATATTCGAAAATCCCTTTATCCGACGTTAAACGCAGCGCCTCTGCCATGCCATTTGCTTCATATTCAGCCTTAGACTTGCCTTGCGTGTTGATAATGACGGCCTTTTTCCCCTTTAGCAGGCCCATCTGCACGCCATCCACATACTTATAAGCAAACCCGTAAGAAAATACACGTTCGATATAACCTTTCATCATAGCAGGCAGCCCGGTCCACCAGATTGGGTAAATGAACGTGATGACGTCGGCCCATTTTAAATGCTGCTGCTCCTGTTCAATATCCTCGCTCAGCCCGCCAATGATTTCACTTGCACTTACAATCGGCTGAAACCCCAGCTCATACAAATCCCGCACAACGACCTCATGCCCCTTATTCGTCAGCCCTTCGACCGCTGTTTGCAAAATAGCATGGTTAAAGCTTTCTTTTCTCGGATGTGCGTACACGATTAAATGATTCATTTGAATAGCTCCTCTCGGTTTTCAACTCGTTTTATTGTTGTGATTGATCAACCAATTACTAATGATTAAAAAAAGACCACGAAAACGAATAACAATGGTCTATTCTTTCACGAACAATTCCGGCATTTCCAGCGCCATTGCCACATTGCAGAGCATGCCTCTAGCTAAAAAATTCGTCGTACGCGCACCAGCATCGGCGATGCCCGCTTGCGTAAACGCATCCTCAACGAGCTGCTTAACCTGCGCGGTACCCTGCCGCATTGCATCACGGACCGGTGTTTCCCGTATCGTCTGCGCCTGCATTTGCAATAAAGCTTCATTGCGATGCGATCCCATGATTTCCTCATAGGCGCGGATCAGCCCTGACTCCAATGTAGCTGGCTCCTCCGTGTCAATGACCTGTTGAAAAGCTTTGACAATGCGCTGCCAAGATACATCAAGCGCCTCCACCAGCAAGGACTCCTTCGTAAAAAAGCGGTACACATAAGGCTGGGAAATCGCTGCCCGCTCGGCTACTTGCGCTGTAGTTGCGCGATAATAACCGATTTCGGAAAAAATCTCGATAGCCGCGGATACGATGTCGGAACGCCTGCTGGCAGCTGTTGCTGTTCCTTTTGCCATAAACGCACCTTGCCTTTCATTTGATATTGATTGATCAATCACTAACTTGATTTCACTATATCCGATCTTAAAAAAAGTTGCAAGCCCTTTGTTTCAAAAAGTTTTGCCGGATCGCTTGACTTGGAGTCACCTCCAAGTTGTACGCTAATGCCATCAAGAGCAGCATCAACGGCTAGCTGCTGGGATGATTCAACCATAAAGAGGAGGATAAACGATGAACAAACCAATAGATGTACAAACAGCGCTCATTACAGGCGCTAACAATGGAATAGGGCTGGCGCTTACTCGCAGGCTGCTTGGGGAAGGGTGGCATGTCGCCGCGCTCATTCGTTCCGATTTTCTGGAGGACGACGAGGAGATTCAAGCTGCTATGCACAAGGGCCAGCTTCGCGTTTATAAAGCCGATATAGCTGATTTTGCAAGCTTAAAGCAGGCGCTAAAGCGAATTAAATTAGCAGAAGTGAAGCTTGATTTGCTATTCAACAATGCTGGTGGAAGCTTCTCTGAGCTGCAGTTGACCAGGCAAGGACGGGAGCTGCATTTTGATTTGCAAACGGTCGCGCCTTATGCCATCTTTATGGAGCTGAAGGAGCTGCTCAAAAAAGGAAGCTATAAGACTGTCGTTAATACGTCGACCAACTCTTTCAAAACCTTGAAGAAATTCGACGCGCAAACGTTGGAGCACCCAACGGAATTCAAGAAGCTTTTTGGTCCCTACTCCACCTCCAAGCTAGCTCTTTCCCTGTGGACCAAGGAGTTGGCCCCAGTGCTTGCAGCTGAAGGCCTTCGCATCATCAGCGTTGATCCGGGCGGCAATAACACGATTAGAAAAGGGAAAAAATCCGGCCTGCCTTTTTATATAACGCCAATCATGAAGCTGTTTTTCCCGCATCCAAGCAAAGGGGCTTCACTGCTTTATGAAGCAGCAATCGGCAAGCAAAGGCAAGCTGAGCCTGGCACTTATCTTGTAAATGGCAAAGCCGGCGAGCTACACTTCACAGACCAAAGCGCCAAAGTGCTAAATCTCGTCAGCTCGATTTATAACCGGGAATTTGGAAAGTCCCTACCTAATTAACGCCACATAGCAGTGAAGTATCGAGTTGTAATGACATCTCCACCCTGCCCGCATATGCGAGCCAGCTATATTTCTTTATAATATAAAACCGTGGCATAGAGGTTGCCATCACCTGAACGGGCAAATTTCGGAATACGCCCCGCTTCAATAAAGCCCAGCGACTGGTACAAAATATTAGAAGGCGCTCCTTCTAGCGTATCCAGAATGAGCAGGCTTCGTTGTTCCGCAACAGCCCGCTCCTCCGCTGCCTGCATCAGCAGTCTGGCAATGCCTTTGCGCCGCTGCTGGGGATGCACCATCATTTTGGCGATTTCCGCCCGGTGGGACGCATTTTGCTTTTGCGCCAGTTGGAGCTGTACGGTGCCGACAATTTGCTCTCCCTCTTTGGCAACCCACAGCAATATGCCCGGCTCCAATACGCCCTGCCAATAGGCTTTAGCATACTCGCTGCTAAGAGGAGGAAGAAAGCCGATCGATGCTCCATCTTCTACAACTTCTACAATGAGCCCGGCTAACTCCTCTAACGTATGCTCATTTAGTTCTGTCAGCTCTTCTACTCGCAACGATTGCCCCATGCCCTCAACTCCTTTTTTATCTCCCTTTCATCATCTCTAGCATATCCAATTTGTGATTTGAGCTCAATATGTGCACGACGGATCAGACCCCCAATAATTGCAGATAGGTATGAATGGATACCGAAAACACCCCCCTTGTCGGCAAAAGCTTTGCCAATCAAGGGGGGCATATTATTCACCTATCGCCAAAACAGGCTTGTTCAGGCTTTTGAGCGCATGATACGCCGCGCCTATGACGCCTGATGTCTGTGAAGCCTCCACATAAGAGAGATTCAGATTGTTTGCCGGATATGGCTTGCGGGCATGACGATAAATATAAGATTCCAGTGCCTCCCGCGGAAAACCTTCCATATGAATAACGCCGCCGCCCATAATAATATAATCCGGATCGAGCACATTAATTACCGTCGCAATCGGGATCGACAGCGCATCCAAATACCGCTGGAGCACCTCTGATTGCTGATGCTGCGAAAATAAATCTTGAATCTCGCATTCTGCAAAATGCTCCTGCTTGATTTGCTGGAGGCGCATGCCTGAGGCATAGAGCTCCACGCAGCCCGGATTGCCGCAGCCGCATAATTCTTCGCGGCCAAGGACGGGAATATGGCCTAGCTCGGCGGCTACACCATTTTTCCCCCGCAGAAATTGACCGTTCATATAAATGGAATTACCGAAGCCGGTTCCAATATAAAAGCCGACGATGACGCCTATATCCGGCAGCCTGCGATCAACGATTTCCTGCAGCAGCAAATTGTTTACATCATTATCGATAAAAACGGGCACTTTAAAGACAGTTTCCAGCGCATCAACGACGTTTAATTGGTCAAAGCCCGGCATATTCGGGGTTGATAGAACGACCTTCTTATCCTTGCTAATAATCGATGGAAAACCTAATGACACGGCGATAAGCTCTCCCTTGCAGTCGGCCAGATAATCGCTTAGCATCGTAATCAGCAGCTGTAGCGGTTTGTCCGAGTTGCGAAGCAGCTGCGTTTTTTGTATATGGAACTCATGCAGCTGGCCGTCCCGTGTCACTTTTCCCAGCCGAATATGGGTCCCGCCAATATCTACTCCCAGCACAAACTCTTTCATCTTTGTATCACCCTATTGAAATCGTCCATCATTTTATCCCAGGCCCTATTCAGATCATTATCGAGGTTAAATAATCCCGAAGTGCCGACAATGAATACTTCCGCTCCGGCTTCCGCCAGCTGCGCGAACGTATTTTTGTTGCAGGAGCCATCAATTTCGATTAAATAGGTATAGCCATGCTCTTCCTTCAAAGCTTTCGCTTCTCTGATTTTATCGAGCATTTCTGTAATGAATTTTTGTCCGGCATATCCCGGATCAACGGTCATGATCGTAATTTTGTCCAGCAAATGAATATAATGCTTAATATAGCTGAGTGGCGTAGCCGGGTTCAAAGCGATTCCCGCCTTGCAGCCGGCTTGTTTAATCTGGTTAATTATACGGAAGGCATCGCTGTTGATCGTCTCGGCATGAGGACTAATATAAGTCGCCCCAGCGTCAATAATCGCCTGAATAAAGTCGGCAGGCTTCTCTACCATGAGATGCACATCCATAGGAACCTTCAGCGAATCTCTCAACTGTTCCATGAAAAAAGGGGACAGCGTAATATTTTTGACAAAATGGCCGTCCATAATATCGATATGCACCATATCGGAACGATCGTTAATAACATCAAGCTGGTTGCGAATATCCATCAGGTTCATACACATTAATGATGGGGAAAATTGGTATTCCATCTCGAATCCACTCCTAATTTTTTTATCTTTTTACACCAAACAGACGATCGAGGAATACAGCCAAAATAATAAGGGCACCCATTACGATTTGCTGATAATACGTAGGCACGCTGAGAATGTTAAGTCCATTGCTGATGACGCCGATGATGAGTCCGCCCATCACAACGCCGATAATTTTACCTTTTCCGCCGAAAAAGCTTGTGCCGCCAATGATAGCTGCCGCAATCGCCTGTGTCTCATAACCGCTGCCTGAAAGAGGCTCTGCCGCGCCTAAACGGGCTGTCATTACAATGCCTGCAATCCCTGCTGCTATGCCAGAAATAACAAATACAATCATCGTATGGCGCTTGATGTTAATGCCGGAAAACCACGCAGCCTGGCTGTTGCCGCCTAGCGCATAAATGTTGCGGCCTAGCTTCGTCTTATTCGTAATGAAAATAAAGGCGAGCGCCACAATCAGCGCTATAATGACGGGAATCGGAACCGGGCCGAGCCAGCCGGCAATGCTGCTTTTGAACGACTGCGGCAAGCCGAATACGGGCTTCGCGTCCGAAATAATAAGCGTCAACCCTCTGAAAATCGACAGCGTGCCCAGCGTAATAATGAACGGATGAAGTCCGGTTTTGTTCACCAGGAAGCCGTTAATGCCTCCAAGCAAGCCGCCGACAAAAATACCGCCAATAATAATGGCAAGCACCCAATGCATGCCCGCAACCATCAGCTTCGCCGCGATCATGCCAGTGAGCGCCATAATGGAGCCGACCGACAAATCTATGCCCGCGATTAGAATGGTGAAAAACTCGCCCAAGCCTAGCAAAATATTAACCGAGCTTTGCAGCAGCACCTGCGTCAAATTGCCAGTGGTCAAAAAATATTGCGGCGACAAGATGCCCATGACCAGCGTCAGCAAAATCAAAATGCCGAATGTTCCGTATTTGCTCCAAATTACATTAAATTTCTGCATCATCGTAACTCCTTGACTTATGAAGTGGCGGCTAACATAATGTTTTCTTCGGTAGCCTCTTCAATTGATAGTGTCCCATTCATTCGGCCTTCCCTAAATACGATAATGCGGTCGCAGACGGACAATAGCTCAGGCAGATCGGATGAAACGACCATTACGCCGACACCGTCCTCCGCAAGCTCTCTCATAATCTTGTAAATCTCGCCTCTAGCGCCGATATCGATGCCCTTCGTTGGCTCGTCGAAAATCATCAGCTTAGAGCCTGCTGCCAGCCATTTGCCAATGAGTACCTTTTGCTGATTGCCGCCGGACAGCTCGCCGATGTTCTGTTCAATGCTCGCGCATTTAATATTGATCGAGGCTTTATATTCCTCAGCCCATTTTTTCTCCTGCTTCTCGTTAATAAGTCCCCATGTGCCGCCAAGCGACGAGGTTTTGAGCAGTCGCGATAACGAAATATTTTTCCAAATTTCAAAATTTTTCAGAAAGCCCGTCTCCTTGCGGCTCTCGGTTACATGGCCAATGCCCAGCTTGATCGCATGATACGGACTTTTGATTATGACCTCTTGCCCGAACAGCTCGATCCGTCCTTCAGCAATGGGGGCAGCGCCGTAAATCGCGTTCATCAGCTCGGTGCGGCCGGAGCCGATTAAGCCGGAAAAGCCCAAAATCTCGCCTTTTTTCAGTTCAAAGCTCACATCCTGCACCATTCGGTCCTTACGGGTCAGTCCCTCTACCTTCAGCAGCGTTTCCTCTCCGGTATGGATGCTGTTCTCGGGCTTCAAGTGACGCTCATTGACCGCACGGCCCACCATCATCGTAACCAGCGTTTCCTTCGTCACATCTTTAATGTCTTTGGTGCCAACGTACTTCCCATCCTTTAGGACGCTCACCCGGTCACCGATTTCAAGCAGTTCGTGCAGCTTATGGGAAATGTAAATAATGCCGACGCCTAAATATTTCAATTGCCTGATGATGCCGAACAGTTTATTCGTCTCTTCTCCCGTCAGCGAGGAGGTCGGTTCGTCCATGACGATAACCTTCGCCCGCGAAGCAATCGCCTTGGCGATTTCAACCTGCTGCTTCTCGCTGATCGACAGCCGCTCAACCAAGTCCTTGGAAGACCGCTTTAAGCCGACCTTCTCGATCATTCTTTGGGCGATTTCCTCCATGTTTTTGAAGTCGACGACTGGAATGCCGAATTTTTTGATCATAGGCAGCTTTCCGACAAAAATATTCTCCGCTATAGATAACTCGTCAATCATGCTCAGTTCCTGATAGATGACGCTAATTCCGCTGTCGACCGATTCCTTCGGCGACAGCTTAGAAAAGGCCGTGCCATTAATGACGATGCTGCCCGAGGACGGCTCATATACGCCGGATAATATTTTCATCAGCGTCGATTTGCCCGCACCATTTTCACCGAGCAATATATGCACCTCGCCTGGCTTAAGCTGAAAGGATACATCCTGGAGCGCTTTGACTCCGGAGAAATCCTTAGAAATATTTTTCATTTCCACGATATAGTCCATACTGCCCCTCCCTCAGGAATGTCCCCCTCTTGCAAGGGGGAGCCGCTTATACGCCATTCCCGGTGTTATTGCAATTACTTCGTGACCAGCTTCGACTCGACAGATACGAATTCAGGCTCCATATCGGCGCTGCCCGTCGCTTTGTCCTTCACTAGCTGTACAAGCTTGTTCAGTGAGGAAATGCCCACCTGTGCCGGATCTTGGGCAACCGTTGCATACAGCTCGCCTGCATTGATCGAATCCAGCGCTTCCGGCGCCCCGTCTGTACCTACGACGATAACCTGCCCTTGTTTGCCGGCATTGCTAACCGCTTGAAGTGCACCAAGTGCCATTGTGTCATTCGCTGCATAAAAAGCTTTCAAATCGGGGTTTTTCTGCAAAATGTTTGCCGCTACGTCCAGTGCCTTCGTGCGATCCCAATCCGCTGGCTGGCTATCTACGATTTCAATATTTGCAGACGCTTTAAATGCGTTGGTAGCGCCTTGTTTTCTATTTTCACCCGATGCATTGCCTGCTTTGCCTTCAATAATCGCAACTTTTCCGCCTTCTGCGCCGAGCTTGTCGATAATCGCTTGGCCGCCTTTTTCCCCAACTTTCACATTGTCAGTCGTAACAAAGGAGAACACATAGCCGCCTGCACTTTTCAGCTCCGTCATGTCGACTTGCTCGTCAATGTTGACGACATAGATGCCCTTCTCATTAGCTTTCACAATGCTAGGAATCATAGCGACTGGGGACAACGGTGCGAATGCGATACCTGCATAGCCTTTATCCAGCGCGTCCTCGAAAATTTTCGCCTGGCCTTGAAGATCAGCCTCGTCATTTGCTGCAAAAATATCGACATCGTAGCCTTGCGCCTTCGCTTCCGCCTCAATGCCCTCTTTCATGGAAACCCAGAACGGGTTGGATAAGGTTTTAAGAATAATTGCGAATTTCGGCTTTGCAGCATCTGTAGTGCCGCCCGCAGCGGTGTCTGTGGAAGCTGCTGGCGAGGCGCCAGAGGCTCCGTTTGCTGTGCCTGCTTGATTACCGCAGCCCGCCACAATAATCGCAAGCGTCAGCATCACCATAAGCAGCATCATGTTTGTCTTTTTCATTGAAAAAACCTCCCTTGTTTAATCAAGCCGATGATTGTTTCCTGTATATTGCCTCACTCATACCGCTTCGCTTCTGGACTTTCGCGCACCCCGCCCTTTTTGATCCGCCTCCCCTGGTTCTTCTGGTTGAGATATTTGGCGTTGCAGCGTACTTATTAAGCGCTTTCATTTCGCGAAAAGCAATTAACGTTCAAAGCTGGCTTAGCCTCATTCGTTTCATTCGCGTTATTATGCCCCTAGCCTTGCAAAAGATTATCCACAGGAGCCCGTTTCTTCCAGCCTGCTCATCATGTCGACTCGCTTTCCGTGCCTGCCGCCCTCAAATGGCGTTGCCAGCCAAATTTCAACAATCATTTTCGCCAGCTCGATCCCTACAACACGCGAGCCCAGCGCCAGCACATTCGTATCATTATGAAGCCGCGACAGCTGCGCCGAATAAGGTTCGCTGCATACGACAGCGCGAATGCCCTTTACTTTGTTCGCTGTAATGGAAATGCCGACGCCCGAGCCGCAGAACAGCAGCCCTTTTTCACATTCGCCGCTCGCTACCGCCTTCGCCACCTTCTCGCCATAGATCGGATAATCCGTACGCTCCGTCCCTAAGGCGCCAAACTCCTTATAAGCAATACCTTTCTCATCGAGCCATACTTTAATTTCCTGCTTGTATTCAAATGCTGCGTGATCGCTTCCTATAGCCAACATATGATTATGCCTCCATTCAATTTTTTCCAGGTGAAACGTTTTTCTTTAACTTTAAAAAAAAGTTTTATTATTTGGTGAAACGTTTTTCCAATTATCAAAAAAAATTATGTCGATTCTCGGATGACAAGCTCTGGTTTCAATACAATATGCTCAACCAGATGGGATTCGGCATTTATTTTTTTCAGCAGCAGCTCGCCGGCCTTTTTTCCCATTTGGTATTTTGGCTGATTAATCGTAGTCAGTGCCGGGACGACCAAATAAGAGGTTGGGATGTTATCATAACCAACAATCGCTATATCCTCAGGTATGCGGTAGCCCTTCTGGAACAGTGCCTTCATAATGCCAAGTGCAAGCAAATCATTCGCTGCAAAAATCGAACGATACGCAAACGGCTTCTCCAGCAGCTTATCCATAAAAACATAACCCGCTTCATGGCTGACCTTGCATTCATAAACAAGCGACTCATCGTAGGCCACGCCATGCAGCGCAAGCGCCTTCTTGTAGCCCTCCAGCCGATCACGGCTGTTCTGGATGCTTAGATCGCCAATGACCAGCATCACTTCTGAGCGATTTTGGCTGAGCAAAAAGTTCGTTGCCTCAAAGCCTCCATGAACGTTATCGATCATCACCGAGCTGAAGCTTTCCCCTGCCTTCTTGTCGACAACTTTACGATCCACGACAACGACGGGGAAGTCTTTGCGATTGTTGAACACATCCCTATTTTTGCCCGTTCCGAGAAAAATCAGACCGTCTATATCCTTCTCAAACAACGTGTTCAGGTAACGCAGCTCTTTCGCCTGATCCTCATCCGTATTGCACAAAATCACACTGTAAGCATGTTCATTGAATAAATCTTCAATGCCGCGAATAATTTCTGTAAAGAACGCATTGGAGATGTCCGGCACTACGATGCCAATGGTCAGCGTCTTGCGTGACTTCAAGCTTCTAGCCGCCATACTCGGATGGTAATTGAGCTCTTTGATCGCATTCATGATGCGTTCTTTC
Source organism: Paenibacillus algorifonticola (assembly GCF_050481745.1). Lineage (GTDB taxonomy): Bacteria > Bacillota > Bacilli > Paenibacillales > Paenibacillaceae > Pristimantibacillus > Pristimantibacillus algorifonticola_A. The sequence goes on along the minus strand of NZ_JBCNGR010000006.1, from coordinate 542,278 downwards.
GTCTCCGGCTTCACATTTTTTGTCCCGTTCAACACGTAGGAGACGGTGCTGATCGCTACATTCGCTTTCTTCGCAATATCTTTTATCGTGACCATTTGCGTTTCCTTCCTTGCCTCACCTGCCAAAGCGAAAAATTAGTGAAACGTTTTTCTATAACGCTATATTATTTCATCGTGAATCCGTTGTCAATAGTCCGCAGCCCGGATTTCAAAACAAAATATATTTTTGATGAATGGCGTTTCTTGAGCTTGAATGTCTGCTTGCCCGCGGTATAATAAAATCAATCCCATCTTGGTGAAACGTTTTTCCTTAAGGAGGTTTATGATGCAAAAAATAAAGCTTTTTTCCGGTACATCCAATCGCAAGCTCGCTGAGCAGGTCTGTTCTTTGCTCGGGCAGCCGCTTGGCGATGTGGCCATTACCCGCCAGCAAAGCGGTGAAATCCACGTTTCCTATCAAGAGCCAATTCGCACCTGTGACGTCTTCATCATTCAAGCGATGTCCCATCCGGTTAATGAGCATTTGGTGGAGCTGCTGGTGCTCATTGATGCTGCCAAACGTGCTTCCGCAAATAAAATCAATTTGATTTTGCCTTATTACGGCTATGCCCGCCAAGAGCGAAAAACCGCTCCCCGCGAGCCTATTTCGGCGAAGCTTGTCGCCGAGGTGCTGACGACTGTGGGCGCTAATCGCATTGTAACGATTGATTTGCATGCCGATCCGATTCAAGGCTTTTTCGAAATTCCGGTGGACCATTTAACTGCCCTCGACCTTATTATTCACCTTTTGAAGAGCAAAAATATTAAAAATCCGGTCGTCGTTTCTCCCGATGCAGGGCGCGCTTCAACGGCGGAAAAGCTTGCTGACGAGCTGAATTGCCCGTTTGCAATTATGATCAAAAACCGCCCCGCTCACAACCAGACGGAAATAACGCATATTATTGGGGATGTAGCGGGCAAAACGCCCATCATCATTGAGGATTTGATTGATACCGGTAATACAATCGTCAATGTCGTTAATGCCCTTAAGCAAAATGGCGCCGAGAACGCTTATGTTTGCGCTACGCATGGGCTGTTTTCGGGAGGGGCGCGCAATTTGCTGGCCTCGCCAAATATCAGCGAAATCGTCGTCACTGACACGATTGCGATGCAGGAGGAGCATGAGGCTTTTGGTGAAAAGCTTATCATCCTGCCAATAGCTCCTATTATCGCTGCTGCCGTTCAAATTATTATTCAGGGCGGCTCAATCGATACACAGGTGAACTCGGGCAAGGTTTAACATCCAGCTCCATTTTTTTTGGAAAACATATCCCAGGAAGATCCACTGCGACTATCGTTAAAAATGGAAGAGCGGAAAGCAACGGTATGCCTTCCGCCCCTCCATTTTCCTAATCCATAGTACTAAATCTCTGCATTTCTTTCTTGCCGTCCATTCCTCGATTAGCCAGGCTCCGTACCCCACACTAAATTTCCGTTTTGATACAATGTAACCTTCGTATAATCTGCATAAGTCGTCCGTGCCGAGTTAAAAGAATAATCATCCGTCTCGCTGAAATTTGTCCAATCGTTTTTATGAATGCGCGTATGAATTTCACCAGATGTCCCGCCTGCCGGGATACTGCCCGCGCCAGAGCTAAAGGACAGCTCTACATAATAATCGGCGCCTGTCCGCGGCGTACTCAGCTTGACGAAGCTGCCCGCCACATTGCCATTGCCTACTTGGGCATAGTCGCTGAAGAAGTTTTGCTGTTTTTCCCCGTCAATCGTATACCAGTAACGAATCGTTAGTCCGCTCATTGCGACGGGAGTCGTCCCGTTATTTTTTATGATGAACTGCGGCTTAAGCTGGTTATCCCCTGCATTGTTATCCCCTACCCGATAAGCTACTGCCAAGGCGCCAGAAGGCTGCTCCGGTCCAGTCGTACCGCTTGGTATGGCGACGGCTTCAGCCGAGGCTGCTCCCGTCCCAGCGCTGTTGGCCGCCTGAATAATATAATAATAGGTCGTTCCGTTCGTAACGGCTGTGTCATTATAGACGATGCCAGATACAGCAGCAGAAAGCGTCGTATATGGCCCGCCGCTCGTCGTTGCCCGTTTTACCGTATACGAGGTCGCGCCTGCTACCGCATTCCAAGCAAGCTGAACCTGCATGCTGCCAGCTGTCGCTGTTAGACCAGTCGGTGCAGCAGGAACGAGCGGCCCCTCAGGCGTCTGGACCGTTTCCAGCACCGACCAATAGGCAGGCTTGGACTGCAGACGCTCGTCGAACAGCAGCGGCCAATTGTTGCGGGTTACCGGGAAGGTGCGAAGCCACGTATGCGCATCATCCTTGCCCCATAAGGTTACATTCGTAACGGTGTCCGTATGCCGCAAAAATACCTGAAATAGCGCTTTATACAAATTGGCTTGGCGCTGCTTCAGCTCCGCGGAGAATGTATCATAGGCTTGCGAATTATCCGAATAGACGCTAATGTCCAGCTCGGTAATATGCGACTCCAGTCCAAGCGCTTTGAACTTAATGATGGAGCTTTCAATTTCCGCAAGTGTTGGATAATAAAGACTAATATGCGTCTGGTGGCCGACGCCGTCAACCGGAACGCCTTTGGCCTGCAAACGGGTAATTAAGTTATACAGTGCCTGGCTTTTTGCCGGTTCATGCGTATTGTAATCGTTAATGAACAGCTTCACGGTCGGGTCCACTGCATGGGCGAACTCGAACGCTTTTTCAATATATTCTTCCCCTGCAATTTGATACCACAGGCTGCGGCGCAAGCCATCTGGCTGCGATGCATCGATCACCTCATTAACTACATCCCAAGCATAAATTTTGCCCTCATATCGTTCCATTACAGTCTGAATATGATTTTGCATGCGTGCATACAGCACCGCTTTGCTGACCAAATTTCCGTTCGCATCACGAAACACCCAGTCAGGCGTTTGTGAATGCCAGACTAGTGTATGTCCACGCACCTGCTGGCCATTTTGCACACCGAAAGCTACCGCAGCATCCGCCTCTGTAAAATTAAACACATTCTCCTGCGGCTCCGTGCTGTCCCACTTCAGTACATTGCCAGGCGTGACGCTGTTAAAATGCTTGGAAAGCAGCTGTTTATCCGGAACGGTCAGCAGCTCATCATTGGTAAAAGCTGAGCCAATTAAAAATTTTCCGGCAAAGGCATCTTTAAGCGAGGGTATAGTGTCCTCAATTATAATTGGGCCAAGATCCGGATGGCGCTCGAACCGAAAATCATCAAGGTAAAAGGAAGCGGTTGCACTTCCTGGCACCTCAAAATAAACCGCTACCTGTGTGGCCGGCTCTAGCATTTTGAATGTAGCCTGCAGCTTCGTCCAGCCATTTGCTGTGACCGCTCCAGATGCGATATTTTCATAGCGGGTACCAGCAGGCAATGTGCGCTGAAGAGACATTGAAATATTGGTGTTTGCTGCTCCAGCAGGCAGCTTGACCCAACCAATAAACTCATACGTTTGCCCAATCTCAAGCTGGCTTGTCACATCAAGGGAAGGCCCATGCCAAGTACTTGTGCGTCCACTAACCGCCAAGCCGTATGCTCCGCTGCGTGCTGCTGCGGCATTTGCAGCCAGAGCCTCCACACCGCCGCGGCCAACCCATTGCTGCACCGTACCATCCTCGAAATCGCTTTGCTGGAGCAAGGTATTCCCTATTTCCTCCGCATGTACAGGCTTTGCCCAGTAGAGGGGAAGCAATAAACTTGCGATAATTAGAAATTTAAGCGCTTTCATAAATGGGTAAAGCTGACGATTGCTCATTCTTCAATTCACTCCTATTCGGGTATAGTAGCCACTCACAAATCCGAAGTACTGTCATACAACCTACTTAAACGAAGATAACGACATATACTTGTCTATTTTTTAGACAGACGCGCCTCCTCCCTATTTTGGTTGAAAGAGCCGACCCTTTTGCAAGCAAGATACCCGATAGTTAGAACTGGGAACGACCCCTATGAAAAATTATACATCTTCCTAGCTGAGCCTACAATATCAATTAATAGAAAAATTTGTAATAAAAGCTTGATCTGTTGCCCTAATGCCGGCAAGCTTCTCTTAGGCATTACTGGTAATAAGGGAAATAGACTTTTACGGTTAGGGCCGATGAAGACACATTTTTCGAACGTGATAGCGCTGAAGGATAACTATCCTCAGCCTTTACCAGATCCATCCCCTCATAAGGGATGAGCAAAGTCTCTGCAAAGCCGAGTAGAAATTCGCTTCGTTTCTCTTGCAGTAACACTTGCTTACAATATTTTGTAAATCACAAGCAAAAATCAACTATTACGTTTCATGTGTTCAATTCTCGTCTATAAGTGGACATACACTCTTTACCTGTAACTTACGTGACATTTAAGAAAATATTGATTATCCTCCCTACATCAAAATAGCGTATTGTTCTTAAAGTTAGGAATATAGGACTATTCATTTTCTAGTTAAAAAGATCGAAATAGTACTAGGATATGGATTTTTATATTTTTATAAACAGAAGGAGAATTATCTATGAAATTCCAAACTATTTTGGCCGAAAACACCGAATTAAAAATTACTACTGGTTTTGCAGGACGCTTTTCTGTATTTATTAATGGCAATAAAATCGAAAAAACAAATGATGGCTACCTCTTCCCGCTCAATGGAGAGACGCAGCAAATTACGGTTAGACGGGCGATGCTCGATAACGTACCGAAGGTGACATGGAATGGCCGGGAAGTGCTGCTCGCCAAAAAACTAAAGGGCTATGAATGGGTTTTGAGCGCATTGCCTCTGCTGCTGCTCTTTCTGGGCGGTGCTGTAGGCGGCGCGATTGGTGCCATTGCCATGCTTGGAAACGTTAATCTATTCCGCAGCCAGCTTCCTGCTGCCGCGAAAGTCCTCCTCTCCCTGCTTATCTCGGGCTCCGCTTTTATCGTCAATATTCTTGTCGCTATGTTCATTTATTCGATGGTCAACGGCTAGAGAAATGATGAAATGCCCGTACCTGCGAAGTTCAGTCATGAACTACCCTTGTTGTTATCGTCTACTTTTTATAGTATAAATAGGCATAACAAGGGAGCTGATACGGGTATGTACAAGCATATTATTTTTGATTTTGACGGTACGATTGCCGACTCTGCTGCCGCTGTATTTACCATCTATAATGAAATGGCGGCACAATATCGTTTTAAGCCTGTGACCGAAGAAGAATATAAGAAGCTGAGCCAGCTATCTTTGCAGGAGCGATTTAAAGCGCTTGACGTTCCCTTTTATCGGTTTATGCTGTTTCGCAAAATCAGCAAGGAATTCAAACGGAAATACAATGAGCATGTTGCTTCGATTCCATTTTGTGACGGAATGCAAGATGTATTAAGCCATTTGCTGCAAAGCGGTATCAAGCTATCCGTTATTACATCCAACGCTGCAAACAACGTCACAGATTTTCTGCAGCCCCACGGCATTCACACCCTGCATGACATACGCAGCTCCAGCGGTCTGTTCGGCAAGCATAAAACCATTCAAAGCTATTTGAAAGAAAACCAGCTCCGTCCGGAGGACGTGATCTACGTCGGCGATGAGCTGCGGGATATTGTAGCTTCCCATAAATGCGGCATTAAGGTAATCGGAGTCACTTGGGGACTCGACCCTAAAGAACTGCTGGAATCCGGCAAACCTAGTTTTTTAATTGACCAGCCCAATGAGCTTTTACAGCTTGTTCAATAGCCCCTACAAAGGTTTTCATTAACATGAGCAGTCCCACGAATTTATAAGAAATGCGGGACTGCTCATGCTTAATGCAGTTAACCATTCATCATATTAAACATCCATCGGTTCAAAAAAACAGCCCTTGGCGTGCTGCCTCTATCTCAGACGGTGAACACCTAAAATATCATTTACCGAACCGTCTATCGACACCTGGACAACATCCTGCTTCACTGTTCCATTATTATAATACGCTGTAAATGTGAAGCTTAATGTTCCTTTGTTAAGCTTTTCAAAGGAGGCATCCCATAGCGCGCCAGCCCATAATGTGCCCGCCGTATTTTTCACCTCCAGCTTCGTTTTATAGCTGTTCATGGCAACTTCAACGCGCTCCGGCTTCGTATCCGTTCCTGTTTCTGTCGCATTCGCTACCAAAATGAATTTTTCCCCTGCCCAAAATACGCTGTAAACACGCGGAGCTTCTTCATCCCCGCTCTGCTTTTTATTATAGGATTTACGAATGCTGTTCCAATCGTCCGTATGATTGACCATTCCCGCCACTTTCAGCGGCTGTACTTGTACGGTTTGGGAAATCATTACTGGTTCGGCTAAACCGTCATCTACAGTGACGCTCAGCTGCCATGCGCCTGTCTGCTCCATTTTGAGCTTCGGCCCCATCTTGGCATAGGGATAGGAGACGGTATACTCATAAGCATATTTTTTCCCGGAAGGCGACTTAAGCTCCACCTTTAGAATTAACGTATCTTTGTCGGGATCAGCTGCATTCGCCTCGAACGTGACGATATCTCCTTCAAAAATCGGTTTCGGAGACCAGTCTGCATCAACCGTTGGCGGGCGATTGGTCACAAAATAAATATATGCGTATTTCCCCGGATTGCCCGCTACATCCGTATCTATGACCGTCAATCGATACGTTTGTCCGGGAATTAATCCTGTTACTTGATGAGATCGTGCCTCCTGCTGAAGGGCTATACTGTATTCGGCCGAACCATCGCCATTCAAATCAATCGTCGCCACACTGCCATCTGTATGAACCTTTTGCATATAAAAGACTCGGGCGGCATGGCCAGAGGATGGAGCAGCATCGCTAAAAGCATTGAAATTAACCGTTACCGAGGTCGGTTTAATTTCAAGCTGCTCCTCCACATCATCCGGCTGTACGGTATCCACAAAGAAATAACCATTGCTGCTGTAAGGCCCCCATACATAACTGTCATAGGCTCTCGCTTTCCAATAATGCAGGCCTTCCTGCAAATTGAATGCTGGTATATGACTGGCTGCAGCACTCGCCATATTAGTGTCCAGCACCCTGCGATCCACAGCATGAAAAAATACCTCATAATCGATTGCTGTGATAGGGTCATTTTCAGGATCAATGGTAAATACACGCAAATTCGGACGATTGTTATTCGTATAGATCGGCTCCGAGGCTGTTGCCCCGTTGTAGCTTAGCAGGTAAGTTGTGGGCGGCGAATCAATGATAAAATAAACGACGTTGCTGTCATCCGACCATGCTCCACGACTGAATACACGCCCCTGTACCTTCACCTTGCGTCCAATATCTATCGTGCCTGCTTCAAGCTGGAAGCTGACATCACTGCCCGGGTATTCTACCTCCAGCGCCGTTTGGCCATTATCCACATACGTTAGTTTCAAATAAAATTGTTCCTGCGGATCATTTTCTTTATCCCGGTATATCCACTTCAGATTAGGATCGTTAAGAACAACTGTAGGCGCGGAAGAAGAACCAGCAGGATAGGTAATGGCCATTTCTGGCTTGGACTGATTAACTGCAGGCAGCGCCTCCTTATAAACTCTCGTCTCCGCCCAGAAGCTCCATGCCCCATGCATGTCTTTCACTTGCTCCTGAACGATCAGCTCGATGCCGGGGCGGCTATAAAGCAATCTTTTCCCTGTTGTCCAAACGCTTTCATCTGCCCAGCGCGTTCGAAACAAGCGATCCGCCAAATAATCGGGAACATCCGGGTCGTATGACGTATCGTGCGTCAAATAATCCAGCGCTTCCCCTCCAGCGTAAACGGTGCCCGTAAACCAAATATCCGGCTGCGCAATCGGTCTGCGGTGCACATAAAGTGATTTTGTAACCGGCTCCGAGAACAAACGGTAATCAGCTAGACCGGGATTATCCTGTGCCATATATGTAATGGCATACAATCCGGGCTTTTCAAGCGAATTTAGCGCAGTTCCGAAAGCTCTCCCATCATACTGGCTAAGGCCAAGCGTATTGGCAAAATAATTTGGGTTATGCGCGTAGCTCCATTTTTCCGCTAATTTCGCATCCGTCTCAGGATCATTAAACAGCTTATTGTATAAAATCTGTTCCCCTATAAGCACGGCTTCATAGGTTTCCTCTGGAATAGAATCACCATAATTGGTGCGTTTCACATGGCTAAACGAGGTCTGCTGCTGTCCAAGCGACATTAAGCCTGCTGAGCCTTTTTTGTAGGTGGCGTCCGTCGCTTCCAGCTTGTTAACCCCATTAATAGAAACTCGGTGTACACCTGCAAGCGATTCTAGCCTGAAAGCATAAGGGATACCCGCACTCCGAGGCATGGCTGCCTGAGTCAGAACAGTCTTGTTCCCGCTCGTCACTTTGTAAAGCGTAAGGGAGCTGCTCGTCCACTCCACTGCATACATATTTTTTTCATCTTGAATTTGAATGGCTGCCCCTACTGGTTTATCATTCGATAAATGATTGATGGATAGCTCAAATTCAAGCACCTGATTTCGCATTAGACTATTCGGATCGTAAAGCAGTCCGCCCCATGCCTCACTATCAATCTCAACCGTTGCATCGTTTAGCAGACGCGGCAAATCTCCCGTTGATTCACCTGTGAAAGGAATCACTACTTTTTTGCTCATGAGTGAGCCAGAGTATGGTCCCGTATAGGTAACATCTGTTCCGATGCCTAAAACCGAACCATTCGGAAGGACATTGGATGAAGCGTTAAAAGCAACTCCATCATAGCCATTTCCATCTGAATATTTCATCGTATCCGTCACAAAATAGGCTTTGTTCTCATAAGTTTCCGCACCTAAAGACGGCGTTTGATTAATGCCCAATACACCTGCCCAATGCTGTAATTTTTGAAATGCGGAGCTTGCCCAAACTTGCTGGCCACCCGATGTCTGATAAGTAATTTTATTAAATAGCTTCACACCAGATGCCATTGCCCAAAATTCATCCGAAGGCTGTGAAAAAGGACCGATTAAGCCTGTTTTAGGCCATAAAATTTGCGTCATAATCGGATCGCTTGGCGACGGTCCTTTATCATTCGCAACTATAAAATGGTCCAGCATTCGATATGGATTTCTATCATCGTTTCTCGTTATGGAACCGTCCGGCATTATCAAAAAACCATATGGCGTCGCCATAACTCCGGACTTATTAACCGCTGTTTTTGCGAGCTCGTAAGGGAATTTCAAAACATCAATCGTACCGCTGTTTTTCTCCGGCCTCGTAAAACTATTAGTTGCTGTACCGTAAGACAGAACGCCACTCACCTGGGAGTATCCGTAATTTCCAAACTCAAAACGCATGGAGGTGACATAGCTTTTCAATCGATCAGCCGACATCGTAATGCCCGAAAGCATGCCATTGCCGGTAACATGATTGGCTATTAACTGACCATTAGAGTTTACGACATAAAATAATGCAGTCCAATTATCTTCCGTACCTCTGCGCATGTTCGCAGCCACTAACAAACTGCCATTTGCATCGACATCTACACTGCCGATCTGGTAAACATTCCATGCATCTATTCCCGCATGCACAAGCTTTGTCCAATACAGCGTTTTTTGTGCAACCGAATATTTAGCTACATAAAGCTTTTGCCGAATATCGAACGTCCGTCCTCCGTTGCTTTCCCGATACGCGACATATAGAAACTGCCGATCTGGCGAAAAAGCTGTACCGATGACCTTATTGCTCGGATCGTCCCAATAGCTGCTACCCGTTGCGGCTCCAGTCGCTGGGGGTGCAATGTTAGGATATTCCTCCAATAGCTGCCCGGTCTCGATGTCATATAAGCGCAGCGCATCCCCAGAAACATTCACTGTCCCTTCTTCTAGAAAATAAGCCTGCTTCATTTGGGTTGGATGATACTGATAAAATGCCCCTTTGAATGTGATTCCGGGATGCACATAAGTCTGTTCAATCAGGCCTGTCCATACATCACGGATTGCAAACGTCCAGTTTTTAGACTCCGGCGGTTTGTAGCTGTAAACCCAATAATAGCCCGCTTCGGTCATCACTGTCGTTTTGTAGCCAGCATAAATTTGGCCGATACTGCCTTCCCATGCCGGCAGCGGCTTCACATTTTTTGCTAAATTATAGCTTCCATTAAAATCCGCCCATAGCGCATTGCGGGTCGTTAGATTAGCGCCACTTGATTTCCAGCTTGCCTTATTGGTCGATCCGCCTTCATATGGCGTCTTATTAACCCATGATCGCAAAATCGATTCCGGAGAATAGGAGGTAATTGGCGGACCGCTGCTCTCTCCCTGATCCGGCTGCTGCGTCAGACCGATAGCTGTAAAATCTACACTTGGCGCGCGATTAATAATGTCCGTTGCTACAATAGCAGACTGTGCTGACAAGCCATAATCCTCCGTAACCGTTGCCCTGTACTGCCGCTTTCCAACTGTCGTATATTTTACGCTATGCGCCTCCTTGTAGGTCCCGCTATACAACGTACGCCATGGTTCCTCATTAAAATCGCCATCATTATCAGCATCGTAACGCTCTTCAAGCAAAAGTCGCTCCAGTTTGTCGCCATCCGGGCTGCTTGCATCCACATAAATCGTGTTTTCGTTATGGCGCACGCCCTGCTCGGCAGCTAAAAGCGCCACCACAGGCGGCTGATCAGGGACAACCTCCAATGGATAAGCCGTCCATTCGCTTTCTCTCCCTTGAGAATCATGGACCTTTCCCTGAAGAGTATAGGCTCCAAGTTGATCCGGTGCTTTAGCAGGCCATATACCAACCGTGTAAGTGCTACTATCATTTTTCTTATAGCGAATTTCCGACTTGCTGAAATCAATGGTCACTCCCCGCTCCGACAGTGGTGAAAACGAGTTATTCAGATGATGAGGCTGCGGGAATGGTCTCCCCTGAATCCAGCGCGTTACCCCAGAAATGATGGCTACTGGTTTTGGATCATTGACATAGAGCAGCGCCGTATCTGACTGGCTTTCATAATCGTTAGATACATTCAACGTAGCTTTATAAACGCCCGGTTCATTAAAGGTCACCGCGGGATGAGAGAAAGCTTTTTGATCAAAATTAAATTTGTCTAAATTTTCAGTTAATTCCCACGAATAATCGGTATATCCTCGGGCTGTCGCCGATAAAGTCGCCTGATCGCCTGTGAAAATAGAGGCTGGACTCCAGTTGGCATTTACTTCGAGTATCGGTCTTGGTGTAGGCGTTGGCTCGGATCCTCCATTGGAAGCTGTAGCGATTGGCGTAGCCGCTCCCGGCTTCGTAACGGTGGTCGTACATTCAATGGCCTGCTCCGCTGTCGTTCCGTCCGTGAACGTGACTATAGCACGCATGATGTATGTCTCGGTGAAGCTGTCTCGGCCACTCAACTGGGCCTTCGGTATTGTGAATGCAAATTTATAGCTGATCGTGTCCAAAACCTGAGCTATGGTCTGCGTCTGATATTGGGTCCCGTCTTCAAGGCGGCCAAATACTTTCCAGTTTTTTATTTTAAGCGAGCCTCGCTGTTTTATCGTTGCAGTAATTGTTGAGTTTACAGCAACGTCTTTGTCTGCAAAGGTCACGGTTGACGGATCAGCTTTGCAGGAGCAGTCGAGGTAGGGCTGGTCTACTGGCGGTAGTTTTTCGTATGTGACTCGGACTTCACCTTCGTAATAGTAGGTTTGTCCTGCCCAGTCAGTGATTGCAGAGATTGGGTATTTCATACCAATGGCATTTTCAGTACACCCGTTACATTCATTGTAGTCCCAGGTTGTATTATTTTTATCCATTGGTACTACTATTGATATATAGCCAAATCCATCTACTCCTTTTTTGGCCTCTACAACTTTATGGTATATAGCCCTACTGTTCTTGGATGTGGCAACTGCATTTGTAATTTTAATACTTGATGAAATTAATTTACTTATATTAACTGGCTTATCATCAAAAGCATACCAAGATGGCCCGTTAAATTGTGGATTTGTAACGACGGCCCATCCTTGCGAATCTTTCATTTGATTTGATATAGTTTTGCCAGTAGTATCTTTTGATGGCAATATGCCTGGGCAAATTGATAGGATTCCCTGCCAACAAGAATTTCCAACAGGTGGAGTTACGTTATATGTGACCCCATCAACACCTTTGAATACCCATTCTTTTCCGTTGGAGCGGCGATTTACGGCAAAGTACATATCTGGATTGTAACCTTCAACTATAGCTGTAACTTTTGTTCCCGGAAATTTTTTCACTGTAATCTTATCATTCGCGAAATTAAAGTTACTTTGTATGCTTCCTAAATTAACTAGTTTTAATTCGCCCTTACTATTAGCAATCATTGTCCATAGTTCATAGGATTTTATCTTGTAACCTTCTGGAACAGGTGCATTTACAGTAGTAGCATTAATTCTGCTTGAAGAAAGATCGAAATACCCATCTGTTCCCAGCATTACTTTATAACTTTTTGTCATCGTTTCTGAACTAGCTACAGCTGCCGAAACAAGTAATGGTTGAGATGTAAAAATACCTATTGCTATTGAGAATATCAGTAGTAGAGAGATTATTTGTTTTATTTTGCCCATATGTCTTTAACTCCAGTCAAATAGTAGTCTTTTTGACCACTATACGTTCTTAGATGAATAGGAAAACCACCATATTTTTTTACCTGTTTCTCAATATCAGATTTCGGGATAAATGGCAAAGACCAGTTGTGCTCAATATTACCTTTTTTGCCGAAGTATAGTGCCATTTTATTTCTGAAAATCCCTTCACGTTCGATGGTCTTCATGTCATAGTAATAATATTTATCTTGAATCTCAGTTGCTCCAACATCGCCTTCAGTGTACATATAGTAGCTACTATCTGCGCTTTCACTACGATTAGCGTCAACGACAAGATTCTTTCCTACGAGTTTGTATCCAAATACTAATCCTGGCGTTTTTTTAGGATCAATAAACTTACCATATATTTGAAATCTAGCCCCATCTAAATATTCAGCATAATACCCGTCTTTATCAAGCGGGTCCATAATAACTAATTGCTGAATCGAAACTTCATATCCCGGACGCATTTCTTTTGTAAAAGGAAGTTTAACAAGATCATCTTGCTCTAGCATTGTGATCACATTATGATCATGCCACTTAATCTCAGCGGCACTAGAAGCCCCCTGATCCACCGACAGCTTCCCGCCACCCGCAAGCTTCAACAGGCGCGTGACGATTGCCGCCGCTTGTGCCCGAGTAGTCGTCCCATCGGGATCTATCGTTTCCGCCTTGGCTCCTGTGCGCGACAGCAAGCCCGCGTTCACGGCGCGGAACATCAGCTCATCCGCCGTCAGCTTTGCGCCGCGATACTCAGCATTTGCTCCGCGTACCGCAAGCTTAGCCATTTCCATGCGTGTTACCGCCTTGCTCAGCTCGCCCGTAAAATCGCCAGCGGCATAGATTTTCGCATCAGTCAGCGCCTTCTGATAGCCTGTATACCATGGCTTGCCAGCAGGAGCTGCTGCGGCCTCCACCTTCGTCGTCAGCGCAATAACCTTGAGCAGCTCCGCACGCGTAATCGGATTTTGCGGCTTAAACGTTTGATCCGGGTACCCGTTCAAAATACCCGCCTTCACCGCAGCTTCTATCGATTCCTTCGCCCAGTGTCCTGAAATATCCTTAAACACAGGCGCGGCCGCCTCAGCAACTTTAGAATCTACCGACGTTAACGACAACGTAACCGTAACCGCTACCGCCACCAACACTAGCCATACAATAGAGCCTTTCCACCATTGAAATCCCATTTTCCCCATCTTATTTAACCTTCTTCCGATTAGATTAGATTAGTTTGCATAAATAATAATAGCCAAAGACTTGCTGGCCCAACTTTTATCCATTATAATTTTCTTCCCGTTATAGGTTTTCAGCAATCTAGCCTCTAACGCTTTTCCAGCGCCGAGCTTGACCGCATCCCGGTAAGCTGTATCCGCAGACTCTCCTACATAACGGGTCAAGAGTTCCATTAACAATTCCTTATGTAATGAGGGCTTCTCATATAGCCATATCGTCGTTGCTTTTTTCCTACTGTCATACTCTAGCACTAATTTATAATCTGCGGATTTTCCACTGCCTTCAGGATTAAGCAGCACCGTCTGCCCACTGACCATTACATCGCCCGAAAAGCTTTCGAGTGACAAAATCAACTGTTTCAGCTCCTCCGTAGATGCATAAGCGGGCTGCTCCGCCAGGCCCCCAGCAGCCCGAAGCTGCGCAGACTGCCAATTCAGCAACCGATAAATGACCACAATCGCCTCTGCCCGCGTCATATTCCGGTCCATCCCGATTCGCCCAGCAGCATCACCCTTCATCAGCCCAAGCTGCTTGGACATATAGACATAGCCTTTTACGCGTCCAGCCTTGTCTTCCCCTGCTGCCCGAACGAATAGCCTCGCCGCTTCTCCACGCGTGATCGCTTGATTCGGCTTGAACTTGCCAGAATCATATTCCGGCATCTTCAATAGGCTGATCTTCAACCCGGCAGCCAAATAGGGGCGGAACCACCCGGTGTCATCCAGAAAAGGCGTGTCCATATTGGCGACCTTAAGCTGCTGTGCTTTTACGACTGCGGCAAGCAGCTCTGCTCGAGTTACGGGCTTATTCGGTCGAAATGTACCATCCGCATAACCGCTCACATAACCGGATTGTACCGCCTGCTCCACAGGAATACGGGCCCAATGGCCGTCCATATCGTTTAGCTGCTGCTTCGCCTCTGCTGCTTGGGCATGCAAAACCGGATTAAAGGCAAGCGCTACAACAACCGTTAACATAAATTGATTTTTCTTCATGCGGGGACTCCTTCATAGGTAAAATGGCACAGCCCATCCCCCCATAAAGCGCAAAAAAGCACGCAAAAAACCCAGGAGGATTTAAGCGTGCTTCGCTTCATAATTATTTTATACTTTACCCTATTTTATAAAATATTGTCAATCCTTTTTCCGGGTCTTTTCGTCACAAATACTCATCACACTCCTCATCATGCTCCTAAATTCGCTGATTTTCTGCATAAATAACCAATTTTCTACTTTCAGCAGCCGTTATGCAAGCTATCCTATCCTAGTCCCCCTCTTCTTTCATTTGTGATTTTTTCCATATTGTCGCACTGCCAAAACCCTTATTTCAATCGCTAGCAGCAGCTTCACTGTTCTCAAAAGCGTCTTTCACCGCCTAACCCTTACCTCCATCTAAAGTCCTACAAATTAAAATACAAGCGCTTCCTTGCCACCCGAAACATTAAACAGTAAGATAGGTTTTAACTTTCTCGCTCAGATTTTCACTTTAACCTAGATGGAGGTCAACAAGATGAAGTGGTTCAAGCGCTATAAGCTGCAGCCAACGCTCGTTATCGTAAGCAGCTTGGTTATTTTGCTGCTGCTTGCGGTGCAGGCGGTCATCGTTTACTACTCTACTTCGCAGCTAATGTCCGCTAAAATTAGCGACGCTTCACTGTCACAGCTGGAGCAGACTAATGAGAGCCTGACGCAGCAGATGCAGTCGATTCGCTCGCTAGCACTGTCTATTGTCATTAATCAAAATGTGATTCGCATTTTGGAGGACGGGCGCTGGGGCGCCGATATTTACCAGCAAATCCGCAGCAATGAGTCAATTACTGACCTGCTGTCCAACACGGCCTACTCCCGCTCTGATATTAGCGAAATTATTATCATTACCGACCGCATGAGCATCTACAACTATTCCAATCCTAACGGCATTTACGAGCAGGAACGTATGAAAGACAAGCCTTACTGGGATTATATGAGCAGCCGTACGGAAGGTTTTTTGCCGCCACGTGCCAACGACATTCGAATAGACGGGGCCGGAGCTCATATTATTACGTATTTTCATAAAATATTTTCCACTGATGGCAAGGCGCTTGGCTACGTCAACATTAATTTGCAATTCGATCATTTCAGCAGTGCACTGACGAACTTACCACAGCAAAACCAAACCTATATCGTCGATGATCAAAACGGCATTCACGGCGTTAATCTTCAAAACTCCACAGACAATATGAACGGCACAGAGGCGCAAATCGAGCAGCAAGGCGGCTTACAGGGCGCTGCCTCCGCAGCTTCCGGCCAAGGTTATACGGTCATCAACATCGGCGGACAAAAATATTTAAGCATGTTCACCCATCCCAATGAATACGGTTGGCGCATCGCCCAGCTCAAGCCTTACGATGAAGTCGTTGCAGGCATTCCGCAAATTATGAATCGGGTCATGATTGCCAGCATTTTATGCCTGTCACTGGGCATTGTTATACTCATTTTCTTCTCCCGCAGCATTACGAATCCGCTCAAAAGGCTGATCCAACAGATGAACAAAGTCGGCAAAGGCAACTTCGACATTACACTTGATACCGATTACATGAATGAAATTGGCGAGCTGAACCAGCGCTTCATGATTATGTCCTCAAAAATTAAAGACCTCATGCACAGCATCGAGGAGGAGCAGCGGCAGCTGCGAGAAACCGAATTAAAGGCGCTGCAGTCGCAAATTAATCCGCATTTTCTGTACAATACGCTGGACGCCATCAACTGGATGGCAATCAAAATAAGGGCTGACGATATTAGCCGCATGACATCCGCTCTTGGCGACTTTTTCCGGCTCAGCCTGAATAAAGGACGCAGCCAAACAACGATCAAGCTGGAGCTTGAGCATCTGCGAGCCTATATCCATCTGATGAGCTTCCGCTATAGCTACAGGTTCACCTACGACGAAGAGGTCGATGAAGAGCTGTTAAGCGCCGAGACGGTTAAAATTATTTTGCAGCCGCTCGTCGAGAACAGTCTCGTCCATGGCTTCTCCGCCACGAAGGGTGCCGGAGCGCTAAACCTTCGCGCCTGGCGGGAAGGTGAGGATATTGTATTCGTATTGACTGATGACGGCATTGGCGTAAATGTGGAGCAGATGAATGCTAATTTAAAAAATGCAGCTGTCCAAGACGCTGAACAGACAGGCGGTTATGGCGTCGTCAACGTCAATCAGCGCATCAAAATGCATGATGGCAGCGCCTACGGCCTTACCTATCTCCACACGGAGCGGGGTACCGCCGTTGAAGTCCGCATTAGAGCAGCAAGACCATCCAATCACACCGCTTCCGGGGAGGTTATTCAACATGTTGAACATGCTGATCGTTGATGATGAATCGTTTGTTATCGAGGGGCTAAAGCATGCGGTTGACTGGTCCTTATACGGCATTCGCATTGCCGGAGAAGCCAACAACGGCGCAGAGGCGCTGGAGCTGCTGGATACGCTGGACAAGCCTATCGATATTATTATGACCGATGTGCGCATGCCCATCATGGACGGCTTCGGCCTCATTGAGCGCCTGAACGAACGCGGTCATCGTTGCAAAATCATTGTGCTCACTGGACATGAGGAATTCGATTACGCGAAAAAAGCGATCCGCTACCGCATTTTTGAATATTTGCTCAAGCCCGTCACGCTGGACAAAATTGAAGAAACCGTCAGCCGTCTGTCCGCGGAATTTAGGGAGGAGAACGAGAAGCAGCGGCGGCTTCACGATATGGAGAAAAAGCTCCAGCAGAGCCTGCCTCTGCTGGAGGAGCGCTTTTATTTCAATCTGCTCAGCGGCATTTATCAGCAGGATATGCAGGCGCTGCTAGGAATTAAGCTGCATGCAGCCGCTTATCAAACGATCATTGTGCAAATCGACAACTTGAAGCCAGCCGACCCAAGTGCAGTCCATACAGCAGATATTGAGCGGCAGCGGCAGCTGCTTTCACTGACCATTCAGCATATGGTGAGCGAGTCACTGGCAGAGCATCTTCCGCTTCCCTTCTCGGTCGTGGTCTATAATTCGACCGACTTCGTGCTGCTGCTCCAGCATCAAGCAGCGCTTCCGACTGGCAGCGAAGGCGAAGGCCTGCAGCCTCCCTTTTCCGCCGTTCAGGACTTGGTGCAGCGCGAGACGGGCTTGACGGTCAGCTTCGCCATCGGCAGAGCCTATGACAGCCTGCAGCGGGTAGCAAAGTCCTTTCACGAAGCGCAGGAAGCGCTCAAGCACAAGCTGTATTACGGCAATGGCTGCATCGTATCGTACAGCGACATCGAGGTGAATCAGGGCCACTATTTGGATTCCTTCCGCCAAGCGAAGGACCAACTTGTCGATGCGATTCAAATCCGCGATGCCAAGCTGTCGACGCAAGTGCTGAGTACGATTCAGAGTACGCTGGAAAAGGAGAAGAAATACGGCATCCCCTATATTCGTACGCTGAGCATGGAGCTGGTGCTGATCGCTTCCCTTGTGCTTCATGAGAAGGGCGACCATTTAGCCGACATCTGCCCCGGACATCCCGATCTGCTGGGTGAAGTACAGCAGCTTGGCACGGTAGCCGATATTTTTGATACGCTGCGGGCGGCCTACACCGCGATCATTCAGCATTATGAGCAGAAAGGCGCCAGCCGCAACCGCGACATTATTCATTTTGTCCGCACCTACATGGCGGAGCATCTTGATCAAGAAATTAAGCTTGATGATCTCGCCCAGCTTGTCTATTTGACGCCCAACTACTTGGGCTATCTGTTTAAGGAAACAGTAGGAATGGGCTTCTCCAGCTATTTGATGCAGCTGCGGATGGAGCATGCCAAGACGCTGCTGACTAAGCCGGGCAGCCGGATTTATGAGGTAGCGGCAAGCGTTGGCTACAAAAACGCCCACTATTTCAGCAAAATATTCAAAGAGTATACGGGCGTTACTCCTTCGGAATACTAGTAGCGAGCACCCTGAGACTGGGCTGCACCATACACGAAAAACAACCGGAAACTGCAAATTTAGCAGAATAAGGTTGTTTTTTATGTGTAATGAAAACGATCTCATTGTTTTGTTGTCGTTATTGTTGAATTGTTATCTACTTTCTGAAAACGCTTCCCCGTACAATAAAGCTGTAAATAAACGTTTCTACTTGGAGGGTGTCAATCAATGAAAAGAAAAATGGTCTCATTCAGCATCGCTTTGCTCCTGTTGACAAGTGTTGTATTATCCGCCTGCTCCTCTGGCAATAACGACAATAAGCCTGCTGAAGCAGGCGGCAAGGTAGAGCTTCGCTTCGCATGGTGGGGCTCGGAGGAGCGCCATACGGCAACGCTCGAAGCGATTAAAATTTTCGAAAGCAAAAACCCGGATATTAAGATTTTGCCTGAATACTCCGGCTTTGACGGGTACCAAACGAAGCTGCAAGCCCAGCTTGCCGGCAACACTGCCCCCGATCTCATTCAAGTTACCCGCGATATTGCAACTCAATTGGGAGGCGACAATCTGCTTGATTTGCAAGGCAAGCTTGATGTATCGGGCCTCAACGAAACGATTTTGAAGGAAGAAGGCGTCGGCGGCAAAATAACAGGTGCCTACCTCGGCCTTGCTACCCAGGCATACGCCTATAACAAAACGCTGCTGGATGAGCTTGGCGTCAAGGCCCCTACTGCCCCTTACACTTGGGATGACCTAGCGACTGTGTTTAAGGAAGTTGCCGAGAAATCTGGCGGAAAAGTGTACGGCGCCGTTGACTCCTCCGTTGCTTTCGATGTGTTTATACCTTTCGGCATTGCCGCACTGAGTGCCAAAGATCCGTTCCCGAACACGGATACGGCGCTGACCTTTACGGAAGATCAAATCAAGGCGTATTACCAATACTGGGCCGATCTGCGCGATGCAAAAGCCGTAGCGCCTGCTGATTTGTCCGCAACCTCCGATGATTCGGCAAACAGCCTGATGATAACGCGCAAAGCCGCATTCGTGCCGATTGCAACGAGCAGCTTCAGCCGTTTCCAAAGCCAGACAAAGGATGTGCTGGACATGATCGTCCTGCCGCAAAATAAGGAATCCGGCGACTCTGTGAAGGTCGGAACGAGCCAGCTGCTGTCGGTTAACGCAAATTCGAAAAACCCGGATGCTGCGATCAAATTTATTAATTTCATGATCTACGATACCGATGCCGCTAAAGTGTTGAAAACGACGCGCGGCGTGCTGCCAACTGAAGTACAGCGCAAAGTGCTGCTCGAAGATCCGAGCCTGACGGAAACCGATAAACGCGGCATTACGATCATTGATGAAGCAACGAAATTGACGGGACCGCCTGCTTACGCGCTGCCTAAAGGTCCTCAGCTTTTTGGCTGGAAGGGCATGATTGAGAAGGTTGGTCAGGAAATCGCCTTTGGCCGCATCAGTGTAGAGGAAGGCGCGAAGAAGCTATATACCGACGCCTACAAAGCATACGGAACAGCTGCCAGCAACTAATAAGCTATAAATTAAATAGAGAATACAAGCGTTTGGGGAGCGGGCTGCCGCCTCCCCAGTCGTTTGCAGGATGGAAGGAGCAGATCAAGATGGAAGCCGTAACAGAAAAGCTGTCTACACCAAGAAAAAAAATGTCCCGCCAGAAAGCCACCTATCTGGTTGCTTATTTATTTTTGCTTCCGTGGCTCATCGGTTTTTTTGCTTTTACGTTTTGGCCCTTTATTAATTCCTTGTACCTTTCCTTTACGCAAGCCACCTTGACGTCTACCACCTTTATCGGTCTGCAAAATTACATCGAAATGTTTCAGGACCCGCGGTTTCTGAAATCGATTGAAGTGACGACGAAATACGTCGTCATGTCCGTGCCGCTCAAGCTCGCTATGGCGCTTGCCGTTGCGATGCTGCTGTTCAAAGGCTCGCGCAGCATGAGCATTTATCGCACGCTTTTTTACTTGCCGTCACTGATTGGTGGCAGCATTGCCGTCGCCGTCATGTGGCGCAAAATCTTCGGCCTGGATGGCCTCTGGAACAGCTTTCTCTCCTTGTTCGGCATTCCTGGCAAAGAGTGGCTCGGCCAGCCGGATTATGCCTTGTTCCTGCTTGTGCTGCTCGTCGTCTGGCAGTTTGGCTCTTCCATGGTGATCTTTCTAGCTGGACTGAAAAATGTGCCCACTGAGCTGTATGAGGCGAGCAAAATTGATGGCGCCAATGCGGTTCGCCGTTTTTTCAAAATTACGCTGCCTATCATCTCTCCCATTATGCTGTTTAATCTGGTGCTGCAAACAATCGGCTCGTTCCAAGTGTTTACCCAAGGTTATGTCATTACTAAAGGCGGCCCTATCGACGAGACGTTATTCTCCGTGTTATATATATATGAGCTTGCCTTCCAGCAGCAGCGGATGGGCTATGCCTCGGCTATTTCTTGGATGCTGCTCGTACTCATCGCCGTCGTCACGGCCATTATTTTTATGACGTCGAAAAAATGGGTGTTTTACGAATCCGAAACGAAAGGAGGCAAATAGCTATGGCAACCCGTGTTTCTCCTGCTGCCATCGGAAAGCATTTGCTGCTGATCGTTATGAGCCTGACGATGATTTATCCCGTCATCTGGCTGTTTCTAAGCAGCTTCAAAGCGAATGATGAAGTATTTGTCGTCACCAGCATTTTGCCAAGCTCGTTCCAGTTTCATAATTATGTGGATGGCTGGAAAGCCGTTCCCGGCTTTGGCTTTGAGACGTTTATTACGAACTCTCTGCTTATTTCTGCGCTGGTCGTATTGGGCAGCCTGATTTCAAGCTCATTGGTCGCTTTTCCTTTTGCCCGTATGGACTTCCCGCTCAAAAGGCTGTGGTTTTCTATTCTGATGGGCACGCTCATGCTGCCGACGCAAGTGCTCCTCATCCCACGTTATGTACTATTTTCCCAGCTCCACTGGATTAATACGATTGTGCCGCTCGTGCTGCCTGCCTTTCTCGGCAATGCCTTTTTCATCTATTTGATGATCCAGTTTTTGCGCGGCATTCCCAAGGAGCTCGATGAAGCAGCTGTCATGGACGGCTGCGGACCGTTCCGGACTTTCTTTAATATTTTGCTGCCGAACTGCAAGCCGGTGCTGTATACGATTGCGATCTTCGCCTTCCTATGGAGCTGGGATGATTATTTTGAGCAGCTGCTTTATTTGAACGAGGTGCGAAAATTCACCGTGCCGCTTGCGCTGCAAATGTTCGTCGACAACGCCGCCCAAATTAATTGGGGCTCGCTGTTCGCCATGTCGATCGTCTCCATTATTCCGCCTGTGCTGATGTTCTTCTTTGCTCAAAAGCATTTTGTCGAAGGCACAGCCACTTCAGGACTTAAATAAGCTAGCAAAGGATGAGTGCTGCCATGTATATGTTCAGTTATTTTAAAGATACGGATGAACGGCTGTTTCTAGCCGAAAGCGAGGATGGCTACAGCTGGCGCGACTTCGCGGGCGGCGAGGCAGTCTTTCAATCGGAGCTGGGCAGCGGACTAATCCGCGACCCGTTTATTTTGCCAGACCCGAAGCGCGGCCTGTACCATCTTGTTTGGACCGATGGCTGGAGCAGCCGCAGCATTGGCTATGCGCGTTCAGCCGATCTTCTCCACTGGGAAGAGGCAAAGCTGATTCCCGTTATGGATTCGGAGCCGGATACGCAAAATACGTGGGCGCCGGAAATCTTTTTTGATACCGCCGCTCAGGCTTATCGCATCATCTGGTCATCCACCGTCCAGCCGGGGCCGCGCAACCATCGGATATGGTCGGTGACGACAGCTGATTTTGAGCATTTTTCCGAGGCAAAGCTGTATTTCGATCCGGGCTACAATGTTATCGATGCGTGTGTCATCGACAGGGAAGACCATTATTTCATGCTGTTCAAGGATGAGCGCGGCGTCAATGAACCCGGCACCGATTATAAGGCGATTCGCTCATGCCGCATTGCCAAGGAAGCCGGCGACCGCCCAGCAGTCAGTTTCATTTCAGAGCTGCTGACCGAGCCGCTAACCGAAGGTCCGACACTGTATGCTGTAGAGGGTCCGAACGGACGTGAATGGATCATGCTCGTAGATGGTTTTCAAAAGCTTGATTATAGCGCTTACCGCTCAAGTGATCTTGTTCGCTGGGAATCAGCAGGAGAGCTCGTGCAGCTTCCTAGTGAAGCGCGCCACGGCGCGGTGTTCATTCGGTAGAACTGCCCCGTTCAAGCAAGCGCATGCAAAGCATCTTCGATTTTCTTACTATTGGAAATGACGCCATTGTTCATTCAAGTAAGAAAATCAACCTCGTACACACAGCTATTCTGTACAGCGGGAAGGCTGCGCCACTCGGCTGCTCCAGCAGCCGGCGCTCCTCTCCTTCCGCTTGGCTGTGCCACTTGTCGAACGTGATAAACAGATGGTCAGCTGATAGCAGCGCCAGCTCCTCAAGCGTCACCTTGAACATGCGCGAGCCCACGGCTTTGGAAGGAACAGAACCTATCTGTACCGCCGGCGACGGGCATAATCTCAAATCTCCATACAAAACCGCAGCAGCAAAGCCTCTGCCTCCGTCTGTATATGACCTGCCCTGCTTGCCCCACTCGTCCAAAATAAACGGCTACGGTTCGCAGCAGCGTCCGCCAGTTCGCTTAGCTCGCTGAGCACGCATGTGTTCGATATTTGGCGGCATTTCGACAAACCCGTTTATACAAAATGATCATTTAAATGAAAGCGATTACAATAAGTCGGATTTGAACATGTTAGATGTCGTTATCGTCGTAGTGGCATTGAAAGCGACTTCTTATAATGAAAAGGCATCATAAAGGATGACAACAGAGAGGATGATTGTACAATGGGGAAGGTCAGACAAATAAGCGTTGTTGCTTTACTGCTTGCTGTTTTATTCGGAAGCATGCCCATTTACAGCTACGCGAGCACGACGGTGCCTGCTGCTGCGGCAGTATCTGCCGAGATTCAGTCGCTCATCGATCAAGGAATGATTAAGGGCAATGGCAAAGCGCTCAGCGAAAAATATTGGAGCAAGCAAGCGACTCGCGCACAAGCTGCGACGCTGTTTCTTCGTTTGAAAGGCTTAGAGAAAGAAGCACTTAGCTATTCGGGAAGCGATTCCTTTCCTGATGCGGCGAAAGCAGGCAAAGTGCTTCAGCCGCTTGTTAACTATTTGAAAGCTCATCCGCATCTCGGATGGCTTGCAGATAAGGATGGCCATTTCGCGCCACTGCAGGCTGTCACCGCGCAGGAATATGCCCGGGTTCTGCTGAAGGCGCTCGGCTATGAAGCTGGCGTAGATTATAAAGAAGCCGATGTGCTGGCTTTTGCAGCCAAGCAAGGGCTAGCCGCATTGATAACAGGCGGCAAGCTGACCAATGCCCAGCTTGCAACCGCCACGGCGCAAGCGCTCAAAGCAAAGCATAAAATCAGCGGCGAAACGCTGGCAGCGATTATGAAAAAACAAGCGGCACAAGCGCCTTTCACTGCGGATGTGACGCAGCAGACCGCCTATGGCGCGATTAAAGGCGCCAAGGATGAAGCGAGCAGCACGCTTAGCTGGCTCGGCGTGCCTTATGCGAAGGCGCCAGTCGGCGAGCTTCGCTGGCAAGCCCCGCAAGCGCCAGCAGCTTGGACAAGCACGCTTGCGACGACCGCTTTCGCTGCGAATTGCACCCAGCTCGCAGCTGGCAAGGCAGCAGGCAGCGAGGACTGCCTGTATTTGAACATTTGGCGGCCGGCTGACAGCAGCACAAGCCTGCCCGTTCTCGTCTTCGCGCACGGCGGCGGCAATATGACCGGCTCCGGCAAAGATTTCAAAGGCGATCTGCTTGCCGAAGCGACGAACAGCATCGTCGTATCAATCAACTATCGCCTCGGTGCGCTCGGCTTCTTCCATCACCCTTCTCTGGCAACAGGCGATGCGGTTCAGGATTCAGGCAACTATGGGCTGCTGGATATTTTCCAGGCGCTCAAATGGGTACAGGGCAACATTGGCGGATTCGGCGGAGACGCGGCCAATGTGACGCTTTCCGGCCAATCGGCCGGCGGCCGCGATGTCATGGCGGCCGTCATTTCTCCACTGAGCCAAGGGCTGTTTCAGAAAGCCATTGTGCTCAGCGGCGGCATGACGACCGCGCCTACGGCGGACGGCGACGCCAAGGTGAACAGCGTGCTGGCAAAGCTGGCCGCTGCGGATGGCACAGCCGCCGATGAAGCGGCGGCTGCCAAGTGGGTAGCTGGCCAAACAGCCGAGCAGCTCGCGGCGTATTTGCGCAAGCAGCCTGCTGCGGACCTCGTGCAGCAGTTCGGTGGAACGGCCATCCGCATGGCGCCGTTCCCGCATTTATTCAGCGATGGCACGGTACTTCCAGCGGAGGGCTTTAACGTATTGAAGAGCGGCAAATATGCGCAGCTTCCGATGATTTTGGGCAGCACAGCGACGGAGTTTTCCGCCTTCGCCTTGAGCGATCCCTCATTCGCTGCTGGCTTCGCTGACGGCAGCCTGCTGAAGGACCCGGTGAAGGGGCCACAATATGCAGCAGCTGTCAAATATGGA
This sequence comes from Paenibacillus algorifonticola, assembly GCF_050481745.1. Lineage (GTDB taxonomy): Bacteria > Bacillota > Bacilli > Paenibacillales > Paenibacillaceae > Pristimantibacillus > Pristimantibacillus algorifonticola_A. The sequence continues at coordinate 516,969 of NZ_JBCNGR010000006.1, read as the reverse complement.
AGCGAGCTGTATTCCGGCTTCAATGCAGAGCGCGCAGCCGAGGTACTGACGGCACGCTCTGGACAGCCCGCCGTTTATGCGTACCGTTTTGCATGGGGAACACAGGATGGCGTCATTTCGAGCAGCCTGCAGCAGTTGATTGGCGCAACGCACGGCGCAGACATGGATTTCATTCTCGGACGCAAAGCTGGCATTGCTGCGTATTTCCCTGACGGCTATTTCTCCGAGCAAAATGAGCCTGGTCGCAATGAACTGACAGCAGCCATACACGCTTACTGGAAAAACTTCCTCTACACCGGCAATCCAAATGCCAGCTCCCTGCCAGCATGGACACCGTGGACGGCGAAGGATGGCGCTGATCGCATTTTGCGTCTGGATGCTTCGAATGAGCATCAGACGATTCATATGTCGAATGAATATTATAAGAAAGCGGATGTGCTTTCCCGTATGGAAAAGGAACTGCCAGCGGATATCTTGAAGCTACTGCAAGAAAACGTATTGGCGGGCAGATTTTTCTGGTAAGCCTCATTCGCAGCTTTAAGCATTATGCTTAATGTAGTGAAGACTAGTGTAGAGTAAAGTACTGATAAACACAGCCTTTCCTCGACATATCTGCAACCATATAAAAAATAACAGCCCGGCAGCGTCCACGTCCATTCATGACAGCTGCCAGGCTGTTATTGCTTTATTTTCAACCACAAATATCGTGCTTGCTTATTTAAACGTAACGGAGCTTATTACATCGTCCGTCGTTTTTTTCGTTTCATCATCCATGTAAGTCGTAATCAGGTTGAACGCATAACCTTCCAGAATCGCGCTATAATAATGCTGCGTAACCGTCACTTCGCCTGCATTGATCGTAACTTCCATCATATCAAAATCTTTGCCGCCAACTGTCGTCGAGACAATATCTTTGTATTCGTAAGGCAATTGGCTATCGACCATGAATTTTTTGGATGCTTCCAAATAGTCTTTGCCTGTTTTGATGCCTTGCAGCATGCTCAGCTTTTCCGCAATCGCCATAACGGACGCACCCGTCTGCTCTCCACCAATCGGATATTGCGAAGCCATCAACAAATTTAGCGTCTTCGTTTGAGCATAGTCCAGTTGTTTTTTCTTTTTATCATCGTTGCCCACAATCGCTTCTCCAACCTCGCTCGTCAGTTGGTTCATCGTTTCAGCATCTTGATATTCCCACTCTTCCGGGAAGTTCAGCGACACACCGAAATATTCATTGCTATACGTTCCTTTTGCTGTCGTCCCTAAATCAACATCTTTCGAGCTGCCTCCGCATGCTGCAACCAATACAGCTACAAGCACGAGCAGCAGCGATAAGGAACCTAGCTTCTTTTTAGACATTTTAGACATAATACCCTCCGATAAATATTCTCTATTTGTGTACTACGAAAGTGTAGCATAAACCCTATTATTTTCCACCTACAAAAAACTATAGGTTGATTTTTACAAATAAGCGCATTTACTGGCGATAGATACCGCTTCTGTACTCGATTGCACACCAAGCTTCTCAAAAATCATTCGCTTATGATGATTGACCGTACTCTCCTTAATTTTTAGCTTCAATGCAATCGCCTTGACCTTCATTCCCTGTGAAATCAGCTGCAGCACCTTAAGCTGCCTTTCTGTTAATTGCACCGTGCCCAGCCCTTGCTCCAAATCCTCCGCAGCCTGCTGCTTCTCGTAACGGAACAGCATGTCGGTCGGAATCAGCTTGGCTATCGCAATCAGCTCGCTTTTCATATCCGCATTAATCGTGGACACATCCAAATAACCAGCCGTTTCCCCATTCACCTCAAGAGGGGTAGAGAAGCAGTGCCAGCTTTGAAAAAGAGGGCTTCCATGCTGCTCCGGCAACAAATAAACTGGTCCATTCGAGGCCATCGCTGCCGAAATCGCATTGACGCCGCAGCTTTTTTCAGTGAAATACATGCCGAGGCGCAGCTTCGATTTGGCAACCGTCTGTTTCAAATTGTCGCTGTAATCCATGCCCAGCAGAACGCCCTTCGCGTCAGTCAGCAGAAATAAATAATTGCCTGTAAGATGATCCTTAATGGTAGAGAGGCTATCGTGGAAAGCCGTAATCAACGGTTTTTTTTGAAGGGAAATGCTTTCGAATTGCTGTTTGGGGACGAACGATGCGGTGGACTTGCGATATTCTTCTATATGGCCTCCACCCCACCGCTGGCGTAGAGTTTTGATCGATTGTGACATGGTCGTGCTATTCCTCCTTGCTTAACTGACCCTGTTCTTTAGTAAAAATAAGAAAAGCTGCTCTTATAGTTATCGGCTGCAAAAGGAAAAACTTAAATCCAGCTAGTATTCGCGCACCAGCTCTATCAGAATTGGCCCTATGCATTCAGCTTTCTTATATTCATGCTAGCTTTCCTACTGAATTTCATAAATATAGGCTAAAGTCAGCCCTGAATCCTATGAAGAAACCGAAGGATTACCTGAAAGACAACCTCAAAGTATTCATGAAAATAATCAATTCGTTACAACATTAACAATTAGCTGGACAATTAATCTTTCCTGGAAAAAAATATATGACCTAGAGGGTTACGCCCAGGATGTGCTGGAGTGATGAAAATGAATTTCATTAACCGGGCCAGCTACTTGGCGCCCATTGTTATGCAAAATAGCGAGCACTAGGAATTAAGCAAGGAATTGGAAAAAAGCTTCTGCTCCAGAGACCCGCATAGCGCGAGGCAGTTTGCAGAAGTCACCTTTTTCTCCTATTGTCACCATAATGGGCGACGATCAGGAAAAAGCGATCGTTGCCGCAGAACGATATTGCACAACAACCGCCTCTATGGATTGGGGAGAGTACCGCATTACCCATGCGGATCATTTAGTGAACAGCAAGTAGCTGGCAGTAGGCTACAAATGTCTTCAAGCAAAGAAAAAAGAAGCCATCTATGCTGCGAGGCGAAGACGGCTTCTTCTTTTGCTATATTTCACACGAACTGAATGGCTGAATTATGAGTAAATGGTCGGCTAAATCGTAAATTGTGCAACAGCCCAGTTGTCCGTTTATTAAGCTCTCGCCTCAACCGCCACCCACAGCTCGTTACGGTTTTCTTCTGGCGGCAAATAACATTCGATAGCAGGCAAATTGGCGAGCTGGTAGGCCGAGGTAGGAAGCCATTCCGTGTACAGCCGCTTCCAAATACCGCCCAGCTGATCCGGTCCTCCCTCCACTTCAAATACCACCCATGATGAAGGCGAAAACTGTCGGCGGACCATAGCTTCGGGAGCCTCTTGCTCCGTTTCAATTGCTAAAATGTAGTTCAAAAACTCATTTTGCCCATGCCCTCCGTCCGCACATACGCCAAGTATGCCTCGGATACCGGGTTCGGATGCGCGGATTTCCCATAGCTTTTCGAACAGGCCAGCCTGTGCTGCCTCAGCCCATAAACGCGGTACTGTCTCAAACACCTCGCTATTGCGCACCTGCTCGGAAATGCCCACGACGGCAAATGCACCAAGCTCCTCAATTCGATAATTCATAGCTGCCGCTCCTTTTATTGAAATTTGAAAGGATAGCCGCGGATAGGCCTTCAGCTTTGTACCGGCACTTCTCGCAGCAGTCGGTGTAGTACCATGCAGCTGCTGAAAAGCACGGGCGAACGCTTCGGGGGAATCGTAACCATATTTGAGCGCCACATCTATGACCTTTACCGTGCTGTTTTGCAGCTCAAACGCTGCCAGACTGAGCCGTCGCCTGCGAATGTATTCCGATAACGATACCTCCATAATATACGGGAACATTCGCTGAAAATGATAGAGTGAACATCCCGCAATATGGGCTGCTTCTACATAATCAATTTCATCAGCCAAATGATCCTCAATATAGCCAATGGCCGCGTTCATATGCAATACCCAATCCATAACCCAGCCCTCCTCTGTTTACTACTATATCTAAAATAACATAAAATAGCCTTGCATTCTCTGCACAAGAATGCAAGGCTTCTCCCTATAACGTAATTATCCCTCTCGTTCTAGCGACGGGCTGCTCACCTCTGTACTCTTCCCGCCTGCTGCGAACTGCCAAAACATATAGCAGCCAGCCCCGAGAGACAGCAAGAAGAAGAACAAAGCGAGCAGTGGCAGCGGCGACCATTCCAGCATGGCTCCACCGATCCAAGTTTGCCAGCCTACTTCAAACAGCCCTAGCAAATAGGCAGCGCCGGCGACATGTACCCACTTGCGACGCGCCTGCGGGCGCAGCCTTGTACGCTCCGACAGCCATGCAACAAGCGGCACAGCTTGGATCGCATGAAAACCCAGACCATGAAGCCATATGATATTTCCATTCCCGCCTGTCATGCGGCTCCCCGTCAAGGAAATCCAAATGCCAGCGGCGAAGGAAAGCAATACCGCCATAATCGCATAGCGGATCGCCAGCACCAGCTCCGGTCTTAGCTTATACGATCTGCTGCGGAAGAAAGTGATGGCCAGCACGCAATAAAACACGATCAGCAGCATGGCCACAAGGCCAAAACCGGCTGCCACAGCTATATCAAAGACTGTACCGCCTTCTGCAAAACGCGGATTCATGCCGCGCATATTTTGCACATTTTCAGCAAAATACGAATACATGGAAAGAAATGCATAAGACCAGCGAAAAATCGCCTTGCCTCTTGCACTCATAGCGGACAAAGGCAATATCGCCGCTGTCGAGAGCAAAAAAATACCCAATGCCGCATTAAAGGAAGCCGCTTTGCTTACATCCCCATTTGGCGCAACCTCGCCACCATAGAGCAGCATCCAGACCACGCATACCGCTGCCAGCACAAAGCCAAGTATGCCTAGCGACGCCAGCAGGCCCTCCCCCTGAAATAGGCGAACCTTCTTTGCTGGCTCCTCCCATTGCGGGCCCGCTTCCACACCTAAATTCCTAATCATATAATCCCATCCATTCCCTATTAGCTTCTTGCCTTAACTTTAAAGGAATGGACAGGGTAACCGGAACGGACCTTTATCCAGTATTTCACTGAACGGAAAGCGGATATTACCTCAGCCTCTCGGCGGAGAGAGCATTTCCCCAATCATCCCTTTTAACTGATGAATGCCCAAATCGGTATTCGTCATAATAACGGTTCCCGTTCCTGTGTATGGGAAAGCGACTAGCATGCATTGAAAGCCTACGCCCCAGCCGAGCGAGGAAATTTCCAACTCATGCTTGGAATGGTCTAGAAAAAGACCTAGCCCTGTCCATTCTGTAACGCCTTGAGGAGTAACGAGCTCCTTCGCATAGCTTGCGGACAATCCTATTTCGCTTTGATCTTTAAGAGCATTCATTAATTCCACAACTAAAATGGCCAAGTCCGACGGCGTTGTCCAAAGCCCGGCTGCTGCCGGATAAGGATAAACCGGATATTTCCCTTCCACTGCCTTTCCCTGCTTATCATGTCCACAGCAAACTCTCCCGCTCATTGCTTCTAATAAGGATGGACGGAACGTGCTGTTGTTCATATGCAAAGGTTCAAATATAAGCTCGCTCATGACGATTTCAAAGGGCTTTCCTGAAACATCCTCTATGAGCTGCTGAATGATGCAATAGCCTGCATCTGAATATTGAAAGTCGCTTCCCGGCTCATATTCCACCTTAATAGGCACTTTGCAATAAGTCGTCTCTCCCTCTAACAACGTCACCATTGGAGGAAAAAGCGCCTTGGAATGAAGCTCGCCAAATCCCCCCTCTGGATCAACAATGCCCGCTTGATGACTAAGCAGCTTCCTTAGAGTCACTTTGCTGCTAGCAGTCCATGGATGACCCGGAACCTTCCATGAAGTGAGCCTATCATTTACATCCTCATCTAATGCTAGAAGACCATCCTCGACTAATTTCATAACGAGCATGGACGTTAAAAACTTGCTAATGGAACATGCGTTGAAAATCGTATCGCTATTCACCAGATGCGAGGCTCCTTGCTCCAGAACACCAAAGCTCTCTGCCGCGCTTAACTGCCCCTGCCGTATAAACGCAGCACTTAAACCCGCCACTCTATAATGCGCCATACGTTCAACTATATTAATATTTAATGGCATAGTCTGATCCAGCCCTCTCTCATTCCAATTCGCTTCAGTCAACCCTCTATATTATAGAACATATGTTCTTATGGTTCAACCATTTATGACAAGCTTTAACCTGCTGCCTTCAAAATCGAGTAGGAAGGGGTGGCGAGCCCCTGTCCTCTCACACCACCCCTTGGCTAACGGTAGGCGCTCGCCAGCCCCGTTCGGGACTTTCACCCTAAAGATGACGCCCATGCTGGGCATACATCGAAAAAAAGCCGCCGAAATCACTTCGGCGGCTTTTCATTTTGAAAGCTTAATGCTGCTAATGATTAATTGCCTTTAGAAAGCCATTCCGCAAGCTCCTCGGTCTGAGCCAGTACCGCGAGCGGATCGTAGTACCAAGAACGCTCCTCTGGCCATACATACAGCTTGCCGTTTTTCACTGCCGGAAGGTTGCTCCAAATCGGATCAGCCTCAAAATCAGCCTGTGTCCAGTTGTTCGAGGTCATGATAATATAATCCCCAGCATATTGCGGGACAATCTCTGCTGACAGCTCGGCCCACTGCTTCTCCATAATGACGTCTGCTATTTCAGCTGGCGGCTTGCGTCCAAGCGCTTGATACACCGGCTGACCGCCGCGTCCAAAATTATCGCCGTAGGCATAGGTCGATTTCTCCATATGCTCAAAAATGGAAAAGGTTGCGTCTGCCGGAATGGCCGCATCCACCTTCGCCTTCGCTTCAGCAATGCGACGGTCAAATTCCTCCAGCCATGTCTTCGCCTCTTGCTCTTTGCCCAGCACCTTCCCAAAATACGTCAGCTCTTCATGAGCATTTTTGAGATCGCCATACGGAATTTGGAGAGTAGGTGCAATTTTGCTGAGCAGATCGTAGCTTTCTCCATTGGCCGTAATAATCAAATCGGGAGCAAGAGCTGCAATTTTCTCGGCAGACGGCTTGCCATATTCCCCCGTATCATCAACGCCGGTAAGCGCCTCTTTAAAATAATAGTTTTTTATCGTTAATCCCGGCGCCCCGACTGGCACAACGTCAAGGGCAATCAAGCTGCCGAGGTATTCTTCAGCCACGATACGCTTGGGCTGAGCTGGAATTTCGATATCGCCATTTACAGTAGAAATCGTTCTGACTGCGTTAGGATCAGCGCTAGCCTCTGTTGTCGCTTCTGTCGCTCCGCCATTGCTTGCTTCGCTGGATGCCTGCGCTGTCGCTTCACTTTCAGCATTCGTCTTGCCAGTCTCGTTCGACTCTGCTGTACCACATGCTGTAAAGATGCTTACGCATAGCAGCAGCATAACCAGCATAGCAGCCATGCGGCGCTTATGATTTTGGCTTTGATTTTTCAAAAACACGTGTAAATCCCCCTCATTTTATGTCGATAATCATTCTCATTTACACTTTAACGTGTAAGCGAGCAAATGACTATGCCTTAAAATGATCCCGCACTATGCAAATTTGTGATGCGGAGCCAGCAAGCCGATTAGCTCCTGCAGCTGCGCCTGCGAGGACAACGGGTCATACCCGTAAAACTGCCCCTTCTCCTTCAGCACATGTACGCGGTTTCCCTGCACAGCGTCCAGCTTTCTCCAGCTTGACGATTGGAATAAACGCCGCAGCCGCTGCTTGTCTCCTGGGTTAGTTGGCGATCCTGTTATAAAAATATGATCCGCCGGATAAGCAGCCAGCAGCTCAATACCCGTTTCAATAAAGCCCTTGGCGGAAATATTTTGCTCCTCCAGCTTTGCCGGAAGGCGAAAGCCCATATCATCGTAAAGAACCTGACAGCCCCTTCCAAAGCTGCTGCTGAAGCAATAAGCTGTATTTCGGCCAATTTCCCAAACAATTGCCGTACCCCGGCTGCCCAGCTCTCGGTCAAGCTTGCGGTTAATGATGTAGATCTGCTCATCGTATTGCGCCAGCCATTCCTCCGCCTGCTGTCTGCGATCTACTATGCCTGCAATTAGCAAAAATTGCTCGCGCCAGTTCATCGTCCGAAAAGGCAGCTCGATAACGGGAGCAAGCGGCAGCAGCCTCCTGTTTTCCTCTGCCCCGCTATAGTTGATGATGATATCCGGCTTAGCTGCTGCAATCGCCTCGTAAAACGTTTGCGGCGTATGCCCATAGGGGTTGAAGCTCCCGCTCCCGCTCTGGCTCTGGCTACCACCCAGTTGCAAGCCTCCCCGCATCCCGTCCAGCCAGGGCGTATATACGCCTAGCTCCGGAATAATGCCGAGCGCCATTAAGCTACCGGTATGGTTCAAGTTCAGCGAAACGAGCCGTTTGTTCTTGCGCAAATAAGCCGTCGGCGACAAGCCGATGCCTTCCTTAAACTTGCGGCTGAGGTACACACCCTCCTTGTAGCCAACCTCGTGCGCCAACGTGCCAAGGTCAGGGGCCGTTCCAGCCAGCAAGCGCTGCTGTGCGCTGCGAATACGCAGCATCGTCAAATGGGCATTGAATGTCCTGCCCGTATGCTTGCGGAACATTCGCGAAAAATGCTCTGGGCTGACCCCAGCACGGCTTGCCATTTGCTCCCGCGTAATATCCTCGCTGAAATGCCGCTCGATATAAGCTTCTGCTTGCTCCAGCCATGAGCTGGCTGGTTTTTTCCGGCTTGCCAGCTCCCGGTGCAGCTCGGCAAGCAGCTGCGTAAAAAGCTGCTGAACGCGAAAAGGCGAATGTGGATCACATTGATTCCACACATTCGCCAGCTCGCTCGCAAGCTGCAGGATGACCGCTGGGCAGCACTGCAGCGGAACCGGATGCTCCAGGGACGCTCCTGTTTCACCAGCAGCTGGAATACAGCTGTATTCCAGCAAAATGCCTCGCAATTCCGTATTTGCCTCTAACTGAAGCTTAGGCAGCGAAGGGCCGCTGAGCCATACGCTGCCCCGGGATAGCTCATGATAATAGTTATGAATATAAAGCGCGCCCTCCCCGCCCCATACGATAAGCATACGGTAGAGAGGGGCTGCTTCTTCCTGATGTTTTTCGCCTTGGCCCTGCTGAAGCTCCCGCAGCCGCACAGGCATATAGAAGCTATGCTGAGCCTTTGGCAGGCCAGCATTTGCCGAAGAGAGCAGCATCATTTTTCACATCCTATCTAAGCTAATCTTCTTTCCTTCATTAAGCATCTTCTTCTTTAACGCCGAGGGCTAGATTTTTCTCCTTAAAGCGGGAATTATGCGAGGATACGTAAGCAACCCCATCCGCCTTCGGGTCTATGAAAAGCTTGGCACTGTTGACCGCTAGCGTGGCATCCGTAAACGCTCCGGCAATCAGGTTCAGCTTGCTGTCATAAGAAGCAAAGTCGCCTGCGGCGAAAATGCCCGGCAAATTCGTCTCCAGCTTCGGAGTGACGTATACGCACCACTCATCCATGCCGATGCCCCAATCTCTAATGCCGCTGAAATCAGACTTCAGCCCGTGGTTGACGATGACCGCATCAACTTCCAGTTGCTCCGTTTTCTCCGTCTCCAAATGTCTCACCGTTACCTTACTGATCGTCGATCCGTCGCCGCTGTACAGCTGCGAGACCTCCCATGGCGTGCGGACGTCGCAGGAGGAGGTTTTCATCTTGATGACGTTCTTCTCATGGCCGCCAAAATACTCCCGGCGATGAATGACCGTCACCTGCGCCGCAATCGGCTCCAGCTCATTCGCCCAGTCGACAGCCGAGTTGCCGCCGCCGGAAATAAGCACCCGCTTGCCTCGAAACGGCTCCAGCTCCTGCACTGTATAATGCAAATTGGATACTTCGTAGCGCTCGGCGCCTTCCAGCTCCAGCTTTGCCATCTTCAAGATGCCCCGGCCAATCGCCAAAATAACGGTCCGCGTCCAATGCTTCTCTCCCGTAGATGCTTCAAGCATATACGTCCCGTCCTCAAGTCTCGTCAAATTGCGAATTTGCTGCCCAAGCTCAATAGTCGGGTCAAAGGTTTGCGACTGCTGTTTGAGCTGTCCAATAAGCTTCTCACATAAAATCGGGGTGACGCCTCCTACATCCCAAATCATTTTTTCCGGGTAAATCAGCATCCGCCCGCCCAGCTCTTCCTGAGCATCAATCACCTTCGTCTTCATATCCCTCATCCCGCTATAGAAAGCAGCATATAGTCCTGCTGGACCGCCGCCAATAATCGTTACATCGTATAATTCTAACTGTTCCGACACACTTTTTCCTCCCAATACATGAATTTGATATTCATTCTCACTATTTATTCATTGTAGCCTTCTATTCCAGTAAAGTGCAATGGACAAAATAGAACAATCGTTTATACAAATCTAATAAAATGCTGTCTATGCTGTCTGTTGGCGGACACAGCGGCAGCTATTTCAACAAAATCACGGGTTATCGCTATAATGGATTTCCTGTCCGCTTACGGTCTAAAATCGGATTAAGCATTCGCTGAAAACAGTGCAGATAAGATTCACTTCGGAGGAAGTCGATTATTCTTTATTCTTGCTTTATATTTCATTTTTTTGGTACGATTCTTTCATTCCCTTTAATCGCGTTATTTCAAAAAAATGAGAACATGAATTCTTTCCAATATAAAAAGCCGCTTGAGGAATAACCCCAAAGCGGCCAGCTCTATTTACACTCACTAATTTCGATCACTTATTAAGCCAATATTTCCTCGATTCGCTCCAAAACGTCAGCACTAAGCTCTACACCCGCTGCTTTGGCATTTTCTTCGACCTGTTCCGGGCGGCTGGCGCCCACAAGCGCACTGGACACATTCGGCTGGCGCAAAATCCAGGCCAGCGCCAGCTGCCCAACCGACAGCTCCAGCTCCGCGGCGATTTTGCCCAACTGCTGCACCTTGACAATTTTTTCATCAGTCACATTTTTACGCATGTTTTCAAGCTTTGCTGCCCGGCTGTCCGCCGGAAGCTCACTTGCCGAGCTGTATTTGCCCGTCAGCAAGCCTTGCGCCAGCGGCGAGAACACCACTTGGCCAATGCCGCCACGCTCCCCGAAAGGGATGACTTCCTTCTCAATGTATCGGTTGAACATATTATAAATCGGCTGATTCGCTATGATGCGGTCCAGCAAATAACGGTCGGCAATCGCATGCGCTTCCGCCATCTGTGCCGCAGTCCATTCGCTGATGCCGACGTACAGCACTTTCCCCTGACGAACCAGATCGTCCAGCGCCCGCAGCGTCTCCTCCATCGGCGTATTCGGATCATGACGGTGGCAGTAATAAAGATCAATATAGTCGGCGCCCAGACGCTTCAGGCTGGCATGGCACTGCTCCGTAATATGCTTGCGAGACAGCCCTTGGTCATTCGGACCATCGCCCATTTTGCCAAACACTTTCGTTGCGAGCACGTAGGATTCGCGGGGATACGCACGCAGCGTTTCGCCCATCACCTTCTCGGCCTCGCCCCGCTCATACACATTGGCCGTATCAAAAAAATTAATGCCTAAGCCATAGGCGGTCTCAATCGCTTTGACGGCGTTGCCGCGCTCCACGTAACCCCCATATGTCAACCAGCTTCCCAGACTGATCTCGCTGACTTTCAAACCGCTTTTTCCTAAATTACGAAATTGCATTTGAACTCATCTCCTCATACGTCCGGTCCGTCTTCCCTTTCGCCTCGGCTGATGCCGCTGGCCGGGAATCCGTGGCCTTATTGGTTTCCAGCTCTTGCACAAATCGGGCATGCTTCCTGCCCCAGCCGCACATGCTGTCCAGCACTGCCGATACGCTAAGCCCATGCTCGGTCAGACTGTACTCCACACGGGGCGGGATCTCCTGAAATATTTCGCGCTGCACAAGCCCGTCTTCCTCCAGCTCACGAAGCTGCTTCGCAAGTGTTCCCTGCGACACATCGGGTATTAACCGCCTCAGCTCGCCAAACCGTTTCGTACCTTCTACGAGTAAAATAAACAGGATGAGCGGCTTCCATTTGCCTCCGATTACCTCCAGCGTTGCAATAACTCCTGCCAATCTCGGCTCTTGTAAATTCACCCCAGTCTACTCCTCTCTCTACCATCATACCAGTTAAATGCCGATCCTGTACACCTGCCGCCTAGCCTCCGCGCGCTTGCTGATGGTACGAAATTTCGGACTATGTACGAAGAAACTGCATACTTGGCAGCGCTTACAATCTCTTCAATAATAACGGTAATGGCGAAATTCGCCCATCGAATAAAATCAGGAGGCTTACCTATGACTAATCTATCTTTAAAAAATAAACGCGTCGTCATTATTGGCGGCAGCTCGGGAATCGGCCTGGCGACGGCCCAGCAGGCACTTGAACAAGGGGCGTCCGTCGTCATTGCCGGACGGTCCGAAGCGAAGCTGGCAGCAGCCCGCCAGACGCTCAGCTCTGACAAGGTGGAGACTTACGTGCTGGATAATCGCGACAACGGCCAGTTGGAGCTCTTTTTTAAAACAATGGGCAGCTTCGACCACCTCTTCACCCCGGGAGCCTCTTATGTGCGGGGGCCCATCACTTCAGATGAAGCGACAGCGGAAAGCTGCTTCAAGGCGAAGTTCTGGCCGCAATATTATGCGGTAAAATATGCACTCCCTTATGTTCAGCCGGGTGGCTCCGTCGTGCTCATGTCAGGCGCATTCAGCCAGCGGCCGCTCGCGGATGGCGCTTCTTATGCCGCCTGCAACGGCGCGATTGAAAGCTTGGGCAAGGCACTCGCCGTCGAGCTCGCACCGAAGAAAATAAGAGCCAATGTCATCTCGCCGGGCACGATTTATACGGCATTTAATTGGGAGGGTGCCGAACAGGCAACCCGCGATGCCTCCTATGATGCTTACACGGATATGAATGTGCTGGGCCGAGTTGGAGAAGCGGCAGAAGCCGCCCATACGGTTGTCTATTTAATGACGAACAGCTACACGACAGGCACGACCTTGCATCCTGACGGCGGCTATTTGCTGCGTTAACGCTGCAGGTTCAATCGAGATGACGGAGAACTCAGCGTCAGCCTGTCCAGCAAAGCAATATGGCCGGGCATAAACAGGCAGCTCCGTCCCCACAAAATCAGGCACAGGCCACTGTGCCTGATTTTGTGTTTTTATACGAACGATTGTCGCTGTACAACATATTTTAGTAGATAAAGGACCGTAGCCCCCCCCGGAAGCGAAGTGGTAATATGAAACATGAAACGCCCCCTAACGTGCGGCATTTTCCCAAAGTAAGCAAGGACGAGCGGCATCAGCTGAATGGGCATAAAAGCTGCGTGCTATGGTTTACCGGATTATCGGGCTCTGGCAAATCGACTTTAGCGTCCGTTGTGGAACATGAGCTGTTTAAGCGTCATATGCACAGCTATGTTTTGGATGGGGACAATCTTCGGCTTGGCTTAAATCAAGGGCTCGGCTTCAGCCAAGAGGACCGCAGTGAAAATGTCCGCCGCATTGGCGAAGCCGCCCGGCTGTTCGCCGATGCCGGATTGATCGTACTGGTCGCTGCCATCTCACCCTATCGGGCAGATCGCGAGCGGGTCAGATCCCTTTTTTCCGAGGACGAGTTTATTGAGATTTATGTCAAATGCCCGCTTGCAGAATGTGAGCGCCGGGACCCGAAGGGGCTATACAAAAAAGTACGTGCCGGTAAAATCCATGATTTCACAGGCATTTCCTCCGTTTACGAAGCGCCAGGACAGCCTGAAATAATGATCGCAAGCGACAGGCATACGCTTAAGGAGTCCGTCCGCATCATTTTAGATTATTTAAGAGACAACGGCTGCCTATAAGCAGCGGCGTCGGCACCAGCTAATTTTCACAAATGAGGTGAGGTGCAGCATCATGAAAACATCCAAAGAGCCATTGCTGCTGTATGTACACATTCCGAAAACCGGGGGAACCTCCTTCACGCAGGCGATTGTCGAGCATTGCCCGAACATGGTTTACTATTTTCAGGTAGCGAATAAACCAGATTTGCTGCGGCAAACCCTCAAACAGGCCGATGCGCTATGCGGCCACCTCCCCTTCGGCCTCCACCATACGACCACCCGCCCCTGCCAATATGTAACGATGCTGCGTGATCCGGTGGATCAGATCGCCTCCTTCTTTTATTTTAAATACAAAAATATCAATTATCTCGAAAGCTATAATCCCTATCTCACGTTCGAGGAGTTTTTGAATAATTCGTATTTCGATCCCGAATATGTGAATGTGCAAACCCGTTTTCTGAGCGGAGAGCTGGGCAGCATGACCCCTAATTTGAGCTTGGCGACCAGAAATCTGAAGCAGCAGGTTTCGTTTGCCGGGATTACAGAGCTGTATGCGGAATCGCAATTTTTGTTTATGAAAACAATGGGCTGGGAGCCGAAAGTCTATTCCAAAAAAAACGCCAATGACAACCGTCCGCCGAAAACAGAACTGACAAGCGATATAATTGACCTCATTCTTCGTAAAAATGCCAGTGATGTTGAGCTGTACTATGTAGCCCGCCAGCTTCTGCTGAAAAAAATTTATACGCTTTCGCACGTCTACCGGGAGGAGCTGCGCCTGTATAGACGCAATTGCTGCTGGAAAAGCGAGGACGAATTGGGTTACTATTAGAGCACTAACGATGAAATAGACGAAAATGGGAGAGAACTTGCCATGAAGGATAACAGCTTAACAAATAGATTCGCTTATGACGCTGCACCAGAAAAGCATCCCGCAGCTTCCGCTGTAAAAGGCATTTTTTTCGATGTGGATGATACGCTTTATGACCATTTGCCCCCTTTCACGAAAGCGGTACAAGAAGTGCTTAACCTTGGTGAAGCCTTCCCCTATGAAGCAGCCTATCGCCGCATGCGGCATTACAGCGACGTACTGACGGAGCAAATGGGCGGCGCTGGCGCACTGGAGGCTGGGGCTGCGACGGAGCTGATGCGGACGCGCCGCTTCCAGCTGGCACTAGGCGAGTTCGATGTAACGCTCGCTGACGAGCAGGCCAAGTCGATGCAGACTGCCTACATTGGCTGCCAATACGACATCATAATGTTTCCGGGTGCAAAAGCTATGCTTGAGCGGCTTGTGAAAGCCGGGTATATCGTTGGCCTCATTACCAATGGAGCTGGCGCCCATCAGCGCCGCAAAATCGAAGCGATGGATATCGACGATTTGGTCCCGCGTGACCGTCAGTTCATTTCCGGCGAAGTAGGCTGGGACAAGCCCGACCCGCGGATTTTCAAGCTGGTAAATGAGCGTACAGGCACACTGCCCGAGAATAGCATCTATATCGGCGACTCTTGGAATAATGATGTGGTAGGCGCCCTGCAGGCGGGCTGGATCTCCATTTGGTTCAACCACCGCCAGGTGCAGCCGTTAACGGAGCATGCTCCTGCCTACATAATGTCTGGCTATGCGGATTTGCAGGAGCAGTTGGTGAAAATGGGCGTTTTGACTGAATAGTTACTCCTTAAAGGAGCAGACACGATTGGGAAATAACATATCGTTGAAAACCTCATCAAGCGAGCATGATGAAGAAATTCACATGTCCAATATTTAAGAAAAAGAAGCCATCCCTTAGCAGAATGAACGGCTGAAGGACGGCTTCTTTTTCTTTAATAGCAATAATAACTAGCAAAAAAATGCAAGCTAGCTTGATGTGGAACGAATTACAGCAATTCCTTACGCAGCTGCGCTGCGGATTTCGGCGACAGAAGACCGAACGGAATATCAAAGACGGTTTTCGCGCCAGCTCCACCTTCTTGAGCAAGCTTGTAGGCTGCTCTCGCATAAGCGACAAGCACGCTTGCTGTGAACTCAGGGTTGCTGTCCAGCGTAAGACCAAATTCAATAATTTGCGTGCTGTTCGCACCGGTTTTGCCGCTGCGAAGTACCGTGCCGCCATGCGGCATTGCGGAATGCTCTGCTTTCAGCGTCGCTTCGTCTACAAAATGCACAACCGTATCATAGTCGGCAAAATAGTTCGGCATATTGCGGATTTCATCGGCAATCGCTTCTTGATTCGCGCCTTCTTCTGCTACGATATAACATTCTCTAAGATGCTTCTCACGCGTTGTGAGCACAGGATTTTCCCCGCTCCGTACACGATTGACCGCCTCTTCAACGGGAATCGTATATTGCACGCCATTCTTGACGCCATTGACACGGCGAATCGCATCGGAGTGGCCTTGGCTAACCCCTTTGCCCCAGAACGTGTACTCCTTGCCCTCCGGCAAAATCGCTTCCGCCAGCAGACGGCTAAGGGAGAACAAACCCGGGTCCCAGCCTGTGGAAATGACGCTGATTTTGCCGCTTGCTTTCGCAACTGCATCTACCTGCTCAAAATATTCAGGAATGCGGGCATGCGTATCAAAGCTGTCGACGGTGTGGAACAGACGGGCAAAAGCAGGACCCTGCTCCGGCAGGTCTGTTGCCGAGCCGCCGCACAAAATCATAACGTCAATGTCGCCAGTGAATTTCTCTGCGTCTTCAATGGAATAAGCTTTCGTCTCAGACGGAATAGAATCTGGATTTCTGCGGGTAAAGATAGCATCCAGACGCAGATCCGGACTTTGTTTGATGGCAAGCTCTACGCCGCGGCCCAAGTTGCCGTAACCTACAATGCCAATGCGAATTTGTTCAGCCATGTGTATCGCCACCTTTTAATGATTGTAAAAATGATTGCAAGCCGATCGGGTATTAAAGGTCGTCCTACACCCAGCCTCTTGCTTCCATCGCTGCAGCAATACGCTTGATGGAAATCATATAAGCTGCTGTACGAAGATCGGTGCTGTGCTCTTTCGCCAAATCACGAACAGCCACGTACGACTGAATCATGTTTGTTTCCAGCTTCTCAAGCACTTCAGCCTCGCTCCAGTAGTAGTTCATCAGGTTCTGTACCCATTCAAAATAGGATACCGTAACGCCGCCTGCATTTGCAAGGACGTCAGGAATAACAACGATGCCCTTCTGGAACAGAACGCGGTCTGCTTCCGGCGTCGTTGGGCCATTGGCTGCTTCAGCGATGATTTTCGCTTGAATGCGGTCTGCATTTGCAGCAGTAATAACATTTTCCAGCGCAGCTGGTACCAGGATGTCAACATCCAGCTCAAGCAAAGCTTCGTTGGAAATAACGAAGGATTCGCCATAGTCCAAAATGGACGCATTGTCCTTAAGGTCGGAAATTTGATCGATGTCCAATCCGTTTGGATCGTAGATGCCACCGCGCGAATCGCTGATCGCAACGATTTTGCAGCCTGCTTCGCTAAGCAGACGAGCTGCAATTCTTCCTGCGTTGCCGAAGCCTTGAACGGCTGCGGTCGCATTTTGTACCGGAAGATGCTTATCCTTGAGGGCTGCCAAAATCGTATAAACACAGCCTTGAGCTGTCGCTTCATTACGACCTTTCGAGCCACCGATAATAAGCGGTTTGCCCGTAATGACACCTGGGGAATATCTGCCTTTCATCTTGCTGTACGTGTCCATCATCCAGCCCATAATTTGCGGCGTCGTATACACGTCTGGTGCAGGAATATCTTTATCCGGTCCAACAAAGTCGGCAATAGCTTCCATAAATGCGCGGCTTACACGTTCCAGCTCGCCTTTGCTCATTTTGCGAGGATCACAAATAACGCCGCCTTTGCCGCCGCCATAAGGCAAGCCAACAACGCCACATTTGAAGCTCATCCACATCGACAATGCTTTAACTTCATCAAGCGTAACGTCCGGGTGGAAACGAATGCCGCCTTTAGTCGGCCCAATCGCATCATTGTGCTGGGAGCGGTAGCCTTCAAAAACCTGTACAGTACCATCATCCATACGAACCGGGAAGTTAACGGACAACACGCGCATCGGATGCTTCAAAATTTGAGTCACATGCTCAGGCAGCTTAAGATGGGCAACCGCCGTATCGATTTGCTGCTGGGCAATTTTATAAGGGTTTAATGTTTCTTCTGCAACAACGACTGTCATTTTCGAAATCATTCCTTCACTCTAAATTGGTCTGCTTGAAAACTGCCGCTTTACCGCGACCGCGCACCATCGAATTGCACCGACAATGAGTTTTTTTCATTTTACCTTTTTCATCTGCATATTAAAAGAATTTTCTTGATAAAAATGCAAAAAAATATTCAATTCGTCCATTGTCACGTTAGTTTTCTTTAAAAGTTATAAGAAGTGACATCTGACATCAATTGATATATAAATCCGTGATTTTGTGTAAAAACTCAATTTTAAGCGCAAAAATAAGAAACAAGTCAGGTTTTATGCCATTCCATTTTTCTTTTCGGGCCAATCAAAAGCTTATTGCGTTGTTTTCGCGGCATTCTACATCACGTGAAAAAACTATAAAATATAACAAAAGCATCACTCCCCTAACAAAAAAGGCTGGACGCTTTATGCATCCAGCCTTTCACCATTCCAACCTTCCCCCTAACCGGAAGGAAGCAAAAAAACATTGTCTCCTCTAAAGCTTCTCTAGTCAGAAGCCCCAGCCGCATCTGCCTTCACTATTATATCACTCCAAATGAGCCGAATGATCGTGCCTTGCCCCAGAGTAGTCACGACCGTGATTTTGCCGCCCATCGCTTCGGTCAGCCCTTTGGCAATCGCCATCCCAAGGCCCGAGCCATTCGGCGAGGAGGCCGTATCCGTACCGCGATAATAACGTTCAAACAGCCGATTCAGCGTGCGCTCGTCCATGCCGCCGCCATTGTCGGCAAATTCGATCGTCATACCTCCATTCCTCTGCTTATCCGCAACGATCAATGAGACGGTTAGAACAGTTTCCGGTGCATTATGCAGAAGCGCATTTGCAGCAATATTGTTAACGACACGCTCCAGCCACGGGGTATAGAGCTGAACCCTCACGACTTTTTGGGCTGATGCCTCAAACCTGATTCGTTTTTTTCCATACAGAGGATCATCTGCCGCCAGCTGCAGCGTGTCTCGCAGCCAGCCATTCAATTCCACTTCTTCAATCTCAGGTGGCAAAATTCCCGTCTTTAATCGATACGTCATCGCCAGGTCGCTGATCAGCATGTCCATATGAGCCGATTTTTCCAGCATCGTTGCTGAAAATTTGCGCACATCCGCCTGAGACCAATCATATTTGGGCTCCACCAGCAGATGGGCATAGCCCGTGATGGAGGACAAAGGCGTCTTCAAATCATGGGTAACACCGGCAATCCATTCCTCCCGCATGCTTTCCGTTTGCTTCCGCATCTCCTGCTCGCGCTGCAAAGCGGCAGACAGCTTGTCAATGGATAAAATGACATCGGCAAAAACACGGTATCGCCGCCGCCATTTACCAGAAGGCAGCCGGCTACGCGGCAAACCCTTGCGATCCAGCGGCTCTAGGTAAACGGCATTGCCGATGGCATCGAGCCATACCAGCATATGCAGCAATGGAGCGCCAAACCGCCGCGCCTGCCATAGCGACAGCAGCAGGAACAGGATCAGCATCGCGGCAAACATCGCAACGACGCCAATGATGACAATTTGCGCTTCGGCTGGAATGAGCGGCTCCTCTCCTGCTGCCCCTGTTCCAGCATTTTTTTGCCCAACAATCCATGTCTGCTTCGTCTGTTCATTATAGGAAGATTGAATGAGATAGCCGTACCTGTCGGAGTAGAGCGTCCGAAGTACCAGCTCCTGAACGGAATATTGCCCCGGAATGGCATCCGGCTTATTATAGGAAGCAAGCTCCTTGCCTGCCTGATCCAGCAGTTGCACAAACACTTGGCCTTTCTTTAGCCCGAATCCCATCTCATCAGGAAGCAGAAGCTGCCCGTCTTGCGCCGCAAATCCACCATCGTTCACCTGTGCTAGTACCGGCTGCAAATAATTCGGCGCGCCATAAACGAGCGTGTAAAGCCTGCCGTTCTTCTGTTGAATCCAGACGGCCAAGTGGTAAGCAAACGGCTGCTTCCCTGTCCAATATGCGACCAGCTCGCCCGGCCCATATTGCTTGGGAACATCCGCTGGCGTATTATAGGAGCTTTCCACCTGCCCGAGCTCATCCAGGCTTTGCAGCCAGCCGCCATTTTCCTTCACCTGCTTCAGCAGGCTGGGATCAAAGCGAATACCCTCTGCTCCAAGCTCCGAAGATTCAACTAGCTTCTCCAGCCCCACGCTGGCAAAATCACGCGTAATGCTAACTTCGTTAAACTTTTGCAGCATCCAGACTACCGTTACAGCAGACATGAGCAATACGATTGTGCCCGCAATCCCCAACTGGAGGACAAATCTCATTGTCAATTGCCGCCGCATATTCATCGCGTGCCATTCTCCCGCAGCGGCCCTTGAACGAGCTTGTAGCCAAGCCCTCTCACATTGACGATATATTGGGGATTGGATGGATCAGCTTCAATTCGTTCCCGAATCCGGTGAATATGAACCATTACGGTATTATCGTCGCTGAAGGCATCGTCGCCCCATACCTTCTCGTACAGCTCGCTTTTGCTGAAAATCCGGTTCGGGTTTTTACATAGAAACAGCAGCAGTTGAAAGACAAGCGCCGGACAGGCAACCGCCTGCCCTTCCACCGTCAGCTCGCCCGCTGCTTCATCCAATGTAAATCGTCCATAATCAAAAACAGGGCTGTCATACCCTCGCTCCGTCTCCACTACACTGCCGCCATTTATTGAAGTAGACGTGCCAAAATATCGCCGCAGCTGCACCCTTATCCTCGCCACCACCTCAAGCGGATTGAAGGGCTTCGTAATATAATCATCGCCACCGATGGCAAAGCCGGTCAGCTTGTCGAAATCCGAAGTGCGCGCGCTCAAAAATAAAATCGGAGCATCTGTCGTTTGCCGGATAAACGGACATACCTCGATTCCGCTGCGCCCCGGAAGCATCACATCCAGAACGATTAAATCATATTTTTTCGCCGTACAGGCAGCAATCGCCGCTTCTCCTGTTCCAACGCTGTCAATATTCGTATAGCCTTCCTTGCGCAGCACTGTCTGTAATAGCTCCAGCAGCGCCTGTTCATCATCCACTAGCAAAATTGCTGCATTTTCCATTATACCGCCTCCCTTCATTATCTGTGCTGTAATTACGCTATTTCTCCATCATAGCATGATAGCCCTGATTAAAAACGCTAGGCCATCTTAACGGAAGCTTAATTCGTCATAACGGCGCAGCGCTGAAAGTTAAGGCAGCGTTAAGCCGCGGTTTCATAGCAGCTAAGAGTGGCCTGCTACTATAGGGTTATAGATGATAGGAATATAGAGGAGGAGATTGGAATGAAGAAACCATCATTTAAGAGGATTAAACGTGCCGGAACTTCGGTTAAAATAGCTGCTGCTGTCGGCACGCTAGCCGTGATTTTAACTGCCTGCGGGGGCGAGGATACAGCGGCAACCAGCAATAGCGGGGCAACAAATTCCGCCGCAGCAGCTAATCAGGCAGAAAGCGCTGCCTCAATTCCGCCAGCTGCGACGGAGTCAGCAGCAAATCCAAGTGAAGCGCCGGTAACACCGGAGCAATTGCCAGAGGCTCTGCTTGCAGGCAATTATAAAGGGATTTATGAGCGCTTTAGCGCCCCGTTTAAGGAGTCGGTTAGCGAGGCTGATTTTATTAAAATGGCCGAGTCGTTTATGAGCGGCGTGAAATCGCTCGAAAAATCCTCCATTTTGAACAAAAGCGGCGCTGAAAAGCGAACATGGGTGAGCGATTCCGGAACGAAGGGAATTGTCGGCATTTTTGATGCGGAAGGCACGATTATTGGACTTCAAGTGAAGGAGCTCTCCCCTGCAACGGAAACAGACAGCATCCTGACAAAAAATAGCTACAGCCTGCCGTTTCACGGGGAATGGCTTGTCATTTGGGGCGGAAATAATGCGCTAGTCAATTATCACTATGAATATGAGAGTCAGCGGTACGCCTATGATTTTGTACAGGCGAAGGACGGTTATTCCTACGAAGGCGATCCATTGAAAAATGAAAGCTACTTCGCATTTGGCCAGGATATTCTAGCCCCTGCGGACGGTACGGTCGTATCGGTCGTTAACGACATTGCCGATAACGAGCCCGTGGGCGTCATGAATGAAAAGGTGCCTGCCGGCAATATGGTTGTCATCGATCATGGAGGCGAATACAGCTATCTCGCCCATATGAAAAAGGGTTCAGCAGTTGTAAAGCCAGGCGACAAAGTCAGCAAAGGTGATGTCCTTGGACAGACGGGCAATTCCGGCAACTCCAGCGAGGCCCATCTGCATTTTCAGCTGTCTGACGGTAAGGATTTGTTCACCTCATCAGCAATTGCAGTGAAATGGGAAGGCGGCATGAAGCCTGTGCAAGGAGAAACGATTGGCAGCGCTGAATAAGATAGCATAGCAAACAGCTGCAAGCATCGGTCTTCTTAGACCCTGCTTGCAGCTGTTTTTTGTTTCTCACGATCTTTTGCGCCAGAAGGGCGTTTATTTTTTTGCCGTATTTTTCAATGAAACCTTATTAAACGCTTATAGACGAATGTTGTCTTGCGATAGTCTTGCTCCTCATAAAGCGATATAGGAGCCTCAAGCTGCTGGCCCATCTGGAACAGCGATTCCGCCTCCAGCATCAGCTGCTCTCCTATCCCTTTGTCCAAATATTCCGGATGTACGATAAGCCCGCCAATATAGGGAACGTCCCCTCGCACATGCAAATGAATCGAACCGACGATCGCGTCGCCCTCCACAACCGCTTTGAGAAAAATATGGTCTTGAAACTGCTTCCTTATAGCCGCCAAGGACGAAATGGAAGGCTCCAGCCTGTATGCTCCAAATCGGCCTGCAAGTCCTCTGCTCGCTGCTTGCTTCAGCGCGATAAGGGCTTCGGCATCGGATACGAGCGCTATTTTTATTATCATCTGCTCTATCACCTCTTTGAGCGTACATTCTATAATCCGCTTTTAACCATTTACTATTTATTATATAAAATAAAACTGAACTGATTCTGAACACTTCTCCTGTTCCAATAGGCAAATAAAAAAACAGAGCAAGAGAATTGCTTTTCTCTTGCTCTGCTTCTTGCTCTGCTTTCTCTTGATCTGCTTGCTCTGGTTGTTGGGTTGATCCGCTTAATCTAAGTAATCTGCTTTGGCTATTAACCAAACTGTGCCTGATGGAGCCTGCTGTAAATGCCGCCCTGGTGAACCAGCTCCTCATGACGGCCCTGCTCCTCAATGCCTTGCGGGGTAACGACGACGATGCGGTCAGCGTTTTTGATCGTCGCCAATCGGTGCGCAATAACGAGCGTCGTCCGGCCCTCCGACAGCTCGGCCAGCACCGCACAGCCAAAATCCAGCATGAACAGCCCTCTATAAGGCTGGTAATAAGAAAAAAAACGACGTATCATCAGCTTACTCCAATCCCCCTTATCATCTGTCTCTTTAAAAAGATATAGAAAACAGCGTTGGGAGACAATGGATTAATGTAGGCTGCAGCGCTATTATTTCACCAGCCAAGCAGTAAGCTCTTCCAATTGTGCCGAAGTGGCAATGGGATCAAAATACCAGGATTTATCTCCGTGCCAGATATACACCCGATCATTTTTAACGGCATCCAGTGTTCCCCAGATCGTATCTACCTTTAAATCCTCAAGTGTATGAGTCTCGGAAGTGAAAATGATATAGTCGCCTGCATACTCTTCCAATATTTCCATCGATATTTCGAGCGACTGCTCCTTCATGACTTTAGCTGCATGTTTTGGTGGAAGTTTGCGGTCAAGCGCATGATAAACGGCTTGTCCGCCACGGCCAAAATTATCCCCGAATACGCCTACTGTTTTGCCCCAATCTTCCATGAGGGAGAAAGTCGCTTCGGCTGGCACATGCTGCGCAACCTGCTCGCGCGCCTGTGCAATTTGCTTATCAAAATTGGCAAGCCATGCCTCTGCCTCCTGTTCCTTGCCTAGCACTTGGCCGAAAAACTCAATTTCTTCGTGTACCGTTTTCAAATTGCCGAAGGGCACGAGCACGGTTGGAGCAATTTTGCTAAAGGATTCATAGGCCATTTCATTGCCGGTAACGATCAAATCGGGCTGCAGCTCCAAAATTTTCTCCAGCGATATACTTTCGTATTCGCCGATATTTTCTACGCCGGCAAGCTCGGCCTTATAGTAGGGATTTTCGAGGTTTTTTTGCGGCGTGCCAACGGGCTTCACATCAAGCGCAATAAAGCTGCCCAAATACAGATCGACTACGACGCGCTGCGCCTGATTCGGTATTTCTATATCTCCTTTTATGGTCTTAATAATCCGCGTTCCACTTGCCGCTTCAGCTTGCGGCGATGCATCAGGCGACTTCTGCTCTGCTGATGCTTGTACATTTCCAGCATTGCCGGAAGCAGCTCCCTGCGGCGGCGTCGCACCCGAGCAAGCGCTCAAAAACAAGGTTAAACTGATCAGCATCGTAGCTAACAATCTTTTATGGCTAAACATAGGTAACTCCTCTTCTCTACTGTGTTGATAATAATTATCATCCTCACTATAAAGCTTGGAGCTATAGTTGCCAATGGAGAATATGCGCCCGATCGCTGGATTTTTTGCTCCTTTTTCGAGCTGTCCCCTCTGGGTCCGAAATCGTATAGGAGACTGGCCGATATGTTTTTTGAACATCCGTCCAAAATAATATTTATTGGACAGCCTACGTATATCGCTATTTCTTCCAAGGTCGATTCCGAGTTCAGCAGCAGCTCCTTGGCATGCTTCAGCCTGATTTGGGTTAAATATTGTATCGGGCTAACACCTGTCTCCCTCTTGAATAATTTGACGAGATGACCTACGCTGCATTCCAGCAGGTCCGCAAGAGCGTCCAGGGCAATAGAGCTGGCATAGTGCTCCTCCATATAACGGATCGATTGCGAAACAAGATTGGCCCGCGCCAGCTGTACGCCATCCCTGTGAAGCTGCCATAGCAGCTCGTACACACACTGATAAAATAAAGCTTTAGCGTGGAAATGCTCCAGCTCTCCGCCCTTTTTCCAGCTTCGCTCCAGCTCTTCTATTCTTGAAAATAAAGCCAAGGAAGAATGCGGCACTAAGCGGTATTGCAGCTGAAAGGGACGATGCTGATGCAGCAAATCCAAAATCTCCTGCCTGCTCGGAAGCGGAATAACCGCCTTATAAAATACGATGACATATTCGAATGGCTCTGCTGACGGCCTAATGTCCAAACATGCCCCTTTGCCGCCGTGCAAAACGTGAAATCGCTTCATGCTGCTGGTCCCGCCGTCCAGCTCCACCTCAGCACTGCCGCGCAGCGCATATAAAAAAAAGCTCGATGGAACACGGTAAGCACACAGCTCCTCATCTATGCCTAATACGACGCGCCTTATATCCAGCAGCCTTATCGAAGCACGATTCCATACTGCCGTATGTTCATTCAGCTTTAACACCTTATACACTCCCTGTCTCTCACTCCAAAAAAGCCTTTAACGTTATTTATTATTCATCATAATTGATAAACGTTATCATTCACAACCCTATCTTGATAATGGCTTATATAAAAAAACCAATTGACAGCGCTTCCCAAAAAATGATACTATCTTCTCCCTGTCATTTTAACAACGTGAGGAGGAAAGCACTTGATTGAGGTTAACGGAATTAGCAAGTCATTCCTGGTGTCGAAGCGGCCGCCGGGCTTGGCGCATGCGGTGAAATCGCTTTTTCGGAGGGAATACACGGTCGTGGAGGCGCTGCAGAATATTTCATTCACGATTGGCTCTGGCGAAATTGTCGGTTACATTGGCCCGAATGGAGCCGGAAAATCGACAACGATTAAGACGATGAGCGGCATTCTTGTACCAGATAGCGGGACGTGTTCGATTATGGGGTACACCCCTTGGAAGGATCGCGTTCAATATGTGAAAAATATCGGTGTCGTGTTCGGACAGCGCTCTCAGCTATGGTGGGACGTTCCGGTACTGGACTCCTTCGAGCTGCTGCGCGATATCTATCGCATTCCCCCGCTGGAATACCGATCTACTCTGGCACTGCTCGTGGAAACGCTGGATTTACAAGCGCTGCTGCATACTCCCGTTCGCCAGCTCAGTCTTGGACAGCGCATGCGCTGTGAAATTGCCGCTTCGCTGCTGCACAATCCCAGCCTGCTGTTTCTCGATGAGCCGACGATTGGGCTCGATGCCGTATCGAAAATCGCCGTCAGGCAGTTCATTAAGACGATCAATGAGGAAAAAGGCGTTACCGTCATTTTAACGACCCATGATATGTTTGATATTGAGGCACTCGCAAGCCGCCTGCTGCTCATCGGCAAAGGCAAGCTGCTTTATGACGGCACCGTGCAGGGGCTGCGCAGCCGCTATGGCGGAAAAGTTGAGGCGGCTCAAGCTTCACAGCTGCAACAGGCATCCGCTTCAACGTCTGAACAGGGCCATTTTAACGACAGCCTGTCTATCGAAGACATTGTTGTGCAAATGTACAAGGAGTACGCACTATGATCAAACCTTATTACGCCGTACTCAGGCTGCGGCTCAGCAACGGGCTGCAATACCGTGCCGCCGCATATGCAGGCATCGGGACGCAGTTTTTTTTCGGCTTTATTTTCATTATGGTGTTTGAAGCCTTTTATGCCCAGGCTAGTGCAGCCGCACCTCAGATGAGCCTCTCCGAGGTTGTCGCCTACTGCTGGCTCAAGCAGGCGTTCCTTGCCTTCATCGTTTTATGGCTGCGGGACAATGAACTGTTTCAGCTCATTACAAGCGGAAATATTGCCTATGAGCTGTGCAGGCCAAGCGGCATTTACGGCCTCTGGTATGCCAAGCTGCTTGCCCAGCGGCTGTCCAGCGCTTTGCTTCGCTGCCTGCCGATCCTGCTGGTGAGCTTGTTTCTGCCACAGCCCTACAGGCTTGAGCTGCCGCCTGACTTTACCGCCCTCTTCCTATTCGTCTGCTCGCTTATCATAGGCTTGTTCCTGATCGTAGCCATCTCTATGCTTATTTATATTTCCGTATTTATTACGATGTCACCAGCTGGCTCCCTGCTGATGTTCAGCGTGTTTGGCGAGTTTTTCGCCGGCATGATTATTCCGGTGCCGCTTATGCCGGATTGGATGCAGCGGATCGTCTACGCTCTGCCCTTCCACTGGACCGTTGACTTCCCGTTTCGCGTCTACACCGGCAACATTTCCACGACGGATGCCGCAACCGGGTTGCTGTTTCAGCTGCTGTGGCTTGCCGCCCTTATTTTCCTTGGCAAAATCGCGATGAACAAGGCGCTGCGACGCGTCGTTGTACAAGGAGGCTGATGGGGCGATGACGCTTTATTTTAAATACATGCTGCTGCTGTTCAAAGCGCAAATGCAGTACCGCGCTTCTTTTCTGCTGCTCGTGCTTGGACAATGCTTAACGCCGTTCACCGTATTTGCCGGGCTATATTTCATGTTCGAGCGCTTCGGGGAAATGAAAGGCTGGAGCTTTTACGAGGTGATGCTGTGCTTTGCCATTACGCATATGGCTTTCTCGATTACCGAATGCTTCGCCCGGGGATTTGATATGTTCTCCTCCCTAGTTATCAGCGGGGATTTCGACCGGCTGCTCGTTCGCCCGCGGGGAACCATTCTTCAGGTGCTCGGCTCCAAATTTGAATTTTCCCGTGTCGGGCGCCTGCTGCTTGGTATCGGCGTGCTGATCTGGGCGATTACGAATCTGGACATCCCGTGGACGCCACTGAAAATAACCGCGCTTGTGCTCGCGCAAGCATCCGGAGTTATTATTTTTGCCAGCATCTTTATTCTATGTGCCTCTTTCAGCTTCTGGACCGTGCAGGGGCTCGAAATCGCCAATATTTTGACCGACGGCGGCCGGGAAATGGCGCAATACCCGCTCAGCATCTACCATAGGCGCATTCAGCAATTTTTCACCTTTATCATCCCGTTCGGCTGTGCCAATTATTTGCCGCTGCAATACATACTTGGCCGCGTGGAAAGTCCGATGTATGCTTTTCTGCCGCTGGCAGGACTGCTTTTTCTCGTGCCTTGTCTGCTCATCTGGCAAATCGGCGTTCGGCGCTACCGCTCGACCGGCTCTTAGCGCTGCTGGTTTAGGTTGCTGAACTGAAATAAGCCGCAGCACTCGCAGCACACTGATTTTGAAAAACAAACAGCCAGCACTAGCCGAAAAGAGACGGCAGGCGCTGGCTGTTTAGCATTCTTTTTCAGGCTAAGTTAATGAATATTTCCCGCGGCCTTCAGCCGCTCGGCAATGGCGGCAAAATCCTCCGCGGAAATGCCAGGAGCAAATTCTTCCTCCACCTCTGGATATTCCGGTACAGGCACGCCTTTCGGCAACCCATGAATAACCTCTAGCGGCTGCCCATCCTCTGGATGCGTGCCCTTCCAAATTTGGTCAATCGTTTTAAAATCGTTGTCGCTGTACGTATACAGCTTCGTATGAACGCCCTTCTCCTCATACTTGCGCGCTTCATTGAACGCTTTGTTATTAAGCGAAGGGATCGGAATCAGCTTGGTTACATCGACACCGGTCGCCACTTGCAGCGCCTTGGCATAGGCAACGACATGGACGCCGCCCCGCACGAGCAAATAGCCCACCACTTCGCGCGCAGCTGGATGGGAGGTCATTTCGTACACCTTCATTTTATGAGTTCTGGCGCCAACCTCCAGAAAGAAATTATGCAGCAAATCTTCAACTAGATTCCCGCTGTTGAATACATGTACGCCTGTCCAAGGCCGGCCCATAGAATCAACGGGCAAAGCGCCTTGTCCACCTGTCAGAAACGGAAGCGACATGCGCCAGTCCTTGACGGATTTCAGCGGCGATTCATCCGGCTTGCCCGGCGTAGTGGAGCCATGCAAGCAGTGGTTAATCGCGTGGGAGACAAGCTCGACATGTCCCAGCTCCTCCGCCGTGATACTCGTAACCAAGTCATAAAAAGGGCGCAGCTTCGTTTTCGAGCGAAAATTAAACGATTGGTACAAATAGTTGTTCAGCGTGGACATTTCGCCAAATTTCCCGCCCAGCAGCTCTTGCACCGCAGCCGCCGCGTTCGGCTCAGGCCGCCCGACATTCGGAATTTCGATCAACACTTCATCCAAGCGTTTGAACATGCATCTGCCTCCAGTATTCTCAAGATTGGATTCCTCTGACGGCGCCAATAAGCTGCGACACTTTATTATTTGCTGCATCAGGGAACGATATCCGTAATGAGAAGATGGAGGGGATAAAGTTATGTTTTTAGAACTCTGTAATCTACTGTAGTCCTATGTATCCCTTTACGGTCCTTGTTTTCTGAACTCCGTTGGAGACAGGCCCGCGATTTTCTTGAATTGCTTTGAAAAATAAAACAGGTCATTAAAACCCGCCTGCTCGGCAACCTCGCTAACGCTGAGCGTTGAGTCGGCCAGCAGCTCCTTCGCCTTTTCAATTTTCAAACGAGCGATGTATTGAATTGGCGGCACGCCCATTTGCTCCTTGAACATTCTTATAAAATAGTTCGGATGCAGGCACGCCCGCTGCGCCAGATCTTGAATGGTAATATCGCTGCCGCTATTCATATGGATATAGCTCAAAATTTCCGTCAGCCGCTGAGTGGCAGCCGCTTTTTTCAAGCTGATGCTCTCCTCGCTCTGCTGCATAACGAACAACGAAAACAGCTCCAGCAGCTTCGCTTTGGCAAGCAGCTTGGCGTAGATCGTCTGATCGTTCGCATAAAACACCAGCTCGGCAAAAATCGTCCGTACCCGCTCCTGATCAGCAGCCGTGCAAAGATAAGGCATATCCAGCAGCTTGAACAGGTTGATTTCCCCGACCTTGGCGCTGAAATGACACCAATATTTGCGGTAGGTGTCGCTCCCTTCTATGACCGAATACGATTGGGGCACTCCCTCCGGCATCAGAATAAGCTGGCCCGGAACAGGAGCATACTCCTCATCGCCAATTTTGAGCCAGCCGCTGCCATGCTCGATGAAATAGAATTTGCTGTAATCCGGTGTAAAATCGAGATCGCGCCATTCGGTGCTGACCGTATTGTGATGGGCGATAAATAGCTCGACCTGCATATGGGACAAATAATAGGCGAGCAAGGAATGAGCATTCATGAGGCAAACCTGCTTCCATGGTTAATTTTATACAAATAAAAGTTAGTGTCCCACATTCTTAATCCGGTTAGCGCTTGCTAGAATAGCCATGTAGATTTCAATTCAGGAAGGACGGCAGCAGAAACCATGGATAAACAAAAATATTTGAACCAAATAGCCGCAACCATTGCACAGGGACCTTATCGTGACGATTGGGAATCGCTCGGCGATTTTGAAATTCCGGCTTGGTATAAGCAAGCTAAATTCGGCATTTTCATTCACTGGGGCGTGTACACCGTTCCGGCCTTCGGCAACGAATGGTACCCGCGAAATATGTATATCCAGGGCAGCAAGGAATATGAGCATCATATTGCCACCTATGGCGAGCATAAAAACTTTGGCTATAAGGATTTTATCCCGATGTTTCAGGCTGAAAAATTCAACGCCGAAGAGTGGGCTGACCTGTTCCAGCGCTCGGGAGCGAAATATGTGATGCCCGTTGCGGAGCATCATGATGGCTTTCAAATGTACAAAAGCGCCATCTCCCGCTTTAACGCCTACGAAATGGGACCTAAACGGGATTTGCTGAATGAAATGAAAATCGCTTTTGAGCAAAAGAACTTGACCTTCTGCGCCTCGTCCCATCGTGCGGAGCACTGGTTCTTCCTATCGCATGGCAAGGAGTTTGAATCCGATATTCATGAACCGCTTGCGTGCGGCGACTTGTATTGGCCTTCTATGCCGGAGCCGGATCATCATAACTTATATGAATCCCCTCCGACCGATGAATATATGGAGGACTGGCTCATTCGCTGCTGTGAGCTGATCGATAATTATGAGCCGAAAGTTTTATATTTTGACTGGTGGATTCAGCATGCCTCGTTCAAGCCGTATTTGAAAAAGCTTGCGGCGTATTATTACAATAAATCCGCAGAGCTCGGCTTCCAAGGCATTATTAACTATAAGCATGATGCTTATATGCTGGGCAGTGCTGTTCCAGATGTGGAACGCGGACAATTTGCCGAGCTGAAGCCTTATTACTGGCAGACGGATACCGCTGTAGCCCGCAACTCATGGAGCTATACGCCTAACAATGATTATAAATCGCCGCTGGAGCTCATTCAAGATTTGGTCGATATCGTCAGCAAAAACGGCAATTTGCTCCTCAATGTTGGACCGAAAGCCGATGGCACGATCCCGCAGGAGGATCAGGACATTTTGCTTGCCATTGGCGGCTGGCTTAAGACGAACGGCGAGGCGATCTATGAAACGAGCTACTGGCGTACTTATGGAGAGGGACCGACGAAGGTGGAGGAAGGGCAGTTCACGGACGGTAAAAGCAAAATTTTCACGCCTCAGGATATCCGCTTTACCGTGAAGGGAAGCTGCCTGTATGCGACTGTGCTCGTCTATCCCGAGGACGGCGAGGTGAAAATTACGTCGCTGAAGGCGAAATCCCACGATTTCCAAGGCATCATTCAGCAGATCGAGGTGCTTGGCTTCGAGGAGCAGCCTGTCTGGGAACGCACAGCAGAAGCACTCGTGGTGAGGACGAATGGGGTTCGCAGCCCTTATCCAGTTGTGTTGAAGATTACAGTGGATTAATCGGATCAAGGTACGCATACATCTAAAAAAAGCAAACCCACCAACAGCCGGATAAAGGCTAGCGGTGGGTTTTACTGTTGACTTTTTTGCAAATGCTTATAATGCTCGTCCATTCCAATTATCCCTCAAAAATTCACATCAAAAATTTCACAGCCTAAATAATTCGTCCACTTTTTTTCGATCATAATCTAAAATCCAATCATTGTAATGCTCATATATCCACCTTAACGTCTCCACTTCTTCAGCTAAAATGTCCAGTCCTCTGTCATCATAGAGGTGAAAAATCGTTTTGTTTGTTTCATTAATGATATAGATGTCCCCAACAATAATAGGCTCAAGACCAGCCGAACGATTTGCAATCGCCTCTAAAAGAGGACTAATGTTCAAATTTTGAAGCTTCACGCGGGCATAGTACCTCACCGTCATAATATCATCCGCATCATGCGGGTCCTTGTATCGATATTCCTGCTCTTGTTTTGATACTTCACTTATATGAATGCCGCTAACATAATCATTGAAAGTCTTATACACTTCTTTTTCAAAAAGAGTAACCGGGTGCTCGTCCCAGCTGTCCATGAACAGCACAAAATAAATAAGATCATCGCGATGATTCACCGCATTAAATAAGGCCATCGCTCTACTTTTGACTTTCTCTGCTCTTGCCTTAGCAACACATACTTCTCCACCCATTTCAAATCTAATGCCTACTGGCGCATTATAAAATAACGGGCTTTTTAAAGGCAGGCCTTTAAAATAACGCCTTAAAAAGTGATCTAAATGAGATTCATTCACCCCATCATCACCACCCTCAAACCTTATTAATTTGCACTGGTCTGCGCATAAACCGTGTCTGATCCCGTTCAAAGCCGTATTGCTCATACAGACCGTGCGCGTCCTTCGTGCCGAGCAGCCCTGTCATCCCTTGGAATTCCGGGGCATTCGTTATCGTTTCTATCAGCTTTTTGGATATGCCCTGACCACGGTAAGCCTCCAGCACAAACACATCGCATAAATAATAGGTCGTTGCACAGTCGGTAATGATTCTGGCAAAAGCAATCATTTGCTCCTGCTCGTTCTCTAGCTCGTAAACGCCATAGCAAATGGAATTTTCAATTGATTTGATAATCTTCTCAGCAGGCCGATTATTCGCCCAATAGCTGGTTGCTAAATAATCCACGACCACCTGCACCTGAATACGCAGCTTATCATCACTCACCACATATGATTTGAAATTCAGCTCCATATGGCACCTCCAACGATTTAAATCTCTAATGTTAAAAATAGTATAACCGCTCTTTCCCACCTCCACCAGAAAATCGTTGTATAATAAACACAGCTCTATTGAAACGCTTCAATATTTGCTTAGACATATAAAATACGACCATTGCGAGGGAAAAACGATGTTTGATCCAACCGTATTCGATAATTTGAAGGTTGCTTTTGAGAATCAGCTGTACGATCTGGATACGCTGGACGAAACGATTCAGATAACAGGCCGCAAAGATACGATGGAAATGTCCGTGATGGGACGAGCCTTCAGCCTTGCCTTCCATTTGACCGGGCAGGAAGCGGTAACCGCCGAGCTGCGGCTCGAAGCCTCCTTGAAGGAGCTGGCTGCCGAGCTATTGGAGCTGCCGGGAGAGGCGCCCGGCTGCGAGCTGAGCTTGCTTTTTCATATGAGGGTGAAGGATTTCGAGCAACAATGTCCGCAGATTGAAGCGGTATTTCAGCGGATTTGGCCGGAAAATCCCGTCCCTGTGCAGACGCTCAGCTTTGTTTACTCAGAGGGGGCGGCGACACATAAGAATGAGATTAAGCTGCCGTTCAAGCGCAAAATCAACGAGGAGCAAATGGAGGATATTTCGAGCCTGCTAGAGCATGTTCTGTTGACACTGCGAGCACTGGGCGAGTTTTCCACTGCAAGCATTGTGGAGAAATAAGCGGCCCTCCGCATAACAGGCTAACCATTCCATAGCCAATACAGTCCACATCAGCATAGAAAGAAGAGCCCGCGGCCAATGCGGGCTCTTGCTCTTTGCACCATTTTCACAATCCATCGTTTATTTAATCAGATCTACAGCATCCTGCGGCACAAACGCATCGGTTCCGTTGTAAACGATAACGCCGTTAAGGCTCGATTTCTTCCCGTTCAGGACGGCGATGTTTTTGTATATTTGCAGCTCCAGCTTCTGGCTGCCCTTCGTCACGAGGATGGCAGGGTTTTTCGCATCCTTCAGGTTGAGCTCGTATTTCGCACCTTTAGCGGTGAAAGCCTGCTTCGCTGGTACGAATAGCTGCTTGCTGACCGCATCCAGATCAAGATCCAGAACGCGGGCCATATACTTCGCAACATCGGTGTTGTCGATGACGCCAAATGGCCGGTCATTATTCGGAGCGTACGTGTACAGCACTACATCTCCACCTGTATGTCCGCCAGTTGTCCACCCAATACCTGCGCGCTTGCTGATCATCGGGCCTACTGCATAATTCATTCTGCCCGGCTCCGCAGCCTTAATCGCGGCCATTTCCTCCGAAGTCAAATCCGAAATGCCATAATATTGTTGCAGCACCGATTTAATGTTCGTTCTCTTCGCATCCAGCTTCGCCTCCAAGCCTTCACCCGTCAGCTTCGCTTTCTTCAGCGGGCCGATGAAGGTGGACAATGGCTCTTTATCGTAAGTGCCTGTCGTTGCAGCGTTGCCAATCGTCAAGCCCCCATTGCCATGGTCGGTAACAGCAACAACAGCTGTCTGCTTGTCCTTTTTCGCAAAATCCAGCGCTACCTTAACCGCATTATCAAAGGCCAGCACATCGCTGATAATACCGATTGGATCGTTGGCATGAGCGGCCCAATCCACCTTGCTGCCCTCTACCATGAGGAAAAAACCGTCTTTATCCTGGGAAAGGATGTCGATCGCTTTTTGCGTCATATCCGCGAGACTTGGCTGCTTAGCGGGATCGCGGTCCATATCATAGGACAGGCCCGCCGGAGCAAACATGCCCCACAGCTTGCCCGATTTGGAGGCCTTCATCGCCGCTGGCGTCGTCACATAATCGTAGCCAAGCGCTTTAATGGAAGAAACCAAATTTTCACCATCGCTGCGGCCAGACGGAACCAAATAATCGCTGCCGCCGCCTAGTACAACATCCACCTGATTATATACCTGCTGCTTGCTCAGGGCATCGTAGTTTTTACGGTCTGGGTAGTGGGCGGTAAAATCAGCCGGAGTCGCATGCATAATTTCCGAGGTTGCAATGATGCCCGTCGCTTTTCCCGCAAGCTTGGAGGCTTCCAGCACAGAAGCGACAGGCTTGCGCTCATCGCCCGGTGCAATCGCCTTCTGGCCTGGCATTGTAGCCTTATCCGGCAAAACGCCAACAAACCCCGTATGCGATTTATGTCCAGTGGCAAAAGCGGTACCCGCAGGGGCAGAATCCGCAATCGGCGCATCTGCCGAGTGGGTGCGGACCATGCCGCTCGCCATTTGATCAAGCGTTAACGAAGAGCCTTTATACCATCTGGCGAGCGCCGTTGCATCATTTGCCATGCCGTCAGGAATGAGAATGATCACATTTTTAATTGGCGATTGCTCATCCTCTGCGCTCACTCCGCTGTTTCCCCCTACAGTTGTTACTGCCACAATAGTCGCTACGGCAAGTGCCACCTTGGCTGCACGAGCATGGAACCTCTTTAACATGTACATCCCCCTATTAACTAGATTGGATTGGATATTGCTTCAACACAACTAGTCTATAAGAGAATTGATAGGGGAATGTAAAGATGGCCTTGACGTTTTGTAAATTTACATCAATTACCCAAATTTAGTTTATCGCTTGAATCCCTACGTATACATGCGTTTTTTCTGCTTTTTTCAACTTTATTCAACAAATTTTTTTGATAAATTCAATAAAACATCTTCCCTCCACATAATTTTCCATGGTAGTATTATACTATTGAGCAAAAAGACCTATTTTTATTTTCTTCCAGATTGAGTACATAGTCTTAATGTTTTAGGTCCTATGCACAATATGCAATTGTTTTACAAACAGAGAATAGATAAGGGAGAGAGTTATGATGATTGGCAATATGGCAAGCAAACGTATTTCTGTCGCACTTGTTTTTGCAATGGTCTTATCGATTTTTTCCACGAACTACATCGCATTTGGGGCAGAGGCAGCCTCCTCCTCCGTGTCGTTCACCGACATCGAGAAATCTTATGCCAAGGATGAAGTAACCGCTCTAGTAGAAAAAGGTATACTCGGCGGTTATGGCGATGGCAGCTTTAAGCCTTCGAACTCCATTACACGCGCCGAGCTAGCTAAAGTGCTTGTGCTCGCTCTAGGTAAAGAGCAGGATGCTTCAAGCGCCGCATCTTTCAAAGATGTTGACAGCAAAAGCTGGTATAGCGGCTATGTTGGCGCACTGGTGAAATCCGGCATTACGCAAGGCATTTCCGCCGACCAGTTCGCTCCGAACAAAACCGTTACACGCGAGGAGCTCGCTGTATTTTTTGTTCGTGCCTTTGGCTTGGAGCAAGCTGCTCTAGCGGTACCGCTGGATGAGAAGCTAACGGACATCTCCACCGTGTCGACATGGGCGAAAAGCTACGTTTCCTTTGCCTATCAAATCGGCTTCATTAAAGGCGTAGCCCATGCAGACGGCACGACTCGCTTCAATCCTTCTGGCGTAGCTGATCGTCAAGCTTTAGCACGTCTAGCTTACGAATTCGTCTTCAACAAGACGACCTATGAGCTGGCAGCAGCTTCGCTTGGTGCAACTGCTACACCAGCACCATCTGCTGCACCGACTCCAACAAATCCGCCGAAGTCATCAGACAGCAGCAGTGGTGGAAACAATGGCGGGAGCAATGGTGGAAATAACGGTGGCTCGACGAGCACTTCCATTAATACTGCAGGTGAGCACACGCTGGGTGCAGTTACAGGCGATGTACGCATCTACGCTGCCAATGTAACGCTTAAAAACACAACGATTACGGGTAATCTGTTCTTGGAAACAAGCATCGGCAATGGCGATGTAACGCTCCAGAACGTTACCGTTAGCGGATCGACGACCATCAATGGCGGCGGCCCTAACAGTATTCACGTACAAAACTCCACTCTGGCAACCGTCATTGTAGACAAGCAAGACGGAAGCATTCGTCTCGTATTGGAGAACGGAACAGATGTGCAGCAGGTTACCATTCGCTCTGGCGCGATTATCGAAACACAGCCGGGGGTTGGACAAGTTGGAAACATCAATATCTCAAGCAACGTTCCACATAATGCGCAAGTTTCGTTAAACGGCGTATTTAATTCGGTTTCCGTCTATGCCGAGCAAGCAGCCATCACGCTAGGCGAGAACGGCTCTATCGGTCAAATGAATGTGTTCGCAAGCGCACTGAATACTGTTTTCCACCTCGAACAAGGCTCTAACGTTGCAAATGCCGTACTTGATGCGATTGTTTCCTTCCTTGGACAAGGTTCGATCACTGATGCAGTGGTCAATGCAGACGGCGTGGACTTCAGCTCGCTGCCAAGCCAGCCAAACCTGCAAGCAGATCCTGCGGTTTCCAGCATCATTGCGGAGCCTGCACAAGGCTTTGAGCTTTCAGCTATTGGAGCAACTCGTCAAATCGTTGCTACGGGCGTGAAATACACGGCTAACGCTAAAGATATTACAACGCATTCCAACTGGACCAGTTCAGATGCTTCTGTAGCCGAAGTTGTGTATGGCAAGGTTAAAGCGGTTGGCGAAGGTACGACCTACATTACAGCAACCTATGGCTTGTACAATGTACAGGTTCCTGTAACGGTAGCCGTTTATGAGCAAGGGTACCCGACGATTTCGGCGGTACAAGTGACGAACGGCACAGTTGATGTTTCTTTTGATCAGCAAGTAGATGATGTGAATCTGTCTGATTTCGCAATTTCCGCAACGGTGAACGGCGCAGCTTATGAGCTGAGCGGCTTGCAATATGCAGATGGCAAAATTACCTTTAATCCCGTTCAAAGCTATGGCTCTACGCTGTACGTTCATGTTGAAGCGAATGAAGCTAAGACCAAGTTCGCAGGCAGCCAAAGCGGCTCGGTTAAACTGACAGGCTTTGGCGGTACCATTATTGATGTTGCGCGCAATCCTGTAGCTAACCTGACGATTGAGTTCCGCAAAGGTCTTGGCGCTACAAGCGGTCCCGTTGTTGGAACAGCTGTAACCGATGCTAACGGAAGATATTACATTTATTTAGCTCCTGGCATTTACACAGGTGAGCTGGGCGGCGTAGGCACGCCATATGTAACGACCTATATGACCGCAGTATCGGCTGTCAATGTAAATAACCAGAATGAAAACCAAACTGCAATCGGCATCCCGTCTGAAAATGAAACGCGTATCGTATTAACGTGGGGCAAGGACCCTGCCGATCTGGATTCGCATCTAATTGGACCAGCCGTACAAGGCGGAATCTTTCACACTTGGTATGGGAGTAAAATTTATAATTATAACAATTCCAAAATGGTTGATCTAGACTTGGATGATGTAACCTCGTATGGACCTGAAACCACTACGATCCGTAAAGACACAAACGGCACGTACACTTTCTATGTGCATCACTTCTCCGGAGCAAGCACGATTTCGGCTTCCGGTGCGAAAATCGAAGTTTACCGTGGCTCTTCCCCTACACCAATTAAAGTGTACGAAGTACCAACGGATAAAGGCAACGAGCTTTATTGGACGGTATTCACAATGACCATCACGGACGGTCAAGTGACATTCACGGATGTTAATACCTTCTCGAATACGAGTCCTGCAAGCGGTCTGAACTTTGTAGATAACAATAGACCTTCTGATGAGCAAGAGCAAGTAGAAGAGCAGGAGCCACAACCCGAGCAAGAGCCACAACCTGAGCAGCAGCCAGAGCAACAGCCTGATCCACAAACAGCACCTTAATCCTTAATAGGATGCAAAAAAATTACGCAGCGTTATCGCCTTAAGCTTCAGGCAGCTGCTGGGTGAACCATCAAAAAACAGCATGACCGCTGAATCGGTCATGCTGTTTTTTCTTTTTTAACTATAGGCTTGCTCCTCTCGCCTACCCGTTGCGCCCTTCGGCAAACGTGTCGACCACCAAACCCACCAGATCAGCAGCGGCTGAAA
This sequence comes from Paenibacillus algorifonticola, assembly GCF_050481745.1. Classification (GTDB taxonomy): domain Bacteria; phylum Bacillota; class Bacilli; order Paenibacillales; family Paenibacillaceae; genus Pristimantibacillus; species Pristimantibacillus algorifonticola_A. Next base: position 478,205 of record NZ_JBCNGR010000006.1, on the reverse strand, counting down.
CAAATGATTTCAAGCCGCATACATTAGGGTCGGGATCTACTTTCAACTAATAATCCTGTATAATAGTGTTAACTATCTTCACATGAGGGGGTGGACACTATCGTACAAACGCTGCTGCAGCCGACAATCCGCGATATTTTAAAACGGCCGCTGTTCCAGAAAGCCGAGGTGCACGCAAGTGAAGAAGCCTTAAACCGCACCGTCAGATGGGTTCACATTATGGAGGTCATTCAAGCTGGCCGGCTTTTAAGCGGCGGCGAGCTTATTTTGACGACGGGCATCGGCTGGCAGGATGATGCAGAACGAAGCCTGATTTTTCTACAGCAATTGCTCGATTCCGGCGCATCTGGACTGTGCATTGAGCTGGTCACTTATACCGCCAGACCGCCGGTACGCATGCTGGAGCTGGCAAAACGCGAGCATTTCCCCATTCTCCTCTTCCACGAGCAAGTCCGCTACATAGATATCACCCAAGATCTGCATGCCTACTTCATTAATCAGCATCATCAAATGGTGTCCGAACTGGAGGCATTATCCAGGCAGCTCGGTCAGCTGCTCTTGTCCGGCAAGGGCTTGAGGCCTCTTCTGGAGCTGCTGCAGCAAACAACGGCCGCACAGGTCGCTTTTTTTCCCTTGAATGCCGAAGCTCAGTTTGTCCCCTTCATGACGAAAGCGAAAGCCGACAAATTTTACGAGCGGTGGATTTACAATGAAATGTTCCCCGCTCCGCTGCTGAGCCAACAGCTTGCTCATCGGCCCATTGTGGCGCTCGGCCATCTATTCGCTGATTTGCTCATTCACGCGAAGCAGGAGCTGACTGAATTTCAAATTCTTGCGCTGGATCGCTGTGCGACTGCGATAGCCCAGGAAATGATGCGCACCCAATATGTCGAGGAAAAACGCCGCTACCAAGACGATCTCTGGCTTGGAGACTGGCTTTCCGGCAAGCATGACCTAACCGAAATCAATGATTATATTCGCCATAGTAAACCGTCAGCCAAGCTTGGCTGCGTAGCGGTATGCGTGTTTCAGTTGGAAGTCTCGCACATGGAAGCGACGGATTTTGAATCGCTGCTGCTTCAGCGCTACCGGGTGGCGCGGGCGATTTTTGAGGGGGAGGGCTTTTATTTGCTCTCGCTGCTGCTGCAAGGGCAAATTGTGTTTATTTTGCTGGATCAGTTGGATCAACTGGATCGCCAAAAGTGGAAGGAGCGCCTGCTGCAAGCGGTAGCGCGGCTGCGAAAGACGGAGATGAAGCAGGAGCCAGCGCTCTTCTCCGGGCTTTGGGGCATTGGCAAGCTGGCCACACAGCTCGACCAAGCAGCGGATAGCTATGCAACTGCGAAAGAAACGCTTGCTATACAGCGGGATGCCGGGCCGCTGCCAGCCCCCTTTTTCGACGAGCTGCATACGTACAAAATCATTTTCGCGCTGAAAAAAAGCGGGATGCTGGATGAGCTGATCCGCGAATACATTGAACCGCTTGCCACCTATGATAAGGAAAAACACGGCCAGCTGCTGCTGACGCTGAAAACCTATTTAATCCGCTCTGGCTCCAAGCAGGATACAGCCCGCGAGCTGTTCATCGCCCGGCAGACGCTTTATCATCGCCTTGATAAAATCGTTGCGCTGCTGGGCAAAGATTTTATGAACGCCGATAAGCGGCTCGCCATTGAACTCGCTGTTAACGCCTATGAATATACGCGCGGAGCCATCCGCTAAAAGGGGCAGCGGATGGCGAGGATTATGCTGATGGCGCAGCGCCTGGGCTGGAAGAGGATGCAGCAGCCGATGCCCGGGCCTGCGCCAGCTGCTTGATCAGCAAATTGGTTAAATATTTGCGCGCTTCGGCAGTAAGCAGCTGCAGCGTTGCGGCTTCGCCTCCCGGATGCTGGAGCGTTACCGTCGCTCCGCTCAAATTCTCCTCAATGTGGATAAATTTAAACTGCCTGATCATATAACCGTCCAGCTTCGCCTTCTCCTCCAAAACCTGCTGATATGCCGACACTCTGAGCCCTCCTCGCTATCATTGAATCTACTAATTGCTGCTTGTGCCAACCGCTTTATAAGAAGCAGCAGGCAGTTCCCCCTGCACGGGCTGTTTGTAGGGCGCACGCTTCACATATTGTCCGGCGCCTGCCCGTCCGACGAAGGCTAAATCGCGAATAACAAACTCGCCGCGAGAGAGCACGCTGACCGGGGCTCCCGTTACAGCTATCCCTTCAAACGGATTATAGTCCACATTCATATGATGCGCTGCTTCCGAGATTACCCTCTGGATCGTCGGGTCGAAAATCACAATGTCGGCATCGCTGCCTGCCGCAATCGTGCCCTTGCGTGGAAACAGTCCGAACAGCTTCGCGCTGCGCGTCGAGACGAGATCGACAAACTGGTTCAGCGTCAATCGTCCTTTTCCCACGCCTTCAGAATAAAGCAGCGAGAAGCGGTCTTCGATGATCGGCCCGCCATTCGGAATTTTGCTGAAATCTTCACGTCCGAGCTCTTTTTGCCCGCTGAAATTAAACGAGCATTGGTCCGAGCCGATCGTTTGCAGCCCGCCCGTGCGCAGCGCATTCCACAAGACGTCCTGATGCCGGGCCTCGCGCAGCGGCGGCGACCATACATACTTGGCTCCCTCAAAATCCGGCAGCTCCAAATACGATTGGTCGAGCAGCAAATATTGCGGACAGGTCTCTCCCCAGACGTCAAAGCCCTGCTCTCTCGCCTCGGCAATCGCTTTTACCGCCTCCTCGCAGGTGACATGCACGACGTACAGCCTCGCTCCAGTCAAGCCCGCAAGCTTCGCGGCTCTTCCCGTCGCCTCTCCCTCAAGCATCGATGGGCGGGTCAGCGCATGATAGATTGGCTCCGTATGCCCTTCCGCCAATGCCTTGGCAATGAGATATTCGATGACATCGCCGTTCTCGGCATGCACCATAACCATCGCTCCCAGCTCGCTTGCCGTCAGCATCGTACGATAGAGCGTGCCGTCGTCGGCTTGGAACACATTTTTGTAAGCCATAAACACCTTGAACGACGTAATGCCCTCCGTGTAAACAATATCCGGCAGCTCGGCCAGCACCGCATCGTTGATTTCGCCAATCATCAGATGGAAGCCGTAGTCGATTGCCGATTTTCCAGCTGATTTCGCGTGCCACTTCTGAATCGAATCCGCCAGCGGCTTTCCTTTATCCGTCAGGCAAAAATCAATAATCGTCGTCGTTCCGCCAAACGCGGCAGCAATCGTCCCCGTCTCAAAATCATCCGCCGTCACCGTACCGCCGAACGGCATATCCAGATGCGTATGCGGATCAATGCCTCCGGGAAACAGATATTTTCCCGACGCATCGATGATTTCCGCGCCGATAGCTGCACCAGCAGCTTCCAGCCCCGTCCCGATAGCCTGAATGATGCCCCCCTCAATCAGCACATCCGCCTGATACGTGTCCGCAGCCGTTACAATCGTTCCATTTCGAATGAGCTTCGTCATCTTCTCCATATGCTACACCGTCTCTCTCGCACTTGATTTGGCATTCCCTTCGCTGCCACCCATGCCCGCAATTGCCTGCTGGCGCTCATTCCAAGACATCGGCAGCTCAGAAGACGGCACCTCTACCATTGAGATTGCTCCTTCGACGGGGCAAACGATGGAGCATAAATTGCAGCCGACGCAATCCTCTTCCCTCACTTTCAAGAAAGCGCGCCCGCCTTCGTCCGTATGCCGCTCGATACACTGATGCGAGGTATCCTCGCAGGCGATATGGCATTTGTTGCATACGATACACTCTTCCTCATGGATGCGGGCAACGACTTGATAATTCAAATCGAGATCGCCCCAGTCCGAATAGCGGGAAACCGATTTGCCGATCAGCTCCATCGCCGACGATAGTCCCTTATCATCCAAGTAATGGTTCAAGCCGTCGATCATGTCCTCGACAATGCTGAAGCCATGATGCATCGCTGCCGTACACACTTGAACGCCCGTTGCGCCCATCAGCATAAATTCGACCGCATCGCGCCAATTCGAGATGCCGCCGATGCCCGAAATCGGGATGTTCACCTGCGGATTACGGGCGCATTCCGCAACCATATTCAGCGCGATCGGCTTCACGGCAGGACCGCAATAGCCGCCATGCGCCCCCTTCCCGCCCACATGCGGAATCGTCAGCCAAGAATCCAGATCGACGCCAGCGAGCGAGTTAATCGTGTTAATTAAGGAGATCGCATCTGCGCCGCCCCGCGTCGCCGCCTTTGCCGTCGCCGTAATATCGGTAATATTGGGCGTCAGCTTGACGATAACCGGCGTCTGCGCAACCTCCTTCGCCCACATCGTCTGCGCTTCGACCAGATCCGGCTGCTGCCCGGAAGCAGCCCCCATGCCGCGCTCCGCCATGCCATGCGGACAGCCAAAGTTCAGCTCAAGGCCATCTACGCCAACCGCCTCGACCTTTTTGACGATTTCATGCCATTTCTCGCGGCTTGGCTCGACCATCAGCGAAGCGATGACGGCATGATTCGGGAACCTCTTTTTTGTCTCATAGATTTCCTTTAAGTTGACCTCCAGCGGACGATCCGTAATAAGCTCAATATTGTTGAAGCCCGCAACCCGCTGCCCGTTGAAATGTACGGCGGCAAAGCGCGAGGATGTATTGATAATGGGATCGCCCAGCGTCTTCCACACCGCGCCGCCCCAGCCTGCCTCGAATGCGCGCTGCACCTGGTAGCCCGTATTGGTAGGCGGCGCAGATGCCAGCCAGAAAGGATTTGGAGATGCAATACCCGCTAGATTAATGCGCAGATCAGCCATTGTCGTTCCCCTCCTTATGCCTTCGATAAGATGCGAATTTGCCCAGCTGCGTTTTATAGCGGCGTGGCATTGATTAATGAGCCTGCTGCCTTGTCGTTCCCCTGCAACAGTCACATACTGGATTTCACCGCATGCGGAGCTGACCCAGCCCATTTTGACGCCGCTTTCCTTATGCCGGCTCCTCCTGCAGCTTGATTAACTGCTTATAAATAGCATAAGCTGCCTTCTTGCCCTGCTGGGCGGCCGAGACGACCATCGCCTCTCCTTGGCCTTCACCGAAAATAACGTCCCCAGCAGCAAAAATTTGCGGATCGGACGTTTGATAGCTGGTCTCGTCGACCGTTACAATGCCGCGTTTATGCGCGATGCCTAGCTGCTCGATCAGTGGAAGATGGCGCGTTTGTCCAATTGCTAAAACAACAGCGTCCACTTCCAGCCTGAACGTCGAGCCGGGAATCGGTACGGGAGCCGCCCGCCCTTCCTCCGTTTCCTCCAATTCCATCATGAGGCATTCGAGTGCCGTCACTTGCCCCTTGGCATTCCCGATAATGCGAGCTGGTGCCGTCAGCCACTGAAATTCAACGCCATCCTGCTTGGCGAAATCATATTCGAACGCATAGGCCGTCATTTCGGCGGCGCTGCGGCGGTAGACGATTTTCACATTCATGGCGCCGAGTCGTACCGAGCAGGTCGCCGCATCAATGGCCGTGTTGCCTGCGCCGATAACGGCGACACGTTTGCCCGCTATGTCGGTTCGCACAGCCGTTTTCGTCGACTCCACAAAATCAATGGCGTCAAATACGCCGTCCAGCGTTTCGCCTTCAATGCCAAGCGACGGTACCTTCGACATGCCAATGGCCAGCACGAGGGCATCATATTCACGGCGCAGCTGCTCTATGCCCACATCTGCGCCAACCTTTGTATTCGTCCGAATTTCTACACCCAGCTGCCGCACTTGCTCAACCTCCCAGAGCGAAACCTCCTGCGGCAGCCGGAAGGAGACGATGCCATACGTATCTAGACCGCCCGCCTGCTCCTTCGCCTCAAACACGGTCACGGCAAAGCCGAACCGCGCCAGCTCCCGCGCCGCCGACAGCCCGGCTGGGCCGCCGCCAATAATCGCGACGCGCTTGCCATTGCTCTTGCCAGCCGTGAACAGCTGCTGCTCATTATGAATCGCCCAATCTGTGGCGTAGCGCTGCAAATCACCAATGCGAATCGGCGTGGAGGAATGATTCAGCACGCATGCACCCTCGCACAGCTCCTCGGTTGGACATACGCGCGAGCAGGTCGCGCCGACCGGATTGGCATCCATAATCGCTCTGGCGGAGCCCTTCAAATTGCCGGAAGCGATCTTTTTAATAAAAGAAGGGATATTGATGCCTGTTGGGCAGGCCGTAATGCACGGTGCATCATAGCAATACAAACAGCGATTCGATTCATCGATCGCTTCCTTCGGCTTCATGCCTGCCTTCACCTCGGCAAAATTGCGCCGGAGCGACTGCTCCGATATAAAGGCGATGCCCATAGCTGCTTCCCCTCCTCTTTTTGAACCGCCTAATTGTGATGAAAATGAACCACTATCCGCTTATTCGCTTATCCATTTGTCCGTTTACACTCACAAGCTGACGAGATTATCATACGTCTCCGGGCGGCGGTCGCGGTAAAACTGCCATACCTCGCGGACCTCGCGAATCAGCTCTTTATCCAGCACGCCCATGACGATTTCCTCCTTATCCCGGCTCCCGATTGCCGTAATCGCCCCACGCGGATTGACCAAATACGATTGCCCATAAAACTCGCCCATATTCCAAGGCTCCTCTGTTCCCACGCGGTTGATCGCTGCAACATAATAGCCATTCGCCACCGCATGGGCGGGCTGCTCCAGCTTCCACAAATACTCCGAGGTTCCCGCAACCGTCGCCGATGGATTAAACACGATTTCCGCTCCGTTCAGCCCCAGTGCCCGCGCCCCTTCGGGGAAATGGCGGTCATAGCATATATAGACGCCAACCTTGGCGTACGCCGTATCAAAGACGGGATAACCGAGATTGCCCGGTTTAAAATAAAACTTCTCCCAAAAGCCGCTCCCGCCGCCGCCCGCAGCAACATGGGGAATATGATGCTTGCGGTATTTGCCAAGATAAGCGCCATCCGCATCAATAACGGCAGCGGTGTTGTAATAAGTGGCGATGCCCTCCCGCTCGTAAATCGGCAAAATGATGACGATGCTGCATGCCTTTGCCAGCTCCTGAAAAAGCCGCGTCGTCGGCCCGTTCGGAATTTCTTCCGCAGCGGCATACCATTTCGTCTGCTGCTCCGCGCAAAAATAGGGGCCATAAAAAATTTCCTGAAGCGATACGATTTGCGCGCCTTGAGCCGCAGCTTCCCTTATCATGCGGATATGCTTCTCTATAGCAGCCGCCTTATGCGTCTGGACAGACTCGCCGCCATGCAGTTCGTTCGCCGCTTGAATTAAAGCAATCGACACCTTGCTCATCCCGTTTTCGCTCAAGCCACCTCACTCCTTCCCCTTAGCAATGTGCACAGCCGCGCGGTACAGCAGCTCAGCTCCAAGCGCAATATCCTCCGGCGCGGCATATTCCCGCGGATTATGGCTAATGCCCTCCTTGCAGCGGACAAAAATCATGCTGTAATCGCACACGTAAGACATCGTGAGCGAATCGTGAAACGGCCCGCTCATCAGCTCTGGCGGCGCAAGTCCCATGCCCGCAGCCTCGCGGTGCAAAATCGTCTTCAGCCAGTCCGCGCAATATCTCGGCTCGCTGTTCGTATCCTCGCGTATCGCATACGCGAGGCCATGCTCCACGCTGACCTGCTCGATTACCGCTCGCAGCTCCCGCTCCAGCTCGTTTCTCCGCTCCAGCTCAATGTCTCGGAAATCAACGGTAAAGCTGACCTTCTCCGGTATAATGTTGCGCGAATCCGGGAAAACAGCGACCGAGCCGACGGTGCCGACCGTCGGCTCACCCGGCTCGCGCCGCGCCAGCTCATCCAGCGCGACGACAACCTTGGCGCAGCCGACCATCGCATCGCGGCGCATCGCCATCGGTACCGATCCAGCATGCCCGGCGAAGCCGGTCATTTCGACCGTCCACCAGACGGGGCCGGAAATGCCGCTGACGATGCCGATTGGTTCCTTTTTCGCCTCCAGTATGGGGCCCTGCTCGATATGAAGCTCCAGAAAAGCTCCGATTGTTCCCGCCTCAAAGGAATAGCTGTCATATTGTGCCGGATCACAGCCGAATTGCAGCAGCGCTTCCCTGCGAGTTACGCCGTTTTTATCGGCTCGCTCCAGTTCCCCCTCCTCCAGCTTCCCGGTCATTCCCCTTGCGCCGAACAGCCCTTTATTGAAGCGGCAGCCCTCTTCATCGCAAAAGGCGACGACCTCTACATTCATCTCTGGCCTAATGCCGCGCTCCGCCATCGTCTGCACCGCTTCAATTGCGCCGAGGACGCCAATGACGCCGTCGAATCGGCCCCCATAAGGCTGCGAATCAATATGCGAGCCCAGCATAAGCACAGGCGCCTGCTCATCCCGTCCCTTATACACACCGATTAAATTGCCGAAGGGATCGATTCGCGCCGTCATGCCTGCTTCCTCCATCCAGCCCTTTACGAGCTCCACTCCCGCACGGTCCTCCGGGGATAATGCGAGACGGCATACGCCTGTTTCACCAATCTTGCCGATCGCGGCCAGCGCCATAATCCGCTGCTGAAGCCGCTCCGCCTGAATGTGATGCTTGTTCTCCTTAGCCTGAAGCGGCTTCATGCCGCATCCCCTCCTCTGACGTATCGCCTGCGGCTCCGAAAACGGCCAGCAGCGTATCAATAATAAAGGCGATATCTTCATCCGTCGAAGAAAGCGGCGGACTGAGCGTCAAAATATTCATAAAGCCCGGGACGGTATCCCCGTTTTTGCCAATGAGCAGCCCCCGCGCCTTGCAATCTGCGATAATGCCCGCAACCAGCGCGGCAGACGCAGGATGCTTCGTCTCCTTATCCTCGACCAGCTCGATGCCGACGGCGGAGCCGAAGCTCCGAATTTCTCCGACATTCGGATGCCGGAGCAGCGGCTTCATGCGGCTGCGCATCCGCTTGCCCATTAGCGCCGAGCGCTCTACTAACCTTTCACGCTCAATAATTTCAAGGTTTTTCAAGGCAACGGCACAGGACACTGGATTGCCGCCAAACGTATTGACATGGCGGAAGTGGCTGTCCGGCCCTGCTTCCTTGAAGCTTGCATACAGCTCGGCGGATACAGCCGTTGCGGATAAAGGCGAGTAGGCGCTCGTCAGCCCCTTCGCCATCGTGACGATGTCCGGCTTAACGCCATAATTGTGGTGCCCGAATTTTCGCCCCGAACGGCCGAAGCCGCAGATGACCTCATCGACAATCAGCAGGACGTCATGCTTGTCGCATATGGCTCGCAGCTTAGGCAAATAGCTGTCCGGCGGCACGAGCATGCCGCCCCCGGTAATGACGGGCTCAACGATAATGCCGGCGACGGAGTCTGCCCCTTCCCAGATGATCGCGTCCTCATAGGCCTGGGCGCATTGCAGCTCGCAGGCACCACTCGTCTGGCCGAATGGGCAGCGGTAGCAATAGGGCGGCGGCACGTGGGAGAAGCCCACTCCGAGCGGCTCGTATTTTAGCTTGCGCTGCGCCTGCCCCGTTGCGCCTAGCGCTCCCATCGAGTTGCCGTGATAAGCACGGTGGCGCGAAATGAACTTGTGCTTGGTCGCTTTTCCACGTTGATGAAAAGCTTGGCGGGCGATTTTGAAAGCAACCTCGTTCGCATCAGATCCGGAGTTGGAGAAGAAAATCCGGTATTCCCCCTCCAGCCAGTCTCTCAGCTTCGCCGCCAGCTCAATGCCCGGGACATGGGATTGAATGAGCGGCGAATAAGCCAGTGTCGTCATTTGCGCAGCAGCCGCCTCGGCAATTTCCTTCCGCCCGTGTCCCACATTGACGCACCATAGCCCCGACATGCCATCCAAATAGCGATTGCCGTCCACATCCGTGATCCAGCTGCCCTCCCCTGACGCGACAATCATCGGATGATCATTGTGAGGTGTAATATGATGCCATAGGTACGCCCGATCCTTTTCCAGCAGCGCTTCCTTTAGCGCACTTGCTTGCGTGGCTGCATGCTTAGCTTCATCATCCATTGCTTCGTGGATATCCATCAGCTTCTTCATCCTTCCCGCCGACTGCCGTCTATGTGCTCGATCTGCCGTTTATGTTGTCTATGCCCTATAACAGCCATTTATGCACGAGCCCAAGAGGTTCTTTCATTCCATAAGGCTCGCTTTCTCGCAGTCTCAAAGTCCCGCACCGCTTAAGGCTTAGGGCTTCGCCGCATCCGCCAAAATCGTCTTATTGACTGCCACCGCCAAATCCGGCTCCTTCTTGATCAGCCCGTATTTCAGCGAAATATCGACCGTCCGCTGCACAGCCTCGTCTACGAACGAGCCCACCTGCGCCTCTGTAAAGCCTTCCGGCTTGACCAGCTTGGCCATTTCCATCAGCATCGTCGCCTGATGCTCCTTCGTCGTGCTGCCTTCAGTTACGGCTTTCATAATGATGTCAACCGATTCCGGCTGATTGGCAATGGCGTAGTTCCAGCCCTTCATCGTCGCGCGAATCGCTTTAACGGCGGTTTCCCGGTTCTTTTTCAGCCAATCGTCCTTCACGACCAGCGTATCCTCCAGCATGCCGACGCCCGCATCCTCAAAATCGTAGACGTACAAATCGTCTTCCTTCACACCGCTCTCGAGCACAACATGGTATTCGTTGTAAATCGTCGAAACGGCCACATCCAGCTGCTTATTGAAAAATTGATCCATCGTGAAGCCCTGCTTCACAAGCTCCACGTCCTTTTTGGGATCGAGGCCATTTTTCTCCATGAAGGCGAGCACTTGAAACTGCTGGCTGCCCGTCCACATGCCGACCTTCTTGCCCTTCATCTTCGCCGGCTCGTCGATGCCAGACGCTTTGTCGGCGACGAAGCGGTAGGAGCTTTTCTGAATAAGCTGGGCGACCGAAACGAGAGGCAAGCCGTTATCCCGGTTGACCAAAAGACTGTCAAAGCTCGTCACCCCAATATCCGCCGCCCCATTGACGACCTGCTGCTCAATGACGACATCCGGGCCGCCGGGAATAATCTCGACATCGAGCCCCTCCTGCTCATAGAAGCCTTTTTCCTTAGCGACAAAAATACCGGCGAATTGCGCCTGCGGCACCCATTTCAGCTGAATTTTCACCTTCGTAAGCGGCGCCTCAGCCGCTGCTTCTGATCCAGTAGGCATCTGGGTGCTTGCTGGCTCACTGCCTCCGCCGCCGCAAGCCGCCAGCAGCAAAAGCCATGCCATTGCCATCATCGCCAAGCTTTTTCCTCGGTTTCTCTTGATCATGAAGACCATTCCTCTCCCTATTGAATCGTATCTATTTATATGGGTCATCCCTAGCTGCTGAAACTGCGACTGAGACTGAGACTGAGACTGAGGATTAAGCTTAGGCTGTAGCTGTGGCGGGGCGAGGTCGGCAGGCCCGCGATCAGGCAGGCGGATCTACGAGGCTCCGTAAGAAGGGAGCTACCGATTGCGCTGCGCAACATGCCACGGAATAGCAAGCTTCTCTGTAAGCTGCACAAGGTAAAAAAGCACAATGCCGAGCGCAGCGGCAATTGTTATGCAGGACCAGGCAAGCGGCATATTGCCGAGCTTGATTTGATCGGAAAGCAGAAAGCCTAGCCCCCGTGACGAAATAAAAAATTCGCCGACAATGGCGCCGATGATGCTCGTCGACATATTGATTTTCAGTGCGGTAAAAAAATGCGGCATTCCGTTTTTAAAACGAAGCTTTATAAATACGGAGCGGCGGCTTGCTGCATACACATGCATCAGCTCCACATACATGGGATCAATGGAACGCAAGCCCTTGTAGGCGCCGACTGCCATCGTGCTCATGGTCATAACGGAGACAATAGCTATTTTGGAAGCTGCTCCGCTGCCAAACCAGTTGTTCATTACGGGAGCAAGGGCAATAATCGGGACGGCATTCAGTGCCGCAAGCATAGCGATGCCGCCATTTAGAGCTTTCGGAGCAAAAGACGCAGCGGAAGCGGCGATTAGCCCCAGCAGCGAGCCGACCAAGCAGCCCATGATGATTTCCATCCCGGTAAACAGCGAATAGCGCCACAACATTTCAGCATTTTCTTGAATGGACGAGGCAATCGCCGACGGCAGCGGCAGCTGATATAACTCCAGCTGAAACAGCTTATGGAATAGGCCCGTTTGCCAAGCCATCAGAAAAAGCAGCCCGAACACCAGCGGCAGCAGCCACGCCTTGCTTCCTCTTCGCCTTCGCCCCTTCTTCACTCGTCTACCAGCGTTCTCCCGCGACAGCACCGCAGATTGATTCGCAGGCACAGCAGCCATCTCCTTCATCACTCGTCCCTCCCTTGCGAGCGGAACTCTGGCTGCCATGGCGTAATAAGTCGCTCCGCCATACTAATAGCCGCGAGCAGCAGCAAGCCAATGGCTATGCTCATTAACACCGTAGCCCAGAACATGTATACTTGGGCGTTCCCATAATAGAGCGAGCTAATCATCAGCACGCCAATGCCGTTCGGCGCCCCCATCAGCTCCACAATGATTGATGCGGTTATAGCAAGCGGCGCAGACAGCTTAAGTCCGGCGAACAGGCCGGGCAGCGAGGCTTGGAGCTTCAGCTTCAAGTAAAGTGTCCATGTTGAGGCCGCATAAGAGCGCATGAGCTCTTCCTGCTCTAGCCGAATGCTCTGCAAGCCGCGCAGCGTATACAGGGCAACCGGGAAAAAGGTAACGTAGCCCGACATCAGCGTCCGCGACAGCGCCGGATCATGGACGATGCCGTAAATGATTGGCGCAAGCCCGATAATAGGCACCATTTGCGAGGCGATCATATACGGCGACAGCGTATGCTCAAGCGTACGGGATAAGCTCATCAGCACCGCGAGAAGGAAGCCGACCGCACAGCCAATGGCGAAACCCAGAAGCGAATTGCCGAATGTAATGGCACCCTGCTCGGCTAAAACAGGCCAATACTGCACAGCTGCATTCAATACTAGATGCAAATAAGGCAGCTTTGAAGCTGGAGCCAGCAGTTGCCATACATCAGCTATAAGCCAAGCAAATGCTTCCCATAGCAACAGCACGCCCACTGTCCACAGAACTACATTCCGACTGATTCCCCATTGCCTATACGATTTGCTCGTCAAGCGAATCACTCTCCTCATGGAAGCAGCTCCGCACCAAATCGGTCATCGCATGAAACTTATCCGTTCTGCGAGTATGCGCGAAGCTCCCTTCCTCCCGCTCAACCTTGATAATGGAATGAATACGACCCGGATGGGCCGATAAAATGACGATCCGATCGGATAAATACACCGCTTCAGGAATGCTGTGGGTGACAAAAACGACCGTTTTATTCGTTTGTTTTTTAATATCAAGCAAATCAAGCTGCAGCCGCTCCTTCGTAAATTCATCAAGTGCAGAGAAGGGCTCATCCATCAGCAGCAAAGGCGGATCAAGGGACAAGGCCCGAGCAATCGCGACCCGCTGCTGCATGCCTCCGCTAAGCTGCCACGGATAGTGGTTTTGAAATTTGGAAAGGCCGACAAGCTCTAGTAAATGCGTTGTTATTTCAGAATATTCAGACTTTTTAAATCCCATTATTTCCAGCGGCAGCTCAATGTTGTCCTTGACCGTGCGCCATTCGAACAGCGTAGCATTTTGAAAAACGATGCCGAATTTGCGGCGCAGGCGCGCCTCGCGGGGATGCTGACTGCCAATCGTAATTTGGCCCGAGGCTGGCTCCAGCAAATCGGCCATTAGACGCAGAAGCGTCGATTTGCCGCAGCCGGATGGGCCGAGGAGCGAAACGAATTCGCCCTGGCGGACGTCAAAGCTTACATTTTGCAGCGCAACCACCTTGCGGTCCCCGCTGCCAAAATACATGGATATATCGTCGATACGAATTTCCACTGGTTGATTTTCCTTCGGAGCGTCCATGCCATCCCTCCTTCTCTTCAATCAACGCTATCTTTGTGTAATATTATATAACACTCAGTTTTAATTACATTAGACAGAGTGTTACATAATCACAATAATCCATTTTACATAATGTCCAATTCTTGTACGAGTGGCTGATTTCTGCGTGCTGCCGTTGGGATTTATGTGCAATTACCTTACCTATTGATACCGTTAATAATTAAGGCTATCAGCTATTTATGAGGTATAGCTTCTACTTTTGCTCTGCTCGTCACTAAATCTACATTCCCAAAGTCAACCTCATGCTCTTTGATCCAGGGGTAATCCAGGGGATTGCTTCATGCATAAGGATACAAAAATGGCCCCGGAGCGGAGGGCACAGCAGCCGTCCTTTCGACAGAATCGCGGGTTAGGCCACAAGCGGCGGACTCAGGAGCAGCTATTTCAAAGAATCACGGGTATGGTACAGTGGTGGACTCAGGAGCAGCTATTTCAACAAAATCGCGGGTATGGCGCAAGTGGCGGACTCAGGAGCCGTTAATGGACTGCTAATCGCCATTTTGAAGGGTTTAGAAGGGCAATAACGGATTTCCTGTCCGCTTGCGACTCGAAATCAGCTTAAATGCCCAAATAGCGGAACCTCAGTCCGCCAAAAAGGAGGGAGCGTCCCTAGCTGCACAGTCTCAGCAATACTGTTCCCGGCAACTACCGCACGCTGCGCTCTCCCAGCCATGAATCGTCAGATGAAATTGGCCATGAATAAGCGGTACGCAAGGCGCAGCTGGCCTCAGTAAGCCGACTCCGATTTGCATGCACACCCTAGAGTCCGTTCCTTTCTTGAATGCATGTTTACACAACATAAACCGCGCCCACACCATGAGCAGGGGCCCATGCCGGCAGCGCGGTTTTTTTCGAAATGAAAGCTATGCTATGAACTAATTCCCCCAAAGCCGCCTAGCTATCCCCCGCCGCATAATCTAACCAATCGAACAGCGCAGGAGCAGCGCTGCGCCTGCCATTACCCGTCGCATACAAGCCGAAGTATACCGCCAGTGAAGCCGCCCGCGACCTCCATCGCAAGGAGGCAGCATTCCCCGCTTCCGAAAATTTGCAGCTCGCCGCCTGGCAGCATATACTATCCTGCTGGCGCGAAATGCAGCGCTGTCTGCACCGAGCAATGGAAATGCTGCTGCCGTCTGCCAATGAAGGCCGGAGAATCAGCCTCGTTCAGCGTTACCTAGGATACGGTCGGCAGGCGGTGAATATCAGCCCTTCACCGCTCCATCCGTCACTCCGGCTATAAATTGGCGGTTGAAAAACAGAAAGATTAGAAACAACGGCAGCGTAGCCATAACCGAAGCCGCCATAACCAGCGATTTATCCTGAAAATAGGACGACGTGTCCAGGCGCAGCAGCGCCACCTGCACCGTCAGCATCTCATTGGATTTCATCACAATCGACGGCCATAAATAGTCATTC
The DNA here is from genome assembly GCF_050481745.1 of Paenibacillus algorifonticola. Lineage (GTDB taxonomy): Bacteria > Bacillota > Bacilli > Paenibacillales > Paenibacillaceae > Pristimantibacillus > Pristimantibacillus algorifonticola_A. Next base: position 462,863 of record NZ_JBCNGR010000006.1, on the reverse strand, counting down.
CACGCCCCCATAAAGGTTAAAATGCCAAGGGTCGCATAGGCGGGAGCAATCGCTGGCACAGCTATTAAGGCATACAGCTGCAGGTTTCGGCAGCCATCGATTCGCCCCGCCTCCACCAGCTCACTGGGAACAGCAGCCTCGATATACTGCCGCATGAAAAACACCCCAAAGGCACTGACCATTCCCGGTACAATGACCGCGCGATAATCATTCAGCCATTGCAGCTTCGTAATAATCAAATATTGCGGGATAATGCCGAGCTGTGCCGGAATCATCAGCGTCCCGAGTACGAACAGCAGCATAAAGCCTTTTCCCGTAAAATTCAGCCGGGCAAAAGCGAAGCCTGCCAGCGAGCTGAGCAGCAGCATGGATATCGTGATGCTGACTGCAATAATGGCCGTATTGCCCATCGTCCGCAGAAAATCGACATTTTCATTATTGAAAATTTTATCGAAGTTTTCCGCCATTCGATTGCCATAAAACACCTTCGGTGGTATCGCCGAAATTTCGCCAACCGTACGGGTAGAAATGACGCTCATCCAATAAAAAGGAAAGACCGAGAAGAGGACAAACAGCAGCAGCAATACATAAACGATGGAACGCCCCGTCTGATTTCGCATGGTCGCCTCCTACCTCCTTAGCTTTCCTACAAGCAGCGAATTAAATAAAGCAAACAACAAGATAATGATCAGCAGCAAATTGGCAATCGCAGAAGAATAGCCGAAGGCATGGTCGGTAAACGCTGTTTTGTACAAATACATGACAACGGTCAGCACCTGATTGTTCGTACCGCCATTGACCGCCGCATTGGTGCCTGCCAAATCGGACATGAAGGCGAACGGCTCCGTGAATAGCTGGAGACCTCCTGTTGTAGCAATCAGCGTCGAGAAAATAATCGTCGGCGTCAGCATCGGAATCGTAAGGCGGAAAAACTGCTGCGCTTTGCTTGCCCCATCAATGGTCGCTGCTTCATATAAATCCCCGGGAATGCTTTGCAAGCCCGCCAGCTGAATGACCATATGGAAGCCGAGGTACCGCCAGAAGACGAGAGCCGCAACAGCGAGCTGCGTAGCCCACGGCGCCCCCGCCCAATCGATTCGATCGAGGCCGAGCACCGTAAGCAAATAGTTGAACAAGCCATATTTCACACCAAACACATTGGCAAAAATCAGGCTCACTGCCACAAGCGAGGTAATATTAGGCAAAAAGATAAAAAAGCGGAACATGCCTTTTCCTTTTATAAACGCCTGATTCAGCAGCACCGCCAGCAATATGGCGAACAAAATTTGAAAGGGCACCGATTCAAACCAAATTAAAAAGGTGTTGCCGATTGATTTCCAAAACAAGGGGTCCTCCATCAACAGCAGCCGATAATTCCGCAGCCCGACAAACGTTCGATCCCCGAGCATATCCCATTTGAACAAGGAAATATAAATGGTATACAGCATCGGATAGAAGCCAAATACCATAAAGATCGCAAAAAACGGCAGCGTGTACAAATAACCGGAAATATGGTCGCTCATTCGTTGATTAAATCTGCGAGCGCCTCGCCCATTCCTCATTTCCCTCTCCACTTTCCAGCCTCCTCCCTAGCAGCACATGCCTTACAAACCCTTGAATAAGTAAAGGTAGAGCTCAGCCGGTAGGCCGTGCTCTACCTTGTAGTCCTTCGTCGATTGCCTAGCGGGCCAGCGTCGATTTCACCTTGCTAACCAGCTCGGCCCACGTTTTCTCCGGATCAGCACCCTTCTCCACATTCGGAAGCTGCTGCTCAATTTCACTCGTAATTGTAGTCCAATTATTTATGGAATCCATCAACGTTACTTGCTCCGCAGCTTTCGGATAAATTTCGCCCACCGGCGCGCCATTGAAAAAATCATCCTTCTTCGTGGTGAACGCTTCATCCTTGTATACACTCGGCGTCGAAGGAAAATTTCCATTAGTTTCATAAACCGCAAGCTGCTGCTCCGGCGCCAAAACCCATTTAATAAACGCATAAGCTTCCTTCGCGTGCTTGCTTTGCTTCGGAATAAGCAGGAAGGAGCCGCCCCAGTTCGCCGAGCCGCCCGGCATCATGGCCACATCCCATTTCCCTTTCGCATTCGGAGCATTTTGCTTCACGAGGCCAAGCATCCAGGGAGGGGCGAACATCGTTGCAAAATCCCCCGTATCCAGCCCGACCTTCCAGTCATTTGAAAAATCAGGCTGCTGCGCGGTCAGGCCGGCCTGAGCGAGCTTCACCGAAAAATCCCACGCCTCCTTAACGGCCGGATTCGTATCCATCGTTAAATGGCCGTCCTTGTCAAAAAAGGTGAACTCCCCGCCCTGCTGGATTTTAGGCAGAAACGCGCCAAAGAAAGCGTCGGTCGTCAGCGGCTTGCCTGTTTTCTCCTTAATCGTCTCTCCCAGCTTGACATAGCCATCCCATGTAGCGGCGAGCTTGGATACCTCCTCGCGGTCAGTAGGCAATCCCGCTTGCTCGAACAGCTCAATACGATACATCATCGCCATAGGGCCGGAATCGGTTGGTATGCCAAAAATAAAGCTGCCATCCGCGCTTGTGCCCTGCTTCCAACGGGAATCGAGATAATCCTTTTGCAGCTCATCCGCTCCAAAGTCCTTCAGATTGTAGAAATAATCCTCTTTCTTAAACTGCGGAATATCATCAACCGTCAAAATGACGATATCCGGCGCCCCGCTGCCCGCGGAAAGGGCGGTTAACAGATTTTGCTTATGGTTGGCTTCGTCAATTTGCACATCCAGCGTAATGTTTTTATTTTCATCCTGATACTGTTTAATCAGTCCATCCAGTCCAGGGCCGTTCGTATTCCAGTAAGTAAGCTTGACTGGCGTGTTGGTGTTTTGTGAAGTTTCACTTGAAGATGGGTCATTCGAGGAGCTGCAAGCAGCCAAGGAGCCTGCCAATAAGCCGGCGGCCAGCAGCATGGTAAAAGGACGCTTCATTTCCATCTTTATATCCCCCTGCCTCATAATGTAAGCCTTTACAATTTAGTTATACCACTTGCAGGCTAGGCCGGAGAATAAGGGGGATATACGATTTTTTGAACTATTCTACAATCGGGGCACTTTTCAGGTAGAACTTGCACGGATGCGGTAATCATAGGGGCTTACCCCTTCCAGCGATTTAAACAAGCGGCTGAAATAAGCTTGATCAGAGTAGCCGATGTTATGGCAAATTTGATAAATTTTCAAATTTGTCTCGCGCAATAGCGTCTTCGCGCGTGCCATCCGAATTTGCGTCAAATGCCGGGTGAAGGATAGGCCGGTCTCGGCAGTGAACAGGGCACTCAAGTAATTGGGGGTTACATCGAGCCGATTCGCCAGCATGCTGAGGGAAAGCTCGCGATTGGCATATTCATATTGAATGTGCGACATCGCATTCCGAATAATACGATGAACAAATTCATTCATTGTTCGATTGATTGTTGAATCGGGGAGAACTTCTTGGAACGTTCTCATGCTCTGCTCATACATCGCACGAATCGAGGCCAAATCAGCAGTGACGCCACCAAGTCCGACTGCTAAGTGCACAGCCAGCTTTTGCTCCAGGCATAATCTAGCCTCCTCTATGTACGGCTCCAGTACAGGAACAGCGATATCTGTTGAGAATAGAACCGCCGTCATACGCGAGCCTTCCATAATAATGACGCAGATTCCATAATTGGCCAAAATGTCCTCCAGCAAGCTCTTTGCCCAGAAGCGCTCCGGCTTCGTCCAAAACTCACGGTCGGGGCTCGTCAGTGTGAACAATCCAATCCAGCGATGTGGTGGGAACAGCGCATGATCAAGCGGCAGCCCTGACTGCTGCTGTTCATAAAATAAATCCTGCACACGCGATTCCAGCGCATTTTGCTCGCGCAGCTTAATAATTTCGAGCGAGGGTCCTCGGCTCTCATCCCTTGGACCTGCCTCGGATTCAAGGCTCTCTCTCCCCTCCAGCCTGTGCTCAATCATCACAATAAGCAATTGCAGCACATAAGTCCGCAGCTTCATTCGTTCCAGTTGGCTCATTACAGCCGAATGGCGAGAGGCTTCGATTAATTGGTCAAGAATCGGTCGCAGCCGCCCCACCACCCTAGAGGCAGCTCCATAAAACAGCTGAGGATCATGAAAAATCGAGTAAGCCAGCGAGCGGTCCTCTATATCCAGATGCAGGCAGAAGTAGGTGACTCCCTCCTTGTCATTCGTCTGGCTCTCATGCGTATAGCCGGGAGGAATAATGACCAAATCACCAGGGAATTGCTCATAAGGAATCCCATTAATGATCATTTTCTGAAACCCCTCAACAACCAGATTAACTTCCAGCAGCGGGTGATCATGCTCCGGGTAAGACCAGCCCTGCTCCGCACTGCGCCAGTGTGTACCATAAAGCTGGAAGCTGAACCCGAAATCCGGCAGCGCAAACTCCTCCAGACATTTGTCCTTCCCGCGACCGGGAATAAACAATAACGCCATATGCCGTCCCTCCCAGCAATATCCATCGTCAATTTATTGTGGCATACGCCTAAAAAAAATAAAAGCGGCCGCATGATAGCAGCCGCTTCCCTATTACTTACCTAAAAATCCGCCTTCGGATCTAATGACCTGACCTGTAATCCACTGCGCATCGTCGCTGGCTAGGAAACGGATCGTCTTCGCCGCATCCTCTGGCAGGCCAATTCTCCCCATTGGGAATAGCGGCAGGAAGCGGGCTTTCATCCCGTCATCCATCCAACCCGAATCAGTCGGCCCCGGATCGAAGCCATTGACCGTTATTTGCAGTGGAGCCAGCCCTACTGCAAGCGGCTCGATGAGGGCGATTAAAGCGCCTTTCGTAGCCGTATAGGCGAGATTGTCCGCATCCGGACCTTTAGACACCATAAATACAATTCTTCCGTTCGTTCCTGCTGGTTGGTTTTGCTCGAAACGCTTTGCGAACTCGGTACTAAGCAGCATCGTTGTACGGTTGTTCACTACATAATGCTGCTCAAGCAGTGCCAGATCCAGCGTCCGAAAATTAGTCGGCACACAATAAGCCGCATTATTAATTAATATCGAGGGGGTGCCCAGCGTCCGCTCCACCTCATCCATAATGAGAGAGGGCATCTCTGGGTTGGAAAAATCAGCTTCCATATGGCTTGCCCTTACGCCTAAACGTTCCAATGCACCGTGCAATTGCTCCGGCCAAGCTTGCTCGAGGCCATTGCCTTCCACCTCATCAAACGCTTGCCAATGCGTAAAAAAAATATCGATTCCACTGCCCGCGAGCGCGCGGCAGATCGCGGTTCCAATGCCTGTTGAGCGACTTGAGCCCGTCACAATGGCAATTTTATTTTTCAAAGAAGTTTTCATAGAAGTCATGTGTAATTCCCCCATTCAATATTGGAGGATAAGAGGACATTAGTCATTCACCCGAGATGCTGCACTTCCCCATAACGAACAACGACTGCCTATAGGCAGCCGCTGACAGGGGTATATGAAATCCCCAGCCCTGCTTATCCTGTAAGGTTTGCGAATGGAATACCAAATACATTAGTAAGCTAAAGCCCCTTACTAAATCGGCATTCTATTCTACTAGCAAACGCTACAGGATTATCCACATGGCTGGTTCAAGTCTCCTTTTTTTAAGCATCTCTAATTGCGAGCATAACATGAAGAGGAATATTTGGCAATTATAGAAAACACGGAAATTTCGCCCTTAATTCACCTGCACAGGCTGCACGCAGCTAAACCAATCTAAGTCACCTTGTCCATTTGTCTCGCTTGCAGCCAAGTTTTAACATGGCTATACAAGCTGTGCGGGTATTCATAATGATAAACCTGCGCTGTTTCCAAGGACAGACGACTGAATAAGTCAAAGGAAACGATCAAGGCTTTCCAGCTAGCAAGCTGATCAAAACCTCCAAAAGATTGTTTTAAGTCCGCTATAACCCTTGCATCTGCCCAGTCTGCAATAAATTTCCCTGCATGCCACGTGTCATAGTCTTGTCCATGAATCGCCTTGGCATGCCACTCCATCATTTGCAGCAGCAGCCTCTTGCAATCATGATCCCTTTCCCCAGCGACCCATAATTCACCGCGCAAAATCTGCTTCGCCACATACAAGCAGGCAAACCCATATTGGTTAACGACCTGTTGGAAGGCAGCTTCCGTAACCGATGGCGGCAGGTCAGATACAAATTTTTTGGGAAGCAATTTGTCGCCTTCGCCCGTCTTATCCAGCAGCAGCTTTACCCCGCGCTTAAAGCCTTGCGGAACTTGCCTGTTAGCCGCCAAACGCTCTAGCTCAGCGATAGGACAAAACAAGAAATCCACCTGCAGCCCCTCGCCAAAAAGCACTAATTTTTCAGGGTCTCCTCCTGCCGTCCGGTACATGAAGCTCGTCCATACTTCCCCAATGTCCAGCAGCCAATCATTATTTTGAAAATAGTAGTCCGGATTGTTCGAATAAATGACAATATCCAGATCGGAAAATTCATCGAACGGCTTTTCCGTTCTTGCCCGCGAGCCCATAAGATATATCGCCTGTATTTCTTCGTTTTCACCAGCCCAGCTTACGATTCGCTGCTCCAGCATTTCGTATAAATCCGCCATTTTCGCTCCGCCCTTACTTATGGAGTATTAAAGCTCCTTTTTCAAATAATAATGCTGATGGCCACCGGCGTTGTCTATCGTTCCGTACACCTCATAGCCATGCTTCTTGTAAAAATCCAGCGCTTGGAAGCTTAACGTATCCAGCTTAATAAAATCGCATTTTTTCTCCCTGGCAAGCCTTTCCGCTTCTTCTAATAGCTGTGATCCATATCCGAGCTTGCGCAGCTCCTCATCTACAAATAAAATGTGCACCTCCAGCCAGTTCCAGCACACTTCGCCCAGCAGCCCGCCATATACGACGCCATCGTCCTTTTTTAAAATCAGATTAATCTCTTGGTATCTGGCGCTTAATTCTTTCGGAAAATGCTTCCTATTAAAGGCGATTAGCTTATTTAGCACAGCTTTCTTATCGGCTGAATTTGATTCATTGATGATTTGAAGCTCCATGTTTCTCCCCCCCTCTACTTTCTCCCAGATAATTCCTGTCCCATCCTTGTATTATCAACCTAAAATGCAGAAAAAGCTATATCCCAATAGAACACATTTTATCAGGTTGAGCAAAATGAAAAGCAGCCTAGCTCAAGCATCCCAATGCTTGGACTAGGCTATCGTTAATTTGCAGCGTCACGCTTTATTTTCCAGGCTGCTGCCTGTCGTAATGGCGGCTTCCTGAAAATTTTCAACCGAGGCGCTCTTCTCATAAAAACGGGGCGTATTCGCCATCAAGCCTTCGCGCGTATAAAAAGGATCGCTTTGCACCAATGGGAAAGTGACCTTCTCTCCTGTGCTTGCCGACTTGTAAATGCCCGTAATAAATTCAAGCGTGCTGCGGCCGCTGATCCCGTCAATGAGTACGGGCGCGCCCGTCTCAATCGCGGTCAAAACGTTATCAATCTGTCCGAAATGGCCCGTATAAGCCACCTCCGGAAGGCTGTCATACAGCTTCTGCAATTGCTGCTCCAGCTCTTCATTGTCTATAGGGAAGCCATTCGGCTGCGAGATAGAAGCTTTCATTTTCCATGGAACGGATACACGGGCCTGCTTGCCTTGAAAAATCAGCTGCTGCTCCTCGCCATGATGCACGACCGAGCTAGTCACAAGTCCGAGCGCCCCTTGCGGGAAGCGCAGCATGGCCATCGACAGATCCTCGACCTCCGCATTATCATGCGATGTATTCGTCATAAAGGCCTGAACCTCGCTGGGCTGGCCCATCATCCACAGCAGCGCATCAATATGGTGCACCGCATGGTTCAGCGTACAGCCGCCACCCTCCTTCTCCCATGTGCCGCGCCACCACAAATCGTAATAGCAATGCCCCCGCCACCAGAAGGAATCCACCTGAGCATGGACGATAGGGCCCATTAAACCGCTATCTACTACCGATTTCAGCTTCATCATCGGCGTTTTAAAGCGATTTTGCGCCACAACGGAAAGGATTTTCCCGCTGCGGCGGGCCGCTTCGTTCATTAGGTCGCATTCCTGCAAAGAAGAGGCCATCGGCTTTTCTACCAGTACATGCTTGCCAGCGTTCAACAGATCGACCGCGATAGGCGCATGGGTATACGGCGGCGTGCATACCGATACCAAATCGATATCCTCCCCAAGCAACTCCTTATAATCAGCTACAATTTTAACGCCTTCTAATTGAAACTGCTCCAGTCTCGCCTGTGCCTTATCCATGTAGGAATCGCAAATCGCTACAACCTTGCAGCGCTCGCTAAATGTTCTATACGCTTCCAAATGAGCGGAGCTAATGGCTCCTGCTCCAATAACCGCTACCTTCAGCATAAAACGAACTCCCCCGTCCGCAAATGAGTTAATATTTCCTTCTTTATTTTAGAGGAAAATCAACCTCATTTATGATTGGGAATTGTGATAAAATACAACTATATTGCGGTTTTGAAGCGTTTGCAGTTATTTGCGACATAAGGGGGTCCGGGCAGCCGTGCACAAAATGGAAGAGCAGTTTTCATTCAACTATCGCATCTCATCCGATAGCAGCTTCTGGGAGGTGTTTCATGCCCATTCCCAAATGGAATTTGCCTATGTCCATGCCGGTCGGGGAAATCTCATCGTTGAAGGCAGGCGTTACCGGGTTGAGCCCCATACTTTAATGGTTTTCCATCCCTTTCAGCTTCACCGGGTACAGATGGACGTATCGGCGGAGCAGCCGTTCGTTCGCACCGTACTCATGTTTGAGCCGTCGCCACTCAAAAAATACTGGAGCTCCTTCCCATTGCTGAAAGCTTTTTTCGAGGAATTGCTGCTTCGATCCTACGGCGAGCCCTGGTACGGAATTTCTGAAACGTCGCCGCTTGCGCTGCTTTTGAAGCAATTTAAGGAAACGCGGGAGCAGCTTGCTGCGGATGAGCCAGCGGAAGAGGAGGACGATCATTTTCTGCTGCTGGAGCTGCTGCGGCAATTGAAAGCCATTCGCCAAAAGCCCGGCAGCCAAGCTGCCTTGCGAACAAGACGGCAGAGCCACAGGGTAGAGGAAATGATGGAGTGGATCGAACAGCACTATCAGGAGCCGTTCCGGCTGGAGCAAATGGCCAAAGCACTGCATCTGTCCCGCTATCATGTCGTGCATTTGTTCAAGCAGGCCACAGGCTCGACGATTATGGACTATACCAAAGCGACCCGAGTCCGCCATGCCTGCCTCTATTTAATCGAAACAACGCTTACCGTACCTGAAATAGCCACCCGCGTCGGCATGGGCAACCCCTCTTATTTCTGCAAGGTGTTTCGTCAGCAGATGGGACATACGCCGCATCAATATCGACTGCATATCCAGCGACGAAAATAAGGCCGCTCTATCCGCATAGAAGGCAGCCTTACTCTCTCAACGCTAAGCTTTTCTACATTTCCATTTCCCTTTTCGGACAGGGCTCACTTTAACCCCAATTTCAACAGCGGTTATGGAAATGACTTTAATATAAGTAACCACACCCTTCACATTAAGAATGGCACAACCATCGGCCACTCCCATGAACACGCCTACATGGGAGGTGCCATCAAAATGAATGCGAATATTAGTAGTACCTACGCCAATACGCTTAAGAATGTTCCGAATACAGCTGTTACTGCCTCCGCTTTTGTTGCTGCAGCTTCGATCATCTTTGCTCCTATTCCCATAGCTTTTATTTCCATAGCTTTTGTTACTATAACTTTTGCTGCTATAGCTGCGACTGACTCCTTTTCCTGGCAATAATATCACCTCCTTATTGATAGAGTTGATATTATTGTATGGAAGTTGATAGATTTTGGTGTGTGCCTTTTATGCTATTAAATTTCATCTTCCCGCAATACAAGGAAAAGGAAAATTCCCATCCATTCGCGCTACTAAGCACTTTATAGTAAAATGAGAGAATGCTCTAAGATAAGATGAAGAGGTGCCTGAATGTCCATTAGTTTCACTACATCGATTATAAGCCGGCTCAAAAGAGAAATTGCTGCTTTAGAAGCCCAAAGCGTATTGGAGAAAAATAAATCCGCTAAAGCGCAAGCGAAGCTGAAGCAATTGCAAAAGGATAGCAAAAAAAGCAGCTTGCCCAGCGATTTAAGCAGCAAACTGACCCGCATGAATAAATTAAATGAGGAAATCGCCGAAAGCGCGAAAAAACAAGCCGAGTTCTCCCGGCAGCTGGTTTACAAAAAGTCTGAGCTGAAAAAACACTCCTCCTAGATCTTCGCACACTACAATCGGCTAACGAGTGCCTGTATTCCGCAATTGGAAAAAGGTTGGATTCTCCTCTAACCGAGGAAATCCAACCTTTTTTATTTCCCCCCTGGAACGCCAAAGCTCCTATGATCTGCTCCATGCTTCCTAGCCCAGGCACCCTTTATTCCTTTCCATGCATGCCGTACAGTCGGCGGTAAGCAGTCGGCGTCATGCCTTCATGCTGCATAAAACGCTTATTGAAATAGCTGACGCTCGGATAACCAGCTTCCTCGGCAATTTGCCCAATATTGTCATCCTTCCGATCCAAAAGCCACTGCTTGGCCGCTTGCAGGCGACAGCGCGTAATAAAATCCATTGGTGTCATCCTCGTCGCCGCTCGAAACAGCTTACAGAAATAATAAGGTGTAACTCCGAGCCTAGCCGCCCATTCATCCAAAATAAACGGCTTCACCGCCTCCTGCTGCATCTGCGGAAGCAGCTCCATAATTCGGTCGGCGGATGTTTCCGCCTTGCCCTGTTTCAGCGCCACTGCCTGCTCGACGAATATTGTAAGCAAAGCATAAGTAAGCATAGAGAGATGCGCCGGATGCAGCATGCGATACGTCTCCGCTTCGCCCAGCAGCTCCTCATGAGCCTTCTCCCAAACCGCGGACTGACGAAGTCTCCATAAAGGGCTTTTGTGCAAGCCCTGCTCAAGCAAATAATCGCGGAGTCCGCTGCCGCCATAAAAGTGAAGCCAGCGGATATCCCATGGCTCATCCTTGCTGCTGTAATAACGCTGCTTTTGCAGTGGAAAATACAGTACCGCCTCCCCCGCCCGCAGCTCATGAACGACACCGTCCAATTCGACAAATCCTCTGCCCGATGCGACATAATGGATATTAAAATTATTCAGCGCGCCCGCTTCCCGATATACGCTATGCTCAGGCTGTTCATTGTAATTCCCAACCGATTCCGGAAAACAAAAGTAAGGCATATTCGGCAGGGTAAGCAAATGGCTTTGACGATGCAAATTCAACACCTCAATGACAATATTGTTTTAACAGGGTGCAAAATATTATCATTTTAATTTTAATTCACATCCTCTATAATCGCAATATCATCATAAACTTTCCTACAAAGCGAGGTTGAATTATGAGCAAAAAGTTGAAATGGGGCATTATTGGCTGTGCTGGAATTGCGAAACGCGCTGTTATTCCAGGGCTGCATTTATCTGAATTAAATGAAGTGGCTGCCATCGCCAGCCGCGACGGAGACAAGGCTAAGCAAACCGCCGAGCAACTCCAAATTCCGACTGCATACGACAGCTACGAAGCCCTTTTGGCGGACAGCTCCATCGACGTCATTTATATACCGCTCCCTAACCATTTGCATAAGGAATGGGCAATCAAGGCCGCCGCGGCGGGCAAACATATTTTATGCGAAAAACCGCTTGCCCTTACGGCACATGAAGCAGCAGAAATGGCTGAAGCCGCTGACCAAGCTGGCGTCCTGCTTTCCGAGGCTTTTATGTATCGCTACCATCCCCGCTATGAAACGATTAAAGACTTAATTGCAAACGGTGCCATCGGTGAGGTACGCGGCATTCGCAGCGCCTTTACGTTCAATAATGCAGGAGATAAAGCGAACGTCCGCTATCGCAAGGCTTGGGGCGGCGGCTCCCTCTACGATGTAGGCTGCTATCCAATTAATGCAGCGCGCCTATTGCTGGGCAAGGAGCCTGAGGCGGTAACGGTAAATGCCCAATTTTCCCCCGAGCATGACGATGTGGATATGATGGCGTCCGGGCTCATCGAATTCGAGGGCAATGTATCGCTCACCTTCGATTGCGGCATGTGGTCCGCCTTCCGTAATCCGCTTGAGATATTAGGCAGCGATGGCATTATCGAGGTTCCTTCCGCATTTGTTACGCCTACTCCAGAAAGCGGCACGATATTCGTCACATCTGGCGGCGAACGTAAGGAAGTTGAAGTCCCTTATGTAAATGCCTATACCGAGCAAGCCGACCATATGGCACGTGCCATTACAGAGGGTAAAGCTCTAACCTTCGGTGCTGCGGATGGCATCCGCAATATGAAAGTGATTGATGCCTGTCTGCAGTCTGCACGCTGTCGTCAAAGAGTTATTTTATAAGCTTAAACGCTTCAAGCACATTAGCCTATTGAGGAGGTCTCGACAACGATGGAATATTTAAAGGTGCAAGGCTTGGACAAACCGGTATCCCGGCTAATGAAAGGCTCTGATTATTTTATACATGACCGCTATGATAAAGCTGCGGCAAACTTGGATGCGTTTTTCGCCATCGGCGGCAATTCCATTGACTCGGCCCATATTTACTGCGGCGGCCAAAGCGAGGAAGTTATCGGACGTTATTTGAAGGAAAGAGGCAATCGGGAGCAGTGGGTCATATTGACTAAAGGCGCACATCATGACCATAATGGCCCTCGTGTAAGCAGTGAAGCGATTCGCAGCGATTTGAATACCAGCCTCGAGCGTCTGCAATCCGGCTACATTGATATGTATGCGCTGCACCGCGATGATCCAGCCGTTCCCGCTGGCGAGGTCATTGAAATTTTGAACGAACATGTCGCTTCAGGCGCCGTTCGGACGATTGGCGTGTCCAACTGGTCATGGCAGCGCATTAAGGAAGCCAACGATTATGCGGCAGCCAAAGGTTTGGTGGGCTTTTCCTTCAATAGCCCTAACTTCAGCCTGGCAAAAGCAAACGAACCGTTCTGGGCAGGCTGCGTTTCCGCCGATGAAGAGACATCCGCTTGGCATGAAGCAACGCAAATGCCGTTATTTTCGTGGTCGTCCCAAGCCAGAGGCTTCTTCACGGAACGCTTTACACCTGAGGATCGGTCGAATGCCGATCTGGTCCGCGTCTTCTACAGCGACGGCAACTGGGAGCGGCTGGAGCGTGCCAAGCAGCTTGCTGCCCGCAAAGGGGTTACCGCCATTCAAATCGCACTCGCTTACGTGCTGAATCAGCCGTTCCCGACCTGCGCCTTAATTGGCGCACAATCACTGGAGGAGCTGCGATCCTGCGATGAGGGCTCGCTTATTACATTGACAGCGGAAGAGCGGAATTGGCTGGATCTGATTTCGGATCGCGGCTAATGCTGAAAGACAATTGATCAAAAACACTTTTGAGCCGCCAGACTTTTGGCGGCTTTTTGACGTGCTTTTCGCGAAATAAATATTAATAATAATGTTGGCGGTTCGCCTATCGGCGGCGCAACTACTGCTTCCTATGCAGCGCCTACCTCTAGTGCAGGAACGACCTATTACTACGTTGTCGTAACCAATATGGACAGCAGTGCTACGGGCAATCAAACCGCTACGACTACCAGCGATGTAACAACCGTTACCGTGAACGCACTAATCGTGCCTGATCAACCGCAAACTCTCGTTGCCCTTAGCGGTGATCAACAGGCTTCCTTGAATTGGAGCCCTTCAGCAGGAGCGAGCTATTACAATGTCTATATAGCAAATGTTTCCGGTCAGTACAGTAATACACCAGTCGCAACAGTGACAGGCAATAGCACGAATGTGCAAAATCTGAGCAACGGTACAGCTTATTACTTCATTGTAAAAGCAGGCAATGCAGGAGGTTTAAGCCTCGATTCCAATGAAGCCAGCACAACTCCAGCTACCGTTGCCGCAGCTCCAACGAACATTACTGCAGTAGCTGGTGATGGGCAGGCAACCGTTACTTTCACTGCCCCAGCAGATAACGGCGGAAGCTTAGTGACGGGATATCAAGTAACCGTTACTCCAGGGAATGCAACGGTCACTGGAACAACAAGCCCGATTACCATTACAGGTTTAACAAATGGTACGAGCTATACCTTTACGGTCAGAGCCATTAATGCTGCTGGCGAAAGCGAGCCTTCCACTGTCTCAGATACCATCACACCAGTTACGACAATCAGCAATAGTGGTGGAGGCGGATCTTCATCGGCTGCTACCCAGCCGACAGATTCGACAACTACCCGTAACGGTGTTGAAGTATGGATCAACGGAAAGGTTGAAAATATCGGTACTGCTACCACCACGGTCATCAACAACCGTTCCACAACAACCATTATGGTGGATCAAAAAATGCTGGAGCAAAAGCTTACGGATGAAGGCAAGTTTGCCGTCGTAACGATTCCGGTAAGCAGCCAATCTGATGTCATCATTGGTGAAATCAATGGGCAAATGCTTAAAACGATGGAAGATTATCAAGCTATTCTAGAGATCAGAACCGATCGTGCGACTTACAAAGTTCCAGCTCTTCTAATCATCAATAGCAGCGTTATTTCCGCCCAGCTAGGCAATGGTATAGCTTTGCAGGATATTAAAATTCAAATAACAATAGCTACGCCAACTGCTGATGCAAAAAATTTGGTGAATCATGCAGTAGCAAAAGAAGACCTCACGCTTGTCGTTCCTGCCGTTGAATTTACGGTCAAGGGTGTGGTCTCTTTAATCCCAATCGCGATATTACAGGCGCAGAGTTTGCGGCTGTAATCGTCCGTGGACTAGGCTTGCGACTGGAAAATGGAGCATTTTCCTTTTCAGATGTATCCTCCTCGGACTGGTACAGCTCATCTATTCATACCGCTAATGCCTATGAGCTAATCACAGGGTTTGAAGATGGAACGTTCCGTCCAAATGATAAAATAACACGGAAGCAAGCCATGCTCATGATCGCCAAGGCAATGACGCTTACGAATTTGAAAGCCCAACTAGCCAATGAGGCGGCAGAGCAAACTCTGCTTCCATATAAAGATGCAGCGGATGCTGCTGAATGGGCGAAAAATGGCATTGCCGACAGCGTGCTTGCAGGCATCGTATCAGGAAGAACCAGCACCGAGCTGGCTCCTAAAGCTTTTATCACAAGAGCCGAGGTCGCAGCCATTATGCAAAGACTGCTGCAACAATCAAGCCTGATTCAATAATTAAAATTAGACATATAACAAGGGGTTGCCCTCCAATTCATCCAATATGGCTGGGGGGCAGCCCCTTCTATTTTTCAGCAAGCCATCTTCATCATAAAAGACAAACGCCACAGTTTGCGGCACCGCCGGTTGTTGATCATAAGAGCCGTCCTTTATAATAAAGCGTATAAGCACGAAGCAGCCCGGCATTTATGCAGAAAGCAGGTTTCAGAGGATGGACGTACATGATCATATCGCGATATGGAATTACACCTATTGTAGGCTGCTGGACGTTCGCCGTGTTGTCCTGAAACCTGCTGAATCCACTCGTTCATATAGAGCACCTGCCAGCCTGTTTATTATGTGTATGCGTGGAAACGCACAAGTACAGGTTAACGGGGAATGGCATGCTTTAAGCTATTTTAAGATTTTGCATATGGGTAAAGGAGCAGCACACGATTTTCGGGCTGGCGAGGACGGCTTTGAATATTATAGCGTCTACTATAAAGCGACGATCCCCCAGCCTGCGCCGCAGCCCATTATTCAGCTTGCTGAACGGCTGCGCCCTTTTCAAACGTTATATGAATTTGCACCTGCTCACCCCGTCGCTTTATATCGCTGCTTGACGGACATGCACAAGGAATGGAACAAGGCGGAGGCACTTGGACAGCTGCGTGCCAAAAACCTGCTTTCCCAGTTCGTCCACGAACTGTTAAATCAACTGAAGCTGCAGGGCTCTCGTTCAGAAAAAAGGGATTTGGCGGCACAAATCATTGCGATCATTCATAAGCAGTACGCTGAGCCAATCACACTTGAGTCTTTATCAGAAAGCTTGAATTACAGCGTCCCTCACCTATCCTCCTATTTTAAAAGCCGGACTGGCGTTAGCCCTATTGATTATTTAATCAAAGTCCGTATCGATAGAGCCGCAGCTCTGCTGCTTGAAACGAATGCCACATTAAGCGAAATAGCGGCCGGTGTGGGCTATCGGGACCCTTATTATTTAGGCAGACTGTTCAAAAAATATAAAGGCGTCTCTCCCACTCTATTTAGAGCAGAGCATTCCAATAAACAAAGGCTAGAAGATTGTCCTTCTACAATCATGAGATTCTCCATTGCCCCTTCAAAAACGCTCCGCTATACTGATGTAGCTGATAACGATTATCAACGTAGCGAAGAGGGAGAATCTGACATGTTTAGTGAATCAAAACCGTCCATGGCGGCGGTATTATTACTCAGCTTTATGCTTCTTCTCAGCGCCTGCGGAACGCACGCGTCTAGCAATAATGCTGGGACTGGCGCAGCAAGCTCTACCGAACCAAGCAATTCCCCGCAAGCAACGGCAACTACTGCGCCTGAGCTAGAGGGAGCTAAAACCGTATCAACTATAATGGGCGAGGTTGAAGTTCCGCTGCATCCGAAGCGCGTAGTGGCCGGAGAATACTTAGGAAGCCTCCTAGCACTCGGTGTGATTCCGGTTGGAACCTCCACACACCATCTTTCCAATCCTTATTTAAGCGAAGCTTTAAAGGATGTAGAGGATTTAGGAGACGGAAACGGCAGTCTTGAGAAAATTGTTTCCATTGAGCCTGACCTGATCATTATGGATGACATGTATACTGAAATGAATGATCAGCTCAGCAAAATCGCACCAACTATTATTATTCCTTATGCTTCGCTTAAATCGGTACATGAGGAAGTTACTTATTTTGGCGAGCTGCTGGGCAAGGAGCAGGAAGCAACCGTTTGGCTAGCTGACTACGATAAGCGCATAGAAGCAGCGAAAGAAAAAGTGCTTGAGGTCATTTCCGCAGACAGCACGTTTTCTGTCTTGGAATGGCTCGGCAAAGACGTTTCGGCGGTTGGCGCCAACTATGGCAAAGGCGGGCAGCCCATTTACAATGTATTTGGCTTTAAGCCGCCTGCTGAAGTAGCTGCTGAGATAAGCGATCCAGGATGGGCAACCCTTTCGAATGAGGTATTGCCTCAATATGCGGGGGATTATATTGTGCTCACGACCGATAGGCTGTCTATTGACGATCTCAAAGCGGACCCCATCTGGTCCACGCTCGACGCCGTCAAAAATGATCGGGTATTTATTTGGGGCAAAGAGCGTTCCTGGTACTGGGACCCGATCGCCATCCTCACCCAAACGGAAGAGTTGGCTGATTGGCTTGTGAGTACGAAATGATAATTTAATGGCGTTTAGCAATTAGATAATGAAGTAAAATATTAGCTCTATAAAAGACAGGCAGCATCGGCGTGAAACGTGCGTTGCTGCCTGTTCCTGTCCCCACTTTATGTAACAATCTCCGAATTAAACACAATAGAGCTGTCAAGCTCCCAGTACCACTTGCCATCAGCTGCTTTACTTACATTCTGCAATTCATAGAGACGAGCAAATTCTTCTGTAGGTTCTTCATTATTTTTCACCGTGGACACAAGGTATATTTTTGCTTTATTCGGCTCATATGAAACAATTGTCGCTTGCTCCCACCTATAGTCGTAACTTAAAAAATAAGAGGTATAATATTCATCCAATTCTTCCCTGGTTAATTCACCTTCCATTGTCCAATAAACGGGATTGATCGTTTCAATCAAAGCCGTGGAATTTTCATCATCGAGCGCCTTTGCAATTGCCTTCAATAGATCGTAGATATCGGATTTATCTTTAGCAGGAACAGCTGCCTCCTTCTGAGAGAGTGACTCATAATCAAGATATTCGGTTTCTGATGCAACATCATATACACCCCAACCTTTTCCTTCTTCATTACTCATTCTAATAGTCGCATGCTCCATCCGATCGAGCAACTCATTCCCCTTCTTCGGTATGAATATATCCGTGAGGATCGTGACATACGTGCCCCAAGATTCCAATTCAAAGCTTGTTATCTGTATATCGGAATTAACCTTTTGATAATGTGACTCAACAAGGAATCGAATGATTCTAAGATCGGACTTTTTGGGTTTTGGCCACATACTTTCATGTACGTTTACGATTCTTTTGTCTGCATCATACTTTGCAACTAAATACTCTGTAGGTTGAAACAAAAGGCCAAGAACTAAGGTGTTCGCCCCAGATTCAATAATAGTAGGTGTTTCTCCATTAAAAATAAACTGCACTCCGTTAACATAAGCCGTTCCACTATACAAATCAATTTTGAAAAAGGCATCCTCTGATCTGGCCGTAATGATCTTCCTCGACTTATCATAGTTAAAAGTAAAGCCTAAAGCCTTCACGGCGCTGCGAAACTCAACATACACCCGTCCTCCACGAATAATGGGGGCGTTAACGGGCTTAATTTCTTTACCCAGTACATAAAATTTTATCGGCTTCTCGACTGGGACAGCTGCTGCCGATACTGATGATATAGACATCATAATTAATACTAAAGCTAATAGCAGTAATAAGCTGCCTTTAGCTGCTTGCTTTCTCTCCATCTGTTTATCCCTCCGTATATCCGTATACTATTGTAATTATCGGCATGAAACAGTGTTTATTAGAGAGTTCAACAATAACCGCATAATAAAAGAAGCTGCCTCCAGCACAACGCTGAAAGCAGCTTCATTTTTTAAAATAAGGAACTTATGGTGCCAATACCGCGAGCACATCATCGATTTTGCTGCTGTCAGCAATTGGGCCGCTCTTCATCCACCTCTCGAAATTTACTTGATGGACGTTGGTATTCTTAACAGCAGGGAGATTTTTCCACAGCGAGCTTTCGAGCAGTTCCTTCGCTTGTTCCTCCGCACCCGTATCTACCGTCAGAAAAATATGATCAGCATCCAATTGCGGAATCATCTCCATTGACAAGTTGACCACCTTCTCCTCCTTGTCGAGCACGAGCTCCTGCACCAGCTTGCTTGGCTTCAGCTTCAACTCATTGTACACGACAAGTCCTGCTGCAGCCGAACTTGCGCTTGAACACCCTCGCCAAATAATGCGTGCTGTAATGGAACTTCCCAGCCATCGTTTCCATCGTAACTGTTTTATGAAAATACTCATGAATGTACTCAGCGATTTGCTCGGGTAAATCTGATACTGCTGCATCGGCCTTCACCATTTGCAGTTGACGAAACTGTTCGACCACGAATTGATAGAAAATCCCCGTTACCTGCAGCCGATCCAGCTCCTCGCTGCTTGCCCACAGCTGAGACATTTGCTCCAGCAACGACAGCAGCGACAAAGCATGTGTCACCTCAAAGGCATAGCGTGGCCCGAACACATCCTGCTGTTCTATATCACCATGCCTTACATGATTGCCTATCACGCCCAGTGGTTTATATAAAACTAAATAATAGTCAAACGGCTCATCCCCGCACCATATGTTCAGGTTAGCGCCTTTTCCAGCATGCAGCAAATAACCGTTATCGCAAGGAGCTTCTAGCTCCTCCATTTCCAGCCTGGCTTTGCCTTGATTGGCATATACAAAAGCGTTTGCAGGAAGGCGATAGGCTAACCGCTCCTCTCCCGGCTTCATCGTAAGATGGCGAATATCCAGCACTTGAACAGGCCTTTGGTTCCATAATTGGATCGTATGCTGCCATTCCATAAAAACACCTCGAAACGAAAATGAATGATTAACCTGCATCCTTTATTATAAAGGATAACCTCCAAGCAGCAAGTACGTTAGTCTTATTGCTTTCCTTGATTGCTATTCTTATTGCTATTCTTTTTGCCAACTGGATTTTCAATAACTTAATATGGATTCGAAGCTCCGTTTGAATTAAAAATTTAGAAGTCTGATCCAGTTTGAAACCCTCGATTTGTAAAGAAGTGATGAATGTGAAGCTGATGAATATTGTAACTAGACGAAATATAAATAATTATCTAACGCATGTACATTATTAAGTTAATTATCCCGATAAATATACTATACAGATCATTCACTTAGGAGAAAGAAAAAAACCAAAGGAGAGCATACGTATGTTTAAGCGAGTGGAGAATGAGCTAGAGCTGGCGATGTTTAATGGTGTTTGGACAACCGTCTGGAGGGAAAAAGGATTTGATCTTGAGTTTTCCGCTCAAGCATTGGAGCGGCTTATGATTGTCACGGCGGAGGGCCATTATGTAGGCACGGCTGAGATCAAGCCTTATAATGCTGCAAGCACGATTAACGAAGCCGGATTCTTTCAGGAGCACCCGGAGCTCATACGCGCACAGGGAGAAATTGCGGAAATTGACAAAATAGCCTTATTAAAGCCTTATCGCGGGCAGCAGTACCTATCTGAGCTGCTCTCCTCACTTATCTATACTGCAGAGGAACGAAAGATCAAATATTTTGTTTCATTGATGGAGCCTGTTTTTTTAAGGGCATTGCGGGTTACCTTCAAATTGCCGTTTGAGAAGCTGGGAGAGAAGGTGTTTTATAAAGGGGATTATGTCGTTCCCATGATATTTAATGTGGAGCAAACTTATTCGAATAAACAAAAATATGCTTGGCTTTCCTATTCACAGCAGGCAGCTTTCACTGCACACGCTAGCAACGCAGGTGTCTAAACAGAACCGGTTTAGCAGTAAAAATTCAAAAAAGGTGGATTTACGTATGAAGAGAGTGTTAACGGAGCTTGATAAGCGGAACCGATTGTTAATAAAAATTCTTTGGGGCGCACTCGTTCTAGGAGTGGCAACTGATATTGCCATCGGTCTGGATACGTCTATGATTCTTTTTCTTATCTGTGTTGGAGGCGGAACGAGTGCTATAGTCACTTTTATGACTTATCGAGGCATCCTTACAAACTATATTAAGTATATGGTTCCGTGCATTTTAACTATCATTGTCTCATTCCTTATTCTTTCCGATCCAAACCCAATCGTAAGCACTTATTTTCTAGTTTACGTTAATCTAGCCATCATCACGTTGTACGCGGATTTTCGGCCGATTATTTTCACAGGCATACTGGGAGCAGCACTGAGCACTTATATATTTATGGACCCTGTGCTTCAGCCTAAGCTATTCCCTGGAGAATCGCTCATCTATCTGTATTTATATTTAATGTTTGCAACAGGGGCACTAGCATTCTCGGCCAGCTTCACCCAGCGGCTGCAAAAGCAGGTAACCGATAAGCAGCGCGAGGCAGTAGCCTCCAAGGATATGGCGGAGGCGCTGCTTACCAAGCTGAAATCATCAATTCTTGTGCTTACCGAGTTCAGCAGCAGCCAGCAGGCGACTGTTCGTTCAACCGGAGAAATCTCCAAAGAGGTAACGACAACCTTCTCAGCAATGTCGGCTGCCATTGAGACACAGACGGGAACCATTTTGAATATTAGCGATACGACGCAGATGGTAGACGTAGCCGTCAAGCGCTTGCTTGAGGGAACGGAATTGCTGCGGCAATATTCGGCGGACAATGCCGCGTTGACCGTGGAGAATCGGGATCAAATGGCTGCATTATCAAGCGAGATTGAGCGTGTTAGAGCGATCATCATGCATACAGTCGAAATGATGAACCAGCTTAATGAGCAAAATGATCGCGTAAGCTCGATTGTCGGAACAATCAGCGAGATTGCAGAGCAAACGAATCTGCTGTCGCTTAATGCCGCTATTGAAGCAGCACGAGCAGGCGAGCATGGCAAAGGCTTTGCCGTCGTATCCGACGAGGTACGAAAGCTTGCCGATAACTCAAGAGCTGCGGCACACGAAATTACTACGATTTTAGCTGGTATTCGTTCGCAAATCAGTGCTGTTCACGTCCAGGTAACAAGCGGAGAAGCAGCAGTCACAACCAGCAGGGATGTTTCACGTCAGGTTCAGCACCTTATTGATCGCATCAGCGAAAATATGGAGCTCGTGAAGCAGCACTCTGATACAGTAGGCAGTTCTGCGGGTGAACTGCATGAGCGTTATGCAAGCATGTCTGATGAGATGGTCAATATTGCTGCTACGACTGAACAGAACATGGCTTCCGTTGAAGAGGTTCATGCTAGCATGGAGACGCAGGACGTGAAAATACATACAATGGTGCAGGAGTATGATCAGCTAGACCAGTTGTTGACAGAGCTCAAGGCGATGGTAGCCAAGCAGTAGCCTCGACCATTTGTGTAGGCAAAGCCGATGCTTCAGCTTCGGCTTTGCCCACTGTACCCAACCGAGCCCGCTTCTTACGCGTCTTCTTCCCGAACACCGAGCGCCAGATTTTTTTCTCTGAACTTGCTATTATGCGAGGATACATAAGCAACCTCGTCGGCTTTTGGCTCCATATACAGCTTGGCGCTGTTTACGGCAAAGGCCGCATCGGTAAACGCTCCGGCAATTAGATAAAGCTTTGATTCGTAATCCACAAAATCTCCGGCAGCGAAAACACCTGGTATATTCGTAGCCAGCTTGCTGCTTACCTTTACTCTACGAACGCCAATATCCAAGCCCCATTCACGAATAGCTCCGCACTCACTCTTCAAGCCATGATTTACAATTACGGCATCTACGTCCAGTGTTTCTGTATCGCCGCTCTCCAACTGACTGATAGTCACCTGATGGATTGCTTTACCGTCCTTGCTATGCAGCTGAGTAACCGCATATAGCGTCTTGACTTTGATCGTGGACTGTCTCATCCGTACAACATTTTTCTCATGCCCGCCAAATTGTTCGCGGCGGTGTATAATCGTAACGCTGGCTGCCAGCGGCTCCAGCTCATTTGCCCAGTCTACCGCCGAATCCCCGCCGCCAGATATCAGAACATGCTTGCCGCGAAACGGTTCTAGCTCCTGCACCGTATAATGGAGATTGCTCACCTCATAACGATCGGCTCCTTCAATTTCGAGCTTCGACATTTTCAGAATGCCGTAGCCGATTGTCAGAATGACCGTTTTCGTCCAATGCGTCTCTCCCGATTCCGCTGTGAGGAGAAAGGTTCCGTCCTCCAAGCGATCCAAACCGACAATCTGCTGTTCAAATACAAGGGTCGGTTCGAAGGTTTTCGCTTGCTGCGCCAGCTGCGCAATTAATTGCCTGCATAGGATCGGCGTTACGCCGCCAACATCCCAAATCATTTTTTCCGGATAAATCAGCATCGTGCCGCCAAGCTCTTCCTTGGCTTCAATCAGCTTCGTCTTCATATCTCGCATACCGCTATAGAAGGCCGCGTACATGCCCGCCGGGCCCCCGCCGATTATCGTTACATCGTATAACTCTTTGGATTGTGTCACTCTGCTTCCCCCAATCTAGGACTTCGATTTCTCGATCAGCCAATTTGCCAGCTCTTCAACCTGAGACAGCATCGCGATCGGATCTTGGAACCATGATTGATCCTCTGTCCAGAGAAACACACGATCATTTTTTATCGCATCCAGTTGGCTCCATAACGGATTAGCTTTGTATGCTTCCATTGCTTTCGGGCTTGTCAGGACAACATAATCACCCGCGAAATCACCCAGCTTTTCCAGCGAAATCGGATAATATTTCTCCTTCATAATTTCTTCAGTAAGTCCCGCTGGCGGATTGAGGCCCAGTGCCTCATAGATTGCACGTCCGCCCCGGCCAGAGATAATGCCGAAGACATAAATCGATTTATCCTGATCCTCCAGCACGCTAACCGTCGCATCCTCAGGAAGCGCCTGCTTCACCTTCGCTTTAGCAGCAGCTATGCGCGCATCATAATCGGTCAGCCATGCGGCTGCTTTATCTTGAACGCCCAGCAGCTCGCCGAAATAGTTTATTTCCTCATGAACATTTTTGAATTTATTAAAGGGAACACTCACTGTCGGGGCTATTTTACTAAGCAATTCATATTTCTCTTGATCACTTGTCAATGTGATAATCAGATCGGGCTCCATTTCCATGACCTTTTCAATGGAATCCCCCACAATTTCAACGCCATCGATCTTATCCTTTAAATACGGGTTTTGCATCAGCCACTCTGATGAACCGATAGGGTTCGCACCTAAAGCGACGAGAGAACCCAGATAATCTATCGCTACGATTCGTTTGGGGTTTACTGGTATCGTAACATCCCCGAACACGGTGGATACCGTTTTAGTAGTTTCAGCTGGTGCTGAGCTCGCTTGATTGGTGCTGCCTTGCTGACTGGCAGCGACTCCTCCTTGAGCAGCATCCGCTGGCTGAACGTTCGCAGATTGGCTTCCTGCGTTTGCTGCCGTCGTGGCATTCGCGCCTTTTGTGCCGCAAGCGCTTAGCAGCAGCATGAAACAAAGCAATAAAGTTGCTGTCATAGATGTTTTCGTACCTCTGTACAACGTAAAATCCCCCTCTGGTTTATATTGATAATGATTTTCATCTTCATCAACAATATATCGTTGGGCGACCCGTTTCACAATGGAGGATGTTAACGATTTTTTTGCAGAATATTGTATCTTGCCCCCTACAAGCTTGCGTTTTTTGTACTGGCCGGGAGCTACGCCCACATGCTTTTTAAACATACGATTGAAATAAAACATATCGGGATAGCCCACGGAAGCGGCAACCTCCTGCAAGGTAGCATCCGACGTCAGCAGCAGCTCCTGCGCCTTGTCCATTCTTAGCATAATAAGAAAGTTGATTGGACTGTTTCCCGTCTGCTCCTTGAACTTTCTGGATATATATTGCGGACTATAATTTAGCAGCTGCGCCAGCGACTCAATCGTAATATTGTGCTGAAAGTTTTCCGTCATATAACGAATGGCTTGCTCCGATAAATCTGGGCTGTCCGTCTCAAACCCCTGCTGTTGTATTTGCCACAGCAATTCATACACAAATTGATAAAACAGCGATTTGGCATGCAGCTTCTCCAGCGTATTCCGCCTGCTCCATTCATGATGCATCCGCTTCACCTTGTCCAGCAATTCAATCGGATATTGCGGTGTAAAATCATATTGCTGTTGAAACGGATTTTCCCGTTCCACAAGAAGCTGCAGCTCGCGCCGGAATGGTGACCCTAATGACGCTTTATACAAAATTAAATAAAATTCGAATACATCCTCTGCTTCGATCTCCAGCCGGGTTCCTTTACCGCCATGCAGCACATGAAACCGCCGAACCATGCTCACATGGCCATCCAGCGAAACCTTTGCACTGCCTCGCGCCGTGAACAAGAATGCACTAGCGGGCAAGTCATAAGCCGGCAGCTTCTCATTAAACACCGTCATGATATGGCGAACATCCATCATTCGAACTAACGCGTGGTTCCATAACAAGATATGATCTTCTATACGCATCGCACCGTTTCAATTCCTCTCCTCAGTTTCCCGTATGCTGGATCGCGCTATGAGATAACTGTCGCAACAACTCCCTCTATTATAAATGATAATGATTCTCTCTCATAGATTATAAGTTTTCAACCACGACGTTGCTGCCAAAATCTTCGCTAAACAGCAGCTCAATTATTTTTGCCGCCGTATATTCAGGTGTCTGCAGCTTGCCCTCTTCTGCGAACTGAATAAATTGATCAACATAGGGGAAATCCGCTTTGGGCACCGAACGCATCTCAGCTTGCATTTGAGTATCAATCATACCCGGATAGACGGATACCACCTTGGCCGGATACGGCTGGTTCAACTGCTCCAGGCTCACGCTTTTGGAAAAAGAGTCCAAGCCCGCTTTCGAGGTGCTGTAACAGCTTTGCGAAGGCAGCAAATAGCGGGCAGATCCGGATGAAATATTCATAATCCGCTTATCCCCTTCAAAGTCCCTTGTATGCTTGAGGAAATTCGCAGTAATAATCATCGGAGCCAGCAAATTAATATTTACATTTTCAATGATGCTTTGAGCTGGGTTTTGTTCGATAGGTGCCACTGGAGCCAGCATCCCCGCATTATTAATTAAATAGAAGCCTGTTATTTCTGTGTCCTGCGGAATCATGCTGAATAACGCCGTGAACATAGACTCCATTTTCAGCAGCTGATTCAAATCGAAGGGATAATAAGTCATACTCGTCTTGCTGCGAATCGCCCGCTCAATCAGCTGTTCATTTTCCGCCCGTGATAGGCAAAATAAATGATGATCCTCTGCCAGCAATTGCTCCGCCAATGCTTCTCCAATCCCTCTAGATGTGCCTGTAATAAAAAAGATTTTCATTTAGCCTTTCCTCCCTATTTCACTTTTCTAATGCTCCTCTTTCGCCGCTTCCAGCAGGACGCTATCGACCGTTTCCTTCCAGACTCCCTGATAGTCCATGACTACCTTCATCATCATGCAGCGGGATAAATTATCGATGACCAAGGCGAGCATATGGGCTTTATACGCTATGTTTCGCGGAGCTACCGCCCCTAATTCCACGCCCTTCACCAGCAGATCATGAAAGCCGTTCAAAAACTCCTGCTGCATATCGGTCAGGCGCGCTCGGTACAGCTCATCTCGCTCAGCAAGCATCATAAATTCGCTCAACACCCTGAGCGAGGCTAAATGCTCCTTGCTGCCATCCGGAAGCATATGTAGTCCGCCCTGATACAACGTTTCCCTAAAGCTTGTGCTCGTAACAGGCTCCTCTTGAAAATATTTACCGAAATGATGATTTTGAAAAATAAATTCATACGTCCGGCTGACCAGCTCTTCCTTCGTCGAAAAATGATAGTAAATCGACGGCTTCGTAATGCCGACTTTGCCCGCAATCATGCTTAAGCTCGTTCGTTCGATCCCATGCTCGGCAAAAAGCTCAAATGCCGCCTCAATAATTTGATTCGTAGTAAGCTCTTTTTTCTTCAACCTGCTCCACTCCTTATTTCACTCTGCTGGAAATGATTATAGGCGATAGGAAGATGGTTCGTCAATAATTTAACTACCGATAGTTAAAAAAATTTTATATGGATTGACAACAGCACTCAAATCATTTATTTTTGTTGTACATACAAAATAAAGAACAGGAGAAGCAATTATGACCAAGCAGCCTCAAACCGATACCAAGCCGCTGGATGATGCCTTTTTGCATAGCTGTATGTATTTCACAACGAACCGTCTGAGCCGCGCAATAACGCGGATGGCGGATGAGGCCTTTGCGACGACGGGACTTGCGCCTGCCTATGGCTATTTGATTCGCCTGGTCGTTGGCAAACCCGGCATTGCGCAGAAGGAGCTTTCGGAGAAGCTGTATATTACCCCCTCCACGCTAACGCGTTTCATTGATAAGCTTGAAGCAAAGCAGCTGGTGGAGCGTCAGGTTCAAGGAAAGACCGTGCTCGTCTACCCGACCAACAAGGGCAAGGAGCTGGTACCGTCACTTCGTGAGGCTTCGCTCAAGCTGAAGGCGACCTATGAAGCCATACTCGGCAAGGAGCTTGCTGACCAGCTAACCCATGATCATGAAATAGCGAGTGAGCAGCTAGAGCGCTAGAATGTGCGTGCCGGTTATAAAAGCCACTTCATGTGTGGATCCGGCTAATCCCCATTCTTTTGAACACCCTCATTCATTTTATTATTTTGCTCTTATTGAGCATCGTTTTTAATTTTGTATGTACAACGAAAATTGAAAGGGCGATCTAAATCCATGAGTCTTCCTCAATCGCAAGCCGGGCTGCAGCCAAAACCCCGTTTTTATTATGGCTGGATCATTGTGCTGCTAACCTTCGCCACACTGCTCGTGTCGGCGGGTATCCGCTCGCTGCCAAGCATATTGCTTGTCCCATTTCAAAATGAGTTCCATTGGAGCCGCGGCAGCATATCCAGCGTCATCTCCATGGGCATTTTACTATACGGCCTAGTCGGGCCATTCTCCGCCTCCATGCTGCTGCGCTTCGGTGTGCGCAAGGTCGTCATAAGCTCGCTTGCGCTGCTCGCCGTTAGTCTTGCAGCAACGCCGTTCATCCACGCCTTATGGCAGTTCAACCTGTTGTGGGGGCTGGTGTCCGGACTTGCAACGGGCATGATGGCAAACGTGCTTGGCGTGACGGTAAGCAATATGTGGTTTGTGAAGCGAAAAGGACTTGTCATTGGTTTGCTGACAGCAAGCGCCGCTACTGGCCAACTGCTGTTTCTTCCTTTATTTGCAAAAATGACGGCTGATTTCGGGTGGCGCTATGCTATTTTTACAGCTATAGCGGGCGTTCTGCTCGTTCTCGCTGCGGTAGCCATCTGGATGCGCAACCACCCTTATGATGTTGGAGCCGCTGCCTACGGCTCAAGTGAGATTGTAAAACCAACTGCCTTCACGGGGAGCCTGCTGCTGACTCCACTGCGTAATCTCAGGCTGGCTATGAAAAATTCCACGTTTTGGCTGCTGGCGGGCACCTTCTTTTTTTGCGGCTTCTCTACCAACGGCTTGATCGGCACCCATCTAATTGCTGCTTGCGGAGACCATGGCATGGTGGAGGTTGCTGCGGCTAGCCTGCTCGCCATGATGGGACTGTTCGATTTGTTCGGAACGACCATTTCCGGCTGGCTATCCGACCATTTTGACAGCCGCAAGCTGCTGTTCTGGTATTATGGACTGCGCGGGCTGTCGCTGCTGTTTCTGCCTTATGCGCTTACAGCGACGCCAGCCATGCTCGTCGTATTCTCCGTTTTCTACGGTCTCGACTGGATCGCTACGGTTCCCCCTACCGCTAAACTAGCTGGCGAAACGTTCGGCAAGGAAAAATCCGGCATGATTTTCGGCTGGATTGTCGTTGCCCACCAGCTCGGCGCTTCTACCGCAGCCTATGGCGCAGGGGTCATGCGCGATTGGTTCGGCAGCTATTCGCAGGCGTTCGTCATCGCTGGATTTGTATGCTTCTTCGCAGCGTTGATGGCGCTGCGCATTAGAAGAAGCCCCGCTGCCACCATTCAAGCGGTATAACAGACACAAAAAAGAAGCCATGAGCCCCGTCTTCTCTGACGATGCTCATGGCTTCTTTTCATCCTGAACAATTGTTACCCTCTCTTACTTGAAAAACACCTTGTCCACATTGTATTTCGCTCTTAGCTTATTCACGATATACGTCTCGTAGATTTCTCTATCCACCGGCTCTTCAATGATGCAAACCTCGATCGTCGTCACTTCGTCACGATGCGGCTTCATTGGGGATACCGAATCTTCAAAGTGCTTCTTGATTCGTGGTCTGAGCTTTCTTGCCTTGCCGACAAACAGCAGCTCCTTGCTCTTGTTGTAAAACATAAAGATGCCGCCCTTGTCGCGGGGAATCAGGTGAAAATCAGTAAAGCCATAAATATTGCTAAGCTCAGGAGAAATTTGCTTCTCAATCGTTACATCCGGTGTTGGTATCGTAATCTTAATCACGCGCAGCTCACGTCCTCATTCAATATAAGAGTAAATACTACCACAAAACCCGCCGCAACACCATTTCAAATTTCCCCCTTCTTTCTGCCCCTGCTTATTTACGTTGAAAATATGTATCCATATAATAAAGCATGTTCGCCAGCAGCTTGATGCCGGTGAACATGCTTTTCTCATTTCGCTTCACAATTAAATGCCGTTAGCTTCCTTTAGCTGGAATACAGCGAACAATACGTACGCGTGAAATTCCCTGCCAGCAAATCTTCTTTGCGAATATAAAATTGCAATTCCCCGGCATCCCACCAGCAGAAACCTACATCTTTATCCGAATCAAGAGTTAGCAGCACGAGCGTATCCGCAACCTCCTGCTCAGCTTGTCCAACGTCGCCTCCGAAGTGGTCCGCCAGCTGCTTCATCGCTTTGTCCGGGCTGTATTCATAATGCTTGCCCGTCATCAGCATCAGCGCCGCCTCTATCTCGCAGTCGCCATGCTGCGTTGCCGGATAGCCGAATATGACAGCTAGATCGCCATCCTCGCTGCCGCTCAATTCATGGGTTAAATCCTCGTATTCCTCATAATCATGCTCTTCATCTTCTACTAGCTCACTATCGACATAACCATAGCCGGGAAGCTCAATCGAGGCGCGGCCCACCACCTCATAGCCGATATAGTCGGCATCCTCCAGCGACGTTTCCTCAGGAGCAAGGCGGCGCTTGGCACCTGCAAGCTGCTCGTCTTTCAAATGCAGGACGAAATGGTCAATATGATAAGCGGGCTCATCCACTCCTAAGAAAAAATAAAGCATGCCGCCATGCGATAACCGCGAGGCCGCATCATGCGGTGCCAATTCCTCCAGACGCAGCTGCGCCAAAAAAGTCATCGGTGTACCCTCTTGATCAAGCGGCCATTCTATTTCATCAGGAAGATCGGGATCTCCGCCAATTCGCGATACGCAGGTTTTAGAATAATCCGCTATATTCCGCTTCGCCAAACGCACGCCTTCGCGGGCGTGTTTCATTAAATAGTCCAAGGCGTGGGTATACTCCTGTTCTTGCAGCAAGTGTTCCAATTTTTCCTGATTTGGTTTTGTTAATGGCATAAAATCAAGCTCCTCATGGACAATATAGTAGACCCTTCTTTTATTGTAAACGATTGCCTACTTCATGCCCATAATTTTCGGAAGTTCATCCAGAAAACGTTCCATTGTAATCGGGTCACTTGCGTTCCAGCTAATATCAGCCGTATAAGCATGATTGTTTTTAACAGCAGGGGTCGATTTCCAAAGCGGGCCTTCCATCAGCTTTTTCGCTTCCGCTTCATCATCTGTTCCGGGTGAACTGAGTAAAAATACATGGTCCCCCGCATAATCAGGCAGCACCTCCATTGAAATGAGCGAGAACACCTCCTTCTTGTCGATGAGCTCCTGCACCTTCGCGCTCGGGCTAAAGCCGCCCGGCTGGTAAAGAGACATCGTTAAGCTGAAATTGCCCATGACATAGAAATCACCAGCTAAGCTTAGGTAGACCGTTGCCGACTCGCCTGGCTTCAAGCCGATTTTATCCCACATCACCTTCGCCTTAATCTCATAGCTGGCAATCCAAGCCTCCGCCTCCTGCTTCTTATTGACGATGTCAGCAACCTCTCGCAAGCGATCAAACGTTGCCGCATCTCTATTGAAAATGACAGTCGGCGCGATTTTGGACATTTTCTCGAAAATTTCGGTGTCATCGGGACCGCCATATCCAGCCTGTAAAATCAAGTCAGGCGCAAGCTCCAGCACCTTTTCCATATTATGCGGATAGCCAATATCGACAACTCCCGCCAAATCCTCTTTATAGACGTAAGGCTCATTCACCCAATCGTTCCCCGCAGGTGTAATGCCCAGTGCCAACAAATCACCTGGTATGTCGCCGAGCAATACGATTTTCTGCGGATGGGTTGGAATCGCAACCTCATGTCCGCTAAAGTCCTTGTAGAGCCGTGTTGCTGCCTCTGTCGCAGTTGTTGCAGCTGATTCAGCCGGATCAGACTCGGTAGACCCGATTGCAGTTGGTGCCGACTCCGTGGCCTGTACACCGCCAGAGCCACAGGCTGCTAATAAACCGAAGGTTAATAATAGTACAGCGGCAATGAATATTTTGACTTGTTTCGTAGACATGTGAGAACCCCTCTTTTTATTATGTGATAATCATTATCAATATACTGGATACTGCCATCTAGTACAATGGACAAAACAGGCCTTCTGCTCATTCACATCAGATGAAAGAATTAAGACGGGCATTGATTTGGATAGGTGAAAGTTATAACCTCACTGTTTGCAGGCGTTAATGGAGAATGGTAAGACTAAAGAGAGAGAAAGGCAGGAGCCTTGAACGGCCCCTGCCTTTCTCTTTTTTATTCCACGATCATGTCAATTTCCTCATGCTGCTCGTCGAACGTAATGCGCAGCCCTTTATTGTCGAGATACCACAAATTGGATTCCTCCATGAAGAAGGTAATTCCTTCTACGGTAGCGGTAAGCCCCGGATTTATTGGCAGTTCCTTATTAACGCCTAGAGACAAGCCCGGCACTACAGTGCTGCAGCCGCCAAGCTTTATAAATATTCTGACCGACTCTCCATTTTCCAGTTCCAACTGCTGCTTATACCAGCTCGCCGCTGGCTGCTCAACGATTAATTGCATATGTGTCAGCCCCTTCCATTCAATATTCGCCACTTGAATGATGCTCCTTCAAGTACGAATACCTTCATCATCGCCAATTGGCGGGCTGCTGTCAATGCAGATGCCTGTATTTGCCCAGGCCGTTCATTCCCCCAAGCTGGCTGCTGCTTTAACCTTAAGCCGATATTCCTGCGGGGAAACTCCCTCCAGCTCCTTGAACACGCGGGTAAATTGCTTGCTGCTCTCGAAGCCTAAAGCACTCCCGATATCCTGCATTTTATCGCCCGTGTTTTCCAGCAGCTCCTTTCCTTTGCGGATACGCAGCTTTTTCAAAAACAGGACGAAGCTTTCTCCTGTATGTGATTTAAACGCCTCGCTGAAATAAGAATAATTAAGGCCGACGTAATTACTGACAACCGCCATATTGAGTGGCCGGGCATAGTTCGCTTCCATATACGATATAGCCGCGTTAATTTCCGCATGCTCGTTATAGGCAGAACGTATGTCTCTCACATACTCATTTACACTGTATAACAAATGCTCCAGACTGCGGTAATAGTCGTGAAAGCTGCGAAAATTGTCCATGCTGCCGACTCTGCGGTACAGCTTCAGCACGTCAATAGATGCCTCCCCGTATAGGCGGAACACTTCATCGAGCACCTGCTCATTTATTCGCTTGCCCACCTGGCGCAGATAACCGATCTCTACATCAGCCATTTCATCAATTCGAAAAATAGCTTTAAGCAGCGCCTGTATTTCCTTCTCCCGCTCGGTACCCAGCATATTGCCAAGCTTGCGTATGTCATTATCCGGCATCGGATGCATGCGGCGCTGCGACGTCCGAACATCCTGATACTGGAGCAGTCGGCTGCCCGGATATAGAAAGGAATAGTGCAGCGCTTCCTCTGCCTGCTTATAGCAGCTGCGCAAATCCTCAAGCTTAGCCGCCTCTGAGCTTAGTCCCAAACGCAGCCCTTCCAGCTCCTTGCCGCCAGTTAGCCGCAGCAGCTCGTGGAACTGCGCCGCCTTCCCCCCAATTAGGACAAGCCTTCCTCCGGCATCCACAAAAGAAGCATCGACCGTCCCTCCAAGCTGCTCCAGCATACTCTCAATGAGCTGCCCCAGTTCATTGCGGTTCATCGCTTCTCCATTCTCGGCTTTGTAGCTGAGAACTGCTACATAGCATGGCAAGGTGATTGATTCGAAGGGTATTTCATTATCAGGGTGCAGCTCCTCCTCCTGCCCATGCAGCAGTTCTCCTTGACTGAGCCACTCTTTCAAGCGGCTCAGTCGAACCTGCTCGCGGTATTTGTCGCCCTCTGCTGTTTTGCGTACAAGCTCTGCCTGTGCCTGCAAAATGCTTTCACTTTTGCGCAGCGCTTCGAAGAGCTCATCCCGGCGAATCGGCTTCAATATATAATCTCTGACCTGGTACTCAATCGCTGCCTTCGCATACGTAAACTCATCATAGCCGCTCAAAATAATAAAAACAGGCTTGCGCTCCTCCTCCGGCTGCTGCATCACTCGCTTGATCAGCTCAATGCCATCCATCACCGGCATGCGAATGTCCGTAATGACGATATCCGCGTGCTCGCTCCCATATTGCGCCAACGCATCCTCTCCATGAATGGCTAACCGAATATGGTAGAAATCTGGAAACTCACGCTCGATCATCGTTTTCAGGCCGATTCTTATATTTTTCTCGTCATCCACGATCAGCAGCCTTTTAATGGTCATCCCCTCCTCCAGCAATCAGCACCTTGGGCAGCGTGATGATGACTTCAGTAAAATGGCCTTTCTCGCTGTGCACCTGCAAGCCATAAGGCCTGCCGTAATAAATGCGAATGCGTTGATGCACATTGCGCAGCCCTATGCCGTACAATGGCTTTGCGCTTCGTTCATATTCATCCATCAGGCGCTCGTCCGCCCGTTCCAGATGGATGCGTTCATTCAGCAGCGCAAGCGGCTCAGGAGAGATTCCTGCACCATTATCGCGCAGCGTTATGACAATCCCGCTATCCGCTTGCTCGAAGGCAGCAATCTGGATGAGGCGCCGCTGCTCCCCTAGCTCTGGCCAGGCGTGCTTAAGTGCATTTTCTACAATCGGCTGCAAGGACATTTTAAGCATCTCGACTTCCAGCAAGCCCGGCTCAATGCTCCGTTCAAGGACGACGGGCTCGTCAAAGCGAATATTCATGACATCGATATAGTTTTGAATATGGCGAACCTCATCCTGCAGGCGCACATATTCGCCTGACCACTTGAAGTTGTAGCGCATCATGCCGCCCAGCGACGTAAGCGAGTCAGAGATGGTGCGCTGGTTTTCAATTTCGGCCAGCATTTTAATATTTTCCAGCGTATTGTACAAGAAGTGTGAATCAATCTGGCTGTGCAGCGTCCGCAGCTCGGCTTCCTTCGTCAGCGCCTTCTTCCTTACGCCTTGAGCAATCAGTTCATTAATCGTTTGCATCATTTTATTAAAATGGAATGCCAGCTCGCCGATTTCCCCGCCCCCGCTGAGGGGAAGTCCAGCCGGCGTCTCGCCCCGCCTGACCTTCTTCATCGCATCGGTTAAGCGCCGCAAATTTTTGAGAATAATAGCATTCATCATATACGTGATAATAGACAGCAGGCCAATGAGCCCCACATTAACCGCCATAATTTGAAATTGCCCCTTCGATACGCGCTCATATACCGACTCCAAGGAAATGATATTGAGCAGCTCTGCATCCGCTTGTTCTACGGGCGTACGAATGAGCAAATACGGATGATCGTCCACGGTAAAACGTATTTCATGCTGCCCAAGCTCCTTCATTGCGGCGAACTGCGCCTTAATGGCTGTGCGCAGCTTCGGATTGCTCCCTGTACCCGCGAAGGCTTGGAGCTCATCAAGCACAATGCTTCCCTTGCTGTCAGCCAGCATCATCTGCGAGCCCTCATCCTGCAAGCTTGCAAAGGCCTTGGGCGCAAAATGCTTCAGCAGCATTTCCACCTGAATGACGCCAGTTCGCTCACTCCCTGCCCGGACGACCCGCATAAGAGAAACCTTGGGCATCTGATTATGCACATCCGTCACATTCCGGTGCAAAATATCGGCGTCCTCCTCCTTAAACACCCACAGCTCCTTGCCATCCAGCTCCGCAAGCTCTGAATACCATGGCTCCTTCTGAATACGCCGCTCATGAAAAACAATCGGCCACATTTCCGATATATAGTCATTGTCTGCAAACAGGCGCAAATGGGCGATGTTCGGATTGTTCGTTTGAATATGGATAACATCGGTCAGCGGCCCCCGATATAAATCCAGCAGCTCCTCCGTCGTAAATTCCTTGTGTGTAGATATATACTCGGTAATGTCCGCGCTTAATATCGTAAGCTGGGCTGCCAGCTCCATCGCTTCAATTTGATTAAGTATATTAACCTTCTCCAGCTCCACCAAATACTGCCCCTGCCTAAGCGTGTCATTAATGTGGCTGTCTCTAATTTCGCCAAACAAATAATTGGATACTACAATACTTGGAAACAGTAAAATAAAAATATAAGCGGCGACCAGACGGCTTTGCATCGATCTTCTGCCCAGCCAATAAGCCGTCGTTTGAAAATAGCTCCGAATTTGCCTTCCCACGTTAGGCTCACTTCCATCTTCGCGGCTCAGCCCCTTGACCTTGCTTGCAGGCGGCAAAAAGCGCGCCCGTCCATAATGGATTGGGCGCACCTAATGCCGGGATGTATGCCCGGGTCTGGCCTGTATTAGTTAATGAATTCTGCCAGCTTCGCAACGTTCTCTTCATATTTTTTCTGCTTGTAGGCCTGAACGGTGCCAAAGCCAAGAGCATCGCGCTTGCTCAAATACTCCTGCCACAAGCTGTCGAATTCGGCATCTGACTTCGCAAGCAGTAGCCTCGGAAGAACCTTGCCAAATTCATGATCCAGCTTCGTCTTCATAATGCCTTCCTCGGATGCACCCGTCGGGTCAAGCTGATCAAATTGCGACAGGCTGAGCGCCTTTCCGCGCGTCCAGTCTTCCATCTGCTTGAATGGCTCAACGGCTGGCGGCGACCATTCCGGCGTTAAATTCGTATCCATCAGCATCCAGAACGTATGGGAGGCGCCATATTTTTTATCGAAGGCCCCACGATCGGAATTAAGCAGCTCCAATACATCAGGAAGAAATTGGTCTTTCCCGTCTATTGTATCCCAGGTTACGCCCTGCTTGCCGAAAAACATATCCCGCTGGCCCTCTTCTGAAATAAGGTAGTCCAGGAAGCGGATCGCCCGCGCTTTATCCTTCACATTTTTGGAGATGAGGGTAACGGTCCAGCCGGAAATCGATGGCCCTGCAAGCGTTGCTTGAGCCTGCGCAGCATTAGCCGGCCCATCCACCGCAATATAAATGGAATTAGGATCGTTTGCAAATAGCGCATTTTGCTGGTTAGCCAGATCAGACCTCGAATACAGCATCGCAAAGTAACGGCCTTGAGCGATTTTCTCCTCCATTTGCGGGCGTTTATCGATAAATATGTCCTTCGAGAGCAGGCCGTTTTCATTCGCTTGGCGCATCGTCTTGAGCCATGTTACATATTCAGCATCTGTATCGCGATCATAAAGATGTCCATCCTTTTCATAAGGAATAGCTAAGAAGTTTTGAATGTAAGCTTGCAGCGAGCTGTTGCCCTTCTCATTAAAATCATACATGCCCAGCGGAATTAACGGCTGGCCGTTAATGTCGGGAAATTTCGCTTTTGCAGCATCCAATGCTTGAAGGAACCCTTCCGTTGTCCGCATATCCGGGCTGCCGATGGCCTCATACATGTCCTTGCGTACGAGGAATGTCTGTGTAGAGGTGATGCTGTCGCCGAACTTCTCGTAATCCTTCGGTGAGGAGGAGGCGTTCGGATACCCATAGATATGGCCGTCCTCTTGCTTGTACCAGGCGAGCTTCGCCGGGTCGGTCACCTTGTAGAAATAAGGATCATACTGGTCTGCCAGCTCATTAAGCGGAAGCACCATGTCGCCTTCTATCATCTTCTTGACGGCATCCTCGTACCAGCCAAGCGTAATGAAATCAGGCAGGCTGCCCGATGCGATCATCGTGTTCATCTTCTCCGCCTCATTGCCGGCAGGGACGATGAAGTTAATATCTACGCCTGTTTTCTCCGTAATATACTTGGAGGTGTCATCTACGCCCCACTTATTAGGAAACCACGCAAAATTAATATACCAATCGAACGTAATTGGGCTTTTATCCACTTCCCAGCCTTTATCCTCCTGCGTCAGCTTCACCTCACTGGAAGCTGCAGGCTTGCCTTCATTCGCAGCCCCCTCGTTCGTGTTGCTGTTTGATGAGCAGGCTGCCGTAAATACAAGGACAGCCGCAAGCGGCAGCAATAGCAGCTGCTTTAATGCCGGTTGTTTAACCATGTTTATTTTCCCCTTTTCTTTTTGAATAGACTGAAGACTAGCCCTTAATAGAACCGATCATCATGCCTTTGACAAAATACTTTTGCAAGAAAGGATAGACCAGCACAATCGGCAGCGTCGTGACGACCATCGTTGCCAGCTTGATCGACTGCGACGTAACCGTTTTGCCAACGCCTCCCGGAATGGCGGCTACCATCTGATTCGAGCTGGACTGTGCGACTACCCGGTACAAATACGTTTGGATCGGCTGTAAATCCATGTTGTTCATATAGATGACGCCGGCAAAATAGTCATTCCACTGATACACCCCATGGAACAGCGCAATCGTCGCAATAACCGGCAGCGATACCGGCAGCACCACCTTGAGGAAAATGCCCCAGTCATTCGCTCCGTCGATTTTCGCCGCTTCCTCCAGTCCATCAGGAATTTCCCGGAAGAAGGTCATGAATATAATGAGATCGAAGAAGCTGAACATCGCCGGAATAATATACACGAGAAAATGGTCCAGCAAATGCAAATCTCTAATGAGCAAATAAGTAGGAATCAAACCGCCGCCGAAAAACAACGTAACCGTACCAATTAAAATGTAAATTTTGCCGCCAATAAGTCCCCTGCGGGAAAACGCATAGGCTACCATCGCGGTGAAAAAAACATGCAGCAGCACGCCAAGCAGCGTTTTCGCTACCGTAATGCCCATTGCCGTCATAATGCCCGCGCTTTGGAATACCGCCTCGAAGCTTTCTACGCTGAACACCCGCGGCCACCAATAAATGCCACCGCGCATCCCGTCCTGCCCTTCATTGAATGCATTCACGAGAACGTACCAGATGGGGTACAGGGTCGCAAAGCACACGAGCAGCATGCCGAAGCCGTTGAAGAAGTCGAATACCGCTTCTCCCTTTGTTTTTCGTTTCAAGCTGAGCAAGGCTAGTCGCCTCCTTCCTAAAACAACGATGTGTTATTGATTTTTTTCGTTACCCGATTGGCGATGAGCAGCAAAATAAGGGCGATAACGGATTTGAACAAGCCGACCGCGGTTGCATAGGAATACCGTCCCTGCTGCATGCCCGTCTGGTAGACGAACATATCAATCACATTGCTTGCGCTTTCATTTAAAGCGTTTCTCAGCACCAAAATTTGATCAAAGTTGGAGTTCAAGACGCCACTGACCGCCAGAATGAACAAAATCGAAATCGTTGCTTTGATGCTCGGCAGTGTGACGTACCACATTTTCTGAAAGCGTCCTGCCCCGTCAATCGTAGCGGCCTCATACATTTCGGGCGATACGCTCGAAATCGCAGCCAAATAAATAATGGCGGACCAGCCAAGCTCCTTCCATATATCCGAGGTAATAATGATGCCCCAGAAATAACCGGGCTCTGCCAGGTACGAAATCGGCTCCTTAATGACGTTAAGCGCCAGCAGCACATGATTGACGATACCGACATCTGACAGCCAAGTCGTCAGGATGCCGCCAAGAATCACCCACGATAGAAAATGCGGCAAATAGGATATCGTCTGCACCGATCTTTTGAACAGCACCGACCGTACCTCGTTCAAAAATAAAGCGAATATAATCGGCAGCGGAAAGCCGATTGCCAGCTTGATCAAGCTGATGCCCAGCGTATTGCGCATCACATTGACGAAGCTCTCATCTTGGAAAAATTCTTGAAAATGCGACCAGCCCACCCAAGGCGCCGCGCTGATGGGCTTAACGATATTAAATTCTTTGAACGCTATGATAATGCCGTACATCGGAACATAATTGAAAATAATCATCCATAAAATGCCAAGCAGCGCCATCACCTGCACATGCCTCTGGCCGTACAGCTTCCTGAACCATCTGCTGCGCTTGGCCGCTCTCGTGCTTGCTGCAAGTGCTGCCGCCGATTGTGCTTCGTGCCGTATTTTCACCGTATAAATCCCCCATACTACGTTGGAATCTTGCTCTGCAAAATGAAATGCCTTCTTTATTCATTGTAGACGGCAGCCTCCGTTCCGGTAAGGCTTCAAATTTCGCATTTGGGGCTCATTTTTCGGGTCAGCAATGACATTTCCTACTAATGCTTGCCGCAAACGCAAAAAGAGCCTGCTCAACCATTTATGGTTAAGCAGGCTCTTTGACTAGTTTCATTAATATGTCATTCGAAATGGCAGCTTAAGCTGCCATGATTCCATTATTTTGAAGAGCAGCTTGAGCTTGTGCATCTGCCGGGCGATAACCTTTTTCCAACAGCTCTTTAATGTACATTTTATTATAAATGAAAGAAAAGATGATCCCTGGAAGCCATGCTCCAAAGCCTAGAGTAAAAATACCTACTGCGATTGCCGCTACAAGCATAATTGCCGCCCATTTCAAATCGCCTCTAAATAGAGCTGGAAAAAAACCAAAAAATAAAGTTGTCCAGCTAAACCCAACTTTTACTTCTTTAATGGCACCCGCGCCATTAACTAAATTAACACGCATAATACAATCTCTCCCTTATTAATATTCTCCATTTATAAATGTATTATAAGGACAAAGTATTATTTTGTCGATATTTAATTTAATTTGTCATTCTAGTATTACATTTTAAACGATACTAAACATACTGCCACCATTCGATTTTTAAATTTTATCTAGTTCTCACATAGCGTTAATGCTGAGATGACATTGCCGGAGTATAGTCGAACCATATTCAACTAAATAAAGGATGATGACACACATGGGCATTCATACGTACTTTAGATCCCTTAACGATTTGGAACGCATTATCCGCACACCAGGCAAATTCAAGTTCGAGGAGCACAGCGTGTCGGCTCACTCATGGAAGGTCGTCCAGTACGCCAAGACGCTTGCCGATATCGAGGAACAGCACGGCGTCACAATTGATTGGAAGAAGCTTTATGAAATTACAAGCAGCCATGATTATGGGGAAATTTTTATCGGAGACATTAAGACGCCCGTCAAGCATTATTCACTTGAACTGCGTTCGATGCTGCAGCAGGTTGAGGATGGCATGGTCGAGCATTTTATTCAGGAGAACATTCCCGAGGAGTTTCAGGCTATTTTCCGCAGACAGCTGCGCGAAGGCAAAGACCATTCCGTAGAAGGTCTCATTTTGGAAGTCGCCGATAAAATGGATCAGGTATATGAAGCTTTCGCTGAGCTCCAGCGCGGAAATACCGAGAAGGAATTTATCGTCATGTACCGCTACGCCATCATTAAAATCAAAAACATCGATCTCCACTGCGTGAAGTATTTCCTCGAGCATATTCTGCCGGACATTATCCAAGAAGGCACCCTCTCCCCCATTGACATTCGTAAAATAACAGAAGAAGCTCTCGCACAAGGTTAACGGCTGTCGCTGTCCTCTGGCGGCAAAGCTTCCGTTTCGAGGGTGAAATATAAGAAAAACGGCACTCCATCTCTCGATGAAGTACCGTTTTTTATTGTGCTTCTCCGTCTTTATTGCGGAAAATCAGCGTTAATCGTTGTTTCTTTCCATTCTTCTATACTTTTCAGCAGATTAGTAAGTTTATAGCTCGCCACTTGGTAAGCCGCATTTCCTAAAAGCAAACGAAGCGGCGGCTGCTCACTCTCCACGACTGTAATAACGGCTTCTGCCGCTTTTTTCGGGTCTCCTGCTTCATTTCCTTTTCCTACGCCTTCAAGTATGGCACCCATTACCTGCTTATATTCCGGAATCGATGGCTCGGTTTTGACTGAGGAACGTCCCGACCAATCCGTACGGAAGCTGCTTGGCTCTATTAACGTAACATGGATATGGAACGGTGCAAGCTCTTGAGAGAGACTTTCTGAAATGCCCTCGACCGCATATTTAGTAGCATGATAGTAGCCAAGTGAGGGAAAGGAGGCCAGTCCGCCGATTGATGAAAAATTAATAATATGGCCCGATTTCTGACCTCTCATCGTAGGTAGAACGGCATTTGTCATATTCATAAGGCCCCAGAAATTGATTTCAAACATTTTGCGCGTTTCTTCTTCCACGCTATCCTCAACGGCGCTGAAATATCCGATTCCCGCATTATTCACAAGGACATCTATCGTTCCGAATTTATCAATAGCGTGCTGAACAGCCGCTTTAATCTGTTCTGGCTTCGTAACATCCAGCTCCAAAGCGAGCACGCTCGTTTCATTGCCTTCTTCGAATCCTTTAAGCGTATCCTTATTCCTCGCTGTTACAACAACGTTATAGCCTGCCTTAATTGCAAAATCAGCCATTTCATATCCAAAGCCCGTCGAGCATCCCGTAATAAACCAAACTTTATTCGCAGCAGTCAACTTGATCACTCCTTATCGGTAATAAGACAAGGTTACTACTTGAAGTTAACTTTAAGTCAAATCAAATTTAAAAAAAGCTTTTGCCAAGCACAACGGCATCATAATAACTAATTTTCTGGTTGATCCGCTCCAAATGGAGGAGCGTCTGGGCTAGGTTATTTTCAATTCGCGCCTTATGCTGCGCCAGAAACTCTCTTCGTTCTGCTAAGGTTTCTTCCCCGCGGACATTCATATCCAAATATGCTTTAATTTTATCAATGGTCATGCCCGTCTCTTTTAATGCAATAATAAACCTCAGCCAGCCGATTTGATCCTCTGTATAAATTCTTTTTCCGCCTTCTGTCCGTTTAATATCAGGAATAAGGCCTTCTTTTTCATAATAACGAAGGGTTGAGGCGCTTAACCCCAATAAATGCTGAACTTCGCTGATGGAATACATAATGAGGTCCCCTTTAATTTTCATTTTCTATAAAAAGTAAGTTAAACTTAACTCTAATAGGATGCCCGGTCAACAACGGATCACTGCGAATTTTTTCCTAATGCGTCGTCACAAGCAGCTTAAAAAAAGAAACGGAAAACGCCTGTTTAAGCGCCTCCCGTTTCTGCTCATGAAATAATAATCATGCGACCCTATAGATTCTGCTGAGTAATGCCCGATTCCGGGTCGAACACCAGCATCTTCGTTCCAATTTTATCAATGAAAAACCGATCATGGCTTACGGTAACGACAGCGCCAGGAAAATGGATCAGCGCCTGCTCCATCACCTGAATGCTCGTTAAATCCAGATGGTTGGTCGGTTCATCCAGTATGATAACGGCTGCACCGGAGAGCAGACATTTAGCCAAAGCAACCCGGGCCATCTGACCGCCGGAAAGGCTGCCAATGACTTTGCTTAAATCCATCTCGGAAAATTGCAGCATCGACAGAAATTTATTCACCTTTTTCCGCGGAGCATCGAGTCCTAGACCGTACGTATTGACGGCATGGCTCACCGTATCCTTAGGATCAAGCTCCTCCCACATCCGGTTGAAATACGCATAGCTGACCCCTTTTTCCCAAGTGACCTCGCCGGATTCGGGCTTCTCCTGCCCCGTCAGCACCTTGATTAGCGTAGACTTTCCGCTTCCGTTCGGGCCAACGATGACGAGGCGATCCTCCTTCTGAATATCAAAGCTAACGTTCTGAAAAATCGAGCGCTCCTCATAGGCTTGCCCGATCTGCTTCACCTCGCACAGCTTGTCCGGGAAACGCAGCTTCTCATAAATATCCGTAATCAGCACGTTCACCGGATTCGGCGCAATCCGCTTCTTATTATCCGCCAATTTGCGGGATAACCGATCTTTGGACGATTTTTTGCTGGCGCGGCTGTCAATGGCCTCCGACTCCATCAGCAGCAGCTCTTCCTCCCACTCAAACTGGCGGTCCAGCTCCTTTTTGCGCAGCTTCTTCTTGCGAATGTAGTCCGTATAATTGCCCTCGTATTCCTGAAAATGATAGTTTTCAATCTCGATGATTTGCGTGACGACCTTGTCGATAAACTGCCGATCATGCGAGATCAAGATCATAGCGCCATTAAAACGGTAGAGCCACTGCTCCAGCCACGCGATGCCATCCATATCCAAGTAGTTGGTCGGCTCATCAAGCAATACAACATCGGGCAGCTCAATGAGCATTTTCGCTAAAGCCGCCCGGTTTCTCCAGCCGCCCGACAATTCGTCAATGGGCTGATGGCGCGAACGCTCGTTAAAGCCCAGCTTTGTCAGAACCGTGTTAATCTCGACGGACACGTTCCAGCCATCCAAATGGTCCATTTGTTCAAAAAGCTCCGCTTGTCTCGCCAGCAGCTCATTCATTTCGGCATCATCCGAAACGAAGCCCAGCTTTTCTCCGACCGCTTGCAGCTCCCGTTCAATGCTGGCAACCTGCTCGAAGCACATTTCCAGCTCTTGCTGGACAGACAGGCCTCCGCGCATTTCTGAAAATTGCGAGAAATACCCGATTTTGACCTTCGGATCTATTTCCACTTTGCCGCTTGTCGGCTCTTCTTTGCCCATAATGAGCTTGAAAACCGTCGACTTGCCGGCTCCATTCCGCCCAATCAGGCCAATTCGCTCCCCTTGGCTCACGCGAAAATAAATATCGCGAAAAATCATAGCCTCTTCATATTTCTTCGTCACATTTTCCAGTCGAATTACACTCATGCTATCACCCTTCTAGCTCCGTCAATCTACTAGTCATTATAACACTAGATGTTCTTTATTTTTTATTGCGCGCCAATATTTCATCAGCCTTTGCCCGAAACTCAGCGGCCGCCGCCTCCGGCGATATTTTGCCAAATAACAGCAGATCGTGAAGATCACGCAGCACTACGGTCACCTCTGCCGTCCCGACCGGGTCCGGCGGGTCCATGGGGCTGCTATTTTTCTCCACCCAATCGAGATATTCAAAAATCTGCGCAAGCTCCGGCTCAACAAACGGCTTCAGCTCTTCCTTTAATCTGGAGGATACGGGCACGCCTCTCTCTCCCTTTAATAGCTTGTTGGCCTCCAGATCGTTGACGAAGAAGCTGATAAATTTAGCCGCCTCCTCTTTCTGTTTCGAATTTTTTGTGATTGAGAAGAACATGCCCGGCTTCAAAAATAACCCTTGCTTGCTGTTTGGCCCAGGCAGCGGGACAATAGCCAGCTGTTTGCTGTAACGCTCAACGATGTTGATATACTGATTGGAGTAGCCCCAGCCTAATAAAGCCTCTCCTCTATAAAAGGGGTCTGCGTCGGATTTATTCGTTTCGGTCGTCCAAATATCTGGCAAAAAGATCAGCTTATCCAACGCCAGCCTCTGCATTCGGCCAAAGTAGTCGATAAACAGCTGGTCATCCTCGTAACCTAGACTAGTGCCATCTTCTGCAAACAAGGTGAAGCCATGCTGTCTAAGAAAATAGGCAAAAAATTGCTCCGGCGTCAGTACCGTTCCTAAATAAATGCCTTTGCCCTTGAGCTGCTCCCCCATTTGGTCAAAATCCTCCCAAGTCCACGATGCCGTTGGCGGCACTATACCGTTGGCCTTGAAAACCTCTGGGTCATAT
Organism: Paenibacillus algorifonticola; assembly: GCF_050481745.1. Classification (GTDB taxonomy): domain Bacteria; phylum Bacillota; class Bacilli; order Paenibacillales; family Paenibacillaceae; genus Pristimantibacillus; species Pristimantibacillus algorifonticola_A. The sequence continues at coordinate 418,069 of NZ_JBCNGR010000006.1, read as the reverse complement.
ACGGCAAATAGCGCGTTAACGCCTAGATTCATGCCATATAATTTACCTCCCCATTTCCCGCTGGAAAGATTGCTTTCGTTGATGCTGGAGGCGTCCAGCAAGCCGCTTTGAATATAAGGCTCCAAATCCTCCAGCAAATCAAGGGAGCTGTACTGGGACAAATACGAAATATCCATCTGAATGATATCCGGCAGCGCATTGCCCGCCGCGTATGGTGCAAGCTTCCTCCAATACTCATTGAAAGCGCTGTATTCAAACTCAATGTTAATATGCGGATTTAGCTCTTCATACATATGGATAACCTCAATGGTTGCATGGTTGCGAAATTCATTGCCCCACCAAGCGATGCGAAGCGTAATCGGCTCCTCCTTCAGCTGGTTCAGCGGGTCGGACTGCCCGGGGACACAGCCCCAGAGAGCGGCTAACAAGCACAGCATTACGCTAATTCGAATCGTCGTTCGCATCTTCTGCTTCATCCCCCTGCAAAAGCGGAATAAGGACGCTGACCTTCGTTCCGCCCCCCGCCCGACTGTCAATTCGCAGCCCATAGCTCTCGCCGAAAGCGAGCTTGATTCGATTTTTAATATTCAAAATGCCTATCCCGTTGCCTCGCACTTCCGCCTCTCCACTCAGTACACGCTGCGCATACGCTTCCTCCATGCCCGGCCCGCAGTCCTCGACAATGAGCACAAGCTTTCCTTCGGCCCATTCCGCATAAAGCCGAATTGTGCAAGGCTCAATCATAGGCTCCAAACCGTATTGAACGGCATTTTCCAATAGAGGCTGCAGGGTAAGCTTAGGAATGGCAGCTGCATGACAGGAAGCAGGCACATCCATATGAAAATCCAACCGATTTTGAAATCGGTATTTTTGAATCGTAATATAATGCTTCACCGTTTCAAGCTCCTCCGCAACCGTTATGACATTTTGCTTTAGGCTGATCGAGGAACGCAGCAAATAACCAAGCGAGACGACCATGCTGGATATTTGCTGCTGCGCATTTTTCTTGGCCAGCCAATGGATGGAATCGAGTGCATTATACAAAAAATGAGGATTGATTTGCGCCTGCAGCGCCTTGAACTCCGTTTCCTTAATGATCAGCTGGCTGGCGTAATTTTCTTTAATCAGCGTATTGATGCGAGTAATCATCATTCGATATGTTCGCTGCAGCAGCCCCACTTCATCCATTTGCTGAAACGATGGCGCGGCCATGCTTGCATCCATGCTGTCCAGATCGCCATACTGCACCTCTTTCATCTGGCCGATTAACTGGCGAATGGGCCTCGTCAAGCTGCGGGCGAAGGCCATCCCAAGAGCAACAACGACAACAAAGGTTAAGCCATAGACGATAACCAGCACATTTTTCAGCCACACGACCGTTTCGAAAATATGATTGTAAGGGACGATATTGTAATACATCCAGCCCGTATAGGAGGATTTTTTCTGCGACAGGAAGGTCGTCTCCTTGTTCACCTTCTTAATCTCGTAGCCGTCTCCCGCCTGCAGCGGCTGAAGTGCTGCAGCTACACCTTCGGGCATTTGCCCGTACGGATAGACGACCTCCTCCCCTGCTTTAAGCAGAATATCACTACTGTGACTTGCCGTACCCGCATAGTCCTCCACCAGTCTCTCCATATTAATCCGCAAAAATAATATGCCAATGGGCGCAAGCGTCAAGGGCTCATACGCCCGCACCTCCCTGACCATGATTAGCATAGGGTCGGAAGCATCCGGGTACAGCCAGCGGACTTCGCCTTTTCCCGCTGCAGCTTCTTTTATCATGCGGGCATATTTTTCCTCCGAGAAGGACGGGGATTCCCCATACTTGCTGACCCGCTGTCTGGAGTCGATAAGATGAACAGATTGCACATAACGTTCAGCATTGCTAATATGCGCCCACAATTGATCGGTTACTTTCTTGCGGGTTATATAGCCGGTATATTCCGCATCGTCCTGAAGCAAATCCTTTAATCCCTGCTGAATGAGAGAGTCTGAAATAATGGTGAGTGACATGGACTCCAGCTTCTTCAGCTCCATATCTATCGTGGTGGACGATAAATTCAAGAGCCGATAGGATTTGTCATACAGCTGTCTGTCATAAATCGAATAGGCATAATATAAGGAGCTGTAAGCAATCGCAATAATAAGGGTCATGATCAGAAAGATCATGAGAAACATTTTTCGCTTGATGCTCAGATTCCGATATACCGCCATTATATAGAGCGCTCCTTTGCATAGGTCATACACTAGATATAACATACTCGGCAAAAACCAGATACTCTAGGGGAAACCGGAGCCCTATTTTCATAAAGAAAAGGCTACTTTGGGGCGTATTACGCCCCATACAGCAGCCTTCATTCATCTATGCATTTTTCACACTGCCGCTTATTTCGTTTGGTATCTTTCGTAAGCCGCTTGGTGCATATCGACAGCTTGATCGATGCCCATGCTCTTAATCGTCTCTACCATTTTGTCAAACTCGGAAATCGGCTTCTGCCCGTTAATAATCGCTGTCATCGTCTCGTTCAAGTACGTATTGACTTGGCTCATAATGGAAGTAACCGTGCTCGCCTCGTCCATCGTCAGGCGGATAGGAGGAAGTGTCAGCTCGGAGCTCGCTTTCATCCACTCCGTGTTGGCATCCCGCTGCCCTTGATCGAACAGGAGGGCATCCAAATATTTGCTGTCCTGATTGATCGGGCCATCCATAATCGAAAGTGCATAAGAAGCCAGTGCCTGATCATAGGTCAAGCCGTTCGGATTATCCGTGATGATACCCGTAAACTTGATGGCGTCGCCATCCTTCTCATAGCTCTCGCCCTCGATGCCGAAGTTGAACAAGTCGCTGCCTTGCGGACTGTAATTAAAATCCATCCATTGCACAATATATTTCAGTTGGTCTTTATCGGCGCTTGATGTGATCGCTTCGCCATAGGTCAACACTTTATTGTTCATGTTGAAGGTCGCATAGGCATTGCCATCCGGCGATTGCGGCCATGGAACACCTGTCAAATTAAAGCTTGGGTCGGTTTCTCTCATTAGATTAAAATATTTGCCCATACCGCTGAACACACCGCCCAAGTAAGAACCGGCTAAATGATTCGTTATTTTATAGTCAAAAGCTTTGCCATCGTTCGTCATAATTTCCGGATCGATCAGCCCTTCTTTATACCACACGGCCATCGTTTCTAGGAAATTCTTATATTCGGGCTCAATTGGACCGAAAGCCACCTTTCCGCCCTTCATTTCAAAGCCGCCTATGACTCCGAAGGCTGGAGAAAAATCATGCAGCTTCGTCAAATTGCCCGGTCCCCAGTTGCCAGTAAACGGGAGCTCATCCGCCTTGCCATTGCCGTTCGGGTCCTGTTCCTTGAACGCCTTAAGCACCGTATGCCACTCTTCAATCGTTGTAGGCGCTTTCAATCCAAGCTTATCAAGCCAGTCCTTGCGCACAATGGGGCCCGATGTCGCATTCAGCTTGAGCGCATCCAGCTTCAGGAGCGGGAACATATAGATCGTGCCGTCATCGAGCGCAATTTGCTTCTTCACATCCGGGTCGGATTCAATGATATTCTTCAGATTTGGCGCATATTGGTCGATCAGCTCGTTCAAGCGGATAATTCGGCCATCCTCAATCATTTTCTCAGGGCCGCCTACTGCGTCCGCCCAGTTGTAGTAAATGACGTCCGGAAGCTCCTTCGTGGCGATGAGCAAATTGAACTGATCCTTTTGCTGTCCCAGCGGCGGGTGGGTAAATTTCACCTTGATTCCCGTCAGCTCTTCCTTTTTCTTATACGAGGCCATTTCTCCAAAGTTGTCCATTGAGGCGGTCAGCTTCGCATCATTCGCACGCCAATAATTAATCGTGAATGCTTCATTCGTAATCGGCAGCGGAATTTCCGTCAGCTTCTCTTCCCCAGCTGCTGGACTGGACGACCCTGCATTGGCCGGACTGCCTGCTGCTGCTCCTTCATTTGGTGCATTGTTTTGCGAGCATGCTGACATCAGGCCGACAAGCAGCGCCGAGGACAAAATGACCAACCCCATTTTTCTTTTCACCCAAATCGCCTCCACAAAATAATTGTTTTTTATTGTTTCACGGCACCGATTAAAGCGCCTTGAACAAAAAACCTTTGAATAAACGGATACACCAGCATAATCGGCAGCGTAGAAATAATAATCGTGGCGTATTTAATGTTTTCTCCGATGGCAAAGCCCGTGTCCACGCCTGCCCCCATCGATTCTGTACTGCTGCTAATCAATATATCCCGCATGACAATCTGAATCGGATACAGCTCCTGGCTTCGCAAGTAGAGCATCGGGCCCACATAGTCATTCCAATGGTCTACAGCATAATACAGCGACATGACCGCCAGGATCGATTTGGATAATGGCAGAACGATGCGAAACAAGATTAGAAAATCATTAGCTCCATCCAGCTTGGCGGACTCGATCAAGCTGATTGGAATGCTCTCGAAGCTCGTTTTCATAATCAAGAAGTAGAAGGTGCTGATGGCACCCGGGATGATCATCGCCAGACGAGTATCCACCAGCCCCAAATTCTGAATAAGCAGGAAGCTCGGAATCATGCCGCCGCCAAAAAACATCGTAAAGGTAATGAGCTGCATAAACGTTTTTCGGCCGAATAAATCCATTCTGGACAACGCATAGGCAGCTAAAGCCGTCATCAGCAAATTGACCAGCGTTCCAACTACGACATAAAATAGCGTGTTCAAGTAACCGTTATAAATTTTCGGATTTTGAAACACATATTTATAAGCCTCAAGCTGGAAGCCTTCGGGCAGCAGCATGAGCGACCTTGAGCGCAGCAATTGATCTGGATCGCTTATTGAAGAATTCAGCACATACAGCATCGGATAAAAAGATACAGCTATGATGCAGCACAGCATAATCACGTTGAAAAAGTCAAAAATATGTTCCCCTGACGAGCGTTTCATAGGTCACCTCCCGTTTACCAGAGACTGGTCGAATTCACTTTTTTACTAATCGCATTGGCCATTAACAGCAGCGAGAAATTAATAATGCCGTTAATTAAACCGATAGCGGTCGAATACGTATAGTTCCCTTCTAAAATGCCGGAACGGTAAATGAAGGTAGAAATAACGTCTGACGTTTCATAGGTCGGTGCCGTCTGCATGAGCAAAATTTTCTGAAAGTCGGCGTTCATAACCGCACCTAATCGCAAAATCAGCATAATGACTACCGTCGGCATAATGCCCGGGAGCGTAATATGCAGCAACTGCTTCCACCTGCCGGCCCCATCCATCTTCGCCGCTTCATAGAGCTGGGGATCAATATTGCTGAGCGCTGCCAGAAAAATAATCGAGGCCCAGCCCGCCCCCTGCCAAATGTTCGAAAGAATGTACATCGGTCGAAACATATCCTTCTCCGCTAGAAACATAATCGGCTGCAGGTCGAAAAAGCTGCGAATGACATTAAACAAGCCGCCATCGAGCGAGGAGAACGTTTTCAGCATCCCGACAACCACGACGACCGAAATGAAGTGAGGCATATAGCTGATCGTCTGTACCGTGCTTTTGAACCACTTTTTGCGGACCTCATTAAGCAGCAGTGCCAAAATAATCGGTGCCGGAAAGCCAAACAAAATGCTGTAAAAGCTGAGGATCAACGTATTTTTAATAATTCGCCAAAAATAATAGCTGTTAAAAAACATCGTAAAATTGTCAATGCCGATCCATTTTCCTTCCAAAATTCCTTTGATTGGGCTATAAGATTTCTGAAAAGCCATCAGCAAGCCATACATCGGTCCATAGTGGAAAATGAAATAATACGCGAGGACAGGAATCAGCATCAGGTATACATATTTATTGCGCTGCCATTCCTTTTTGAGGAAAACGAGTGGGCTTGTTTTAGCTCCGCTGCCCTTGAGCGCCTGACGCTGCTCTTCCTCCAGCTTCAACTCCATTGTTCTGCCTCCACCCTAAATGTTAATCGGTTAATATTTATGTTTATAAATATACAAGGACGGCTTCGGTTTTCACATGTTCATTTCCGATGGTTTTATGTTCAAAACCGTTATTAATGCTTATATTTGCAAAAAACACCCTGCGGTCGTATCTCGACGACTTCAGGGTGTAAATGGATAGCAATGATATAAATGACAAGCCTCTATGGCGTTTTTTTATACTCCGAAGGAGAAAATCCCGTATATTTCTTAAACATTTTGCTAAAATAAGATGAATTGCCGCCGAAGCCCGTTTCCTCGGCCAGCGCCGCTATCGTAAACTCCTCGCTTTGGCCGATAAGCTCCAGCGCCTTTTGAATCCGAAAGCTCATCATGTAGTTCGTAAACTTTTCCCCTGTCTCCTTCTTGAACATTTTGCTTATATAATCCGGATTCATATAAATCTCCCCGGCAATGGATTGCAGAGTCAGCGATTCATCCTTGAAGCGGCTTTGGACAATATTTTTCATGTGAAGCACCATCTGCGATTGTCTGCATCGATTTCGCTCATAATTGTGGAGGGCAATCTCTTGGGCTATCCCCATTACATATTGTTGAAAGGACTGCAGGGTGCTCGTTTCGATTAAACCAGGGAGCTTGTCCATATACGTTTTCATCTCGGAAGCCCCACAAAGCCGGATCAATTCCATAAACATCTGAATCAAATATGATTTCGTTTTGGATATATCATAGCGCAGATCGGATAGCTGCTGAAACATTTGCCGCAGCTCTTTTTCCGCTTCCTCCCAATGCCCTGCTTTAATCGCTGTCACTAAACGTTCTTGGTCATACTCCCATTCAGAGCTATCCCTTTCACCAGATAAGGAAATGTCGCGCTCCATAATAAGACTGCCCTCACCGAGATAAAACCTGTGGTTCAAGCAGACGAGCGTCTGCGTATATAAACGCCGCGCCTGCGCCAGCTCTCCCGGCTCGCTGAGGGCAGCGGTCAGGTCAAAATGATAATATTTCATGAAGGTAGCGCGAATGCTGTCGATTTTCTCAAAAAACTGCTCCTCTGACAGCTCGTCCTCCATGAGCAGCAGGACATGTCGGCCTACGGTAGAGCTGAGTATGGGATTTGGAAAGATGTCCTCGGCAATATTTTTGACGGCAAACAGATGCTCATACTCATGCTCGCCCTCGATTTCCACCAGCAGCAGACGTACGCTCTGCGTTTGGAAATACAGCCCGAACAGGTCGCCAAAATACTGCCATTCTCTTACCCCATAGGTTTTATTCGTTACGAACTCCTTTAGAAAATGCTCCTTGGCATGCGGAAGCACGCGCTCCAGATCATACTTGATTGATTGCACGAAGCTCTCCTGACTTGCCCGTTCCTGCTTCTCCTGCACAATCTCTGTGATCGCCTCCACCAGGCTTTCCTCACTGCAAGGCTTCAGCAAATAATGCTTCACCCCATACTGCATAGCTGTTTTGGCATAATCGAATTCCGAGAATCCGGTTAACATAATAAAAGAAATCGAGGGATATTGCGCCGCTACGGTAGCTACAAGCTGCAAGCCATCCATCCCCGGCATGCGAATGTCGGTAATGACAATATCCGGCGGATTGTCCCCCACCATTGATAACGCTTCCAAACCGTTTTGCGCTGTTCCTGCCAATTCCGTACCTAGCCGCGCCCAATCCATCACGGAAGAAATGCCGTCAAGAATGAGCCATTCATCATCAACCAAGAGAACCTTGTACACCGCTACTCCCCCTGCCCTGTTGCCAGCCTGATAAAAGCAACTCCCACTATACTAGATTTTACCTTGCTATGACATACCAAGCAATGAAAGGGATTTATGCAATGGGTGGTACGATTAGAGATGTACAATTAAAAGTAATAAAAAAAAGCAAAGGCAGCTTTAACTGCCCTTGCTTTTTCTCTTTATTGCTCTTAACTATTAATATCATGAATGCTGTCGATAATAATGCCGTCCCTGACTCCCTTTACGGTATTTCCGTTGGGGTTGGTGGTATCGGGTTGTATGGTGTTGGCATCGGGTTGTACGGTGTTGGCGGGTTGTACGGTGTTGGCATTGGGTTGTATGGCGTCTCCATCGGCGGGAGTGTCGACGTTGCCGTCGGTTCTGGCGTCGGCATTGCTGTTGGCTCCAGTGTCGGCGTTGCCGATTGCTCCGGTGTCGGCGTTGCCGATTGCTCTGGTGTTGGTGTTGCCGTTGGCTCTGGTGTTGGTGTTGCCGTTGGCTCCGGTGTCGGCGTTGCCGCTGGGCTATAGGTCGATGATGAAACCGATGTTGATGTTGGCGTTGGAGTAGGTGTAGGTGTAGGCGTTGGCGAAGGAACAACATCGTCCACAACACCTGTCTGTACAGCTACTTCATATGAAGTGATAGCAAGCATTTCTCTTGTCGCATTGCTTTTCCCCCCGAACGTTCCATCAGGATTATTGCTCACAAGCTTGTTGTCAAGCGCATAGGCGACATAACCCTTAGCCCATTCGGATACCGAATTGTCGGTAACACCCGGTGTTTGCTTTGCATCTTCCTGTTTTCCCAATCCTTTGATCAGGAAGGTTGCCAGCTGCTCTTTCGTAACTTTACCAGCTGGGTTATAAGTACCTTCCCCGGTTCCATCTGTAATTCCTGCTGTTTTAAGAGCTTCGATATAAGGCAAAGCATAACCGTAGGATGCACTATCAGCACCTACATCATTAAAGCTCGATGTTTTAAGCTCAGAATCCACTTTCAGACCAAAAATTAAAGCAGCTACCTTTGCAAATTGAGCGCGATTCATCTCTTCCTTCAGCCCAAATGTGCCTTCCGAAACACCCTCGAAAACTCCCGCATTAATCAGTGCATCGAACTTGGCTTTCGTTGCGGCATCCAGATCCTTCAAATCCGTGAAATCAGCTGTTGATTTCGTAGTCGCGGCGAACAAAGTCGTGCTCGCTAGACTTAAAAGCAAGCAAATTAACAAGCTTAACTTTACTAATTTCATAAACAAACCGCTCTCCCTTCGAGTATCTCTGTATTTTAGCTATCAAGTAATCTATCGGCAAAATTGGTGGATTTTCAAAGTGTTTTTTAGAGGGTTTATGTTTATTTTTTCAACCGCTAATTTTTAGATTGAGCCATCTTGGTGGTTTGTTACAACGAAGAACCGAGACCGCTTCACTTGTTCAGTGTATTCCGCTTCTCGTTCGGGTTAATGTCCTGTTCTATCCTGTGAGAATCTAATGATGCGGGTCATTAGCTTACGTGGCAACAACCGCGGCATAAATGCGATGAGTCGGTTTCGAGCACCTGGCATAATTAACGTCTTGCCACGCAAGAAGCCTCGATATCCTTCTTCAGCCACCTGTCCGGCTTCCATGATCGCGCCTTTTACCATCTTCGAGGCACCCATGCCCGAACGATCAACAAAGCCAGTTGATGTCAGCCCTGGGCACAATGCCGTCACCGTAACCCCTGTGCCGCTTACTTCGTTTTCCAATGCCTCGGTGAACGATAGCACGTATGCCTTCGTCGCGTAATAAACCGACATCATAGGCCCAGGGAAGAAGCCCACAAGCGAAGCCACATTCATCACTCCCCCATGTCCACGTTTAATCATATCCGGCAGGAAAAGCTTTGTCATAACCGTTAGAGCCTTAATATTAACGTCAATCATATTTATCTCCTGCTCCATATCCGTCTCCATAAAAGTCCCAAACAAACCGAAGCCAGCATTGTTGACAAGATAGTCAACGTCGATCTCCTTCTCCTTAAGCTCGTTGAAAATCTCCTCCGGCACCCCAGGTGCCGCAACATCCTTGGCAATGACCGTCGCCTGAATGCCATATTTATTCTGATACTCCTGTGCAAGCTCCAATATTTTATCCTCGCTGCGAGCGACCAGCACCATATTATGTCCATCCTTGGCAAAACGGTCTGCTAACTCTTTACCGATCCCACCGGATACTCCGGTGATCAGAACTGTCTTTTTCATTTTGAGTCCACCTCATTTTTATTTTAGGGCATGTATGCGAACACAAGCGAGCTAGACCCCGAAAGAAGCCAGCGTACAAACGTCTTCCCTCAACTACCGGGAATGGCACAGCTCATAAATGTGAGCGTACTTACCAAAAGGCAGCTTCATGCTGCTCTTTTCAGAGCTCTGTTCCTGCACAAAGACACAAAGATAGACTTTGAGGACACAGCAGCCGCTATTTCAACCGAATCATGGGTTATCAAGGCCTAAAATGGGAGTATAATCCAGAATAGTGGAAACTCAGTCCTTCAAAAAAGGAATGGGTTTCCAAAACCGCGTGTTCTCAGCCATAGTGGTCTCTGTGACTGTGCAGGGCTTCCGTTTGCATACCCTTCCTAGAGTTTAATCCTTAATAATACCTTTCTTAGCTCGCTAGATTGAACGGCATAGTAATTAAAATTAGAACGATCATTCTTTTATGGTGAAAAAAATATCATTGCACTATAAACCTCATGGATAGATTAGCTATACGGATAAGCTTTTCTTTTGAAATCGACGTTCTGGCCATCACTCTTAAGCCAACCCCTACATTATGCAGATATTCCGCCATTTCCCCAGCGTCGTACTCAGATGTGAATTCACCGTCTTGCTGCCCCCACAGAATAATGTCCTTGAATAGCTGCTCTTCGGCCGAAAACATCTCAATGGATTTGTTATTCATATCTGCATCACGAGCCGCCAATTCCACCGTCGAATTCACGATTAAGCAGCCAGAAGCTGGATTCTCTTCTCCGCAGATCATGAACCCGACTATAGACTGAAGGGCTTCCGTTGCAGTTTTGGATCGCTTCACCCCTGCTGCAAGTGCGGTGCTAATTTTATTTTCATAAAGCTCTACTGCCTTTAGAAACAGCGTATGTTTGTCGCCAAATGTGTCATACAAGCTTCTACGATGGATTCCCATATGATTGACCAGGTCGGTCATGGATGTCTTCTCATAGCCCTGTTCCCAAAATAGTCTCATCGCTTTATCTAATACAACGGACTCTTCGAACTCTTTGCTTCTGGCCATTTGGATTCCCCCTGTCAAGAAACACGAGCAGCATCACTGAAGTTGTTTATTATTTAGAAGGTTACAATTACTTTGCCCTGAGAGTGACCCGTCGACACTTTTAACAACGCCTTGTTCATGTCATTAAACGAATACGTTGCATCTATAGAGGGCTTGATATTTTCTTTTTCAACAAGCTTAGTGATTTCTTGCAATTGACTGCCATTGGCTTGAACAAATAAAAAACGGTATTCATTTTGATTTTTACGGGCTAAAGAATCAAAGCGGGCACCCGCTAAACCAAACAATGCTTTTTTCCACATTGGAAAATGATTGTCAACTGCAAAGCGATAATTTGGCCCGGCTTTCAATGATACCAATTTCCCCTGTGGCTTTAAAATGCCCAGTTCAGCCTTGATCTCTTTGCTGCCCAAGGTGTCGATTACATAATCAATATTGGACAGGATGTCGGCGTAATTCTCTGTCTTATAATTGATGAATTGATCAGCCCCAATCGACAGTGTACGTGATTTGCCTCTTTCACTGCCACTTGTAATCACATATAATCCCATTGACTTGGCCATGGGGATTGCCATAGCGCCAAATCCTCCGGTTCCTCCGGGAATGAAAAGCTTTTTATTCGGCTGGGCATGTAGTACATCATGCAACGCTTGATATGCAGTCAAGGCAGTAAGGGGTACCGCAGCAGCTTCATTAAAGGACAGATTGTCAGGCATGATGGATAAAGCAGCTTCATTCACGGCTGCATATTCAGCAAAAGCACCGATTTTATGAAGCGGCAGTCTCGTATATACAGGATCACCAACCTTAAATTTCAACACTTCATCACCAACGGCTTCAATAACGCCAGATAGTTCATTTCCTAAAGTTAATGGCAGCTTATAGCCAGCAATCAACCGCACACTGCCATTCAGATTAAGGATGTCCAACGGATTTACGCCTGCCGCTTTTACTTTGACAAGTACCTCATGGCTATTGATCTGCGGTAAGTCAATATCATTCAATTCTACTCGGATTTCTTTAGAATATTTCTGGATTTGTGCTGCTTTCATGTTTCATCCTCTTCCTTTAGACTAAAAATATGGCGCACAATTTTCAGTTGCACGCCATATTTCAGTCTTTATGCTATTGTAACCCCTGTTTCGCTTCTAATTCTTCCATCGTAGGATAATCGGTGTAACCTTTACTTCCTAAACCAAAAAACGTTGTCGGATCTGCTTCATTTAGTTGCGTACCTTTTTGTAGCCGTTCCACTAAATCCGGATTGGCTAGTGACCATACACCAACCGGCACCAGATCAGCAAGGCCGCTATCTATATCCAAGCTGAGATCCTCCAGAGCTCTGCCAGCCCGATTGACTAACAATGGATTCGTCCAGATGGAGCGAATGTCTTGGAGCAGCTGTTCATTTCCAAGATGCATGACATGAAGGTAAGCTAAATCCAATTTAGCTAATTCCTTTACAAGGTAGCGATAAAGCTCAGGACCTTGTTCACCATCCTGGATCCCGCCAAGAGGTGTCCCTGGGGAAATACGGAAGCCTGTTCTTTCGGCACCAATTTCTTCGACGATAGCTTTCGTTACTTCGATCGCGAAGCGGGCACGATTTTCTATAGATCCCCCGTATCCATCCGTCCGTGTATTCGAATTTTCTCCGATAAATTGATTAATCAGATAACCATTGGCTCCATGAATTTCAACGCCATCCGCACCTGCTTTAATAGCCGCCGCTGCTGCTTTCCGAAAATCCGCTATGGTCGTTTGAATGTCCTCTTCACTTAACTCACGAGGAACGGGAATGTCCTGCATGCCTTTAGCGGTAAACATTTCTACACCGGGCGCGATTGCAGATGGCGCAACAGCTTGGCGATGATGTGGTGTATTATCAGGATGCGACATGCGACCGGCATGCATTAATTGGATATACAGATATCCTCCTGCTTCATGCACGGCATCTGTAACCTTTTTCCATCCTTCAATATGTTTATCCGTATAGATTCCAGGAGACCATAAGTAACCTTGCCCATCATCAGAAGGCTGTGTACCTTCCGTAATAAGGAGTCCCATTGATGCACGCTGAGCATAATAAAGGGAAGTTAGCTCTCCTGGTGTACCATCTTCTTGCGATCGGCTACGTGTCATTGGTGCCATTGCTAAACGGTGAGGCAGTTTCATTGTTCCAATGTTTGTTTTGCTCCATAACTTTTTCAATCGAATACCCTCCTATTTCTATTGTTCCACGGATATGTGAATGGATTTTAAAATTCTGAAATGACCGGATAGATTTGGCCTCTCAGGTTGAAATCATAGTTCTGGTCTACGATCCCTACCACTTCGTTGCTATCATAAAGCTTCACCATGAACCCCGCCATTTGCTTGGCAGTGTGGTACTTAGGCATGTTGGCTTTGAAATCAAATTCTTCAGCACCTAATGATTTCTTCAGGAATTCCGTTTCTGTTATAGCTGGCGCTAAAACCTTTGCCTTTAGTTGCGCACCTTTCAGTTCCAGTTCTTTCGCAAGCCCTTCTGTGAAGGCACTAACGTAATATTTAGATGCAGAATAAGCAACATTCCCAACAGCAATGGCATAACCGAGCGCGGATGAAACGTTAATTAATTGAGTTCCTTCAACATCTGCATAATCACGCACATATAGGGTAGAAAGGATCGTCAAGGATTCGATATTAACACGCAGCATCGTTTGGGCTGTATCCAAATTCTGGTCGGCTACAAAAGCAGCTTCTCCGAGCCCCGCATTGTTAATCCAAGCTTCAATTTGGTATTCCTTTAGCTTGCTATACAAGGTGTAGGCCTGTTCTGCAACAGACAGGTCACTTGTTTGAACAATAACCGTTACACTAGGATCTATTTCCTGAATGGTTGATTTAAGCTCTTCTAATTTATCCAATCTTCTAGCTACCAAAATCAGGTTTTTGCCGCGTGCAGCAAACGCCAATGCCGTCTCATATCCAATCCCTGAGCTTGCTCCTGTAATAACGGTATACTTCATCCTATTCTCTCCTTCATAGCATGCAGATTAGTGTAAATAAGTTTTAAACACAATTTTAGAACGATCATTCTTATTTGAGCAAAAAAAACAGTTAGATCTAACTTGCTATTAGTATAGCTATTTTAGAACGAACAGTAAAGAATTTTTTTACGGCTAAAAATTTCGCTTTTGGAGCGGCATTCCTTGGCTTGTTTGATGTTTAAGGCATAAGATACAAGTTCTTTCTTGCACTAGAAACAAGAGGGAACTTGTATCACAGAAACAAACAAGCCTCCTTTTAGGTGACTTCTTTTGCCCGTCATGTTGGAATGACACTTTTAATCTAAAACGGACAGTGTCATAGCAATAATATTGTTAAATTTTTGTTGGTCCGTTGTTGTCTTGACCAGCGTACGCAGTCCCAACCACGCATTCATTAAATAATGAGAAATCATTTCAGGCTCAAGGTCAGCCTTGATCTCACCCGATTGCTGGCCCTCCAGAACAAGGTTAGTCAACAATTCCTCTGTCCGTGAATAACTCTCATCCACAAGGGATGCTACTTCTGGATCCAACACGCCCAGTTCCACACCTGAATTCACGAGAAAACATCCAAGAGGTTCACCTTCATTTTTTATTGTCGCTTCAAACAGCTCCCGAATGATTTCCTTTACCGGCGTTCGCTTTTCAACCAAAAATTTCATTTTATTGGCCTGCTTAGCTTCATATCGTTCTAGAGCTTTTATAAACAAGGCATGCTTATCCCCAAACGTATCATAAATACTTCTACGGTGAATGCCCATAAAGTTTACTAATTCATTCATTGAAGTTTTCTCATACCCTTGTGCCCAGAATAGCTGTATGGCTTTATCTAATACTTCATTGATTTCAAATTCTTTGGATCTTGCCATCGTGATCACCTCGAATAATCATTATACATTTAAGTGAACGATTGGCAAACTGAAAATAAAAGCGTAAATACATTGAAGATATGAGGCCTAGCTTATATATTTAACCCAAGATTCTTCGTTTGTCTGCTTGCAACCAATCAGGCATCCAGCCTTTTTCAAGGGCATCCAGGGTTACTCCCGGCGGAACGATGGCATCTATTGCATCCAGAATATCCGTGCTTAATCGGATGTCGCTGCCCTTTAACGTTTCACGCAGCTGCTCAATTGTTCTTGCTCCCACTATAGCAGAAGTAACCGACGAGTGAGCTTGTGTAAATGCCATGGCAAGATGAGGCAACGTTAATCCTGCTTCATTTGCTAGGGTTTGGAGCTTAGCAACAGCTTCGAACTTGGTGCGATTTTCTTCTCGATTTGGGTCTACAACAGTTGAAAGCTTCCCTAGAGAACCGGCTGCTCTTGAATCCGGGGCAACAGCTTCTCCCGAGCGGTATTTTCCCGTTAGCAGGCCACCCGAAAGCGGGCTCCAAACCATTACGCCCATTCCGTATTTTGCGGTTGCAGCAAGCAAATCGAATTCGATACTCCGATTGACAATCGAATACGGGGCTTGCTCGGATACAAAGCGCGCAGTATTTTTGCGTTCGCTAGTCCATTGTGCTTCGGTTACCTGCCATGCTTGAAAATTCGATGTACCAATGTAGCGAATCTTCCCTTCACGAACCAGGTCCGTAAGTGCATCAAGGCTCTCTTCAATATCCGTATGGAGATCCGGCTGATGTAGTTGGTACAAATCGATATAATCCGTTTGCAGCCTTCTCAAGCTGCCCTCTACAGCACGCTTAATCCAATATTTCGAGTTGCCGGATTGATTGAGCCCGCTGCCCATAGGCATACCGCCTTTCGTAGCCAGAATCACATCCTGCCTGCGTCCCGTTAAGAGGTTGCCCAGAATTTCTTCGGATTGACCGCTTGAATAGACATCTGCCGTGTCGATCACGTTAATGCCTCCAGCCAAAGCCTCATCCAAAATGACTGCCGCTTCTTTCTCCGTATTATTCCCCCAAAAACCAAAAGTGCCTGTACCTAATACATAACTGCTTACTTTAAGACCTGTATTTCCTAATAAGCGATATTCCATATGCAATCCTTCCCTTCTCCATCTGCTATAACTAGAATGATCATTCTAATATTGCTATAAGCACTCCGCGGCAAGGTCTCGCGCCACTTCTCCTAACTCTCGGCTTCTTATCCGTCTATTCCTCCCGCTCCAACAATATAACATATCTAGAACGATCGGTAAATAATGATTTTATAAGCACCATTAAGCGCAAGTTTTTTCAGCTTTCTCCTCATTTTGAATACGCTAAAACTTTAAAAAAGATATAGAAAAGAGCAAAGGTGATCATCTTTCGATTCTAATCACCTTTGCTCTTTCCCCCAAGCCTATTGTATCAGCTGCTGCCAAATTAGGACGACTAGCTCGTTTGCAGCCAGTTCACTTTAGCCCACGACAGCTTGCCCGCACCCGCGCCATTCGCAGCCACGAGCCTTGCTTTCAATGTCGCAGGATCATCAGCTGTATAGCTATAAGGAAGTGTTGTGAATCCGTTCCAGGAAAAAGGCTTGATCGCTGCTGGAACTGGAGAAAGCGGGCTTCCCGCTGTGTCGCTATTTCCTCTAAAGGTTGTTCCGTTCAGCGAATAGATCGTGTCTATAGCCGCGATTTTCCCCGTATAGTCAGGGAGACTGGCATCCTTTTGATTATTGCGAAGCGGGTAATAAACATCAATAATGACTGATTTCTCCACCAGCACAGCGCCATTTTCTGTGGAAATCGCTCCATTGCTCGTTACGCCAAAATGATAGCTATTGCCGGAAATGGCTGTCTCCATCGCCGAAGTAATCCGTGATCTGGCGCTCCAAGCGCCTGCACTGTCCATAACGATATTGTAGGCATGGACGTTTCCAGCCCGCAGGCGAGGCATCCGGTCCTGCTGATCCTGATAATAGTTGTGATGCAGCGTCACTTCAAGCGCAGCATTATCGCTGGCAAATTCGGTTGAGCCCACCAGATGTCCTTTCTTCTGGCTGGCAGCAACCGCAATAATATCAGCCTTGCTCAGCCCCACCGCACTGCTTCTTAAAAAAGCGTACATCGGATAAGCCGACTGATTCGCTTCCATCGCATTGATTTGCTGGGTGACCCAGCTGCCTGCGCTGCCGTCATCACCTAAGAAGGAGGACCATGAAATGGTGACGCCATTGCTTCCTTTTTTCACATCGACCAGTCCGTCATATGCCTTGTGGAACGTGCAGTGATCGATCCAAAACTTGCTGCTTTCTTCGATTGTGATATAGTCCCAGTCGTTTTTGTCGTAATCGCCCTTAGTCGCTTCATCCCACTCCCACAGCTCATCAAATTCGAGATTGCGAATGATGACATTCGTACTTCTCTTGAAGGTAAAAGCAGCATGCTTGATCTTCGCGCCATTGGCGGAGAAAATCGTCAGGCCCGTGAAGCCGTCCACTGTAATTTTGCTAACGCCCGTATTCAGTAGAACCGGGTGCGTTAATGCGCTGTTGTGAGAGGCGAACGGCGAGACCTTCGCTGCCGCCGGAATTTCGTTCCAGCCTAGATCAAGATCGTTCATGATTTCGACAACCTTATAGCCTGAGCCTTTCTTTAGCGCAGCGGCAAGATCCGTTGCATTATATACTTTTATATATTTGGAATCGGTTTCGGCGATGCTGCCTCCCCCTGTGTTGCCTGCGGAAAAACCAGTTAGTTGATATTCGCTGGTAGGTCCAGATGTAGGAGAAGGCGTTGGTGTCGGTGTTGGAGCAGTAGTCGGGCTGGTGGATGGAGCAGTCGTTGGCTGCACCGTCGGAGTCGGGGTTGGAGCCACTGTCGGCGAAGGTGTTGGTGTCGTTGGCACCGAATTCGAATTGGTAACGCTTACATTATCGAACTTAGCAATAGATTTAAAAGTAACCAAACCCGCTGCACCCGCAGCTAAGCTGGAATCCGCAGCCGAAAGCTCAAGCTGGCCGTTTACATAAAGCTTGATGGACGTTCCACTCAATTCAAGCTTCACCTTGTACCACACACCCGTCGCCAGGCCAAAGTTCGTTTTGCTCGCTATAGTCGTTGTGGAACCGCTTACTTTTTTCCTAATTTCAAGTGTGCCTCCACTGCTGTTATACAAGGACGCTGCATAAAAATTATTGCCATCCACGTATCTGCCTGCAACATACGTTCTAGTCGATCCATTAAAATCAACGATCTTTACATCGGCCTCCACCGCATAATCGGTCCATGTCTGGCTGCCAGCAGAAGTTCGGCCTTCGCTTGTGCCCGATTGGGAATAAACCGCATTGCCGCTGTCTTGAACGACGGACCAGCTTCCGCTAGAGGATGTCCAATTGCCTGCTCCTCCATCAAAGCTGTCCTCCAATAACGTCGCTGCGCTTGCCGGATAAACAAAGCCGATTGTCCCAGCTGACAAAACAAGCGTTAAACATAATACAAAGACCAAATGCCGCTTTATAAAATCATTCATCTCAAAATGCTCCTTCCATATTGTAGTAGATTACATTCTAATTATAGTAATTATTGGTAAAATTTGAATAGTCTCAAAGTCCTAATAAAATCGGTGAAAAACAGCTAAACAAATCACCGCTACTACTCATGAAAGCGCTACAATTGATATAGTTATCATTTTCATACTTCTGTTTATCATTCCACTCTATTTAAGCAAAATAGTCGGGCTCTCTATCTCTGGGTAATCGGACAGTTGCAGCAATAGCCACGAAACGCTTCAAGCCGATAGGCCAGGCAGCAGGTCGCCTTCACAAACATTATCTGACCGGGAGCAGTCGGATGCTCCATAAATTTCGGCATCATGCGAAAAGGATTGCGGCGCAGCCCGAAAATTTCCGGCTCCATGTCCCAGGCCCAGCGCCTGAAACGCTCGCGGACTGCTGACTGGATTTCCTCGTCCACCGACTCCATCGCTTCATCTTCCATATAGCCATAGAGTGAAGTATAAATCTGCTTCCACAGCAAGGCAGCAGGGGTCTGTGATGCCTGCGAAAGCGCAGCAATAATCGGGCTCACTTCATCCCGGTAAAAAATAGATAGCGCGGCTTGTGCATTTTCAGCAGGCTCCGCAGTAGAATTCTCGGCGGGAATCGTCTCACTCCACCCCTCATAAATGCGAAAGGAAAAGAGCGGCATTCCATCCATTCGGCTGAGCTGCACTGACATATTCGTCATCCGCAAAGCTGCGGCTCTACGATCTGCGGCGGCCAGCATGCTGTGCATGGCTCCACAGACGCCAGCATACCAGCTGCAAAAAAAGGCTGCTGCTACACGCATGTCCTCGGTCCCAATCATCGGGGCGTATGTTCGGAGCAGCAGCTCGGCATTTTGCGGCTCGCTCAGCTCCACCAGGGTAAAGCTCAATACCGGGTTTTCTGCTGACACCGAAGTAACAAAAAACTTCTCCAATAAAGACATCCCTCTATTGGCCATTATTTTCAAAAATCTGAAGAACGGCATCTATCGCAAAACGGTTCGCCAGCGGTGACATGCCCAGATTAAACCATTCCTCTCCGCCTACCAGATACACCTGATTTTTCTTCACAGCCGTCATGTTTTTCCATAATGAGCTGCTTTGGATCTCTTTGTAATATTGCTGGATGGTTTCATTGCTATCATCATTCATCTGCAAGATGATATGATCCGGATTGTATTCCGGCAATTTCTCCAGCGATATGGTAATGGAAAGCTCACTCTGCGGGAAATTCTCAACCGCTTTAAGCCCCAGCGTCTTATGAATAAAGCTGCCGCGATCAATATTTTCACCATAAAGAACGATGCCATCTGGCATAATCATCATATACATGACCGTTTCGTCGCCAACGAGCGTATCGAGCTTCTCTTTGGCTGCCAGTTCCTGATCAACTAAATCCTGAATGACCTTATCCGCAGCCTCTGGCTTGCCTAATACGCTGGCAATATCCTTCAGCTCATCACGCCAGTCATCGCGCTGCGGCAGCAATACAGTTGGCGCAATTTTCGAAAGCTGATCGTAGTCTTTGTCTGACCACCATATCGGTGAAATAATCAGATCAGGCGCAGCGGCTAATATTTTTTCAAAATCAGGCGTCGTGGCGATACCCATTTTAATTGTATTTTTGAATGCTTCCTCCAAATAAGACGGGAACTCCGGATGATAATTTTGCACGGCAATTGGCGTAATGTCCAAAGCTTGCAGAAATTCCGGATACACAATGGAAAGCCCAATCACTCGGCTGGGATTTGCCGGAATTGTAATTTCGCCCTTCTCGCTGGCTACCGTACGGACGCTATCCGCTGCCGTGGCACTTGGCTCGCTGGATGAATTGCTCGCCTCTGGCGATGTTGATGCTGTTGCAGTCGTATTTCCTTGTCCATTGTTCCCCGAGCATGCTGCCATCACAAGCGCCACCAGCGCGATCATGATTAGCGATAATGCTGTCTTCGATTGTTTCATTTTTCTGTACCCTCCTGAGCGGTCGATATATCTCATTTCTCATCAAGCGTAAACGGCTGTCGCTGTCCTGTGACGGCAAAGCTAGCGTTTCGCGTTGAAATATAGGAAAGGATGAAAAAATCATATCCTTTCCTATATTTTTAAAAATGAGAATCAATATCACTGTTAGGAGTATAACGGATACTTTCCTCCTCGCCTATCGACGATCTCGCCAACATTTTATGCACGATTACGCCAAAGCTTTAACACCTCGTCCAAAACCAAATCTTGCGTGAACGCTGTATATTCGGTCCATGGATAAGAAGGAAGCTGGTCGATTCGCCTATTTCTGACTGCCTTCAGCTGCCCCCACGCCTCCGATTGCCGCAGCTCCTGCCAGGCTGCTTGCGCCGATGCATCATCATCTACAATGAGCAACAGCCTATCCGCATCCGTATGCATCAGCTCATCCCGTGTCCATTGCTGCTCGGGCTGATCCAGCATATTACCTGCCGCTGGCGCAATTTGGAGATCGTCATAAAACACCTCACCCAGGCTTCTGCTGTCCAAAATGTGAATCGCATGCCCCGATATTCGGGCAATGAGCAGAGAATCGTTGCCCCATACCTTCTTCACTTGCTCCCGCACAGCACGTGTTTTTCGTTCGTACTGATCGAGCCAAGCTTCCGCTTCTGAGGACTTGTCCAGCCACTGGGCAAGCAATCTTAGCTGCATTCGCCAATCATGCTCCAGCCATGGCATCAAATAAGTGAACGCCAGCTCCTCAAGCTTCTTCTCTGTTTCCGCACTCGTAAATTCTTTAATCCCGATAATGTAATCCGGGTTCGTACTGCGTATCTGCTCTATTTTCACATCATCATTGTGCGCTAAGGGCAGAACCGAATGGGTATCGTATTTTCGACGGTAATATTCAGTCCATGGATGCTCGGCTGGAGCCGCATGAGGCGTAATATGCAGCGCCAGCAAATGTCCGATCATGTTGGCATGAAAGGCTACGATTCTTTTTTTAGCATTTTTCATAAATGCAGCCGGCGGCGTGCCCGTTATTTTTTTGAATTTGCGCCGAAAATACAGCTCATCCTGATAACCGACGTAGCTTGCGATATCTTTAAGCTGGTATTCCGAGTCGGGCTTCATCAGCTCCTGGGCCTGCCTAATGCGATATCTTGCCAAATATTCGATGGCACTCCAGCCATAGGTTTGCTTAAACAGCCGGATAAAATGCCGCGAGCTAATGCCAGCCTCCCTCGCCAATAGCTCAATGGTCAGTTCCTCGCGGTAATGCTGCTCGATATATAATTTGGCACGCTCCATTGCAGCCTCGGACTCCGTGTCCAATACGCGCTTGCCATCTCGCAGCAGGCTGTACAGCAGCTCATAAAATTGAATTTGACCGCGCATTCGCCGCAAGCGATCCTCGCTTTTCATCGTATGGCCCATAGCCTCGCAAAGTGCACTCCATTCGATCATGGAGGCTGCCACGACTTCTCCTTCGACGGGAAACCGCAGATTTTGGGGCTGCGGCTCGTTCTGTGTTCGCCGCTCCGACGTTTCGGGCTGCTCAAACACATCAAAGTGCACAACATAAAGTCCACGCTCGCCCGAAACATCCAGAGATGCCTCGATTAGTTGACCAGGCATACAAACAAAGGCACTGCCTGCCCTTAGCTCCGAATACCGCCCGTCTACGGTAATCCAGCCCTTGCCGGATGCGATTAGCAGCAGCATATGCGATTCAATGAATTGCAGCCGACACGACCAGCTCCCCGAGTCGCTATCGTTTTTTTCGACCGCTCTAAGCTTGAACCACATGTTGTCCAGCCGCTCATATTCGCCCGCTTGCGAAGCGTATTCATGATCGGACATTTTGCTCGCCACCTTCTTCTTATCGCCTTATGCTTATCATTTTATAGGAATAAGCCACGATAAGAAATATCTTATACCCGGCTTTGGTGACTATCCCATTGAGCTGCCCAGAGCAGCAATCCCAGCGACTAACCGGGCGAAATAATGGGCTTCCACTGCCGTCACTCGCCTTTTTCCATCTTCCTTTGCCTGAATACAATGAAGTGTGGAATTATCACAGCTGCTACGGACATAATTACGAGGGAATGGGGTGTCCAAACGTAAATTCGGGCCTTTTCGCTGCTTTTCTTGAAATGAGTGATGTACGGGGCGTGTTCGTTGGACATGACCATATTAACGATTTCTGGGGTGAGCTGCACGGCATCAGGCTTCATTACGGACGGGCAATCGGCTATAACAGCTATGGCAAAGAAGGGTTCGCACGCGGGGCAAGAATAAACTAGACCATGGTCGGGGAGCAACTATTACCTTAGAAGGTTCCACAGCATACTGTCCTGTATTAAAGTTAAGAGTAGATGTACGTTCTTTAATGTGGAGGTCATATGGAATGAGTATAGAAAAAGAAATTTACGTGCTTCTAACGGACACGGGAACCGTCTTCACAAAGATTATCCGATCGTTCACGAAGGATCCGCTGAATCATGCTTCAATCGCTTTTGATTCGGACCTGCGCGAAGTGTACAGCTTCGGCAGGAAAAATCCGAACAATCCGTTCTTGGGAGGATTCGTCCGGGAAGACGTGAGCAGCGAGTTTTTCGGCGAGTCGATGTGCGCCCTTTATCGATGCACAGTGAGCCCGGCAGTTTATGCTAATCTGAGAAATCAGGTTCAGCATTTTGAGCAAAATCAAGATTTGTATAGCTACAATTTGGTTGGCATGTTAGGCATTCTGTTTAATATCGAATGGGAGCGCAAAAATTCATACTTCTGCTCGCAATTCGTGGCGACGATGTTTCAGCAAAGCGGGATGATCCTGATCGACAAGTCGCCGCTGCTCGTAACGCCTGGCGATCTCCAGCATACGCCCAAGCTGGAATTGGTGTACCATGGATATCTGAATTCATATGTGGGCTGTCAGAACAGCATAGCCGCGGCAAGCTCGTTCCGCACGGCATAGAAGGGATCCCGGAAGAAGTCGGGATCCCTTTTTTCATAAACGGAACGAAATGATCTTTTATTCCCCAGTAACACAGGTTAGCAGTTCCCCCACTGGTGTGCGAGGTCGAGGCTTAGGCTTCTTATCGGGATCAAAATAACCAAGATGCAGCGTGCCGATAATTCGTTCGCCTGGCTTTACGCCCGTAAGCCTGCAAAAATCCGGGTCGAAATTATATTCATTCGTCTTCCATACGACGCCGATTCCTTGCTCCCACGCCAGCAGCTGGATATTCTGTATAAGCGCAGAGCCCGCTCCAACAGCATCCTCCCATTCCCGCTGCCTAGCGTCAGCCTCTATGACGATGAGCAAATGGGCTTGCATGCGTTCGCAATAATCAAGCTGCAGCTTCTGTCCCCATTTTTCCCGCTCGTCTTCCGAGAACGTATGCAGCACCGCATCTGAAAACTGCTGCCTTCCGGCTCCCATAAACAAAATGAATCGCCAAGGCTCCTTGCGCGAATGAACCGGAGCCCATACAGCCGCATCCAACAGAGCAATGACCGTTTCCTTCGCCAATGTCCGTTCGTTAAATTGACGTATTGTTCTTCTTTCGCGAATGAGCTGCTCAATTGCTGATATTGCCATCTCACACCATCCTCCTCTGCTCGCCGCTCTTTATTGGGTAAGAAATTGAACCGTTTCTTCAATAATTTTCGTTTGGCCGATTGGACCGCCAGGACCTTGAAACCATAGACCATAGTCCACCAAATGGACATGGTTATTTTGAACAGCCTTCAAGCTTTTCCACACTTCAGTCTTCTGCATCTCCGTCGTTTCCGCAGGATCGGATGACAATAAGAAGATGTAGTCAGGGTCAATGGACGGCAGCTTCTCTAGCGAGATTATCTGCATCGAATCCGCTGGATTCGGTATAGAAGCTGGCGCTTGCAAGCCTAAATCGTCATAAAGAACTTCATAGTTCCGTTTGCTATAATAGCGCACTTCCTTATCGGACAGGCGCAAAAACATAACCGTTCCATCACCGATGGCTTGCTTGATTTTCTCTTTGCCCTCTGCGGCCAGCTTCTCGTATTCTGCAATGACCTGCTTCGCCTGCTCCGTTCTTCCGAGCATGTCTCCCAGCTTCAACAGACTCGTCTTCATTCGAATAATGCCCTGCTCATCCTTTACTTTCTCCGCAAACAAGGTAGGGGCAATTTTATTTAAGCTGGCAAAGGATTCACCCATAAAGTCTTGGCCAATAATCAGATCTGGCTCCAAGGCTAAAATGCTCTCAAAATTCGGCTCCACCTGCCAGCCTAAATTTTTCTGTCCTTGCAGGCGGTCGGCAAGATAGGTTGGAAATTGATCGCTGCCTTCTTCATTGCTTGATGCCGCCTGCGGCACGATGCCAAGCGCCAGCAAATAATCAGTAGCGGCCGGAAATAAAGAAATAATATTTTGAGGCTCCCCTTTAATAACCGTTTCTCCCCACGCATGCTGAATGACTTTATCCTGCGCGGCGGGCTGCTGGGTTGCCTGCTCGCTGTTCACTTGTTGTGCTGCATTGCTGCCGTTTCCATTGCCACTCGCAGCCGTCGTGTTGGTTGAACCAGAACATGCTGAAAGTATGAGTGTAAGGCTAAGCATAAGCAGAAGCGTAATCGACTGTTTCGGTTTCATTGGTATGCGTGAATCCCCTTTTTGTTTATATTGATAATGATTATCACCATTATGAATATAACGGCGAAAGGAACGCCTGACAATGGAGGATTCTGACCTGCCCGTAGCATTATACTGATCGGATGGCAAATGAACGTAGTTCGTTTTGAAGCGTCCCGGAGAAATGCCCACATATTTTTTGAAAATACGATTGAAGTACATCGCGTCTGGGATACCCACGCTTTCCGCAATCGCCTGTAGAGACGCATCGGTATGCAGCAGGAGCTCTCTCGCTTTATGGATTCGAAGGCGCGTCAAATATTCAATGAGGCTGCTTCCCGTCTCTTTTTTAAACATTCTTGATAGATGTCCTGCACTGCAATCCAGCAGTTCCGCCAAACCATCCACCATGATCGGCTCTGCATAGCGCTCGTTAAGGTAATGGATAGCTTGTGCCACTATATTAGGTTTAATTGTGGGAATGCCCTGTACCTCCAGCTGCCGCAGCAGCTCGTGGACGAATTGATAAAATAAGGTTTTGACTTGAAATTTTGAAAGTGCGTCCGCTTGCCTCCACATTTGATCAAGGCTTGTAACATAGTTGTATAAAGCAATCGGATAATGGGGAATGAAGGCGTATTGAAGGTGAAAAGGGAGCTGCTGCTCCAGCAAGGCTTGAAGCTCTCTGCTGCTGGGCAGCGGAAGGCTGGCCCGATAATAAATCATATAATATTCAAAGCAGTCCTCGACGCCGGAAATATCCAGACCTATGCCCTTGCCGCCATGCAGCACCTGCAGCTTGTTCACCTCATAGAATTTTCCGTCCAGAGCAACCCGTGCGCCGCCTCTTGTTGTATATATAAAACCGCTGGCTGGCAGCCGGTAGCCCTTCACTTGCTCCCCGGTGCGCATAACCTGATGACGTATGTCTAATATTTTTATAGAAGCCTGATTCCACAGCCTAACATGCTGCTCTATATCCATCGTTTCACCTTCCGCAAAAGCCCTGATCTATCTGCCTCTCTATTTTATCGAGAATAATTCTCAACTACAATATAAATTTTATGTAATGCCATTAATAAATAGCTTGATATTGCGCCCAAAAACCTAAATAATGATGGAATAGGTCTAATTGCTTGGATACATATCGTAGCGTTTAGCGATTTAT
The DNA here is from genome assembly GCF_050481745.1 of Paenibacillus algorifonticola. Taxonomy (GTDB): domain Bacteria; phylum Bacillota; class Bacilli; order Paenibacillales; family Paenibacillaceae; genus Pristimantibacillus; species Pristimantibacillus algorifonticola_A. The sequence continues at coordinate 391,839 of NZ_JBCNGR010000006.1, read as the reverse complement.
TTTGCACAGCAGAAAGGTTGTCTTTTACATCATGGAACTATCTCAACGTTTAAGCCAGAAACGGGCCGCCAAGGAACCGTTCCCGGTCTCCATTCTCTCTCTTACGGTTGGCGCTTTTGCCATCGGCATGACGGAGTTTGTCATCATGGGGCTTCTGCCTAATGTCGCTACAGATTTGCATGTCAGCATCTCGGCTGCCGGACAGCTCATTACGATGTATGCCCTTGGGGTAGCCATCGGGGCCCCGATATTGACCATGCTCACCCAACAAATTCCGCAAAAGCGGCTGTTATGTCTGCTGATGATTTTATTTATTGTCGGCAATGTCATTTCGGTCTTTGCCCCTAGCTATGCCGTCCTGATGGGCGCACGGGTCATTACCGCGTTGACGCACGGTACTTTTTTCGGGGTCGGAGCCGTGATCGCTTCCAATCTTGTACCGCCGAACAAACGGGCCGGGGCCGTATCGATTATGATGGCTGGACTCACGATTGCCAATATCATTGGCGTTCCTCTCGGTACCTTTATCGGACAAAATATGGGCTGGCGAGCTTCATTCGGAGCTATTGCCATCATGGGCGCCATCGCCTTGGCAGGCATACTGGTTTTCATTCCAAAAATCAAGCAGGAACAAACAGCAAGCATCGTTCAACAGCTTGCCGCTCTTGCAAGACCAAAGCTCCTTGTATTCCTGCTAATATGCGCGCTCGGCAATTCCGGACTATTCGCCGTCTTCACTTATATTACGCCGCTGCTTACACAGGTTACGGGCTTTGCTGAGCACAGTGTAACGTGGATTTTAGTTCTTTTCGGCTGCGGCGTAACGCTCGGCAACATTGTCGGCGGGAAGCTTGCCGACTGGAAGCTGATGCCCGCCATTTTAGGGCTTTATGTGGCCATATCTGTTATTTTGGCTATCCTAACCTTTACGATTCATAGTCCAGCTGCGGCCGTAGTGACGATTTTCCTCTGGGGAGCCGGTTCCTTTGCGGTTATGCCGGGGCTGCAGGTTCGCATTATGAGCCTTGCCAAAGCCGCTCCTGCTCTCGCCTCTACCTCCAGCCACTCCGCCGGCAATCTCGGCAATGCGGTGGGCGCTTTTATTGGCGGCTGGGTCATCACTCATCTGTCCTTAAACGCACTCCCATGGGTTGGAGCTGTGCTTGTGGGAATGGCGCTAATGCTGGGGCTTGCAACCTATATGTCAGAACGCAAGACAATCAAATTATAAAGATAATCAAATAAAAAAAGTTAATCTACACCTTAAATTGGAGGGTTTACAATGAGCAAACGCTATCGCATTACAAGAGTCTTGCAAAATAACGACTCGTCGGCGCTGACAATTTCTTTGGAAGAATGCAAACAATATTTTGCGTCGAAGCCTGATTTTTCGTATACATCGGTGTTTACCGTAAAAGGCGCTACCACGATGTCCATAGAAGGCGATTTCTTTATGTGGAGCTGCGGAGAAGCTTCGATCCCCTTCCGGCATTATGATGGCGATATTTACGTTTCCGGCACGAACGATGTGGTCATTCCTAAAGTCATTGAGGTTGCAAGCGAGCTGATCGCTGACATCGTGAACGAGTAGTTTTCGAGCCAACTCCAAACGATTACTTCATGCACAAATAGCCCCCACCTCCATTACAACGTGGATGTCGGGGCTATTTTTTATGCCTGTTTTCGCTATTCTTATTTATCATTTATATAAATTTTGACAAAAAGTTCACAAAAATACAATTGTCAAAAATAGATAAATATGTAATGATTGTACTCGTAGTCTACTAGAAGAAAAAGGAGAGTTTACCATGTTCAAGCGGCTTTTATTGGCGGTTTCTCTACTAGTCACGGCAGTATTTGGCGGGTTTTCCTTCACACCTAGCGCGAATGCCCAGGCCATTCCCGAGGTAAGTCTGACAACCAGCAGCACACAATTGCCATCTTTCGACATTCCGGAAAGCAGCAGGCTTGACCTTACACAAGCGTTGCCTGCACCTTCAGACATCTCTAGTTCGACACAAAGCCTGCAACAGCGCTCCCTCGACTCCGTGACTCAGGCGGTATACAATACCGATCCTGGCAACGCCTATACGATCAATACAGGCCAAGTCTATTTTGATTATATTGACCAAGCTGGCGGGCAGAAGTGGTTTAACTTTCAAACGACTGCGCCTAGCAAGCTGACCGCTTTTTTACAAACGGTGCAATCCGCATCTGTCGATTATGATTTGCACTTATTCCGCTTAGATTTAGATACTTTGCAATTGGTAGAGGAATATTATTCGGTTTATGGTCCGCAAATGGACGAGCAAGTAAGCCGGATTGCTCCAGCGGGCATTTATTATTTGGCCGTAAATACGGTAGCTGGCTATGATGCAAGCAATCCGTTCTACTTTACAGTCGTTCAATCCTCTGTTTATGACAGTGCCGAGCCTGATGACAACTATGTGTATGCCAAGGCAAAAACAAGCGCCTTTACCGTCAGCCAGACTATCGACAATGCTTTTGACGAGGACTGGATCAAATTCACGGTCAGTGCAGCTAAGCAGTACACGATATCTTTTAACAATCCAGCTGCTGGCACAAACTATCAGGTTAACATTTACAACCAGAACCTAAATCAACTGGCCACCATTAACCAAAATACAAGTGGAACCTACAACATGAGTGCCGGCACTTATTATTTTAGAGTATTAAGCACATCTTCGTTTAATGCTTCGCAGCCTTACACCTTCAGCGTGAGCAATGCGGCCGCGGCAGTCACGGTATCGAATATTACCTCCGACCCTAACGTTTCAGGTTATATGACCTATGGATATGGCAATAAATATCGCATTCAAAACTATATAACCGTGACGGGATCGGCTAGAGATTCAAGCGGAAATGCAGCGGCTAATGTCCCTATTACCGTGAGCATCAGAACGGTTCTAAACAATCTGCTTTATACGGCTACTACCACTACTAATTCCAGCGGAGGATTCACTGCCTCCATCTCCAGCATCCAGCCTGGTGTTGGGCTTTATGGCTATGATAACTGGGTTTCCTACCACTACTTTGATATTATTCCGATCCAGTTCAGCTCCAATAATGCCGTATTGAGTTCTAATGAAACGACGCTTTACCACTTTGCTTATCAGATTTATCAACCTCATTAAATATTAAATGTGAGATGATAGAAGCATGATAAAAGCACAATAGAACAAAAGCCAATGCTCGCGAACTATCGCGGCATTGGCTCTTTTTTCAAAAAAATAGTATCCTATCCCTATTCGTTGCGATTAGCCTACACAGGGCAAGAGGGTGGAAAGTTAAGAAGACAGGTTAAGACGACATTAAAGCAACTATTTGTTCCTTTAAATAAGCCTTTGCTTGCTCCACACAATACCGAATATATTTAGCATCATCAAATAATTTACTCATCATGACTCCGCCTTCAATTAGCTCGATGGCTACACTACATGCTGCTTCCACATCCGGATTGTTGCGAAATTCTTGTATACCGTTCCCTTCCCTAATGATATCCCAAGCTAATCTCCGACAACGACGTGAACTCGTTGGAATGGTGCGGCATTCAGCTGATTTTCTAGCCTTTCATCAGCTCCACTCAGCCTGCATAAATCTAGTAGAACTCTTCTCTACCTCAGCTTTGTGGTATACTACCAATGATTTACATTTACCAAATAAAATTGGGGGTACCTTTTTTGAAGAAAATACATATATGGGGAGCGGCTGCATTAATCGTATGCTTGTCACTTGTCGGATGTTCCCAAGCATCTACAAATCAACAACAAGCTCAAGCTGCGGAAGTTGAAAAAGCTGCGGACACAAACGAGCAATCACAATCGATTGAGGTCGATAACAGGCTGCTTCATACCGAATTTACGATGCCAGCTTCCATACTCAAAGACCAGGATATGGACAGTATAACGGCTGATGCGAAGAAGATTGGGATTGACGAAATTACTACAAATACGGACGGTTCCGTCACTTTTAGAATGCCGAAAGCTGCTCATAAGGAATTAATGAAAAAAGCAGGAAAAGGCATGCTGCAAGCGATAGAGGATCTAAAAAGTGGGAACTATTTGGCATTTATTAAGGATGTCAAGCATAACAAAGCTTTCTCAGAGTTTACATTTATCGTGGATCAAAAAGCTTACAAAAACAGCTTCGATGCAATTGCGAATTTTGGCATTGGAGCGGCGGCAATGTCTTATCAAGCAATTGCTGGCGTATCTCCCGAAGAGCTCAAGGTCACCATTAACATTCAGGACGAGGGTACGGGGACCATTTTTGAAACGATTATTTATCCGGATGCTTTAAATGAAATGAGTGGCAAGTAAGCGGGAAATCTATAAAACTAGGATTTGGGGGCCGAAGGAGCCATGGACAAAAAGCAGGCGGAAACGATCCGCATCATGAAATATCGTTACAGCGGGCCTAAAAACGGCATCGGCTATTCCTTTAGCCCCGTTCGTTATGAGGATGCAGAACCAACCAATAATCGGATTTTTATTTATGAGGAAGATTTCAGCGATATGCTGCCCTATATTCAGAAAAAATACCCGCTTGCCGATATACGCACAGGCGAGATTTATGCAGCCTTCGATCCTTGCTGGGATAATCCGATTCCGAATGCGGTCTGGGAACAGGTTGTGCAGGAGCTTGATGCCCTGTCTGTAGAAGACCCTGGTCAGCTTGCCTTCATCCATTCGTTCACCGCCTGGGTTCGCGAGGTGCTGGAGCAGGCTGATGAAATTGTGATTTGCGGCAATTTGTAGAAGGCCTGATCTCTGCTCCCCCTTTCCCACGCCAGCAAATTCATATGAACAGGTGATCAAGTTGAAGAACAAGCTGCGCAGTATATCAATCGACGGAGTAGACTATAAATATACGCTGTCTATACGGGTGGAGAGCCAGACCTGTATGCACGAACTGAAAATTTATTTACAGAATTCCAAAATCCACCCTTTACACATTCGTATACGCACATGGGATGATCCTATCGCAGGGTGTCCACTAAATTCGGGATTTATATTGGCTAATGATAGTAACAACATGCCTGAAGAGGATTACAATCTCAATCATCCCAAACGGGTTCGAGAGTGGCTCTTATATGGATTAAACTGCGGGTGGAACGGGGCGAAAATGCTTGTCATCGAGGACGGGCTGGCCGCTATGAAGGAAATGGGATATGAAATAGAGCGAATACAAGCTAGTGCGTGCATGCAAACGTAAACGAGCCAGAAGCAGAGGATACTCCCTGCACAAAGACTAACTTGGCGGACTCAGAAGCCGCTATTTAACCGAACCACGGGTTTAGGCACTATCTGCGGGCTCAGGAGCCGCTAATGCGCTGTAAATGCCCATTTTGATGGGATAATGAGTGCGATAACGGCTTTCCTGTCCGCTTACGGTCTGAAATCGTAGAAAAAGCCAGAATAGCGGAACCCCAGTCCTCCAAAAAAAGGAATTAACTTCCATGCCTGCTTAAAATAAATCAAAAAAAGTGGCGATAGCTCGTTGAGAAACGTTGACGGCATTTTTCAAGTGCAAAGGGTCTTACATGGTTAAAATACAGGGTTAAAATACTTGCTCATCTAATTCGCGAATCTTGACAAACCTTCCATTCCATATGTGCTCGTGATGCTCAATAATTTGAGGAGCGGTCAGCACAGCGTTCGCAAGGGTGCTATGGCTATTTTTCGCCAAAATATTAGACTTATAGCCCCGGCTGTACGCGGCTCGAATCGTTGTATCCAAACAAAATTCGGTTTGTGCTCCGGCAAAAATAAGCTGTTCAATCGATTTACCCTCCAATAAAACAGGCAATTCGGTGTTGTGGAACGAATCCCATGTCGTTTTTCGGATGACTGCATCCCCTGGCCTAATATCCAGTCCGTGATGCAACTGCCAATCTGGTGAATCGACATAAAATTCTCCATTTTTATTGTTATAATCCGTATGCTGGATAAAAATCACCGGAACCTCTGCCCTTCGTGCAGCCGCAATCCATTGGTTAATGCGGAGCACCAAGTCCTCTTTTTGATATAAGTAATTTTCCGGCAAGTTAAAAAAAACCTCCTGCACATCGATAACGATTAATGCTTGTTTCATCCCGGTTCCCCCTGGTTTCACTTCAATTCTTCTCCACCCTTATTTCCTCAATAATCAAATATTGCTCGCCATATGAACGCTGAATGTCTTCCATGCCTAGCCGGAGTGATCGCAACAAAATTTGCGAATCCCGGCTGACTTTTTCATGAATGATGCATTTCATATAGTTCCTGCCCGTGTCTACCTCTGGACTGTCATCTGTAAATTCATGGATGGAATTAACGGCATTAATTGTAAGCGTGGACACGGCTGCGGCAATAATGTCTAACCCATATTTGGAAAATCCCGTGCTGCCCTTGGCTACAAAACCATAAATATCCTGATTGGCGCAGGTAAAAAAGGTTATGACGAAAGGATCTCTGTGTTCCTCTACTAAAATGTCCCTTTGTCTTTCCATTCTTATGTTGATATCATCATGCTCCATGAAAACCATCTCCTTGGTCGGTTCAAGAATGCTAAATCCGCTATTGAAAATGGGATAATTCCCCTGCTGCTTAAATTTTAATATAGCATGCTGCTGGACCAACGTATAGCTGATTCGAAGCGATGCTAGAAATTAAGCCCATTTCCCCTCACCAAAAAAAGACCAGCCCCAACTGATCCTGTTCCTGTTCGACTCACCGCCATAACTCCTAATGCACCGTTAAAACTTTCCCTATTCCCCATCCTTGCAAAACATCTTAATGACATGAAATGACTTCGCATGGACCTCATATTCCATCGTGCTGCTCACTTTGATTTCGTGTTTTTGCGGTGAAGCAAGGACGACAACATCGGCATTCCGCTCAAGCCCTGTCATAAAGGCTGCCTCCCCCAAAGCGGCACTCCAGTTGTTAAAATGGGGCGCGTTCATGCCATTGCCATGGTGAGCGGCATATTCGCCAGCAAATACTTTAATGTTTCTTGGGTACTTGTCGTAGAAATGGACGTTTTCGCACAGCCATTCCGGCTTTACATAATAATGCTCATCTACCGCGTACACGAAATCCGGATTTTTCGCCGCTCTGTCTTTATAGTAGTTCCACGCATTTTCATAGTTTTTCGAGGAAATATCCGGGCCGGCTGAGCCGATGAGCTTCATCGCTGGATATTGACGATGAATGGCTTGCTGGAACAGGTCGGAGCGCTTATAAAAATCGACATGCTCCGTCTCCCATCGATGCATACGAGCTCATCGAAATTGGCATGACCTATAAGGAAGTAACTGAAATTGTTGGCGGCAACGGCCGAGCTTTGAGTGAAACCGCAGATATGGTCGTCTACTCCTATTACGGCGCTGGGGATACAGGGGCAAATGCGGTGCTCTCTTTTAATAAAGGAAAGCTGCTATCCAAGGCACAGGCAGGACTCGACTAAAACTAACGAGCTAAAAAAAAGAACAGGCAGCCTGCACTCATTCAAAACGTGAGATGAAGGTTGTCTGTTCTTTTAATTCTACTGTGGATTCTTTCTCCTAAGTCTATATGAACTAAATTAATTCTTCAATCGCCACTTTGTACAAATAGCTGCCTTTACTGAACAGCACACGATTTTCTCGAAAATCTTGAGTAAGCGGTTTGAGCGGCTCCGCCTGCTCATTCAAAAAATGGATTTTGTGCCCCGCACTCAAGCTGTCTCGTTTTTCATTTTTCTTCAAAATAAAGGTCTCGTGTTTGCCGTAGCCGCCGTCGAACAAAAAGTGGTACCCATCCGTACAAAACCCGGCGGAGCCGGAAATATTCGGATTCATATAGGTAACCTTAGCTTGCTCGGGTCCGCCTGAAATACGGCCTAACAGAAAGTCCGTGTAAAAATAGAACCAGATCTCCTGTTCATTCACGACATTCAGCGCATAACAATCCGCGATATTCGACATATGGTCTTCATATATTTTGTTGCCATGCTCATCCCAAGCCAGGAGACCTTGTGCCCCAATGGGATGATTCCACCCGTTGTTTCCAAAAACGCCTTCGTCGAAATAACTGGTCCAAATGGTGCCCTTCTCTGTTACCTGCACGCTCTGAATGCCATCCCCCAGCATAAATTCGCGAACGGTCTCGCCCTTATAGTCACATACTTTGGCGTTCAAATCATATCTGTCTAAGCCATAATAAGTGCAGCGCGCACCGACCAACAGCAGTTTATTCCGAAGGGGCTGTACATAATGATAATTGAAATGCTGCCGCTCAATCACCACTGCTTCCATATAGTTATCTTCTATGACGAGCACCTTGTAGGTATTCGTTTCCTTCAGTGCTGATGGGACGTGCACGCCTCGTTTCCGTTTCGGGATGCGGTTAACCAGCAGTACATACACGCATTCATCCCCGCCGAGCTGGGCCGAAACCACCTCAAAGCCCTCCATATGCACAGACATATCCGCATAAGGCTGCAGCGTTACCGTTTTATCAAACATATCCATTCCTCCCCTTCGTTATCATCAAAAGCACCGTCGGTATTCAATAACTGAATTATGTGTGAGCACGGTACTCCTGAACAGGGTAGAAGTATGGCAAAGGATAAAGAAGGCACGCTCGTCTCCATTGACCTGTCTTGAATTAGCCCCGCAGCTCGCTTATACGTTCGTTAATTTCAGCACCCTCGCAATGTTCTCGGCAGTACGTTCTACGTTGCCTGGACCTTCCTTCAGAAGCTTCTCCAAATCGGAGGCTCCAGGAACAATTCCGAATACAGCATCAATGCCTTCGGCGTATAACGTTTCGATCCCCTCCCCAATGTATCCAGCGATAGCTATGACCGGCTTGCCCGCTTCCTTGGCAGCGCGAGCTACACCGTAGGGGGTTTTGCCAAATTTCGTTTGAAAATCGATGCCGCCTTCACCTGTAAACACGACATCAGCCTCAGCCAGCTTGTCTCGAAGTTCTGTATATTCCATTACAATTTCAATACCCTTGCGCAAAACCGCCTGCGTGAAAATCAATAGGCCTGCGCCCAATCCCCCAGCTGCGCCCGCGCCTGGCATGTCTCGAACATCCTTATGCAATTGCTGCTTAACGACATCTGCATAATGCGACAGATTCGCATCCAGCCGCTGAACCATTTCCGGCGTCGCTCCCTTCTGCGGACCAAATACCTGCGAAGCGCCATGCTCCCCGCATAACGGATTCGTCACATCGCAGGCGACAATAAACTGCACTTCCTGCAAACGCTCATCCAGCTTCGACACATCGATGCGTGCCAAGCGGTCAAGAGCTCCGCCTCCACGCGCAAGCGCATTTCCCTGTGCATCTAGGAATTTCACACCAAGCGCTTCAGCCATGCCCGTTCCTCCATCATTGGTGGCGCTGCCGCCGATCCCAATAATGATTTTGCGGATTCCCTGATCCAAGCAAGCGCGAATCACTTCGCCCGTCCCATAGGTTGTGGTGCAAAGTGGATTTCTCGTCTGCTTGGTCACCAGATGAATGCCACTGGCCGATGCCATCTCGATGACCGCCGTTGTACCGTCGCCAAGAATGCCATATGCTGCCGTTACGGTCTGGCCAAGCGGTCCGCTTACTTCTTTATGGTGTATAGTCCCTCCTGTAGCATCCACAAGGGATTGCACCGTTCCTTCTCCTCCGTCAGCCATCGGTACGTGAATATAACCTGCTGCCGGATAGATTTTCCGCAGCCCTTTTTCCATTGCGATACAGACTTCTTTTGCTGTCATGCTTTCCTTGAATGAATCTGGTGCCAGCACGAATATCATTTCTTTCATTTTTTCTCACCCCATCCTCGTGATTGAAAGGAGAAATCCGTAAATCCATGTAGCTGCAATAGCCATCATACCCCAAATGACAGCTTCATAGGGAACAACGCCCATCCGCTGTCCCCGCTGGCTTATTGCGGAATGACACCGCTCGTTCCCTCCGACGGAATGATGAACGACCAGTCGGCATCCTTGTACTCGCGATTGATGACGGTGCGTTTGATCGTCAGCATTTTCGGCATGCGTTCCATGTCATACATCATGAATGCGAGATCAGCCCCATCATCCAAATTCGGATTTTCTTCGCTATATCCCCCACCGGCATACATCCGGTATTCCTTACCGTTTTCGTCAACAGCGACCCAGGTATCCGACGCGAAGTTGGGGTTGCTGAACGTGCCGCCAATTGGAATTCTTCCGTAGCCATCTGAATCGATCGTCAATCCTTTAAGCAGCAATGAATCGCCAGCGTCTTCGAATAGGACAGGTTTTTCGGCAGAAGCTTGAGACGGATCAAAGACGACCGAGGCCTCGCTTTTTTCCCGAATCATATAGCTGTCCAGCACAAACCGAATCTGCTGCTTGTCATAAGCAAAATTGCTGAATTGGTAAAACCATTTCGTCAGACCGCTCCATCGGTCGAGCTCATAGCGACGGCTTGAAAATTCCATTTCCGTCATGCTCGGGCTCTTCTCAAGCACATTGCCTTGTTCATCCTCCAGATGGTAGTTTAACAGATTAAACCCGCTTTGACCGTTTAATGCCCTGCTCGCCGCCTCCGGCGTCAGCGACGTCGTAAATTCAAGCGAGCCTCCGCTCGGCGTTCGGGTTGCTCCTTGCATCTGAATCCGAATGCCGCTTGGCGTCTCATAAGAAATGCCGATAGGGGTGAGCAGCGTCTGGGCTTTCGCCTTGCTCAAATCGACATCGAACCGCAGCATCCATTGACCCTTGACCGTCTTAGACGAAAAGTCATCCGAACCCGGTGTTCCTTGATGCAAGGCAATCTGGTTAATGTAAGCGTCGAGCTGCAGCTTGTCTTTCAATACTGGCCGTCTAAAAACAAATTCGAATCGGCTCGTAGTCGTATTGCCTCCCGTCATAATTCCATAAGGGATATCTCCAATATGCCCTCTATCTACATCAAAAAGATTGAAATTCCCATTAGTAGATTGAATTTCTCCAGCTACCGGATTTCCTTTCGCATCATAAATGTCAATTCCTACAATGAGACGGGTTGAATCAGCTATCACTTCGTTGACCTTCAGCGTATAGCCTTGATCCTCGGCGCTGGCGTCCGGATGCTGCACAAGTCCTGCTTCCTGCGCCTGCTTCATGCCGTTATCCACATAACTGTTTTGGGCAAAAAGCGACCGCACCATATCCGCAAGTGTCGGTTGTGCGTATAGCAGCGTGCTTCCCGCGAGCACGACGGCAGCGGCTGTAAGCCCCCAGACTTTGCGTCTCGAAGATTTTCTGACCGCATGTTGACGTTTGACTTGATGGGCAATAGATGAGGCGCCCGGCTCAAGATCAAGCGGATCACTATTTCCCGCTGGCTCTATGTCGATGCCCTCCAGCTCCAGCATCACCCGATCGGTAAAATCGTCCTGGAGCCTGTCCTCGAACAAGACGCTTTCTATTTTTTTATCTTCCGGTGTCGGTGTCGGTGTCGCTGCTCCAGCCCCCGCTTTAAGATCGGCTGTTTCAGCTTTTGTACGATTCCAAAATGTCATAACGTTGTCCCTCCTTGGCTTCTACCATTTTCCGCAGTCTAATTTTAGCGCGGTGAACGATGTTGGTGACCTGCCGTACCGACATGCCCGTTATGCTGGCGATTTCCTCGTGGCTCAGCTGGTTTGTGTAACGGAGTACCAGCACCAGCCGATAATGCTCAGGCAGCTTCTCCAGCAGATGGTCCAGCTCAGAGCGCAGCTCTTTTTGCAGCAGCTTGGATTCCGGTGTCTCGCGTTCGCAGCCTTCATCCTGTACGGAGGATTCTGGTTTTTTCCGTCGCCAGCCGTCCTTCTGCAAATTTACAGCGATTGTGTAAAGCCAGCCAGCGAAGCTCTGTACTGGATTATGCGATGCCAGCTTGCGGTACGCCTTGAGCAGCGTCTCCTGCGTCAAGTCCTCCGCGTCAGCCTCGGAAGCTCCCATTTTGCGGAACAATCCATAAAGCTTATTTTGATAGCGCCGGACGATATCTGCGTACGCTTGTTTATTTCCGTTCAACACGGCCTCGATTATCATATGATCGTCTCTCAGCTCCACTTGCTTCCCTCCTCTTACGGTGCGACTTTTGTTTATCTCACTGCTAAGACTCCCCATCCTCGCTAATTCTCTCACTTGATTTTAAAAGTTTTTGAACCTATTGTGGTGAATTGGAAATTATTTTAGCAAAAAAGCCTCCAGCCCTCAAAAACAGCCGACCGACTAAGGCACGTATGCAAACGTAAGCGAGCCAGACCCTGATTGAATTTAGTGTCAAACGTATTGCCTCTTCTACCGGAAATATTACTCTTTATGAATATATACAAGCGTACCTTAAGGCAGCTCTATGCGCTTGGTTTCATCGTTTTACTCCCTGCACAAAGATAGTTTTGGCGGATACAGCAGACGCTAATGCACTTCCAATAGCCATTTTTCTGGAATTATTAGGTAGATAACGGATCTCCTGTCCGCTTAAAGCCTAAAATCGTTGAAAAAGCCAGAATAGCGTCGCCTCAGTCCTCGAAAAAAAAGGAGCGAGCTTTCCGAGCCGCATCGCCTCAGCAACAATCGTCTTAGCAACAATGGTCTTTGCGACAATCTCACGCTGCGGCTCCTTAAGCCTTGAATCGTCAGATGAGGCTTGCTTTGAGATCTGCTTTGAGACTTGCTATGAAATTTGCTTCGAATAAGCGCTAAGCAAGACGAAGTAGACCGACTCCGATTTGCTAATACGCCCTAGTATTTGGAAGATACATAGGAATAGATTAAAATAGAGCTATTAATGAAAAGGGGTGGAAATATGCCATTGCATCATATTACTTTGCCGGCACTTAGCGCCTCCCCAGGTCCTATCGCTGTTATGCATCCTTTGCCTAATGAGCAAAATAGGTCGGTGCTTGCCTTAAATCATGCATGTGAATTGTGGAAGCTGAATCTTGATACAGGACTTGCCGAAAAACTGCTTCAAGTGGATATCCCTGAGTTCAATATTCAACATCCCGTGCAAGTCGTAATCAGTAAAGATGGTCAATATGCAGCGATTTCGAACCGTTTTGGCCGTCACGCCGCGGTTTATGATTTGCTCGCCCGTCAACAAATGATGAAGCTGTCTCGAGACGACTATCATTCAGAAGTATGTACCTTTCCGTTAGCCTTTGCCGAGATCGACGGGCAATCTCTGCTCATCCATGGAACACTGTGGAACCGTGTGGACTTAACCGATGTGTTGTCAGGCGAGCTTCTAAGCAGCCGTCCGCAGGCCGAATATGAAGACGACGGCTATCTTAATTATTTTCACGCCAAACTTTATATATCGCCGGATCAGCAGTGGGTTGTCGATATGGGCTGGGTATGGCAGCCTGTTGGTATTATTCGTTCCTGGAATGTTCGAGCTTGGCTTAACAACGCTCGAGAGTCGGAAGACGGGGTTTCCGTATCCTCACCTTGGGAAATGCTTGTGGACTGGGATTTGCCCGCCGCTTGGCTAGATTCACAGACCATTGCGATCTGGGGACAAGTGGATGGCGATTTTTTCGATGAGGAGGACTTGCCGGATGAAGGCGCATTGCCTGTCGTTATTGTGTTCAATGTGGTGACGGGTGAACGCTCCATCTTATTAAGAGAGGCACCCGCCTATGTGACCACTTCACCAATAGAGAATGTTTTTCCCCATCCACAGGGACAATTAGCAGTAGATGGTGATCGCTTGTTCTTATGGGGGAGGGGGCTGAATATGACCATATGGAACAGGAATGACGGGGCACAGGAAGCTGTAGAGGAGGGCTTCTGTCCCGATTTGTACCATGAAGAGGCGCGGCTATTTTTACAGTTGGATTCGGAGGGCGGAATTTCGGCTTGGCGGCATATGCCTTAGATGAGCCTTCTATTCGACTCTAGGAGGGGCTTCGGCTTCTAGCGCGATTAATTCATATAGGTCATTTACCGAGCAGCCAATCGTATCAGCGATTGAAATAGCGGTTTTCAAGGGCATCATTCTCTTATTTTCTATAAAATCACTCATCCGCTCATGTTTATAATGCAGCGCTTCTGTTAATTGACCGATGGTCATGTCGGCTTCCGCTAATCGCTCAAGCAGCAAGCAGCGCCCAAGTTCAAATTTCATTTTATCTCCTCCTGCTATGTTTGGCCTATTCATAGGAAAGCGGATCAGCCGCCTTATTCCGCCCTTAGAATAATTCCCCAATGTTGGGCCATTTATAATTTTCGAACAGCAGCTAATATTTTATTCCGTAAAGGTGAGGTTGTTATGAAAAAAAATCCGCTGGACTACATGGATGCACCTGAGGAAAAAGCATGAATAGAGCAGCAGAGTGGAGCATCCGTGTGCTGTCCGTAGAGCCAGAACGGCTGCATTTTCCCCACGCGCGTCAGGATACATTAGGATATCGGTTAAAGCTCAAACATTCGCCAAAAATAGAGCTGCTTTGCTATGATCACATTCAAGTGGCCACGGGTACAGCTGGCACTTCATCTTGGGCCGCTTTCACAGCAATTGTGATGGAGATTAACCCGGAATCGATGCTGCTCTTCACAGCCCCCATGTATCAGGAGCAGTTAAAGGAAGCGCATAAGATCAAGCGGATTTTCTCCCCACTCCATTCGATTCAAGGTGCGGAGCAGTTCATTGCCTATTATGGTTATTTCCCTCCCTTTCACTACGATGAAATAATAGATGTAGGGTGGGAGGCAGAAAATGAAGGTTCGAGCGAGGAGAAAAGCTTGACCATTGCTATTAAGCCCTCCTTAGTTGAAGAGGCAGCGAAAAATATCATCTTCCGTTTTCAAGGTGTGCATGAAGAGAATCTTTCTTCGGTCGAGGATCCCAATACTATTTTTCAATTGGAATTTACTTATCAAGAGGAAGCAATACGCGTTGTCATCGACTCACAAGAAGGCTTTGGCGGACAGTTTCTGTGCCGCAGCGTCCATGTTGGCTGGGAATGTTAAACAAGGCTGGCGACGGTTAATGACCGGCGTCAGCCTGCTGCTGCACGCTTCCTCCAAACTACTGCTGCAGAAGCGCTTTATTTTTATCAAAAAAACGGGCATTATGCGAAGAAACTCCAGCCATATCAGAAGCTCCCGGCTCAAGATAAAGCTTTGCGCTATTGACGGCTAACACGGCATCGTTAAAGGCGCCTGCGATTAATCGTACTTTGCTGCTGTAGGTAATAAAATCGCCAGCTCCAAAAATGCCAGAAACGCTCGTCCGCATTCGCGCATCCACTGATACCCCGTAGTCCTCCCTCTCTAATCCCCAGTTCGACAAATTTCCAAAATCGCGATCATATCCATGGCTCACGACAATTTCATCGACTTCCATTTGCTCGATTGCACCCGTATCTGCATGGATGAGCGCGACATGCTCAATTCGATCACCCGCTCCATATAAACGTGAAAGGCTATAAGGCGTTTTCACCTGGCATGCTGCTCTCATCTGCGCTACAGGCAGTTCATGTGCTGTGAACTCATCTCTTCGATGAACGACGATGACCTGCTTGGCCAATTTTGAAATTTCATTTGCCCAGTCAATCGCAGAATCACCTCCACCTGAAATCAGAACACGCTTATCGGCAAATCTCGACAAATCGGTCACCGTATAATGAAGATTCGTCAGTTCGTAGCGATTCGCGCCTTCTATATTCAGCTTTTGAACCTGCGTCATCCCTCTGCCTGCACATAATAATACCGTGCGTGTATAATGGCGCTCTCCTGTTTTAGATGTCAGGACAAAAGTCTGGTCCTCCCGGCGCTCCAGCAAAGCGATTTCCTGGCCAAATACAAGGGTGGGATCAAAGGTTTTCGCTTGCTTCTCTAAAGATTCAATCAGTCTTTCACAGTGTACCGGCTCGACTCCGCCAACATCCCAAACCAGCTTCTCGGGATAGGTGCGCATAAATCCGCCCAGCTGCTCTTTGGCCTCGATGATTTTTGTACGCATCGCCCTCATGCCGCTGTAAAAAGCTGCGTACATGCCCGCAGGGCCGCCGCCAATGATCGTAATATCATAGATATCCTGTTCCCTTGTATTCATCTAAGGCACCAGCTTTTCTACGATATAATCAATGAGCAGGCTTGAGCCAATGGGTCCCGTGCCCTGCACAAAATCATTCGTGTTGATGGGAAACACATGATTATTTTTAACAGCATCCAGGTTGTTCCACAGACTGCTTGCTTCCAAGTTTTTCATCGAGTCCGTCGTGTCATAGTCTTTCAAAATTCTTTGCTCAAGAAAGACGAAATCTGGGTGAATATCAGGCAAAATTTCTAATGAAAAAGGCGTGAACCAGTCCTTTGAATCTTTTAAAATTTCGGGTATATTCAATCCGAGGGTTTGATAGAAAAACTCGCTGCTGTCGCCAGCTTGTGAGCCCAAATACCGATAGCGGTTATGCTCTACACGAAGGACGAGCACGGTTTTGTCACCGAGCGCCTGTTTGATTTTTAGTTTGGCCTTTTGAGCTTTTTCATCAAATTCCTTTAATATTTTTTCGGTTTCTGCTTTTTTATTGAACAGCTGTGCCAATTTAGGCATCGCATCTCCCATTTCACTATTTGAATCCACGGCAATGGTTGGAGCTACCTTAGACAATGCATCGTATTCCTTCTGCTCCATGCCTGATCCCCGTGCAAGGATCAAATCCGGTGCTAAGCTGAGCAGCTGTTCATAATTATACTGATACTGCACGCCTTCGATCATTTTGACACCGTGCTCTTCAAAATAGGATGCCCGATACGCTGGCTCAATCTCAGGAACAACGACAACCATTTGCGGCGTAATTCCCATCTCGATCAAATATTCGGCATAGATGGAGCTCGTTACGATCATATTTTTCGAATCAGTCGGAATAGTCACCTCGCCAAACATATCCTGGACTACTTTAGTTTCATTTGCAGACTCAATAGTAGACTCATTAGCTGTTTTATTTTCTACTAAAGAAGCTTCGCTCTTATCCGATGAATTGGAACAGGCGGCTAGCATTAAACTGAGTGCTAGCAGCCCAACTCCAAATACCTTTATCAATCGTTTCGACATCATAACTCTCCCCCTTATATTGATAATAATTATCACTATCAAAGATTATCAAATAAGAGGCTATCCTTCCATAGCAGAAGGTGCGCATAGTGGTGGATTATTGTGCTCTAACATTCCGTTCATCCAATAAGTGGCCCACGATTTGCTTTAACACTAGCGTTTGTCCAGTGTATCCGAATCCATCCACCCAGAGATTCGTATCCACATAACAAACCCGGTTATTTTTTACCGCCTTCATCGTTGACCAGCGGCTGCTCTCTATTAATTTCGACATATTTTCATCTGCGCTATAATGCTCCATCACACGTTTCTCCACAAAAAGAAAATCGGGGTTGGCACTATGCAACTCATCAAGAGTGCACGGGTTAAACCATGCTTTCCCTGATTTTAGCAGCTCTGGAATGGACAAGCCTAATTTTTCATAGAGTAATTGGGATGCTCCGGTTGAGCTTCCTCCCAAATAGCGATAGCCAAAAGCTTCTACTCGCAAAACCATGACAGTCGCCCCGGATTGGATGATGGATTGCAGCTGATTCCGTGCCGCGACAACCTCATTGTTCATTTGATTATGGCATATTGCTGCTTCTGTTTGTTTATTAAAAATAGCTGCGAACTGATCTATCAGAATACCTATATCCACTGTAAGGCCTGTAATAACAGGTGCGATTGTGCGCAGCTGCTGCTTCATATCCTCTGTTAAATAACGGCCCACCATTAATTCTGGCTGCGCCTGTTGAATGATTTCCAAATCAAATCCATTCTGCGGAACTTCCAACAGCTTCACCTGATGGGCGGCAAATAGCTGTCGTTGATGCTGCGGCAAAAGCAAAGGAGTTACTACCACAGCATGGGGGATGACCCCTAATGCAACTAGAACCTCCGCATAAAGCGGTGAAAGGGATACGATTTTTCGCTGCTTTACCGTCTGCGCGTAATATCTTGGCGGTACCCCTGCAAGCTGCTTGAAGCGGCGGCTAAAATAATGGGCATCCTCGAAGCCTACTTTTTTGGCAATTTCGTGGGCCTTCGCTGAAGTCAATAACAGCTCTTCCTGTGCCCGATACACCCGATAATTCGCCAAATACTCGAGCGGAGGCTTGCCATATCGTTCGCTGAATTTTCGAGAGTAATGCCACTGGCTTATTCCGGCCATTTCCGCTAATTGCTTGCGCGTAATTATCTCATCATAATGCTCCTGCATGTAAACGATAGAACGCTGCATCCCCTGTTCGGTCGTCTGACTGTCACTCGGCTGCTTCTGATAGAGATGCTTCAATAATCCGTATATAAAATGCTGGTTGCCGACCCATGCTTCATTCCCATCACGAGAAGCATCCTCGCTTAAATGATAGCAGATGCTCGCTAATGCCCCACCCGTTAATTGCGTAATTTGATAGGTGTTCCCTGCTGGCACATGCCATTCAAATTTCAAGATCTCTCGTTTTTTATGGTACAGGGAATAGGTATGGAATTGAATCTTCCAGCCGGATAGATCCCGATTGCCACCGTCTACAATCTCGATTAGTGAATTTTCTTCTATCGCAATCAAATGGCCAAATGCAACATGGACCTTCTCCCCATTCATATTCCAGATCGCTTGTCCATCTGTCACGAGAATGAAAGTGTGCAGGGGAATATAGTGAACTTCGCCAGCTGTCACCCATTTATCGGTTAATGGCTGGGTTGACTCCCACTTTGCGAGCCATTGGTTAGGATTGGATTGTTCTGTTTCATTCAAATACGCTTACCTCCTGATATAGCTTGAAAATTATACGTCGAGGATAAAGAAGCTATTTCTGCTGTAATCGTAAGCAAAAACAGTCTGGGCATAAGGCTCCAGACTGTTGATATTCAACTTTTTTACGATTATAGCTTCATGAGTTCCCCATGTCACAAGCCATCGTTTTAATTCAATTATAACTAGTAGCTTCTAATAATCCGTTCTGCAGGAACTCCTGTTATTTCTTCTATAAGTTTGGGATCTAGATTTAATGATTTCATTTTTCTGATTAAGTCATCTCTTCCTGTCCAAATCCCAAATAATCTTCCATTTTTGAAACCATCATCCCTTGCCTCTTCGATCTCTGATTAAACTGTTATGAATTCTTCTACAAGCTCCCCACACGATCGAATTTGAACCAGCTGAGAATCCAACCGATAATGAGAAAAGTAAGGATCGCCATATTCTATTCAGGCACCTCCAACTAACGATGATGTATGGTTCCGTTTATTCTATTATACGCTAAATAAACGGCAAAGCACGCAGTTAGATAACTCTCTGCGTGCTTTGCCGTTTTTCATTCTCCATGCTAATCATTGATATATTTATTTTATTTCTGCTGGGCCATATTATTGTAGATGCGCGTTGCATTCACTTTTCCTGTGCTCACATCGTCTGTTGTAAAACCGGATACGATATTGCCGACTTTAAATTCCTTTTGCAGCAGCTCTTCAGACGGCTTGGCAGCCGTTGGCCCATCGATACCCATTGCGGTTTCTGCGGTTATGTTTACCCACAAGTCGCCAACCTTGAAGCTCGTTCCATCTTCGCTTACTTCCGTAATCTCGCCCTCGATATTGACGACCGCTTTGCCACTCGTAGGAGGCTTCGTTGCAACAGCAGCAGACTCAGGTGTTGTATTTGGCACATTTGTTGTACTTGGCGCATCCTGATTCATCGCAAAGATACCGACCGATAATACTGCACATGCTGCAATGCCGACTGTCCAACCTGTTAACGTTCTTTTTTTGGCTTTTTCCATTTTAATCGACTCCTTTTGATTTATCCCATTTGATGGTGTTGCCTTTTCCATTTCTGACATCAACTTCTGATAGGTTGCCTCTTGAAAATTCTCGCTTGTTTTCACACGGGACATCGCGGATTTATAAACAGATTTCTTCATCCTCAAGGCCTCCAATCTTCTCTTTTAAGATAAGGCGTCCTCTTGCGAGCCATGTTCCTACTGTTGCCGACTTGGTCTGCAAAATATCTGCAATTTCCTTAATGGAGTAACCCTCATAATAGTGCAGATGAATCGGAATCCGATACTTCTTGTCCAAGGCTAGTACAGCCTGCAAGACCCCATTTTCTTCCGGTGGGAGATAGCTGAGATCTTCAGGAACAGGATTTCTGCTTTTGAACCATCCTGTTTTCAGCATATTTTTACTTTTATTAATGGTTGTTCGAATCAACCATGCTTTTTCGTGTTCATTGTTTTCAAATACAGGGCGCTTTTGCAAATAGGTGAGAAATACCTCTTGGGTCACTTCTTCCGCATCAGCTATATTTTTCAAATAAGCAAAGGCAATTTTGATCATGCTTTGTGAATATAGATCCAAGGCCCGCCGTACAGATTCATTGAGCTCATATGAATTGTACACCTCAGCACCCCCTTTCACTTTTAATACAACTGAGAGTCCTAATATTTTTCATTGCGGCTTATTTTTTTTAGCATTTAATGATTTCCATTAAAATATCCGTTCCATTAAAAGAGATAGAATAAGGACATTCGTATGACATCGCTGCCCTCCTACCTTGATCTTGCTATTAAATCGTGTAGAGTACTGTATCTAAAGGACAAAATAAAAAAAGCACCCGATTGGATGCCTTTTCGTTCTAATCCTCACCTAGACCATTTTCGGCTATTTCCAGAGCGTTTTCCAACTTGATTCTTCTCCTAGCGCCACCGCTCCCCGCGCTTCTTCACATAGTTCGCAAACACATATCGCCAAGGAATAATGAAAGGAAAAATCACGACCAATAAACAGGCTGAGGCCGTCTCCCATGTTGACTCATCCATTTGACCGGCTGTCCATAAAGGCAGTGCAACAACGATTAACCAAATGGACTTCCACCCCAATTCCCACAGAAGTAAAGGCAGCATCTGCAGCGGATAGCGCAGCCCTAGTATGGATAAAATCGAAAAGGAGGTCAGCATGCAGGCAACTACTCCATCCATTAGCTCCCACGACTTCTCCTGATGAATAATCTGCTCAATGACTACTGGCCATTGCACGATACCGAGTCCTACAACAACGAGAAGGTACAGCGCCCTCAACAAATAAAGACGCAGCAATGACACCTCGTTTATTTTTGCCCCATTTTTGATCGAATTCATTCTAATCCCCCCACGATTCAATATATAAATTGAATATAAAATGACACATAACAACCGTTCTATTTAAATAGTACACTAGGACAATGGTACTCGTCAATGAATTTAAAAAAACAGCCAGGAACGTATTCAGACTGCGCTAAGAAGTGAATTCCCTCTTCATACGGGATTTCAGCTGCCAGCTCACCTGAATCGATACATTTCCCAAAAAAATAATGAATATTATTTTATAGCATGATAGCATTCCAAATGTAGTCAATTCTAATGAAGAAAGGAAATAAAATAATGAATATCACAATTGAAACTTTGCCGAAATACCGTATTGCCTATGTGCGACAAGTAGGTCCATATGGTCCTGCCAATAGTCAAGCAATGGAGAAGCTGAAACAATGGGCTAAGGGGGAAGATCTACTTACCGAATCGACGATCCTGCTCGGAGTACCACAAGATAACCCTGAAACAACACTACCGGAAAACTGCAGATATGATGCATGTATTGTCATTGCAAAGGATTATCCAGAAAATGACTCCATTTGCGAAGGCCAGCTTGATGGTGGAACGTATGTTATTTGCAAAATCAAACATACAGCGGAAGCTATACAAAGAGCATGGAATGAGATTTTTCCATACTTGCAAAACAACGGATATCAATTGGACGATAAACCGATTTTAGAAAGATACATTGGTGAAATGCTTATCAATGATTACTGCGAAATATGCGTTCCGATTAAACCATTATAGATTTCTCTCCCAAAACTGATAATTTAATTTCCTGCTTCATCATGCTTATAGCTCATATGTCTATTCGTTAGCAGCAATCCATGCATATTTTACTGGATATTTCACAAAACTATAGTGTGGACAACATGATCTAATCGAGAGGGGAAAAAGTACACTTGGCTAAGCACACAGACACAAGTTGGAAAGAGGATCATCCAAGCACTTTGCTCAGCAACTCTGTCCAAAAGGCAAACCATGCGGTTAAGCAAGCGATGTCTCATCCGGAAGAACAAACAGCTCAGCAAGCATGCGATTCAATATCACATGCAGAAAATGCGCTAGATAATGCAGAGCAGCATTACGGGCACATGGACACCGTCCAGCAAAATAAAGAGCAGTTAGAGCTTCTGGAGCACCAATTGGACGAAGTACAAGAAAATATGAAGGATCAGTAATATAAAGAATAAAAATAACCTCCTTACGTTATACATAACGAATGGAGGTTATTTTTATTTCACTCTCTGACCAATAAGCAAGATAGCTTAAGGGCGTCAATCCCATCCTCTAACTTGACAACCTACTACGATTTGTAGTAGGTTTTATTTACTACATCATGTAGTAACAAAGCTCGTTATGGACGCATAACGAAGTAAAGAGGTGTTCACAGTGAACCAGATTCAAAAGTTATCGGAAACTGAATTAGAGCTAATGGAGGTGATTTGGGCGTGCACGCCACCTGTCACATCGACTGAGCTTCTGAGTATGTTCGCCCTAAGGGGTAAGGAATGGAAAGCACAGACCATCTCCACTTTCCTCTCACGTCTAGTCGATAAAGGGGCGCTAACTACTGCAAGACACGGAAGGATCAATAAATACGAACCGCTTATTTCAGCCGAAGATTACAAGCTAATTGGGACGCAGCACGTCTTGGACGGCTTATATCAAGGCTCCGTCAAGAACATGGTTTCGGCTTTGTACGATGGTGACAAGCTATCAGACGAGGATATTGCGGAACTGAAAAAATGGCTGTCGGAAAAGTAGGTGCTGCATATGAATACCATTTTCACATTGATGTTTACTTTGACCGTAGCTGGAAATGCCGTTGTCGCTTGTATTTGGTTGTCACAGCACCTATCCACCGAGATTTGGCCTACAAAGTGGCGGTACATCATTAACAAAATGGCGGTAGGCTTGTATCTTTTCCCCGTCGTTGTAATCATCCAGTGGATTTCGCGAATGGTTCCATTTCATACGCCAAACGATCCCAGCATGAATGAATCTGCTTCAATGGTACCGCATGTTCAGCCCGGGCCATTATCGAGCTTCAAGCCAAAGCCGATTTTCCCGGAATGGACCATTTCAACAAATACAGCCCTTTTTCTAATAGCCATATGGGTAATTGGAGCTGCAGCTTTTGCAGCTTGGCAGGCGTACTCTTACCGTAGATTTTTAAAGCAGCTGTCCAATACGAGTACCACTGTTCCATTAAACAGCGAGGCGGTTAAACAGCTTTACCTGATTAAGCAGGCTCTTGGACTTAAAAGCAGAGTCAGGCTTGCGTATAGCTCCTCCATACAGAGTCCCATTCTTGTTGGCCTTTGGAAACCGGTCATTTATCTTCCTATGGGGAGCAGCGCAAACGTAGATATGAGCATGATCATCCGCCATGAGCTGATTCATCTGAAACGCAAAGATTTATGGGTTAAAATGTTTACGCTAGCAGCCAGCGCCTTGCATTGGTTTAATCCTTTGGTTCATTTTCTTCGTAAGGACCTTCATACATGGAGTGAGCTGTCCTGTGATGAAGAAGTGGTCAAGGGCATGTCCCATGCCGAGCGCATACGTTACGGGCAAACCATTTTAAACGTAATAGCAGGATCAAAAAATATTCCCGTACAGCTTGGCGCCTCTTTATCCGGTGACGGCAAACAATTAAAAAGGAGACTATCTTTGATGCTAAATGTTAAGAACCTGAGCAAGAAAACGATTTTTATATCTGTTACAGCTGTATTTGCGGTAGCTGCGATTAGCACATCCGCTGCGGTATGGGCATCAGGCAATACGCCTAAGGTAGCCGAGCAAAAAACAGCCAGTGCTGAAAAACAAACGGCCAGCTCATCAGTTGAACCGCTGCCTTCTACCGATCCAATTGAGGCGGCTAGTGAAATTTATCCGGTCGTTACCGAGCCCGCTCCGGTTCCTTCCATCGATCCGTCTGAGGCGGCTAGTGAAATTCATCCGCTCGTTACCGAGCCCGCTCTAGTGCCTTTCCCTGCTCCGGCTGAGGCAGCAGGGAAATAGTGTTTATTAAATTATATCGGATGCTCATTGGGAAGGTGCCGTTCCATAAGCAGGCTCCACTACAGAGAACATCCTTATCGAGCAAGACAAAAATCATTTTATAAAAAAAGCGCAGGCTCCTGGGCACAATTAGCCCGAAACCTGCGCTTTTCCACCCCATATGAGGAGACGAATATTTAAACGTTATTTTTTCAACTTGCGGGAGCTGCTACTTGAGTCAGGTGTTCAAATCCGTTAATGCCGGAATGTTGATTTCTTTCACACACGCTGCTTTGGACAGACTGACTACGCATTTCACTAGAGCCACAATATCCTGAAGTGGAATTCGTGTCCCATTGTAGGCGGCAAGGGCCCGCTCGCTTCCTTCTTCATAAGGTATTTCGGCTGCCAGTTCACCCGGGTTGATACAAGTAACGGCAATGCCATCCCTTCTTGTGTGTTCTCTCAGTGCCTCTGTCATTCCACGAATGGCGAATTTGGAGGCGACGAAAGAGACCTGCGTGCTATTTGAATTGTTCAGACCGGCTGTTGAGCCAATAAGAATGATTTTGCCAGCGGCCGACTGCCGGATATGGGGTAAGACTGCCTGAATGCATACAATGGCCGAAGTAATATTTACATGAATCAGCTGGCTTATATCAGCAGGCTCATCTTTATCAAATGTATAATGCTCTTCAAAACCTTCCTTTTCCCAAATTCCCACATTGTAAATGAGAACGTCCACTGTTTCGTTATTCAACATATCGGTGACCCGTGCGGCAGCATTCAGCTCGGACAGATCTGCTTGTATCCATATTCGCTTTATACCATCATTCAGGTCCAGACTTTCAGGCTTGCTTCGAGAAACGACCCATACTTTATCTCCTTGCTCAGGCACTCCTCTTACGAATGCATCTCCGAGCCCCTTGCTGGCGCCAAACACAAGATAGGTTTTCATTCCTATACTCCCTTTCTTTCCTATTTGACGGACTAAGCCGCTATACTTATTTATTTCAGTAGCTAACGCATACATCCTATTTTATTACAATACGATACGATACGAGAAAACAAAACTAGCAAAATGAACCTTATTCCTGCATACGGGAACTCCTCCAGTTGACGACAACCATCTACATTACGCTCCAACAAATTGCAGGGGGAATTGGCATCGCTTTGTTCGTCGGCATCATGTCGTTAAAAAGCTGCCTGAGGAGTGAATGATCTGGAAGTGTGACAATAGGATTAATTTCCCTGAATCTGAATTGGTTCAGCATAGCATTTATAATGCTCTATGAAAAAAATGGAAGGGTGTCCCATAGGACGCCCTTCCATTTTGCACATCTGTTTATGCTGAATGGAAATAAATGATGTATCCGTTGTTTTATTTAAGCATTTGATACACTTGTTCGACGTCCTTATCCCCACGCCCAGACAGATTGACGATAATAATTTGATTCTGATCCATCGTCAGGGCAAGCTTCTTCGCGTAAGCAAGCGCGTGCGAGCTCTCTAGCGCAGGAATGATTCCCTCCGTGCGGGACAGCTCTTGGAAAGCTTCCAGCACTTCCTCATTGGTGACCGTTGCATATTCAGCTCGGCCCGTCACCTTCAGGTGGCTATGCTCCGGTCCAATGCCCGGATAGTCAAGCCCCGCAGCGATCGAATAAGTTTTCTTGGGCTGACCTTCCTCGTCCAGCAGCACTAAGCACTTAAAGCCATGAATGATGCTTGGGACACCCTGAGTCAAGGATGGCGCTTGATCGGGCTCAACGCCAATTAAACGAACAGCCGGCTCGTCGATGTAGTGGGCGAATGCGCCAATCGCATTGCTGCCGCCGCCAGTGCAGGCCACTACCGCATCCGGCAAACGGCCTTCCTTCTCCACAATTTGCCTTCTTGATTCTTCGCTAATAATGGCCTGAAAGTGCTTGACCATCGTCGGAAACGGATGCGGACCAACTGCGGAACCGAGCAAATAAAACGTATTTTTATAATTGCGAACAAGATCATCCAGCGCTTCATCCACAGCATCCTTCAATCGTCCTTGGCCTTTATGAACCGGAATAACAGTCGCGCCGAGAAGCTCCATTCGGAACACGTTAAGCGCCTGCCGACGCGTATCTTCAGCTCCCATGTAGATGATACATTCCATATTAAACATGGCACAGGCCGTTGCCGTAGCAACACCATGCTGTCCAGCACCAGTCTCGGCAATAATCCGCTTGGCCCCCATCCGCTTAGCGAGCAGAATCTGACCGATAGCGTTGTTGATCTTATGCGCTCCGGTATGATTCAGGTCCTCTCGCTTCAAGTAAATTTTTGCGCCTCCCCAAGCTTTGGTCAGCCGCTCCGCATACGTCAGCGGATTCTCGCGTCCCACATATTCGCGCAGGTAATAACGAAGCTCTTCCTTATATTCCGGGTCGTCTTTAAACTTGTAAAATTGCTCACTCAAATAACGCAATACTTCCTGCAATTCCGGCGGGACGAAGCTGCCCCCAAACTCTCCAAAGTACCCCTCTTGCTGCATTTGTTGGTCCATAAAGTAAGCGCCTCCATTATTTAATATAGTAATTAAAATTGAAATAGAAAAGGTAATCCACATCTGATATATTACCATAAATGACGTAAGCCTGAATGACCTTTGCTCTAACTTGAATAAAATATCGGGCTTCATTCGCACGTCAAACAGCAAGCGCCTCTGCTAAAGGTGAAGAGGCAATCCGGCTACACGAGTGATATAATTCAGGCACAAACTATAATTTTTTCTTTAGGAAAAATTGTTTGATATCTTCCGGGTATTCATCATTAATAGCAAACACCTCATAGCCCATGCGCTTATAAAATTCCAGCGATTGATACGAAAATGTGCAAGTATGGGCAAATATACACCCAAATTCTTTTCCAAGCCTCTCTGCTTCGGTCATCATGATTTGTCCATATCCTTTGTTTCTGTATTCATCGGCTATCCAAAAGACATCAATATACAATATACAATATAAGACATCTATCGCTGCTTGATTGCCATCACTCTTAAGCGCTTATAATCCGCGTACCATGAACCGTCATGAAACAATTCGTTGCGGGCTTTAACAGCTATTTTCGAACAAACAGCAGTCCGCTCCTCTTCAGAAAGTGCCTTGAAGAAATTGTCAGCGAAGCCCCTCAGCCAATGATCCAAGCCTTGCTCATTGTCGTTGATCTTTGTTGGTCGATCAAAGTGAACCGCGTAGGTGACGCGAAAGCCCTGCTGTTCTAACAATGTGCTGTATTCAGCGATGCTTGGAAAATACCAAGGATTCAGCTTGCCCGCATCCATGCCGAAGTCCTCATGCAGCACCTCGCCAATAGCCTGAACAATCGTTTCCACATTTCCTTTTCCACCAAACTCTGCAACAAACCTGCCACCAGGATTTAAACTTTTCCATACTCCAGCCAGTACCGAACTCGGGTTCTTCATCCAATGCAGCGCCGCGTTGGAAAAGACGGCATCGAACGTAGAACTTACGGTGATATGTTCGCCATTACCGACAAAAAAATGGATTTGGGGGTATTTGCGCTTGGCCTGCTCGATCATTGCCTCTGATAAATCCATCCCTGTAACATGTGCCCCAGCTTGACTAATTTCATGCGCCAAATCTCCGGTTCCGCAGCCCAAATCAAAGATTCGTTCATCCTTAATCGGATTCAAAAGCCGAACAACGTCCTTGCCCAATTCAGATACAAATCCAAGATTGCGGTCATAATGATCAGATTGCCAAACTTGATTGGAACTCATGAAATCATCTCCCAACTTTTAGGTTAGGGATAGTATGGCATAGAGTCATTTATAAGTTAAATATATTAAATCTATATACATTATAGTTACAGGCTATATACACCTATACATAAAACTCTAGCCCCTTATCGTTTTGCTAGGCACAATACCGAACTTCTTCTTGAAGCATTTGCTGAAATAGTAGGGATCGGTATATCCCACCTTCATGGACACATCAACAACCTTCAATGACATCAACCCGTCGGAGGATACACCATTCAGCAGCTCAATGGCTTTATCCAGACGAATATTGGTCAAATATTCGGTAAAGGATTGGCCCTTCTCTTTTTTGAAAATATGACTCAAATAGCTCGAGCCCAGTGCTTCCCAATCGATTAATTGTATAAGCAGCTGACGGAAATAATACTCATCATCTACAATTAGAACTTGATACAATAGCTTCTTCATAACTGAGACGCCCCCCTTTCCTCAAGCTCCCCCCTGCTGGCCGCAAGAGGAACTCGCAATTCTGCTTGAACAGATGGCGCTATCTGAGAAAAAACGCTTTTCATCTAGTGATTGATGCGGGTTAGGGGCATTAGACACCGTCGGACGAGTCAGGTACACCTGCTCCCAATCGCTGTAGGTCTGATTCCAGAACACCGCTCCCCAAGCATGATTCAATTGTTCCAAGGTGCCGTACTTTTCCTGCAGCCAGCTTCGGAATGCAATATGATCGGCTTGCGAATAAAACACGTTCATTTCACAATTCAGCTCATTATCAATCTGCCAGCCGATAACAGCAGGGTGATCCTTGTAATACTCTGCCATTTGCCGAGCGATACGAGCTGCCAGCTTTCTATAAACAGGAGAGTTATATGTGAAATGCCTTCGTTGGCCATGCTGGTATACCATGCCATTTTGAGCAGCGTTAAGCGTCTCAGGATACTTGGTAGTCAGCCAAGCAGGTGGCGTTGCGGTAGGCGTGCCCAAAATGACCTTAAGCCCGTGCTTGTGCGCAGCCGCAATAGCCCTGTCGAACAGGTCAAAGTGAAACTCTCCTTCCGACGGCTCAAAGATCGACCACGCGAATTCGGCAACGCGAATAATCGTAAAGCCGCATTCCCGCATACGTCTATAGTCGTCCTCCCCTAACTCCTCCGCCCAATGCTCCGGATAGTAACATACTCCCAATTGAAACTGCTTAGTAAGCTTAGTCATTAAATTCTGTTCCTCTCCTGAAAACGTGAAATATGGTTAAACTCTGGTTCAAGCCGCTCGTACAGCCGCGTGTAGATAGCGAACAGTTCACTCTAAATAGCGTGGCGAGCAAGGCATGGTTCATGGCGACCCGTAATATGAATCCAATTTCTAGCCTCATCCATGGATGAGATGTGTCCTAGTGCTTGCATAGCTACGATAGCTGCCCCCAATGCAGTAGCCTCGTGACTTTCTGGAACAAGCAGCTCCCGTCCCAGCATGTCGGACAGCATTTGTCTCCACATCGGTGATTTGGCGAGCTAATGCCAATGCTAATGCTAATGCCAATGCCAATCAGCTCATTCGCGGCTGCTCCCAATCTGCGCATTACTTCTCTAATCGCTGTGATAGACGCTTGAAACAAGCTTTCAGGATCTTGCTCTACCCATAAAGAACGCGGATAAATGAGCGGGTAATCCACTGAATGAATACCGCGTATGCGTCCTTGGGGATGAAGGCGACAGCCTTCGTACTTGTTGTACCAATATCGAGCCCTATTATAATTTCGTTATCGAGCAAATTAAGCCCACCTTTGCATGTACAGAATACTGCGGCTTTCATCGAACAGCTCATAAGGTTTCTTATTACAAACTTGCCTATTAGCCTAACTGGTATTAACGAACTGGTATTAACGGTCAGACTAGATTATAGCGAAGAGCACCCTTTTGATGAATGGAATTATTTTGGGTGCAATTCGTAAATATTTTTGCAAGGCTCCAACGTCCAAAGGCGGGGGTCCCGACCAGCGAGGCAGGAATACCCCGCAAGATTACCCAGCCAGCACCCATGTGCAGCGATCTCCCTTTGTTGCACATGAATGGATGGGGCTGTGCTGGGTTGTGCATGGCTGGACTGTGCTGCTGGGCTGGGTTGGGCTGGGTTGGGCTGGGCTGGGCTGTGGACGGATGAGGTTTGTTTGCAGGCAGTTGGCAATGGTTTGCTTGTCCTTTCTCCTGTTGCAATCTACAAAATGTTGTGGCACACTGTGAATATCGCGTATCAATCAAGCGGCAAAGCATGCCCCGCTTCCTTTCTCAACCGGAGAGGAGACGGGGCTTTTATGCGTTTTCCATCAAATACGAGAAGGCGAGGGACAGGAAATGGGCTTCCGAATGGAGCATGATAAATGGATAAATGATCATCTGAAACGAAGAAGAGGCGAGCGCCTCGATGCCCTCAAACGCGGCCATGGCTACGGAAATCGATTATTCGTCGAGCGGGTTTGGTGGCCTCTTGTGGGACATTTCCACAGATTGCATCCGGAATATGAAGTAAAGGACTGGCGGGGAAGATCCTACTTTGTAGATTTCATGTGGATTGTCGGAGCCGTGCGCATTGGAATTGAAATCATGGACTTTGGGTCCCACGGTACGGACCGTACCAAGTATCGAATGGATTTGAACCGCGGGCTTTTTCTTCAGGCGCAGGACTGTGCGATCCACTATATCTCTCTGGATGAGCTAAAGGAAAATTCCTCGTTCATCCTCTCCGCATTGCGGAACATTCTGTCCTCCTATCTAGCAGCTGATGGCGGGACTAAAAGGACGGCTGGAAGAACTTTTTCGAAAATCGAACGGGACTTGATGCGTGCGGCCATTCGCCACAATCGGACTATCCGTCCGACCGAGGTTGCCAGGGAGCTGGAGCTGCATAAGATGACTGTCATTAAGTACTGTCGCCTATTGGTGGACAAGGGAAAGTTTCGAGCCGTAGCGAGGGGAGTGTCTGGGCGCGTCATTTACTACGAATATGTTGGGTCCATCCAAAGTCCGGATTTGGTTTAACCCTTTAAGGCGCACGATTGTGTATGAAAAATCATATATATTTTGCCTTTAGATGACCTAGTCGATGAATCTGTATGAAAAATCAGATAGAATTCATCATTTAGCACCTAAATCGACATTTCTATACGAAAAATCATACAGGTTAACCGACATGCAGATGAAGGACGCGAGTTGCATGGCATTAAGGGTTTGTTTGCAAGCTGTTGAGCGGAAAGCCCGGTAGGACGGCAACAGCCCGCCCCGCCCCCCGGCAACCTTTCACAGCCCTCAAACCCGTGTCCGACATGGCTTTTCAGTTCTTACTCTTCTCCCTTCGCAACCGGACTCTCGGTTTATACTGCTGCCGCGGTTATCTCAAGCGAAGCTTAATCCTTCCCTTCTATACCTGATCGCTTCTCTTTGGATTTGAAAATCATTTTTATATACTTATATGGCTTAGAGTATACATGCCTTTATATGTTTCAATAGAAACTGACAAAAAGGTATCCCAACCTTATAATGGTTTAATATATTCTATAGTGGCAATGATCAGGAGGACGGCATGCAATTTCAACCAGTGTATGAGGATGGGGATTTATTTCTACCGAAGATTGAATTAAATATGACATCGAACCAATCGATTGGCATTATAACGGACTTGAAGCGAAAGCAGCTTTTATTGAATCAATTAGTGAATCATTCCCAATATTATTTATTTCGGACTGGGCAAAACGAGTATATGCGTTTAACGGTGGAAGAGCTAATCACTTTTCTAATCCAAATAACGGAGAGGAATGACCGTGTCGCTTCGTTAATGGATTATTTTGCTTTAAAAGAAGAACGGAAGGTAAAAATCAAGGATCTAAGCTCATCGAAAAGGATGTATGTGACCTTGCTGCGTGTCTTTTTTGCGCATCAGTCTACACTTGTGCTGGAGGAACCCTATTTTTACTTGGAAGAACAAGACCGTCATCATTTCAAACGAATTTTAGATGACCTTTCGAAAGAAAAGCAGATTTTAATTTTAACTTCGAATTTAGAGGATGCTATTATTTCCTGTGATGAAATTTATCGATTGAACGAGCTCGGATTTCATCCATTGGATATTCGGGACTCAGAAGAAGATAAGCAGGAAGTGTACGAACAGGATCGAGACAATATAACCCTGCAGAAAATTTATACGAAAAGAAAGGGCAAAGTGATTTTATTTAATCCGCCGGAAATCGATTTTATAGAAAGTATAGATGGTTCAATCCTTGTTCATGTCGGTGGAGAAAATTACGACTGTGCCTTGACGCTAACAGAGCTCGAGCAGAGATTGTTAAATTTCGGATTTTTCAGGTGTCATCGCTCCTACATCGTTAATCTGCAAAAAGTAAGAGAGATTATTACATGGACGAAAAATAGCTACAGCTTACGGTTAAATACAGGTAAAGATGCCGTGGTTCCATTATCTCGTTCAAAATTGCAGGAATTAAAAGCACTTCTTAACCTCTAATTCCGGGGGAATGTCGAACCAATCAAGCACTGGGTGGTACCATTCAGGCGATAACAGCTACATTTCGGCGGGTTTTGATGGCTATAGGGATGCAATCTTTATACACTTAAGCCATCAACTCTAAGGAAGTGGTGTGAGTGGCTGTTATCCAAGTCGAACATATTCGAAAGAGATTTGGAAATAAGGATGCATTGGCAGATGTGTCCTTTTCCATTCCGAAAGGAGAAATTTTTGGGTTCCTAGGTCCGAGTGGTTCAGGAAAAACAACATTGATAAAGATTTTAACTGCGCAATTAAATCCGACAAGTGGACAGGCAAGTGTGTTTAACGAGCCAGCGAAGATGATGAATCAGTCTGCACAGAAAATGCGCTTTGGCATTTTGACGGATAACAGCGGTCTATATGAGCGATTATCGATAGAGGAAAATCTGGAGCTGTATCGTAAGTTGTATAATCTTCCCCGGTCTTCAATCGATAAGGTGCTGCAGTTTGTAAACTTAAGCGGAGAGCGCAAAAAGAAAGTCAATCTCTTGTCGAAAGGGATGCGTCAGCGTGTCCTGTTGGCATGCGCGATTATCCATGAGCCAGAGTTATTATTTTTAGATGAACCTACTTCGGCTTTAGATCCAGTAAACACCGCACATATTTATAAAGGCTTACGCTACTTAAATGAGAAAGGGACAACGATTTTTTTAACTACGCATGATATGGCTGAGGCTGAATTGATATGTAACCGTGTAGCGATTTTGTATCAAGGACAAATCCAAACCATCGGCTCACCAAAGGAGCTTAAAAAACAGCATCGAGAAAACATAGTTAGTGTTGACTTAATAAATGGAGAAGCATACGAGCTCCCGATAGGCGAGAGAACGGCCGATCAAATAGCCGATTGGATGAAACAAGGGTTAATTGATCGATTAGAAACGAAAGAGCCCAGTCTAGGTGATATCTTTATTAAAATGACAGGAAGTGAGCTGCTATGAGTATCTCATTGAAACGTGCGCAAGCGATATTTGTGAAGGATTACAAAGAGTTTTCACGCAATTATGCCCTCTCCATTATGTTGATTTTCCCAATTATCCTCGCCCTTCTTCTTCGAGCTGCTGGCGCCACCTCGTCTTTGCCTGGTTCTTTCGCTACAGTTCTTAATCTTTCGTTTGTGTTACTAACATGTTTCGCACAAGCATGCTTGATAGCGGAAGAAAAGGAGCGGAACACTTTACGATCATTAATGATGACTCCGGCCACGACCATGGATGTTTTAATCGGTAAAAGTACTTTAGTCTTTGTCATGTCTGCTGTTGCTCTGGCTATTGCTACGTATCTATTTGGCTATGAGCCAGCTCGTATATGGGCGTTTGTGGCAGCAATCATTCTTTCGATTATTCTATACACAGCAGTCGGGACGATATGTGGTCTATTCTCCAAGACGTTGCTTGATGCGTCATTATCTATAATTCCTGTGACGATCGTATTCTCTGGGGCACCATGGGGAGCGTTTCTAGTGGATAATTATCCGATCTTCAAAGTGCTGGATTACATGCCAAGCAGTCAGATTGTGCATTTGCTGGGCATACCCCATACGGGCTTTACGACGGGAGAGTTATTAAAACCCCTCCTTATTATTTTGGCATGGGCAGTTGGATTAACGATTGTATCTGTTATTTTGTATCAACGACGGTTAAAGGATGAGTAGGGAAAAATGACAAAAGAATGCCACACGGTCTTATAGATTCGTCGATGCCGTTAGCCACTACAATCGTGTATTTCTACCGAGGAGGGATCAAATTCCTATGAATTTAGCCGCCAGGCTTAGACAAAAATTCGAAGACCAGGGTACCCGGCATAAGCTGAAAAGCTATCGGGACAAAGTGGACCTCATCAGGAAACGGAATTTTGGAGCTTGGGACGATCAGCGGCTGCAAGCGGAATCTCTCCGGCTGAAAAAGGCTGCAAAATCGGGGACGCCTTGGGACGGGCTGCTTGTCGATGCCTATGCGCTAGTCTGCGAGGCAGCGAAGAGAACGCTCGGATTGCAGCCCTACGATGTCCAGATCATGGCTGCTATTGCTCTGCACGAGGGATTTTTGATCGAGCAGCATACCGGCGAAGGAAAAACGCTCTCTGCTGTTATGCCTGCTTATCTGCATGCGCTAACCGGTGAAGGTGTTCATGTGCTGACTTTCAACAATTATTTGGCAAAGCGGGATGCGGAATGGATGGGCCCGATCTATCGTTTCCTCGGGTTAACGGTAAGCGCGGTTCAAGCGGGCATGAGCTTGTCCGAGAAACGGGAAGCGTACGCCGCCGATATAACCTATGTTACGGCCAAAGAGGCGGGATTCGATTATTTGCGCGACACGATTGCTTTAGACGAAGCCGATACCGTGCATCGTCCCTTTCACTACGTCATCGTCGACGAAGCGGATTCCCTGCTTCTTGACGAGGCGCGGGTGCCGCTAGTCATCGCTGGCGAGCCGGGCTCTTCCGGCAAGAACGGCATTCTTTTTGCAGAAGTAGCCAGGCAGCTCACGCAAGATGGGGATTACGATTTCGACGAGTTCCAGCGGAACGTTTACTTGAATGAAGCAGGGTCTGCGAAAGCAGAGTCGCTGCTCGGATGCGGCAATTTGTACGAAGAGCATAATAGTCATTTGTTAATGTCGTTAAATTGCGCACTGCATGCGGAATTGTTATTGAAAAAAGACGTCGATTACATCGTACGGGACGGTAAAATCGAGCTGATCGACGAATATACCGGCCGCGTGGCGGAGAACAGGCATTTGCCGGACGGGCTGCAAGCCGCGCTTTCGGCTAAAGAGGGGCTTGAGTCGAAAGCAGGCGGGAACATTCTCGGTACGATCACCCTTCAACACTTCCTTAGCCTATATCCAAAAATTTGCGGAATGACGGCTACCGCGCAAGCTTCCGCGATGGAATTCGAAGTTATTTATGCGCTGCAAGTCGTGCATATTCCGCCGAACCGGCCAAACATACGGATCGACCATCCGCACCGGATTTATACCCATAAAGAAGCTAAATTTAAGGCGCTTGTGCAAGAAATCTCGTCCGTCCATAGGGCGGGACGTCCGATTCTCATTGGTACGTCAAGCGTTGAGGAGTCTGACATGCTGGCGGAGGCGCTAGCGGCAGCCGGCGTACCTTGCCATGTTCTGAATGCGAAAAACGACGCAAAAGAAGCCGAGCTCATCGCCAAAGCGGGAGTGATCGGTGCCGTGACGGTGTCTACAAATATGGCGGGACGCGGCGTCGACATTCGGCTCGGCGGCGGCAACCCCACGCAAGCAGTGGCTGTCGCCAAGCTGGGCGGTTTGTACGTGATTGGTACGCATATGCACCAAAGCGTGCGGATCGACAGCCAGCTGCGTGGGCGATCCGGACGCCAGGGCGACCCGGGAGCTTCTGTATTTTTCGTAAGCTTGGAAGACGAGTTGCTGCTTAGGTTCGGCATCGATAAAGCGATACGCGGTCTTAGGCAGGATGAGTCTCTCGAAGAGTCGGTGCTCCACAGCAAAATTGATCATATTCAGCGAGTTATTATGGGTCAAAACTTCCATATCCGTCAGGAGCTGAACGGTTATTCGGATATGGTGGAGGATCAGAGGCGCATGCTATACGAGGAGCGGCTCGGAATTTTGAAGGGCGCGACTCCGATGAGCCCTGCGGAACAGCGGGTACGGCTTTATTATATCGACAAGCTCTGGGCTGACCATCTGGCATATGCTTCATACATTCGCGAAGGCATTCATCTGACGAGTCTTGTGAGCCGTAATCCGCTCGATGAATTTCATGCGCTAATCATCCAAGCCTACGAGCAAATTCCGGCTAAAATAAATAGAGAGTCGGCGAATATGCTCGAGAAGCTCGGAGGTTCGAATGATCCGGCGATCTGGGAAAAGTTCGGACTGAAGAGCCCTGCTTCCACTTGGACTTATATCATCACCGATCAATACAAGCAATACTTGCAGAATCCCGGTTCGTGGACTCCGGGGACGGTAATCGCTTATTGGGGGCGCAAGGTTTTGAAGCCTGTGTTCGGGTGGTCAAAATTTTGATGCGACAATATCTATATACCCACTCAATTGCAGCAGTGGGCGTACAGCCGAGTGATTTTGCTGCTGTCTTTTGGCCGATGCCCAGCGGCAAGCCGCTAAATCAGGCGGTTCACCGCATTATTCGGAACGGCAAAGACGACAACTGTCCCTTGACCCGGATCACTCTGAATGTGCAGGCCCTTCCCATATAATTGTTTCAACCGTTGATTAATATTGAACAAACCGACTCCCTGCCTTTGATCCGAACGTGTATCGAATATATGTTGCCGCGTTTTAGTATCCATCCCCACGCCGTTATCGGAAACGGTTACTTCAGTACGATCCTCATATTCGGCGATATGAATATGAATCATTCCGCCCGACGAACGGCTCATGATGCCGTGCCGCACTGCGTTTTCGACAAGCGGTTGAATGGAAAGCGGGGGAAGCCTTAGCTCCATGTTCGCTTCGACTTCCCAAACCGTGCTCAGCCTGCCTTCGAAACGTTCATTCTCGATATATAAATAAGAACGTACGAGAGCAAGCTCCTGTCCCAGCGGAACAAGCAGCTCGGAATTTTGAAAGTTGAAACTGGCACGTAGATAATTGCCGAATTCGTCGAGCAGTAGGCGCATTCTGTTCAAATTAACGTCGCTAAGCGCAGCTATCGCATTGAGGGTATTGAATAAAAAGTGCGGTTTTATTTGTGCTTGCAGCCATGCCGCTTCCATACGCAGGCGTTCGCGTACGGAACGGTTCAAATCCGTTAATGCCCGCACCCGAACCTTTAACTCCATCGCATCCGCAGGCTTCACAATGTAATCGTTAGCCCCAGCCAAAAAACCAGCAGCAATATCCTCAGGGTTGTTGCGCGCAGTCAGAAGCAGAACGGGCAGTTCCAAGCTCGAATAGCGCTCACGAATAGCTCTTGTTAGCTCATACCCCGACATATGAGGCATCATGACGTCAACAATAACAAGATCCCATACTCTCTTGTTCAGATGAGACAAAGCATCATTGCCGCTCGTAACCGTAGCGATGTCGAAAGATTCCCCAGCCAGAATGTTCTCCAGTATTTTCAAGTTAAGCGGATCATCGTCCACAGCCAATACCGAAGGGCGCACCGAGCTCTCCACAACGGCAGAATCGTCATCCGTACCGTAACGGATGTTCGAGTCGGCAGCGGCGGCGGTTTCTGCAAAGACAGGTGGCAGGAATGCTGCAAAATCCGCTTCCCGTTGAACAGGCGAATCGGACAGCGCCAAAGCAAAGGTGAACGTCGAACCTTGGCCCGAGACAGATTTCACCTCCAACGTTTCGCCGTGCAGCTCCACTAACTGCTTGCAAATGCTGAGGCCCAGTCCGATGCCACCCCCGGGCATCGCCGTCATACTGGAGTCGCCTTGCTCGTAAGGGTTAAAGATTCTTTGCAGCGTTTCCTCGTCCATGCCGATGCCCGTATCCGCAACGCTAATGTACGCCTTCCCGTCTTGTGCGACCACCCGGATGGCGACAGTTCCTTCATTGGTAAATTTGATTGCATTGTGAACGAGATTAAACAAAATTTGAATGAGTCGGTTTTCGTCAGCCATCACAGGAGGAAACTCATTCGGAATCTCATTGACCAGCCGGATCGGTTTACTAACGGTCATGAAGCGAAGCATGTCGAATACGCCAGAAGTGATCGCCTGCACCTGAATAGTCTGGACGTGCAGGCGGATGCTACACTCCTTGAGACGAGTTAAATCAAGCAGGTCATTTAACATAAATGACATGCGCCGACCGATCTTCATCATTAACTCCATATTTTGGGCACTCTCGCCGCTCAATGAATGTTTTTCTCTTTCAAGGACGGTTTGCGCCATATTCAGCATCCCGTGCAGGGGATTTCGCAATTCATGGGATGTGTTTGCCAGAAAATCGTCCTTCTGCTTGTCTGCCATTCTTAATTGCTCGTTTAGTTTGGCTTTTTCTTGGGAATTGCGGAAGTACTGATTAATCCAGTAAGCGGAAAAACTAATAATAGCCACTAGAACGTCAAATGGGAAGTAAACGTTTATCACTTTCAAGTGAGCATTAATCAGTCCCCATGCGGAGCTGGATAATATGCTCATGGTAGCAAGCAGCAGGAAGATGGCACCGGGCTGATTTCTGGCTATAAGTTTGCCAATCAGATAAATAACCCAGGCCATTGGAAACCAATAAAGCAGTCTGAATATTTTAAATTCGATTAGATAGTAAATGATCGGTGGAGGCATGACCAACACAAATCCTGAATACAAAGCCAGAACAATTGCGTACGTACGGAATAAAACCGTGTTAGTTCGGAGCTTCGCAAATATTCCGGTAATCTGCAGGAAAAAGAAGGGGAGCCACGAGTACGAGAGTAATTTAATTTTCAGTGCCCATGCATAGTTGATAAAAGGCATACATACCAGCAGCAGACTGTCGTTATCAGACACAATCGTAATCCCAGCGGTCAAAAGCAGCATAAAAAAGGCAAGCAACCCTTTTTGCCGACTGAGAAAGTATAACATCACGGCGTACAAGCCAAGAAACATCAGTACCACGAAGGTCATAATCTGAAAGCCAATGGAGATCCATCGTTCGGTATTGATGGCCGTATCCGACCCAAAGCGAATGTCTCTGACAATACCGCCATTAAGCGGATTATCAAAATTGGCCACGCGTACAAGCAGCTCGATCTCATTCACTCCGTTTGCCTTATAAAGCGGGGTATAAGATATCCGGCGGGGCTTATATGTATCCGCTTGCTCCATCGGTTGGCCGACTCCTGCTATCTGTCCGTTGAATTCAACAACTGAAGAGGCTTGAATTTCCTGAATCCAGAATTCGAAGGACTGTTGCGGTAAAGGGTCGACCAGAATGCGCAGCCGGTACGTACCGTATCCAAACGATGACTTTGAATCTGCAGGTAAAGCGCTTCGCCAATCTCCCGGAACCATGATATTACGCTTGTTCAGGGATTTCCAATCCTTGTTTATATGTGTGACGAATGCTCCTGGATAAAAATCCCACTCACCGTCCAGCGTGATGGAACGGGAGTTGGCGAAGTCCCAGCCGCGCAGATCGAGCACGCCTTGAACCGCACGAGGATGTTCAGGCGTAAGGAAAAACCCGGACCAAAGCCACCGGATGCCGAGAAGTATAAAGAGAAACAGGATAAACGTCACAGTATATTTCAGAGCGGTTTTGTTTTTTATCCCAATCATATAGAGCTCACTCCCAACGATTCGCCGTTCCGTTCTGCCAAGTGCTTGAAAATGCTAGGGCTCAGTCCGACAGCTTTCATACTTCGACAAGAACAGCGGGAATCCCTTGTTCCATAAATCGGGTGATTAGGCATCAAAGCAACCTTCAATGTCGACGTCGATCCCCAGCAGGATTCAATTCATGTTCCAACCTGACAGATTGCTTGCCCGTCTCCGACAGGTATTTTTGCCGATGCGCTTCTACGCACTCACCAACCGAAGGTGGCTTGGCACCTCCTGCGGTTGGATTTTCACCAGCAAGGCGATGCATGCCTTTGGGCACGCGGGACACAAAAAGAGGAGGCCGTTAGCCCCCTCTTAATCATTAATACTAGTCGATCAACTTCGTAGCTTTCAGCAATCTTTCAACCATAACCGCTGTTTCCGCGCGCGTCATCTCCATTTTTGGATTTAACTGCTGTTTGCCGATCCCTTGCAGAATGCCAGCCTTAATCAGTTGGGCTGCAGACTCCCGGGCATACCCGGAGATTTGCTCCACATCGCTATAAGGAGCCAGAATCTGATTGATTTCCGATGTGCTCAGCGCCTCTTGCGGCTGAACAATATGAAGGGAGCGGGCGATCATAGCGATGCCTTGCTCTCTTGTAATCCGTTCGCTGCCGTGGAAAGCACCGTCATCAAAGCCTTTAATCACGCCAAATTCACTGGCGATCGTAACGGCATCGTGGTACCAACTCGATGGTGCTACGTCGCTGTACGGCGTGGCGGATACACCTTGGCGCATTAAGCCAAGTCCGCTTGCCACAATCGTGGCAAATTCCGAACGGTCAATACTGCGACTCGGGGAGAAGGTATTGTTGCCTGTACCTGCAAGCTGCAGTCTGGCTGCAATATTGTTGATGCTCGCCTGTGCCCAGTGGCTCTTCACGTCATCGAAATTTTGTGGATTCCAGATGACCGAGTAACTGCCCTGGCTGCGCAGGTCATTGATCATTGCAAAGTAACGGTTATTGATTTTCGTTACGACTGTCGGTACATGGAACAAGGTACCGTCCGAATTAACAATGACGCCGGTCGTAATTTTGTTCGGATCAATACCTTCAGGCAATGCGATATAGCGCGGTGCGTAGTTCTTTAATTGATCCGGCTTAATGGTTTGGTTGTGGTACGTGAAGTTAAGTGATAGATCGACCGGATTGACGAGCAGATCGTAACCACCTTTGGTCGCCTGATCTTTTGCTGCGGCTTTTAATGCGTCAGACGATCTCTTGATAGCAATATCGACTGCAATTTCGCCAAGCGGCGCGCCGTTCCATTGTTTGGTGATCGAACCCAAATCCAGTTGTGTGCTTGGAACCGGATAAATAGCAAGCAGGTTCTCGATGTTCAGCGTGGAGCCGGTATCGGACAACTGCTTCAGGGTTGCTGCGGTCAAACCTACAACCTTGATGTCACCGTCGTCAGGCACAAGTACATTTAATTGCTGTCCGCTACCCTTGGAGAGATGATCCGAGAGTTTATTTTGATCAACCACAACAGTCGTCACTTTGTTTGTCGTTGTACCAGTAGCGAAGCCACTGTCCTCATTGTTTACAGTTGTTTTCACACCCGATGCCGGAGCAGGTACAGATGTAGGTGCGGGTGCAGGACTTGTGCTGGAGTCATTACGAGCAGCGCGCGTCAAAGCTACGATGTACGTTTTCGTCGTGCCGTCCTGCGCCGTCATGACCACCTTGATCGTATTGATGCCTACGCTCAGCGGCAAGGAGTCGGAAGCGACGCCACTTGCCAAGTTAATCGGACCTTGTACCAACATGCCTTCGCTATTGTACACGCTCGCTGTCACCGTAAAATAAACAGCATCATATACTGCTGCCGTCACTGTCGTGTCGCTCACACTGTTCGGCACACTTGTCGTATAGGATGTGGTGTCTGTCGCAAATGTCGGGCTTAACGTGACGTTCGACAGCGTCAAATCTGCCAAGCCCGCGTTGTTAGACACCGTACGAATTACTGCTCCTGTGCTGATAGCAGACGGCCACTGCGTCGCTGTCGCTTTCACACGGGTTACAATTGTATAGTCCGTCCCTGGGATCAGTCCAGCAAACGTCGAACTATCTTGCCACGTCACGCCGCCGTCTATGCTGTACTCCTGACCGGTGATGGCTTGCAGCGTAATGCTCGTTGCTGTTTTGCTCACTTCTACTGGTGCTGCCGGTGCCTCGGCGCCGTTCGCTGCCGAGCTTTTCACGCTCCCTGTCGCATGCGTATCGTCAGCGGTTACCATCACGGTTATGTCTGAACCGAAGTCGTCTGTGGTTAACATGTAGCTTGAACCTGTCGCATTCGTGATGGCGACTCCGTTCCGGTACCATTGGTAAGTCGGCACATTGTAAGGCGTGTCAGGCGAATAAGTGATTCCCGATAAGTCCGCAGTCAGTGTTTCACCAACTTTGGCAACACCGCTGATTCCCACGCTGCCTCCCATCTCTGAAACCCCAATATATTTTGTGGCTGTGATATTGTTGCTAATGACACCTGAATTATACTCGACAATAACTCCCGGATCAAAATATCCGCTGCTGCTGCCGTGTGTATTATTTACAGCTAAGTAACCTATTTTATTACTAGTCGTGTCTAGCAGAAGTGTAAGAT
The DNA here is from genome assembly GCF_050481745.1 of Paenibacillus algorifonticola. Classification (GTDB taxonomy): domain Bacteria; phylum Bacillota; class Bacilli; order Paenibacillales; family Paenibacillaceae; genus Pristimantibacillus; species Pristimantibacillus algorifonticola_A. The sequence continues at coordinate 349,428 of NZ_JBCNGR010000006.1, read as the reverse complement.
GGTCATACGCTCCATTAGCCACAAACTCATTTGATGTATCAAGACCTGTTGACTGACCGTTAGATACATACCTTGTATCGCTATAACTAGAAGTGTCCCAATTAGGTGCTGTAGTTTTAGAAGCGCTTATAAAGGTTAAAAAGCTCCAATTTCCCCTAAAGACACTTTTAAATTCTTTAAACATACTAGCAATCGCAAAAATTTCTTGAGGATTGTTTGCTTTTGGCTCTAAAAGATGACCGCTATTGTTCGTTGCAACCGTCACGGCATCTTTAAAAGTCATGGTAGCAGCCTGTCTTTGCACATATACAAAATGGCGCCCATTATAGGTACGCACAGATGTTTTCCCATCAGTCAATGGCGCCCCTGGCGTTACATTTACTGTTACACTTTGGGTTTGCCCCACAGCTTTGGCAAATGTTAAATTTTGAATAACAACCAGAATATCTTCATAAGTAGTACCATTTGAAAAATTGAATACTCTATTTACCGATGTAGATTGATCAGTCACAATGCCACTGATTTGTATGCCATTAATCAACTCGGTGATGCCGCTTGGAAGAGCTCCAACTGCAATAGAGCCATTATTTACTGCCACAGTAAAGTATCCGCCCGCTCCATTCACGACACCTGTGCTTCCAAATGCAGCATTGGATAGCTGATAGGTGGTTTCGGTTACGCTAACAGGGGTACCAAGATCAATTGTAGATGTTGCAGCGGCCTTCACTTCTAACGGATGGAGCGGCATCATCGTCAGTACCATAATAATTGCTATTAGAGCAGATAACATTCTTCGATTTTTTAATTTCATATTTTGTGTATACCTGCTAACGAAAGCATATAGAAATTCTATATTTGCGCATTTCTTTCAGTTAAGCAGGGTTCTCCTTTCTTATTGGAAAAATTTGTATATCTCTTCTAAACTCAGGCACGTTTGCTCACGCTGATGTCAAACAATCGTTCTTTTTCTATTCCGCTTTTATCTTCCCCTGTCCCATATGGATTCCAGCCCCCTTGATCCTATATCTTGATACAATTCACTTACTTTCGACAGGGGTGATCGTAACAAAAGGAGCTTTACAGGATCTCTACACCTGCTTTACTTGCTGTTTTCGCTCACGTAGGAATGAAATGCTTGAAATTAACCTCGTATTATCAAGGCAATTCAACCAACTGAGACCACCTCTATTTGAACACGTCTGCTCGGGCAGTTCTAATCATCCATTGCCAAAATTCCGATAGTATTGATATAACAAGTCGAATCTTGCAAAAAAACAATGCATACATGTTATGGAGCGTGAAATACATGAAGATCTTGCTGGTGGATGACGAAGCGCTGGTGTTAAACCAGATTCGACGAATGCTGTCGGGATATCCCGGTATTTCGGTGGTCGGCTCGTTTGGAAATGCGAGAGAGGCTATTATGCGAATGCCGGAACTTCAGCCAGACGTCGTATTTTTCGATATTCACTTGCCGGAAATATCGGGTATCCAAGCGGTGGAGCTGGCAAAGGAGGCTTGTCCGGGAGTCGATATTATATTTATAACGGCATATAGCGAATATGCTGTCCAGGCTTTTGAGCTGAATGCGGTCGATTATTTGCTTAAACCGTTGTATCAAGCACGCCTGGATCAAACGATGAAGCGGCTGATGCAAAAAAGAATGCATAAAGAAGATATGCGCTCAATATCACCTTCTCGCATTCTATGTTTTCGGTCTCTCCGTTTTCAGAGCAGCGGAGGGTCTCCGGAAATACCGAAATGGCGTACGGCAAAAACGCAGACTCTGTTTGCTTACCTGCTACACCAACGCGGCAATATCGTCCTCAAGGAGACACTTTTGGAACTGCTGTGGCCAGAGCTTGATGTGAAACAGGCGGCGAATCAATTGTACACATCGATATATCACATTAGACAGTGCTTGAAGCAAATGGACATTGATGCCCCCATCCAAAATAGGACTATTCAAGAAGGCTACATACTCGACACAAGCCGAATTCGGATTGACGTGGATGAATGGGAAAACGGTTTGCGCCAGGTGAGCGGCTTAAATTTGTCCGAAAGTCACTCCGAGCTGCAGCGGTTGCTTTCACTTTATGAAGGGGACTATTTACCAGAGATCGGTTATGGGTGGGTAGAGGACGAACGCGAAAGACTACGGAAGCTATGGAATCAGAATGCCCGATCGTTAGCCCGGTACTATGAGAAAACCATGATGCTGGAGGAAGCGCTGGCGATGTACGAACGGATTCAGGATACGGACCCTTATAACGAAGAAGACGGACTTGCGCTGATGAAGCTGTATACGGCAAGCGGAAGGCACAAAGAAGCGGAGAAGCACTATCATAAAATGGATCATTTATTTACTAACGAGCTGCGGATCGGCTTGACCGATAAGCTGGTAGACTGGTTCGAACAAACGAGAAAGAAATTGCTCCCTTGGCGCAATGAGGAAACAGAAATTGGATAACCTCACGCTTAAAGACTAGGGATTTTTAGTGTATGACTATAAAGCCCCCGCGATGACGGAAGCCGGAACGCTGTCCCACGAACGGAAATTAAGCAAGTACCGCGTACAGGAACTGAAGCTCCTGCGGCGTGTCTTCAAATAACACATCGTCCCAAAAATCTGCTGCAATTCCACGTTCGATTGTCGTGTCGTGCGTATGGACGTCAAAAAATGGGCGGGATTTCCTCAAACATCCGACTGATTTGCCGCCGCAGTTTTGGTGGCTTTTTTGTGCTAGCGGCTAGGGCATATCACGCGAGTGCCTCTACAAAATATTAGGGAGCATATATCTGCTCCACCAGCACCAGCCGCATGAGCCGATGAGGCAAGGTCATGCGCGAGAATGTATTCGCTTTCTCGCTCCTTTACCGCCCGCACCTCAGCTTCGCTCAGGAAAGCGGGCGCCTTTTCATCTGCGACCTCGATCATCTCATCTTACGTGGCTCCAGGTATGTTTTCCTTACTAAATAACGCATCAGCTGCTGTATATTGTAGCTCTTTCTTCACTTTCGAAGCATCGTTTGATTTCCATCTGACTTCTCTGCTAGGACTGCAAGAAACGTGTGTACCTCGATTGCATTAAACTTCGAGGCTCCAAATAGAAAATTATGGATTTTCTATTTTTAGGTTGCTATAATGGTAAATAAAGTATATGTCATATGATGATGTGAACTGGCTGCTGACAAGTACCATTTTTGAGCCTCTATTCCTACAAAGCATTTATATTATCTATCAAAGGAGGTGACCCTGAGAGCAATTTAAATCTTATTTCCCGTGTTCCACCAGATGGGGATGTGTTAATTTCTCCTTCACCGCTCCTGACTGAATGCTACGCAGAAACATGCAATAACTGTAAGAGTTTATTGTTCTATGCATTTAGCTTTAACCATTATAAGGAACATAGGAGCGTGTCAAATGAACAAACAACTTTTTCCCAAATCTTTTCGAATCCTTATGGCTTGCTTGCTGCTTTTGGCATTTGCCGTACCAGCGACGGCTTCCGCCAGCTATCTTGGAGATAAGCTTACTATAGGCGGCAGCATGGCGAAAGGCGACTATCTCACCTCCCAAGATGGTAGATTTTCAGCTATTTGGCAGAATGACGGTAATTTTGTCATCTATCAGAATGGTTCCTCTCTTTGGAGTAGTGGCACCAGTAACAGTGGGGCCGTTTCGTTCAAATTTGAAGCATTTGGGAAACCGGTCATATACAAATATGGCGGAAGCTATCAAGATGTATTCCAATATGGATATCGCTACGGATTCAACCCTGCCACAGGCAAATACGAATATTACACTGGTTGGGGATATGATAAGGTTTGGGTGATTAATACTTCTATACTGCAAGCCGCTTGGTTTGCCAACACAGCCTCTTGGATTCCAACCCATCACGGGAGCGGGCTGCCGGCTGACACAACTGGTGACACGCTGGTCATGCAAAGTGATGGAAATTTAGTTCTCTATAACACAACCCTAACAAACAGCTATTATCCTAATAGTTGGATTCCTGTCTGGGCTTCAAATACAGGCGGGCGCTAAAATCAGATTGAGAGCCGCATGCTGCGCGGCTCTTTTTCGTTTATCCAAGTAACCTGATCATTTCACTACTTAACGAAAAGAGGTCAACCCGTAAAAATGGGCTGACCTCCTAATACGACGGACGGAGTGCATTAGCAAAATATACAAAACGTCTGTCAACGAACAGGTCCGTCTTCATGACGCAATATAGGTTAACCATTCCTGGATGCTACTGAAGGAGCAGATTCAGCGAAATAATTATGGCATGCTGGACTAAGTGCCGATCCCTTCTTTCTACTTCGCTTCGTTTCGACAGCCACCTGCATTCGGTATACCTTATCGCATCTTACAACGGTTATACCGCAGGTCAGAGCTATACCCCTCGCAGATTAAGTTGTTCGATTAAACCCCTCAGCCGCTTCGGTGCGTAGCTCCCGCAACTGCTTCAGATTCGTTACGTTGCCGACGACTAGAAAATCGTGCGGCGTTTGCACGCCTTTGGACGTGTCCAGTCCGATGACGTTCTGACCGGGTGCCAGCAAGTTCGTCGTATTGAAGAAGTCCAAGCCTGGCAAATGAAGATCGAAATCGGGGAACTGAATTCGTCCTCTCAAGTATTCGTAAAACCTAGGATAGGTGTCCGTACAACCAAAGTCTATAATATTACAAGCTTCACCATGCAAATCAACCGTAAATTCGTTCGGATCGACGGAAATGTGCGACCCGATTACGTCCTCCGCACTTAGCGTCAACGGCACGGGCCCTTTATGTAGCCAGATCTTAATATTAACGCTGCCATGGGGGGAGTATGATGACGAAAACTTTGAATGTTGGCTCCACTTCGAAAGCGCATTCCCCTCAAACTCAAGCGTAATTCCGCCTTTCTGCAACGTCAAATTGATGGGATTGTCGTGCATGCTAATTTGCAGCCCGTCATAGCTGTGACTTTCAAAGAAGCTTTCCCCACTTTTTCCAACGGAAATTATATTTTGGTTTTTCCGCAGTACAGCAAATATCCCGCCTCCGCTAATCGGATTGGATAGTTCGGCCGAAAAACCGGAAGCCTTCAGTTGAGGTTTTAAAAACGATTGCGTAACTAACTTGTTGGACAAAATGATGCTGGCCGTATAACCTTTCGGAATCGGATGTATGGCCTTATCACCTGCTAGAAACGTAGGCGATGGATTGCCTGGCGGGCAGCCGCTTTCATTCGTCTGAATGTACAAGCTCAGAACCCCATCATTCTTGTCTCCCGTCGAAGTAAACACGAACGACTTTGGCGTCAGAATGGTTTTGCCGGATGCCGGTTGCTTGTTGTTAATCGAAGACAACGCATAATCGATCCCCTGAATATTCGTTTGAAAGTAGTCTTTCAATGAAGGCAAGAAGTAAGTGATCAAAATATCGTGGTCCTTCGGATCCGGCGGCGGAACGATTTGATACAAGGTTCCCCTCTCCGAATTGAAATGCACAATAATATGATTGTCGTGTGCATTACCGTCACTGAACGTCACGACATCGTCATGCTCGATGACTTCGCCGGTGTCTCCCTTGATCGCCACGAGTGGAACGATGGCTTGCACGCTGTAAGTGCCTCCCGGAATCGGAATCGTTCTAGTCACGACTTCCTCATTAATTATCCAAACGGTGCTGCCTTTATCGATGGGCATTGTCAGCGTCGCAAAACCGGAACGCCCGGCAATGAAGCTGATAACGGGCGAAGCAAATTTGATGTCGTATTGGATGGTATACTTCTTTCCGTCAATCGGATGTTCCCGCTCCGTTTTCAGCATGACTTCTTTGGCGAGTCTCCCCGCTTCATACTGTGATTTCAAAAACACGTTCAACTGACGGACGTCGTATGAACAAACGATGTCCCAGCCGTGGGTGGACGGCTTGCCTTCCATTTTCTCAACTAGATCGTTCAGTTCCAAATAATTCGTTGTCATAGGCAAACAGCCTCCATTTCGGGGATTAGGTATGGAACGAATAGCAGGTGCCATGAAATTCAAGCGTAACTTCCTTCAACTCGCTTAAATCAATGCGGCTTCGAAAGGATTTGTCGACTTCTATTTTCCATGTCGTATATGGACCGTACAACGCATAAGGCGTTTTCTCTCCGTGAAAGGACTCGCCGAAGTTACCATCAATGACGACGCTGGCAGTATCGTTCAGATCGTACTGGAAAGGGACTTCCCTTTTATCGTGGTGAAAATTGTAGATGGCATTGTCTCTTGAAATCAGTTGTTCCTGTCCGGAATGCGTAATATTCAGCAATACCTCGCTATTAGGCGCGCCTGGCTTGGCTTTGGCGCCGTTTAGAAAACAGCGCACCTTGGTAATTCGCACGTCAGCCAAGCCAGCGAACGGGCTTTTCGTATCCGCCTCATGTTTTTGGAGCGGTATGCTCACCATTGCTTCATAGTTCTTTTTCATGAAATCCAGTTGATGCGGAGTAAGCTTGAACGAAATACCCTTTTGCTGATTGGCAGGAAAATGGGAGCAATTCGTTCCGAAAAGACCGATTGCGTCTTTGTAAAGTCCAAGAATTTTATTTTGTGCACCCAACAATCCGGCATAAGTGACCTCCTTGACGCTCCCGCCTAGCACATCGCTTAATTGTGTATGCTCGAGTGCCCAAAAGTTATAGGCGCGGGTCGTCAAATACAGCATTTCGAATATTTGGGCGATCGCATCGAAATACATGCGGGAGACAAAACTCGTATATGCGGGAGAAACCTCCGTCATCTTCTCGATCATGATCTGATTAAACCGTCTAATAGTACTCTCCAGCTCCTGCTGCTCGTTGATCGTCTGAAGCAAGAGTAAGGCGCTTGCATTATAGGTCATGATGTGGCCGTTTCTATCAATAACCGTCTGTACATAGTCGTGCAGCGCCTCACTTAACGCAGTGCTGTCAATTTGCTCAGACACTTGGCGCAGCAACCCTTCAATCGCTTCCGTGTCACCAATCAGCTTCACAGCGCCGGGATCATCTGGCTGCAGAGAGCCGCCAGGCATGGTGCTGTAACCTTCCTTCAAGCTCTGAAACTCCTTTGTGATCGTTCTAATCCGATTGACGAGATAAGCTTTATTGATGGAATCGTCGTCGCTCCCCGTTACTTTCGTTTTTCCATCAAAAGCGATTTTGGAGCCGTGCACCATCCACATCAGGGAAGACTTCGGTGCAAATGCGATCGAACCAAGCGAGGAAAAAATATTGTCCCAGTTCCAGTCAAAGTGTTCTTCTAGACCCGCTCTGAAGCCTTCTATTTTCTCCTCGACCATTGCTTTCTTGCGGGCAATATAGGGCTTATAATTTTCAATCGTCCTGGCGGTATCTCCGAGCATGGCAACCAGCCTATTTCTTTTAGACCTATGACTTCTTACCGTAAACTCCGCCTGACGTCTGGCGGCAGCCAGTGCAGATTTTGCCCGAGTGACGTCTTGGAGCGATTCCAGCTGCAACACATATTCTTTTTGAATCGTTTTAAAATTGGCAATTAGCGCATCAAGCTGCTCTCGGCAAAAATCGAATGAAACGACTGGCACATAATTGTACTTGTATCCATAATAATCAAGCCCCTGTGACAATCTGTTCAAATACAGCACGGTTTTGTCATGCAAATCTTTGAAAATATGAACACTATCTGCTGCGCCTACGTGCTGCTCGTACCTCGACCACAGCTTTTCTAGCGTGCTGCCCGCTTTTACCTGTTCAAACGGCGACGTTTTTTGCTGCAATCTTCTGAAGTAGATCATCGTTTCCGCAATGGCCTCACGGTCCGATGGCTCTAGGCAGAAATAACGCAAGCGGGCTTTCTCAAACAGCATTTGACATTGAACGGGATGTATCCAGGGAAAAAAGAATTCCTCTTGCATGTTTTCCAATTGCGCTGCGCTGCCGACAGGCATGATGTGAACCATTCCGCGCTCTCCGTTTTTTCCGTTTTTCCCGTTGACAAGGCCTTCTCCATAGGCACCGTACATCCCTCCGGATATGTCCGTGCTTGCCAGCGCTTGGCTCTTCCATCCGTCTACAAGCACGATCAGACGGGAGGCCATCTCCTTTATAACAGCATTGGCCGTTTCCGCCGAGGCGGCGTCCTTTAGCTTCTGTCGGAAAGGTTCCAGCGGCGCGGCGTCCCGATTTCTCTCCAAAAAGCCGTTCAGTTTTTCGATTTTGTCCTCTTCATCCTCATTCTGGTAAATACTCCTTAGTTCAGCCACCAGTTTTAAATACGGATGACCATAGAGAAGCCTGACCTTTCCACCGCGGCCGCCGTTGCCTCCATCCCTTCCTTTCGGGTTCGAAGATAGCCCATCTCCTCCTTTGCCGCCGCTGGCATTCACCATAAAATGGGGCGCATCGGCGGCTGCATTCTCAATAAACAAACTGAAATCGCCACCGTTTTCTCCGTCCGTTCCGTTGGCACCTTCGATTGTCGTCGAGCCAGGCTTGCCCTGCAAATCGAACGTCGCTTCCTCAAGCGTCGACATCTGGTTGGCCGAAAGAATACCGTGTGACAGCTTAAACGCCCTGCTTAAGGTAACCTGCTCGGCGTACAGGTACACTTTGTTATGGCTGCCGCCAAATTCGGTGCCCTCGCCGATTGAAAGATTGACCTCGGTGCTCAAGTAAATCATCGCATCATCCTGGATCAATACTTGATTTTCCTTTTGAATTTGCGACAGCAATACGTAATCTGCATGGTTTTGTTGCAAGTGTCTATCGTCACTCATTGGCAATCCTCACTCTCGCAGCCGTTCACGCTATTTCAGTTCAACTATTTTAGCTCTTTTTTCTTTTGCTCTCTTTTCTGCCTCTTTACGTTCTTTTTGCTTTTCTTTAAGATCCTTTTGGCGGTCACGTTCTTCTCGTTTCTTGTCCTCGCTCTTCTTCTCCAGGTCCCTGGTTTTCCGCTTTAACTCGGAAATTTCTTTTTCCAGCCGTTCCTTCCGGTCAAGCAACTCGCGGTCGTCCGCCCTTCGTTCGAGCTCCTGTCGAATTTGCTGCGCGTCTTCGTATTTTTTCTGTAATTCCTGCTTTGTCGTTTCGATTCGGCTCGTATCTGCAACCAGTTCCCGTTGCGTTTCACTGATTCTTTCAGATAACGTGTGAGCTTGCGCAGCCAACACGCGGCTATGAAGGAGTTCACCGAGATAGGAGGCTTCGACCGTACCCTCCGTAATCCGCTTAAAAATATCGCTGCTGATGGTTTCCTGCACAAGTTGAACCAGCTTGTCCGGGTACTCTTTGGCAAGCTCGTTGTGCCGTTCATCACCGGTGCTGATGAGCAATTCCAACACTTTCAAATTGATGTGGTCGAGCAGTTCGCATTGAAACGCATTGCCGTTCATTTCAGCTATCCAATCCTGCGCACGTCTGGACAATGCGTCTTTCTGGTTAAGCTGTTTGTCCACATAGTCCTTTATGAACGCATTTGTTTCGCTCTCCAACCTTTCCCACTGAATCGCTTTGGACAGTTCCTTCAGTTGTTCCGCCATTTTATCCTGCTGTTTGCTTTCGTAAAACACGGTAAAGTCCACCAACAGACGCCTTGCTGCGTATTGCTCCCTAGTCAAATCAGCAAGCGGTCTGACCTTCGTTATCGCTATGCCGTAATCGGGATAAAACTTACCGAATGCATGGGTTTTGGAATAGATGTCCGCGATTTCCCGGTATTTATTCAAGCTTGGGACGAGACTGTGCAGCCAAGTTGATAACATGTTGCCCAAAGGGTTGGTTGGTCTCAGGAGCCTATATTTGCCGATATCTTTTGACACAACGTCCCATAAGCCAGATTTGATGTAGGTTTCGCTCCCATCTTTGTAATCAACAATAATTTCCCGTTGATTTTCAATCAAATTTTTCAAATCACCACCGCCGTTATCGCATAAAATCACTACACCGTCCCGATAAGGAGCACGAACGGGATCTGAATTCAGCGGTGAGCCAAACGCCGGAGAGATAATCAAATCGGGATGAATATCGAAGCCGGGAGGTGCTTTAATATCCAGGCAAGTACGGAACGAAATAACGACATCTCTTCCGCTATCCATCAATCGCTTGACCAAAATGGCCTCTTCTTTCGTACCGATCTGCACCTTAAAGTCACTGGGCCAATTATCCAGAGTGCTTACGGACATCTTGTCCCACTCGATGGATTCGCCGGTGCCAGTCGCAATCATGCAACCTCTATTCACGCCAATTTTTTGACCGGACTCGTTCACTTGCCCCGTGTTTACCGCCACGGTGCCTAGGCAAAACAAAACACCCCTCGGAAAGCTTTGCGCTTGCTTCACAAACTCGCTTCTTATTTGCTCATAGTCGAATCGGTTGATTGGAGTCAACAGGTTGGTGTCCCCGTTAAAGGAAAACTCAGGCAATGTCGCAATTTTCAATACGTTAGGATCCCCATCAATAAATCCCGTCTTGTGCAAATGTTCGAAATACTTGTCGGGATTACCCGGCTTGAGTACGGCTGCCGCGTAAGAATGATAGGGCCTGATCGCTAGCGTGTTGGGTCCTTTTGATGTAAGCGATTTCTTAATTAAATGAGCTAACAACCTTTCTCACCACGCTCTCGGTATGCTTAATAGTTGTTTTTTTGATCTCATTAACAAGTTTGTTAACATTATCAAGAATACCATCTCGCTTTCGCGCATTCTATTATCCGAACGTAGCAAAATAGTCGAAGTCGGGTATACTTTCATTCTCCTCACAGACAAAAAAAAGAAGACAAGCTCTCTCCTTAGAGAAAACTTGTCTGATTACGATTATTATGTTTATTTCAAATGGCTGTTTACCAGCTGCGTTCGATTCCTGACATTCAACTTTCAACGGCAGTGTTTACTACTCTACGTCTAATGAATGACCAAGACTTACGTTCAACATCCGTAGAACCATAACTAACGACTCCGATCTCGTAGCATTTGCATTAGGTTTAAAGATACGATTCGCTGTTCCCTTTACAATTCCCATATCGGATAATGTATCAATTTCAGCTTCTGCCCAGTGACCTCTTACATCCCTGAACTTCGTATTCTTCACAAAGTTCGTGTTCATTACTTTTGAAAGCATAGCTACGATTTCCGCTCTGGTTATCGTCTGATTCGGTTTGAACGTTCCGTCTAAGTAACCCTTAGCAATTCCTATTGTTTTTAATGTAGCAATGGCATCCGCTGCCCAATGGCCTTTGGTATCTATAAAGTCGGAATCACCTTCTGACGCTAATCCAACGGCTCTTACTAATATAGATGCAAACTCTGCTCTAGTTATTGTAGCGTTAGCTCGAAATGAACCATCCTCATATCCCTTGATGATCCCAAGCTTAGTCCCAAGTACAATCGCTTTAGCATTTGGGGCATTTGCAGGTACATCCTTATATGATACTACAGGCGCAGCGTTCGATTTTGCTACCATTTTCTTAATTACCTCAATACTAACCTCATCAATGTAAAATGACTTTGGTGTCGGTGTTGGTGTCGGTGTTGGTGTTGGTGTCGGTGTCGGTGTTGGTGGCACTACGATTGGACTATTCTCTCGTGTCACAGTTACCGTATATGTCTTAGTCGCAACTCCATCCGATGCGATAACCACCACATTTATCGTGTTCACGCCTACCTTCAGCGGAAGTTCGCTGCTCGCTGAGCCACTAGCAACCAGTTCCGCTATACCACCGTTAATCGCTACAGTTACTGTTGATGTCTGTTTAGCAGTTACGGGTGTTACATGAATACTGCTGACACTATTCGCCACATTAGCATTGTAGCTGAAACCATTTTCATCAAAAGGCTGACTTAGCGTTGCCCCAGAAGATAGATTCATTCCGCTAAGGTTTTCATTATTTACTACCCAATTTGCATATAACAGGATATTGCTACTAGATACTATAGTGTCACCCTTGCTATATGCAGTCCCTCTACCGTCTCTTGCCGTATTCCAGCCGCCCAAGACGAAGCCTAGCTTGGTCCATTTACCTGTGTTTCCATCGACCGTCACCGACTTGTTTGGCGTATAGGAAACACTAAGTGATGGTTCATCTTCTTGAATCGGATCATTACTTACATAAGTTAAAAAGTTTTGATAAGCTCTAAAGTAAGGATATCCACTGTTATGCTCATTCTGTTCCCATATTCCTGCAAAATCCCAGCCTACGTACGTATCGTTAGTTTTCATGGATAGAGAAGGCAGTCCTATACCGTTTATATCGGATTGTCCAGATGTATTGATATCATAATAACTATCGATAATATCGCTCTCTTCATTGGTACCGACTAACCCGCCAACTTCTACATTTCCGGTTACATGCCCTCTCGAATAGCTGCTTTTAACGATTCCATAAAGAAGATTATAACCTACTAGACCACCAACAGATTCATTTCCATCTACATGTCCTGTTGCATAGCTATTAGAGACAGTCCCTTCTATATTATTGCCTACTAAGCCGCCTGTGTTCTCTGTGGCATGGTCTTCACCAGTAAATGTGTCCTCTATGCCCGTTACATTACCTGTTGCATAAGAAGATTCAATATTTCCCTCCTGACTCCTTCCAACCAAGCCACCTACATCAACAATACCAGTCACTGATGCTCGTGAAATGCCATTACTCATATCACTTAAAAAATGAAAACCGACTAAGCCACCTATTGCTCCCCCACCCTCTACAATTCCATCAGAGGTAGCATTAGTGATGGTAGAAAGATAATTAAAGCCTATTATTCCACCTACTGTTCCGTTGCCCTTTACCGTCCCATCAAAGCTAACATTACTAATGGTCGTATCGCCATCATTGTAGCCTATTACCCCGCCAATCCAATTCCCTGACCCCGTTACTAATCCTGTAACCGTAACATTTTCAATAATTCCATCCCCTGAATAATAGCCTACTAGGGCGCCTACATCATCAACACCCTTTACATCTACATTTTCCAACAATAGATCTCGTATACTGCTTGAATCAGTAGCTGCCCCAAACAGCCCTCCGATTTCAACAGAATCAGTATTATCTACATACAAATTTGATATCTTAAATTCCCCTCCATCAAGATGTCCTGAAAACCCTACTGCATCCGAACCGATCGGTTGCCATGAATGGTTCTTATCATAAGCACTTAAATCAATATCATTTATCAAAACAAAATGACTATCCAGATAATTCCGCACTTCATTTAATTGATATGCTGTCGCAATTTGATAGGGATCTTGATCCGTTCCATCCCCTCCATTAAAACCTACTGCCGCTTGAAGGTGGACCCCTTCAGAGTTTGCCCAACTCGGAAAATATCCAAACACCATGGCTAACGCAGCCATACACACAATTACCCGTTTATTCCAATAACGAAATGCCATTACTAATTCTCCTCCTCTATCCCTTCAGTATCTAAGCTACGACATACCATCCAATTTCCTCCACTTTAAAATACTTTGATTCTTAATTTTATCCTCTTGCTTTCGCGCATTCTATTATCCGAACGTAGCAAAATAGTCGAATTCGGGTATACTTTCGTTCTCCTCACAGACAAAAAAAGAAGACAAGCCCTCTCCTAAGAGAAAACTTGTCTGATTACGATCATTATGTTTATTTCAAGTAGCTGTTTACCAGCTGTGTTCGATTCCTGACATTCAACTTCCGAAATACCGCTGTCAAATGCTTCTTGACCGTTACTTCTGTAATATATAAATCCGCCGCTATTTCTTGATTCGTATAACCTTTTACCAGCAGAACCACTACTTCTTTCTCCCGCTCGGACAGCATCCCCATACCATCATCCTGCTGCTTGGCATGATCAAAGATACCTAAGGACGTGATCATTTTGTTCAAATAATCCTGCAGCTTATCACCTCTCGTATCGAGTACGTAATAGGGCGTAGGCGTGTTAATCTCATAATCATAATGTGCAACGTTTTTCACCTGCTCGCACCCTAAGCTAAGGTGGAATTCCTTTAAGAAGGGGAGCACTGTAGGACCTGTCGTCACGACATAACCGGAAGATATAAGCAGTGAGACGAACGCTAGCCCCGCAGTTGTACGTACCGCCTCGTCCTCAAAATCCGACACATCGATCGATTTCACAAAATAGCCCGCAAGATGTTCATTCGGCACCCGGAGTTCCTTTAGCTTATGGTCCGGCAAACTTTGGAAATAAGTGGATGACAGCGGATGAGTTAGCAAGTAGTCAAGCGTTCCTGTATGAATCGGAATGATTGCCGTCAGACCGCGTATTGCCCCATGCTGATCTCTCATCAGCTTAACAATGCCAGGATCGAGCTCGTAAAGCTCTTGAAGATGAATATGCTTAATCGGGTAAAGACCTTCTTCTTTAGAAAGCATATACTCGAACCTCTCTCCCGTGTCCTGGTTCTGGAGAGGAAGGCAAACTTCCTTCACATTGATGCGACGATTGTCCAAATACTGCTCTGCCTCCGACCAATTGGATGGACTGAGCGGCTCCATCAGAAGCGGAGTCAATTTCTGAAAACAGAGACTACGGACGACATGGTCGCCGATATAATAGTACCATTCGACGGCTTCCCATGTGATCGTCTTTCTCTTGGACGGGTTAGTCATCCTGCTGTAGTAATACATGATGCATCGCTTCCATAACCAGTCGTAATGATCAGGCTGGCGCATACGCAGTCCATTGCTGATGGCATCCCGCATCAAATCATGGAGGATCCAACCCCTATCCACTCTCCGAATGAAGGAAAGTCCGACCAGCCTTTGGAATACATCCGTCTTTATCTTCCGTTCCAATACATCGGAGAGCAGCTCCTGGTTAAAATGTCGTAGCACAGCTACAGCTTCTACGAGATCCCTAAGATTGTCGTCCGGAACCTCTTTTAACCAAATGCTCAGAATATGCTCGAATACTTCGATTTCGTCCACCAATGCCAATCCCTGAGCCAATCCCTGAATGTTCTGAAGCATCGTCGTCGAGACGATCAAGGACAATGAGAGCGGATGTCCTCTTGTTTTCATCCAAATCTGTTTGATCATCGGCTCCTGAGAAATGCCCGAGCGCTCCAGATATTGCTTAACGGAGATATAATCCAGATCGCCAATGGGCATTCGGTGTATCCAGTGGCGCCATGCCGGAGAACTGAGCCATATACCTTGCAAGGGAAATCTTCCCGCAATGATAAGCAGGATTTCCGGGTACAATTGTGGGAGGAATGCCTCTCTCAGCCAGTACTCCATATCACCCATATCCTCGAATGTGTCTAATGCGAGGACAAGCTTCTGATTCACCGCCTTTTCCCTCAGGATGTCATGGCATAGCTCTAGAAGGGCCTGCGGCTCGGCAATCTGCTGCAGCTTCTCCATCGGATAGCCGAGTATTCGCAGCAATTGCGTGCAGAAGTCCTGCGGTGTATGAGAGAACCCACGGCTGTCCAGCAACAGAAAGACGGCATTCGCATTCACCGCCAGACGACGGAACTCATCGATTAAATAACTCTTTCCTATACCGCCGGTGCCATAGAGATTCAATATCCGTCCCTGTTGCTCGCCGTCTATCAATTGGTGCAAGAAATACTGAATTTCAATATCCCGCCCTACCAAATAATGCCGTTCCAGCTGGTCGATCTGGACAGCTATGCGTTCCTTGGAACCTCCTACCTTCACCTTGCTGTCAGACATAGGTTATAGCCACCTTCGTATTACATCATTTTAAAAATGAAGGATAAGATCGTTACAGCAGAATAGGTCATTCAGCCTTCTATAAATGAAACGGGCAGGGTCATTTTGCAAACCGCAGTCAGCATATGAACACACCACATAGTACCGATTATGGCATATCCAATTATAACATTACATTTATGATCATATTTCAAAATAAAATTGTTGTACCGTATAAAACCTTAATCCTCTACTTGAAGGCGAGTGAGCAGCACCTGCTATACTTCTAGAGGTTACTCATCTTCCCCCACCGCAACCGGGTTACTAGAATCCGAACTCCAATCGCTCCAGCTAATGATTCTTCCTCAGGCATCCATGCTACCTTCACTATGTTGAGGATATGGCTTCGTATACCTCAAAATCATAAATTCTTGCCGCAGCGTTTTGGGTTTGGGTAGGCGTCGTAACGACCAACTTAATATATCGAGCTGGTACTACAGTAATTTTGTCCACGGTAATGCCGCTCGTATTATTAGTTACGTTCACTACTCTAGTCCAATTTATACCATCAGTACTGACCAGGATTTGATAAGCCTTCGTGTTGTAGGAGTGAGTTTCCCCTCCTTCGGCTGCGTGCTTGATGACAAATTGGTTCACTTGCTTTATAGAGCCAAGATCGTCTCCAATCGCTCCAGCTTCTTATCCCCCCCACTAATCCCTATGTTCGAATAGTTCCACGACAAAAAAATGGGGGCTCCGATCAGCGCGGCGGGAATGCCTCAGAGGATAAGTCAGCGCCTATGTGAACTCTCGTTCATCGTTAACTTAACTTCGATACTCGAGGTGAAGTAAGGGAAATGGTTTGCCCGAACTGTCCAATTCCGACCGCCCAATCTGTAAAAAACCAAATCGTTTGTAGAATGCGCATGCTCCATCGTTTTGCTCATTGACATCGACTTGGAGAGTGTTTCCTATTAATTTTTGGGCGTGTTTTATTAAACGGCTGCCTATCCCCTTTCCGTGGTATTCCGGATCTACGAATAACATTTCGATCTTGGTTCCAACGAGCCCTATAAACCCTGTCGGTTCTTTATTTTCGTTTCTGCTTACCTGGATCTCAACTTCTCTTAATGCCCCGTTTTGAACGATATCGCGGTAAAAATGGATGTCCGATTCCTTCAAAAATGTATGGGTAAGACATACGGCTCGATACCAAATATCAACTAATATATCGTGATCACTTTCCTGGTACGAAGTTATTTCGTCCAACATTGTTTGTTCCTCCATTAGCTCAATTTTCAGAATAAAAGTATAATACAATAACTTAGGAGTAGACAAGAATGAACATTTCTCCGCTACCTGAGATTAGGGCGGGTTCCGGGGTTCCTGCAACTGCTTTCGTCGGGGTACTTGTTTGCAAGCTGTTGACAGAAAAGCCAAGAAGGCCGCGACAGGTCGCTTACTCACCACCTGCCACAGCCCCCAAACCCGTGTTCGACGCGGCCTCTCCGCCCTTACTCTTCCCCCGTCGCAACCGGATTCCCGCTATCCGAGCTCCAATCACTCCAACTCCCCGCATAAAGCTTCACATTCTTAAACCCTGCCTCCTGCAGTGCAAAAAAGTTAGGCGTAGCGGTAACCCCAGATCCGCAGTACACGATAATCTCATCGTCCTTCGAAAGCGCGGCAAAGCGTTCCGCCTGCTCCTCCGGCGACTTCCACACGCCATCCACATGGCGGCTTTCCACCCAAAAATGATTAATCGCCCCCGGAATATGTCCGGCCGCCGGGTCCATCGGCTCGACTTCCCCAAGGTAGCGAGGCGCTTCACGCGAATCAATAATAACGATCCCGTCCTTGCCAATGCTCTCTAACACATAAGAGCGGCTTACCAGAATCTCGCCTTGCAAAGCTGGTTCAAAAATAACCCCTGCCACCGCACTCGGCTCTTCTGAGCTAACGGGATAATCTGCTGCCTGCCAAGCGGTGAATCCGCCCTCCAGCACATACACTTGCCCCTCATGCCCCATCCACTCAAGCAGCCAGCGCAGGCGCGAGGCCATAGCCCCACCTTGGTTATGTAAACATTTCCTTCTACACTCGTGTTGGCAACCTGTTGATTGTTGTTTGCAATTCCAACCTATTGTTTTCCGAGCCACGGATGGATATTGTCCTTGCTTTTTAGATTCCTACAGCTGCTAATACCAGACTACTCTAGGATCAGGAAGATACCGTTCCGTGGCTCAACAATAATGGGGTAGCGTCAGGAAAATGCGGATTTACAACGTTAAGGAAATTACAATATTAAATACCCTTGATCCATCCAAGATCAAGGGTTTCCTGTTTAGCAAAATGGAGCTTTTGTTAAACAAGTGTGTTGAAATTTTTATTTTAATTTTCTTGTTGTTTAACCGGTATTCGAGTGCCATTTATAATTATTGCTTTAACTTTGGTAATATCTAAAGGAGCTTTCGTGTCCCAACTTGAATTGAAGGTATGTTTATCAGGGTTTTGGCTTCCTCCACCACCTTCCAATGGGATAATACCGTCTACTGTTTCAATTTCAAGTAGCATATCACTGACCATCAAATTCTCACCTTTATAGGTACCGATTACTTGTAATCCTAAAGGACTGAGGGTTATATATTCAAAAAGATGACCTTCAACTGAAATATCATTTTTCCAAGTACGTAAATTGGCAGTTGTATCACTTGAATTTACCACAACTTTCCAGTTACCTTCAACCCCAGAATAAACGGAACCAGTATAATAAAGAGTATATTTACTAATATTTTCGCTACCTACAGGAAATACAAATTCTTCATATTTATATTTAGCGTCATCATAATCGTTATTTTCAAGATCAAGAAGGTTATTTTTCTTATCACTGAGAAATACCAAACTATAATCTTTGGAGATTAAATTACCGTCTGGACCCTTTAGAGAAAGCATGGCATCACTAGAACCAAACTCTTTATTAAAAATGTTTCCTATCTGCACATGCAATTTTCCATCTATAATACCGATATTTGAAACCCATTGATCCTTTTCACCATGGGGCATGGAAGCATAATCCCCTGGCATAAGTGCCTCTGTTAATGAACTGAGGTCACTTGGTACATTACTGCCCCCCCAAATCTGTGCTTTTTTAATAGGAATCGTTTCTACATCTGCAATTCCTGTAAGGGATACGGAAATGGGTTCGTCTTTATAAGCTTTTTCGTTAAAATAAATAAGGAAACTGCCAAGCTCCAACGGATCTGTTAATGGTGTGTTAGGATCAGCCGTTATATTAAACTCATAATAAATGGTATTCGTATCTTTATTAAAATTAATCATTTTTTGCTTCCATGACATGCTGGATGATACAACTGGGTCTCCACTTTTGCCTCCCTCGTTTGTTGCTGAATGCATTTTTACACTGAATCCGCCTTTAAAATCAGTTTGTTCCGTCAATCGGTTTTGACCTGTTCTATCCTGAAGAGATAGGTATATAATCGCCCTATTATCATATTTCTGTGCACCGATCACCTCCATGCGAATTCCTTCGTCCTCACTATAGACTCCTACTGGTTCAACAATCTTACCAAAATCAGGATTAAATTTCTCTATGAACCAATCAAAACTCCCTAAAGATGAAGCAGCTGCACTAGTAACTAATACGAGCGATATCGCAATAGCTGCAATTGTTGACCTTGTCCACCGTTTGCGGTGTCTAGCAGGCATGTCAGCACTACCTTCATTCAATCGGCTTTTAACCTGTTCTGCAAGTTTTCTTGAATCAACCGTAATTTGGGAGAACATTTCATGTATATGTTTTTCGTCCATATTAAATTTGCCCATAGTTAGACTCCTTTCTGCCATATGCAATATTAAGATATTTAACTATTTTATCTTTGGCCCGTTGATATTGTTTGCGTGATGCAGTTGGAGAACCTCCTGTAAGCTGAGATAGTTCCTCGTAACTCTGCCCATCCATAATTCGCCCATATAACAAGGCACGTTCCATAGGTTTAAGCTTCTGTAACGCACGGAGCATCTCATCACTCAAACCTTTATCTTTCTCTGGTAAAACTACTTCACTACGAATATCATGAAAATAATGGAGCTTACGCTTTTTTAGTTGATTTAAACAGCGATTATATGTAATTTTGTACAACCATGCAGATAGGTTATTGCCATCAAAAATATTCCGATTTTGATAGGCTGAAAGAAAGACTTCTTGAACAATATTTTCTGCTTCATGATAATCACATAGAATCGCCGTTGCATAGCGAAGGAGTTTTTCACCATAGAAATTGATTATCTCTTCCAGTTCATCTTCTCCGCCATTAACAAACCTTTTTCCAATGTCTATTCCCTCCATAAGCTCACCTCCTTTTATTTATCAGTCGACTGTACCCTTATAACAGTTCAAAGAGCTGGTTTGTGACATCATTTTTAATTTAATTGATATATTATTAATTAAAAATGAAAGTGGATAATGCAAGTCGATTTTCACCACCAAGGTATAGCCAGCCCATGTCGGGTACACTAAAAATAGCTAACCCCTTGATGGTAAGGGGGTTAGCTATTAAGTTTGAATATTGATTTTTTAACATATTCAACATTTTGTAAACTATCGCCTAGGTTCAAGATATGAGCCTTATGCGTTCCGTGACTTTCGAGAAAATAAATGATATTCAATATTAACCATCTATTTATTACATCTTACTCAAGAGTTAACGGATAAAGCGTTTGAAATTCATGACAGACAAATACTCAGTCTGCTATCAAAAGGCCGTAAAGCTCATAAGGACATTCAGAAACAAAACGGTAAAAAGCTGAATGAGAAGGTTATACGCACATCGGACAAGCTTTTATCAAAGCAAAACAGGAAAAATTAGACGTTTTTGAGGTTTTAGAATCGGTTATTGAATGGAATTATTTAGTTTCTTCATTGAAAGAAGCTCAGGAGCTTGCACGTCCTGCCAACTATGATTATTTAGACTTTTTTAAAAATAGAACTGTTATTTATTTCAAATAATAATAATTTTATCATTTTCAACATTTCCAATAAAATGATTCAATCCAAAAGATAATTCAATTAAAATATTTCCTTTTTAGGACTTATATACAATACCACTTATGTACTATAATGCATGTCGAATTTTAAACTTTACCTACAACTGTTTACCTTGAGTTCTTATTTGCAAGCTGTTGAACAAAAAGCAAAAAAGGGCTGCAATAGGTCACTTGCTCCTGACCTGCCACAGCCCTCAAACCCGTGTTCGACGCGGCCTCTCCGCCCTTACTCTTCCCCCACCGCAACCGGATTCCCGCTATCCGAGCTCCAATCGCTCCAGCTCCCCGCATACAGCTTCACATTCTTAAACCCTGCCTCCTGCAGCGCAAAAAAGTTAGGCGTAGCGGTCACACCTGATCCGCAGTACACGATAATCTCATCGTCCTTCGAAAGCGCGGCAAAGCGCTCCGCCTGCTCCTCAGGCGACTTCCACACGCCATCCACATGGCGGCTTTCCACCCAAAAATGATTAATCGCCCCCGGAATATGTCCGGCCGCCGGGTCCATCGGCTCAACTTCCCCAAGGTAGCGAGGCGCTTCGCGCGAATCAATAATGACAATTCCGTCCTTGCCAATGCTCTCCTTCACATAAGAGCGGCTTACTAGAATCTCATCCCGCAAAGCTGGTTCAAAAATAACTCCTTCCACCGCAACCGGCTCCTCTGAGCTAACGGGATAATCTACTGCTTGCCAAGCAGTGAATCCGCCTTCCAGCACATACACTTGCCCCTCATGCCCCATCCACTCAAGCAGCCAGCGAAGGCGCGAGGCCATGGCTCCACCTTGGTTATCGTAAGCGATTACTGTCGTATGATTGCCGATTCCAATCCGCCCCAGAAAAGCGGCCAATACTTCCGGCTCTGGCAAAGGATGGCGTCCGCCTTCTCCGTCCGGGCGCTTCGGCCCCGACAGATCATGGCTTAGATCGGCATAATAGGCACCCGGAATGTGAGCCTCCTCATACGATTTTCGACCTGTTTCAGGCTCAGTGAGCAAATAACGTGTATCGACAATTACTGTATTTTCAGCACCCAAACGCTCAAGCAGCCAATCTACCTTTTTAAAATATGTCATTCCGCTCAGCTCCTCCAACCTATTGTCTGGCTTATCCCAGCTATATACCGCCATCGTACCCGATAAATCCCATGAGGAGCAACCATTTGCCCACTATTTCCTTTGCAAAATCACATCTTCCAGCGAGCCCTCTATGTCTATTACCCTGGCAGCCTTGCCTTTAAGATATTTATCGAAAAAATCAACCAGCAGCGCATTCATCACGCTCTCCATCCGCTCCGGATTAATGGTGCCCAGCAGTGCAATCTCGACCTCTTCATCGCCAATTTCGCTTTTCGAAATCAGGTTTTCCGCCATAATCTCGCTGTAATCGGTAAAATTGCTGTGAGTGCTGTTTAAAATCGTTGCCAAATACGCTTCGCTGGCCGCATTTTGAAAAGGAAAGCGGAGATAATGCCCTGCTAGCGGGCTGTCATTTTGCAGCAAAAGCACGGGCTTATTCATCGGCCTATGCCACATGGAGCTATAGCAAAAACCATCCAAATTCGCAATGGCTTTGACCCGCTCAGATACGAACGCTAAATTTAAAGCCGCGCTTCCTCCGAAGGACATGCCGACGGCGCCAATCCTTTCAGCATCAATATGGCTGTAAAACGCATCATTCTCCCGCTCGGCATCCGCCAAAAAATGCTCAAGAGCCGTAAGGCTATCCGTCACCCACAGATCATTGCGAGCGATCATATTGGGCTGGCTATCGATGATTCGCTCATAGTAGTCATGATGCTCCTCGATGCTCGCTTCTTTCCCTTCTCCACCGAGCCATGCTGCGTATGTCCGGAATATCTCCACGCCTTTTGTCGCGTCCGCGACCACAGCCTCCGGCAGCCCGCTCACATCAAACTTCGATATGCTCCCATCAGGCAGCTCATAAGACCCATCCCCCAAATGCCCGATGCTGAGCACAATATAACCGTGGGACGCAAGTTCCTCGAACTGAACGGTGTTAGCTTCACAAGAAAGGCAGTAGCCATGGCTAAAAAGAAGCAGCGGATGCTTGCCGTCAGCAACGGGCACATTCATATAGGAATTCGTTTCAATGCCGCTCGTGCCGGGCAGAATTTCTTTGCTTATATATTTTTTCAAACGCCCTCCCCGAGCCTCTGCTGCCGGATAGAAGCATAGACAAGGAATCAAACGTTTTTCATCCTGTTGTTCATCCCGTTCATACTCATAATAAAAGCTAGAACAGCCTACGGCATAAGCGCCGCTAGGTTTTCTGAGCTTGTGGTTCTCTTTGATTTTCATGATTTTCCCCTTCCGGTATGAGAAATGGCGGAGCTGCAAGCTTTGGACTGCAACGATAGGTAGATAGCGACCATTTTGAGGATTTAGTATAATTTTCAAGCTGAAAATAACCCTGAGCGCCTGCCACGGCGCATAACGCTTATCCGCTCCATGAGACGCCCATTCACTCTATCTATTCAGTCGTTCTTCATCCCTCAAACCCACGCATCATTCGCATATCCGCGCTGCTCCCAATACCCGACATGCTCCCCTTCGATCAGCTCAATGCGGTTCAGCCATTTGACCGACTTGTAGGCGTACATTTTCGGCACAATGAGCTTAACCGGGCCGCCGAGATCGCTTGGAATCGGCTTGCCGTCGTGCATGACCGCGATCATCACATCGTCCATATCCGCCTGCTCCAGCGTCAGCGTATCGGTGTACACGCCGTCGCCGGAATAAAACTTCACCGTCCGCGCTTTCGTCTGAACGCCTGCGGCTTTTAGCAATTCCTTAAGCGGAATGCCTTCCCACGTATTGTTGTACACGGACCAGCCCGTCACACAATGAAAATCGCTCACCTGCACCGTCCGCTTCAAAGCGACAAATTGCTCCCAATTCCACTGCAGGCGCTGATCGACCAAGCCATCAATCGTAAACGACCAGTTGCTATTGTCGAATTTCGGAATCGGCGTCACCGTGTATACGCGGAAATTCCCTTTTGCCCCGCCGCCCGTTGGTGGCAGAGACGCCGGAAGCGGCTGCGGCGCAGGCAGCAGCTGATTGTCATCCTCCGCAACGATTTCGTCCAGCGACTTCGTTCCGCCAAAGCCTGTCCCAAGCGCCCCGCCAAGCCACTTGAGAAAAGAAGGCCCTATCGCAATCGCGATCCCCGCGCCCAGCGTCCATTTTATTACCTGTCGCCGTGAATATACGGCCTGCGGCCCTGCCGCGGGGTGAATTACTTCCTCATGAACCGGCTTTATCGTACGACGATGGGGCTGCTTGAGCCATTTTGTCCGCGTAATGGAATGGTAAATAATATAAGGCAGACCGATCCAGGTGAGCAAATCATGCACGAGAAGCGCTGCGTTCGATATTCCGGGCCCCACTAGTCTAAACTGCCACAGCAATACACCAGACAAAAACCATCCCGCGAGCAGCGCCAGCACGACAATTACATTGAATTTCTGCCACGGCTTTTCCTTTATTTGCTTCCAGTGCTTCGCGGCAAGAAATAAGTAATAAACGACGGGCAGCAGCGAAGCGATGCCAACGACGATGTGGAGCCCTTTTAGCCAGACACGGCCTTCGCCCAGAAAACCGCGCCAAAAACCGCCCAGCAGCATCAGTCCCGTCAAAGCCAAAATGACAACGATCCAGCCATTCCACGCATGAAGCGATATCAGCTTTTTCCCATAGCCCTTGCGCAAACGCTCAATGAATGAACTCATTTTTGAAACGTCCCCTTCCTAAGCACATATCTATAACTAAAATGTGCGGTTTTTCATTCCCATTCCCATTCTCATTCTCGGTCGTCCCAGCCTTCTTAATTCTATTATAACGCCTGACGCACAACATTACGAAACGATGGGCCAAGCATAGCAAACAGCGCTAAACAGCCAGCAACGAAGTGCTTACAAAAATATCAACCGCTGTTTTTAGCTTGAGCCTGTTCTTAAATAAAATAAATTCCCTCTTGCTATATGCCGCAATTTAAGATACATTATTAATTAATTGATCAGTTATTTAATTAATAAAAGTTTCGTTTAAAGAGAGGGGAATCCATTTGGCTAGGCCTGTCAATGAAGAAAAAAGACTCGAGCGGCGCAAACACATCCTAAAAGAAGCGGTTATCCTGTTTGCAGAAGGCGGCTATTCTAATACCACAACGGCCATCATTGCGGAGAAGGTGGGCGTGACTCCTGGAACTATTTTTCAATATTTCCCTAGCAAAGAAGCTTTATATTACGCTGCCGTCCTTGAGCCGCTTGCTGATATTCAAATGAAGTCGCTTGCATGTCTGCAACAAGAGGGGACACCGGGCGCATTGATTAAGAACATGGTGAAAGAACAATTCAACGATATCTACTTCTATACCAATGAATTGCGGCTTGCCCAATCTGTTTTAGGACAACGAACAAGATTCCCTGAACTTACGCAGAAGGTCCTTGAAAGCATAAAGGTCATGACCGATGCGATCGAATCCGTCTATGCCAAAGGGCAGCTAATGGGAGAGTTCGACAAAAGCTTTTCTCCAGCCATGATCTCTCGCAGCTACATCTCTTTCTTAAATGGCGTGGGCTTAACTCTTGGAGAAAGTATTATCCATCATCCCGAGTGGGAAAATCTGAAGGGGCATGCCTATTATTTGTTCGCCCCCATACAACCTAGAGAATAACTGGAGGAGTCTGAATGAGCCAACTATCCTTACAACCGGAGCAGACATTGAACGTGCGTGTGAAAAAACGGAAGAAAATTTTATGGAGCCTGGGCATTGCGCTTTTGCTTGTGGCGGCTCTTGTATTTTTTATCTCTTATAAAGTAGTAGACACTTTGCTGCACCATCCTAGAGACACTAATGTCAGCTACGAATTGAATATCGAGAAAACTCCCTTCGAAGAGGTCGAGTTCCCAAGCTTGAAAAATGATAATACGATTAGAGGCTCCTTTTTTCCTGCAAATAATCTTTCTGGTGAAGCAAGCAATAAGACGATTATTGTCGTCCATGGCTATACGAGCAACCGTTTAGTTAAAGGACGGACTCCAAAGCTAGTGGAGCATTTCGTTCCGAAAGGCTACAATGTATTGGCATTTGACCTCAGCTCGCAAGGCAATTCCGATGGTGATTTGATTACACTGGGCCTCAATGAGAAATACGATTTGCTAGGAGCTGTAAGCTATTTAAAATCCAGAGACCATGCCGGTGACAGCATTGGCGTTATCGGCTTCTCAATGGGTGCTGCAACTTCCTTGCTGGCCGCAAGTGAAAGTGATGACATTAAAGCCGTCATTGCCGATAGCCCTTTTCGTAATGCTGGTCTATTTTTGAGAGAGGGTTTGCCCTTCTTTTCAGGCTTGCCTGCGTTTCCATTCAGTTATACATCGACATGGATGGCAAATTGGGCCTTTAACGTTGATCTAGACTCCATATCTCCGATGGATGCGGTAAAAAAGATGCAAAACAAGCCCGTTATGCTCATTCATGGTACAGGAGATCAGCAAATTAGTTATAAAAATACGGAAGTGATTTTCGAGTCCCTAAAAAATAATCCAAGTGCAGAAGTATGGTACCCGCAAAATACGGAGCACATCGATGCCATTAACCATTACCCCACTGAATATTTTCAAAGGGTAGATCGCTTTATGGATGATTATTTAGGGAAATAAAATACCCTTCATTATATAGAAGCAAGGTACAGCCCCCTCAAGAAATGGAGAAGAGCTGTACCTTGCTTTTGTTAAAAGGGCTTTTAAAGGAACTTTTAGTGGGACTTTTATTGGTCTCCGGGCATTCTATGAAAAGACGACATGCAACTTTTAGGCAAACAAAAGAGTTCCTCATTCAGCACCTTTACAGCTCACAAAGAGCGCGAACGGGACGCATATTGCAAAATAGCGGCGGCTGCCCGTTCGCGGCGCTCTACATCATCGCTTTGCATCGCCAGTCTTAAAATGTCCACCGCTTCCCTGATTGTCGTATGATCTATGGCAAATAGCTGCTCACCCTGTCCACCGCTTTCCGCAGCCCCGCTCAACCAGAGCTCCATCTGCCAAGTGGTTACGGGATGCTCGTACATAGCAGGAATTTGTCCTTCGGCTAAAAATGACTCTAGCTCCGGGGCGGCCATGGCCTGCGGCAAGCTTTTGAGCCAAGTCACACCGCGCCGATGGCAGCTGCCGTCCTCCCCGTTATCCGCAGCAAGCACATAATAATAGTCGCCCAAATCGCCAAAATGCACCTTGTCCCCATCCACTAAAAGCACATAATCGCCGTCAGCCATCACTTCTACGAACAAACGAAGCTCCTCGATACGGCTAGCAAGCGCCGCACCCTCCAAATTATAAACCTCAATTAATTTTGCCTTGCACGCTTCCTCGTCGAATGGCTCCAAATTTCCAAGCCCCGGGCCATACAAGCAAACGAAGTTATCCTCCAAAAACGCCTTGCTCCGGCTTATTCCGCCTACATCCGCTTGCATCACAAACAACTGCAGCCTGCTCACCTCCGCCTCATTCTCTTTAAGCCTATTATATCTTTTTATCCGCTTCAGGAAAAAGCCGCTCAAGCTAGCGCATGCATGAAAACGTATGTATATCCTAACTAATAGAAGCCGGCGTCAAACGTACCGCCTCTCTACCACGCCTCTACTGGGAATGTCACACCTCATATTTGTAGATTTACGTACCAAGAGACAGCATTATATTCTTCGTTTCAAGGGTTTTATATTGCTGCTTGCACAAATATTAATTTGGCGGACACAGCAGCCGCTATTTCAACAGAAACAGGGTCAAACCACATTCCGCGGACTCAGGAGCAGCTATTTCGCTGCAAATGCCCATTTTGCTGGGATAATGAGGGCAATAACGGATCTCCTGTCCGCTTACGGCCAGAAATCGGTTCAAAAGCCAGAATAGCGGAACCTCAGTCCGCCAAAGCATTAAGTGTCTCGAGCTGCCGGGAATCAGCAACAGCAACAGCAACAACAAAACAATCACAAGTTACGGTTCACCAGCCTTGAATCGGAGGAAGAGATTGCCCTCGAATATTGGCGAACCTATTGAAGTTAACCAACGACCTCTGCTGGGAAAAAATAAATCCCGCGCGCTCCCCATCATGCGAGGAAGCGAGCGGGATTTTCGAGCCTATTGGCTGCGAGAATGACCTGCTTTGCCGATTATCCTTGAAGCATGCAGCCTATGGGCTCATGCTTGCCTAGTTCTGTTCCAAGCATGCGGCCTATCACCGCATTCTTGCCTAGTTCTGTTCCAAGCATGCCGTCTATCGCCGCATTCTCCTGCTCCTAGAGCTTCAGCAGCTTGAAAATCACAGCTGCTGCCTGCGCCCTAGTCGTCTGCCCTTGCGGACGGTAGCTGCCGTCTTCGAATCCGTTTACTAGGCCCGCCTGCTGCATTGCGCTGACGGCCTCCTGTGCGAATCCGCTAATCGACTGCTTATCTGCAAAGGAAGGGAAAGGCTTTGTGCTTGCTGTGCTTTCCCATGCGATTTGCGCTGTCGCGCGAGCCAAAATAACAGCCATTTCCTCGCGCGTAATCGCGTCATGAATGCCAAACGTCCCATCTTGGCGCCCTTTCACAAGGCCCAGCTTCTCTGCCGAAGCAACGGCCGCTTCATACCAAGCGCCCTGCTTTACATCCCGCAGGCTGCTGGTCGCCTGCTCGTCAATCAACCCAAGTGCGCCTAGCAGCAGCTGAACGAACTCCGCTCGCGTAACGGCCCGCGCCGGCTCAAAGCTGCCGCCGCCCGTTCCGCTCACGATTTCGCGCGCTGCCAGCGCTTCAATCATCGTTTGGGCCCACTTCGCTTGGCCCAAATCTGCAAAAGCTACATCCGCATAAGCGATCGCATAGCGGCTGAAATGCTCCGGCTGGAAGCGAACGACTCCAGCCACCTCATCAACCTTCACGCTGCGCACGACTTCCAGTGCGCCGCCCTCTCCTACATAATAGACGACTACTTTATGCGCTTTTTCGCCTGCTTTTAGCGTATATGCAAGCTCCACCGTTACTGGCGCATTTTGCTTCTGTCCAAAGGCATGAATTTCCTTGCCGTCTACACTCAGCTTGAAATCATAAACGGGGTGATCGCCTAATTTCGTCTGCACATCAGCAGGTAGCTCCGAAGCTGCCACTTGAACGGCTTCCAGCGTTAATTTCTTGGCGCCTGCCGCCACAATTCCTCCGGCCTTCGTAATATCCACTGTAATTTGCACAGCCCCCGCCTGTACGACGATGAACCGTACTTTTGGCTGATCCCCTGCCAGCAGCAATTCCATTGGAATCTCCACTTTCGCTCCTGCCACGGCTCCCGCCTTGCTTGGCTCAAGCTGAATATGCAGCGCATTAGCCGATTGCAGGCTAGCAAGCGCTTTTTCCATATCGCTTGCGCTCAGTTGCGCTTGCAGCATGCCGCTCGCATCTGCTGTCACCTTCACGGTTAGCCCGTTTGCGCCAGCTTCAACGCTCGTGCCGCTGCCCGTCGATCCTGCACCTGATCCGCTCGACGTACCGCCGCCCGTGCTGCCACCCGTTCCGCCACCCGGCGTTCCCGGGTCTGTTCCTCCACCCGGTGTTCCCGGATCTGTTCCACCGCCCGGCGTACCCGGACCTGGATCTCCGCCGCCCGGCGTACCCGGACCTGGATCTCCGCCACCCGGTGTACCCGGTTCATTCAGCGTCTTCGCCGCCAGTACGGCCGATCTATCCGATTCGCCCGCCGCATAAACGGCGGATACCTGATAAAAATATTCCGTATTGGTGCTCAGGCCGCTGTCCGTATACGTTGCTGTGCTGATTGGCTGGACATTTGCCAGCACGTAGGGCCCATTTTCATCTGTCGCACGATAAACGTTGTAGCCGCTCACGCCAGCCAGCGCTGTCCATGCCAGCTCAATCGTTGTGCCCGTTGCCGCGTTCACTTTCAGGCCAACCGGCGTCTCCTTCGCCGGTTCCACCTGAACCGTTGTCCCGTACACCTTCACCTCGCCAAACTGCGGCGTATACCAGTTGCCTGGATTGTTGCGCAGAACGGCATCAACCATTTGTACCCTTACGTACCTTGCTTTGCCGCTCAGCTTATCAGAG
Organism: Paenibacillus algorifonticola; assembly: GCF_050481745.1. Classification (GTDB taxonomy): domain Bacteria; phylum Bacillota; class Bacilli; order Paenibacillales; family Paenibacillaceae; genus Pristimantibacillus; species Pristimantibacillus algorifonticola_A. The sequence continues at coordinate 319,589 of NZ_JBCNGR010000006.1, read as the reverse complement.
GTAAAGCCATAGGTTTTATTGTCCGTCTTATCCAGCGCCGTCGTAAAGGCAACGCCGTCCAAGCTCGTTTCGATTTTGTATCTGTGATAGCCCTCCGAGCCATTATGCAAATACCACGCAAGCTGAATGTTCGTCAGGCTGTACACATCGCCAAGATCAACCTGCCACCATGATGGCCAGCTGTTATTCGCTGCGATCCAGCTTGTCGTGTAATCGCCATCGTTGGCGTAGGTGGCCGGACTGTTTTCCAGCTCGCTTTTCGCTATGGCTGGCTTGCCCTGCGACAGCAGCTCGCCGTTTTGCTCGGGAACGACTTCGCCCGTTGCTTGGTTATAGTACACTTTTTCATAATAATCATATTTCGCATAGCCATTTCCCAGTGTAATTGGCAGCCAGTGCTGCTTCGCCTCACCCTCCCCTGCTACCCAGCGGTTCGCCATATTCACAAAGCTGATGCCCGCGGAGCCTTCCATTTTCCAAACAAAACCCGATTGCGCCGAGAAGTTTGAATTATTGCCGATTCTGCGCAGGTCCGTCCAGGGCCCTGCAAGCGAAGTGGCGGAAGAATACATGCCCTTGCTCGGGTACCAGCCTGCCGCCTCAGAGGTGAACAGGTAATAGTAGCCGTCTTTCTTAATAAGCGAAGGCGCCTCCCGATGCTTGCCCTCATACACCTTGAGCACAACGCGCTCCACCGTCAAATAGTCCGCAGACAGCTCATAAATAAACAAGTCTGCATTCGTATTGCCCGACGAAACGATATACCCTTTGCCGTCATCATCCTTGAAGAAGGTGATATCCCTTGAATCGTTGCCTGCTGGACGAACACTGCCATGGAACGTCAGCGCCCCGCCCGGATCGCCTGACAGCACCGCCGCTCTGCCGAGCGAGTAATCCTTGTTATTTTCATAGTGCAGCCAAATGACGATTTTGCCCGTGGATTCGTTGTACGTGAAATTCCACGCCTCGAATTTGCTAGCCGCAAGCTCTGAGTGTGAATCGCGGGTCAGCACCGTATCCACAAACGTCCAGTTGATCCCGTCTGCCGATTGGTGCAAGTTCACCTGCTTAAAACCCTCTGAATCCGACACATATTCATAATAGTAATACAGATTCCCAAGCTTCAAAAAGCCGTCATGCGTAATCGTTGGCGTATGCGTCACATTGCCCGCATCATCAAGCCACACGTTTTCCCTCGTATTGTCGTACACAGCCAGATCAGACGATGCGATGAACGTTCTCGCATGTGCGGACTGCGAAAGCTCCGAGCCGCCACCCGGATGGGTCGCCTTCACCTTGTAATAATACGTTTTGTTGACCGCAAGACCGTTGTCGTCATACGCCATCGCTCTTCCGTTATACACCTGCTCATACGTGCCATTCTCGCTTTCCGAACGGTAAAGCGTGTATGCCGTTGCACCCGGCACGCTTTGCCAGTTAAGACTGATGGTCGTGACCTCGGCAGCAGACGATGTTTTCACAGCAGTCGCCAGTAAGCCTTGCGGCACATCCAGCTGCATGTCGGACGAATAAATTTTCACCTCATGCAGGCCTCTGTACCAGGTGACCGGTCTATCGGCATTGTTTGTATGTCCATACTGCCCCAAAATCGTCAGCTTTACATATCTGTATTTCCCTGCAAGCTTGTCGCTGTTGAAGGAAGGCGTCTTATTGCCGCTTTGGTCGATAAGCAGATCATACTGCTGGTCATCGACGCTGCCTTCCACCTTATACGTGTAATAAACCTCCGAGCCGTTCCACTCTCGCCAGCTCAGATCAATGCGGCTCAAATCATATTCCCGTTCCAAATCGAAGCGCAGCGTTGTCGGAAACGAGGTGCTGCCCGAATCGAAGAAATTGTCATTGCCGCCATCATTGTTCGTATCCTGAAAATACATCCCGTCATTCGCCATCGATGCCGGATTGCTCTGCGCCTGCGAGCTCGCCACTACAGGCTTGCCCTGTGATACAAGCAAATCGGTCGCCGTTTCAAAATGCCCCGTCGCCGCATTCAAATCCAAATCTCCACTGTTCGTAATGGATGCCACACCTTTATCCATCTCAAGCGGCAGCCAAATATATTGCGAGTTCATCAGTGCCGACGGATTCCAGCGGTCGCCTACATATACATAGGAGGTCGTTTCGCTGCCGTAGACGCTGAGAATAAAAGACGGCTGCGTGTAATACGTCGCCGGATCGCCGAACCGTTTGAGCTCGGACCAATCGCTAAGGCTTTTTATCGACTTGGCACTTGAATAGTAGCCTTGATTCGGATACCAGCCGGACTGTCCCGATGTGAACAAGTAGTAATAGCCGTCCTTCTTCACAACCGCTGGCGCTTCCCTTCTAACACCCGGGAACAGCGTATACATATACTGCTCGGTGTACAAATAATCGTCCGTCAGTCTGAACACGTTCAGGTCGGCGTTATTGTTGGAGGATGCGAATAAATAGGCGCTGCCATCGTCATCCTGGAACAACGTAAAGTCACGAGCCTGCATCGCCCCTGGCTGGAAACGATTCACGTAGGTGTAATCGCCGTCTACCGTATCGGATACGGCAACGATCATATTCGCCTGATTGTAGTTGCCCGCTTCCTCCCAATGGCCCCATAGCACATATTTGCCCGTTTTTTCGTTGTACAGCACTTTAGGCCGCTCGATCTTCGCTGATGCCAGCTCCGGATGGGAGGCTGTCGTCAGCACATTGTTGCGGAACTGCCAGTGCTTGAGATCCTTCGATGCATACACGGAGACGCCTTTGAGCACCGCCGAATTATGCCCTTTATCCTCGCCGAACCAATAATACGTGTCCGCTACTTTGAGGATATAGCCGCCATGAGCCTGAATCATGCCGCCTTCGTCATCGAACCAGTATTCGCCATTGCGAATCACGTCCGCTTTGCCCGTATTGTCCTGCACCTTAATCTCTGCCTTGATGCGGGTAGACGTGCCCGTTACCGTTCCCTCGGCTTTGAAACTGCCCACAGATGCATAAGCAGAAGGAGCTAAGGCATCCCACTGTACAGGAATAGTCGTATACTGATTGTTCGTATAATCGATTTTCACCCGATCCGGGAGCCTTGGCGCGATGCCCTTTTCCGTATAGATCGTCATGATCGGATCAAGTGTTCTTGGTACGGAAAGGCCATGTACAAGCCGGCTCCAATCCGCTTCATTGATGCGTTTGAAGCTGCCTGCCAGCGCCCCGGTTGGGAGCGTAAAGGAGCTGGCTGCCTCCTGTGTCCACACACCCGCAACGTCTGTAGCGCTGGCAAGCGTCCATGCGCCGCCTGCATACGTATATTTCAGCCATTTATCCTCGGAATTCAGCTTGAACGTATCGGCTCCATCCGCGATAGGCGAGACGAATGCGGCGTTCGTGCCCAGCTCCGTCCAGCTTTTCCCGTTGCGGCTCACCGCATAATGCAGCGTTTCCGTGCCGCTGACCAGCTTGTTATAAGCAAATAAATAAGCGGTATTTGCATCCTGCTCCAAAATCAGCACATCGAACACTCGCGTTTTCGATACGCTGCCGCGCGTAATGGTCGCCGTTAGCAAAACGCGCAAATCTCCTTCGCCAATAGCAGGACGGCTAACCATGCCGTCTGGGCGCAGGTTAACCGGATGGTCCGACTGCCACGAAATTTTCGTGCGGTTCGCCCCTGCATCCGGCAGGCTGAGCTTCGCTGTCGCCCCATCGGCATGCGCGACCGCAAGCGCGTCCTTGTCGTTGTCGACCGCTGCCTCGTCTGACAAATCTGCCAGCACCTTGAGCTGGAACAGCTTCGTGTCCACCGCATTGCCGCGTTTGATCGTCACGGTCAACGTTACGTCCACATCCGGCTGTCCAAAGGCAGGACGCGTGACCTTGCCTGCGCTATCAACAACAGCCGGCTGGTCGGATTCCCATGTCAAGGTCGAGCCGTTAGCACCTTTCGCTGGAAGTGAAATATTAGCCATCACCTTGGACAAATCGCCAGGCAGCGTCACAGCCGCCTTATCTGCCGCCACTTTAGCCTGATCCTCCGGATAGGTGAACAAGGCCACCTCCTTCGGACCTAACGCCCGATTGAACACATAAAAATCATCAATTTTGCCGTCATAATACGGATCGGCGCTAAACATCGAGCGGCCGATATAGTTCAGCGTCGTTTGGCCCAAATCCTTAGGCTTCAGCGTCATATTGGCATTGCGCCCCACCTCTACGCCATCCACATAAAGCACGCCTGTAGAGCCCGAAAGCGTCATCGCATAATGAACCCAGCGATCGGTTGCCTGCTGCGCAGGACTAACGCCGACCACTTGCTCGCTGCCGCCATTTTTCAAGACGAAGCGCGACTCATTAGCTCCCGTGGCTGGCGTAAAGAAAATATAATTGTTCGTGCCGAGCCCAATATCGAACACACGGGTCCACTGCTTGAGCGTATCCTGCTTCGCCCAGAAGGCAAAGCTGACCTCATTCAAATCCTTCAGCATGCCTGCTGGAAGCGAGACATAGCCATTTGATCCATTGAGATCGACTGCCCCGCCTGATCGGCCGGCTGTCCATGATGCCCCGCCGGTAAGCGTGGCTTTGCCTTGGTTGCTGCTGGCGCCAAGCGGTGACACCTGCGTCCCTGACGTTTCATTAAACGGGTAGGCCGCTACAATGCCCGGCAGCAAATCCGGCGATTCCGGCAGCACCAGCACCGTCGTCAGCGAGATAGAGGAAGAAACAACCTCATATTTGTTGACCTCCGCTGCAACCTGATAGTAATAAGTCACACCGGAAGCCAGTCCCGTGTCCTCATAGTGCTTGTCTGTTCCGACATACACCGGAGAGAAGCCCGCGGCAGCATCGGTTGAACGATATACGCGGTAGGTAGCTCCCGTTACGGTGCTGTCCCAGCTAATCGTAGCTGTAGACGAAGTGATGCCTGTTGCCTGCAAATCACCCGGAGCCTCCGGCTTCGGATTTGGAATTTGCCAGATGCCAACATCATCTAGCGAGCTTTTTTCCCAGCGGGAGCGAAAGCCCGCTTTCCCTGACACAAGGGAAGTATCTGTCACATTAAAAATAAGCTTGTCATCCACATAGCCTTTTATTTTACTGCCTTCGACGATGATACGCATCGTGTACCATTGGTTCACATTAATTGTAATCGGATATTCCCCGAGTGTTGTTGTAGTACCGCCTACTCGTTTGGATAGGGAGAACCGATTATCCCCCAGCTGGAACAAATAAAAATGGTTCACATCGCTATAGCGCGCCAAAATGCCGGGAAATGCTCCCGCAGCCACTTTTTTCACCTTGGCCTCATACACGTAATCGCTGCCGATATCCTGATTGACCGAGGCAATAGCCTCATCCCCAGCGCTTACATAAAGCACCTGATTGCTAGCCGAAGCTGGATCAACTGCTGCTTTGATAATATTGCTGTTATTGACCGTCCATCCTTGCAAATCGCCATCCTGAAAATCATCCTTAAACAGCGGTTCATTCGCAACAGCTGCCGCCTCCTGAGCGACGAGCAATTGCTGCTCTTCCGCTCCTCCTTGTCCCTCTTGCGACTCCCCTGTTACATTTTGCTGCTGCGTTTGCTGATCTTCCTCTGCTGTAGTTCCCGTTTCCTCTGAGACCAGCGCAGATTCTGCTGATGCCGTTGCCGTATAGACAGGCATAATTCCTGGCAAAACGATCAGCAGTGCCAGCATAAGCTTGGATAGTGCAGCTATGGATTTTTTCAATTGCAACCCTCCCCACATTTATTTCGCATTGACTCTACAGCCCAGATGATTGGTAAGCGCTTACATTTAATGACTGAAAAGATTTTTCGTTCCTAAGCACATCACAGTATCCATCCGGTCTGTATTGAACTTAGCCCAATGCTCGCACAGCCCGAAAGAGCAACATTACAAGCCTAGTGAACAATATGGCGTTTTAAGACTGAACTATTTTAACTTTGGTGAACTGTTGAAATATCTTGCCGGCTTGCTCAATGATACTATCATATAGTATCCGGCAGCACTCCATTTTTCAGGAGGATGGGCTGAGATAAAGGCGATGAAAAAGCAAAAAAGATCACCCTCGCCTTCCGTGAGGTGTGATCTTCTTTTCGTCTGCTTAAGCATTAAGCGTACAGCGTCATCCGCTTCATTTTGTCAGTACTATCGGGCCTGAGCGAGTAACCGCAACGGTATGCTTGACATGCGCTGTCGCAAGATCCGGCTCGACACGGGCATCGTCACCCGCCAGCGCACCTGATCCCACAATCAAATCAATCGTCAAAATCATGCCTTCTGCCAATAGCTCCTCCGGCTGCTCCACGGGGCGCATCTCTCCTTGCTGAAGCCGCTGGAGAATGCCTTGCACCGCAATATCCGGCATGCTGTTCATGACCAGACAGCCCGACTTGGCCGCTGAAGTATGGATAGCCACGATAATATCTCCGGCGCTTTTGCCTACTCTCGCCTCGGCAATGCCGCGATTCAGCGTGTGCTGCGCCGTACGCAGCAGCCTGCGGGCAAGCGGGGACGGCTCACCTATCGCATACGTCCAGGCGAATTCGGCTGCTCCTCCGTCCACCCCGGCAATCATCTCGATTTTGACTATATCACCGCTCGACAGCGGAGCCGTGCCGGGAAACCCGCCGCGCAGCATCCCGTTTACCGAGGCATAAATGGCGAACGGATAACCTTTGCGCCCCTTGTAGGCGGGAAACGCCCCTCTTTCCAGCATGAATCGCTCCGTAAAACGCTCGATCTCAAGCGTCGTTACCCCGCAGGTAATTCGCTTTGACAGCTCCTTGTGGCATGCAGCTATAATGCTCCCTGCATGCTGTACATACTGCTCTTCCATGCCAAGCGCAAGCTTCGTCAGCATATCCAAACCTCCCTCCTCTATTCACCATATTCGAGAAGCAAAGCGGACATTCTCACGAATGTGAACAATTGTTGTATTATGGTGTTTTCTCGCTTTCCCTTCAAAACAAAAGGGCTCCATTCCCCTTCGAAGGGAATAGAGCCCGTATAACCATGCGATTAGCCGACTGAGGAGTTGAGCTTGCCCATTTCATCTTCCACCAGCAATGTTAATTCTTCCTCGTAGCCGCCGGTAATCCGGTACTTTCGAATGTAATCCCTAACAAATTTGCGTGAATCCTTGGGTTGGAAAATTCTCGTTAGTTCTTTCAGGCTTTCCTTGACTTCATTCTGGCTGTGCTTCGCCATGAAATCTCCTCCCTTAACGTTGGATGGTCGTCCTAAACAACAAATTCCGAGAACACATTCGGCTAAAACACCGCCGGACTCCCATCGGTCAAGCGTCACCATGGTTTGATGATTCAAAATGTTTGAACTTTTCTTACTATTATAACATTTATGCCACACTTGGGAAAGCATGCATTTGACGGTCTCGTCCACCAAGCGTATAATCTATGCGAAATCCGCGCTAGTCCGGCATCCTGTCCAGACGTGAATCACGCTCCTCCTCACCAGCGGAAGCCTCGTCAGCACTAGCATGACGCTCTATGGATGAACGGACAGAAGCTGCGCTCCGGTCTTTATGAAACATTCGTAAATAGGCGACAACTCCGAAAATAGCGACCGCAATACCGAATGACAGCACCAGCGCAGTGACCCAGCCCTGAACCATTATCCCCACTCCTCTCTGACAAGGTGAAACGGCTTTCGCTTGCCTATGGCTGCGCGGCGCGTTTCAGTCCGAGAAATATAGAGAAAGGATCGCGTTAGGGATATCCTTTCCTATATTTCAAGGTGAAACGGCTTTCGCTTGCCTATGGCCGCGCGGCGCGTTTCAGTCCGAGAAATATAGAGAAAGGATTACGTTAGGATATCCTTTCCTATATTTCAAGGTGAAACGGCTTTCGCTTGCCTATGGCCGCGCGGCGCGTTTCAGTCCGAGAAATATAGAGAAAGGATCGCGTTAGGGATATCCTTTCCTATATTTCAAGGTGAAACTTATACAATCTTATATTCTTAAATATCGGCAAAAAGCGGCTTATTTTCAAGCTGCAGATATTTCCAAATATAGGTTACATTATATCGAATATCCAGCCCAGCTACAACTGTCCTAGGAACGAGATTGCCAAGCCAAACCATAATGTAAGCCCTTTCTTTTGTTTGACCGAAAAGACCTCCGCTTCCACACTTTCCTTGGAATGAAGGCTCGGCCTCAAGCAACCTATAGGACTTAAGCAGCTGCCGAAGCTTATTTGCCGCAGCTATGCAAAATCCGGCATAATCTCTTGAATGCAATCCGGCGACTCATAGGCTTCATTACCTACCGCATTCGTTACCGGATAAGCTCTGAGCTGATACGATTCCAGCGGGTCGAGGTGCTTGCGCAGCGAACGGAAATCATGAATACGCGGATTGAGCCAATCCTCCAGCCCTTCCTCGTCGAGCACGATAGGCACACGCGGCTGCCAGCCGGATAAAGTCCCTGAAGAACTAGCCGTAATCATCGTAAAAGCGCGCACTTCCTGCCCCTGATAATTTTTCCAGGCATCAAAGAAGCCCGCTACTCCAAATAATCGCTGGCTCGGCACAACAATATGCATCGCCCGCGGCTCGCGCTCCTGGCCATATTGCTGCCAGCCAAAGAAGCCGCTGCATGGTACAACACAGCGCTGCCTGCGCAGCATCCGCTCGAAAAACGGCTTTTCCGACAGCCGCTCGCAATCCGCATTTACGGAATCCTTCGCCCAAAACGGAAACAAGCCCCATCTGGCATCCTGAAGCGTACGCTCGCCTAGGCGGTCATTCATCACAATCGACACCGATTGGGTCGGCGCTATGTTAAACCTTGTCACATCGCAATCAATTACATTTCCAACCTGAAACGAGCGAACCAAATCATCGACATTTGCCTTTACCGAATAACGTTCAATCATCTGTGTATCCCCCTCGAAGCTGTGCGGGCAAGCATTCCGCAACGCTCAAAATATCGTCTTGCCCATTATTTGCATAAGAGGAGGTTTTTTATTCGCTTCTTGACTTAATTTGTCGTAAAACGCTTGCGGAATTTAAGCGGCGGCATTCCGGTATGTGAGGCAAACAGCCGCGAGAAATGCGGTGTTTGACGGAAGCCCGTTTCCTCCGCGATTCGGGCTATCGTCCAATCTGTCTTAATAAGCAGCAGCTTCGCCTGATCCAACCTATAGTAGAGCAAATATTGCTGCGGCGTACAGCCAAACACCTCGGTCATACAGCGCGTAATATAATTGGTATGCAGCTGCAGCACTTCGCTGAGCATGCCATTGCTGATCGGGCTGCGATAATTCATTTTCAAGTAGGCAGCAGCACGTTCCGCCACTGACACGCCTGCCCTTGCAGCATCCGAACGCCAGCCTTCATCGAGCATTTGCAGCAAATGCAGAAAACGCTGCTGGCGCTCCCAAAATGCACCATGCGATGAGCTTTGCGCTGCATCATGCAGTTGTCCGAAGATGAGCTTCGCTTCGTCTGGATAGGAGAGATGAATTTTTTTCGGCAGCCGAATGGCATATGTATAATAGTCGCCCCTCAAGGAGCCCGATTGACTCCCCTCTGTTTCTTCCCACGCACCCACCGTTTGAAAATGCACCCAGTCAAACACGGTCGTCTCCTGACAGGGCTGATACGAATAATGATAGCTGTCCGGCCGTAAAATAAGCACATCCCCTGGGCCAAGCAGCCATTTATACTCCCCTTCCGAAAGATGCAAAGCGCCTTCATGCACGAACAGCATATCGAATACGCCAATATTGGTCCGGTTCGGATGTTCCTCACCCGCTTGATACGTCCTACGGTTTGATTCTATAAAAAAGGGCAGCGGCGGCGAACGAAACGTTAGCAGCAGTTCCTCTGACACGACAATCTCTCCTTGTGCAACGATGTAAGATAGTATTTATGTATTGCCCCATGTTACATAACTAATAATCGTTTGTCTACCTTTGCCGCCGGATGCGTCGTATCAATTGCGGCATGAAAAAGAGCACCGTTCGATGAACCATCGAATGATGCTCTATCAAATGATGCTCTTGCTTATATAGTAAGGCTGGCAGACTTTTGCAGAACGGCCTCGGCCGTTGCTTCCGCCTTCTTGCTGAAGCATTCGCTGTGCAGCGGGCAGCTCCGGCATTCCGCCGCATTGTTGCTTTTGCGCAGCCACTCGGCTTCGGGCAGCATAGTCTGCACAAGCCTCATAAAATCCAAAGACTGCGGTATATCCGTATCGCTTGGATAATAAGAAATCCGCTGGCCGCTCATCACCGACAAGACGTCGATCCGGCTCGGCAGCTTGCCGAAGGCACTATTACAAAAGACGGCGGTCATATGCTGGAACGTCAGGATGACATCCTCATCCTCGTCCACGACAAACTTTTGCACAATATAGTCGGTACTCGTCCCGTCCGGATCTTCGGCGACAATTTGAAAAATTTGCGTCAGCTCCATATCGAGCGGCTCCACAAAGGTGCGATGCTGCTCGAAACGGATAATCGGCGCCGCCTCTTGCTCCTCCATTAAAAATGCTGTCAAATGTGCAACCGCTTGAAGCTTCGAATCCCAATAATGCTCGGCATTATTGAATTTAGCTACTCGCGCTGTCCACCAGCGCTCTGCCAGCTGCTTCACTAAATCAGCTGTACGGGCATAGGGCGGCTGCTCATAAAAATCATTTACAATATGGCTGACGGCGAATTGCATAAGCTGGCGACCATTCACTTCGCCTGCCCGCTTCTTCGCCGTCTGCCGTTTAATGAACCGATAGGGGCAGCGCAGCAGCTCTTCCAACTTGTAATCCTCAATCAGCTTAACTGCTGCGGATTGCTCCATAATCGGCCACCTCATCTTTCATGCGGATCGCTTAGAAATATAGCAGCAACAGCCGCCCTGCTTATTAGCCCGCTACAGTTACAAGGCCAGCTACTTGCTTGCCTAGGTTTTTGCATTGTTCCTTCTCGTCATCGGAAGGGTTGTATTCAACCTTCAGGCTTTCGGAGACAATTTCTGCCCCCAGCTCGCGCAGCTTCGCTTCGATGGTATCGACTGCCCCGCAAAATACGGGATAGGAGGAATCGCCCGATCCGAATACGGCTGCTTTGCGGCCGCTGAGGTCAAGTCCTTCAAGCTCTTCGTAAAAATCAAGAATTTCGTCTGGAAGCTCGCCGTCTCCCCAAGTATATGCGCCGATAATGATGCCATCGTACTCCAGCAAATCAGCTGCATTTGCATCGAAGGCTTCCTTCGATACCACTTCAACGCCCGCTTCCTGTGCTCCAGCAACAATCGCCTCAGCCATTTCCTCTGTATTTCCCGTCATGCTCGCGTATACCACAATTACCTTTGACACCATTACATTCCTCCCAAGTGTAAATAGCCGTCGCCATTTTGGACAATCGGCTGCTTTGTTTCCCACCAGTTGGAGGAGAGCAGCCTCTCCTCCGTGTGCCGATGGCTGATTTTATGAACTAGGCATCCATCATTTGAATACCTTGAAACAACGTTGCCATATACAAACTGTCTCCCTGCAGATCCACATCCGTCACCGGAATACCCAGCTTCACAGACAGCAGCGTGACTTGATTACGGATATAAGCAAGCTGGAACAGGCCTTTATCCGTACATACATAAATATCTTTCCCCTTCGCAACAATGGAGAAAATAAACTGCTTGCTAAAGCGGATGCGGTCGAACCGCCCCTTCTTGTCGCCAATCATCAGCTCGCCGCGATCACTGACGCCAATAAGATGTCCCCGGTATACAGCAAGGCTTGTAACCCCACGGTCCAGCTCAAACTCGGCCCATTCATCCATAAAACGGTCGTACAGCGCGACTCCGCTTTCATGGCCAACTACGAGATATTGCGGCAGGTTCATAAAATCGTAGACCCGCTTGTCGGCGCAGGCTGACTTTTCCCAGCGGCTTCCCGAATTTGACCACAGCCCATAATCGGTTGCCGCATAGCCCGTGCCGCCAAGCATCCGGTATTGATAGCAAGAAATGGCGAGACCATCATTCACCCATTGCCCGTTTGTATATTGATAAAGTCCTTCACTCGTGCAGGCATGAAGCACGCTGCTTTGCAGCTGCAGTCGATTAACCATTGCCGATTGCGGCATCCCTGCACTAAGCTTCATCCATTGCTCTTCGCCATTAATCTGATAGACGCCATAACCTACCGATGCCACGTACAGCGCATCCTCGCCCGCCTTCACTGATGAGAACGGGAACAGCTGCCAATTCCACGGCCTGCCCGTTTCGGCTGGAGCATCATTTAGTTGATGCTCCTTGCGATTAAACTCTGCCACGATTAAACCAGCTCCATCAATATATACTATCGTATATTATTTTTCATCATTGTTAGGTAGACAAACTGATAATGATTATCACTTTCGTAGTTTATGATAACTACTCTCATACCTAATGTCAATCATTATCTATCGGAATTGGAAAATGGGCCTAGCCGTGGGCAGCTTATGCCCGTTGTTCATTCTTTTGCCATACTGCCTGGCCCTCCCCCTGTAATTCCATGGTTATGCAATGCTTGTGATAATGCTATAATGAGCAACAACAAGCAAGGTGAAACGGCTGCCGCCATCCTTTGGCGGCGCAGCGCGTTTCAGTCCGAGAAATATAGTGAAAGGATTGAACCATCATAACCTTTCCTATATTTCAAGGTGAAACGGCTTTCGCCATCCTTTGGCCGCGCAGCGCGTTTCAGTCCGAGAAATATAATGAAAGGATTGAACCATCATAACCTTTCCTATATTTCAAGAATACGCATGAAAGCGCGTTTGGAAGCTTTCGCAAAATGTTAATCCCGGAAGGTGGCTGCACATGGAATATTTATCATCACATTCGCCTAGAGTTGGGCTTGAAGACATTGTTCACGCCCAAATGCATTTGAAAGACGTCATTCTCCGCACGCCCCTGCAATATAACCGCGTGCTCTCCGAGCGCTACGGCTGCAACGTCCTGCTGAAACGCGAGGACCTGCAAATTGTGCGCTCCTTTAAAATTCGCGGAGCCTACCATCTTATGCGTTCGCTGCCGCCAGAGCGGCTTGCCGCTGGCGTCGTCTGCGCAAGCGCGGGTAATCATGCGCAGGGTGTTGCCTATTCCTGCCATGCGCTCGGCATCCCGGGCAAAATCTATATGCCTAGCACAACGCCGCGCCAGAAAGTGAACCAAGTGTCCTTCTTCGGCGGGGATAGTGTTGAAGTTATTCTAACCGGCGACACCTTTGATGATGCTTACGCAGAGGCCATCAAGGAGAGCGAGCGCAGCGGTACTGCTTTCGTTCATCCTTTTGATGATTTGAAAATCATTGCCGGCAATGGCACCGTTGGACAAGAGCTGATGGAAGCGTCGGATACGGTACCGGATTTTGTGTTTGTGACCGTTGGAGGCGGCGGCCTGGCGGCTGGCGTAGCTTCTTATGTAAAAGCCATTTCGCCGGAAACGAAAGTGATTGGCGTTGAGCCGGAAGGCGCACAGTCGCTGCGCGAATCGCTCGATGCCGGGGAAGTCGTTACGCTTGAGCATATCGACAAATTCGTCGATGGTGCTGCTGTGAAGCGGATCGGCAAGCTTACGTTCGCGATCTGCCGCGAATTGCTCGATGATACGGTGCCTGTTCCCGAGGGGAAAATTTGTACGACCATGCTCGATCTCTACAATGAAAATGCGATTGTAGCGGAGCCAGCAGGCGCGCTGCCCATTGCTGCGCTTGATATGTTCAGGGATCAAATCGCCGGAAAAACAGTCGTATGCGTCATTAGCGGAGGAAATAACGATATTGACCGCATGCAGGAAATTAAAGAGCGTTCGCTCATTTATGAAGGATACAAGCATTATTTCATGTTAAATTTCCCGCAGCGCGCGGGTGCGCTGCGAGAATTTCTCGATGATGTGCTCGGTCCGACCGATGACATCACCCGCTTCGAGTATACGAAAAAGCACAATAAGGACAATGGCCCGTCACTCGTCGGCATTGAGCTGAAGCACCGCGAGGACTATGAGCCCTTGATCAGCCGCATGCAGCTGAAAGGCTATTCTTTCATAGAACTGAACAAAGACCCTGTACTGTTCAATTTATTAATTTGACGAACGGCTTTCTATCACCGTTTACCAAGCGTATGCTTTAGGCGCATCGCCGCCCGGTCCTGGGAAAATCTCATCGATAAGGGCGAGCGTCGCGCTATCCAGCTCCAGCTCTACCGCACGAAGCGAGCGCTCGAATTGCTCCAGCGTGCGCACCCCAATAATCGGGGCCGTAACCGCCGGATTCGCCAGCAGCCATGCGAGCGATACCAGATCCTCAGGCTCACCCAGCTCATCGCAAAGCTTGCCATATTCGTCTAGCTGCGCGCGATGCTTGTCCAGACGCTTGGTGTCGCCACTGCGGCGTCCGCCACTATCCCGGCGATGATTGCCTGCAAGCAGCCCGCCATCCAGCGGACTCCACGGAATAACGCCTAGACCGAGCGCCTTCGATGCAGGAAGCACCTCCAGCTCCGGCAGACGGCACAGCAAATTATATTTGTGCTGCTCGGATACGAGCCCCAAAATCCCTCTCGCTTTTGCTTCGCCCTGCGCCACAGCAATATCCCAGCCCGCAAAGTTGCTTGAGCCTACATACCCGATTTTCCCTTGCGAGACAGCCGTCTCAAATGCGCTCCACAATTCATTCCAATGGACGTTGCGATCCACATGGTGCATTTGATACAGCTCAATATGATCCGTCTGCAGACGGCGCAGCGAGCCTACCAGATGGCGGCGAATTTTATAAGCGGACAAGCCGGCTTCCCGGTTCGGGCCGTCATGTTCATCAAACATATCGCCATATACTTTGGTCGCAAGTATGGTACGCTCACGGCGTCCGCCACCTTGACTGAACCATTTTCCGATAATTTCCTCTGTACGTCCGGCGTTTTCACCCCAGCCATAAATATTTGCCGTATCAATAAAATTAATGCCCGCATCTAAAGCGGCATCCAAAATCCGGAACGCTTCCTTCTCATCTGTATCCACACCAAAATTCATGGTACCGAGGCATAAGCGGCTAACGCGCAAACCTGACTGACCCAAATAAGTGTACTGCATAAAAGAAAGTCACTCCTTCAATATTTTTTTGATTGCCATTCCCTTCCTATTATACATTACCGATAGTCCAGAACCAACCTGCAAGGGCATGCATAACCCGCTGTTCCTCGTAGAAAGCAATCAGGCTGATTATGGGTAAAATTTAGTTGCACTGGCGAAAATAAGCCCGTCATGAGCGACAACAGCTGAAGCAGCGTTTACAAGAGAGGGTGATGGAATGGCCGTATTTTCTTCCATATTAATTTTGCTTGCTCTGATTGGGTTGTCCAATATTATTAATCGGCATCTTCCGGTTGTTCCGGTTCCACTTATCCAAATTGCACTTGGCATTGGGATTACGCTTATACCATCCGGCGTTCATATGACGCTGGAGCCTGAGCTATTTTTTATATTGTTCGTAGCTCCGCTGCTGTATAACGATGGCAAGCATACACCGCGCAATGAATTATGGAGGCTTCGCGCCCCCATTTTCCTGCTTGCGGTCGGCCTTGTGTTCGTCACCGTATTTCTTATCGGCTATGCGATCCACTTTATGCTTCCCTCCATTCCGCAGCCCGCAGCGTTTGGACTAGCTGCCCTGCTGTCTCCGACGGATGCTGTTGCGGTCAATGCATTAGCGGGGCGGGTTCATCTGCCCAAGAGCCTGCGGCATTTGCTGGAAGGGGAAGCGCTGATGAACGACGCCTCCGGGCTCGTCGCCTTTAAATTTGCGATGGCCGCTGCGCTAACCGGCACGTTTTCCTTTCCGAAAGCAAGCATCAGCTTTGTCGTTATTGCGTCGGGCGGCCTTGCGGTCGGGTGCGTGCTGGCCTTCCTAATTACAGGACTTCGCGCTGCTTTGCGTCGGTCTGGTCTGGAAGATCCAACGCTGCATATGCTTATCCATATACTCACGCCATTTGCTCTTTATTTGACTGGCGAGCATCTTGGCGTATCCGGTATTTTGGCCGCTGTAGCCGGAGGCGTCATCCATGCCGTTGAACGTGATGAATACGAGAAGGCTCGGGCCCGGAACGATGAGGTGCCTGACCATACATGGCCGGTTATTTTGTACATACTGAACGGACTCGTTTTTGTCATATTGGGACTGCAAATACCTCTTGTCTTCAGCACCGTATTCGATAATCCTGCGATTAACTCGCTTCAGATGATAGGCTATGCGTGCATCATTTTCGTTCTGCTACTGCTTCTACGGTTTTTGTGGACATACGCCTTTTCAAGAGGGAGCCGCTTATTTGGCTCTGAGCAGCAGCGCGAGAAGCTGTCATTCAAAATATTAGTCATGACCTCGCTTTCTGGCGTGCGCGGTGCCATCACTCTTGCCGGGGCGTTCTCCATACCGCTGTTTCTAAACGACGGAAATCCGTTTCCTGAGCGGAATATCATTATTTTTCTCGCAACTGCGGTTATTCTGTTGTCATTGCTGGCTGCGAGCACTGTGCTTCCGCTGCTTGCAACCAGCAGCGATATGGGCAATGAATCAAAACGGACAGAAAAAGAGCGCCAAGGGCAGCTCAAAATGATGAATGCCGCCATTGAGGCTATACACCAAACGGCGCGCAAGGAAAATGAGGCGGAAACGGCAGCCGTCCTTGCCGAATATGAGCGTTGGTTCCGCATGCTGGAGCTTCAGAAGCCCAAGCTAACAACCAAGCAAGCGGCTGAGGGAATCATCGATCTGCGCTTTGAGGCGTTCCGCATGGAGCGGGAAGCTGCGAGGCGTATGCTGGCACAAGGGGAAATCAGCGAGCAGCAGTTTGAACTGTTCGAGCGAAGCCTGGAGCGGCTTGAGCAGATGCTGGCGGGACGCCGAAGCTTTTGGCCGATTATTATGAGAAAGCTGATGAGGCTACTGCTTGAGATGCTCTCCCTCAAAAAAACGAAATCGCCAGCCCCCGCCAAGATAGGGCACGCCGATCGCGAGGCGCTGAGAAGGATGAAGCTGCGAGCCTGCGATGCGGTTATCGACACCTTCGATAAAGAGCTGGACGAGCCCGGCTCGGAGGAGCGGAGCGAGCTGATCAGCCATTACCATTTTATAAAGGAAAAGCTTCAAAAGCCGATATCGGCGAAAATGAACGGAGGCGACGCCGACGTACAGCGCGATTTGCATTGGATTGCCATTCAGGCAGAGCGGGTCGAGGTGCAAAGCTTGTATGAACGCGGCGAAATCAATCGGGACCTTGCCAATAAGCTGCGGCAGTTTATCCGCAACCGCGAGGCGTCTATTTTAGAGCAGGGGTAACAAGCTGACAGGACCGGCTAGCTCCATATGCGAGAGCTTGGCATCTACCACTATTTTCTGGTATTGTTTAAGCCATACGACGTCTTTTTATAACGGCTGATATTTTGATCAAATGAGTGAGGGTGTTGACGTATGGCGTTGCTGCAAAATTGGATTGAACAAATAAAGCATATGGATTTAGAGCATCTGCAGCGCACGCTGGAAAGCTATCGGGAATTCGGACCGCTGCTTGGCATCCTTTTACCCTTGCTGGAAGCCTTCCTGCCCTTTCTGCCTTTGCTGGCGATTGTCGCGGCCAATGCCAATATTTTCGGCTTATGGTTCGGCTTCTTATTTTCCTGGATTGGCGTTTCTGCTGGAGCCATCGGCGTCTTCTGGGTCGTGCGCAAGCTCGGAAAAAATGTCAAAGCAAAAGTCGAGCGGCGTTTTCCGAAATCCGGGCGGTTCTTCGAATGGATCGAGCATCGCGGCTTTACGCCGCTGTTCCTGCTCGCCTGCTTTCCATTTTCGCCGTCCTCGCTCATTAACATTGTGTCGGGCTTAAGCGCCGTGCCCTTCCGCACGTTCATCATCGCAACCCTTCTCGGCAAGGCGGTCATGATTTTATGCGTATCGCTGCTCAGCTTTGATATTGGAAACTTCGCCCATGAGCCTTGGCGCATCGTTGTTGCCTGCATCGTCATTGTGCTGATGTGGTTCGGCGGCAAGCGGCTGGAAAAACGTTATATTCATTAGCACTCATACATATTCCCTTTTGAGGCATGCTATAGCAGAATGACCCGCCGTCATGTTGGACGGACTATGCAGGGCTGGAAAGGGAGATACGATGAACGAACAGCAATTGGACCAAGAGCAGCAGCATCAATACAATGAGATGAAGCCGATGTCGGGCGAGCCTGTTGAAGTGGCGGGAGTATACCGCAACGATTGGAATCGTGAAGAGAAACTGGAGCGCGGCGAGGTGTTCCCAGCCGATCCCCAGATGGGGACGGCAACTTGGCGGCTGGTGGAACTGGACTTCGACAACCATCATGAAGGACGGACCGATCCGCGGCTCATCCCCAAAGACGATGACAATGATCCCGAAGCTCATATGCAGCATCCAAGACGCCATGAGGGCAGCAATAAGACCCAATAGCCCATGGATTGACTTACAACTGCTCTGTGAAAAATAACCATGCACAAGAAACCGCCTCTTCGTCAAATGATCGATCATTTGAAAAAGAGACGGTTTTTTTGTTACTCCTGAGTGCTAACCTTAGCCTCTCTGCCGCTGGCATTCGTTTCTGCCGTCCATTCCTCGGGCGACATGCCGCGCTGCTGGACCTGATCCACGAGCTTCTCCAGCCTCCGCAGATGGTAGGCATATTCGAAAATAGCCGACGCGACGAACACAAGGCGCTTATGCTCGTCCCGCCCCTCACGGAAATAATCCGTCAGGTCAGTAATCAGGCGCGCTTCACGTTCTTCCTCCGGCTCGAAGCTCAGATTCGGCTTCATCTTGCCTTCGATTTTCAGCAAAATCGATTCGTGGTATTTCGTCAGCTCCTCAAT
Source organism: Paenibacillus algorifonticola (assembly GCF_050481745.1). Lineage (GTDB taxonomy): Bacteria > Bacillota > Bacilli > Paenibacillales > Paenibacillaceae > Pristimantibacillus > Pristimantibacillus algorifonticola_A. The sequence continues at coordinate 300,698 of NZ_JBCNGR010000006.1, read as the reverse complement.
CTGGTTATCGAAGCGCTGCGCCCATTTCCCTGCACCGGCGGCGGCAAAATAATGCTCCTCTACAACCTCAAGCAGATCAACGCCCTTTTGCAGCGCCTTGATCGTCTGCTTGGAGACGAGCAGCTGTCTGGCATGGCTTTTTTTGGCATGGGCGAGCACCTTGCGCTCTTCCTCAAACAAGGTGTAGCGATCCTCCAGCTTGCGCACCGACACATGCAGCGTTTCCTTCTCCTGCCGGAACACGCTTTCCTTCATTTCATTCGAAACGGCGGTTCGCAGCAGTAAAGACATTTGCCCATAAGCAAGATGCACCTGCTCGGTAAATTGCTTGCGCGGGCGCGGGGGAAATACGAGCACATTAATCGTAAAAGCGGCCCCCATACCGGTAAGGACCATTAAAAATCGCTGCAGCGCCACGTCTAATCCTTGTCCGTGGGCTTCCATAATAGCGATGACCATGACGAGGGTCACTCCGATGGTCGCTTCCATTTTCAGCCGGATACAAATGAGGATAACGGCGATACAGACGAGCCCCACCGCAATCGGCGTATGGCCGAATACTTTCATCGCAGCAAGCGCAATTCCTGCACCAAGCAGGTTGGTCTGAACCTGATCCAGAATTTGCTGCCAGGAACGGTAGATGGAAGGCTGAATCGTTAATATAGCGGCCACTGCCGTAATGAGGCTGGACGGAAAGCCGAAAAACTGGCTCAGAAAAATCGCCAGCGTAACGGACAATCCGGTCTTCAGCACGCGAGCTCCAATATTCATTTGCTGTCCGCCTCCTCCAGTTGCAGCTCCGTCTCCGCTGCCTGCACGCCATTCACCCATAGCGTAATGCGGTGAAGTCCAGGGTAATGCTTGCGCGTCGTCAAGTCGGCGAAGCGGTGCACACGCGACAGCGCAACTTTCGCTCCACCCCCATACTCGCGGTCAGACAGCAGGAAACGCTTCTGGGAAGGCTTGCCTGAAGCTTTAATAAAATCAATGCCGTATTCGATCCGCAGCTTGAGTGCGTCTCCATCCCGCAGCTTCATCTCGCAGCTAATCCGTGCCTCGTCGCCAATATGGACGACCGCAGGCCATGCCCGAAGCTCGGCATGCACCGTCAATGACGCGTGCTCCCCGCCCTCTTCGCCCACTCCGGCTGCATAGCCGAACAGCTCCATCAGCGCCGGATTAGCCTGCTTCACCAACGTGCGGCAGCCACGCCTAATAATCCAGTCTGTCAGCGGATTATGGCCAGACCACCGCTGGGCCAGCTCAACGACCACATCGGGATGGTCTTTAGCGATATCATTGAGATTGTTGGCCACGCTTTTGCGGACGTACAGCGAAGGATCGGCTTTCAGCTTGTCCAGCAGCGGAAGAATCGGCTGTGGATCGCGCTTGAACATCGGCAGCGCCTGTGCCCAAGGCAGACGCGGGCGTGTTCCCTCGCTAGCCAGCCGGCGTACATGCTCATCCTCATCGTCCGCCCATATCAGCATTTGCTGCATCATGCGCTCTGGCTCAGCAAGCAGAAATGGGCGCACGGCAAACTCCCCCGTCGAATAACGGGTGAACCGCGCCAGCGCCTGCATCGACCGGTCAAAATGCGCCGGTGACATTCCGTACACTTCCACAAAATCCGGGAAGAAAATATAGGGCAGGCCGCGGCACTGCGAGTCGATCTGCATCAGCACATCAAGCGCGGCCTCGTAACCGCTCGGCAAGAAATCGCCAAGGGCTTCGGTAATCCGCCGTGAGCGCGCCTTGAGCGCCAGCTCCTCCCATTCTCCAGCCCTTACTGCCGCCGTAAAACCTGCCAAATCAAAAGTCGGTAAAACCGAACGCACCAGCACTCCAAAATCTTCTATGAATAAGCCATCGTATAAGGCTTTTAGCGGTTCTGCCATCGTAAGCTCCTCCAGTATAATCATTCATGCTCCATCTATTATGCCATAACCCGCAACCGGAAGTAATAGCAACAAATCAAACCGCCTTGCCTGTCTATCTATAAAAAAAAGCCTGCCCGCCGCATCATTATCTCGCGGCGGACAGGCTGCTGCCATTTGCTATGGCGCCTCTGGGCTTGGCACCTTTACTTCGGCACATTTGTTTCGGCCTTCCAGTTCGGCGCTTGTCGGTTAAGCGTGCCGGGCGATTATTTTTTCGAGCTGGCTCGCAATCGCTTGCGTCCCAGCTTGCAGATGCTCCTGCGTAAAAGCGACGCGGACGAACGTTTCATCCGTATTCATCGCTTCAGCGAAGAAGCCGCCCAGGCCACGCGCTTTGCGGTCGATTTGCAGCAGCAGCTCTATTTGCTGAGCCTGCGGATAAAGAATAACCTCAAGCTCATCAAGCTTGCCGCGAAACTGTCCTGCGGTTGGGACAAATTCCAGCTCCTGCACGAAAGGCAGCGAGCGTCCCAGACGCGAAGCGTACTCGCAATCTGCTTCACGCAGACGGAAGCCTAGCTGCTGGACCGCTTCCAGTACGTTGCCCATTGCTGCATTCGGCACGACCTCTATGCGATCGTTATCGCCGGGATCGATGGCGCCGCGAATGTCCAGCTCGGTTTTCACCCATATTGGCGTTTTCCCCAGTGTGAGCGGAGTTTGAAATGGCAGCTGAAAGGAAAATGCCACTTCACGGTTTTCTCCGGCTTTCAGCTCAAACGGCTGGCTGACCGGATATTTTCCAATAACGCAGTGATGTCTGTGCTTCTGGTCATTGCTCTCGCGGATGTATTCGGTCATTACGGACAGCTCGATCTTCTCAATGCGCTGCTCCACGCTTCCACCGCGAATTTGTACGACGCCTCGTACTTCTTCACCTGGCGAATAGCGGGATTTTTCAAGCAATGTATCAATTTTTGCTGAGCCAATGCCAATGCTTGCTAATAATCGATTAAACATAAGGACACCTCACCGAATCATTTTTTTGTAGCTATTCGGTTGTACGTCGAGCCGTCTCCTTGCGTTGCAAAAAATGTGCGGTTTCATATGACTGTATTTTCTTCCGGGTCTTTGCGATAGGGAAGCTGAATAATAAAGGTCGTGCCTTGCCCCATAATACTGTCCGCCTTGATGCTGCCTAGATGGTTGTCGACGATTTTGTAGGTGACCATCAGGCCAAGCCCCGTCCCTCTGTCCTTCGTCGTATAAAATGGCTGGCCAATCTTGGACAGCTGCTCCTTCGCAATGCCAGGGCCCTCATCTTGAATGCGGATAATGATTCGCGCCTTCTGCGCAAGCTCAAGCGTAATGCGAATGAGGCCGCCGCCTGCCATCGCCTCGATTGCATTTTTGATGACATTGATAAACACCTGCTTGATTTGATTTTCTACACCGAAGACGTAAAGCGGCTCCGCAGCCATATTCACCCGAATTTCAATATTGTGCATAATGGCCTGCGTCTCCAGCAGCGTCACCGATTCCGCCATAATCTGGCGCACATCCCGGTAACACAGCTGATAAACCTGCGGCTTGGACAGCATCAGCAGCTCACTTACGATGGATTCAATCCGTACCAGCTCGGATTTCATAATGTCATAATAATTATGATTGCTGCGCCCAGAGGCAATGAGCTGAAGAAAACCTTTCAGCGAGGTGAGCGGATTGCGAATTTCATGGGCAATTCCCGCAGCCAGCTGGCCTGCAATATACAGCTTCTCAGAATTGATCAGCATCTCCTCGTTTTTTTTTCGCTCCGAAATATCGCGGATGATGACTTGATAAGCAAGGCTGCCCGTATGGCTTGTGCTTGTTCGAACCAATTCCGTATGCAGCAGCTTGCCACGCACCGTTCTCCAGTCCAGCTCGACCGGCTTTTGGCGCAGCAAATCCTCATTTTCCTCCTCGCCAAGCAACTGGCGAATTTCCTCATGATGCTTCTCATGAAGAAATTCGTAGATCGACTCGCCAATTATTTCATGCTCGCTATCTGCCTCAAACATCCGCAGTCCGGAAGGATTGAAATATTGCCACTTCCCCGCTTTAATAATCGCAATTGTATCCAGGGAGTTTTCAACCAGCAGCTTGTAATTCGAATCGACCATACTGTATTTGCGGCTGATCATCCAGGTGGATAAGCAGAAGCTCAATATGAGCATCGTTGCAATGCCGAGCAGAAACGACATGAGCATCATCGAGTCGTTCATGCTATCGGTCGTATAGATGTTCAAATACTCCACCTTCATCGCCTGCATGCCAATCGTGTGCATAATGATCATCGACAGCCCGAGAATGAGGCTGCTGATCAGCTTGCCATCCTTGCCCCTGCTTTCATACAAATTAAAGGCGACCAGCGCTCCGAAAAAAGCAACCATGATCGACACCATGAACAAATAGCGATCCAGCTCATAGCTTTTCACCTGACTCCCCAGCAGGCTCAAATAATGCAGCATCGCTGAGCCAACAGCAAGCAGCAGACTGCTTAACGCCCTTCTAACCGGCCCGGGCCAGACAGATTCGTATACCGATATCGAAGCATAGGTAAGAGCCATGCAGCACAATAAAGCATAAAGCATAGTCCAGTCCAAAACTAATGGATAAGTCGAACCGAATATAGCTAGCACGTGCATGGCCCAAACCCCCAGCCCAAATACGAAAGAGCTGCCAAACTTGCGGCTAAACGCTATTATTTTTTTGCCTGACGGCGGGTAGCCAATCATGCTGAACAGCGTAAAACAGGCAAAGCAAACAATCATAAATGAAAACAGTGTAAAAAAGGGATTCCCTATAACGAATTGGTGATTCATAAAACTCCTCAAATATCCATTAATTTACTCACAATACTGAAATTCGACAATATCCAATAAAATCCTCTCTTTTTACATATCTTTTTTCACAAAAAAAGCAGAAAATGATGCAAAATGACGAATAAGAGTCGCTCCCAGACTGGGAAGTCATGACCTTTTTCAAAAAAGCACGTCTCGCCTACGGCAATACCTGTATTCGGAATGGTTAGGAAAATTGTTATTTTATGTAATTTTAGTATTATCTTTTTATGCCGCTGCTTTAGGAATGGTGTTTCTGGCTTGTTTTATATACAATAAAGAGCAATCAGAGCTTTTGCATGGCTGCGTTTTGCTGCGCTCGCTAATGCGATTTTTCCGGGCAAGCTTATTTTATAAAGGAGAGATTTAGGATGAAAATTGTACAGGAATTTAAGGAATTTGCGATTAAAGGCAACGTCATCGACCTGGCGGTCGGTGTCATTATTGGTGGAGCTTTCGGCAAAATTGTAACCTCGCTTGTGAACGACATTATTATGCCGCCGATTGGACGGGTTTTGGGCGGTGCCAATTTCAAGGACTTATTCATTAACCTTAATCCTACCCTTACCGATGATTTAGCTGCAAAGGGGACAATAATCCGCTCCCTCGACGATGCAGCTAAAAATGGCATTGCCGTTATCGCCTATGGTCAGTTTATTAATGTGATGCTGGATTTCTTTATCGTAGCCGTCTGTATTTTCTTCCTCGTTAAAGGCATTAATATGCTGCGCCGCAGCAAAACCGAGGAGGCTCCTGCCGAAGCTGCTCCTACGGAAAAGGACTGCCCTTATTGCTTGTCCAGCATTCCGCTGAAAGCTACTCGCTGCAAGCACTGCACGTCCCAGCTTGAAGCTGTCGATACGGGACGCTCTCACTAAGGAGCTGCGAGGAAATTAGTACAAAGGAGTTCGTGCAATGGCAGAAGAATATTTTGATATTTATGACGAGCAGATGAATCCAATCGGTACAGCCACACGCTCGGAGACGCATGCCAAGGGATATTGGCACCGCTCCTTTCATTGCTGGCTCACACGCAGGGAAGAAGACCGCCGCTATGTCCGGTTTCAGCTGCGGCAGTCCAGCAAGGATACTTGTCCAGGCTGCTATGACATTACCGTCGCCGGGCATCTATCGGCAGGCGAGACGATGCGCGACGCCGCACGCGAGCTGCAGGAGGAGATTGGCGTAACCGCCAGCTTCGACGACCTGATCCCGCTTGGGCAGCTGCGTGAGGATACCGTAGGAACGGCTGGCGGCGCCAGTTTCATCGACCGTGAGGTCAGCGATGTGTTCGGCTTCGTCTGCTCCTTGCCGCTGATGGAATTACAGCTGCAAGCCGAAGAGGTGGCCGGCGTGTACGAGGCCGACCTGGAGGAGCTGCTCCAGCTGTTCGAGCATGAGCGGTCGGAGCTGGTGGTATCAGGGGTAGCTGTAAGCCAGGACGGCGGGCAGCTGCCTTCCGTAAGGAGCGTGCGGGTGGAGCAGTTCGTTCCGCGCAAAGCGGAATATTACGCAAGCGTAATGCGCGCCTTGCGCGATTGCACGTAGCCGCTGAAGCAGCTACGCCCGTGGAGCGCTGCTGCCGCACAGAGCGGCTTTGAATCTGGCTCTGGACTTGACTTTGCCTGTGGCCTTTTGCGTCAGCGCGTTGGCCCCAGGCATTTTCCCAATTGCGATACCACTGATCGATTAGCCCGTGAATTTGATAAAATGTCGTATGGCGCGGCGCCAAGTCAAAGTCATTGATTTCCGGCTCGTTCATCAGCTGGGCTGAAATCATATGCATACAGCCATGAATGCCGCTGGATTCGATATAGCTGCCCAGCTCATCCAGCGTAGCAAAGGAGCGCGGATTATTTCGAATGCGATTTTCCGCAGCCGGATTATAGCAAGGAGCGCGGCGTATAGCTTCCGGAATTTCCGGCCATGCCGCAATTAGCCTGGTGTCATAGCCTTGACTGTTATACCAGCTGTACACACGGTTAATGTAGTCACGGTGAAAACGCATAAATTGATCACCGAACCCGCGAGGTGGGATGGTGCCGGGTATTACATGATGCGTATGATGCCAGACGGCATGCTCCTGAAGCAGCGGTGCGGGGAAATTCGGAATTAGCGGCATCGTTCGTCCCCTCCATAGATAGTCGTTGTCCATACTTGTTTTGTCGGCCTGACCTTGCTGTCCTATCGTATGCCGATTCGCGAAGCGCGGTGACAGATTATAAGGCAATGGATACACGTTTGAGCCATAGAGCATAGCAAAAACCGCCAAGCCCCCTCCGGTGCTTGGCGGTTTTTACCTATTTTTAGCATCTGCCTGTGGCTAGTAGCGGTTGCGGTTTTCTCTTCTGATACAAATGTCAAACGAGATTGTTACCGCGTGGTCTCTACCAAACGAACAGCAGATTCTAACGCAATCGGAACGATCTGTGCAGAAGAAGTGAACGACTCGGCAATCGCAGCCGATAATGTTCTGAACCGCCCGCGCATCATGGCAGCGGATTGCTCTAACCAGCTTCTCAGCAACCTCTTCATTTTCCAGTCTTTTGAAAATTTTGCTTAGTTCTTTTCCTGCATCCTGAATTCCTTCAACTGCTGGATCTCTTCGATGACAACCATTGCTTCTGTTATCATTTGCCGACTCTTGGCGTTGACAGGAACAAGAAGAAGTGCGAGCCCGTTTCGATTGGCGCGATGCTGATTTAATGTTTTTCACTTGGAGTTTCGATTTAACTGACATATTAAATGCCACCTCTCTCATGGTTTCTGCTATATCATATTCAAATAGAGTAGAGAGGTATGGACATGTATTCCCTGATAAACACACAACTGCTATTCCTTATTTTCCGTATAGGCCGGCGATAAGCGGGACATATTAAATGCATCACTGGAAATGGAGGAAAACTTGTGTTTATTCAAAAAACGATCTGCATCACGACGCTCTGCCTGGCGCTAGGGGGCGCATCCCTTCCTGTATCCCATGCCGCTGGAAATACGGCACCCTCTGAGGAAATCAAGCTCGACCTCATTAATAGCAAAGGAGCCGTCATCGGCAAAGCAAGCCTGCAGGAGCAAGCTGACGGAGTACATATCCGTCTTGCGGTGGAGCAGCTCGCACCGGGCATGCACGGCATTCATTTTCACGAAACGGGGAAATGCGAGGCTCCCGAATTTACGACCGCTGGGGCGCATTTCAATCCGCTAAGCAAGCAGCACGGGTTCAGCAACCCCAAAGGCTTCCATTCTGGCGATTTGCCGAATATTCAAGTTGACGCGTCTGGAAAAGTAGAAGCCGAAATCATTTCGAAAAATGTGACACTCGCCAAGGGCGTACCTAACTCGCTTATAAAATCAGGCGGCGCTGCTCTGGTTATTCACGAGAAAGCGGATGATTACGTTACTGATCCATCCGGTAATTCCGGCGCTCGCATCGCATGTGGTGTAATTAAATAGCGATAAAAGGATGCTCTAACCATATGAAAAAAGCGCGGGCTTTGGGTTTTCGGAGCACCGCGCCTTTTTATTTCCGCTAAACTGAATACACTCCAATTTAGTTAAAGTTATATTAGCTTTTCATCGTATTAAACGCGACCTAGGCCACGGAATTTTTTTCAGGACTTATATTCCATTGTGGAAGGCATCATTATTTTCAGCATTATCCCCGCGCCTTTTGCATATAGCTTAATTTAGGATGAGACTCCCTGCTGGCATGCTGCGGGGCAAAGGAGCGATGTTCATATGTCAGAGCAATCAAAGGCAGCGGAGCAAGCAGCAGCTGTGCTGTACCAGGCAGAGCCTGCACATACAGCTATGGTGCAACAGGTGCAAGAGCAGATTCATCGTCTGTGCCACGGACATATGCATAGGCCTGTGCGCGTGCATACGATGGATGGCCATGTATACGAGGGCTATATTGCACATGTGGACCGCTGCCTGCTGTATTTGCATTGTACCGTGCAGGACCCGCGCGCCTTCATTCCTCCACAAAATGCCATTCTTCCACTCGTTCTCTACGAGCTGCTTGTCATTACCCTGCTTTACACCTAAAACGCTGTTCTTCTCCCGTTCATACCCCCATGCTATAATAATCACAGCTTAGGGGGATGAATATGCAAATTATCGCAATGGTTACGATGCTGCTTGATCATATTGGATTGATTTGGTTTCCCGAAGATGATACATGGCGAATTATTGGCAGGCTTGCTATGCCGCTTTATGCTTATGCGCTTGTCATTGGATATTTCCGTACCAAAAACATAAACCAATACTTATGGCGTATGACCGCCATTGCGGCTTTGTCGCAAATCCCATATTCACTGGCCTTCGGCACTTGGGAAATTAACACGGTAGGTACTCTGCTCGTCTGTCTCGTCTCCCTCAAGCTGCTGGACCAATTGAGGTCGAGTCCTGCCCTTCAAGTGTCACTGGCTGCCTTCCTGCTGCTGCTTCTTGAAGTCATTCCATGCAGCTACGGCGCTTATTTGCTAGTGCTCGTCCTCATCTACCGCTATGTCCCAAAACACGGTATGGCTCCGGCCCACCTGCTGCTCAACATCTTTTATTTATTCTATATGGGCTGGAGCATTCAGATGTTCAGCGTTGTCGCAACCTTGCTGCTTGCCTACTCGCCAAGCATGCTGCAAGCAGCCGATGCAATTAAAATTCCTCGCAGCCTTTGGCGCAGTTTTTACCCGTTGCATCTTGCCATTATTGCAGCACTACAATATGTAATCCTAGCTGGAAAGTAGTGTTTTCCAGCTGACACAATGTGTTAGAAATATATAAGCAAATTAAACAATATTCTTACGGCTGTTTCATAAGCGGCTAAAACGTTTAGGATAGAATAGGAAAAAACGATCGGAGGTGGACAAGGTCATGATGAAAATCATTACCTTCAAAAGTCGTTCTGTACCTGTTTATTATACTAACGAACAAGCCGCGTCAGTTGAGCAGCTTCATCATAAACTGCGTGAAATGGAACTCAATTTCGACTTTCGAAAAAAATGGAAACGGATCTCTAAAGTTGAAGTCGTACGTGAGGTTGCTATTTTTCAATACAGCGATGGTACTAAACTTTATCTGGAAGTTAGCTAAACACCCTCTAGCCCCCACTGGACTAAAAGGAACATCATCCCCAACCTAAACAAGCGTAAACGATTTTTTCGCTTTTTATCGATGAAAACGGTACGCGATGGAACCGAAGCATATACGGATTACATCACTCATATATTCCAATCGTTTAGAAAAGCCTCCTACCGCTGCGATAGTGGATTCGGAGGCTTTGTTGCGCCGCCTGTTCGTTCAGGCTTGCGAATCATGGATAAATCCAGCATATCTGGCTGTGCGGGCTGGCCCAGCAAATATCCCTGCATGTAATCACAGCCCCAGCCTCGCAGCAGCTCATACTGCTTCACATATTCCACTCCTTCAGCTATAACGCTAATGCCCAGCTTATGCAACAGCCCAATCATCGCCTCCACGATATGATGCTCGGCGCCCTCCTTATCGATCTCTCGAACAAAGGAGCGATCCAGCTTCAAGGCATGGATCGGCAGCAACTGCAAATTGGCCAGCGACGAGTGCATGGAACCGAAATCATCCAGCGCAATCAGCACACCGCTTGCATGCAATCTAGTCAAGGCTTTAATGGATCGCTCGCAATTTGCATAATTATAGCCCTCTTTAATTTCCAGCTGTAAGCCATGTGGCGGTATTCCGGTTTCCTCCAGCGTATTTAGCACCATGTCAGCATAGGCGCAGTCTGCCAGCTCTGTCGGCGAAATATTGACGGACATGATCAGTGCAGCTTGATCCGGCAGGCTGGCCAGCATGCGGCAAGCTTGCTTGATCACCCAGGCGCCAATTGGCAATATCATGCCGTTTTTTTCTGCAAATGGGATAAATTCAGCTGGTCGAATGTTGCCAAGCTCCGGATGATGCCAGCGCAGCAGCACCTCGAAGCCTCGCAGCTTGCCCGTTTCCACATGATAGATGGGCTGGTAGTTCAAGTGGAACTGCCCTTTGTACAGTGCCGTTCGAATGGCAGCCTCCATCTCAAAATGCCGATTAATTTGCTCTGTTTCCGCCCGCGAATAATAGGAAATCTGGCCTTCTTCCTTTAAAACGCCGCTATACAGCGCTGTTTCCGCATGGCAAATGAGCTGCTCGCTTGACGTACCATCCTGCGGGAACAGGCTCACGCCAATGCTGGCAGTTAAATGATAGCAATCGGAGCCAAAGCCTACGGGCTGCTGCACCGTTCGTTTGAAACGCTCTAGGAGGCTGTATCCATCCGCTTGACTAGCATCCAGCACCACAGCAACCAGAAAAGTTCTGTCGCTCATTTGCCAAATTGCAGCCCGGTCCGCTCCAGCCGCCACCAGCCGCTCTTCAATCTGCTGCATCACCTCGCTGCCATAGTCCATTCCGCGAGCTCCGATGATGCGGTAAAAATGGTCAAGCTGCACCAGCACCGCAGCAAGCTTATGGTTTGCATTTTGCACTCGCAGCAGCATATGGCCTAGCTCACGGCAGGCATTCAGCTTTGCAGGCCATAATGCGATGACTTGTTCCTTCATATTTCCCATCCTTCGATCCAATAGTAAGTTAAATCTATGTTCTCATACAATAATTAGGAAATTTCAGCAATTACCTTTAGATAGTTGTTAGAATGTCTTTTTCCATACAAAAAACCGTCTGAATAAGCCAGACGGTCCCTAAAAATGCATGCTATTATTTCTCCTGGCTGACTGAGGTATTCTGGGCTGTGTACTTGTAGCCGAAGCCCCAAACGGTTCGAATCAAACGAGGCTCCTTTGGATTTTGCTCGATTTTTTTCCGCAGATTCACAATGTGTACATCAATAGCACGGTCGGTGACAAAGGAATCAAAGCCGCGAATGGCATTGATTAGCTCTTCCCTGCTGAATACCTTGCCAGGATACGCCAAAAATAGCTTCATAATTTCATATTCCGAAAATGTTGTTTCTACCAGCATGCCTCTGACAAGCAGCAATCTCCGTTCAAAATCAAGCTGGATCGGATCCCGCTCCTCTTCGCCTGACTCTTGCTCGACCTCTGCTCCGACCGGCTTAATGTTAGCTCTGCGAATCAATGCCTCAACTCTCGCCGTCATCTCGTGCATGCTAAATGGCTTGCACATATAATCGTCTGCACCAGACTTCAACGCCAGCACTCGCTCTGACACTTCATTTTTCATGGATAAAATCATAATAGGCACATTCGAACGCTCGCGAATCAATGCACATATCTCCATCCCATCCATATCCGGGAGCATAAGATCCAGCAAAACCAAATCAGGTTCGAATTCTGAAATAATACGCAAGCCGTCATTTGCCAATCCCGCTTGTTTGACAGAATAGCCTTCCTCTGACAAATACATAGACAGCATATCACTCATCATGACGTCATCTTCTATAACTATAACTTTATACATTGGCGTCACCCCTTATTGGGATTGAAGATTTCTGTCGAATTTAGTCTGTCTCCTTACTATACAATATAGCTGTGACAGACTACAATAATTTGTTAGAGAATTGTTAGGGGTTTTTGTCGAACTTTTGTCACTTGTCTTTTTGCAAACATTTGAGCAAATGTATTAATTCTTCTTCCAATTTTGTAAGCTTCTGATTCCATTCCTCTTCGTCTATCTCCTCCTGATTGAACAGCAGTTCCAGCTCTGTCGCCGCATTCGCCAATTGATAAGCGGATAAATGACTCGCTGCTCCCCTAAGGGTATGCACGAGACGCTTGGCGGTAACGAGATCCCTCTCTGTCATTGAAGCGATTAATCTGTCGATAAATGAAGGATAATCGGCCTGAAATTGTTCTAACATGTGCATCAATATCGGAAGCTTGCCATTCACTCTGGCGAGCGCCTCCGGCAAATCTACGCCCGGAATGACCGGCAGCGAGGAATACGCAGCCTGTTCATATTGCGGCTGCACATGGGGCTCATCCTCCCATAACGTTGGTACAGGCAGTATACCCGTCTGATTCAACCAGTGCGAGAGTACGGAATAGAGGAAGCCAGCGCTGATTGGCTTCGTTATGATATCATCCATGCCAAGCTGCCTGTACTGCTCATGATCGGCACGCAGCACATTGGCGGTAACCGCAATAATCGGAAGCCCGTCATATTTGGGATCGGCCCGAATAAACCGCGTCGCTTCCATGCCATCCATTTCCGGCATATGAATATCCATAAGTACGAGATGCCATTTCTCCTGCTCCAGCATTTCTAGCACCTCATGCCCATTTTCAGCCAGACCAACCTCGTAGCCCCGTTCCTTTAACATTTCCAAAGCGACGATTTGATTAATTTTATTATCTTCGGCAAGCAAAATTTTGGCATTGCGCTCTTCCCGCTGTTCAACTGCCACTTCGCTCATTGCCCGATTCCAAGGCGGAATAAAGGTACGTTCCGTCAAAACTCCTCTCAACCCGTTAAGCATAGCTAAACGGGTTATCGGCTTAGTAAGCAAGGCAAGCGGACGATCCTTTTCTGGCATTTGCAGCATTTCGTCCCGCCCGAATGAAGTAGTCAGCACAGCTGTCTTCACGCCAGCCGCCTCGGCCTCCTGATGGAATTCGAGCCAAGTTTCCGCTCCGTACATATCAGGCATTTCCATATCGAGCAAAATCAGCTTCGGCATCGCTCCGGCACCGATTCGGCGCAGCCGCTCCCGTGCCGTCTTCCATGAAGCGAAGGGAACCGGGGCCATTTCGAACGATTCCAGCCTTTCGCACCAATGGTGGCGCATCATTTGGCTATCCTCGACGATCCACACCGGCTGTCCAATCATCTCCTCGCCTAGCTCCATGCTGTAGGGCGGCTCTTCTTCAAGCATAGGGAACGTAATGACGAAGCTGAATTTACTGCCGCGGCCAACCTTGCTTTCCGCGACGAGATTGCCGCCCATCAACGTGACGAGCTTTTGGGAAATAACAAGACCAAGCCCTGTGCCCCCATATTTCCTCGTCGTAGATCCATCCGCTTGGCTGAAGGGCTGGAACAGCCTACCCAACTGCTCCTCGCTCATGCCGATGCCTGTATCTTCAACGACAAAACGCAGCTGTACTTCCGCTTCACGAAGCTCTACTACTTCTAGTCGAAGGCTGACATGGCCTTTCTTCGTAAATTTAATCGCATTAATGCATAGATTCAACAGCACCTGCTCCAGCCGCAGCAAATCTCCAAGCAGCGTGCTGGGCAGATTATAAGCCGTATGGATCAAAAATTCGAACTGCTCCTTGCCGCCCATAAAGACGCTGAGCTGATCCGCTACCCGGCCAAGCAGCTCCTCCGGATGGAAAGCTAGCAGTTCAACCTCGATTTTCTCCGCCTCTACTTTGGAGAAATCGAGAATATCATTAATGATGCGCAGCAGTGACTCGGATGACGTGCTGATTTTGTCCACATAGTCTTTCTGCGAATAGGATAATCCCGTGCGCTTGAGCAGCTGGGTCAGCCCGATGATGCCGTTGAGCGGCGTCCGAATTTCATGGCTCATGAGAGCAAGGAATCTGCCTTTGGCCGCATTCGCCTCCGCCGCATCCTGCGACGCCTGAAGCAGCTCCTCTTGAATGATTTTTTGCTCCGATATGTCCCGCGCAATACAGGAGAAATAATCCTCTCCTGTTCTGCGATTATGATGGGATACGAGCACGAGCGATACATGCTTCAATTGCTTTTTCTTCGTCAAAATTTCGACATTGCCCTCCCAATACCCGTACTGCTTAGCCAGCTCTGAGCCATTCATGAGATAAAAGAACATTTCACTGCTCAGATGCCCGCTCAGCGAAGAAAGATCCATTTCCTCCTCATGGATTCCAAGCATCTCCTTGCCCGCTTGATTAATGTAGATCATTTCGCCCTGGGAATCGACCGAAGCGATTAAATCCTTCGCAGAACCAACGATATCAAGCAGCCGATTGCGCGATTTCTCCACTTGCAGCTTATCGGTTATATCCAAAACCATGCCGACAGCTCCGGTAAATTTGCCATTTGCATCCCGCAGGCCATTCGTGCTGAGCAGGACGGGAATGCGTTTGCCATTTTTCGAAATAAAGGTCCATTCCCGCTCGAAGGAAAACTGGTCATTGCGAAGCTCCTTGAGCACGTCCAGCCCCGGTATCACCTCACGGCCCAATTTCTCCCCAAGCTCTTCTGCCGCTATGCGGATTTCCTCCATGTCCATGAACAGCAGCGGCGTCGCATGCCCCGATACTTCTTCTGTCTTATAGCCGATCATTTCCTCGGCCTTCTTATTGAGATAGGAAATACGGTAATGCTCGTCGAGGACGACAAAGGAATATTGATTTTGATTAATAACCGCCTCCAGCCGCTCAAACATTCCTCTTAAACGCACGACCATGCCGTTCACAGATCGCGACAGCTTGCCTACCTCGTCTCCTGGCATTTCTGACAGATGCTCAGCATTAAACTGGCCAGCGGCAGCCTGCTCGGTGACGATCAATATATTTTTCAACCGGTTTACCATATTGGCAAAAAAGAGATAGCACAGCAGCACAATGACAAGCTCTGAGCCAACAAGCGTCAGCAGAATGCTCAGCAGAACGGGCAGCGTCCCGATCTCCAAATCCGACATCGGCATTTCAAGCATAAAATGCCAGGCAGCTACACCATCCACCTTGGAGTGAAATACGGCATATTCATTCATATTTGAGGAAATGATCTCCATGCCATCCTTTTTGGACAGCAGCTTTTCATTTACCTGAATTTCCTGTAAATTCCCGTTCATCATGGCAGTCTGCGGCAATACCCCATCATCCGAACAGAACAATACAACGCCTTCCTCGTTATACAGCCAGAAGGTGGCTGCATCCGGCTTGTCCATTTGCAAATAAGGAATAATCATATCCATATCAATGGCCGCATACACGATTCCTGTAATTTGATTTTCCTCATTGTAAACCGGAACGGCTATGACAAATTGTTCTTCAGGCGAAAAGCTGGTTTTGAAAGGATCGCTAATCAGCACCTTCCCCTTAATTGACGTCTGGAAGAAGGGCTGCTGGCTTAAATCAAACGGTGTGCCATCCGTACGTATGGCCATGCCGTCCTTGCCCACAAAGCCAAGGGAGCGAAAAGCAAAGCCAGCCCGCACTAGCTCGCGGTTGAAATAGCTGAGCTTCTCTTCGTCTTTTCCATAACGTACGACATCGGTTCGGCTAATGACCAATACTTCCGCCCGCCTGATTGCAAGCCATGCAGCCAGGTTATTCGCACTGCTGTTTAATTGGCTTAATGTTTTCTCTGTTGCGGAATCAATCATTCCCTGTCTTAAACCCATATAGTTTATAATGCCGGCAAACAGCAGTGGAATGAAGGTAATTAATACAATAACCAGAAGTCCCTTGACCCTTAGAGACATGTTGCTCAAGCGGCTCACTTCCTATCCGACAAAGTTTGTCAGTTGTCCCGTTTATTATACAGCCTTTGCTAAAGCGGGAGAAGCAAAAACGCCAAGGCGGAGGGGCCTTGGCGTTCAAAAAAGACAATTGTTATTTTAGATGATTCATCATCACTGAATTCGCTAGTCTTAATCCTTTAAAATCGATTCAATACGTGCCAGCTCATCGCTAGAGAAGTCAAGAGAGCTGAGTGCCGCAACGTTATCATCGATTTGCTCCACGCGGCTTGCGCCGATCAGCGCCGATGTTACACGGCCGCCGCGCAATACCCATGCGAGCGCCATCTGTGCAAGCGTCTGCCCGCGCTCGGAAGCATGAGCGTTAAGCAGCTTGATTTTCTCAAGCTTCCCTTCCGTAATTTGATCGGATTGCAGAAATACGCTTGGCCCTGCCGCGCGGGAATCCTGCGGGATGCCGTTCAAATAACGGTTCGTCAAGAGGCCGCCAGCGAGCGGCGAGAACACGATGGAGCCGATGCCTTCCGTATCAAGAACATCCTGCAGGCCATCTTCAATCCAGCGATTGAACATCGAATAAGAAGGCTGGTGAATGAGGCAAGGCGTGCCAAGCCGCTGCAAAATAAGGGAAGCTTCAGCCGTCTGCTCCGCACTGTAGTTGGACAAGCCCACATAGAGCGCTTTGCCTTGTCGAACGATATGGTCTAGCGCAGCCATCGTTTCTTCAAGCGGCGTGTTCGGATCTGGACGATGATGATAAAAAATATCTACGTATTCCAGACCCATACGCTTAAGACTCTGATCGAGGCTCGCCACCAAATATTTGCGCGAGCCCCACTCGCCATAAGGGCCTTTCCACATATAATATCCGGCTTTTGTGGAAATAATAAGCTCATCGCGGTAAGCAGCCAAATCCTGCTTGAGCAGTTGGCCGAATGTCTCTTCAGCGGAGCCAGCAGGTGGTCCGTAATTGTTAGCAAGGTCAAAATGGGTAATGCCCAAATCGAAAGCGCGGCGAACCATTGCCCGTCCATTTTCCAGACGATCCATACCGCCAAAGTTGTGCCAGAGGCCTAGTGATACTGCTGGAAGTAGCAGTCCGCTGCGGCCAGTACGATTGTATTTCATCCCGTCATAGCGGGAATTTGCAGGCAAATACGTCATCGATTAACATCCTCTCTACTATTAAAATTAAAAGTTGGAAACCTTCATTTTATATTTCAGACCCCATATAAAGCGCTTGCCTCCTTCATTGTACACCGCTAAGACGCATGGCGCAAAAAAGCTGCTCCTGCTGAAATCCCTTTATTTTTATTTAAGATTAAGGTTTTTTAACCTAAGTTTTGTTATAGTAGGTTAGACAAGCGTAAACGGTTACGGTGACTTGGCCTTGATCACCGCAACGTTTCGCGAAACCATTATAAAAAGCGTGTAAGATAATGAAGGGAGTTTGAAGAATGGATAACCAAGAATCGCAGCGTAAAGAAGAAGAGTTAAAAAATGCTGCGGAGCAAGAAACCAACACACACGAGGACAATCAACATACGACTGAATCAACACCAGCTTCATCCTATGCAGCAGGAGCAACTTCGGGTGGATCCACTCCCCCGCCAGCTCGTAAAAGCGGCAGCACAGCATGGATTGCGCTTTCGGCAGTTTTAGCTATTTTGCTAGTCATCGTCGCTATAAAACCGGTATTCGGCGGTGGCAACAACGCAGCCGTTGCAACGGTTAACAAAGTCGACATTACGAAAGAGGACCTTTACGAAGAAATGCTGAAATCAGGCGGCAAAACGACGCTCGACAATCTGATTACGCAGCAGTTGATTACGCAAGAAGCTAAAGCTTCCAATGTTACGGTTACAGAAGCTGATATCGATGAAGAAATTAATACGCTGAAAGCAAGCTTCGGCACGGACGAGCAATTCAACGCCGCACTGGCACAATACGGTGTAACGCTGGAAAGCCTGCGTAAAGATGCCGAGACGCAAGTGAAAATCCGCAAGCTGCTTGAGCCATCCATTACCATTACCGATGAACAAATTAAAGAAACTTATGAGCAAAACAAAGCTTCCTATGGCACAGGCGAAGAAATTAAAGCTTCGCATATTCTGGTAGCTACGCAAGAGGAAGCAGACGCTATTTTGAAAGAATTGAAAGATGGCGCTGACTTCGCAACGTTGGCGAAAGAGAAATCAACCGATACAGGCACGAAAGACAATGGCGGCGATCTTGGCTTCTTCGGCAAAGGCGTCATGGACCCTGCTTTCGAGGAAGCAGCCTTCGCACTGGAAGTTGATCAAATCAGCGACGTCGTCAAATCGAGCTTCGGTTTCCATATTATTAAGAAAACCGGCTTTAAAGCGGCAACTTCCCCTACTTTTGAAGAGAAGAAGGAAGAAATTCGCAAGCAGCTTTTGAATCAGCAAATTCAAGAGAAATCCGCTACTTGGATTCAAGAAATTCGCGACAAAGCAACAATTACCAACACGCTTGAAGAGAAAGCAGCAGAAGAAACGGATACAAATGCAAGCGCTAATCCGGATGCAGC
Organism: Paenibacillus algorifonticola; assembly: GCF_050481745.1. Classification (GTDB taxonomy): domain Bacteria; phylum Bacillota; class Bacilli; order Paenibacillales; family Paenibacillaceae; genus Pristimantibacillus; species Pristimantibacillus algorifonticola_A. The sequence continues at coordinate 281,972 of NZ_JBCNGR010000006.1, read as the reverse complement.
TGCTTCTCCAGAAGCAAGCGCAGCACAATAAGCCCAGCCGAATAACAATAACAAAAAATCGCTGTCCGCCAGGCATAATAGCCTTTGGCGGCAGCGATTTTTTTTGACAGCAGCTGGCATTGTGCCGACTGCTCCGGATTGGCTTGCGTTTCTCATCTTTCGTAAGCAACAGGGATTCTAAAAATGGACTTCACTTGAGTGAACAATTAACCAGTCTCCCTTTGCAACCATTTGCACCTTCCCGGCAATTTGGATATCATATGTTCCATTTTTTAATTTGGCGGCAATATTCACATTTGAGGGACGTCCCATCTCGTAGCCCTGATTGACACGAACATCGATCTTTTCTTTATCGAAGAACCGATATTTCAGAAGGTAGCCCGCCAAATTGCCATTTGCGCTACCTGTCGCAGGATCCTCATAAAAGCCTGTGTTGTTCATGAATACCCGCACACGAAGGCAGTTTGGGTCCTTGCTGTCCTCCTCAGAAAAAACAAGCAGGTTACAGTTATAATAAGTTTCCAGAAAGCGTTTGAACTGTACATGGTCGATGCTGCATCGTTGTACCACGTCGAGCGCTTTCAGTGGGACAATGATGCAGGGCAGTCCTGTGGAAACCAGCTGGATTGGAAAATCAGTCCGTATGTCCTCCACTTGGATATTGAGCACGCTTGCGACAAATTCGAGCTGGTCTATCTTCATGCCGAAGGAAGGCTCGTTTTGGCTCATGGTGAGAGTCTCACCGTTGAACACAACTGGAATCTGTCCAACAGGCAGGTTCAAGACGACTTTGGAGGCCTTTCCGTTTTCAATAATCCGGTTGATGATATACGCTGTGCCCAAGGTAGGGTGACCCGCGAAGGGCAACTCCTCATCTGGGGTGAAGATTCGAACATCATACCCGCCATTTTCCTGTTTATTGGACATGATGAAGCTCGTTTCCGAAAAATGAATTTCTTTGGCAATCTGCAGCATCTCCTTCGTTGTGAGATTACTGTCTGGCACTAGAACAGCAAGCTGATTTCCCTGATATTTTTCTTCAGCAAAGACATCTACGATATAAAAATCCATATCAATTCCTCCCTTTTGCTCTATTATAGGCGAAGAGTAATAGAACAGATGAAAGCCAATAGACCAGATTAAGAAGGAATATGCTAAAATCAAAAGGGTTGGGAGGGAAAAAAATGAATGGAGATTACTTATTTAAACAAGTATACGATTATGTATTACATCGAATCGAGCTCAATGAATGGAAGGAGAATGAAAAGCTCCCTTCAATTAGAAATTTAGCTGCTAAGATGAAGGTTCATCGCTTAACCGCATTAAAGGCTTACCAGCTACTTAAACAGGAAAATAAAGTCTATGTCAAAGATAAATCTGGCTATTATGTCCAATCCCGTGAAATTAATAAATTTGAAAGCCTGGAAAATCCGATCGTTTCTGCATATGTACAAAAAAATCATTTATCGGAAATCCATCAGGCACCTGTTTCCTATCAATTTTCGCAGGCAATAATTGACCCTAATCTTTTGCCAAATCGCTTCATATCGGACTATGTAAAAAAAGTTTTTGATCTCTACCCAAAGGTTCTCTCCACATACTCGACCGTACAAGGCGATTATGAACTGCGTCAATCACTTTCTGACTATTTTAACCAACAATATAAAACAATCACACATCCAGATCAGCTATTAATTACGACCGGTTCCCAGCAAGCCATTCATCTGATTGCCCAGGCATTTGTAAAATCAAAAGACACTATCCTTTTGGAGCGGCCGTGCTATAGTTCTGCCATTGATATTTTTCGAGCACAAGGAGCCAATATTGTAACCGTCGATATTCATCCTTACGGATTTGATATAGAGCAGATTGAACTCATCATGAAAAAACACAAGCCTCGTCTGTTTTATCTGAATCCAACCTTCCATAATCCAACCGGATACACGGTCCCATCGGCTCAAAGAAAACAATTAGTCCAGTTAGCCGAGGACTACCGTTGTCTGTTAATAGAAGACGATGTTTACAACGATATTTTTTTTGATCAAGAACCTCCGCCGCCCATGTATACCTATGATACCTCCGGCATGGTGATTTATATTAAAAGCTTTTCCAAATATGTATCACCGGGGTTGCGAATAGCTGTCATGATGAACTGTCAGTCTTACATGGTGAAATCACTGCTGTCAGTAAAATCATTGGCCGATAATGGATCACCGCTTTTAAATCAAAAGATTTTCCTGCATTACCTTTCATCTCCAAGGCTACAGCAACATGTTGAGAAACTGCGAATTGCGCTGCAAATACGAAAGGAAATCATGGAGAAAGAACTGTCCGTAACCGATTGGCAATGGACCAGCCCAAATGGCGGCTTGAATTTATGGGTGCAGCTCCCAGGCAGCCTGTTAACAGAAGACTTATTGTTCAAGAGTCTGGAACAATCAATTTCCTTTGTTCCCGGCCAAATATGTGACCCCTTAAATGAGCCATCCTCATGGCTTAGGTTAAGCTTTTCCTATGCTAATGAAGAACAAATCTCGGAAGGACTTAGAAAGTTTATTAATTTAGTACGCTCTACTCACTAAGGGATAGCGTCAGGAATAGCCTAGCTTTGCAAAGCAGCCCCTTTGCTGACAGTCACTTCTTTGCCGCTAGCCTTCAGCCGCTCTACCACTTTATTGAGTGCCAGCTGCGCCGTATGATCCCAAATGCGCGACTGGCTAAGGTCGATATGAATTTCGGCAGCTTTGCAGTCCAGCTCGATTAGTTCTTCAAGTCCAGAGGACGAAGCAAAAAACAACTGTCCATACACCCGATAAGTCCGCTTGCTGCCTTCCCATTCGCTATGAATGTGCAGCTTGCGCGACACCGACACAACGAACCATACAAAGCTGATCAGCACGCCAACCAGCACGCCAGCAGCCAAATCATGCGTGAATAATACGGCAGCTACTGTCGCTACCATCACGACCGTTTCGGCAAGCGGCACGCTGCGCGGCTTGAACACGGAGCGCCAATCAAAAATAGCGATACAGACCATGATCATAATGCCCACCAGCGCCGCCATCGGCACCTGAGCCAGCACATCGCCGAACAATACGGCGAGCAGCAAGAGGAATACGGCAGAAACGAGCGTAGACAGCCGATGCTTCCCGCCCATTTTCACATTAAGCACCGATTCCGCTACGAGCGCACAGCCCGCCATGCCGCCGAAAAATCCCGCGACGACATTCGCAACACCTTGTCCGCGCATTTCCTTATTTTTGTCCGTACGCTCCCCGGTCATTTCATCGAGCAAATTATGCGTCAGCATCGTCTCCGTATATCCAACGACCGCCAGCGACAAGGAGTAAGGGAATATGATCGCTAAGGTCTCCCAATTAAGCGGAATATTCGGCAGTAGAAACGCGGGCAACGAAGCGTCAATTGCTCCAACCCTCGTGACCCCGTCCAGACCGAATACCCATACGGCGAACGTAAGCACAACGACTGCTACAAGCGGCGAAGGAATCGCCTTGAAATAACGCGGAAGAAAATAAATAATCGCCAGCGTCGCAGCCACTAACGCATACATCATCCACGACTCTCCCTGAAAATACCGCAGCTGCGAAATAAGGATGAGTATCGCCAGCGCATTAATAAAACCAGTCAATACGCCCTGTGGAACATATCTCATCAGCTTGCCCAGCTTAAAAACGCCCATTAAATATTGCAAAATCCCCGTCAAAATCGTTGCTGCAAATAAATACTCAATGCCATGCTCCTTGACGAGCGTCAGCATCAGCACTGCCATGGAGCCCGCTGCTGCGGAAATCATGCCGGGACGTCCGCCAAGAAACGTCGTAACGAGCAAAATACAGATTGAAGCATAAATCCCGACGACTGGCGGCACCCCCGCCATAAAAGAAAATGCAAGCGAATCCGGCACCAGTGCGAGCGTAGCGGTCATGCCCGCCAGCACATTCACCCGCACATCCGTCATCCACTGCCGTTTCCAAGATAAACCGCTCATATAACTTTCACCTCCATTTTCAAATAAAAATAAGCCGGCTCACCAAGCCGGCTGCTACTTCTGTTCATCATAACCTGTACCTGTTATACGGTCAATACACCTTTAATACCCTTCACCCTTGCCGCCATTCGCGATGGCGACGCTTGCACTTGCACCGATGCGAGTGGCACCAGCAGCTAGCATTTTGAGTGCAGTTTCCAAATCACGAACGCCTCCGGAAGCTTTGACACCCATGTCCGGACCAACTGTACGGCGCATTAGCGCGATATCTTCCTCCGTGGCGCCGCCCTTGCCAAAGCCCGTTGACGTTTTGACGAAATCTGCGCCAGACTCCTGGCAAATTTCGCAAGCCCGCACCTTTTCCGCATCCGTCAGCAAGCCGGTTTCCAAAATAACCTTAACGATCGCCTTGCCCTTGCAAGCAGCCACAACCGCTTCAACATCGCGCTTCACGCCTGCTTCGTCCCCTGATTTCAGCAGCCCGATGTTCAGCACCATATCCACCTCAGTGGCGCCGCAGGCAATCGCATCTTCCGCTTCCGCTGCCTTCGCCTTTGAAGTCGTTGCGCCAAGCGGGAACCCCGCTACCGTCGTAATGCCTACGCCAGAGCCTGCCAGCTGAGCAGCCGCAAGCGCAACCCAGCCTGCATTCACGCAAACGGTGGCAAAATGATACGTTTTCGCCTCGGCACAAAGCTGAATGATTTCCTCTTTTGTTGCGTCAGCCTTTAGCATTGTGTGATCAATAACTCCAGCTACATTCGCTGCATTCGTACTGCCCATTAACAAATCCCTCCACCTATCATCTCTCTAGCCTATCCCGTTCACGCTTCCGGCTTGTAATCCAGCAGATGCTTCGCCGTAATATGATCGGTAATCAACGTATTCGCATATTGTCCAGCAAGCGCGCCATACACCGCTTCGACCTTGCTTGGGCCGCCAGCCACTAGTACTGACCATTCCTTGCGTTTCAGCTCGCCCAAATCAATGCCAATCGTGCGCAGGTCCAGCTCTTCGCTAACCAACTGCCCGTTGATATCTATGAATCTTGAGCAAATATCCCCTACGCCGCGCGAGAAAATAATGCCCAAATCCTCATCGGAAAAATAATTCGCCCGCATCAGCACCGAATCCTCGGTTGGCGCTCCTACGGTTACAACAGCGATATTCGCTTTTTTGCCCATATCAAGAATTTTGCGTATATGACGATCCGCTTCAATCGCATGCTTCACAACTGCATGGTCAACAATAGCTGGAAGCGGAATCAAATAAGGCGACGTTTGATAAGCTTTAGCGAACAGCTGCGCAATCTCGTGGGCATACGTATCGGTCTCGGAATGGCTGACACCTCCGTTGAGCTGCACCACCTTGACCTTCTTCGCATGCTTGTTCGGCAGACGGGTCGCTACTTCATACAGCGTCGTGCCCCAGGTAACGGCTATCGTATCGCCATCCTGCACCGTTTCATTGAGAAACGCAGCAGCAGCTTCACCAATTACCCGCTTGGCCATCGCATCCTCATACTTAGGTACCGTGGCTACAATTGCACGTTTCAAGCCGAAGCGCTCCTGCAATTGCCGCTCGCGATCCGCATTGTCTGCTGCCGGGTCCATAATCTTGATCTGTACGATACCGTCAACCTTCGCCTGCTGCAAAAAACGCGAAACCGTTGGACGTGACACGCCGAGCTTCTTGGCTATTTCCTGCTGATTGTAATCAAGCTCATAGTACATGCGCGCTGCTTCAATCATTTTCATCTTTTTGTCGCTGAGTTCCTCCATCGGGCATCTCCTTTGGTGAGTCGCTCTTCCACATTTATCTATCTTGAGAATATGTTCAAAGAATTGTAAGCAATATTTCAGTTTCATTATATAAGGAAAAAAGCAAAACAACAACTACAGCTTTTGGACAGGATTTTCAACGCAGCATGTGGAATACGTATAAGGCGCGACCATAAACGACATTCTGATGGGAGGTATCACCTGCTATGTTGAACAAGTTTAAGTGGTTCACATCTATTCTTCTGACCGCGGCCCTGCTTATAAGCGCTGCAAGCGTCTCGGCGGCTGCATCCACCCCAGAGAAGGCCGGCAAGCATATTACGCTGCTGCATACGAATGATATGCATGCCAGAGCAGCCCGATCCGAAAGCAATGGTGAACTCGGCTTTGCATGGCTGGCCGGAATCATCGACAGCTACAGGGCCAGCAATCCGAATACGCTCCTGCTTGATGGCGGCGATGCCATTCACGGCACTACCTTCGCAACCCTTGCAGAAGGCGAAAGCGTCGTGCGCGTCATGAACGCAATGGGCTACGATGCGGCCGTCCCCGGAAATCATGAATTTAATTATGGCTACAACCGCCTCGTCGAGTTGGAACCCCAAATGGAATATCCGCTTCTGAGCGCCAACATTAGAGTAAAGAATGACGATTCGCCGTTGTTTCATCCTTATGTTATTAAAGAGGTGGACGGCGTAAAAATCGGTATCTTTGGCCTGACCACACCGGAAACCGCCTACAAGACGCATCCAAAAAATGTCGATGGGCTTGTGTTCACCAACCCAGCCGAGGAAGCCAAAGCTATTGTTGCCGAGCTCAAGGATCAGGTAGACGTCATTGTGGCACTCGGCCATATCGGACAGGATGAATCCAGCACCGATACAAGTATTGGCATTGCCAAGGAAGTCGCCGGCATTGATGTTTTTATTGATGGGCACAGCCATACGGTGCTGCAAAAAGGGCTTGAAGCAGGCCATGGCACACTTATTGCAAGCGCTGGCGAATATACCAAATACCTTGGCGTTGTCGATTTATGGATCGATCAAGGCAAAGTAATCAGCAAAGAAGCAAAGCTGATTGATTATAAAGCTGCTGCGGCAATTGCCCCTGATCAGAAAGTGGCTGAGCTAGTCGATTCCATCGTCGCGGAGCAGCAGGAAATTCTCTCAAACGAGATTGGCGAAACGGCTGTGAAGCTTGATGGCGAGCGCGAGCAGGTTCGCGCGGGAGAAACGAATTTAGGCAATCTGATTGCCGACAGCCTGCGTTCTATTACGAAGGCCGACATCGCCCTAACGAATGGCGGCGGTATTCGTGCTTCAATTGATAAAGGAATCATTACGCAGGGCGAGATCATTACGGTGCTGCCTTTCGGCAATCAAATCGTGACGCTTAACGTCACAGGCGCCGATATTAAAGCCGCTTTGGAAAATGGCGTTTCGGATTATCCGAATCCGAAGGGCGCTTTTCCGCAAGTATCCGGCATCGCCTTCAAGATCGATACCGCCAAGGCAAAAGGCTCGCGTGTCCATTCCGTAACGGTAGGCGGCGCAGCGCTCGATGCGAAAAAACAATATTCGCTCGCGACGAATGATTTTATAGCAGCCGGCGGCGATGAATATACGATGTTCGCCAGCTATCCGCAGGCCGGCATGTTTGGCGCACTGGACGAAGCGCTCACGAGCTATTTGCGGGAGCTTGGGACAGCGGCAAATCCAGCTGTTGAGGGACGTATTACGGAGGGAGCAACACCTAGCTCCGCTTCACCTTCCCCGTCTACCGGAACGAAGCCTAAGCCGGAAGTTATACAGCCTGTCCCGTCGTCTCCGGCAGGCACCACTCAGGCGGAGCCAGCGAAGGCTGCCTACTATGCCAACTACACGGTGAAAAAAGGCGATACGCTCTGGTCGATTGCGAAACGCTATAATACGACGTGGCAAGCGATTCGCGACGTAAACCAAATTAAAAATCCCGATCGCATTTACATCGGACAGCAGCTTAAAATTCCGGTATAGCAGCATAACAGCCCCTCCGCCATTTTTAAATGGTGAGGGGCTGTTTCTATTATATCTCTCAAAATATCCTCGCTAGGTCTGTATCGACTTTCTGCTGGCCTTGCGGCGCAGCCTGCGTTCAAAGCCTACATACAGCACAATGTACAGAACGAAAAATCCGCCTGACAGCAAATACATTGTCGAATAATCAGTCACAGCCGCTACTGCTCCGAGCAATATCGAACCGCTTCCGATGCCGATGTCAAAAGCATTGTAATAGGTCGCCGTCGCTACACCTCTGCGCTCTGGCTCTACGAGATCGATAACCCAAGCCTGAAGCGCTGGGAACAGGGCGCCAAAGCCAAATCCATAAAACAGGCCCGACAGCAGCAGCATCGCGGTAGAATGCGTAAAATAAAGCATGACGCTAGCGATAATGCATAAAATAGCAGCAGGCAGCAGCACCCACATGCGCCCTTTGCGATCAAATAATGGGCCGCTAATAAAGCGGATCAGAAACTCGCTGATGGCCACGACAAGGAAGAAAATGCCGACACTGCCTAGGCCCTGCTCTTTGCCAAACAAAGCGATAAAGCTGAGCACCGTGCCGAAGGGGATGCCGATAAGCAGGCCAAGCAGCGAAGGCATAAACGCCTTGCGCTCCACGATGCTGTCCATCCAGTTCCCCGTTTCTATAACAGGAGCTGCCGCTGGCACCTTATTCTCCTTTTTCTCCACACGCGGAAAACGCACAAAGCAGGTACTGATCAAGCTAAGGAGCATAACAACTGCCCCAATTAAAAACAGCGCCTTAAAGCCATATTCCGTCATGATCCAAATGCCAAAAAAGGGACCTAGAGCGAATGAGATCGAATTCCCTGTGGCAAAAAAGCCCATGCCTTCCCCTCTTCGAGAGGCTGGCACTAAATCGGATGCCGCTGTACCGAACAGTGTCGTTGCAATACCGAAGCCAACGCCGTGCACGACGCGCAGCACCAGCAGTATGGCAAGGGTCGCAGCTAAATAATAGCCAGTAAGCGCGATAAGACTGATGGCTACTCCGAGAAGCAGCAGCTTCTTCTGGCCCAGCCGCTTAATGCCATAGCCTGTTCCAAGCCGGGAAATGACGGCCGTAAACGTAAATAAGCCCATAATCAGGCCAATTTGTGTTTGGCTGCCTCCCTGCTCCGCGGCAAACACGGGAAGTGTCGGCAGCAGCATCTCAAGCGCCATAAACAGCAGCAGATTAGAGCCCATTAATAAAATGAAATTTTTCGACCACAGCGCCTCGCGCATTTTTCTCACTCCTTTATGATTTCATTCTATGTATGAGACGTTCCGATCCCCTTACGATTCGTTCATCATATAGCAGTTTGATTACCCTGTCTACGATGAAAACGACAGGCTTCAATTTTCTATTGCGGTCTTCGGCAAGTGTGATAACTAGAAGAGGTTGTCTTCAGAAAATTCATTTTCCACTCGAAGTGATGAGCCTGTCTATGAAACAAATGATAAGCGTTGGACAGCTCGATGCAGGGCATCCAGCTTAGACATCTTATAATAGAAAAACCCGCCTTAAGCAGGCGGATTTTTCTATAAAATCGTTTGAATGTTTAGATTAACGTTTAATTAATTGGAAATCATCATAATGGAAGCCCGGGGAAACAATACAGGAAAACAGCGATGGCTCATCGCCAATCGGCTGTGACATTTGCCATTCGCCTGCTGGCACTACCGCTTGCGGCTGCTGGCCGTTCAGCACATCGCCTCCAACAATAATTTCCTTTCTGAGTGTTGGATCGTCTGCAGTGCCGCCCAGGGAAAGGGTAATTGGGCCGCCTGAGTGCCAAATCCACAGCTCATCAGATAGTACTTTATGCCAATCCGACAGCTCATGCGGATGCAATAAAAAATAAATCGAGGACGCAGCGGCACGTGGTCCGGAATAAGCCTCACCTAGCAGCTCCTGCGGAATTTGGAAGGAAGCCTTCCACAATTCTTTATACCAACCGCCCTCTACATGCGGTTTTAAGCCCAATGCTTCAACTAACGGCGAAATCGCCTTATTCACTTCACTCATCATTCGATCTCCTTCCAGCTGGAAAAAATGCTTATTTCATTTAATTCCCCCAGTGTATCCAACCCTTGGGGCAACGTCAATACCTTTCGCAGCAGCCTTGTGACATCGGGCCTACAATCCTTTATAATAGTAATAAGAGACAGGGGGTGAATAGATGAACAACAACGTTTTGCAGCAGCTGGCAAGGCAAAGCCGGTTAGTGAAAGGCCTGATCATATTAGCATTGCTGTGTACAGCCATACTTTTTGCCTACCAAGCGGAGGACTTGCCCGAGCTGAAATCCCCCTCCGATCAACTGACGATTGCAGCAGGGGACCATCATGGTGTGGCGATCCGATATCAATCCGGCATTTTGAAGCAGCTTTTCCAGATGACGCTTATAGGCATCACCATCGTTTTAGGGATGCTCGTCTGCCGAAAGCAGCGGCTGATTCCACTATCCATTCGCCGTGCCTTTATACCGCAGCAAATAAAGGATTTATTTTTGATGCCTGTTAAATTCACCGGAAGCTTTATATAATCTATCGCCAGCATTATACGTATCCGTCCTATCACGATGCCCACACAAACTCACGATATAGGAGCTGGCGAATATGAATATTAGAGAATCGGATTTACCAGGCATTGGACGTAAGTATCAAATGGAGACGAGAGGCGGCGACAAGCTCGTTGTCGTCATCCATGATGACGGAAGAAGAGAAATGTACCATTTTGAATATGATGATCCAGATGACAGCATTTCCATGGTTTCCATGGACGACGAGGAGGCCCGTCAGGTTGCTGCCATTATTGGAGGAATGACCTATACGCCGAAGGCGCTTGAGACGATTGAAGTCGCGCTCGACGATTTGACCATTGAATGGTATAAAGTCGAAGCCGGTGCAAGCTGCGTAGGCAAAACGATCGGAGATTCGGATATCCGCAAGCGGACGGGGACGACGATTATCGCCGCGATTGACAAAGATGGCAAGCATATTAATCCGGGTCCGGATTATATTTTCAAAGCCGACTCTACACTAATAGTTGCAGGTGAACGCCCACATCTTAAGACGCTTAAGCAGTTGCTCGTGAATGGGAGCCGTTAATTATGGATCATCTGGTGCTGGAGATTGGTCTCGCCGTCACTTTGATTGCCCTAGTCGGCTTAATAGCAAATAAAGTAAAATTTTCAGTCATTCCGTTTTATATTTTGATCGGGATGGCTGTGGGGCCGCATGCGCCCAAATTCGGCGTTTTCGATTTCCGTTTTATCGAAAGCGCCCCCTTCATTGAATTTCTCGGCCGATTAGGCGTGCTGTTCCTGCTCTTTTATCTCGGTCTGGAATTTTCGGTCGGACGCCTGATGAAATCGGGAAAAAACATCGCCGTCGGCGGTACGATTTATATTATTATCAATTTCACGCTTGGACTTGTCTATGGCTTCTCCCTAGGCTTCCCGCTTGAGGAAACGCTCATTATGGCTGGTATTACAACGATATCTTCAAGCGCCATCGTTGCGAAGGTACTCGTGGACTTGAAGCGAACCGCGAATCGGGAAACCGAGATGATTCTCGGCATTATTATGTTCGAGGATGTTTTCCTCGCTGTGTATATTTCCATCCTCTCCGGGCTTGTACTCAGCGGCTCCAGCTCGCTTGGCGGCGTACTCCTCTCCGCATCCTATGCGCTTGGATTTATGCTCCTTGTACTCGTAGTTGGACGCAAGGCTGTTCCTCTGTTGAACAAAATATTAAACATCCGCTCGAACGAATTGTTTCTTCTGCTGATCTTCGGTGCCTTATTCCTCGTCGCTGGCTTCTCCGAAACGATTCACGTCGCTGAGGCGATCGGCGCCCTTCTAGTTGGACTAGTGCTTGCTGAAACCGCTCATATGAAACGGATTGAGCATCTGATTTTACCTTTCCGTGATTTCTTTGGGGCGATTTTCTTCTTCAGCTTCGGTCTGACGATTGATCCGACGGCGCTTGGAGGCGCAGTGTGGCTATCGCTAGGCGCTGTTGCCATTACGCTGTTCGGTAACGTGCTTGCAGGCATGCTGGCAGGGAAAAGCGCAGGGCTTCCGCCTAAAGCGTCCGCGAATATCGGTCTGACGATCGTTTCGCGTGGCGAGTTTTCAATTATTATGGCGAATCTCGGCAAAGCCGGAGGATTAATGGAATTGCTTCAGCCATTTGCTGCCTTGTATGTGCTGCTGCTTGCGATTTTGGGGCCATTGCTCACCAAGGAATCCAAGCTCATTTACAACGGCATGAACAAAGTATTCCGCTTTGACCACAAGAAGTCTAAAGACAAAGCACCCATCAAAGAGCCGGACGTTTCCAATTAAACGACGGGTCTGCCTTTGCAGCCTAAAAATTTAACAAGCCTGCCTCAGCCGACGAATGTTTTATTCGCGGGTCAAGGCAGGCTTGCTTTTTTTATAGCTTGGTCATTTAGCTTGGCGCCCTAGTCGATGCCGTCTTTAAAGTTTTTGTTCCAATTTTTATCGCCTTTGTGAACGTAATCCTCCACTGTCTTATGCAAGGTGTTCACAAGCTCTTCCTTGATTTTGGAAATCGTTTCGTAAAAGACAACTTCCTCCGCGCCCGAAATTTTCACTCCGGCTACTGCCTGTGCGGCAGCGAAACGGCGATGCTCCGACTCAAAGTTTTCCAACGCTTGCAGGGCATGCTCTACATAATGAGATAATTCCTGATGTTCCTTCGGAAGTTGAGCTTTAAGCTCTTGAATGCGTGTTTTAAATGGCATTAGCTTCACCTCAGCGTTAGTATTTACCTCTGTATATTTACTATAACCGATTTTTATGCTTCGGGCATCCCAAAATATACTAAATCGGCAATAATGCGCCTATTCAAGACGGATTGACCTGTACCATTACCTGCTTGCCGCTTACTTGAATGCCTGTCTGCGGCTTGCCTTGCTCTGCCAGATCGGCGAGCAGGCGCTCTAACAATGACTTGCCAGCAGCCCCCTGTTTGCCTCCTTGAACGCGCACAACGAGTTGCACCGCATGGCCCGACTCCAGCAGCTTCGCAGCCTGGCGCTGCTTGGTGTCATAATCATGCTGCTCAATGTCAATTCCGAGACGCAGCTCCTTTACCTTCACTGGCTGGCCTTGTGCCTTCTCCTGCCGCTTGGCCTGGCTGGCCTCCTGCTTCGCGGTACCGCGCCCCATCAGCTTGCAGGGCGGCGGACTGCTCATAATGGACAGGCATACGAGATCAGCCTTGTGCTGCTTCGCCAGCGCGAGCGCCTCTGCACGGGATACGACACCAAGCGGTTCGCCGTTCAAGCCCGTCAGCTCCACCTCAGAAGCTTTGATTTTCTCATTCATCAGCATCGTAACAACCTTCTTTCTGCTGCCTGTTCTATTCTCATTACCCAGCTAATCGCGCAGCTACTCTTGATGCTGCTGAATCAGATCCATCTTCATCTGCCACGTTTTCTCGCTTAAATGAATCGGATAAAATTCCGGATTCAGCTTGCGCTTCACTTCCGGCAGGAAGCTGCTTAGCTGCTCCTGATGGAACTGCCTAACCTGCGAAAGGGACGGCAGCACATAAACGAGACTGCCCTTGTTAAAAATACATTTCAGCAGCGGGACTGCTTCGTAGTTGTTCACGTATTTGTATATATACGGGTGCAGCGGATCAAATAGCTTAAGCCTGCTGCCGTCCGGCTTCTCTTCCTCGCCGCATAACGAAATATAATCAGCCCGCGCCAGTCCCGTATTCAGGTCGCGGATACGGAACACATCCTTGCGGCCTGGCGTCGTCACCTTCTCGGGATTCGCAGACAGCTTGATGACGGGCACGTAACGCCCGTCCTTCCAGCGTGCGGTCAGCTTGTACACGCCGCCAAGCGAAGGCTGGTCCGCAGCGGTAATCAGCTGCGTGCCTACACCCCATGTATCAATGCGCGCCCCTTGCGCCTTGAGGTTAAAGATCAGCGTCTCATCGAGATCATTCGATGCGACGATCTTCACATGCGGCAGCCCCGCAGCATCCAGCTGCTTGCGCGCCTTCTTGGACAATAGCGCAAGGTCGCCGCTATCGAGGCGAATCGCGCTGAGCTGCTTGCCTTGGCTCTCCAGCCAGCGAGCCGTCTTAATCGCATTCGGCACGCCGCTTTCAAGCGTATCGTACGTATCGACGAGCAGCGTCACTTGATCCGGCAGCGCCTCGGCATATTTCATGAAAGCCTCTTCCTCCGTATCATGTCCCTGCACCCAGGAGTGGGCATGCGTCCCTTTAGCCGGGATGCCGAACAGCATCCCCGCCCGCATATTGGACGAAGCGTGAAAGCCGGCAATATAAGCAGCACGCGCGCCCCATACGGCAGCATCCGCCTCCTGCGCCCGTCTTGTCCCAAACTCCAGCAGCGTATCGCCGTCCGCAACCTGCACAATACGCGACGCTTTCGTCGCAATCAGCGTCTGGTAATTCATGAAGTTCAGCAGCGCCGTCTCAATAAGCTGCGATTCAAATATGGTGCCCTCCACGCGAATGAGCGGCACACCCGCAAAAACGACCGTGCCTTCCTCCATCGCGTACATGCTGCCCTTGAAGCGGAACTGCCGCAGCCGTTCGAGAAAAGCGGGCTCGTACTGCTCCTCCTGCTCAGCCAAATACGCGAGCTCCTCTTCCCCGAAGCACAGCTCTTCTATATAATTTACAATGCGTTCAAGTCCCGCAAATACAGCATATCCATTGCCAAAAGGCAGCTTGCGGAAATACGCCTCGAATACCGCTGGCGTATCTGCCGTTCCATTTTTCCAGTGCGCATACATCATGTTGATTTGGTATTTATCCGTATGCAGCGTTAAGTTTGCGCTATTCACAGACACAAGTCACTCCGTTCTAAATGATGTCTGACAGGGGCTGCGGAGAAGGATTGTCCATGCCTGATGAACGGCGGCGCTTCCAAGGTGAAACGGCTGTAGCCGTTCTCAGGCGGCGCAGCGCGTTACAGTCCGAGAAATATAGGGAAAGGATGGGAAGATCATATCCTTTCCCTATATTTCAAATTAACGCGACCTTCCTTTTCTGTATAACAGCTTTACCATTGCCAGCAGAAGCAGGCACACCGCAATTCCAATGCACGCTCCTGTAAAATCAACGACCACATCCATACGATTGCCCGTCCGGTTCAGGCTGGTTAATTGGTTTCGCTCATCGAGCGCTGCCAAGGTCACCGCCGCTAGAAGCGACAGCATCGCTGGCGCAAGCATACGTCCCTTCATGACGACGCGCAGCAGCATAAACCAGATTGCTCCCAGCATAGCATAAACGAACAGATGGGCGCTCTTGCGAAAAACAAATTCGACAAAATGATACGGATTCGTTTTGGCCTCAATCGTCTTGCCTAAATACGTGATCGACAAATCAGGCAGCAGCCGGATTAGCTGCTCCTGCCCGATCCATGCTTGCAGCTTTGGCCTAATCGTCTGCTGGTCGAAGGACTGCGAGGAGAGATGAAACACAAACAAAATCCAAGCTGCCAAAATAACAAGCCATATCCTTATTATATAACGGTTGCTCCTAGTTTCCACCTAAATCAGCTCCTATCCCTTCATTCCGCTCGTTTGAAACAAATCGTTTCATCATTGATCCTAATTGTATCAAATTTTCTTTCCAACCTCCAACTTGCGCACGCATTACCTGTCAAAAATAAACGAAAAGCCCCCGACTTTGGACCCGGGGACCTTTCATCGACTGGCTATAAATCGGTCTAAGCGACCTGCCCGCTATAGAAGGAGCTTCTTTTGGCAATCAGGGCATTACGCCAGCGATTCAGCATAGGAAAGCACAGTCGCCAAATCCTTCTCAAATGCGGTGCGGTACTCCGCAATAACAGCTGTGCTGTGGCCGTTAGCCGTCAGCTTGGCTGCCGTATCCGCTAATATCGCTTCGAAATCGCTTTTGGTCCGGGCAACCTCCGTCTGGGCCTGCAGCTTGAGCTGCTCCTTCGTAGCTTCATCTCTCGCTGCCACAAACGACATATACAAATTCGTCAGCGTCGAGGTCGCTTCGGTTTTGAGTGTATCAAGCTTGCCCTCCGCCTCGCTTGTAATAACCTCATACGCCACCTTCGGCGTATTGTCGACTGCTCCGCCGCCTGTGCCAGGCTGGCCGCTTCCTCCGGTACCCGGCTGGCTGCCTCCTCCGGTACCTGGCTGGCTGGCTCCCCCGGTTCCAGGCTGCGTGCCGCCGCTGCCCGCCGAGCCTTGGCCGCTCCCTCCACTGCCGCCTGCTTCAGCCTGCTCCTGTTGATAAGCGGCCGTTTCGCCAGTTACAGCGCCCGTCTTGCTATCCCATTTAATTGCAGCGCCGGATGCTTCCGCCATAAAGCGGATCGGCACATAAATCGACCCTTTGTAATAAAAAGCGGACTGATTTGCAGGCAAAGCCTGCTCCTTTCCTTCAAACACGAAGGAAGCCTGCACCTCTGTCAGTCTAATTGAAGCAGTCGCCGCAGCGGCATCCTCTTCAACCGCAATCGCGCCAGCAAGCTGCTCTTTCAATGCCGCCGCTTCTTCCGCCGTTGGCTCAGCTACCGTTACCGTCGCCGTCTCGCTGTTCCATTTTACCGTCTTTTGAAGCGCATAAGAGACGAATCTAACCGGAACATAGGTCCGGCTCTGATATTCAAATACGTATTGACCGCTTGGCAATTCCAGCTTCTGTCCATCAAAGGCCAGGCTGACGGGCAGCGGCTTTGCAACAATCGCTTTATTGGAACTGGAATCGCCTTGCGCTGAGGCCGCATAAGGCAGAAGCATGCAAAGCATAAGGCCGATAAACATAACGGATTTAATTTTAATTGTTTTCATTGGATAGTCGTCCACTCCATTCCTCGCCCGGCTCCCCTGCTCCCAGATGGCTTAGCCAGCAGCAAGCAAAATGGAAACCGTGCTTTTCCTAAAATCATCGCTTAAATGAGAAGCAGCAGCAAGGGCCTCGACTCTTATATTCAAAATCGGGTTTTGTCCGCATTCAGCCCCCATTCGATCGAATTCGACATTATTCTTGCCACCTATTGCATTTGGCCCCCATTGTCCTAGCTCCTTTCAGCCCACAGCAAGGCTTTGTGAAAAAAGGAAAGTCTCTTGCGGCAAATTTTGCACATGGTACAATAACCTTATAATGTAAGTGACTGCGACGAAATAATGTACCGCTAATTTCCTCGCAGCTCCTAATCCACATGAAAAGATAAGGCGGGATGTTGTATGTCATATTTATCGCTGAACAGTTGGAGCCTGCATAGACTGCTTGGCCCGCTTCATTGGACGTCCTGGGATGCCGAAACGCAAACCCACCAAACGACTGATCATGAGCAGCCCTTGGAGCTGACACTGCTGGAGCTGCCGGCCGTCGCAGCAGCCAAAGGCTATCAAGCCATCGAGGTATGCCATTTCCATTTCCCATCTACGGAAGCCGCTTATTTGCAGCAGCTAAGGGATTCTTTTTCGGCTGCATGTCTATCCTTTGACACACTGCTCGTCGATTATGGCGATCTCACCTCACCCGAGGCGGCACGCCGAGAAGCTGACTATCAGCTCATGCAGCAATGGATCGACGTAGCGGCGGCTTGTGGGGCCAAGCAGGTCCGAATTATTGCCGGCGAAGCGGAGCCAACTGATCACGCGGCCATTCGCCAGTCAGCCGAAGCTTTGGTCAAGCTGGTGGATTACGGCGCCGCGCGCGGGGTGAAGATCGTAACCGAAAACTTTAAAAGGCTAACGAGTATCGGCGACAGCTGTATGGAGCTGCTGGAACAGGCGGGGGATTCGCTTGATCTCATTACGGATTTCGGCAATTTCAGCGGACCAGCCAAATATGAGGATATTGGCCGCACAGCTGTGCGCAGCGTGTCCATTCATGTGAAAGCGATAAATAATGAACATGGGTATCCCGATCAGGACGAGCTTCGCCGCTGCCTTGATCAGGTACAAGCTTCCGGTTTTGATGGCGCATACGTGCTCGTCTATGATGGTCCGGGAGATATGTGGGAGGGGTTAGAGCGGGTGAAGGCTATTGTACAGCCTTATATCGCTTAGTTATTCATAAGAAAGCCAGCTAGCGAATAGGCTATCGGCAACCTACTAAGTGGTCTAACGCGTTAAATAAATAAGCAACGACGTATTTGTATCATACCTAGCGATGCTGCTCGCATATGGAATAAGCCTTTCCCTGCCGTTATTCATACGGTAGGGAAAGGCTTATTCTTATTCTTGCTTGCATGCAACTTACATGAAATATCCAATGTACCCAGCCCACGCTGAGCCGGAGGCTTCAAGCATTTATGAGCCGGAAGGCTTCATTTTGCGCCACAGTGTCGAGCGGTTAATTCCGAGACGCTTGGCAGCAGCGGATTGGTTCATATCCTCCTGCTCCAGCACTGTGCGAATAATATCATATTCAATCTCATCAAGCGTCTTGCTCAGATCAAGCCCGCCTGCGACAGAAGAATGCTCGGAGCCATCATGCCCCCCGGGACCAAAGCCGGAGCCTGCCTGCTTCAGCAGCTCCACTCGCTCTGCTTCCACATATTCGCCGTCGGAGCTTCTGACGAATTGATCAATAACGTTGCGCAGCTCGAACAAATTGCCGCGCCACTCATGCGAGCGCAGCGCCTTCATTACTTCCGGGCGCAGACCGACAATTTGCTTGCCATATCGCTCGTTGTACATAATGAGGAACGTACGGATGTATTCGTCCAGATCATCCAGCCGCTCCCGCAGTGGAGGCATGCTGACAATTCGCCCGGCAAACGTATCATAGAGCTTGCCGTCAAGTGCATTGCTGCTTTTCAGCTCAAGCGGGCTGTGGTCAAACGATAATATGATTTTGCCCGGCGCTGCGGCAAGCACAGGCACCAGCTCACGCTGATCGGCCAGCGACAGCTGGTCGACACCGCGAATATAAATAATCAGCTCCTCATCGTCCGTTGACAGCAGCTTCCTTAACGCAGCGAGCGCAGCTGCATCATAACGCTTCGTGATGGACAGTTCAATCATTCCACTGCCGCTTTGCGGCATGGAGCTCCAGCGCTTAATCGCAAACAGCCGCTTGCCTGCTCCCGTCTCGCCAAACACAGCAAGCGGATAAGCACGCTCGGAAGGAGACTGCCCAGCAAATTCATGATCGGTCATTACGAGTGGCGGGAAGGCAATATCCTGCTTGCTTGTGTACATCATCGTTATGCCAGAGCCCGGCTGCTCTACAGGGCGAACCTTCAAATAAAACATGCCCTCGCCAGCATCATCATTCATTTTGCCGCCAGATACTGCGACCTGGCGCTGCCCATCCAGCTGCACGAGCAGCTCCAAAGCAGCGCCCTTGTCCAAATCAGCCATATAACGGCTGAATACGGGATAATCGGTGTACAGCCCGGTTTGATTTTCAGGCAAATGGAACCACGCATTAAAAGCCTCGTTAGAAAATTGGATAATGCCTTTGTCATTCACAATAGCATAGCCGGTATCCATCGTGTCCAGCAGCCGCTCGAAAGCGAGCTTCTTCTGCTTGTAGCTTTCCGATACTTTATAAATTTGCTTCGCCTGAGCGAATGCTTCAAGCACCGACTCGCGCCCCGACGTAATAAGCACGCCCTGCATGCCATGCTCATTCGCTTTTCGCACCGTAATGTTATCGCCTACTATGACTTTGACGCCCTCAGCCTTCGCAAGCCGCAGCGCCTCGTCCACCTCGCTCTCCTGCTGAACCGAGGCATAAGGAATATCAACCTCCATTAAACCGGATACCGAAATAAAACCCTCTATAATATTAGGAAAGCCGATCATCTTGATCTTCGCCTGATAGCCCTTCACAACCATTAAAATCCGCATAATATCAAAGCCGGACACCTGAATGTCAATGACGGGCAAATACGAATGTTTGCGCAGCAGGCGAGCCGTTCCGCCTCGGCTAATAATGACATCGTATCCGTCCAGATGGATGCGGTTCATAAGCGGCAGCACTTCTGACAAATCGCCCTGCAGCACCTTGATTTCGAATTCCTTCAGCTCTTCCCGCAGGCTTGTTGTCAGCTCCACGAGCCCCGGGTAAGGGGCAACTACGACTATTTTTATTTTCATCCTCATCATCACCGTTGCAGTTTAATACACTCATTATAGCTAAACACGATCCGAATGAACAGTATTGTGTCCGGCAGGGTAAGGCGTGCTGCCACCCCCTCCTCCTTGCAGCAGGTGCAGCGTGCGGACGAATACATCCTCGGAGCCGAAGCCACCCGCCTTGGTTACCCCATAAACTTCTTTTGCTCCTGAAAATAACCCAATCGGCACGCCCGTCTCCACTTCGCCCAGTAGGCGGAACTTCTCCATTCCGGCGAAGCTGCAAAATTGCTTCGCCGTATCGCCTCCCGTCAAGATGAGGCGATTCAATCCATACGCCTCGACCAGCGTTGCGGCCGTGCAGCCAAGCGCTTCAGCAATCCGGTCGCTGACTTCCGTCTGACCCATGCCCAGCCTGCTTCCGGCTTCCATTGCAAGCCTGATCTCTTCTGGTTCGCCGGAGGAATAGAGCACGACTGGCCTCCCCTGCTCCAGGGCAAGTGCAGCCGCAGCGTATACGCGCTTCAGCTCCGTGTTGCAAGCCGCATCAGGTGCAACCATTACATGCGCCTTCAGCCGGACGCCAGCAATCTGTGGCTCAGCGAGCAGCAAAGCAAGCTGCTGACGCGTCTTGAAGTTGACACTCCCGATAACTGCCAGCACTGGAGCAGCGCTCGTCGCCAGCTCGAGCACATTTTCCTGAACCGCTTCGCCAGCTTCTGTCAGACACCCTGCCAATCCAGCCGAGCCTGCCCATACGATGCGATATTCAAGCCCTTCGAAAAGCGCAACGATGCCGCGCAGCTCCTGCTCGCTTTGCGCATCAAATACGAGGTAATGGCATTTTTCAGCAGCCAGTTCAGCAAGCCTTTGCTTCAAATGCGCGTGACCAAGCGCCATATCAGCGCTCGAAATCAGAGCCGATGCACGCTTGGATTGCCTGTGAATGAGCTCTGGGATGCTGGAGACGGTAATCGGCGTCTTCGGATCAAGCGCAAATTCCGTCTCATGCAGCAATTGTCCATTTAAATATAAGGAACCGTCCCTCACCGTACGATTGTATTCCGGATAAGCAGGCGTACAAACGATAAAATCCGGCTGAAGCACGTCCTGCAGCGCATCGAATTCTGCGCCAAAGTTGCCTCTGAGCGTCGAATCCACCTTTTTGAAAATCACATCAAATGGCTTCGCCTTCACAAATTCGGCCGCCGTCCGCACGCGGTCATAAGCCTCTTGAGCGCCAAGCGAGCGGCTATCCGTATCTATAATGACGACGTCGTCATCGAAGGCGGCAGGCGCATCTTCCGCAAAATTAAGCAGGACCGAAGCTTTGAGGCCGCTTCTTGCGAACTGAACGCCAGAGTCGTTAGCGCCTGTAAAATCATCTGCGATTATTGCAATTTTCAAGTCATCACCCCGCGTTCAAGATCAGCCTTTGACCGAACCAAGCAGCATCCCTTTCGTGAAAAACCTTTGCGTAAACGGATAGATAAGCAAAATCGGCACAACCGCAAGAAAAATCGAAGCCGCTTGCAGGTTTTGCGGCAGCAGCTGCACGCCGTTAACGGTAATATTTTCAAGCGAAGTACCGCCCTTGCTTGAGTTAATAATCATATTGTAAAGGATGACCGTAATCGGCTGCATGCTGCGGTCCTGCAAATAAATCATCGGAATGAGGAACTGGTTCCAAATGTAGACCGCATTAAATACGCTGATCGTTGCAATAATCGGCTTGCTGAGCGGGAAAAACACCCGCCACATGATTTGCCAATCGTTCGCGCCATCGATAACGGCCGCCTCCTCCAGCTCATACGGCAGCTCATCGAGGAAGGATTTTGTAATAATGAGCAGGAAGGTGTTGACCGCCATCGGCAAAATCATGACCAGCCAGGAATTGACCAGCCCCAGCCCGTTATAGACGATATAGTTCGGAATGATCCCCGCCTCGAACACCCAGGTGAATAGAAACAGGAGCATAATCGTGTAGCGCCCAACCAGTCTTTTGCGCGACAGCGGGTAGGCCGTCATGAACGTCACGAGCACCGCTACAAAGCCGCCAACGACCGTATAAAAGAAAGAATTCAGCAGCCCCGCCGTCACCCCAAGCCGTTCATTGCCGAGAATATATTTGTATGCTTCGAGATTGATGCCCTTCGGCAGCAAATACACCGAGCCCGCCACGACCGCTTTGCCGTCGCTTAAGGAAGTCGCCATAATGAGCACGAACGGGTAGACGCACAGCAAGGCGACAAGGACAAGCAAAGTGTTGTTGATCAGATCAAACCAGCTAAACTTCTTCATCTTGCCGCCTCCTAGAACAACCGGGACTCGGAATATTTTTTCGATACTTTATTCGCCATCATCACGAGCACGAAAGCGATAACAGACTGCATCAGGCCAACCGCTGCGCCGAAGCTGTAATTCGGGAAGCCGTCGCTTGCGAACGCTTGGCGATACACGTAGCTTTGAATGACATCCGCCGTATCGTAAATGCTCGGATTGTACATAAGCAAAATTTTATCCAAATCGACGGTCAAAATTTGGCCGATAGCCAAAATGAACATGACGACAATCGTGCTGGAAATCGACGGCAGCGTCACATTAATAATTTTCTTAAATCGGTTCGCGCCATCAATGTCCGCTGCTTCATACAAATGCGGGTCGATGCTCGTCATCGCCGCCATATAAATAATGGCGCTGTAGCCGAATAGCTGCCATACGTTAAGCATGACATACAGCGGGCGGAACCAGCCGGGATCAGCCATAAAGAATATGCTTTCAAAGCCTGCGAAATTCAGCATTTGGTTCACCAGTCCACCCTGCGGCGACAGCACTTTGTACAAAATCGAAACGATAACCGCTGATGATATAAAATAAGGGAAGAAGCTGAGCGTCTGCACGAAACGCTTCACCGCCGACAGCCGCACCTCGTTAACGAACAAGGCGAAAATAATCGGAATCGGAAACACAAACAGCAGATTGAAAAAAGCAAGCAGCAATGTATTTCTGACCAGCTTCCAGAAATAAGGGTCGCTCATGAACTTGCTGAAATGCTCGAAGCCAATCCATTTGCTGCCCATTATACCTTTGAATATGCTGTAGTCCTGAAACGCAATGACCAGCCCGAACAGCGGCAGCAGCTTGAATAGAATTAAATGAATCAAGCCCGGCAGCAAAATCAAATATAAAATTTTGGCGTCCCACATCCGTTTAAGCAGTCCGCTGTTTTTGGATGTTGCCCGTTTTACGATTGAGCTCATCTCAGCCCACCTCTGGATTCAAATTGAAGGGCAGCCCCTCCTCCCCGTACGCCGGAGCGAAAGAAGCCGCCTAAAGCTTATTTAGACATTGCGTCGTAGGCGGCCTGGTCGATTTCGGTCAGCTTTTTGTAGCCTGCCTGCTCCATTTCGCCGAGGAAAGCATCCCACTCCGACAGGCTGCGCTGGCCGCTGATGAATTTCACAAGCGCCGCATTCAGCGCCTGCTTCACATTCGCGAGAAGCGTCGTTCTTTCTTTCAATTGATCCGTTGAATATTTCAGCGAGCTGAATTCCTTGGATGTGTATTTATCGAAAAACGTTGTTGCAAAGGACTTCGTCAAATCATCCATCCACTGGTAATACGCTTCATTGTTGACAGGTACCGGGAACGTCAGGCGATCCTGAAGGAAGTTCCATACCGGGGTGCCAATGGGCTTATTGCCCTGCTCCTCGAATTTGACGGTAAATGCCTTCTTGCCGCCTTCCTCCTTGTAGGACTTGCCTTCTACACCGTAGTCCATCAGCGTTCTGCCCTCATCCGAGAACATGTAATCCATAAATTTGATAATGCCTTCCGCTTTGCCCTCCGCCTTCTCATTAATGACAAAAACCCGGTCCATTCTGTATTTCTCCTCCGTAGGAGGCAGCATCGTCTGATTGCCGTCAGCGTCCTTGAACGGTTCCATTACTTTAATGCTGTATTTCGGATCATTTTCCGGTCCGCCGTTGTTCATGAACCACGATGGACGTGTGAAAAAGTCGCTGCTGATTGCGCCTTGGCCCGTTAGCATTTTCGTCTGCCACGATTCCTCGGTCGCGGTACCTGCTACCCATTCTGGATCAATGAGCTTATCTTGGTACATTTGCGCATACCACTCGATGAGCGATTTAAAGCCTGGCGAATAAATATCAGATCCTTTGCCATTCTCATAAATGCCTTGCACTTTGCCATCGACGATTTTGTCATTAGCCGCAAAAGCTTCCTGGAACTTCAAAAAGCCGTCCCGCCCTGTGAATGGGTAAAAATTGGCTGCGCCCTTGTACGCTTCCTTCAGCTTTTTCAGTACATCTGTAAACTCCTGAATCGTCGTTGGATTCGACGTAATGCCTGCCTTCTCAAACATATCCGCGCGGTAAAAGGTTACATTCGATATCGTCGGATATTCCTGCGCCAAGCCAAAAATTTCGCCATCCTTTGTCGTCATCAGCTTGGCGTAATCCGGATTCGCATCCAGATAAGCCTTAATGTTTGGCGCGAATTTATCGATATAAGGCTTTAGATCAATGAACAGCCCCTGTCCGCCGTATACCTCAGATTGGGCCAGCGAGACGATGCCGGAATCCGGGAACTGGCCGGAGCCGATTTTGAGCTCCAAATTTTTCTTGTAAGCATCATCATCTTCACCGCCATTAACCAGTTCAACCTTCGTATTCGTCTTTTCCTCAAGCACAGGGTACCAATTCAAATCCTGAAGCCAATTCGTATATTTTCCCGCCATCATATAGGAAAAGGTTGTCGTTCCTCCGGCCGATCCTTCATCTGTACCCGTTGGAGCTGAAGGAGCCGCCTTATTCCCACCATTGGAGCAAGCAGTCAATGCAAGAAGCAGTACCATCGACATCGTTGTAACGGATTTCCAATTCCATTTGTTGTTCATTTGAGCATTCTCCCCCAATTGTCATTTGGCTTGCAAAAGTAAGCACTAACAATTCGAACATCTCCACTTCACTAAATGTTGCTTATTACAACACCAATCAACGAACGAATTGACCTTTCAAGAAATGTAATCGCTTTCTTGTATCTAAATTATCGCAAAATAGAGCAAATTGCAATCATTTTTTCTGAACATACCCTTATGGTGAAGTTTACCTTTTGGCATTTGCAACAATCGGTTGCGATTTCCTTTCCTTTAGTTGAAGCTTCATCGCTTCCAATACCCCATTTTATAATAAAATTAGAGCATTGACTTTAAAAAATAAAGGCTGTAGCATGAAATTAAAGCACTCAATTAGTAATTCCGCATAGATTCTCCGTTGTTTCGTTTCATTTAGCAACAGTATTGCCATTATGAACGAAAGAAGGTTTTTTAGGATGGACCACACACAAATTGTTAACCTCAAAAAACAACTGGGCGAGGGACAATGTTATTTGCATCATGAATCGGATATGATTGAGGCAATGCTGCCCACTGATCAGCCTTCCAATCATGCTCCCGCTTTAATTGAGCTGGCTAATGGCGATTTGCTGTGCATTTGGTTCGGCGGATCGGATGAAGGGGCTGGAGATATTAAGGTGTTCCTCTCACGCTTGAATGCGAAGGAATCGAAGTGGAGCGTGCCGCTGCGGCTATCGGAGGACTTCAATAAATCGGATCAGAACCCTTCGCTTTTCCAAGCGCCTAATGGAGGGTTATGGGCCATTCATACTTCAATGGATACGCGCGGCTGTGCGCTTGAGGAGTGGCAGGCCAAGCTGCGGAGCGGGGAAGTGACCGGCCCTTTTGCCATGCAGCATACATCTACCGTACAGCGCCGTATTTCCTTTGATAACGGCTACACTTGGGGCGAGGGTGCTCCCTTATTCGAGAGGCCAGGTACATTCAGCCGTCATCCTGTTACAGTGCTCGCGAGCGGCCGCTGGCTGTATCCTGTCTGGTACAGCAGCCTGGATGAGACGAGGCAGTTCGGCTATGACTACAGTTCTGTGCATGTTTCGGACGATCAGGGCGAGAGCTGGCGCGAGGTTGAAATACCAGGCAGTAAGGGCCGCGTTCATCCGTCCATCGTAGAATTGGATGAGGGTCGGCTTGTCGTTTTTTTCCGCAGCCGCAATGCCGATTATATCTATATGAGCCGCTCCGAGGATAGCGGAGAAAGCTGGTCCGTGCCAGAGCGTACTATTCTGCCGAACAATAACGCGTCAATTCGTGCCATCCGGCTGCAAAGCGGC
This sequence comes from Paenibacillus algorifonticola, assembly GCF_050481745.1. Classification (GTDB taxonomy): domain Bacteria; phylum Bacillota; class Bacilli; order Paenibacillales; family Paenibacillaceae; genus Pristimantibacillus; species Pristimantibacillus algorifonticola_A. Next base: position 255,820 of record NZ_JBCNGR010000006.1, on the reverse strand, counting down.
GGCATCGCGATTATTTTCAACCATTGCCGTGCTAACGAAGATCCGGATGTCGTTGTCTGGCCTTATGAGCGCGTGCCTGTAACGATTGCGATTTCCGAGGATGAAGGCGTTACTTGGCCCTATATGCGGCATATCGAAACGGGCGATCATTATTGCGGGGAACTGAACACCCAATACAATCGGCGTTATGAATACCCGTCTCTCATTCAATCAAAGGACGGCATGATCCATGCCTGCTTTGCATACGGGAACCGAACGCATATTAAATATGTCAGCTTCTCCGAGGACTGGGTACGGGGTGCCCACAAAAATAAATGGCCCTGGGACAACTTCCCGATGGAATAAACGCCGAAGTAAGGGCCACTTGGAAACACAGCCTTAGGCTTAATACAGAAAAAATTCCTATTGAATATGCTATGACTTAATTAAATGTACAAATAAACCGTCTCCTATTAAATGGTTGGGTGGTACCTCCATTTTACTAAGAGACGGTTTCTTTTTGCTACGACTCGCCTGATCCTGGTTAGGATTACAAATATCAAATATAATATTTCCGCAAAAAATGAATTATTTTATGTTCCACATATCATCTGCCTTGGATATTAACTCATCAACTGCGGCCTTGTTATCCTTTAAAAGTTTTTGTGAATTTTCATCTTCTTTATCAATCAACTCCATTTTTTCATTCACATAAATTTCATAGGTTTGTCCATCTTTATTTAAAATAATTCCATAATCATAACCGCCAAAAATTTTAGGCCAAACAATCAAAGACTCTTCTCTACCTTCACTAACAATCCCTAAGTTCCCTGTAAAATGCAAATAATCCGGAATTTTCAGATTGTATACATCCCCGTCCTTGGTCGTAATATACGAACCTGCTATGGATTTAGGAGTTGCCTCGATAAAATCATGGTAACGAATTTGTATGAGCAACAGCCATATCAAATTATAAATCCCAAATAGCAGGAGTGCCAGTAGAACCAACACCAGGGGTTTATTTTTCAACAATTTTCGCATAAGTTGACCACCTTGCTTCCTTGTTTCTTAATTTCCTCATCATGAGTAACGAGCACAATCGTTTTCCCTTCTTTATTAAGTTGCTTGAGGATACGTAGAACCATTTCAGCATTCTGTTTATCGAGTGAGCCTGTTGGCTCATCCGCCAAAATAATGTCGCATTTCTTCAGTATTAGTCTTGCCAAAGCAACCCTCTGCTGCTCCCCGCCTGACAGCGTATAAACTTTCTTGTTTAGTTTATCCTGCAAACCTACTGTTTCCAATGCTTGCTCCATAGTAAGATTCGTTTGACAGTCTTTACGAATCATTTTCAAATTTTCTTTGACCGTTTTATTATCTACCAGAGCAAAGTTTTGAAATAAAAATCCGATTTTTGTCCTAAAATAGTTCAGATGGTTCTTTTTAACCTTAATGTCCATTCCATCAACAACAATGCTTCCCTGTTCTATCTTTTCAATTGCTCCAATCATGTTAAGCAGTGTCGTTTTGCCACAACCGCTAGGCCCCGAGAAAATGACAAATTCTCCATCTTGAATAACTAAATTAAAATCGGAAAACAAAACCTTCTCTTCAAACCTTTTGGTCAACCCTTTCAGTTCGATCATAAGCTTCCGCCTCTTAGTATTTTTTGAATTTTAGCATTTTCTAAGCGACGTATAAATAAAAAGATTACAATCAATTCTAAGGCGAGAATGGCAACCCCTCCGAAGGTTAAATAATAAACCTTCTCTACACCAATTAGAATCGCCGTTGCCGCTGCCAAAGCTATGCTAACTACCGTTGTTATCAAGGTCATAAGCATAATTTTCCTGTTTTTCTCCCAGATACTATGCCCCAGCACCTTCTTAACAGAAAGCTCAACCGCATTCACATCATACTCCAATTTAATAATTGAACTAATTATAATAAATTCCAAAAACAAAACCAACATACTAAAAATAAAATTCATGATTAAAATTCGCTTCGCAATATTCCAGCTTTGTGTAAATTTATCAAAAACATTCGTTTTTGTGGAAATATGACCGATCAATTGGTTATCTTGTATAAAGGAGTTAAATTGTTCATCTGTAATGTTATACATTACTTCAGCAGGATGACCAGTATTACGCGGCTTAATTTCAAATTGGCCAGCATCCATCCTATTGAAAATAACTAACGGGTTACTTACCAGTTCACTCCCATAAACTGAATCCTCATCAATACGCAGCAATTCAATTGGCCCCTCATAATAAATGGCTTCATAAGAGTATTGGAAACCTTCCTCTTCAAATTGGTTAACCGTATCCTTGAAGTCTTCAATGACTTCCGGCTTACCTTTCATCGTTTGTGGCATTAAAAAGTAAATATCCTTATCAAGCTTCAGTCCTTGTAACTCCTTGATGTGCTCAGTCAAATAATTAAGGACATTCCGATTTGTGTATATTCCTTTTTCATACAATAGTCCATGCGTCGTCACAAGCATACTGGCATTTGTTTTCCCAAAAAATTGCTTATAAAACGCAGACTGAACAAGCTCCGATTCCTTGCTACGATCATCATAGGTTCCATCACTATAAAATTTAATGTTATACTCCATTTTCACATAGGAATATTCCTTATGCTTCTCGAAAAATGGCTTCTGCTTGTATAGCTGATACGATTCGGAAATAAGAATAATGTTGCTTGAGATCACAACTATTGTAATGACTACTGTCACCAGTTTTAAGCTGTAATTGATGGATAACAATTTGATAGAGCTACCCTTGGCATTTGAAAAAGCTTCCTTCAAATTATAAAAAAACAGACTCAAGTAAAGAGAGGCGTTTAAAGCAATCATAACAATTAAGCAGATGAGTGAAAGCTTAAATTCGAAATAAACGTAAGTATATGGAGCTAAAATATAAATGATGATTACGAATAACAATGAAAATACGAATGTATCTATGGCTATATTTTTCAGAATAATTCTGCTTATTGGCTCTCCCAGTGAAACTCGGATCAAGCTTTCCTTTTTTTGATAAATAGCATCATAATAAGTGAAGAGCAAAATGACAAACACCATCAAAGCCCAGATCATAATAATATTGTTTTTTAATTCACTACTGTTATAGCCCTCTTTAGGATGATTACCAGCGTATTTGTCAATTAATCCTATTTTAAACTGCTTAGCTTTATCGCTGTTTCCAATGACATAGTAGTCATTGATATCTTTAATATTTTGCAGACTTTCCATCCCTTTAAATGTAAATCGAAAGTCCTCCAGAAAGAGACTTGGATACTCCTGTGCAAAAATATCCAATTGTTCATTTATATATTGTTCGACACCCGATGTGCCGTAGATTTCAATATCAGTTGACTGCATACTACTAAACGATTTGGTAAAAGCAAATACTTCGACCTCATTACGTGTTGCAGAGTCCAAAATATCACGAATCATTTCATTTTCTGTAGTATTTTCTTGAATGTATAAAGTTGTATTTATAAAGGGGGTATAAAAGTTATTGAGTCGAAAGTTGTGGCTTTCTCCTATAATAAGCATTCCGACAAACAAAATACAAAAGCTGATAACATACTTGATCGTCTTCAAGCCACTAACCTCCGTGCTGTTATTGCCACCGTTCAGCCCCCAACAAGGAAGTTGAACGGCAGCCCTATCAATTTTAAAATTTAGAATTTAATTTTTTAGAATACTTTAGCACCATTATGAACTACTTCAATTTTAGCCCAATTTTGAGCGCTTGTCTCATTTTGAAATGTGTTAGTATCATTTCTTACAATAGCTGTTACTGACAATGAGTTATGATAAGCATGTGTATAATCTTCATTAATCCAGCTTGTGTTAAAACCATATTTGACTTCCCACACACCGACTTGCTGGTCACCCAATTGCCATGACTGAGAAAAAGTCTTTCCTGCAGTAACATTGTCGTAAGCCTTCTCAAATGCAAATGCATTAGATGCAAATCCTGATAAAGCACTTACAGCAACCATAGTCGAAAGAAGTAACTTTTTCACGTCAAAATCCCCCTAAAAGTTTGTTTTCTATGATAGCTGGTCAGCTTATCAACGGAGCTAAAAAGCACCTTGAAACACTTACATTTTCTATCATAAGGATAAATGCATAATATTGTAAATACTAATTTTATAGTATTTTCCTAAATAGGATACAAGGAAATATACTGACTAATTAATTAAAATAATGGAAAAATTGATTCTTCCTTGTCTTGACAAACTTCACACGAATAAGCCTCCACTCAAACGAGGGAGGCTTATTCGTGCATCTGTCTCAGGTGAAAATCATCTGCACACTAGGCTTGAATGTTACGTCCAGCAGCTGAAGAGCGGCACCTGTGCTACACGACTCTGGCAGAGCATACATTTTTTACAGTTCGCAGATGGCTGGGTAACCCTTAACCGGGCCGATGCCGCAGCCGGCAGTAATCTTGTTATTTTCCTCCACAACTCAATATTTCACGCCTTCCTGCTGATACAGATGGTAAAAGTCGCCGAGCGTGGGGTCTGCACAGGCTGTACCGGGCTTGTTCGATCCAAACTCAATCAATCAAGCAGGTCCGAATCAACAACTCCACCTGAGCATTGTCCCGCTCCTCTATTTCTCTTAGCTCCATAACTCGCTTCCCCTATCTCCAATCATCGTCAGCAGGCTTAATAAGGCGCTTGAACCCAACATGTCTGAGCGAAAAATAAATTCGACAGGCAGGTCCCTATACGCTTCCGGCAGTTGATGAAAGGAGACTATCCCTTCCTTTGCCGCCTTGGCGATTGCGGATTTCGGCAGCAGGGAGACTGCGCCCTGTCATTGACCGCATGTACAAGCTTCCTCAGATCAAAGAAGCCTTTGAACGTATGAAACGCGGTGAGCAGTATGGCAACATCGGAATTAGCATGGCCCAGGGTCCATATGATCCTTCTTAAGCTTCATCACATATTTCTCCAGCTGGAAGGTGAAGCTCCTAAGCTCATGCTCCTGCTGGAGCAATCCAAGCAGCGCTTGAATAATGACCGCTTTTGGATGTTCACGTGCAAATTCCTCAGCAAGCGCCTCGGTCGCATCGATGAGTTGGGTTCGTCTGGAGCCCGTAATGGCCAGCTCCTTAATAACAGCGAGCAAGGCGCACAGCAATTGGCTGCGCTTCTCTTCCATCGATATCTGTTTGCTCTTCATTTTTTGGCTGATCATATCGAACATCAATACGTCCGTTAAAATCGGTTTCTCCTGCTTGGCCAAAATATTTGCAGCCATTTCCTCCATCCGCTCTAAAACAAAAAGGGTGATATCCCGGATGCGGATCGGTCTATTTTCAAAAATCATCAGGAAGTTAAACTCTTTAATGATCCCGCCATATACCGTTACCATGTCCCAAATATGAGGCGTTATTTGTTCACCAAGCAGACGAATCAGGCTGTTTTTATGAAGGTCGTACATCATCGTTCTCATTTGGATGAAAAAGGGGGCCAGCTCCTTTTTCGTTTTAATTAATTCCTTAATTTCCTGCATAATAAACTTATTGATCATAAAAAACTCCAGCGTCACTTCCGTTTCCCGCACAAAAACTTCACGAGGCGTGAGCCCCTCTTCCTTAAGAATCCCTGCAAGCTGATCATCCAGCAGCTGCTGCCGACTTTTATGAACTTCCTTGAATAGTTCTTCCTTCGACGGAAAATATTTATATAAGGAGCCTTTGGCGATTCCGCAATCATCGGAAATATCCTGAATCGATGTTGCCGCATAGCCCTTCTCCATAAAATGGCGGATGGCAGACTCAATAATTCTGTCTCTAATCAGGCCCAATAAAATCCCTTCTCTCAAAATCATTTGACTTTCAACAAAAAATCGATAAAATAGAGCCTAGCGTGACCGATCAGTTTTACAAAGAAACTATGAGTCAAGTTTACAAAATCTACTCCTTCTTCGTCAAGGAGCGGCTGACTAGGCTACATATTTCTTTGAGCTCAGATCGGCATACAAAACCCAAGAGAGGGCGAGGAGCCTACACATGTCTACACCAAACGCTTCACAGTTAGCCTCAGATCCGGAATTTTCCATCAAATCGATATTGGCGCCGCTGCTGGCCGTCATTATTGGGATGATGATGGTCATTTTGGACAGTACCGTCGTCAATGTTGCCGTTCCTAACCTGCAAGAGTATTTCGACAGCTCACTCAAAACGATCCAGTGGACGATCACGGGCTATACGCTGGCTCTATCCGCTGTTATCCCGCTTGCCGGGTGGATGACCGATAAATTTGGCGCCAAGCGAATTTTTCTAATTACCATCGCCCTGTTTACACTAGGCTCCATCCTATGCGCATTGGCACAAACGCCTGAGCAGCTTGTTTTGTTTCGAATCATTCAAGGCGTTGGCGGCGGCATGGTCTCCCCTATCGGTATGGCCATGATCTTTAAAATGGCGCCGCCCAACAAACGCGGCGCTGTTATGGGCATGCTCGGCATTCCAATGCTGCTCGCCCCGGCCATTGGCCCGATTTTATCCGGTTGGCTAATCGGATTTGCTTCCTGGCACTGGATTTTTCTAATCAATCTACCAATCGGTATTGCCGCCTTGATTGTCGGTAATAAATTTCTACCGAATCTTGAACGTCAAAAAGCGCCTGCACTCGATATTTTGGGGATGATTCTTGCTCCTATCGCATTCGCTATGCTGGCATTCGGCGTCAGCGAGGGGGGAACAGACTGGAGCTCCACTCGAACTTTAACCGGATTAATCGTAGGCGGAGTCGCTCTCATTTTGTTTATTATCGTTGAGCTATTACAAAAACAACCGCTGCTGGAGCTGCGGGTATTCCGCTCCTCCGATTTTACTCGCAGTATTATTTTATCATGGATCTCTCAAATTGCCTTGTTCGGATCGATGCTGATGATTCCTTTGTACCTGCAAAATGTTCGCGGGTTCACTGCGCTTGAAAGCGGACTGACCACCTTGCCGATGGCCATCTGCTCGATGATCTTTATGCCGATTAGCGGTAAGCTGTTCGACAAATTGGGTGCTCGCCCGTTAGCTTTAACGGGACTATCCATCATTACAATCGCTTTGTTCTCCCTGTCCCAGATAGGGGCGAACACCCCGATCGGTCTCGTCATGATCCCGATTGGCATGATGGGAGCGGGAATGGGCTTATCCATGATGCCTCTTAACACCCATGTGCTGAACTCTGCACCGCGCAGACTCGTCAGCCGTGTGACGCCTTTGACATCAGCTAGCCAGCAGGTTGTTACATCCTTTGCTATTGCTGGTCTGACGGGCTATTTCTCATCACAGATCACGGTCCATATGACCGAGACAGGCGCTAGCAGCAACATGTTGGAAAATATGTCACTCGCCTTTGGCGATACCTTCTTCCTATCAGCAGGCATTGCAGTAGCAGGAGTATTATTAAGCATCATCCTGCGCAAGCCGAAGCTAGAGGATGATCACGAGCAGGAGGAAAATGCACCAGACCCTGCGATGATGATGGGGCATTAATTGCTACGAGACATTCCTATTTTAGGTAACAAATAAAGGCTGATTCCTGCATGCTGCAGGAATCAGCCTTTTTATTTTCATGCAAAATGCAAAAAGGCACCTGTGATCTGAGCGTTCGGATCGTAGGTGCCGCTGATGATGGTGCTTATCACACTACTTATGATGCTGTTTATTTCCTACTCTCTTCTTCGTTAAGAAACTGCCGAATTCTCGAACAGCGAAACATGCAGCTTCACGACCGCCTTGCGTATTGTCATTTCTGCTTCAACGCTGCAGCATGGACGGTGGATATCATGCGGGAAAAAGACGGCAAACATCCCGGGCGTAAGCACAATGTCCGATTCATCGCTTACTTCCTTATAAGACAAGCGGTCGCGGCTGTCCAGTTCGTCTGCTGTAACGACTGCCTCCCCATTATCGCGAGCGACGCGAATGAGCTCCCGACCTTTCAGCAGCAGCTGAATGTCGATATATTGCTTGTGAGACTCCGCCAGCTGCTCTTCCGCCGGACGGGTCTCCACATGCTGGACGAGCACAAATAAGCGCTCGCCATCGATTTCGTATTTCCCAGCCGGTGTATCCTCCGTTACTTCCCGCTCCAGCCAAGCAAGTGCCTGCCGAAATGGCGGAAGCCAGCCCGGCTCCTGCTCCCAGCTGCGCAAATCGCTAATGATCATCCTAGTCCGCTCCTTTATAAACGAATTCATCCCATGTTACGGTCTGAGTATCGTGCCGCCAATATAGCGGACGCCGCCTCTTTGCTGAATCGTATCCTTCGCATCATTGAAATAATAAGTCGCCAAAATTTCTCCGGCGGTCGTCTCGACAGCACGCGGATAGCCAAGATCATTGCTGCCGCCATCGTCACGCAAAATCAGCTCAGGCCCCCAGCTCAGCCCGTTATCCTCGCTGACCCTTCCCCGAATGCCAAATGGCGGCCTCCTGAAGCCATAGACGGCAAACAGCCTGCCATCCTCCATCAGCGTCAAATGCACCGTATCGCCATGGTCGTTGATCCGCGAGACGAAGCGCCACGTCAGCCCGCCATCGTCCGAGGCGTAAAGCTCGCACCATGCCGCCACCATCGCTGGCTTGCATCTGACTGCAACCATAATGACGCCATCCTTCATCAGAACGGGGGATGGGCAAATCATCCGATACTCCTCGCTATGTGGCATTAACGACACAAGCGACCAATTGCAGCCATCATCGAAGGAAGCGAAGACGACGGGGCGGTCATGCGGATTATTCCGCGGCCTTGCCGTCAGAAACAGCAGCACAACGCCGTCTGGCCGTACAATATACGACGGCCTTCCTTGATAGCGGGGAATGCCACAGTCTGGAAGCATCACTGGCTCGCTCCAGGTCGCTCCTGCGTCACGCGACATTTTCACCCAAGCCTGGGCGTGATCAACCGCGGAGTTCGGTGTACACCAGCATTCGAGCAGCGTATTGGGGTCGGAGAAGTCGAAGCCCTCCTCGAACGTATGCGGCTTGCCATACGGGAGCTGATCCAGCAGCTTGTAATTGTCGGCGATTTGCGCAGCCTCCTGCCAGCTGCGGCCGCCATCAAGCGTACGGACAGCAGCGATGCGCCCGAAGGTTTCGACCCGGTCATGATTCAGGTTTCCAGGAATCTGATAGTCACAGTCAATGTTCATAAACGCGAGCAAAATGTTCCCTTCACTTATTTTCCACAAACCACCATTAAAAGGCCAAGAGCAAAACTCATTGTCTCTGCGGTAAATTTCAATATGCTGCAGCTGCTGTGGTTTCACTGGCTTCATGTATCGACTCATCTCGTCATCCCCCTTGAGCTGGCGTAAACGCGCTATTTGCGGTGAAGCGAAGGCAAAGGCCCGTTTCGCGGTAAGCATAAGTAAAGCGGCCTGCAAGCGTGCAAACGAGCAACCAAGCAAGGCTTATTTTTTCATAAAAGTCCCTGCTGCCGGTACTTCTCAACCATTTTCTTCAATTCGCCATACGCTGCCGGTGTCAACGGCGCTACCGGACGGCGCGATGGACCGGCGGGCACGCCGATCTCATTCAGCACCGCCTTCAGCACGGAAGGCAGCGTGCCCAAGGAAAAGGCACTCCGCAAATCCCGCAGCACCCGCTGCGCCTCCTCTGCCTCCCTATAACGCTCCGCCTGAAAATGCTCATAAATTGCCGCCACCTGCGCCGGGAACACATTAGCCGTTGCCGCAATCGCTCCGCTGCCGCCCGCCATAAGTGTCGGCAAGATAAGCGAGTCCGTACCCGCCATCACCGAGAAGGAATCCGGCGTCTGGTCGATATATTGCAAAATCGTATCAAAGCTGCCGCTGCTGTCCTTAATGCCGACAATATTCGGGATTTTCGCAAGCTCGGCTACCGTTTTGGGCTGCAGCGCATTCCCTGTACGGGCGGGAATGTTGTACAATACGACGGGAATCGCAACCGCTGCTGCTACCTGCTCAAAATGATAAATCAGCTCCTGCTGGGTAAACGCAAGGAAATAGGGAGTAATGACCGAGAGCGCATCGACGCCAACTTCCTGCAGCCGCTTAGCCAGCCGAACCGTTTCCAGCGTGCTTGCACAGCCTGCTCCAGCATAGACCGGCACGCGCCCCTTCGCTTCCCGTACAATGATTTCTGCTATCCGCACCTTCTCCTCGAAGGAAAGCGAGAAAAACTCGCCATTCGTGCCCAGACAGAACAAGCCATGAACGCCAGCAGAGATGAACCGCTCCACCATTAGACAAAGCGCCTGCTCGTTCAGCACCTCCTGCTCATTGAACGGTGTAACCATTGCCGGAATAATACCTTTCGCCAATTCCATCGCTAGTCCTCCTCTTCAAAGTAAGCCCTTACATTTCATTACGCGCCATATGCCGCTTTCTCGCCTACACTACGATGCCAAGCTGGACACCCCCTCAAATATAATGTATATAAGATTTAAGAAGAAACTGTTGAAAGCGTGGTGCTGAAAAATGGATTTGCCGAAAATTGATAATTCTAACCTGTGGGACAAAACCTACAATCTATTAAAGGAAAAAATCATCCGCCGTGAATTTCTCGGCAATCAGAAGCTGCTCATTCCTGAGCTGGCTGCCCAGCTTGGCGTTAGCCGAACGCCGATTCGCGACGCCTTGAATCGTCTGGAAATGGACGGCCTTGTGAAGACGGTATCCAAGGTCGGCACCTTCGTCAATGCCATTGAAATACAAGACGTAATGAATGTAACCGATACGCGGATGATGCTGGAATTTTGGGTGGTAGACAAGCTCAGCTCCTGCACGAAACAACAGCTTCATGAAGAAATCAGCAGGCTGGAAAGCATTGTCGAGCTGTCACTAAGCGAGCTTGAAGCCCTTCCGCTCGATCAGTATTTACAGAAAGACTATAATCTGCTGTTCCATTTGGAATTCATGCAGCTTGGCGGGAACAGCCATAATGCAGCCATCTATAAAAGCCTGATGAACTATCGTTTCATCGCTGCAAGCAGCTCGCTCATCAGCAAAGAAATGGTAGCTGCCGCCATTAAGCAGCATCAAAACATCATTGCCGTCCTAAAGCTTGGCGATGCAAAACAAATGCGCGCGGTCATTCGTGAGCATCTGGAGGATTCTAAAAATCGCCTCATCGCTAAAATCACCGCAAATGGCGGCTCCATTTAATACCGATTTGCATTCGGTCATTCTTTTTTTCTGTTTGGTGGTTTTGCCGTTTAACGCTTGATAACCTTTAATGATAAATGTTGTATACATCATTTAATGCTTATAATATAGCTTAACCCCTCAGCCTCGTCAATCCTTCTCTTTGCGCCCTGCCCAATTAAATGGCAAGATGACTTTTTGCTCGGAGAAGGGTACAATAAAGGGAAGTAAGCTAATATCTATTATTGATTAACAGACAAAAGGAGTGTTACAAATGACACAATATCGTGAAATAGATTCAGCTGAGCAATGGGACGCCGCTTTGGAAGGCTCGAAAGACCGTGCCCTGGTTGTTTTCAAGCATAGTACAACTTGCCCGGTGAGCGCGAATGCGCACCGCGAGTTCACAGCCTACCTGGACGCTAACCCGCGTCAGGATACTGATTATGTCCTTGTTAAGGTTATCGAATCCCGTCCGGTTTCGAACAAAATCGCTGAAGATACGTCGGTTAAGCACGAGTCGCCACAAATTATTTTTATCCAAAATCAAGAGAAGGTTTGGAGCGCTACGCACTGGGCAATCACGTCCGAGCATATTACAGCGGTTCTTGACTAATCGAATGGCAACTGCAAAATAGCTTTCTTTTGTAAAAGCTTAAAGACCGAGCCGCTTGTTTCGCAAGCGGCTCGGTCTTTTTGGTATGTGCGATAGGTCAGGCTTCTTTGCCCAGCGGCAGCAATTGCCTTTCTAAGTACCTTTCTAACCGCTTCCCGCAGAATAGGATTCAATTGCAATAAAGCTGTTCCCTTTTTTAAAGGCCGGCTTGTCCTTGGGAGGGAAAAAGATTGTTCGAACGGACTTCGTTTGCGTTCGGATGCTAAAAGACGATGTTCCAGTCGCTATCGACCTGGAACACCGTCTTCATTTTTACCGCCTGGCAACCATTGTTACTATTCGTATAATACTGAAAGTACTTTAGCAATAACGACTGCGGATTGAGCCCGGGTTGCCGTTGCCTGCGGCGCGAAAGCGCCATTGCCCATGCCGGAAATCAGCCCCAGCTGCTTGATGGCAGCTACTGCTTCCTGCGCATAATCCGAGATTTGCCCGGCATCCGTGAAGGAAGCTGCTGCGCCCGTAGGTTGCGCCGCCCCTGCATCTGCTGCGAATCCGCTTTGCTTCGCAGCGCGGTACAGCATAACCGCCATCTCTTCTCTTGTAATGGAAGCGTTGATGCCGAAGGAGCCATCCGCTCTGCCTTTAATAATGCCATTCTGCTCTGCGGCAAGAACAGACTGCTCATACCAGCTTCCAGCCTTGATGTCGCTCAGCTTCGTTGAAGCGCCGTCTTTGCTCGCAAGACCGAACGCCTGAACGAGCATGTGCACAAACTGTGCACGGGTAACGCTGCCCGCTGGTTGGAATTTGCCTGCTGCCGTGCCTTGAACGATGCCTTTGGCAGCAAGACCTTCAATTGCGATCTTTGCCCATGGATACTGCGCGATATCATCAAACGAAACGTCTGCGTAAGCCGCTGCATAACGGCTGAAATGCGCCGCCTGGAATACGATTACTTGATCCTTTTCGCGATACACACTGCTATGGACAGCTTCCAAACCGCCATTGCTATTCAAATAATAAACGACCGCCTGATGCGGCTGCTCGCCTGCTTTCAGCGTGTACGGCAAGGCTACTTCCACTTGCCCTTCGTTCCATGTTATTTGCTTGCCATCATGGACAAGCAACAAATCATAAACTTGATGCGCGCCAACCTTCGCGCGATCCTCCGCTGTAAGGGCAGCCGAGTCTACTTTCTCGGCGGTGAAGGCCAGCATTGCGGCGGTGTTTTGCGCCGCTGCGCTGGCAAGGGCTTCGACGGCGACGCTAATTCGTACGCCGTCCAGCCATACATGCAGCACCGGAACGTTGTGATCGGTGAGCGCTTTAATAGCAGCCGCGGGCAGCTGTACGACTGCCTGCTGCGGTGCAGCTGCTGGAACGACGCGAATCGTGACGTCGTTCCCGCTTGCCTGCGTCGCCGCCTTGCTCAGCTCGCTGGCAGCGACTGTCGCGACCAGCTTGCCGGAAGCATCCGGCACGCCGTTCGCGATTGTAATCACAGCAGCAGCCGATGGCGCTGCTGTTGGCTGCGGGCTCGCCGTCGGAGTAGCCGGCGTCGACGTTCCCGGCGCTGGCGTTGCTGGTGATGGCGTCGCCGGAGATACTGTCGGTGTCGGTACCTCTGGCGTTGGTGTCACCGGAGGCACTGTCGGTGTCGGCTCCTCTGGTGTTGGCGTCGGTGTTGGCGTTGGCGTCGGCCCCTCTGGCTCCGTCGCCTCCTCTAGCCCTGCAATCGCAGCTGTCACTGCTGCTGCGCTCGCAGCTACCTGCGCCTGATCAGCCTCCTGATCAGCGCTTGCCCGCTGCGCTGCAGCCAGCGCTTCGGCAAGCACGGACCAGCTTGCTGCCGTGTACTGGCTTTGCGTCAAGCCAGCTGCTTCAGCCATTGCGGCATTCAGCTCGGCCTTGTCAGCCAGAGCCAGCCCGAATGCCTTGAAGTCCATCATGCCGACCCAGCCTTGGCCTTCGGTAATCGTCACCTTGAGATAACGGCCCGTATTATTGTCCGTCAGCTTATGGCTGTCCGAAGGCATCGCCAGCGTTTGCGTATCCGCTGCTGTACGGAATATTGCGCCATCATCGGAAATTTCCACCTTGTAATGGACGACTCCCGCCCATTTGTTGAGCACCACTTTTTTCACTAGCGAAGCTTGGCCCAGATCGACCATCCACCAGCTGCCAGCCCCTTTATCTGTTCCCCATGAAGTGCCATCATTTTGATCGACTGCCCCTTCTGGAGCGTTGGTCTTGCCGCCGCCGCTGCCAGCGTTGCTGGAAGAAGTTGCTGCTTTAAACGCTGCAATATCCTGCAAAGGCTTAAGCGCTTGAATCGCGGAGGCAAGTGCTTCCGTCGCAGCCACAACCGCCGTTTGAACAGCCTGACCATCATTGTTGACCGTCTTCGCATTCGCTAATGCAGCTTGCAGTACAGCCCATCCGGCCGCATAATATTCCGCACCGTCGAGCTGCTCTGCCGATACAATAGTGGTCACAAGCGTGCCTTTATCCACGTTCGACAAACCATTCAGCGCGGCCTGCAATCCGGCAACCGCATGATTGACGACCGTTTGCGTAGCTCTTGCATCACCATAAGCCGTTCGTGCAACAGCAAGCGCACTTTGCAGCGCCTGCCAGCTTTTGGCCGACCAGTCCGCCTCTTGCTTTGCTTCTGCATCGGTAATGAGTCCCGTCAGCACCGCCTTGTCCGCCGGCACCACTTCAAGCCCAGCTACAACGGAGGCAAGCTGTGCCTGTGCCGTATCCACTTCAGCTTGCGTTACCCCTTGAGGCGTATACGCCTGATCGTGAACGAGCTGCGCCTGAGCGATAGCAGGTGCAAGCTGCGGCCAGCTCTGCGGCGTAAAATCTGCCTCGATGAGCGACTTCGCTTCAGCAATCGCGGCCGCCAAATGCTGGCGATCTGCCGGTACTGCCGTCAATCCATGCTTATAGACGTTCAAGGAATCCAGCGCATAGCCCTTATAGGCGTATCCGCCGTTTGCCGGATATTCATCATAATCAAACATCGCATGATTTTCCCATGCGTCGCCCTCAGACGCAATCCAGCCTACATTCGATGGAATCCATGCCGGCTCCCAATAGAAAAATCCGGCTCCCTTGTTATTTTCCACATTGGAGATCAAATCCATAATCGTTTGAATTGCGTCGTATTGGCCTTGAACGGTCGCGTCCCATTTCGCTCCGCCCGTTTTCAGCTTTTGGTCGGAGTTAATAATATTTTCATGGGCATCGCCATTTTTGTACGAAAAAGGATACGACGTCTCAGCAATGACCACTTCCTTGCCGTAACGCAGCGCCATATCGTCCATATTGATTTTCACCGCTTCCAGCGTACCGTGCCAGAACGGATAATAAGATAATCCGATAATATCGTAATCGACTCTGCCATTGATGCCGTCAAAGAAATAACGGAAGGTCGCATTTTTGCCGCCTTCTGCAAGATGAATCATAATTTGAACCTCATCGCCGCCAGGCAGGGCGCGAACCGCCGACGAGCCGCTGTTCAGCAGCAGCGCTTGATCGTCAAAGTTAACCGAGCCGCCTTTGCCCGTGAGCACGCCGCTGTTGATTTCATTGCCGATCTGCACCATGTCAGGCATTGCATTTACTGCCTGCAATTCAGAAATAACCTCGTACGTGTAGTCGTATACCGCTTGGCCCAGCTCAGGCATCGTCAGGTTTTTCCACGCCGCAGGTCGAACCTGCTGGCCTGGATGCGCCCAGTCATCCGAATAGTGGAAATCGACGAGCAGCTTGAGCCCCTTCGCCTTCACTCGCTTAGCGAGTCTAAGTACATCTTCCTTATCATTGTAGCCGCCCGAGTTTTGCGGATCATTCCACACCCGCAGCCGGACGTAGTTCACGCCCCGGTCCTTCAAAATGTCCAGCAAATCGCGCTCCACGCCATTGCTGTCATAATATTTTCCGCCGTTGTCCTCAATTGCGGTCAGTGTCGAAATATCCACCCCGCGAATAAAATCGTCGCGATAGCCAAGCACCGTGACCGACGCTTTCGGCTGCACGCTCGCTCCCGTTACCGTTCCCGCTACTTCAAAGCTGCCCCCACCTGTATATTTCTGTGGATCAACAGCGTCCCATGCTACATTGACGAGCCCAAAGCTGCCGTCCGCATATGCGGCATTCACCTGTGCCGGAAGGCTCGGAGCCGTGCCGCTGTAGGTTTCTATATTCACCGCGTCATAGCCGGTAATGTCCGCTGGACTTTTCACAATTTCCTTTTCTATTACCTTTAATTCTTTAATGCCCGGCCACCAGCCGCCGCCCGCATAAAAAGAGATCGTGACGCGCACATAACGCATGCTGTCCGCCTCGAATGCAAGGCTTGCCGTCTGCTGCTTTGCCGCATTAGCCGATTTATCGGCAGCGACCGTCCAGTTCACATCGTCCGGCGACACCTCTACGATATACTTGACGATTTCATCTTCCTTCCAAGTGATTTCCACACCAGAAAGATCATATTCGCTGCCCAAATCCACTTTAAGCCAGTGAGTCGGACTTACAGCGCTTGCTGCGCTCCATGCCGTATCCGGATTGCCATCGACCGCGTATTCCTTCGGCTGGCCCCACTGCGGATCTATATATTCTTGGCTTGCTGAAACGATTTTGCCAAGCGCCAAATTTGCTGCAGCTGCTTTTACCGCCGCTTGCGGCCAGGCCATCTGTGTCATAAATAACGCTACGACCAGCACAAGGCTGATGTACCCTTTCCCCTTTTTCATGTAAACCTCTCCCTTGATTATATTGTTTCTCCATGCTTCATCTAATTGTAAGCGATTTTATGAAAAGCGATATACATACCAAAAGCAACATTCCAGCATTTTATGCAACCTGTTTGACGCCGCACATTCCGAATATTGGTAGCGCTATCATTCATAGGGTTTTCATAAGCAAAACCTGCGCAAACAGACGCCTTAAAAACTACCTGGTTGAAAGATCCTGAAATAATGTGCTTAAGCCCCAGCCCGGGGATTAACGGGAATTTCAGATATTCTCTTGTTATTCGCAAGCCGATGTTTTATATTGACATAATAGTAGGTCAAAAATAAAGAGGGGAACGGACGAGATGACTCCACGCACGAAGGAACAAAACGATGAGATCCGGCTGCGGCGTCTGGCACAAATCCGAAAAGCCGCTGCCGATGTTTTTTTGAATAAAGGGCCTTTACTGGAAATCCGCGATGTGGCCGCGCAAGCAGGTCTCGGCTATGGCACGGTATACCATTATTACAGCAATAAGGGCGATTTGCTTCAAGATCTGCTATGGGACGCGTTCGAGCGGGCCGGGGAATGGCTGGCAGCCCCGCTAGAGGCAACGCTAGAGGCAACGCTAGAGGCTCCGCTGGAGGTCTCCGGCGCTTCGGCCTCGGGGAAGGCACCGGCGGCGGATGAGCATTTTGGCTTGGCTGCTGCGGCGGACACCGGGAACTCAGCTTCCGTGGATTCCCGAAACGGAAGCAGCGAAGCCGCCGCTGCCGCAGAGCTTGGCCCTGTCGGCGCCGCAGGCTTCCGGCTGCTGCAGCTATGGGCGGAGGACCACGCCCTTTACCTGTTGTTTAAGATGGCCGGAGAGGACTTTGCCTCGCTGCCAGAAGCGCGCTCGGTCACGCTTTCAGCCTCCTTTCGTCGTGAGGTGCTGGCTCCGCTTGCCTCGCTGCTGGATACCGAGCGTGCCGTGGACGGGGCTGCCGCTTCCTGCGGAAACGCGGCGGAGCCGCCGTATCAGCTGCAGCGCGCGGAAATGCTGCTGGCCGCCTTGGTCGGCTGCGCCTCGATTTCGCTTCGCCGCGGAAAGCTGCACGAGGAGGCCGGCGATATCGCCCGGTTTTTAAAATTATAGAATGGATAAGGAGCGAGTAATGACAGATGATCATACTAAAATCACCTAGAGAAATAGAAGAGATGAAGCCGGCGAGCCAAATCGTTGTGGACTGCTATCGCGAGGTGTCCAAACTGATTGAGCCTGGGATCACCACTCAGGAAATCAATGACTTTGTTGCCAGACACATCATCAGGCTGGGCGGCAATCAATTTACGAAAGGGTACAACGGTTACCCCGCCGAAACCTGCATTTCGGTCAACGATGTGGTCGCCCACGGCATTCCTTCGAATCAGGTGATTATGGACGGCGACTTGCTGAAGCTCGACATCGTCGTGGAATACGGCGGATGGTTCGGCGATTCGTGCTGGTGCTATGCGGTGGGCAATATCCGGCCGGAGGCGCAAAAATTAATGAAGGTGACAAAGGAATGCTTGGACCTGGGAATCGCCAGGGCAATCCCCGGGGGGCGGCTCGGCGACATCACGTCGGCGATTCAACAGCATGCGGAAGCAAACGGGTTTTCGGTCGTACGCGATCTGCTGGCGCACGGGATCGGACGGAGCCTGCACGAGGAGCCGAGCTACGAGCATATCGGCGTAGCCGGCAAAGGCATTCGGTTAAAGGAAGGCATGGTGTTTACGATTGAACCGATGATCAACGAAGGTACGTTCCGTATCAAGATCGACGACGATCGGTGGACGGCGAGAACGGCCGACGGCAAGTTGTCGGCGCAATATGAGCATACGATTGCAGTCACCTCGGACGGACCGCTAATTTTAACAGCCCAGTAAAAATAGAGGCGAATGGACGGGAATGCGTCATTATTAGAATTAAGTCGCTAACCCGGCCTGCTTGGCCTGACGAAAGTTCTTAATCCGAAACGAAGAAATTCCGCGTTGCCGCAAAAAAAAGGCTGCTCTCCGTTTCCGGAAAACAGCCTTCTGTACATCCTCTAAAACCCACGCGTTTACCTTTGTCACGCTATTCTTTAACCGAGCCTACAACGAGGCCTTTTACGAAAAACTTTTGCAAAAACGGATAAATAATGAGGACAGGAAGGGCACCGATAAAAATTTGCGCCGCACTAACCGTCTTCTGCGAGATCAAGGCAAGCGATACGGGATCAAGGCTCATGGAGCTCATGTCGCGCGAAATAATGACCGTTTGCAGAAAGGTCGCCAGCGGATATTGGTGAACGCCTTCTGTATACAGCAGGCCGTCAAACCACGAATTCCAATGGAACACGATGCTGAACAGGCTGAGCGTTGCAATCGCTGGCTTCGATACGGGCAGGAAGATCGTGAACAGCACCCGGAAGTGGCCCGCTCCATCAATCATCGCTGCCTCCTCCAGCTCCTTCGGAATGCCCCGGAAGAAGTTCATCATCAGAATCGTTAAATAAATATTAACCGCCCCGGGAAGCACCAGTGCCCAGAAAGAGCCCATCAGGTTCAAATTCTGGATCATCATATAGAAGGGAACAAGCCCGCCGTTAAAGACCATCGCGAAAACGAAAATCCAGGAGTAGTAAGAACGTGCCTTGAAGCTCGTGCTTTCTCTGGAAAGCGGGTAAGCTGCCATAAACGCCAGCAGCAGCGTAAGGGCTGTGCCAATGGACGTCCGCATGATCGATATCCAGATCGAGTTTAGAAAGATCGGGTTGTCGATCGTTTTGCGATAAGCCTCCAAAGTGAAATCTACCGGCCACAAATTAACGATATTGGCATCGGCTGCCGACTTCGCGCTGAACGAAATCGCCAGCACATGAACAAGCGGGATAATGCACAGGAGCGAGATAAACAGCAGCCCTGTATTATTGAGTATAGAAAATAGGCGGTATGACAGTGTTTTGTGGTACATTCTAGGCTCGCTCCATTCTTAGAAAATTCGATAGTTTGCCCATTTATAGGCCATGCGGTATGAGACGAAAATCAAGATCATGCTGATAATGGATTTGAATAATCCGACCGCTGTTCCAAAGCCCATTTCCCCGCTTATTATCGCTGTGCGATAAACGAACGTATCAATAATGTCGCCTTTATCGTAGACTAGCGGATTATACAGGTTGAAAATTTGGTCAAAGCCCGCATTCAAAATGTTGCCGAGTGCCAGCGTACCTACGACAATCGCCATCGGTACCATCGAAGGCATCGTAATGTGAAGCGTCTGCTTCCAGCGGCTTGCGCCATCCACTTCGGCTGCCTCGTACAGCGAGGGGTTAATGTTCGAGAGAGCTGCCAGAAAGACGATCGTTCCGTATCCGAACTCCTTCCACACCTCGGAAACAATAACCGTAAAGCGGAACCAGTTGCCCTCTCCAAGGAAGAAGATCGGCCCGATCCCGACCATGCCCAGAATCCGGTTTACAAAACCGCCATCGCTGGACAATATGTCGATCAAAATACCACCCAAAATGACCCATGACAGGAAATGGGGCAAATAAACCATCGTTTGCACATAACGCTTGAAAAGCTCCTTGCGCACCTCATTTAAGAAAAGAGCAAAGATGAATGGAGCTGCTAGGTTGAAAATAATTTTCAAAACCGCAATAACCAGCGTGTTCCAAATAACCTCCAGGCTGTCCTCCCGCTCAAACATATAGCGAAAATTATCGAGACCGATCCATTCCGAGCCTGTAATGCCCAGCCGGGGCTTAAAGTCCTGGAAGGCCATAACAATGCCCGCCATTGGCAAATAGCTGAACAAAATCAGAAAAACAAGGGATGGCAAAATCATGAGATGGAACGGCCAGTGGCGCTTTAGCTGCCTCATATTGTAGTATCCTCCTGAACGCATTTGTATGAATTACCTCAATTATAGCAACGCCCCAAACCGCCTGAACACATGACGGAACCAACATTGATGGCACTATTGCAACTACTTTTCACAGGAGACTCTCATAAAAACAAAAGCAGCCTGCCGAGGGCAGACTGCTTTGCTGACTTGCACTATTTTACAGATGCATACCATTCATTTACTTCCTTCGTAATTTGCTCGCCGCCGGATTTATTCCAGCTGGCAACGAATGTATCGAAGGCATCAATCGGCTTCGTGCCGTAAATAATTTCGTTAAACGTTTGAAGCTCGATTTTTTTCAGATAATCCATTTTCGACTTCATCGTCGGCGTTGTAGGGCCCGTAAACATATTCATAAGCGCAACATCCTTCTGGGACATGAGCACCTTCGCCGCCTCTGGCGTTTGCTTGCCGAAGCTGTTGGCAATATCTTTTTCCAGCTTCGTCTCTGGCTCCTTGCCATCTGCCAAAGCCAGCAGAGCTGTCATTTGCGCGTCTGGAATACGAGCGCCATCGCGAACGAGGAAATAACGAACAATGTTGATATAGCCTCCAGGGATATCATCCTGATAAAGCGTGTTGCCATTGGCATCAACATCATAGTCATAGCCCTTGAACATACCAACCTCAAGCGGACTGCCCTTCGCAGGGTTTGCGAAGTTGTCAAACATCCAGTTCTCATAAGTGAACAAAGCCTCAGGATGTTTAATATCTTTGTTGATCAAAATAACAGCGCTGGAAAATGGCGTACCATGGCTTGTCGCTTTGCCGTCAGGACCTTTTGGCAGTGCAATCGGCGTCCATTTTGCGGTTGGCACGTTTTTCGCCGTATCGACAAGCGGCCAGCCACTCATCCAGTACGGTCCAGGAATAATGCCCGCTGTTCCTGCAACTGCTGGCTCAGCCGTCTTGTTCTCATCCCATAGAGCCGCTTCTTTAGGGATAAAGCCTTTTTTGCTCCATTCCGAAAGCTTCTCCAGACCCTGCTTCATGCCTGTATTAATAGAGCCATATTCAAGATTTCCGTCCGTTCCAACATTCCATTGCTCTGGCATCGCGCCATAAGCTCCAAAAATCCATGATGGGTCACCCATCCAACTGCTCAGCTTCGTTTTGAAGCCAATGCTAAGCGGCGTTACTTTATCCGGAGTCAAACCGTCCGGGTTGTTGTTTTTGAAAGCTTCCATCACGGTTTCCAGCTCGGCAATCGTAGTTGGGGCCTTCATATTCAGCTTGTCCAGCCAATCCTGACGGATCCAAAGCAAGTAGTCATTGTTATAAGCATAATCCAGTACGGGAATACCCATTTTTTTGCCGTCGCGAATATAGGGATTCCATACGTTAGGATCAAGCTCCATCGCTTTTTTCCATGTGTCATTTGCGTATTGATCAAACAGGTCGCCAGCTTCACGGAAATAGCCGGAATCGACCAGATCAGCAACCAGCTGCGGATCATTATTGCCGACAACCAGCACGTCAGGCATATCCTGTCCCGAGGACATGGCCAGGCGCAGCTTTGTAGCTAAAGCATTATTCGTATCGGTCACAGACCAGAGCGATTTAATCTCGATGCCGAGCTGCTCCTTGGCCCATTTTGTCGCTACGTTGTTCTCAATCGTTTCACCATTTTTATATTTCACCTCAGGAGCTACACCCCATACGGTCGTCAATGTGACAGGCGGATCATATTTCTCTTTATATTCATTTCCTGTTGAAGCTCCTGTGTTCGTGCTTTCGCCCGTTCCTGTGTTATCCTTGCCGCATGCTGCGAGCAGGCCGACAACGAGAATGAGGCTTAGTACGAGCAGCAGCTGCTTTTTGTAAGCGCTAATCATTTTTGTTTTTCCCCCTCCAACTGTGTGTTGCAATTGTTTATGACTTTATTATAGGAGCATTGCTGGGGAAGTCATATGACAATAACCGAACATTTCTGCACCTTTGGCAACCTGTTCGCTTTTTGCTATTGGTCGCGGAACTCCTGCGGCGTCATCCCGTAATGCTTGCGGAAGATTTTGCTGAAATATTGCGGATTCTGATAGCCCAGCTCCGAGGTAATTTCATAAATTTTCTTATTGGTCTGCTTCAGCAAATAATGCGCCCGCTCCATTCGCATCCGGGTAATATAGTCACTGATGCTCTCGCCAGTCTGGGCTTTGTAAATTTTGGACAAATAGACGGGATGCAAAAATACCTTGTCCGCAATCGTCTTCACCGACGTATCATGGCCAAGACTTGCAGACACAAGCTCCTGCACCTGCTTGACCAGACTGCTCTTGGCGTATTCCTCCGTACTCGACAGCTCCGTGCGCAGCCGCTCCAGCATATCCGTCGACCAATTCCGCAGCTTGTCCAGCGAATGAATAACGGTGTGGTCGAGCAGCATGTCGAAGCCCGCATGATCAATTTCATAAATAAATTGTCCCTGTTTATGGGCCGTATACATAAAGGCATTCGTAATCGAGAGAAAAACCTCATACAGATGCTCCCGCGAAAACTTCACCTGCTCCAAATTGCCGAACACCTCATCGATTTTGAGCAGCGCTGTGTCCCACTGCTTGGACTCTAGCAAATGAATAAGCGTAGGCGGCTTATACAAGGCCTCCATTAGATTCACTCGCGTCTCCGGCTCCGCCTGGTGACTTTCCAAATAGACCGCAATGCCCGATTCATGAATCGCGCTCGACAAATAGACGCTCATTCCCGTGCGGTATGCATTCGCCATGCCGCTCGGGAAGGAGAACCAGTCGGAAATGATAAGCGATATTTCCGAACGGAGAAAATGGGAGATTTGCCGTCTAAAGACGTCCACCGCCTGCTCCAGCATCGCCCGCCGCTGTCCTTTGTAATCCGGCGAAAACTCCAGCTGCCGCTGCCGCTCCTCATTTGGCTGCGCAACGAAGATGAGGCAATTATGCGGCGCTTTGCCATACCATACGTTCATATGCTCGGCGAACACTTCCTCGCCTATATTGCCGACCGCATATTCCATCAGCTCCATGCTGCTGCGGTTGCTCTCGTCATAAGGATTGCTGTATTGAATCAGCAAAATGACGGAAGGAGCATCAAGCCGCAGCGGAATTTCATATTGCACCAGCTTGGCGCCAATCGTCGTGTCCGACAGCTGGCGGCCGAGCAGCAGATCATGCAGCAGATTGCGCCGCAGCAGCCCATATTCCGACTTCATATTGTAAACGAGCTGATGGTATTGCTCCGCCTGCTCCCACTCCACCTTCAGCTCCTCGATCGTATTCATCAGGCTGCGCACAAATTCCTTATCGTCCACCGGCTTCAAAATATAATCGGACGCCTGCAATTGCAGCGCTTTTTTCGCATATTGGAAATCGGAGTAGCCAGTCATTAAAATGCAGCGCAAATCCGGCCAGAGCTTCTTCGCCTGCTCGATCAGCTGCAAGCCGTCCATCCCCGGCATACGAATGTCGGTGACCAAAATATCAATGTCGCCCGCCTCCATAATAGCGAGCGCCTCGGCAGCGGACTCGGCCCGGTATACTTTGCTGACGCCAAGCTCATCCCACGGAATGGTCTTCTCCAAGCTCAGCGTCACATAGGCCTCATCATCTACAAGCAGCAGTTCAATCATTAGGATGCCCCTTTCCTGTCGTTGTCTGTTCGATCTGTTTCTCGCGGGTCACATGCCAGCGAATTTGCACCTTTAAGCCGCCTAGCGGCGATGGCGACAGCACGATGCCTGAGCATGCCCCAAAACGCAAATGCAAGCGCTGATGAACGTTCCAAAGACCGCAGCCCATCTCCTGCTCCATAGGACGCGTCAATTGGTATTGCAATGCAAAAAGCCGCTCTGGATCGAGCCCAACGCCATCATCCTCCACCGTAATAGAAGCAAACTCGCCGTCAAATTCACCCGATATGCGAATGCGTCCTGCATTCGGAGATTGCTCAATGCCATGGATGACCGCATTTTCCACCAACGGCTGAATAACGAGCGGCGGTATTTGAAAACGCAGCAGATGCTCCGGGATGTCCAGCTCATAGGACAGCCGGCTCATCCGCATCTGTTGAATATCCAAGTAGTTGCGAACAAATTCAATTTCCTCCCGCGCATCGACCAAATCCCGCTCCTGCCGTGTCGTATAGCGGTAGTAGTTTGACAGGTTCTGGCTCATCGCAATGACCGACTGATAGTTTTCCAGCTTCGCCATGCTCGATATAAAGGAAAAGCAGTTATAGAAAAAATGCGGATTGATTTGCGATTGCAGCTGCTTGAGCTTCGCTTCTCGCACATGGATTTTTTCCAAATAAACATTTTCAAACAGCTCTTGAATTTGCTGAACCATCCGGTTGAAACGGATAAACACGAACTTAAATTCATTGTTGCCGCGCCCCTTCGGCGTAAGCCGGACGCCGTAATCGCCGTTTTTCAGCTTCTGAAAGCTGATTACGAGCTGCTTTATGGGAACCTGCACCTGCGCATAAAGCATATAGGCGATTAAACAGCTCATCAATAGCAGCAAACCAACCGAATAATAAAATAAACGGTTCGTTTGGTTGATGGGCTGAAGCACATCCGATAACGGGATATAATCAATCAAATCCCAGCCTATCGTTTCTGAACGGACAATATTGACCAAAAAACGCTCCCCGTTCACTTGGACGGTATGGCTGCCGCTGGTCAGCAAGCCGCTCTCGTCCAATTGGGCAATGAGCCGATTGCCAAGCTGCTGGTCGGCGGTACGATTGTATATCGTGCCCCATTCCTCGTTGTAGTAGAAGGGGTCGCGCCGTCCATCACGCTTGAACTGATCGAGCATGCCCTGAATATTCGAGCTGTCAAAGCTAACCTCAATGAGCAGTCCCGTATCCGTAGCCTGGGACAAGTTATTGTAAGGCAGCGCCGTCATCAGCGAGAAACGATAGCCATCAGTGCCAAGGGACTTCACCTGCCAGCCGCGTTTCAGGCGGGCGGCCAGCGTCTCCCTATCATAGGGAACGGCATCGTTCACCGTAATGACGCGGGCTAGCGTTGGCGAATAAATCGCCAAATTGCTTTTCCAATTGGAGGAGCTTTCCTGAATGCTCAGCTTGGTCTGAATGCGCTTGACCATCGTAATCGCAGGCAGATCGAGATTGTCGAGATCAACATAATAGTCGCGCAAATTCGCAATGTCCGGGTCTTGAATGAGCAGATTCGGCCATAGCCCCAGCAGATTAATCGAGGAATTGACCTGATTTTGGAAAAAAACGAGCTGATTCGTATTCGAGCGGTTGAGCTCGGAATCTAGCACTTCTGTACTAATATGATTGGAATAGGAGTAAAGTCCTATGATCGGCAGCAGCATAATAATGAGCAACCCTACGATTTTAGAAAACAAATTAACTTTAGGCATCCGTACACCTGACTTTCTACTTATCAAAATGCTGCATTCAGTATAATGTCCCTCTCGAATTGGAGCAATGCCTGACCGGACTGAAGCAAAGAAAATATTCGGCTGGTCTGTCATTATATGTCGAAAATCTCGCACGAAAATGATAAACTATTTAATAGAATTTCAACGAGAAGAGGTTTAGCATGTACAGCGCACTAAAACGCAAAAAAGGTTTTACCCTTGCATCCATCATCTCCTGCATCGTGCTTTTGTCCGTCCTCATTACCATCGTCATCAATATCATTATCGCTTTCAAATCCCAGAGGGAATCCCTTTATCATAATACACTGGAATTAAACCGCATTACGGCCGGTGACCTTAGCAAAACGACGCAATCCCTGCTAGTGTCTATGAAGCGCAGCCTTGAAATCGCAGCGAATTATTTATCCGATACCGACCTCGAAAGCAGCGCTGTGCTGGCGCAGCTTGATTTTTTTATGGGAACCAACCATTACTTCAATTCGATCGCGGTCGTCGATGCTGAAGGCGTTATCGTCTCCAGCTCTCCTAACAATTTGGGCATAATTGGCCACAAGCTGTCAACTGATGAATCGAAGCTGGCGCTTAAAGTACAGAAGCCGCACATTTCCAAGCCTTATATTTCTTCGACGAATCGGATGATCGTGCTGGTCAGCCAGCCGATTTTCAGCCGGGAGGGCGCCTATCGGGGATATGTGGCCGGAACGATTTATTTGCAGTATGAAAATATTTTCCGAGAAATTCTTGGCGTGCAAAATGAAAACAACAGCGGCTCTTATTTTTACGTCGTCGATGGGGAAGGCAATATGATCTATCACCCGCATATGGAGGATCATCCTGCTAATGTAAGCATGAATCCCGTTGTGCAGCAGCTGATGCAGGGAAAAAGCGGGCAACAGCAGGTGGTTAACAGCCAAGGCGTCGACTTTCTTGCAGGTTATTCTGTCGTACCCGAAACCAACTGGGGGATTGTTTCCCAGACGCCAGTCAGCTACGTGGAAAATAAAAGCTGGGATCTCATTACAGACATGCTGAAGGTATCAGCTCCATTCGTACTGCTGCTGCTTGGTCTGACCATGTGGCTGTCACGCACGCTGTCCTCTCCACTTTACCAGTTGGCTAATTATGCGGCGCAGCTGACCAAGAAGGATCAAATACCAGACACGCTTCCTACACGCGTATACTGGAACTATGAGGCAAATCAGCTAAACGCCACCGTCGCGCTTGCTTTCCATGAGATGAAGCGGAGAAATGAGGAGCTGTTCCATGAATCGCAGACGGATGCCTTGACGGGACTTCCAAACCGCCGAACACTTAAGCTGATTACTGAAGATTTGGAGCTGAGGCAAATTCCGTTCTCCGTCATTATGCTGGATTTGGACCATTTCAAATCGGTCAATGACGAGTTCGGCCATCCGAAGGGCGATGAGGTGCTGCGCATGCTTGCAGCAAAGATGGTGGAGCTCAAGCGCGAGGGCGATTACTGCTTCCGTTACGGAGGCGAGGAGTTCACAATCGTGCTGCCGCACACGTCGGAGGAAGAGGCATTTGACGTAGCAGAGCAGCTGCGAATGCAGATGGAGCAGGCGATTACGCCAATCGGCCGCCAGGTCACCCTGTCGCTCGGCATCGCCTCCAATACAGCTCGATTAAAAGATACCGACGATTTATTCAAGCAGGCCGATGATGCGCTGTATGCCGCCAAGCATAGCGGCCGCAATCAAACGATTTTGCATAGTCAAATTTCGGAGTAGCAGTGGATAAACTAAATTAGCAAAATTTTCAGTTTGCAGCATGCTGCACCGCTGCCACTTGGCTTTCTCAGCCGTGGCAGCGGTTTTTTTCTGTTCTGTCTAGAGACTATTCTCTCCATTTTTGGAGGACACAGATTCCGCTATTCTGGTCTTTTCTTTAATTTTAGACTGTAAGCGGACTGTAAAGCTGTTATGGCTCTCATTATCCTGCCAAAATGGCCATTTACAGCGAATTAGCTGCTCCTGAGTCCGCATCCTGTGCCATATCCCGTGATTCTATTAAAATAACGGCTGCTGTGTCCATCAAGTCAGGTCTATCTTTGTACGATGAGAAATCCCCTGAAACACAGAGTATGAAGCTGCTTTTCGTTACGTAGGTCCCCTCCACGAGGGAGTCACAATTCAATTATTAGTAGGAATACACTTAGCGCTAAATTTGATCGTGATTAAGAGGATTAGAATTAGGATTAGGATTAGGATCAGCATTAGGCTCGCTTACGTTTGCATATCTGCCCTACGTTTTGGGATGATAGAGATTGGCGAGCTGCTCAACTACTCAATTAGTGCAGCATAGGCTTCCGCGGTCAGCAGCTTGCCGAGCTCCTCCTCCAAGCCTTTCTCGAGCTCAACCTCCACAATCCAGCCACCATCATATGGCTCGCTGTTAATTAGCTCAGGCTGGTCAATGAGCGTGCTGTTCACCTTCGCAATCCGGCCAGATACCGGGCTATAAAGCTCCGACACCGTCTTAACCGACTCAATGGTGCCGATACTGTCGCCAGCCGAAACCTCTGCACCAACCTCTGGATACTCTACGAAAACGATATCGCCCAATTGGCTTTGCGCATGATCGGTAATGCCGACCAGCAGCTTCCTTCCCTCCGTCTGCAGCACCCATTCATGCTCATCGCTATACCGCAGCTGCTCCCTAATTTCGCTCATTGCCAGCGCCTCGCTTTCTCACTCAAGTTCAAATTCATTCTTAAATTTAAAAAAGACAGAGAACAGGCGTAATTGCCCATTCTCTGTCCTCGGTACCTGAGAGCATGAGAGCAAGCCGCAGGCAAAGCCAGACGGTGCTCCTTACCCCTTTGGCGGCTATTCGCACTCTCCAGAGCTGCGTCAAATGCCGGTACGTTTACCTGAGAGATTGTTCGTTATCCAGCAAGGATAACGGCTTGCTCCTTCGGTGCTGCCGAGTCGGCTATCCATCTGGCCGCAGGCAGTCTCTCCCGATCATCATCATCCGCATATTCATTTGCCTTGATTCCCCACAAGCATAGCTTATTCCTCAAAGGCATGTCAACATTCCTAACAAATAAGTCAAAAAAAACGCAAAAAAGATTGACATCCATATCCAGCTGATGTGTATAATGTTGGCAAAGGCATAAAAGCAGCGACCTAATTAAATACGCGGATGATGGCAGCGGGAGAGATTACTGATGGACAGGTAACGCCGAAGGAGTAAGCCTTTCAGGTGAATCTCTCAGGCAAAAGGACCTTTGTCGGACGCACCTCTGGAGAGCATTCACCACGAGTGAATCACCCAAGGGGAAACTCACGCATATATGACGTATTTTGTCATGTTTTTCAAGGCGTGGGACAACTCTCAGGTACAAAGGACAGAGCGAAAGGAAAGATGGATGGGCGAAGCAAGCTTCGCGGCGCCCCCTTTTTCCTTTCGCCTGTCCTTTTTCTTATGCCTATTGAAAAATTCCGCGCTTCATTCGAGCCAAATTAGAACGAAATTCAAGCTTAGAACTGCATTCAAGCTGAAGGGGTGATTTTGTTGAGCAGCCTTAAACGTACACCGCTTTTTCCGTTGTATGCCGATTTCAAGGGTGCCCGCTGCATTGATTTTGGCGGCTGGGAGCTTCCCGTCCAATTTTCAGGTATTCAGCAGGAGCATGCAGCTGTCCGCGAGCAAGCTGGATTGTTCGATGTCTCTCATATGGGGGAGTTTATCGTTAGTGGCGCGGGCTCTGAAGCCTTTCTCCAGCAAATGACGACAAATGATGTATTGCAGCTACAGCCCGGACAGGCGCAATATACGATGATGTGCTACCCGGATGGCGGTGTAGTCGACGATCTGCTCGTTTATAAACTGGGAGAGCAGCATTACATGCTCGTCATTAACGCTTCGAATATAGATAAGGATTGGCAGTGGCTGGAGGCACATGCCGATGGTGACGTCTCGCTTCGCGACCAATCCGACGGCACCGCGCTGCTTGCGCTGCAAGGCCCGAAGGCGTTGGCTATTTTGTCGAAGGTGACGGATGCGCCTGTCGCGGCACTTCCTGCCTTTCATTTTTTAAATCAGGTTTCCGTATGCGGACATGCAGCCTTAGTCTCCCGTACCGGCTATACAGGCGAGGATGGCTTTGAAATTTATTGCAGCAGCAATGCCGCCTCGATCTGGCGCGGACTGCTAGCAGCAGGTGAAGCCTATGGACTTATGCCCGCTGGACTTGGAGCCCGCGATACACTGCGTTTCGAAGCCAAGCTGCCGCTTTACGGACATGAGCTGTCGGCGGATATTTCGCCGCTGGAGGCTGGTCTTGGATACTTCGTTAAGCTGGATAAGGGCCCGTTTATCGGTCGCGAGGAGCTCCAGCGCCAGAAGTCGGAAGGCATTCCCCGCAAGCTCATTGGCTTGGAATTGTTGGAGCGGGGCATTCCGCGCCCCCATTATACCGTCCACAATGCCGAAGGAGAACAGATTGGGGAAGTCACGACGGGAACGCAATCGCCGACTCTGAAGCGCAATTTGGGTCTCGCCCTTGTACAGAGCGTCTATGCAGCCATCGGCACGGAGCTATGGCTCGATATCCGCGGCAAGCGGCTGAAAGCTGTCGTCGTCAAAGCGCCATTTTATAAACAGCCCAAAGTCATTCCCGCCCAATCCTGAACATGCTATATGTACGCTAACGACTACGCGCCCGTCAGGGGCTTGCACAGAAAAGGAGCGATCGCCATGTATAAGCACCGCTATTTGCCGATGACCGAGCAGGATCAGGCCGAAATGCTCGCAGCCGCCCACGCCAGCTCCATTGAGGAGCTATTCGCCGATATTCCTGCCGCTGTGCGCTATGACGGGGTTTTGCCCATGTCCGGGCAGCTCGATGAGCCTGCTTTGCTGCGCCATATGCGCGAGCTATCGGACAAAAACGCCGACTTTGACCGCTATACGAGCTTTCTCGGTGCAGGGTTGTACGACCATCACATTCCAGTCGTCATCAACCATATGCTGTCCCGCTCGGAATTTTATACCGCCTATACCCCGTATCAGCCGGAAATCAGCCAAGGGGAGCTGCAGGCGATTTTTGAGTTCCAATCGTATATTTGCGAGTTGACCGGCATGAAGGTCGCCAATGCGAGCATGTATGACGGGGCAACAGCGCTCGCCGAAGCTGCGGCGCTGGCCAGCGGGGCGACGAAGCGCAAGCAAATTATTGTGTCCCGCGCCGTCCATCCGGAGGCTCGGGAAATTTTGCTGACGTCCGCACGCGGATTGAACTTGGAAGTCGTAGAAATCGGCTATCAAAATGGCGTCACCGATGTGGATGCGCTCCAAGCAGCCCTTACCGAAAATACAGCTGCCGTTCTCATTCAATCTCCTAATTTCTTCGGCTGCATTGAAAATATTCGCATGATCGAGCCGCTCGTTCATGCCAGAAAAGCGCTGCTCGTCGTCAGCGCCAATCCCATCTCGCTCGGCTTGCTGGAATCGCCGGGCGCGCTTGGCGCCGACATCGTCGTCGGCGATGCGCAGCCGCTAGGCATTCCCGCATCGCTTGGCGGGCCGACCTGCGGTTTCTTCGCGGTGTCGGAGCCGCTTATGCGCCGCATTCCCGGGCGCATCGTCGGGCAAACCGTCGACAAGGACGGCAAACGCGGCTTCGTCCTGACGCTCCAGGCCCGCGAGCAGCATATTCGCCGCGAGAAGGCGACGTCGAATATTTGCTCCAATCAGGCGCTGCTCGCATTATGCGCCTCCATCTATATGTCAGTGCTCGGCAAAGCAGGCATGCAGGAGGTAGGGCTGCTCAATGTGCGTAAAGCCCACTATACTGCTAGCGTGGCGGCGAATGGGCCGCTGTCGCTCGCTTTCTCGGCTCCCTATTTCAATGAGTTTGTCGTCAAGCTGCCGGATTCAGCCGACCTCGCTGCCGTAAGCGCCAAGCTGCTGCAAGCGGGCTACATTGGTGGCTACAATCTAGGAAACGCCTATCCTGAGCTGAAAAACCATATGCTCATCGCCGTAACCGAACGCCGTACCAAAGAAGAAATCCATACCTTCATCCGTGAATTGGAGGCCTGTGTATGAAAGCCGAGAAAGCGTTGATTTTTGAGCTCAGCAAGCCGGGGCGCATCGCCTATTCCTTGCCTGAGTGCGACGTTCCTGCACTTGCGGCCAGCGAGCTGCTGCCTGCGGAGCTGCTGCGCAGGCAGCCCGCCGAGCTGCCTGAGGTGTTTGAGGTTGATGTCATTCGCCATTACACCGAGCTGTCCCGCCGCAACTTTGGCGTCGACAACGGTTTTTATCCACTTGGCTCCTGCACGATGAAATATAATCCAAAAATCAATGAGGATACCGCCCGCTTCCCCGGCTTCGCCAAAATCCATCCATACCAGCCGGAGGAAAGTATTCAAGGCGCTCTTGAGCTGCTTTATACGCTGCAAAGCGACCTCGCCGCCTTAACCGGCATGGATCAAGTAACGCTTCAGCCTGCGGCAGGGGCGCATGGCGAATGGACCGGCTTGATGCTCATCCGCGCCTATCATGAGAGCCGCGGCGAAGCCCGCACCAAGGTGATCGTGCCGGATTCCTCGCACGGCACGAACCCGGCGAGCGCGACCGTTGCCGGATTCGATACGGTGACGATTAAATCGGATGCGCGCGGCATGGTCGATTTGGACGCGCTTCGAGCTGCCGTCGGCGCAGATACCGCCGCGCTTATGCTGACGAACCCGAGCACGCTTGGCTTGTTCGAGGCGCAAATTGTCGAAATTGCCGCCATCGTCCATGCGGCAGGAGGACTGCTCTATTATGATGGCGCCAATTCGAACGCCATTATGGGCATTGCCCGTCCGGGCGACATGGGCTTCGATGTCGTCCACTTGAATTTGCACAAGACGATGAGCACTCCGCATGGGGGCGGCGGTCCTGGTGCTGGCCCAGTCGGCGTCAAAAGCCTGCTTGTGCCGTTTCTGCCAAAGCCCGTCGTCAGCAAGCGGACCGACGGAACCTATTATTGGGATACCGACCGGCCGGAATCGATTGGCCGCGTCAAAGCCTTTTACGGCAACTTCGGCATTCTGGTGAGAGCCTATACGTATATTCGCACTTACGGGCCAGCAGGGCTGCGCCGTGTATCGGAGCTGGCGGTATTGAATGCCAACTACATGATGCACCGCCTCGCGCCGTATTACGAGGTCGCTTATCCCGGGCTGTGCAAGCACGAATTCGTGCTGTCTGGCAAAAGGCTGAAAGCATACGGCGTGCGCACGCTGGACGTCGCCAAGCGGCTGCTGGACTTCGGCTATCACCCGCCAACGATTTATTTTCCGCTAAATGTAGAGGAATGCATCATGATAGAGCCAACCGAAACGGAAAGCAAGGAAACGCTGGATGGCTTTATCGACACGATGATTCAAATTGCGCAAGAGGCAGAGCAGACGCCTGAGCTCGTCCTCAATGCCCCTTATACGACAGTCGTCAATCGACTCGATGAGACGACAGCGGCCCGCAAGCCCATTCTAAATTGCACCTGCGGGTAGCCGCCTCGCTATTCAGGAAATAACTGGAATAGAGTAGTGTTCCATCGAAAATAGGTTTACAATGGAAATAACGATGGAACCTACAGGATGTGATTGCACATGGATTTTTCTTGGAAAAGAAACTTATATGTATTGTGGATTGGCGTGTTTTTTACGAGTACGGCTTTCACCACCTCCATTCCATTTATTCCGCTGTTTCTCTCAACCGAGCTTGGTGTTGAGAAGCATCTGGAGGCTTGGTCCGGCATTTCTTTCGGCATTACCTTTCTGGCAAGCGCGCTTATTGCCCCTTATTGGGGATCGCTCTCCGACAAATATGGCCGCAGGCCGATGCTCATTCGCTCGGGGTTTAGCCTAGCCGTTCTTTACATGATGACCTACTTTATTTATGATCCTTATTTGTTCGTTGTGCTTCGAATTTTCCAAGGCCTGCTTGCCGGCTTTGTTCCAGCCTCGATCGCATTAGTTGCCACCAACACGCCAGAGAATAAAACAGGCTATGCACTTGGCATTATGGCGACAGCTGGCGCGACAGGCGGTATTATCGGCCCCGTCATTGGCGGGGTCGTCAGTCATTACATCGGCAATCGCGAAGCTTTCCTGTTCTCAGGAGGCATCGTCCTGATTGCCGCGCTTATTGCCGTCTTTTTCGTGAAGGAAAAAAACTTCAACCGTTCAGGCGCCCGTTCCTCGATCAAAGAGGATTTGAAGCTTGCACTGTCCAACCGTTCCTTCACCACACTGCTGATCTTGGCGGCTCTGGCAACGTTCTCGGTGATGATTCTGGAGCCGCTGCTCACCGTCTATGTCATGCAGCTTGGCGTCAGCGGCAGCGAAGCTGCCCTGCAGTCAGGCATCGTCTTCTCGGCCGTCGGGATCGCCACGCTCATTGCAGCCCCGCAGTGGGGCAAAATCGGTTCAAGGATCGGTTTTTCCAAGGTGTTGTTCATTGGGCTTGTCGGCGGCGGGATCGGCAATTGCTTGCAATTTTTCGTCAGCGATTACGTAGAATTCGGCGCACTGCGATTTATCTATGGGCTGTTTTTCGCCAGCGTCTACCCGGCTATTAATGCCTTAATCGTCAAGGTAACGGACAGCAGCTTTAGAGGACGAGCCTTCAGCCTCAATCAGTCGGGGACCATGTTCGCAACGATGCTGGCTCCCGTCATTGGCGGCGTGCTTGGAGGCATCATCCCGATTCGCTGGGTGTTCATCATCAACGGGCTGATGCTGATCGCGGCTGCTCTGTTTCTGAAAACCCACGCGCTTGGCGGCTCGGCACGGACTACAGCAGCAGACACAGACAAGCAGCCTGCCCGTCCATAGCCAAAAGCCCCGCCCCATCTGATAAGGCTAGACCTTCGATCAGCAGGGGGGTATCTTTGAGGTTCAAAATAGTTTTTGGCACAGTAAATTGACATAGTTATCAATAAAAAAAATTACACAAAAGGACAGCAAATGGCTGTCCTTTTGACATCTTGTTTGGATTATATTTATCTTTACACATCAAACTCACTTTTTAATAGCCCATAAACGTATTCATCATAGTGTTGTCCATTCGTAAAAATCATATTCCTAATTTTACCCTCTTGATTAAAACCAAGATACTCTTGCAATCTAATGGAACTTTCATTGAAAGCATATATATGTGCGGTTACCTTCACATAACGCAATTCATTAAAATAATAACGGAGTAAGATTTTCACAGCGTCCGATGCGTATCCATTACGCCAGTATTTACGAAAAATAGCTACGTAATTCTTCGGTAGTATTTCTTCTCATCCCAGAAACTTCCAAAGAAAAATTGGCGTTCAAACCTTTGTCAGTTTGAACGCCAATTTTAATGTTAATTAGGTGCTTTGCACCTTAAAGGGAAACCTGTTATTCAGTAGGGGCGGGGCTTTTTGTTGTTAAATAACTATATGACCCGGCGTGCGGTTACATACGTTTTGTCCCATGTGCTTCCGGAAAAAGTAGAAATCGTTACGCCGATTCCCTTCCGATACGTATGCAGCAGCTTGCCGTTCCCCATATAAATGGAGACATGGTTAATGACGCCGTCTCTATTCGTATCGGAGAAAATCAGATCGCCAGCCTTCAAATTGCTTCTGGATACATATTTGCCGGCCTTCGATTGGCTCAGCGATGAGCGCGGGAGCGTAATGCCGTTCTTTTTGAACACATACTGTGTGAAGGATGAGCAGTCAAACGAGCTGGTGCTGCCCGCCGTTGCCCCAAATTTATAATCAACGCCCAGAAATTTCTGTCCCGTTGCAATGACGCTGCTGGCAGTGGATGACGATGCGGCCTCTACCTTTGCTGCTGGTACAGCCAAACCGCCGGTCAAAGCAACGGATAGGCTTAACGTGACACTAAGTAACGTTTTGCCTAGCAGGGTTTTGCCCATAAGGGTTTTCTTCGTGCTATTCATGATGTATCCTCCTTTGGTAAAAACAGATGCGGTATAATGCCTGCCAATACCATACCACAGCTGTTTCTCCCACCAATTACCAATGAGAGGACAACCCTTACTTGCGCCTTGATCCGATCATTTTCATTAAAAATCCATTTTAATTATGAAAGCACTCTTACTTGACTTTTATTATAGAGGCGCAATTTGCCAAAAAGCTCATGCTCAACCTGCTAAACCTTCATCTCAGAATGCTGAATCCGCGATGTTTCTATCTGAATCGTCGTATGCAAAATGCCAAACTGCTGCTCGATTTTCGCAAGCGCCTGCTGCAAAATATGCTGGCTGTCGTGCTCATCCTCCACTAGCAAATGGCAGCTCAGCGAATCAAGACCCGATGTAATCGTCCATATATGCAAATCATGCACATCTATAACGCCTTCGATTTCCGCAAGCACCCGCTTCACCTTCTCCTGATCAATCGACGGCGGCGTGCCTTCCATGAGAATATGGAGAGTTTGCTTAATAATGTTCCAGGCTCCCCGCAAAATAAGCACTGACACGAGCACCGATATAATCGGATCGGCAATATTCCAATCAAACAAGTAGATGAGCAGCCCAGCGAGTACAGCCCCGACCGAGCCAAGCGCATCGCTCAAAACATGCAGATAAGCGCTTCGTACATTCAAGTTGTTATGCACATCGCCTTTGCGCATTAAAGCCCAAGCACTGGCCAAATTCGCCAGCAGGCCAACAAGTGCAATGAGCATCATGGAGCCACTGGCAACAGCAGGAGGATCGAACAAGCGATGATAAGCCTCCCATACAATAAACCCGGCTATGACGAACAAGGCAATGCCGTTGAACAGCGCGGCCAATATTTCGAAGCGGTAAAAGCCGTAGGTTTTCGTCTTGGAAGCGGGCTTGCTGGCGAACCAGACGGCAACAAGGCTAAGAATAAGCGCGCTCACATCGCTCAGCATATGGCCGGAATCGGCAAGCAGCGCGAGACTGCTCGTCAACAAGCCTCCGAAAAATTCAAGAAACATAATTCCGACTGTAATCGACAGCGCAATAATCAAGCCGACCTTATTGCCATTGACATCAAAATGATGATGGCCGCCCGGTCCATGGGAATGGTCATGATGATGACCGTGGCTGTTGTCATGATTATGGTCATGATTATGGTCGTTATGATCATCGTGATTGTGGTCGTGGTTATGGTCGTGGTTATGGTCGTGGTCGTGATCATGGTGATCACCTTCGCTATGGCTGTGCCCATGACCGTGTTGATGCTTATTCTTCGTGTCCATATTCTTTGCCTCCTGCTGCTATTAAAAGCGATGCAACTCGCTTTTTTAAATAAAATAACATATGAGCATGTATTCATATATTATATAATGAACCAGCTGGACACATTTGTCAACCAGTGCGCTTCCTTATTTTTCTTCACTCGTCCAAAAAGCATTCCTTTCCTTAGCATTCCTTTCCTTAGCCTTCTCCACCCTACTTCCAAATAAAAAAGCCCGCTTGTGCGCAGCCCAGCTTTTTCAAGCTTAGACGCGCACACTCGGGCTTCCTATTTATTGCAAGGAGACGACGTCGCCTTCCTTCAAGCCTTCCAGCACTTCTACCTTATCTCCCGCTGACATCCCGACCTTGATATCCTGACGCTCAAATTGGCCTGCGCCTTTTTCCAGCATGACATAAGACGAAGCCTGATCGCTCATAATAGCAATGGAAGGCAAAGCAAGTGCACTCTCCTTACGGCTTATCTCAATGTCGCCAGTGAGCGTCAATCCTGCAATCAAATATTCGCTTGGCTCAAGCGAAATAACAACCTCGAATTGCGCAGCTTGATTGAGGCTGTTTTGATCCGTGCCGGTTTTCGCGAACTTGGATACGCGCAGCACCTTGCCATCAAGCAAAACATCCTTCATCGCAGTCATCTTGACCTTGACCAACATATCCTGCTTAATGCGGAATACATCCTGCTCCCCGACAAGAGCGATGAATTGCAGCTTGTTCAGATCAACAATTTTGCCGATCAGCTGGTTGTCGCCAACTGCTTGCAGCTGCTTAGCCGTTTGATCAAACAGAAAAATACCGTCGCCTGGTGAGCGATATTGGGATTCATTCAGCTTCAGCCGCTTTTGTGTCAGCGCTTTGCGCCCAATCGATTCCTTCACATCGTTCAGCTCCTGGTTCAATCGGGCAATTTCCTTGGCGGCCAGCGCCTTCTTGCGCTCAACCTCCGTCGCCTCAAGCATGCCCAGCTCATCTTCCGTATTCGTTACAAAAGCTTGCAGCTGTGCCTCCAGATCTGCCTTGTGCAGCTCCGCTTCCTCCTGCGTAATTTGATTTTGCAGCTCGGTCTGGTCAAGCGTGAACAATACCTCGCCCTTCTTCACCTGCTGACCGTCCTTCACTTTCCACTGCGTCACTTTGGAGCTGAAAGGCGCATAGACCGACGTTTCCTGCTCATATAGCGACTTGCCCTTAACCTGAATCGTATTGACGAGCGTCTCCTTGGTCACCTGAAATGTAATGGCCTGTGAATCGCCCGACATATCGACCATCTCCGGCGGCTTCGACATGGAGTACAGCACCACGCTTATTCCGATTAATACAATCCCGATGATGATCCATTTAATCTTTTTCTTCATCTCTTCTTCTCCCCCTGGTTCCTCGCTGGCTCAGACATGCCCTGACCATAGCGCAGGCCCCCTCTAGTCTCTCTTGATTGCGGTCAATGCATCGGTACGCGAAGCGCTGACTGCCGGATAAATCCCCGATATAATGCCCGTCATCACGGCAAACGCCAGTCCGACCGGAATAGCGGTCAACGGGATAAAGATGGACATATTTTCCTCGCCGGTAGACATCGATAAAATAAGGGCATTAATTCCCCATACGATCCAGTATGAAAATAAAACGCCCAGCAATCCCCCCAGCAGTCCAAGCAGAGCTGCTTCCACAATGAACATATTCCGAATTTGCGCCAGGTTGGCACCAAGCACCTTCATAATGCCGATTTGGCGGCGCCGTTGGTATGTGGACATCGTCATCGCCACAATAATGGAAATCGAGGCGATAATAAGAATGAATACGCCTGCGCCTACCGCGATGCTTTTGAACACAGCGAATTGCTCTTCAAGGGCCTCTTTTTGCAAAAGATTGGATTGGGTGTTCAAGGTGAGCTTCTTGATTTGCTCCTCCACCTGCTTCACATTTTCCTCCGCATCCACCTTGACCGTTACCTGATTGTAGGTGCCGTTAGCCGTCTCTTCACCGCTGCTTTGCATGAGCTGCTCACGCAGACTGTTCGCCGTTTCAATCGATACATAAATTTTGCGGTCATTGGAAAGCTGCATGTCGGATACACCTTTAGGCTTCTTCAATACCCCTACGACTCGAAGGGCCTCACTGATCCTTTTCTTGTTGTCCTGATCGTAGTTCACCAGCTGAATCTGCTTCTGGTACAAGGCGGAAGGTGTAGTCATCATCGTCATATATTGGTCTTGCAGTGTTGAATCGCCTGGATTTAAATTCATGGCCTCAAAGAGCTTATTCTGCTCTTCCTGATTCATTAGTCCAAGCGTCGTACCGTAACTTATTACTACAGAGTTTGGAGCATCCGACGCCGAGCCCTGCCAATACGTATTGCCGAAGGCTTCCAGACTGCTCAAATCCGTTCCAATAATTTCGGCATAGGCCTGCTTATCATCAGTAGTCGTCATTTGCATGTAGCTCAGCTGCTGCATAGCTGCTACAGCCTTTACGTGCTTAATGTTGCGCATAATTTCGACCTTTTGATCAGACAGCTTGCCCCGATTTTTCACTTCATCGCTTGCCGTGCTTTGGCTTCCAGGGCCTGCGGACGCGCCATTATCCGGCATAACCGTAATTTCATCCATTTTCAAATAGCTCGTGAGCTGGGTTTCGACAATTTTCTGCGTAGATTCTCCAATGCTCATCGCCAAAATAATAGCGGCACAGCCAATCGACAAGCCAGCTGCACACAGCATGGTGACTACTTTGCGCCGTCTGACCTGATCCCAGGACAGCCTCGTAAGATCGCTAACTCTCAATGGACAGCCTCCTCTACTGGATGCTTGTCCAGCTCAACAGCAGGTGACGATTTTTCCAGCAGCCCGTCGCGAAGCGTAATAATATGCTGGGTCTGCTGCGCAACCTCGCGCTCATGGGTGACGATAATAAAGGTCGTGTTCATCGTCTTGTTCAAATGCTTGAGAATGGCCAAAATCTCCTCTTCCGTCTTCGTATCCAAATTCCCCGTAGGCTCATCGGCGAAAATAACCGATGGCTCTGTAATAAGCGAGCGCGCAATACTGACACGCTGCTGCTGTCCGCCCGACAGCTGGGAAGGGAACATTTCCCCTTTATCCGGTATGCCCACCTGCTCCAGCAGCTTTAGCGCCTTCTGCTTGCGGATCGAAGGGCGCGTCGATTGAAACACGAGCGGCAGCTCGATATTTTCACGAACCGTCAAGTTCGGAATGAGCTCATAAGCTTGAAAAATAAACCCGATATGCTCACGGCGGAACTCCGCCAGCTTGTTTTCATTCATATTTACGATATTGTGACCCGCTATGTAAATGCTGCCCTCCGTCGGCTTCATCAGTCCCGCCATCAAATTAAGCAGCGTCGACTTTCCCGAGCCCGAGCTGCCCAGCAATGCGACCATATCCCCTTTGTTAACGCGAAAATCGATCTGTTGAAGAACCAGCGTCGTCTCATTGCCGTTCTTAAATGCATGGGACAAGCCCTCTACACGAAGCAAATCCTTCACTCCCCTTGTCTCTCTAACTCTTCCAAGCGTAAACAACTGAAGCCGTCCTCTGGCGGCAAAGCTACCGTTTCGAGGGTGAAATATAAACCCATATAAACGCGAAACTTATAAATGCTTATATTTAAAAATCTGCTGACGGCTACTATTTCTGCACAAAACACAGCCAAAGCACTTATCGCTTCAACTGATTTATATTCCATAATTATCCTCGCTTTTCAATCGTACTATAACTACTGCAAAAGAACAATATAACTGCCGCTGCATCCTGCTCCCCCTAAATTCCCTATCAAATTACAACGAGGTCGGTGGAGGGTTTTCCAGCGCTTCATAAAGTTTACTCTGGCGCTTGGTGATCTCACCGAATTGCAAATCTGGCAGAAGAGTGAAGAGAACCTGACGAGCGCTCAGAAGGAAAAACTCATATACTTGCTTGCTGGTAAACTAAACTTTTCCATAAAAACGCAGCGCTAGCGCCGAGGCCCTTCACCCCTTATATGCCGAGTTTTCATAGGTTTTCTGGAAGTAAAAAGCGGTCATATCAACCTAAATAATCGCTAGTGGCGAAGAGCCGATTTTATACGATCCTCGTTATAATTTCGCATGCAGGATTAATCATAATAAGGTAATATGCATACTTTTTTCATGTATATTTGCAGTCAAAAAAGCTGCTCCCCGGTCGAAAAACCGAAGGAGCAGAATGGCGGTCATCGCGTATTGCCATCGGACGTATATTGTCCGACGAAAGTTTACGCGGCAAGAGTCAGCAGGGTCTCGACCTTCATAGAACACCTACCACAAATTCAGGTATGTATCCATAGGACTAACCTACTATTGAAATATTTTCCATGGTAAATTATAATTCCAATGTAATTGAAATCAAATTATATGGGTTTTTTGGAAATATTAGAGGATTAAATGACAATGGAGTTTGTTTCTATTTTTTGTAGTTTGAGTTCATTCTGGGGAACTTCTTCGGTACGCAGTCACTGTTAATTTTCAAGCTCCTCCACCAAGCAGTGCAATCGAGTATAAGTATAACTAGCGGATTTTAAAAATACATTCGAAATTAAATAAAATAGAACATGACATATTCTATTCGAACTAAACCTTGGTAATGGAAGAAGCTGCGAACCATTATGGGTCGTTTGTGGAATCATGAAAATCACAAACAGTTTCATGGCTTTTTTAGGCATATCACGGCGGCGATCTAATATTCCCAACTTATAAGGAGCGATCATTCATGCAAAATCAACTGTTTGAACTGGATTTTAAAGTACAAAGCTTTAATAGCGATGTTGTAGACCCGGATACAATTAGAACTGCTTTATGCTGGGTGACAAAAGTAACGTGTAAGGCATCATGCGGATGTGGCTTTACACAATATTGCACCCCAGGCTGCCCATTCTAATATCAGTAACACAGTTACCAGTTCGTAAGTAATAAAACGCCGTGATATGTCTAAAAAAGCCATGTAGCCATTTCAATTGGAGGATAGAGACAAATGCAAAAAGATTCAAGAGACAAATACGTACCTTTAGATTTGTTTATGATTAGAACTCCGCTTTTGCCAGTAGATCATATTAAAGCCTACTTTAATAGTGAACAAGACCTTGCTCAGAACCTTGAGGAAATCTTGAACTGTCCTGAAATTCTTGAGGCTATTGCCATCGCAAGCCCTTCGCTATACAAAAGTTTATTGAAACCGGATAAGAATGACAGGCAACAACAACAAATGATAGGAAGCTTATTCAAATATATGAATCGCATGTCTACCAGAGCGACTCCATTCGGGCTATTCTCTGGAGTAGACATTGGGGTTTTTGGAAGCGAGAATGCTATTCAAGTAGGTACTGTTGAACAACATGTTAAACGAGCTAGACCGGATATGCAGTGGCTATTAAGAATTATTAAAAATATAGAAGAAGATCATAATATTGTCAAGGAGCTGGACGTCAGATTCAATCAAATCGCTTATAAAATTGGCGATCGAATTAAAATTCCTTTCATCACTTCATATGGAGATTATACAGATAGCAATAAAGATTTCACATATGCCTCCGTTAATTGGAATGAAATTGTGGATTTAGTCTCGAAGCAGGCATATGAACCTATTAATATGACGGAATTGAACCAAATTATTCATAGTCGTTATAACCAAGTGGACAGACAGACAGTCGAAAATTTCACATTCGGTTTATTTAAGAACGAGTTTCTGTTAAGCACGCTTCGGCCGCCGTTAACGGATGCGAATGCCTTTGACTACTTGATCGAGAAAATCAGACCCATAAAAGAGCTTCATTTCTTATACGAAAAGTTACTGGTTATAAGACACTCCATTCATACATACAATCAGCAAAAAATTGGGGAGGGTTTGTCGATCTACGAGTCGACGGTTACCTTGATGAATCAATTGGCAGAAGTGAAAACGCCTTTGCAAATCGATCTGAAATCATCCCTCAATCATAATATGTTAAATGAAAGTATAAAGGGGGAATTATCTCAGGCAGCGGATATTTTGCTTAAGCTTTCGCCCCAAACGTCATGGTATAAGCATCTTAGCAAATATCATGAGGAGTTTATAGAAGCTTATGGGGTAGCAAGAGAGGTTCCTTTATGCGAACTGTTGGATGAGGATATCGGTTTGGGGGCACCCCCAACTTATGAAAATCCGAAAAGCGACTATGTCCTGCATAATAACTATGAAGAGGATATCGTTTACTCTAGGAAGCTGATGAATTATGCGCAGGAAGCCATTTTGAAGAGAGAAGAGCTTCAATTAACGGATGCTATTGTAGATGACCTCAAAGTTAGTTACGAGGATGATTTTCTATCGCCTCCGGATTCAATGGAATTATATTTCTCCATAATCAGCCCCGAACAGGATGCTTCGGATTATGAGCTTATAATGGGTCCGAACCCTGGCTCCGCCGGAGCAGGTAAAAGCTTTGGAAGGTTTCTGGATATGGTAGACCCTGCTGTAACGGACCAGCTTAAAAAAAATGCAAAAGAGCATCCCAATAAAATATTTGCAGAGGTTGTATATTTGCCTAGGCATTCTAAGGCAATAAATGTGGTCATGACAAGGAATTTGACCAAACATCAAATTGTCATCGGAACTAGCAGCAATAATCAATTTGAGGAAATTACGTTAGACGATTTGGTCGTAGGCAGTTACGGATACAGGTTCTATCTTAAATCAAGGAAATTAAACAAAGAGATCGTTCCTGTAACGAATCATATGCTTAACTTCACCAGCGGTACTCCTAATCTATACAGGTTTTTATGTGAGCTGGGAATATCGCAGTATAAAAATTGGCGCGGCTTTTATTGGGGCATGTTATCTCGTCAGCCTTATTTGCCGAGGGTAAGATACGGAAAAATCGTATTTTCTCCTGCGACTTGGAATGTTGATCATAAGATCATAGCTTTTTCTTCCAATCATACAGAGCAGGATAAAGTAACCCTGCTTAGACAGTGGAGAGAGCAATACCAAGTACCACAGTTTATATACTTAACAGAAGCAGACAATCGAATTATGTATGATTTATCCAGCGAATTCCATTTAAAGCAATTGGTTGGCGAATTGAGTAAACTGCCTGAAGACGGTTACCTTGTCTTGACGGAAATCGAATCTCAATTTAGTAACTTTATTACTAAGTCCGAAGATAAAAGGCCCTATTATATGGAAGCAGTATTCCCTTTAAGTAGGAAAATCCACATAAATGCTCAAGACAAGTATATTCAAAATGAAAAGGAAGCCTTAGA
Source organism: Paenibacillus algorifonticola (assembly GCF_050481745.1). Lineage (GTDB taxonomy): Bacteria > Bacillota > Bacilli > Paenibacillales > Paenibacillaceae > Pristimantibacillus > Pristimantibacillus algorifonticola_A. Next base: position 211,492 of record NZ_JBCNGR010000006.1, on the reverse strand, counting down.
AGCTTATTCAACCGTAACGGATACAATAAGAGTATACCCGCCGGGCAGCGAGTGGATGTACTTCAAAATTTACGGCATGAAAAGCAGAGCGGATGAGTGGGTAGGGACTGAGTTGCTGAAATTTATTGATGAAATGCAGGGAATAGCCTTTGACTCATTCTTCTTTATGCGATATGCAGATCCACGCGCTCATGTACGTCTTCGATTCAAAGGAAAACAGGAGCTTCTAATAAATAAATTATTTCCAGCCTTTCACGACTGGATAGAAAACTTGCGCACCAGGGGCTTAGCAACTAAATATTCTTTGGATAGCTATGAGCCTGAGATCGAAAGGTACGGCGGACCCCTTCTTGTTAGCAGAGCTGAAGAACTGTTTTCTGCAGATAGCCGGTTTGTTGCCAATTGCATAAATCACACTCAGAAAAAAGATACCATTCTATCCGTTGAGAATATCGGAGTCATTAATGTAATCAGTTATGTTGCTGCATTTTATCCCCATTTTGAAGATCAATTGAACTGGCTGAATCGTATGACTTCAATTAAGAAGTATACGAAAGAGTTCAGGGAGCAGCGATCCTTTTATATGAAAATGGGCAACGACTCGGACAATTGGCATAACTTGCGCACCTTAAATGAAGGCGAATTTTTATATGAGCAGATCCGGCTTCGTTCTATAGAGATGAAAGCTTATATAGAGGAAATGAGAAGTGCTAAGACATTATATAATAAACCAGATCAAATACTGTCTAGTTTCATTCACCTTAGCTTGAATAGATTGATAGGTATTAACCAGAGCTTGGAGGAAAAAATCATGACTTTTGCCTGCCATACTCTACATAATCTAAGCTATATCAAGAAAGAGAAGGGCTTAAAAATTCATGTTGAAATTTAAAGATGCCCATTTGCCGATGAATATAAACCAAATCGATAAGATCCAAACAATTATAGACCATTTAAAGCAAACATACGGAAACGTTGACAAGGTTATGGCCTTTTATGAGGAGCAAAGATTTAGTCAAGCGGATCTTTGCTCACTTGCTGTCGGACTGCCGGGGTTAATTATATTGACGGTGGAGTTAGGCAAGCTGTTTCCTGAAGAGAACTGGCAGGAAGTCGGGCACGAATATGTGCGCAGGCTGCAAACATTGATTAACGATGGCAATGTTTATTCTTTATCATTATGGTCGGGACTTACAGGCATCGCTGTAAGCACGGAATTGTTGGCATGTACAAATAAAAAATATTTGAAGATGAAGGAAGCTCTGCACAGTTTTATTTTATTCAATTTGCCGCAAGAGATTGAACGGGTAACCGAAAATTTACACGGTAACGTAGATATGCTGGACTACGACTGCATGGAGGGTCTAGCAGGAATTGGGCGATACTTGCTTCAGTTTGACGATGAAGAGAGTGTTTCCAGTACGAGGACTATCTTAGACTATCTAGTTGCATTGAGCAGTGAATACGATAGGCACGGAGAATTTGTTCCAAGCTGGTATATCCCCCAATCCAATCAATTTCTAGAAGCGGAGAAGGTAAAGTATGAACAAGGGAACTTCAACTTGGGCATTTCCCATGGGATTGCAGGACCGCTTTCGTTGCTAAGCTCTGCCTATACAAAAGGGATTAGAGTCGAGGGGCAGCTTGAGGCTATTGAAAATATAGTTGCCTTTTTTAAACGGTGGGTACAGCATGACGATTATGGAATTGTATGGCCTGATCGAGTATCGTTGGAAGAGTACACTGCGGGTACTAAGAGCGGGGTAACCGTTAATAACGAATCCTGGTGCTACGGCATTCCCGGGATTAGTCACGCTTTATCTTTGGCAGCAAACGCGCTCAACGATGTCTCTTGCGAGACTTTGGGCATCCGTGCTTGTAATGAAATGATGAAGCGGCCAATTGACATTTGGTCTATTAAATCGCCAACGTTCTGTCATGGATTTGCTGGGTTATTATATCTGTTGCATAAGTATCATCTTAAGCATAGAGCGGATTGGGACAGGAAACCGCTCTATGACGCGTTGGAAGCTTTACTGGGTGAGTACGATCCAGAGCTAGCTTTTGGATTTCACGATTATGATCATGGACCGATGCAGAATCCTGGGCTTCTTGTCGGTACAGCAGGAATTGTTCTCGCGCTGATAAGCATATTGAAACAACAGGATTATGAGTGGGACTATATATTCCTTATTTCATAACGGTAAAGAAGGTGAAAAATTGGACGGAAATATTAATTATAAGACGATACTGCATACGTTTTCTTATTGGCCCAAATTATTAACTCTATATTATAAAACGAATAAGATTTACTTCATTGGAATAATTATCCTCACCTTGCTACAGGGTGTTAGTCCGGTCATTTCGCTATTTCTGACTCAGTTATTCGTGAATTCGATTGTAACAACGAACGACAGCAGCATTGATGGGATTTTAATCATATTTTTATTTTTCGTAGGATTTGTTGTTGTCCGGGATATACTGGGGCTTATCCGCGAATATGTAGAGGGGCTTTTTCAGACGTTATTGTCCAATCATATGAATATGCTTGTGTTGGCAAAGGCCAGCACGTTGGAGCAAGAGGATTTCGAGAACGTCGAAGTACAGGATCAGCTTAAACGCGCTCAACAAGAAACCAGCTTTCGCCCTTACCAGATTTTCCAACAAATATTAGCTTTTATAACTAGCGTGACCACGTTAATTTCTTCCGTTATTTTCTTATTTCAGTGGAATTGGTGGATGAGTTTGCTTTTGCTTCTAACACCATTTATTTCGTTCCCATCCTATATGAAACTAAGTAACTCTGAATTTGTACTCCATTGGCAACGAGCGCCAAGGAACAGGATGAGTTGGTACTATACGCATCTATTGACTCACGACAAAGCCTTTAAAGAAGTAAAGCTGTTTGGGGTTGCGAACTATCTCTTGCGCAAGTTTGAAGGGATTGTGGAAGGCTTCTATAAGGAAGACAAAAATTTGGCTAAGAAGAGACTCCAACTCGCGTTAGTATTTAGAACGCTGAACTTAATCTTAATGGGTTTGGCCATCTTTATGGTAGCTAAAGCTACCATGCTGAAACAGCTCTTAGTGGGCAGTTTTATTAGTTATATCCAGGCGATTACGCTTACGCAATCGAACTCGCAGCATTTGGCTCAGAGCTTAGTCGGATTATGTCAGCACAACCTCTATATTGAACAACTTTTTCATTTTTTAAATATGCAAGCAGCCCAATCACAACCAAACTCCCATGAAGGAAAAGGAATCGAACTTATTAAAATCGAGTCAATAGAATTTAAAAACGTTTCATTCACCTACCCTGGCACAGACAGTTATGCATTGAAGGGTATTAATTTGTTTTTGAAGAGAGGCGATGCCATTGCGATAGTCGGTAAAAATGGATCCGGAAAATCAACCCTGATAAAGCTTATTGCTCAATTGTACAAGGACTATGAGGGTGAAATTTTAATTAACGATATTAATATTCATGATTATACGACGGAGTCCATTCGAAGTAACATCGGCGTAGTCTTTCAAGATTTTATGCAATACGAAATGCCGGTACGAGAAAATATCGGGATTAGCGATTATCAAAACATGGATAATGATAATAAAATATATGAATCTGCGTTAAAATCGGGAATATCAGATTTAGTTAAGGCATTGCCCGCTCAAATCAATACGCAGCTAGGAAAGTGGTTTCCTGACGGGATTCAGCTATCTGGCGGCCAATGGCAGAGGATAGCTATCGCTAGAGCATTCTTTAGGGATGGGAGTGTCTTTGTGTTAGACGAGCCGAGCGCTGCGCTTGATCCCGAATCCGAAAAGGAAGTTTTTGAAAAGTTCACCAAACTGATCGATGACAAGATTGGGATTTTTATAACACATCGTTATACATCTACCAGATTTGCCGATCGCATTATTTATATGGAAGATGGTGAACTAATCGCGATTGGGACCCATCAAGAATTATTACAAGTATGTAATGAATATCGATATTTATACAACCTGCAAATTGAATCCTTTCAGGTACCGGCAGCTGTAAATACATAAGGGATATGGAGGAAGAAAATGCTAGCGCTATTGAGAGAACTGTTAGAAAGTCTTATTAGAATTGGCTCGATCAAATTGTCGCTCCTAATCTTAGTGCTTTTAGGCGTAATCACGGGGATAACGATGATTTTTAAAAAAAGAAGAAAAGAAAAGCGAGGAGTAAACTAATATCTTCTTAAGTTGAAGTCATATGTTATTTGCTTGCAGCACTAAGGAGGTAGAAAGATATGGGATTATTCGAGCGTTCTAATAAGAAATATTTAGATGAGGGCAGATGGGTTAGAAGAAATACCGTTCTACTTCCTGAACCTGAAGGATGCACGGACTCCGATTTTGAGCCTATCCGTCAGTATATCGGCGACAAGCGAATCGTATGGCTTGGAGAGAACAGCCATGGCATATCTCAGAATAATACATTGAAATCGAAACTTATTTCATATCTTTACACTGAGATGAATTTTAAAGTAATTGCCTTTGAGAGCGGTCTAAGTGAGTGTTACAGTGTCAATGGTTTGAAGAATCAACTTAGCCCTGAGGAAATCATGCAGCAATCTATTTTTTCACTATGGAGAACGAAAGAGACGTTGCCCTTGTTCGAGTTGATCAAGTCGACAGATTTAAGCTTGACAGGGATTGATTTTCAACCTTCCTCAAAAGTCAATCCATTAAGAGAAATGCTGCAAACGCAAGGAGAATTAGAAAAAGCAACTATAGAGGAATTGAATCGACTGGCTGAATATTCTGTTCAATGGTACGCCCGAATTGGGGAGTTTAGAGCGAAACGAAAAAGAATACCGAAAGAGATTCTTGCAGAATATGAAGACAGTAAAACCGAGAAATTGGGAAACATTAAGCAGTTAAGAAGCGAATTGTTATCTCGTCCGAGAAATCAGGTATTGTTGGTGTTGGATCGTTACCTTGAAAATACAGCAGTGTTCTTAAATTGTATTGCGCTTAGTTCTAGAGAGTATGCAAAACGCAGGGATCAAATGATGGCTGACAATCTGGAATGGCTTCTTACGGTCCTATATCCTTATGAAAAAGTGATTGTGTGGGCGCATAACGCTCATATTTTCAAAAATTTCAAATCATTTACAGGATACAGGCCTATGGGATCGCTGGTTTCAAAACGAATAGTCGAAGACTCTTATTATGTAGGGCTATTTATGTACCAAGGGACGGCAGCTTTGAATCATGGGAGCGATTATACGCTTATCAAGCCACGCAAGAAGAGCTTGGAAGATTATATGAACCATCAAGAGGCGGAAGTCGGTTTTATAGATTTTAGCCGGGTTGAAGTAAAGCCTGAGAACAAGTGGATCAGCCGAAGAACGATCATATTAGAGTCAGGAAGCTTTGAACGTTTAATTGTGCCAATTAAGCAGATGGATGGGATCTTCTTTATTAAGAACGTTTCCCCTCCAAATTATTTATCTATTTCGAAGGGGAAATAAATGAAAAAAATAACGTCCAGACTATTAAAATCTCTTATTATTACAGCAATATTGTTATTAACGCTCACGAACAACAATCCTTTATCGGCGAATGGTACGGATACGACTGGGCAGCCAGTAACGTCCCATAAACTCATTGTTGTTAAGGATAAGAACTTTGTGAATTTATTAACCAAATTTATATCCAAAAAATATCCGGATTTGAAACTCGATTACATTAAAGAAATAGGAGTCGTTCAAATTGAACATCCTCAGGAAGAAGTCTTAGAAAAGGCAAGCAAGTATATTCATAAAAGATTTAAACGGTTTATCGTTCAAGAATCGGAAGTTATGAATCCACTCGATTTAGATACAGTGCTAGCTGCTCAATTTGCGACTGATGCTGAATCAAACGGAATGCCTAATTTCCAAAATGATCCTAACGTATATTCTTACTGGCAGTGGGGCGTTAATTATGTTACTGAAAATAAGAAAAGCTATTCTATCACGAAAGGCAGCCATGATGTTAGCGTAGCAGTTTTGGATAGCGGAATAGATTTGAACCATCCGGATCTCGTAGACAATATCATTTCACCTGGACAATCATTTGTACCAGGAGAACCGACTACGATGGATTACAACGGTCATGGAACTAAGGTGGCTGGCATTATAGCTGCGAATGGAAATCTAACAGGTATTGGTCCCGAAATTGGAATTGTACCCTATAAAGTATTTAGCCGCGAGGGCGGAAGAGCCTTTTGGATGATCCAAGCGATGGTGAAAGCAGCAAACGACGGACATGAGGTGCTTAATATTAGTTCGGGGATCTATCAGACTTACAGCGAAAAATCAGGAGGCGCCGTTGTGGAAGCTTTCCAGCGAGCGATTGACTATACGAATAATAAAGGTAGTGTAATCGTAAACTCAGCCGGTAACGAAGGAGTTAATATTGACCAAATCATTCCGACAGGAGAAGATGGAAGCGGCGTTATTCGGTTGCCTTCTGTTTTTTCAAAAGTAATAACTGTAGGTGCTTCAACATTAGAACGAATGCCAGCTCCTTATTCGAATTATGGCGAAAAAGTTGATTTCTACGCACCAGGAGGAAGCTACGGCCCGATTGCGCATGAAGATGAATTTGATTTCAGTTTTCTTCTATTAACCACATATCCAACTTATTTGGAGCAGTCAACTATTGCACAATCGATCGGTTTGCCGAAAGGGTATGATCTGGATATTGGTACAAGTTTGGCAACTCCCGCTGTTTCAGCTACATTTGCCTTGGTTATTCATAAACTTAAAGAGAATAAGCTGAACAAGGCGCCTGGTGAAATATCTAGCATGCTTAGGGAAATGGCAACTCAACTATCTGCAAATGATCCCGCAGGCAGAACGGTTGGAATGGTGAATGCATTTAAGGCGCTGCAGTATGTTGAGAATGAAAGTATGCCTCTTAAATGAAAATAGAATCTAGAAAAACGTTCCTAGCCTTTTTGTAGAGGTAGGAATCCAACTCATCAAGCAGTCCCTGCATCGTATAGCGCTGGAACGTGCCACGAATTCAACAAAACAATTTTCCATCCTGACTCCGTTCGGAGGAAACCTCCACACGGCAGAAGTTTAAGCGTTCCTTCAAATTGCCAAAAGCTTTTTCAATTAAATCCTTATAAGCATATCACCTTAAAATTGCTATTTTAGACATGCTTGCAAACGCTCTCCTGCTAAAATAATAAAAGCATCCCCATTTCCAGCGAAATGGGGATGCTTTGTTGTAGCTGCGCCTACGTATGATGCCGCCTCGCTGCTCACTGCTCCGATTTCTACAAATCTATACGCAGTAAGACGTGGACGGGTTCAAAAAACATCATTATAGCTATTTAATCGCCAATTTGCTGTTTTGCACCGTAGACAGCCACTCGCGGGCGAGCAGCTCATGCCCCGCCGCTGTCGGATGAACGCCATCCCACAGCCAGTAGGCCGCACCGGTCACTTCGCTCGCTTTGTCGAACACATGCTGCACGCGTACAAGAACCGCATTATACTCTGCTGCTAGAGCAGCTGTTTTTTCCTGGTATCCCTGAATGATTTGCTGCCATTCGTCCCAACGCTCCGCCGTCGCGCCAGTTTTCAGGATGAAAGGCTCGACAAGCACGAGCCCCGTCTGAGGAAGCACTTCTGCTGTCTCCTCCAGCAAATGCCGGTAAGCGCGCTCGAAACGGTCTGTTGCGCCGCTCGCTTCGCCAGACATCGTGCGCCCCGCATCATTGACACCAATCAAAATACTAAGCACATCCGGCTTCAAGCTGAGCGCATCCTCGTTCCATCTGGCGTACAAGTCAGAGACACGATTGCCGCTAATGCCCTTATTAATGAAATGGGGCGCTTTCGCCGCCAATTCATAGCCAAGGCGTGAGGCAATTAAATACGGATAGCTGTGGCCTAAAATATGATTTAAATCATCATTGCGCCCGCGCGCACCATCTGTAATGGAATCCCCTTGAAATAAAACGGTCAATTGCTGCTCGCTCATCTCATCCCAGCTCCTTAATAATGGATAAAATAATGATGCATGTTCGATTGAAAGGCTCTGCTTTATTACCTATTCAAGCCCCGGCTCCTCACGCTGCAGCTCTGCAAAGCAAGCCGCCGTCTCAAGTGCGGCATGGAAATCGCCAACCCCATCTTCGACGCACCATGCTGCGGATAGCACCATATGGCTGAAGCCGTAGGCAGCAACACGCTCCCGTTTGAGGCATAGGGTATCGCTAAGAATATGGACGCGATTACGCAGCAGCTTGATTCGCTCCGCCCGTGTCTCAGGCAGCTGATTCATCAGCAGCGGAATGACGCCATAAGCCGCTTCACCGATGACCCCCTTAGGATCAATCGCCAGCCAGCTGGCAGATGCTTCACCCTCTCGCACGGCGGACAAAATATTGCCCTGATGCAAATCGCCATGCAGCAGCAGCTGCGGCTCGCTCTTGCCCGTGGCGAATAGCTGGCCGAAGGTCAGCTGTGCCTGCCGGACGAGCGGCTCCGGCAGCGGCCCGGTGCCGCCATCATAGCGCTGGCACAGCCGCTCCAGCCCACGCGCCCACTGCAAAGCCGTAGGAAAGCCTGCGCCTCCGGCCGCTTCCCCCACAGCCGCTGCGTCCGCTGCTGGCACAGCCAGCTTGCGCATCACTTCCGCAGCGATGCGGACGGCCACCGCATCGTCTGCCACCTCCGAGAGCAGCTGTCCCGGCCTCAGCCGCTCCAGCAGCATAACGCCGCGCTCCGCATCCGATGCCAGCAGGCGAACCGCTCCGCGCCCTTCGTACAGCTGAAGCGCTGCCAGCTCGGTTCGGCTTTCTCTGCACGGCACGCCCAGCTTCAGCACAGCCTCGCTCCCGTCCTTCCGCTGCGCCGGAAGCACCAGATTAAAGGTCAGCTCGTACGGCGATCGATCCGCCAGCTGCAGCTCCCACTGCTCCGCGCAGCTTTCCAGCAGCGCATCCAGCTCCGCAAGCCACTGCTCGCCGCGTTCTCCATGTACGCTAATGACAGTCTGCATCCATGCTGATGGCCATCTCATCTTCGCTGACCTCTCCCTCTCTTTTCGCATCTCGCCGCATTCAAGGCACATGCGCCTAAAGCTATTTCCTGCTGCTACACTAATACAGGCTGCACATACACGGGCCCAGATACCGTAACGGAATGTCCGGTATACACGGGCAGCCCTGTTGCCGCATCTACGCGGAATACAGCCAAATTATTCGTGTCGCGGTTAGCCGCGATAATATATTGGCCACCCGGCACAAAAGCAAAATGGCGCGGGTGCTCGCCCTCAATCGGCACATGACCAGCAAGGGTAAGCTTGCCATCTGCTTCATTAGTGGCGTACACTACGAAGCTGTCATGCCCGCGATTCGAGCCATATACATATTTGCCATCCTCGGAAACGGCAATTTCGGCGCATGTATTTTCACCGTCAAAATCAGCAGGAAGCGTTGACACAGTTGCAAGCGCTGCAAGCGTGCCTGCCTCTGCATTGTAACGGAACGCAGTAACCGTCGAATCAACCTCATTAATGACATACGCGAATTGCCCATTCGGGTGAAAAGCCATATGCCTCGGGCCTGCGCCTCCATGAAGCAAGGTCTCGCCGTGGAAAACCAGCTTTTGCGCTTGGTCATCAATGCGATAAGCTATAATACGGTCAATACCCAGATCCGGCGAGAACAGGTAGCGGCCGTCCGGGCTGAATTGTATGCTGTGGGGGTGCGGCTGATTTTGCCGCTCCGGGTGTTGGCCGACTCCCGTATGCTGGGCGATATCAAGCAGCTCTCCCACCTCGCCATTGTCCGTAAGCGACACAAGGCTGATTCTGCCGCCATGGTAGCTCGACAGCAGCAAATAGCGGTTGGATGGATCGCGTTGAATATGGCAAGCCGGGGCCGTAATCGCTTCGCTGCGGTTAAGCTCGGTCAAGGCTGTTTTATCCGTGTCGATGGCAAATGCTACAGCGTCGCCAATTTTGGCGCCTTCTGCGGATACCCCTTCTGCAATGGCATACAGCCGTTTGTTTGGAATATCCACATTCAGAAACGTAGGATTTTTGAGGCCGGATACTTGATCCAGCAGCGACAGCTTGCCTTCCTTTTCATCAAAAACATACGCATATACGCCGCTCGCCGCAGCCTCTGCATAGGACCCGACAAATACGACAACTCGTTCATTATGTACAGACACGATTTATATTCCTCCTTCAAATTAGCGGGACCTTCCCCGCTGCGTGTAAGGGCTGACGTTATGGCAGCGGGGCTTGCCGCTTGCCTTGCCAGCTTTCCCGCATTAAAGCTTTCCCTCCTATTGTACTAGCAGTCTGCGCACAAACCAAGTGCTGTTGCTACGGTTTTTATCCCGCTTGAATAAATGGCTGTTTATGATGCACAATGTTGCAACAGGCTGCTGGCTGGTCTATCATAGCGCTAGGGCATACCGCCTTTATAAGGTTTAATTTTAATGGGCAAAGGAGTCTGAGGATGGCGATAAACCGTAAATTGATAACGGATGCGGATTTCGAGGAGGCACTGCAGCGGGAGCTTCGGCTGCGCGTCTTTGAGGATGATTATATTGTGTGCTCTGGCGGAAACATCGTCCGTTTCGACGATACGCAGGTCGTCATTCAGACGAGTGTCAGCGATATCACTTATTTTTCCCGGGAGCAATGCGAGTTTTTTGAAATGAAACGCAAATAGCCGCTTGTCTGCGGCTCGATCATCGCTTGCAGCCGGGAAAGCACTCGCCTTTCCTTACGTCTGCAACCGTACTATAATTAAGTAATAAGCTTGGAAAAAGCAACAACCCTAGCTTTTCGCAGCATTATGCGGCCGTAGATGCAATCTACTCCCGCATGATGGTGCGAAATTTTGCTGTTAAAGGAGATTGCACCTGATGGACGCTGGCCCAAACCTTTTAATTATGACCCCCGTCACAGCCGAGAAGGATGCGGTTTGCCGAGGCTTGCAAAACAACCCGCGCTTTCATGTGACAGAAGCCGGAGTTGGCCCAGCGGAAGCCGCTGTCCGCACGACACTTGCTCTCACACGGGGCAGCTATGATCTCGTCATTTGCATGGGAATCGCCGGAGGCTTTCCCGGCCGCGCAGCCGTTGGCTCGCTCGTCATAGCCGATGCCATCATTGCCGCCGATCTCGGGGCAGAGACACCGGATGGCTTCAGCAGCCTGGACACCCTTGGCTTCGGTTCTTCTACAATCGAGGCTGGCGCACAAGCCTCCGCTTTAGCCGCAGCATTCGCCAAGGCTGGTCTTGCTGCAGCGCTGGCCCCCATTTTAACGTTGTCGACCGTCACCGGAACTGCCGCCACCGCCCAGGTGCTGTGCGAGCGCTTTCCACGCGCTGCCGCCGAAGCGATGGAAGGCTTTGGCGTTGCAGCAGCTGCACAAAGCTGTGGCATTCCCGTTCTTGAAATTCGCGCCATTTCGAATGCGATCGGCCCAAGGGACCGCAGCGCATGGCGAATTGGCGAAGCTTTGCAGGCTTTGGAAGCTGCGGGCTCCACACTACTGGAGGTGCTTGTATGAAAATCGCTTATTCTCCATGTCCGAACGATACTTTCGTCTTCCACGCTTGGGCGCACGGGCTTATCCCGGATGCACCGGAGCTGGAAATTACGTATGCCGATATCGACATTACCAATCGTCTGGCAGCCAGCGGCGACAGCCCGCTTGATGTGCTGAAAGTTTCCTACGCCGCCCTCCCATGGGTGCTTGAAGATTATGCGCTGCTTCCATGCGGCGGTGCGCTGGGCAGAGGCTGCGGCCCGCTCGTCCTGACAGCTGGAACCCGCACGGATGCGACAGCATTATCAGGCAAACGCGTAGCGGTGCCAAGCGACCGTTCCACCGCTTACTTGCTGTTCAGGCTTTGGGCGGCGAAGCACGTTCCCGGCGGGGTCGGCGATATCGTCATCATGCCATTCCATGAAATTATGCCTGCCGTTCGCGACGGACATATCGATGCTGGCCTTGTCATTCATGAAGCGCGCTTCACGTATCCAAGCTTCGGCCTATCCATGATGACGGATCTTGGAAGCTGGTGGGAATCGGATACGGGACTGCCTATACCGCTCGGTGCCATCATCGCCCGCCGCTCGCTCGATTTGCCCGCCATCACGAAATGGATTCAGGCCTCAGTCGCTTATGCATGGGCGAATCCGGAAGCGCCTCGCGATTACGTCATGCAGCATGCCCAAGAGATGGACGCTGCCGTAGCGAAGGCGCACATTGATCTATACGTGAATGACTTTACCGCCAATCTCGGCGATAGCGGATATGAGGCGATAACGACGCTGCTGAATCGCGCTGCGCAGGAAGGGCTCGTGCCAGCCATCGATCCTGAGCTGCTGAAATTCCAGCCTTAACTTAGGACAAGCTATTGTTACGTGCGACGCATACTCGTTGTGAAAATATGGGCCGTCGATTTAAGTACCGATATCCTGATCGGAATCGTCCCATTTTTTCGAATACGCTTTTTTCGTCACCCAAAGTGTCATCCATGTCAGCAATATAACGATTAAGCCTGAAAAAATCCAAACGCCTATAGGCACATTCATTCGCTGCTTCCTCCCTTTCGTCTCTTTTCCTACTATCATACAGGAGAATCGGCGGGGGGAACAGTCCTTACGAAAGAGCTTGACGAATGGCCTTCCTTTTAGTATATTTGGAAATAATTATTTGAATAGCAGCGGCTTACGATGGAAGCACCCGTAAGAGAAGACGCCTCAGGCGTCCTTCTTGCGGGTGCTTTTTTGCGTGCATTCGGGACTATGCCCTCTATCGCTGCCCTTCAACGTCTTTCGTTTCCATTTCATTTCCACCATTTTAAAGGAGGGCTCCACTATGTTTATTTTCAAGCCGCTGCATCTGTTTACTGCTCTAATCGCATTATCCTTATTTCTGACGCTGCCATCACTCTCCACCGCTGCCACGTCGCTCTTGCCTTTTTCGCCCACCGTTCAGACGGCCTATGACAAACTGACTACGGGTGCTGACTCCGCATCAGCCTCCCAGCTCAAGAAGCAATATGACAGCCTACTGTCCGCCCAGCAGCAGGAAGACGCTTGGGAAGGCAAAATTACCGCCATCCATTATCGCAATGAAGAGGCGCTTGTTGCCATTCGGCAGCGCATCAAGCAATTGAATGAGGAGAAGCTTGCCAAGCTGGCAGCTGACGTTAAGCAGACGAAGGAGCATTATCAGCCGCTATTTGAGCTGTACGCTTCGCTGCGAAAGCAGCAGGAGGCCGCCAAGCTGCTGCAAAGCAAGGAGCTCAATGCCGTGATGAAGGCCCAGCTGGAGCAAACGAAGCAAGCCGTCCAGCTGGCCAAGCTGGATATTAAAAATAAAACCGAGGCCTTCAGCAAGCTTAAGGCCGCCACTGTGTTGAAAGCGAAGCAGACGCGCGCCGTACTGGAGACTGCTTCCTCGCAGCGCATCAAAATCCGCTCCGCCAAAAGCAGCATATCCAGCAGCCGCAAGCTTATTACGGCCGAAGGCAAGCTATTGACCCAAGCCGTGAAGAAAGGCGATGCCGCAGCCGCTTCACGCTCCTTCGCTAAATTGCTGACGCTGCAGCATAGCATTTTGGACAAAAAACAGGCGATCTACAGCAGCGAGGAACAGATCACCGCTATTATTACGAAGGCGAATGCACTGCTCGCTTCATAAGGCACCATCCATCTATTTTCATCCATAGCAAACACCCCTTAGAATATCATGGAACTAACCAGCTGGTTATCCCATGTTTATTCTAGGGGTGAATGGGGTGAATTTCATCCTATTTGTTGTTTAATGAGATGCTTAAATAAATGGTCTGCGGTCCAATACCAATTGCAGGGGACGATCCGTAAGGAATGAAAGCTGCCAGCCAAGTGATGGAAGAGCGGCGCACCGCGCAGCTCGCCATCCCCATCAACAATGCAGCCTTTGCGCCATAAGCATTCCCCCTTTGCCTATTGCAAGATCTGATCGATCAGCGTCAGCTCTTCATCGGTGAAATGAGCAACAGCAAGCGCCTGTACGGCATCTTCAATCTGGCTGACTTTGCTTGCGCCAATAAGCGCGGAAGTCACTCGTCCGCCACGCAGCACCCATGCGAGCGCCATTTGCGACAGCTTCTGGCCACGACCAGCCGCTAATTCATTCAGCTGGCGCAGCTTAACAATAAGCTCATCGGTAATTTCCTCCGGACGCAGAAACACGCTTGGGCCAGCCGCGCGCGAATCTGGAGCAATGCCATTCAAATAGCGATCGCTCAACATGCCCTTCGCAAGCGGGGAAAATACAATTGAGCCAATACCCTCTTCGTCCAGCACGTCCAGCAAGCCATCTTCAACGTGGCGATTGATCATTGAATAGCTCGGCTGGTGTATCAGACACGGCGTGCCCAGCTGCTTCAAAATGCGCGATGCCTCACGCGTCTGCTCCGGCTTATAGTTGGACAAGCCTACATACAGCGCCTTGCCTTGGCGCACAATCAGATCAAGCGCAGCCATCGTTTCTTCCAGCGGCGTATTTGGATCTGGACGGTGATGATAGAAAATATCGACATAATCGAGTCCCATGCGCTTCAAGCTTTGGTCAAGACTCGACACCAAATATTTTTTGGAGCCAAAATCGCCATAAGGCCCTTCCCACATGCCATAACCGGCTTTGGTCGAAATGATCAATTCATCGCGGTAAGCCTCAAAGTCGGCTTTCAATATGCTGCCGAACGTTTGCTCAGCAGAGCCCGGAGGCGGTCCGTAGTTATTCGCCAGGTCGAAATGCGTTATACCGAGGTCGAATGCCCGTCTAACCATTTCTCTGCCTTTCTCTACGGAATCAATACCGCCAAAATTATGCCACAGCCCTAGCGAAATAGCAGGCAGCTTCAATCCGCTTCTTCCACTGCGATTATATGTCATAGTGTCATATCGATTATGACTTGCCAAATAACTCATTCATTCGTTCCCCCTCAGGTTCAATATAAACCTATTGTAGCGGGAAACGACTATGAATCCTATGTCAGCAAGGATGATATTTATGGAATAATGTCTTTTTTAATGAGCTATTCAAAATTGCGCGGAGGTGTTCCCTTTACCTTTTTGAACATTTTAGAAAAAAGCAGCGCATCTTGATACCCTACGGAACGCGCCACCTCGCTGATGCTGTAGATGCCCTTCCCTAACAGCTCACAAGCTTTATTCATCCGATAGTTAAGCAAATACTGCTGTGGCGGCATGCCCACAGCCTCTTTAAACAGAAAAGACAAATATTTGCGATCCAGGCCGAGTACGTCAGCAAGCTGCTCCATCGTAATTCGTTCACTGTAATGGGCGTGCAGAAATTCCATGCTTCGGTGAATGTAGGCTTCCTGCTTGCGTGCGGCATTGCTGCTATTGCTTTCCGTTAAAGGGACAAACTCGACAAGCAGCGATAAAAACTCATACAAAATGGCTTGAAGGCGCAAATCACTGCTGGCTTGGTGGGAGACAGCTTCCGTCAACTGGTCATATAACGTTGGCATCAGCTTCATATCCATGGGAAATACGGGGTTTTCTGGCGTAATCGATGTCCGGGCGATGATTTGGGCAGCCTGCTCTCCAAAAAAACCGATCCAGGAGTACGTCCATGGGTCCTTCTCGTCCGATTCATAAGAAATAAGCACCTGCGGATAAATGAGGAAGGCTTGTCCGGCTGTAAGCGTGTAAGTTTTACCCGCCACCTTCACCGTCCCTTTTCCTTTATGAATGAAATGCAGTTTAAAGTTTTCCCTTACGATTGGCCCTATGAGATGGCAAGGCTTGCATGCCTCTTTGCCCCAATAAAGCAAATACATATCCGGGCCCTCACGAAAGGGACGCTCCGGATTATACTGAAACACTGCCATGAAGACCTTCATCCCTCTCTACGCTATCTTGCATCGTGATGTGGCGAACGACTGCTGCAACAAGGCAATACCACTCATGATTTCTCTATATAAAAACAGCCCCTATACTGGGGCGCTGCTTTTTGGATGCTTTCCGATAATAATAGCACAGTTTTCAAACATCTGACACAATTAAACGGATGCAATTTTTTAATAATAAATACCCTTTTCATCCTTAGCTTTGCACATGATTGAATGAATTTACACCGTATTAAAAAATGATTGATTAAAAAAATAATTTTCATTCAATTTCAATTGAATTCACTAAAAAGCAGGGTGAGGTTTTCCTCTCCCTGCTTTTATGATTATCTTACTGTGCAATTTTACTCTGCTTTGCTGACCCAGAGCATTCCTTATTCGTGACTTTCGAATAAAGCGGCTAATTTCTCAATCGCCTGATCCTCGTCCGAACCTTCAGCCGTGAGCTTGATTGGCGTACCCTTCATAATATCGAGCGCCATTAAGCCCAAAATACTTTTGCCATCGGAAATAATGTTTTTTGCTTGCCAAATGACGCGGATTTCGGATTCGAAGGAAGAAGCAAGCGTCGTGAATTCTTTCGCAAACAGCACATTAAAGCCATTTTGCTTCGTTAACGTATCATGTGATTTCATCCTTGTCAGCACCTTTCATTCAGAGTATGTGTTTGCAGCCTTGTATTAAGCTTTTTTAACAGCCTTCAATTCAGCTACAATTTGCGGATACAATTTATCCAGCTTGTGGAAATACAAAATGACCATCTGCAAAATCCCTAAAATAATCGGCAAGTAAATAAACATGAAGTGAATCGCGCTGCTTGCGGAAGGGCTGATTGTCTCTTGTCCTCCGATATAACCGCCAATTGCCAGACCCCAGCCAATAATGGCTGCGCCCAGACCGCTGCCCGCTTTCGTACCAAAGCTTCCTGCACTATATACGAGTCCTTCTGTACGCACACCTGTTTTCCATTCGCCATATTCTACGGTATCGGCCAGCATGGCGAAAATCGTACCCAGAATTGGCGTCATGCCAAGCGCCTTGACCACTAGGCCAACAATTACAAATGTAACATTCGTTGGATCAATCAATATAACCAGCGAGCCTAAAATCATAATAAAGCTGCCGACAAGCGCTACATTCCGTTTGCCATACTTCTTGATAAGTGGAGCAATCAAGAACAAACCGACCGCAATAGGAATCAATCCGGCAAAGCTGAGAAGGCCCAGCAGCTCAGCATCATTCAGCATGTACTGTGCGTAATAAATATTCAAACCATTCATGCCGTAGTTTGTGTAAACAGTGACAGCGAATAGCAGCATAATCGCCCAATATTTATTGCGGAATAGCGCTCCCAAGCCTTGCTTGAAAGGAATTTCTTTTTGCGACACGGAAGGCTTTACGCGCTCACGCGTCGATTTAAAGGTGATGAAGAACATAATGAGAGATAAAACGCCATAAATCGTGAAGGTCAAAATCCAGCCTTTTTCTCCCCCGCCAAATACTTTAACAAGCGGCTGCGTCGCAAAGCTGACGCCGATTGCCCCTGCAAGCGCACCAAGCATACGAACGATATTGAGCACCGAACGCTGATAGCCGTCCTGCGTAACAAGCGAGTTCAACACCCCATATGGAATGTTAATGAACGAATAAATAAAATTCATGAGCAAATAAGTAACATAGGCATACACGAGAGCTCCGCCCGGTCCGACATCAGGGAACGTAAAGAGCAATACGCCTGAAGCGGCGAATGGAATCATCATCCATAGCAGCCATGGACGAGCTTTACCATGCTTGTTTTTCGTTTTGTCCACCAATGCCCCAACGCCGACGTCCAGGAAGGCATCCAATATGCGGGCAATCAGCATCATCGTTCCGATTGCGCCTGCGGCAAGCCCCATTACGTCCGTATAATAATACGTTAGAAACGTAGCCGCTCCTGTAAAAATAAGGTTGCTGGCTGCATCGCCAAAACCATAACCAATTCGTTCCGACCATCTTACTTTATGGTACGCGTCGTCTTGAACGCCGCTTGCTGTCTGATTCGCACTCATCGCATATTCTCCTCTTGTACCTAGCTTTAAACGCTAAATTATAAGCTGTTCAGCTCTTTAATTAATTGGTCGAGCATGTCTTTGGTGAAGGCATCGCCACCGAATGCCATTAGGTTGCGAAGCGGCATGTACTGCATCATTTTGACCATCATTTCCGCATGGGCATCATCTTCATCAACGCCGCCGAGCGGGCTGTTCTCCTGGAATTTCTTCATATATGGCTGCAAAATGACAGTCGCTTCTTCATTGTTATACAAATCGCCCAGTGTCGTATTTTGCGTATAATGCTTTTTCAATTTAACGGTAGATTCAACTGCAAGCGTCGCTTCAAGAACGATTTCCTGCGAGGAATGCCCGATCAAAATAGCGAATTCGCCGCTTTCCACATGCCAATCCTTAATCTCCACATTGTAGTAGGCGAAAGAACGTTTATTGAGCACGAAGCTCACCGTTTTTGTCTCACCCGGCGCGAGCGCAACCTTTTTAAAACCCTTCAGCTCTTTCTCTGGGCGAATAACGGTGCTTGCTACATCCTTCACATAAAGCTGCACAACCTCTTTGCCTGCTACGCTGCCTGTATTGGTTACGTTAACTGTAACTTCTACCTCATCTGTATCCTTGATGCTTGCCGCGCTTAGCTTTAAGTCGCTATAAGCAAATGTCGTGTAGCTCAGACCATATCCGAACGGGAACAGAACGTCCATTTCCTTTTTGTCATAATAACGGTAGCCTACGAAGATGCCCTCTTTGTATTCAACGCGGTCGCCTTCGCCCGGGAAGTTCAGGAAAGAAGGGTTATCGCTAAGCTTCAGCGGGAACGTCTCCGCCAGCTTGCCGGAAGGATTCACTTCTCCAAACAATAAATCTGCAACGGCTCCGCCAACGGCCTGTCCACCCAAATAACCTTCAAGCACTGCATCGACTTGATCCAGCCATGGCAGCAATACCGCTGATCCATTAAGCAGCACAACAATGACACGGCCTTGAACGCTAGCAACGGCCTCGATCAGCTTGTTTTGATTTTCAGGCAGGTTGAGATGCTCGCGGTCATACCCTTCTGATTCATAACGGTCAGGCAAGCCGGCAAAAATGACGGCAACCTCCGCCTCGCTTGCAGCGCGCTTCGCTTCTTCGATCAATGCTTCATCAATGGCATCATCACCTGCGTGATAGCCTTGCGCATAAACAACTGCCGATGCATCGCTAACGAGCGCCTTAATTTCTTCAACTGGGTTATCCAGCTTTGTCGGCACAATATGCGAGCTTCCGCCGCCTTGGAATCTTGGCTTCTCGGCGAAAGCACCGATAACTGCTACACGGCTGTTTTTTGCAAGTGGAAGCAAACCGCCTTTATTTTTCAGCAATACCATGCTCTCGCTGGCAACGGTTCTTGCCAATTGGTGATGCGCGTTTTTGTCATACGTTGCATCCTTGACCTTCTCATCCACCGATTTGAAAATAATGCGAAGCAGACGCGTTACCGCACGATCCAAAGCTTCCTGCGTTAATGTGCCATTGCTGATTGCATCGAGAACCTTCTTCTCGCCTACGCCGTTGCTTGCTGGCATTTCCAGCTCCATGCCTGCCGCAAGCGACAGGTCGCGCTCATTAACTGCGCCCCAGTCAGAAACGACAAAGCCCTCATGACCCCACTCATCCTTCAAAATATCGGTAAGCAGCAACACATTCTCGGAAGCAAATACGCCATTCACTTGGTTGTATGAGCACATAACGGTCCAAGGCTGCGCTTTCTTCACTGCGCCCTCGAAGCTTGCCAAATAAATTTCGCGAAGCGTGCGCTCATCCACAACCGCATCCGTAGACATCCGGCGATGCTCCTGGTTGTTTACCGCGAAATGCTTTAACGACGTTCCGACGCCTTGACTTTGTACACCGTTAATATGGCCTGCTGCCATCTCGGAGGACAAATAAGGATCTTCGGAAAAATATTCGAAGTTGCGTCCGCAAAGCGGGGAGCGTTTAATGTTCACGCCTGGCCCAAGCAGGACGGCAACATCTTCAGCCTGGCATTCTTCACCAAGCGCGACGCCGACTTTGCCAATCAGCTCCTCATCCCATGAGCAGGCAAGTCCTGCAGCAGAAGGAAAGCAGGTTGCCGGTACGCTATCGAAAATACCCAGATGATCCGCTCCTGTTTGCTGCTTGCGCAAGCCGTGTGGTCCATCGGTTACCATAATGGAAGGCACGCCTAGACGTTCGACACCTTTCAAATGCCAAAAATCAAGCCCCGAGCATAGTCCGGCTTTTTCCTCCAGCGTCATTTGAGCTACGATATCCTGAATGTTTCTCGTCAATGTAAAAACCTCCAATTCGATATAGGTAATGATGAGTCCCTGTTCTACCCTATAATTTAAGTATAGTGCGTTTGTTTAGCGCTTTCCTTCCCTCGTTTCACTGAAAACAATGTCACTTTTTATGATTATCCTTTTGCCTCTTTCTTACTCTTTCAAAAAGAAAATAAAAAAGGCCATATGGCCGCCGCCTACTCGTCTTCATTTTATATGTATAATGGAAGAAAGATCATTCAGACGCAGGGGAGAAATAGCATGTTGAGAGGACAGGCCGCAAAGGGCGGTTTTTCAATTTTTCAAAAGCTGGCACTCGGCTTAATGCTGATGTTTTTATCTATCGTCATTATCTTCTGGTGGATTTATCAACTTAATGTAAAGGATATTCAAACCGAGCTGCGCAAAAACAAGCTTGGCGAGGTAAAATTCATGACCTCACAGCTATCCAGCCAGTTTGAACAAATTTTGATGAATGCGATCATTTTGTCGGAGGACCAGACGGTTCGCGGCTACCCGTATATTTTGGAGCGGGGCGATGATTATGCAAAATATGAGATGAAGCTTGCCATTATTGACAAGCTGGCCTTGAACAGCACTTCTACCTCTTGGAACAATACCGTTATTTTATATTATCCCGACCAGAGGGAAACCGTATCCTCTGATCCCAGCTTCTCCTTCCAAAAATTCGAGTTGCCGGATGAACCGCTTAATCAGTGGACGATCCATATGGAAGCGGATGGAGAGGGTTACTATTCCCATTTAACCAAAGGCCATCTCGGACCGCTGTATATTGAGACCAGAATTTCACTCGACAATTTGCGGAAAATGATGAATCAATACCTCTCGGGAACGCCGCTGCTTTACGACGCTCATCAATCGGTGCCAATCCGCAATGACAAGTCCTACGCCTTGGCGAATGCCGACAGCAGGACTCTTCCGCTCATCAAAGGACACAGCGGCTTCATCACCATGGAGGAAAATCAAACGGAATATTTGCTCAGCTATATGAAGCTGGACATGCTGGAGCTTTATTTTATTGACTATCATCCGATAACCCAGCTCATAAAGCCGATATCACGAAATAATACACTGTTCGTCATTGCCCTTGTCGCGCTGCTGCTTATATCGCTTATATACAGCCTCATTCTTCACAATCAAGTACGTACGCCCATAATAGGCCTGAGAAAAGCGATAGACCGCTTCGATCGCGGTGATTATTCCAGCAGGGTCGGATCCTTGCATACGAAAGAATTTGGCATGCTGGGGAATTCCTTCAACCGTATGGCCGAGCATACCCAGTTTCTTATTGAGCAGGTGCTGCTAGGCGACTTAACGATTCAGGAGGCGAGGCTTAAGCAATACCAAGCGCAAATCAATCCCCATTTTCTGTATAACTGTCTAAACTACATCCAGAGCAAAGCAAGCGTTAAAGATCATGCTTCGGTGACAGCGATGACGCTGGAGCTCGCTTCTTACTGCCGTTATATTAACAAAATCGAAGAAATCGACTCTACGCTTCAAGAGGAGTTGAACTTTGTTAAACATTATCTTTCAATCATGCATATGCGAAAAAAATCAATCAACTTTACGATCAACGTTGCCGGAAGTCTGTCTTTCATGCGCATACCCAGAATGGTTCTTCAGCCGCTGGTTGAAAACTGCATTAAGCA
The DNA here is from genome assembly GCF_050481745.1 of Paenibacillus algorifonticola. Lineage (GTDB taxonomy): Bacteria > Bacillota > Bacilli > Paenibacillales > Paenibacillaceae > Pristimantibacillus > Pristimantibacillus algorifonticola_A. The sequence continues at coordinate 189,526 of NZ_JBCNGR010000006.1, read as the reverse complement.
CGGAATTGAGCCGTCCATGCTTCCTGGGCTTATAGAGATCCAAACGGAGGAAGACGAGCAGGAAATTCGTATTTATATCAGGGATAACGGAGTGGGCATGAGCGAAGAGCGGCTGTCCGCTATTTGCAAGCATATGGAGGAGTTTATGCATCATGCGGAGGAAACTATTGGGACGGGCATTCGCAACGTCCATCAACGGCTGCGGCTTTATTTTGGTAAAAATTCAGGGCTAACGTTACAGTTGCCTCCGTCAGGCGGTACCTGCTATATTATTACGATTGAAAAGCTGGAGGAAAAACATGCTGCAAATATTGTTAGTTGATGATGAATCTTATGTAATCGATGATTTAGAAATCGCTTTTCCATGGGGCGACTATGGGATAGATAAAATTCATAAAGCCTATTCAGGCATGGAGGCGCTCCAAATCATTGACAGCCAGTCCATTGACATTGTCATTACTGACATTGCCATGCCTGGCATGAATGGATTGGAGCTAATCAAACACGTTAGAGAGCGCGGGAGAAGCATCCCCTGCATTTTGCTGACCGGCTATGCGGAATTTGAATATGCGAAAGAAGCGATTGAGCAAGGGGTTGTTGAATATTTAATTAAGCCGCTCGATCAGGAAAAGCTTGCAGCCTGTCTGGCAAAAACGATACGTTTAATCGAGCTTCAGCTTGAAAAAGCAGCCTCTTATGAGCAGGCGATGATTACGTTTCGTGAGCATCTGCCTTCATTAAAAGACAAGCTCCTGAATCAGCTGCTGCAGGGAAATCGTTATAGCACGGAAACATTAAATGAGAGGCTTTCAGGCTACCAGCTCGCTTTTCGCGATGGGGATCACGTATTTCTGGTGCTCGTTCGTCTGGAGGAGCAGTTCACCCGCTACAGCTTGAACAGCCTGCAGCTCTTCGAATATGCAGTAACCAATATTGCCTGTGAGCTGTTTGAGGACAGCTTTGATATCTGGCATTGTCGGGACAGCTACGACTATCTTGTTTTTCTACTGCGCCCCAAGCAGGCTGAAGTACTGCCTACGACCGATTTTCTGAATAAGCTGCTCAAACACCGCTCGCTTCAGCTCCATCACAATGTCAACGAATATTTGAAGGGAGGCATTTCGGTCATTCTTGCCTCTCCGGGCAAGCTTCAGCAGGACATTCGCGGCATGTATGAGCAAGCGACCTCGGCATTGAAGAAGCAGGTTGGCAAGGGAAGCGGGTATTTTCTATCGCTTTCGGATCAGCCACAGGCGGTGTTCATCCGCTCGCTGCATGTGCTGTATGAGCCTCCAGCGCTCAATCATCTGCTTGAGCTGGGACAATGGGAGGCATTCAAGGAGCGCTTGCGGCAAATCGAAGCTGCCTATTCCTCCTTATCCGAGCAGACGGAGGAGCATCTCGAAGAGATCAGAAGCCTGCTAATGTCCGCCTTTCATTATATCGCGCATAAAAATCACTCGCTGTTATCCGATCTGGTTGGGCAAGCGATGGTCTATAGGTTGATGTTTCGATCGGTAACCCAGCTGATTGAATGGGCGGAGGAGCTTTGCGATACACTGCGCACAAGGCTGGAAGAGCAATCCCTCAACGAGCAAAATGCCGTTATACAAGCCATTCAAGTGTTTGTTTCCGCTCACTTGCCTACGCTCAGCCTTCAGGCGATAGCTGATCATGTCTGGCTGCATCCGGTCTATGTATCCAAGCTGTTCAAGCAGCTAAAGGGCATCAGCCTAAGCGAGTACATTCTCGGAGTTAAAATGGACCTTGCCATCTATTTGCTTCGCCATTCCAGCGATAAAATTTATGAAATTTCCGATAAGCTCGGTTACTCCAATTCGCAATATTTCATTAAAGTTTTCCGTGATAAATTCGGCATGACACCGCAGGAATACCGGGAACTGGCATAAGCCTAGTTAGAAAAGCATAGCGAATAGGGCGGCTCCAAAGCAGGAGCCGCCCTTCTTTCTTCTTTCTTTTTTCCCTAATTGCCTGTTAACACGCCTATCTTAGGCTCATGCTGATGCAATGGTTCAAGCTTACTTAACCGTAGCGTACCACTCATTGACTTCTTCAGTCACTTTCTCGCCGCCGGAGGCGAGATACTGCTCAACAAAGCTGTCGAACTCGTCCACCGATGCTCTGCCGTAAATGATTTTATTCAAAACTTCCTTCTCCAGCTTAGTCAGCATATCGTTTTTCGACAGCTGTGTTTTCGTAGGAACCCCTGTAAACATTTGCGGCATTATGGCAGCCTTCTGATCTATGACGATTTTAGCAGCCTCAAGCTGCTCAGGAAGCGACAACGACAGGTCTTTCTCAAAAAGTGTCGTTGGCTCTGCTCCACCTGCCAGCTTGGCTAGCGTGTTGAGACGCAGGGAAGGGATAATGGCACCGTCGAACGTCAATGTGTAACGAATCGGATCGACCCAGCCGCCAGGGATTTTATCGGTTTCCGTGGCAGGATAAACTTTTCCATTCGGATCAAAGGCAAAATCATAGTTTTCAGCGAAGCCATTTTCAAACTCTCCGCCTTCTTTCGGGTTCGCCCAATTGTCGAACAAATAGTTCTGGTAAACGAAAAAGGCATCTTTATTTTTCATATCTTTATTAATAAGAACCGCGCCTGTACTCGTTAAGGTGCCATGACGTCCAATCTTGCCGCCCGGGCCTGCTGGGAGTGGATAAGCTTTGTATTGTGCGCCTTTTACGTTTTTCAATAGATCAGGATTCGGCCAGCCCGTCATCCAGTAAGGGCCGACGATAATGCCGGATTTGCCCGCCGTGAATGCTTCTGTCGCCTTAACCTCATCATAGAGACCCGCTTCTTTGTCAATGTAGCCCTTTGCCATCCAATCCTGCATTTTAGCCAGCGCTGGCTTCATTTCCGGCTGGATAGAGCCATACACCAGCGTTCCGTCCGCTCCCAGGTTCCATTGATTGGGCATAGCGCCAAACATGCCAAAAATCCAGCCTGAATCGGACATCCATGTATTCAGGTTGACTTTGAAGCCTACAGAAAGGGCCGTCGTATCTTTCTTGCCATTTTTATCTGGGTCTAGATTGACGAATGCATCCATGACCTTCTCCAGCTCATCCAGCGTAGTTGGCGCTTTAAGGCCAACCGCCTTCAGCCAGTCCTCACGAATGTACATAACCGGGTCGTTATTGTAGGCGTTCTCCAATATTGGAATACCCATCCGTTTGCCATCGCGAATATATGGGTTCCACACCGATGGATCTTCTGCCATCGCCTGCTTATACGTTTCCGATGCGTATTTGTCGAATAATTCTCCCGCATCCGTAAATTGTCCAGATTCAATCAAATCGCTGATAAGTGTCGGCTCGCCGCGGAAGGCAACAATATCCGGCATCTCCTGGCCCGATGTAAGCATTAAACGGAGCTTCGTTTGATAAGCAGTATTTTGCTCGCTGACGGTCCATAAATATTTAATGTCGATGCCGAGTGTCTCTTTTGCCCACTTCGTATGAACATTGTTGTCGATGTTTTCGCCATTTTTAAACTTCACATTGCTGCCGATTGGAAATACAGTAGTAATGGAAACGGGCTCGGTATACTTCCCATTCTCAAAGCTTGCAGAATAAAAGCTGTCGCTGCTGCTATTCGTTGTGCCTGCCTCTGTGTTATTGCCGCAGGCTGCAAGCACGCCAGCAAGCATCGCAGCAGACATCAGTACGGTAAAAGGTTTTTTAAGTTGATTTAACATTGTTGCTTCCCCCATTTAATATCTTTTTGAATGCTGTAATCGCGAGATGAACGATTTCGTGCTCTGTCCTTATGCTCAGGCAGCACCTCCCATCCTTTCCCGCTCCCCGACCCTTTATCAAGCTTCTACTTCCCCGCTCTGTTATTCCTTGACCGCCCCGATGACGATGCCCTTTAAGAAAAAGCGTTGCAGAAACGGATAAACAAATAATATAGGTGCCATCCCAATGAAGATTTGCGCTGCCTTCACCGTTCTTTGTGAAATATTTTCCAAATCCTCAGGGCGTACCGACACTTTGCTGAAATCCTGCTGGACGATGATCGTTTGCAGGAAGGTTGCCAGTGGATAGTTTTTATGATCGGTCATAAAAATCAGTCCATCGAACCATGAATTCCAGTGACCGACCATCGCAAATAGCGAAATGGTAGCAATTGCTGGCATGGAGACCGGGAGATATACGCTGACCAGCGTTTTTAAATAGCCCGCCCCGTCGATAAATGCAGCCTCCTCCAGCTCCTTCGGCACGTTCTTGAAGAAGTTAAGCAGCAAAATCATATTCCATACGGACACCGCTCCTGGCAGAATAAGTACCCATAGCGTATTCATCATATTCAGCTTCTGAATCAGAATATAGAAGGGAATGAGTCCCCCGTTGAAAAGCATTGTGAACACAAAAAACCATGTATACACTTTTTTTCGTTTAAAATTCCCATTTTCCTTGGACAATGGATACGCCGCACAGATCACGACGATCATGCTGATCAGCGTTCCGAGCCCCGTTCTGACAAATGAGACCCATAGCGAGCGTAAAAAGTTTTCATTGGCCAGCGTTTGGGAATAAGCATCCATTGTAAATTGCACTGGCAGCAGCCCAACGAGATTGGCATTTGCGGGAGCTTTGCCGCTAAACGAAACGGCGAGAATATGGATGAGCGGAATCAGACAGATCAGCGACAGTACAGCAAGAAGCGTATAATTAAAGACTGAAAATACTTTATAAGACTTGGTTTTGTGGTACATTGGCTCAGCTCCTCCTCTTTAAAAAATGCGGTAATTGGCGAATTTGTATGCAGCCCGATAAGCTGCGACGATCAGTACGAAGCCAACGACTGATTTAAACAGCCCAACCGCAGCGGAGAATCCGAACTTGCCATCCACAATTCCGACGCGATACACGAAGGTATCAATAATATCGCCTTTATCAAACACCAATGCATTATACAGGTTGAAAATTTGATCGAAGCCCGCATTCAGAATGTTGCCTAGTGACAGCGTTCCTACTACGATCATAATCGGAATAAGCGATGGCAGTGTAATCGACCATGTTTGCTGCCATCTATTCGCGCCATCTACTTCCGCTGCTTCATACAGCGAAGGATTGATACCGGCAAGCGAGGCTAGAAAAATAATGGCGCCAAAGCCAAATTCCTTCCAAATATCACTGACAACAACGACGACGCGGAACCAGCTGCCTTCACCAAGGAAGAAAATCGGCTCGATGTGAAACACTGCACCCAAAAACTGATTGATCAGCCCCTTAGTTGAAAGCATGTCGATCAGTATGCCGCCCAAAATGACCCATGAGAGAAAATGCGGCAGGTAAACGAAGGTTTGCACGGTCCGTTTAAATGCCGCCTTTCGCACTTCATTTAATAGAAGAGCAAATACGAGCGGGGCAATCAGCCCGCCAACAACCTTCATACCGGCAATAATGAGCGTATTCCAGATGACCTGCATATTCTCTTTTGTGCTAAACAGATATTCGAAATGCTCAAGGCCAATCCACGATGATTTGGCAAAGCCGAGCCATGGCTTAAAGTCCTGAAAAGCAATGACAAGGCCACTCATCGGAATATAAGCAAAAACTAATGTTAAAATGACCGCCGGCAGCAGCAGTAAATCCAGCACAATTGTCCTTCTCCATCTCCCACTCCTGCCCGAACCCGGAAGCAATGGTGCGCTTGCTGTTTTTTCTACTGCCTGAGTACTTGAATGCTTCATATTTGCGCTCCCCTTCTGTTCAAAATCCTTACTACAAACGATGTAAATTAACGTCTGTACTCAGTATAAGGACAAAAGGTTTGCGCCTATATGATAAAAGAGTGGCTCTTATAACAAATTATTAATATTTCATTCCGGCCATACAAACGTTAAAATGCCAAATTTTGACGTATTTCTCCACGTTTCATTCGTCGGATCATTCCATTTTGCGTTGCTGTTTTGTCCAGTCCCCTTATCATCATTCACCTGCAAATCAAGACCTATTGCAGATCCAGGAATTGGCTGAAGGCTGTTGAATTTAATTTTCACCTCAACGTTATAGCCTATATCCGTGCGGGTTACCGCGCTTTCCAGCCGTGATGGCGCAGCCCCTCCGCCAAACGTTGCTGCATTATCGGCATTCACACGGAACTGCACATCATCATATTGATAAAAGGCCGTCCGCTGATGGTTTTCATCTATAAAAATTTCTACCGAGTCCTGATCCCAAGGGTTCAGCCCGTTCGTTAATATAATCGGGTCCTCCACCTCAATAAACAAATACAGGCTGTCGTTCGACCACATGGAGCGCGCAACTGCAGTCGCCCCTCCAGGTTGATTCAAAACGTCCAGCTGGAACGGTGCTGCTTGGTCCCAAGCCGCCTCCATGATACCGTCAATTTGCGCTTCACCCTTAACCGACTCTGCGGTTTTCGGCATGCTGTCCAGCTGAATGATACCGAACTTGCTCGGATCATCCTGCTGGCTAAGTGTACTGTCATTCCAATAAATCGTTTGCTCTCCATTAGCTGAAGCCTCATCCGTTATCCGAATATCAAATCCAACATCAGCATTCAATGCCGCTTGGACAATTTCCCAAGGGATAGAAGCCTCTATGCTGTAGCCTTCGGGTATTTCTCTCGTCTTGGAGATGATTCCATTCGGCGCTGGTCCGAATCGTTTGAGCGTAATATGGCGGTCATCCTGCTCATATACGCTGGACTTAGCATTATTTTCATCCATAAACAGCTCAATTCTATCATTTGCATGATAGGTCACATCTTTTACATTCACCAAAACATGCAGATAATCCTCATCCCACAGTGTACGGAACGTGCCAGATAGCGAATGGCTCCCTTTCAGCTTACTCAAAACCGCATGACTCCACTCTTTTGCCAGCACAGTACCTGCCGTCGGTGTTCCTGCGAGTGAAGCGACACGATTCGTCTGCACGGGCAGCAGAGACGGATCAATCAGCCCCCAATAGGCTTGCTTCGCTTGCAGCTTGCCGTCAAACAGCATCGCTTGATTGTTGTAGGATTTCTCATCCTGAAGCCCCCAAAGCGTCACGGAAGAAATGTGCGCCTTGTACTCTTTATACAGCTCAAACAGCTCCTTGTAGCGGTGCGCCTGCTTGACCGCGATATCATTCGGCATCGTCTGACCAAACGGAATGCCGCTGTCGACATCCAGCTCAGTAATTTGAATATCCAGCCCCAAATCGATAAACATATTGAGCGTTTTCTCAATCTCTTCGATTGGCGGCGAGTCCAGACCATAGTGGGATTGCAGGCCTACACCGTCGATCAGCCCTTTCTCCTTCAATCCTTTTACAAGCTCATACATATACGCTCGTTTTTCGGGGACCTCTGTAAAATATTCGTTATAATATAGCTTCGCATCGGGATCGGCCGCACGAGCAAACTCAAATGCCTTCTCGACATAATCAGGACCGATTTGCGTGTAAAATGGGCTGATCCGCATGCCGTTCTCATCGCCGCCGTTGTCGGCAATCGCTTCGTTAACAACGTCCCATGCATCAACCTTACCCTTATAGCGTGTCATTACGGTTTCGATATAGCTTTGAATGCGGTCAAGCAGCAGCTCTCTGCTTGCTGGCTGCCCCGCACTATCCTTCAGCATCCATTCTGCAGCGTCAATATGCCAGAGAAGCGCATGCCCCCGGATCTGCATATGATTGTCCTCCGCGAACTGGACGTAGCGATCCGCTGCTTGAAATACATATTGACCTTCGGCTGGCGAAATAAATTTAGGCTTCATTTCATAGGTTGCCGTCAAGCTGTTGAAATGCTTTTTGAGCAGCTCCCCATAAGCGCCCTCCATCTGCCACGTATACACCGCTGCGCCGATCGGAAAATCATCCTCGAAATGCTCCTTCAGCTCAGGAATTTGCTCTTCTATGACAAGCGGCGCAGCTCCCTTAATCGTAAAATTATCGACATAAAAAGACAGCGTATCCACTGTATCCTCCGATATATAAGGCGTCTCAATGAACAGGTTCAGCTCTGCCGGATTGTCGCTGTATTGGAACTGTCCCTTTAATTCGTGCCACTGCTGCCAATTTGCTTTCTCGATGACTACCGAATCGAGCGCATTCCAGCTCTCCGCACCCGCATTTTTATAAGCAGTCATTTGCAGCGTCTTGTTCTCCGTCGGCTCCTCCTTCAAGCGAACATATGCTTTAAATTCATATTCCTCATTGCGTTCAAGCACATTAACGAGCTCAAGCATCGGCCCATAATAAGAGCGCTCCCGCTGCTCAACCAGCATACTATAAGTGCTATCGTTTGCCGTTTGGTTTGAAACCGTCAGCAGCTCCCCGCCGATCCGAGGCTTCCAGCCCTGCAGGGTTGCATCCTCAAAGTCTGACCCAAAAACCATTGTAGACTCTTCCTCAGCATAAGTGACGGTCGGCGAAGTAAACGCTGTTGACGCGAGTAATGAAAATACAAGTACAATAGGTGCGAATTTACTGGTGTATCTTCCTGTGTACAACATGAAACGATCTCCTCCTCATTTCGATTGGTTAATTTTAATGAAAGCGTATACATTATCCGGATGACCTATACGCTTCATAACCGAACACTTGCATTATAGAGCATTTGGGTGATGCTTCCATATAACAAATTGGTAATTAAAATAATAAAATGTAAACATGTAGAAATTTTTTTGAAAAATATCGATCTGCTGCATCAAAAATGCCCCGCCACCAATCTTGCAATCGGTAGCGAGGCATTTGAATAAAAGAAGGGACAGCCCTGTTCCCAGCTGTCCCTTCTTACCGTATCCTTAGGCTTGCGTCCATTCTCGCTTGAGCTCCAGCAGCCTCACCTCATGAGGGGCAAGAAGAAATTTCAGTGTCAAAGCATCCCCTGCCATCTCGGTACCCCTATACTGCTTCGGCACACTGATCTGGTTCAAATAGTCAATATCGGGTTGCATCAGCCCGGCGGGCGCTCCCATCCGCAGCCATTCATCATAAGAGCTGCCCGATTCCCGGTTAATCGTATGCCTGTGAATGCGATAAGCTCCCGGCTCTAGCCCCTCAAGCTGTACGGTCAGCTCCAGCTGATCGTTATGATTAAATACGGCATAGCGATTATGCGACTGTATGCCCGAAATATCATTTTTAAGATACATCTGGTCGAAATGAGCGTAATGGAACAGCAGCAGCTGGTACGTGCCATCCTTCGACATCGTCAGGCAATATCCATCGCCGCGGTCAAGCAGCTTGCCACCCAGCTTGGCAAGTAGCTCGTAGGCATAAAAAGCAGCCTTTTTGATCCCATTATTTGTGATTAGTCCAAGTCCGCCATGGAATGTCTCCTGCGGCAGCGGCAGCTCCTCCAATAAATCCGTAACTATCCAGTAGCCCAGACTGTTAATTTCATCGAGCGTTTCCACGACGTTTTTGGCAATGTATGCCGCTTTGAAGCAGGTATCATTCGTCAGCTCCCGATGATGGGGCGTGGCATTCCATTCCGTCACATGCAGCTCGGAGCCTGACCAGCCCAGCTCCAGCAGCTTGCGCTTCATCTTGCCTAGCATTTGGGTAACGTAATCTTCGCCCGCGTAGCTGAAATCGCTCATCTGGACTCCACCATTATCCTCGTCTTCTTCAATCTGATATTCGAACGGATACAAATGAAACGTCAGAAAATCCGGCAAGCATGCCCGCTCCGTACAAAAAGCCAAATACCTTTCCATCCAGCGGCCCCGATATACAAGTGTATCCCCCTGTACGCACGGGCCTCCGATTTGCGCCTGCGGAAACACCCGCTTGATCGCCTTGAAGCTCGCTTCATAAAGCTCCAGAAACTGGTTGAACGTATTCGGCCAGAACAGCCCGCCGTCCGGCTCGTTCCAAGACTCAAAGCGCCAGCTGCTCACCTCTTCGCTGCCATACCGATCTAGCAAATGCTGGATGAAGGCTTCCAGCATTGCAGTCCAATGCCCCATTTCATTAGGCATGCTCATATAGCTTTTTTTATGCAGGAAAAACTTCGACTTGTCTGCAAAATCGCCCGGCATAAAGTCTAGCTCGAAGAAGGGACGAAGCCCGATGCTCCTGAAAAAATCGACCACCTGATCTACATAGCCAAAGCTGAATAAAGGCTTGCCGTCCGGTCCCAGCCGCGCCACCATCATTTCGTCATCGAAGATGCCGTGGAAGCGAATGTATTGAAAGCCAATGGACTGCTGCACCATCCGCAAATGCTGCTGAACGGGAGCAAACAACGCTTCCTTCGCCTTGCCAATGGTACATAGGTTGCGCCAAGTGTGCTTGAGCGTCCGGCCGCTGCCAGAGGCGCGGATTTGTACGGACCGGCAGATGGAGCCTTGATCAGCAGAGACAATCGTTCCGGCATTTGCTTCCGTTGGCAAATATTTAAACAAGCTGGTGTAGGCATTTTCCCGGTCAAAAGCCAAGTAATTGTCGCTGGAAGGCTCGGACAATCCCGCCTCAGGCAAATGCTGCCCGCGATGGCCGCGATATTCCGTCGGCGTCATTTGGTAGACCGCTTTGAAAGCCTTATGGAAAGCTTTCAAATTAGGAAAGCCGCTGTCCAAAGCGATTTTAATAATCGGCTCCTGTGTCGTGAGCATCGCTTTGACCGCATGCTCCAGCCGAATGCGCGTAATATAAGTGCGGAACGTCACACCCATGCTTTTCTGAAAGAAGCTGGATAAATAAGAGACTGAGAAATTTTCACGCTCGGCCAGCTCATTCAGCGTCAGCGGACGATTGAAATTCTCCTGAATGAACTCATTCAGGTGGAGGAGCCGCGCCATCGTTCGGCGATTGATCGGATATTCCCGCGTTTCCTGCGTGCTTCTGAATTTACGCAGCAGCAAATAAATCAGCTCCAGCAGCAGGGAACGGACTTTGATTTCATAACCATATCCGGCTTTATTATAATTCCACATAATGGTGGACAGCAGCGTACGCACCTCAATAAACTTCTGCTGATCGCCTTGAGCATGCAAGCAGGAATTGCACTCAAAGGCAATCTGCTCCGTGTCCACCCCTTGCTCGCGAAGAAAAGAATCCGGAATTTGCAGCGCCAGCAGCAGATTTTCCTGATCCGAATGTATCGTATGAATGTCATTGCTATTAATAAGGATAATATCCTCTTCATTAAGCACGAAAGGCTTGCCTTGTACAGCAATGATTGCCTTGCCCTTAAGCACGAACAGCAGCTCCATGCTGTCATGCCAATGATTCGGGACGTATCTGACGTTATGAAAAAAAATATGCAGCGGAAGCTCATGATCCGTCTGAATGATTTCATAAGTATGATCCATCTATGTCCTAACCGCCTCGTCCAATTGACCTTTTGCTATGTATACTCAACGTATCACCTGATAACATGACTGTCAAATCCAGTATTGAGAAGATAGCGCAAAAGCATAGACTATGCTTGATTGTCGAAGAGGTTAGGAGTAAAATGAGTAGGGATATTTTTTTCCAATATTTGAGTTTATTTCAGGAGGGTATCATTATGTTAGCTGCTATATTCGTTGCCCTTGTGGCTGCAGAGCATTTGTACATATTGGCAATGGAAATGTTTTTGTGGACGAAACCTCGGACGCGCAAAACATTCAATTTGACGCCTGAGTTTGCCGAGCAAACCAAGTCGCTTGCCGCCAATCAAGGATTATATAACGGGTTTCTGGCCGCTGGCCTGATTTGGGGCCTTGTGCATCCGAATGCCGATTTCGGTTATCAAATCCAGCTGTTTTTCCTCATTTGCGTACTCGTTGCTGCTTTGTTCGGCGGTCTAACCGCCAAACGTTCCATTCTGGTTATGCAGGGGCTGCCTGCGCTAATTGCGCTGCTGCTTGTACTGTTTACCTAGAGCGAGCGGGCTTCTCAGCAACATCGTCCAGCTTTTGCACCAGCAGCCCAGCGAATGCAACTGAAAAAAAATCTCCAGCTTCGCTATAACAGCGACAGGTTGGAGATTTTTTTATGTTCATAGGCAGCATGATTAACTATTAATCGTTTCGCCGTCCTCTGGCACAAGGATTACGCTGCTGAGCCCTTTGCCTGCTGCATATTCGCGCAGTTCCGGTCTGGACAGCATGCAATGATTGACCGCCTCCATATGGGAGGAAATGATGACCGCCTGCGGTGCCGCGAGATGGGCAGCATATATATCTTCCTTCGTCATCAGGATGGGATCACCTTGCAAAAAGCGGGCCGCGCCGCCATTCACGACGATGACTGACGGTTCGTATTTCTCGATCGCCACTTGCGTCTCCTCGCACCAAATCGTGTCGCCCGCCACATAAAGCGTCTGCTCCTGCGCATGCTGAAACACAATACCCGACACCTCGCCCATCTGCTCGCCGATTTCTCCTGTGCCATGCTTGCCATATGTTCGGCTGAGGCTCACTTCCCCAAGCTGCGCCGATGGCGTAAACAGCTGTACCTGCTCAAAGCCTTTTTCACGAATGGCTGCCGCATCCTGCTCATTTTGGGCAAAAATCAGCATATCCTTCGGCAGCAGCTCAATCGCCGCCTGATCAAAATGATCAATATGCAAATGTGTGACAATGACCGCATCTACAGGGAGCAGCTGCTCCACTGGAAAGGGCAGCTCGACCGTTGGATTTGACTGCTCCTGGTTAGCTGTATTGGGGATGGGCGGATAAGTGCCCTTTGGCGCCAAAAAAGGATCGATCAAAAAACGTAGGCCACCATAGTTTATTTTCAAAGTTGCATTGCGAACTTGAGTAATTTGCATATGCTGCTCCTCCTTTATTGTTGCTCTTTAATAGGTTACTATCTAAGGAATGGCATGAACATAGAACAAAACACTTAAATCGCAGCAAATACTTGATTTTTGAAAGAGGTTGTCGCTTATGCTGGATCATACAGATAAACGCATTATTGAAGAGCTGTCGAAAAACGGCCGCATCTCGATGAAGGAGCTTGGCCAGCTCGTTCATTTGACCGGTCAGGCCGCTGCAAACCGTGTCAGCCGACTGGAGGAAGTGGGATTTATCGAGGGATATACGATTCGTTTCAATCAAGAGAAGGCTGGGCTTGCGGTTCATGCTTTCATCCACGTTTACATACGTGGGCTTCATCATGGCCCTTATTTGGCTTTTGTACAGCAGCAGACGGCCATCCTCCATCATTACAAAACAAGCGGGGAAACCTGCTACATGATGGAATGCCGCTTCCCCTCCAATGCTGCGCTCGACTCATTTCTCACTGACCTGAACGAGCATGCCAATTACAAGCTGTCGATCGTTATTAATCAGACGCTTTAAGCGTATTGTTAGTTCGGAGACCAACCGCATACCCGTGTAGTCAAATACAATGCATTAACTTAGAAAACTAGCAAAAAGCCCTTATTTTGAACAAACTTTGTTCAAAACAAGGGCTTTTTATTAGTTGCAAGCTACAAAGTAGAGATATCAATAACGAATCGATAGCGCACATCACTTTTGAGAACACGTTCATACGCTTCGTCCACTTGGTCTGCACGGATTACTTCAATCATTGGAGCAACGCCATGTTCAGCTGCGAAATCGAGCATTTCCTGAGTTTCACGAATTCCGCCAACGAGGGAACCGGCAATGCTGCGGCGGCCCATAATTAATGAAAACACTTGATACTTATCTGGTTCAGCCGGTGCACCAACATTTACAAGTGTTCCATCAATGCGAAGCAGAGATAAATACGCATCAACATCCAGATTTGCCGAGACGGTGTTTAAGATTAGATCAAAGCGACCTGCTAATTGGGCAAATGTAGCAGGGTCACTTGTCGCAAAGTAATGATCGGCGCCAAATGCCAATGCTTCCTCTTTCTTATGATTAGAGCGGCTCAATACGGTAACTTCAGCACCCATAGCATGAGCAAATTGGATCGCTACGTGTCCAAGTCCTCCCATTCCCAAAATGGCAACCTTCTTGCCTGGGCCAGCTTTCCAGTGCTTCAAGGGAGAAAATGTAGTAATGCCTGCACATAATAGCGGGCTTGCCACATCCATATCCAGACCGTCTGGTATGCGGACAACGAACCCTTCGGTTACAACGATTTTTTGGCTATATCCACCGTATGTTGGATTTCCATCGTAGTCTAGCCCATTATAGGTATTGACAACACCTTTCGTACAATATTGCTCCTCACCACTGAGGCAATATTCACATTCTCCGCAGGAGTCAACAAAGCAGCCAACGCCAACGCGATCACCCACGACATATTTGGTCACTTTTGTTCCTACTGCTTCTACGACTCCGGCAATTTCGTGACCAGGAACCATTGGGAAGATTCCACCGCCCCATTCACCGAATGCACTATGAATATCAGAGTGGCAAATGCCGCTAAACTTAATATCTATCAGGATATCGTGGGGCCGTAATTCTCTACGCTCAATAGTAGTCTTTTCAAACGGTGCCCTTGCATTTGAGACATTTAGAACATGTGTCATAGTCCTATTATTATCAATATTACACATAAGCGATCACACCATCCTTTCCTACACATCCACTTGTTTTTCATGCCTTTAAAATTCACAAGACCAGCTTAATCCTTAAAGTCGACTTTAAAGCAAGGGTTTTCCCGTAAATTCTTTTTCGTTAACTAAACGGGTTGCATTAAAGTGCACTTTAAGGTCTATAATAAAACGAAAGAAATCGATCACCACTATTCGTAAAAATGATGGAGGATACAATGGCATTTTATATTAAAGAAGCAGCTGAGAAGGTAAACTTGCCTACGCATACACTCCGCTATTATGAACAAGAAGGACTTTTGCCTTTTATAAAAAGAGACGAGCATGGAAATCGCATTTTTGACGACAACGATTTGTTATGGCTAGATCTGATTGTATGTTTACGGAAGACGGATATCCCTCTTTCCGAATTGCGTGCGATTGTGGAATTAACAAAAGCAGGAGACAGCACAGCCTCAGAACGCAAACAGATATTGGAAAAACATAAACAGAAAATGATGGAGAAACAACGAGACTTGGATAACGCTTTTATAAAAATAAAAGAGAAACTAGGGTTCTACGATGAAATAGAAAAGAAATACAACAAAGAAAACATGCCATTCAAAGCTTAATGAAGAGCTGCCTTAATACGATTTTGGTTGTAAAAAAGCCGTTTGCCCAATTATGTTGGGAAACGGCTTTTTCCTATATAAAGTTGGGATATGAACCGTAACCTAGTCTGGTATCGCAGCTTTAATTTTATAATGTCGCTTGACTTAAAGTCGACTTTAAACGTTATTATGGCCTTGTTTAGTAAATAGAGAACAAAGGCAGGAGATATTTTTGATGGATAAAAGAAATCGTTTCTTTATATTTATATTGACCATAGGTGTTTTCGGCATCTTAAATACGGAAATGGGTATCGTGGGGATATTGCCTCTAATTGCTGATCACTTTCATGTCAGTGTATCCAAAGCAGGGCTGCTGGTGAGTCTGTTCGCCCTTGCTGTTGCCATATCGGGACCCACTATGCCGTTATTGTTTTCGGGCATCAATCGCAGGAAGGCCATGCTGCTGGTACTGGGTATTTTTGTTCTAGGCAACCTTGTCTCCATATTCGCTTCAAACTTTGCCGTTCTAATCATTGCGCGTGTGATTCCAGCCTTTTTTCATCCCGTATATATCACAATAGCTTTGACAGCAGCAGCTGCCTCCGTTAGCAAGGAAGACGCTCCAAAAGCTACTTCCAAAGTATTTATGGGAGTAACGGGAGGGCTAATACTCGGTGCGCCTATCTCTAGTCTGATTGCTAGTACAACTTCACTCGAGATGGCGATGTTGTTTTTTACGATCGTAAATGCGATAGCGTTTATTGCTATATTTCTATTTGTACCCTCAATGCCCGTTAAGGAAAAACTCTCATATGGCTCTCAAATACGTATATTAAAAAGATCAATTATTTGGCTATCCATCGTTGGGGTTATTTTTATGAATGCAGCGATGTATGGAGTTAGCAGCTACCTTGCGGTGTACCTTGAGACCATCACGAATGTACCTGCGAAAACGAGCAGTTTCATGTTATTCATATTCGGTGGTGCAAGTATAATAGGAAACATCGTCGCAGGAAAGCTGCTTACTAAAAACGCCTTGAAATCTGTAGCCTCTTTTTCATTCCTATTGGCAGCCGTTTATATCCTATTGCTGTTATTGGGACAGTTCACTGTACCTATGGCTTTCGTTCTTTTTGTTTTTGGAATAGTAGTGGCTTTAGGCAATAATATTAGCCAATATTGGATTACATCTGCCGCTCCGGAAGCTCCTGAATTTTCAAATGGATTGTTTTTAACAGCTGGCAACTTAGGGGTAACAGCCGGGACGTCTATAGGAGGATTATTTATTTCGGGAATGGGTACACAATACGTCGTATTAGGTGGATTCCTATTTTTGATAATGAGTGTAATATTAATTTTAACGAGAGCATACCTGCATAGACCTGCAAAACAACTTTTCTCATAAACAATGAATATAAAAACAGCCCGCAAACAGAAGACTTTTCACAAAAGTCATTCTGCTTGCGGGCTGTTTTTTTCCTGGCAGGCAATGGGGCTAGTTCAATCGGTTAACCAGCTTGAGCACCGCATCGCGCGTCAGCTTGTTGCCCCCAGCAGCAATGAGGTTCACGGTAGCATGAGCCAGCGTAAGCGGGATTTTACAGAAGTTGAGCGCAGGACCCTTCTTCAGCTCGGCAATATACGCATCCGCAACCTTCAGATTGCGGCGCGTATACGCCAGCATTTCCTTCGGTCCCCAGCCATCCGGGTAAAAGTCCACGCCCCGCTCCAAATCCTCATCGCGGTTGCGAAGAATATTGACGGCTTGCAGCCCACGGCCAAAAGCAACTGCCTTCACCGTATCCGACTTCGTTCCATCAAACCATAACCAGATTTCCGACAGCATCTCGCCTACCATCCCAGCTACGCTGTATGTATAACGGTCGAGATCCTCCTCCGTATGGATATGCCAGCCTTTCTCCACCCATTCTGCCATTTGCTTCGACATCATCGCAATATAGCGATAGATGGTGCGGGCAACAGTCGACGGACACAGCTCCGCCCATTCATTTACCCGCATAGATACAGCTGGCAATACATCCTTATAGGGAGACAATAGCTTCTGTGTGGCTTCTGTTACATCAGGAGACTGGAAAGCTTCTTCCATTCCGAGGAGCAGCTTGACTTTCAATTGGTCTGAGATGTCGTTATGATCCTCTATTTCATCAATAGCCCGCATACACAGATATGCAGCTGCTACAGCTTCCTTCAAGCTGGGTTCCAAACGGCTGATAGGAATATAGAAAGTCCGGCTTGTTTGCTGCAGCATGGTCATAGCATCATTAAGGACGACGTTAGTAATGAGTGTTCCCTCCAAAAGTAGCTTCACATTTCTTATAATCATATCATACGACGCTTAACTTCCCAAATAAAAACCGTCCTATTATTGCCCGCTATCTAGGACAACAGCTCGATATTCGATATCATAGACGGCAAGGAATGGCGTTAAGCCCTCCAAGTGGCTGACCTCGATATAAAGCACGCCTTTCGTTATAACCACTTTGCCCTCGGAATCTGGCTTAAGGCTTAGCGACCAGTCGCCTTTATGCAGCTCAGCGGTTTTCGTTGCGGCATGCCAATCCAGCCCAGCACCCCATGCTGAAAAGACGCTTCGCACCGGGATATACACCTTTTTCCCGCTTGTGTAAGGCGCAGGACCGCTGGTCAGCTGCTTGCCATCCAGCCAAAGCTGTACAGCTGCTCCCGCAGGCTTCAAATCAACGCCGGACAGCAGCTCCTCCGCATTTCGAACAGGCTGCAATTGAGCCGGATTAACCGCCAGCGCCTTCACATTGCCATTGGGCGGATCGGAAATATACAGCTTTCCTGAGCGATAAAAGAGTCCCGAAGGCTGATTGAATTGGGCCTGATCGGCTGGGCCGATTAGGTCACCTGCAGCACTTTTCCCAGCCAGCGTTGCAACCCGGCCATTCGCCGTCACGGCGCGAATCCGGTGATTGAGGCTGTCCGCTACGAACAGGACTCCACCCTCATAAGCAAGCCCCCGCGGTCGGTTGAAGCGCGCATCAGCAGCAGCCCCATTTTGATAGCCTCCCGTCCGATAGCCGGTCAAAGGATCGACCGCCGTCTTTTGGCCAGCAAGCGTCATAACCTCTCCTTTATCTATTATCCTAATTACATGGTTTCCACTATCCGCGATAAAAAGACGCCCGGTTTCATCAAAAGCAAGCCCGGTAGGCTCATTAAAACGCGCCTTCGCTGCTGCCCCGTCTACGTAATCTCCCGTCTCCCCTGACGGTGCTTGTCCAGCAAATGTGGATACAGTGCCCTCTGGCGTAACCCGCCGAATAACATGATTAAGCGTATCGGCCACATAAACGTTGCCCTCGGCATCAACCGCAATACCCGTTGGCGAGTTAAAACGCGCCGTACCCTGCTCGCCATCTGCATAGCCAGCTTCACCGTTGCCCGCCAGCGTCGTCAGCTTGCCGCCCGCAAATTTGCGAACAACATGATTGTCTGTATCGCTAATGTACACATTTCCTTTCGCATCCGTGGCAGCAAAAGAAGGCGTGCGGAACGCAGCTGCTGCCGCTTCCCCATCCACATACCCCGCTGCTCCGCCGCCGGCGGCAGCACTAAGCTTGCCCGCAGCACCGTTCCAGCGGCCGATGCTATTGCTGCCCGCACTCACTACGAGCAGCTCATCCCCGCTCGCTGCTGCCGTCACGCCCCATGGCTGCTTCAAGCCTTGCAGCTCATAGGTTACAGCCGCAGCGGCTGCCGCAACCACTACCGAAGTTGAACCACTGACTGCCGCGGCTGGCCATTTCACTGCCATTACAGCTGCTCCTGTTTGCCCACCCGCTGCTGCCTCAGCGGCCGCAGCTGCTCCTCCTTGCGGCAGCTGCGATGTGATCAGCAGCGCGCTGAAGGCTAGCAGCATTCCTTTTTTGTTCATTGGATTTTCTCTCCCTATGAGTCCATTATAATGGTTTCGGCAAAATCAAAATTTCAATGAGGGCTGAGCTTACTTCTTGCCCATTTTGCATAATAAGAACTTCAACGAAATAGCTTCCCACGTCCAAGCGGTTATAGAAGGCTTCTGTTAGCGTTATCGTAGGGCCTCTACCCGGCTCCTGCGCTATCGTATAATCCGCTGCATCCACGATTTTCGATCCAATCTCCGAGCCGCTATATAAGCGGACCTCCCCTAAGTCATCACCCAACGTATTAATTCGAGTAACTGGGGGCTGAGGCATACTGCTGCCTCTGACATGCTTCACGTATCCCGGGCTGTAAGATACGGCAAATAAAGTGCCCTCAGGCGTTTGAAGCATATCCGGCTGAGCTTTATCCTTTTCTGGATTTTTCAAGCTGTTTCCGGCAATCGTTATTAAAATCCCTGTGCCTCGCGGGACACCTTCAGCCAAATGGATCGACAGCTCCCGGCCCGATATTTCGACATATTCAAGCGGCAGCTTCCTGCTTAGTGCTCCTTGCTCGTCATAAATCCAGAACTCTACTTGCTGTGCGAGTCCTTGATCGGGAAAAGCCTGCTCATTGTAAATAATCGCCGTCGTGAAGGGCAGCACAAACGTATGGTCATCTTTAATATAAAGGTCTCGATCGCTATTGAAGGCCTCCTCGTCAAAATAAGGCAGGTCGCGCGAGTCCTCCACCGTTATGTTCATGGTCAGATCAGCCACTTCTGTGCCGTCCAAATCCAGCTTAACCGTCAGCGTATAAGGCGCTGCTGCTGCATCCAAAGTTTCTAGCCATTCAGGATCAAACGTGAAGGTGAAATGATTTTCTCCTCCCATTTGCATGTAATACGCCACCTCGGAATCAAAAGCTACCGGTCCGCCTTCTTCGTTCTCCAAAGTCATCGTCAAATTGGCATTGCTATAGCCGAGATGATAGACGAGAATATCGTCCATTACAGGCGTTTCAATCAATTTTTGAACATATCGAAGGTCCGTTTGGCTAAGTGCTGGTTTAAAATCAATATCATTGCCATCCCGGCCAAGCTCGGTAAAGTCCACCTGTACTTCGTCCGTTTGAGCGTTTTTCAAATAATCGCCGCGTACAGAAATATACAGTCTGGAATTGAGCGGAAGCTCATTAGCTAATTTTATAACCAAATTTTTGCCGTCTAGCGTTGCGCTCTCGACTTCCCAGAAAAATTCCGGATTATTAATCGCAAAAATAACGCCGTCCAAAAGCGTCCGATCCGGATCATCCTCCTGCTCATTAAAGGCAAGCAGCGTCGTGAACGGAACGACGATTGTCGTGCTATTTATGAAATAATGATTGGGATTGCCGTAAAAAGCGGCTGTGTCCACCTCAGGAGCCCCAGCATACACGACTGGCGTCGGTGTTGGTGGCACTGTTTCTGTCGGCGTTTCTGTTGGTACTGGTGTTGGCGTTACATCCGGTGTTGCGGTAGGCGTTGGTGTGGCTTCTGATGTTGGCGTCACGGCAGGTGTCGGCGTGCTTCCGTCCGAACCAGAACCGCTGCTTCCTCCACTGCTCGCTGGTACGCTAGAAGCGGGCTGAACATATACGATAGTCGGCTTGTTGAAAGGCTTCCCTTCCGCCTCTGCCGCCTTATCCTGCTCTGCTTGCTTTTGCTTCACCAGCTCGCCTATTTGCTGCTTAAGCGCCGCATTCACTTCGGTACCGGCCGCTTGCTCCAGCTCCTCCAACAGCTTCTCCAGCGCGACGAGCGGCAGATCGCCCAGCACCAGCGTTCCTTTCGAGCCTTCACCTGCTTGATTCAGCTTGATTTGCTCATTTGCCAAAAGGGCTGCGATTCGCTCGCCAGCCTCTCCGGTGACGCTTACGACACCTTCAAGCACGCCGACATAGCTGCTATCCTGCTCATATGAAACAGCGAATTTAGTGCCCATAACGCCCATTGTCGCTGTTGGTGTCTCGATTTCGAAGCGGGAATCGCCAGTGAGCTTCTTTTTCACCTGAATAATAACTGAACCGTTCTGAAGCGTCAGCTTCGTCTTGCCGCCAAGCGCGCTGGCGCTTTTGACCAGCTGGCTGATCAGCAGCGTCGTGTTCGCTCCAATCGTCACTTCCTTATCGCTGTCGAGATCCATGCTGACTTTGCCGTTGCTTCCTGTCTTAATCGTATCTCCCTGCGTAATCGCCATGCCCTTGAACGCACTGAAGCTTTTTGTGCCGCCGCCCTTCTTCACCTCGGCTTTACCCGAAACAGACGTCAGCTTGCCGATTTTATCGGTATCCTTCGCCCATGCAGCTGTAGGCAGCGCCGCATAACACACAACTAACAACATAAGCAGCCATTTGAAGCTTCTCATTTTAATCCCTCCAATTCATAAATGTGAATGCCCTGCTCCTTGCCCTTGACCTTTATTTCTCCAAGCGATTCTGCAAAAATGCGATCCTTGACCGCCTCATACGTCGACTCGCTAAGCACAATTTGTCCCGGCTTTGCATGGCTCTCCAGCCTGGCAGCCGTATTGACCGTATCGCCAATTGCCGTGTAGTCCATCCGCGTCTTGGAGCCGATGTTGCCGAAAACCGCAGGCCCCGTATGGATGCCGATTCCGAATTTCACGCCAAAGCCGAAGCGCTCGGTGAGCTTCTTCTCAAGCTCCACTGAGCCCTGCTTCATCGCCCATGCGGCGCGGACCGCTTTCATCGGATGGTCGTCCAGCAGCAGCGGCGCGTTGAAGATCGCCATCGTCGCATCGCCAATAAACTTGTCCAGCGTCCCCTCCTGCTCAAAAATGCAGCTGGCGGTCAAATCCAAATACTCATTCAAAATTTCGACGATCTCCTCCGGCTCCGCCTTCTCCGACAGCGGCGTAAAGCCGCGAATATCGACGAACAGCACCGTCAGGACGCGCCTGCTTCCGCCGAGCTTCAGGCCGTCCTCGCCGTTTTTCAAAATTTGGCTGACGACCTGCGGCGCCACATACCGGCCAAAAATATCCGTCACCCGCCGCCGCTCCACCAGCTCGCTTACATAGTTGAAAATGACGACCGCTAGACAGCTGGCTGCCAGCAGCGGCACCACATAACCAAGCGACAGCAAAATGCCTTGCCCGTATAAATAACGTCCGCCTGCGATAAATACGGCGATAAGCACCGCTACCGACAGAAAAGACAGCAGCATATTGAGCTTGCGGAATAAATAATAGGCCAGCACTGCGGCCACGAGCAGCATGAGCGCATTCCATTTCCAATCCAGCTCCCGTTTAAAATCCTGCTCCATAAGCTGCTGAAGGATATTCGCATGAATTTCAACGCCGTTCATCGCCTGCTTAGCGTTCATTGGCGTCAGATAATCATCGTTAAATCCGACAGCGTAAGGGCCAATCAAGACGATTTTATTGGTAAAATAGTCCGCCGGAACGTCGCCGCTCAGCACGGCCGAATAAGAAATCGTCTCATACTGATCGGGACCGCCCGTATAGGCGATAGGGTAACGCTCAAAGCCGTCGAGCGGCAGCTTGGACGCATCGGCCTCCTTGCCTAAACGCTGCATGTACAGCTTGTAAATTTCCCATGAAAAACTGTCTATTTGCTGGCCATCTTTATGAAAAGAATACAGCGCCTTGCGAACGACCCGATCGGAATCGGTTATCGTGTTAATATGACCAGTCGCTGCGGCAGCCTCCTTCAAGCCTTCGAACGGCTCGGAAAGCGCCTCCGCTTCAATCGCGCCTAAGCGCGCAGAGTCGGGGAAGGTACCGTAGACAGGCAGAACGACATTGCCTGCTCTCCCAACCGCATCGACAAACTCGCTGTCCGACTCCTCATCCGAGCTCGTCGCAAAAGTTACATCAAACGCAATGACCTCCGGCTTGCCCTCGCTTAGCGTATCTACCAGCTGCGCATGCGCACTGCGGCTCCACGGCCAGGTGCCGAGATCCTCCAAGCTTTGATCATCGACAGCTACAATGACGATTTGTGTATCAACCGGGCTTTCCCGCTGCATCACATGGTCTTGGAAATAAAATTCAGCCTGTGAGAACGTCCCCCGATATAGACACAGCAAAGCTAGCGCTGTCAGGACAGCCATAACATGCTTAAGCTTGATCTTCAATTGTGTTTCCCCTCTCAAGGCTGGCTAATTGACTGACTATGCGAGCAACGGCAGCCGCTTCTATCTCTGTCTCTTTTATCGTTTTAAATCTCTTGCTTTTATGTAAAATTATCCTGTCTTTCATTATAATTCAGAATTCGCCGCTTAGGCATGATCTGGCGCAAACTTTAGGAAAAAATATTAGCATTTACCCTAAAAACACAAGAATAGCCGGCTGACGACGTCCTCTGGCGGAAAAAGCTCGTTTCGCGGTGAAATATAAATCAATTATAAGCTCAAACTTATACATTTATATATATCAAAAAAGACCCCTGTCTACACAAGGGCCCTGCAAAGCTGCTGATAAGTCGCTCATTTAGGCTGCTTTTTTCATAAAAAGCCTGCTTCTATTTCTCTTTCGCGCGATCGGGATATATCCCATCCAAAATAGCGTCGACACTAAGAGGAAGATCTTCTCCCTTTAAGTACACGCCCTCCTTGATCGAATAAGCCAGCATTTCCTTTATATTCTCCACGTACTCTTCCTCATTCGTTGCAAGAAATGGCAGCACGCCATAAAATGACAGCTCGGCAATGATCGCATCTCTCTCCTCTGCCAGCGGCTCAACATATTGGCGTGCCTCCATGGTTTTCGGCTCGCTGCTTGTTGCCAATAGCAATTGCGCTTCCGGCAGCAAAGCAAGCAGCTCGGCAGACAGCTTTTTGGAGGACAAGTCTTCCTTACGCTTAACCTCTGCGGCTATTTGCCGAAACTGGACCCGCAATGCGGCAAGCCGCTCTATGTGAGCACGAATGTCTGCAATCTCAAACTGGGCCTTGTTTCTTTCCATCGCGTCGTCCTCATTGTAAGGATGCATGTCTTCTGCCTCAGAAAAAAGCCGCTGCGCCTCAGAAAGGTCGCCCTCCTTAAGCGCCTTGTCCCCTTGCCTGATCAAATCATTAGCCTGGTCTATAATGCCTGCAATCTCTTGTACTTTTCGCTTGGTCTCCTCGTGCTCTGGGTCAAGCTTCAGAATTCTTCCATAGACCAACTCAGCTGATTCAAAATCCTTGCGCTCATACGCCGCATCGGCTACTTGCATAAACTCTCCAATTTGCTGCTGTTTAAACCTGTCCTCACAAGCTGTCAGCATCAACAGACTTAGGACGGCAACGAGCACAGCCATCATACGGCCTCTTTTCCAATTCCCCACTATCTTTTCATCCTTTCTCCATATTCCTATGAGGTATATCGGATGAAGCTCGAAAAATCTTGAATCAAGCGTTGTACTGCTGTAACGCAAACAGGCATCTTTCGCCATCAATATGGCAGGAAAGATACCTGTTTGTGTTACAGCAAGCTTCGCCTAGGTTAACCGCCTCTTACATATAGGTCAACGACTTGACGATGCTGCTTATGAAGGCTAGTTGGTCGAGCTTGGGACTGCGCTAGAGCTAGGACTGCCATTAGCGCCTGTGTCCGCAGCTTCATCCGCTAAAGGCGGGATTAGCGTATATTCCATGCTGCCTACCTTCAGTTTGCTCGCTGCAAGCAGCTCCACATCCTCGCCTAAATCAATAACGACGCGGTTCGGATAATCGCTCGGGTTGGGCTGAGCTACGCTGCCAGCAGAATTTGGCTCGTTAGTTGCTGTTACATCGGGGCTTGCACTGCTTCCACCGCTGGCAGCTGCATTGTCGCTGGCGCCAGCACTTGCATCCGGCGATGGCGATGCGTCGCCCGGACTTGCAGATGCCGCATCTACCGTCCCAGCGGCTGCATTTTCTACATTGCCCGTATTGCCTGCCGCTGCATCGCTGGTTGCTGTAGGAGTGGGCGATGCGCTATCACTTGGGCTCGCGGAAGCATCGCTTTCATCCGTACCTGCTCCCGGAGTTGCCGCAGGGGCCGCCGTGCAGCTAGGAATGAACGTGAGGCCGCTGTATTCCTTGGTTTCTCTATCTGCTGCGACAACAGCCACCGTCTCTGGTGAAAAGGCGCTGCATATCGCAGCATCCGTGAAGCGGAACACGAGTGTCGTCGTTTGCTTGCCGTCAACGCCTTCCTGCTTCGCCGCATACACGAGTGTATCCGGAATCGCCACTCCTGGAGTGGTCAAGCCTGGACCACCGGTCGCTTCTGGAAGATTGGCCCCTTCTTCAGACTTATCCCCGCCACCAAGCGCAAGCAAGCCGCCAATGCCCACCATTAGAATGGCAAAAGCAATAATGATGGAGAAGAGGAACGGTTTGCGATTTTGCCGGAACAGCTTCGCCAGAGGCGAAGACAGATCCCCTCTCACCTGCTTGTAGACAGCTTGCAGCCTCGGGCCCGCCTTGGAAAAATACTGATTCCGATTCGCCCGGCTCTTGAAAGCATCGCGATCATGCTGCCTGAAATAATTCGTAATGGCGGTTGCATACGCAGGCACGAAGCCTCGCGGCCGCATAAAATCCTCATGGCGCTCCGACCATGCGAAAAATTGATAAACGAGCTCTTTTTCCCCCGCGCTCTTGCGCAGCGTATCCAGCAGCCCTGCATAATCAATCGTCTCCATGTCTGAGCTGCGATAGAAGGCCAGCACGAGCTGCTCAAACCGCTCGGCTTTCATTTCCGAATCGACCGTCAGCATCCAGCGCCGTCCAAGCTGCTGGACGCGGTCGATTTCGACCGGAGACAGCTTTGTGAACAGGCTTGCCTTCGGCAGCGGCTTGAAAAACCAATCGTAAGCCGCTTTAATAATAAGCGCTGTCGACTTCTGCCTGGGATCAGTCAATTGCGCGTTCCACTGCTCGAGCCGATCCGCCTTCTCCAGAAAGCTGCCTTTGAGCAGCTCACGCTGCGACAGCCGGTCCAAATCAAGCTCCGTCAGCAGCGTCCGGTAAGCGACAAGCTCCAGCTCAAACAGCCGGACCCCAATTCCCGCCGTCAAATGGTTCGTCTTCACACGGCCCTCGTCGCTGTCGAAAGCGGAAGAGCTAAGCTTGTCCAGCTGCTCATGCACTTGCTGGAACACCTGCACAGGCTGCGCCTCATCCATCAGCTTATCCTTAAGCTGCTGCCTGAAGAGCTTGTGAACGAGATCATTATCGAGAATAGCAGGGAATTCTTTGCCCCATTTGCCCATGAAAATAATAATATCCTTCGCCGACCTTGTATCCCGCAGCTTGCCGTCCAGAAACGGGAGCAGCAGCCGTTCGAGCAGTGCTCCGTTCGCCAGCATTTTGCTGACAAAGTCCTTCAGCAGCAGCGGCTCGGCTTCCAAGGCTCCATAGTAGGCAGCCATCGCTTCCGCCTGGCTCTGCTGCTGTGCAGCGAGCAGGGAGCGGATAAAGAAATCGACGATTTTGCCGCCATTATATTTGCTGTCGATGTGGTAATAATCCTTGAAGCTTTCCGCAATGAACGGCTCAGGCACACGGCCGTCACGCACCGCATCAAACTCATAATCGAAGCGGGACAAAAATAAATCATTCATCCGCATGCGCTGTGTAAGCGCTCCAGCTGGCTGCAAATACTCCAGCATCCCGCGCAGCACGGCGCTTTTATGCCTTTCGTACAGCTCGTCGCTGCCTTCCTCGACTTGGAACATAACGCTTAGCTCATGGTAAGAACCGAGCGCCAGGAGCCGCTCCTGCCCCATTCCATGAAGCATCTCCTCAGCAAACTGATAGAAACGCTCGGCACGGTCCGGCTCGTCCATAACGCTCCAAGCAAAATCCAAATAAGGATGCTCACCCTTATCCAAATCGACATTCAGGAAACGATCATTAACAAAATCAAAGGTGTAGTCCTTATCCGTATTGCGGTCGCCCGCCCGCAGGCTCCCCTTCTCAACGAAGGTGAGATGAATCCCTTTGCGGCTTTGCGGCTCTTTGGAAAACGTCATGAAGCCCAGCTGCTTGCGGAATGCATAAGGCAAGCTCGCATACAGCACCGCCAGCAGCGTCTTCGCTTGCTCCGGCAGCTGCTGGACAAGCACATTCAGCGCCACATATACCTTCTTGCGTCCGCCAACGGATGCCATAACGGCGAACAGCAGCTGCTTGAAGCGCTGCTCGCTAATGTTCAGCGCAGCGAGCGCCGCCCGTTGATTGGCAAAGCCCGCAAGTCCAGCACCGCCGCCAGTAGAGCTAGCGGCTCCAGCCTCGCGAGGCGCCCAAGCGCCGCCCGCTGCTTGCGGCAGTTCCGCCAAATCGGGCAGCTCCATGCCTTTCTCAATATCGTAGCTGTCCACGAAGGCAGCACCGAGGAAAGCTCTATAGCTATCTGGATCAGCATCCGCGATCACAGCAGGAATGACGTAGTTGTGCGTGAAGAAGGCGCTGCGCAGCCCCGTAAAGTCAACGGCTTGATAGATGCTGCGGCCGACAACCGCCTCGCCGCTCTCCAGCCGCAGCACATACGCTGTTTCTGGATAAGCGGCGCCATCCTTCTCGCCGCTTGCGGCCAGCTCAGCTGGAGCGTCATAGACGCAAAGCGGATGCAGCTGCTTTTTCACAAACTGCTGATCCAGCCCTTCGGACTTGGCTACCGTGTCATAACCTTCCGTCGCCCGAAATATGCCGCGGCGCTCCCGCGTATACAACTGCTGGCCAATAGTAGAGGTAGAATGCTTCACTATTCTCTTCTCCCCTCTATATAACCCAGCTTATACAGCAGCCATATAAATGGCTCATCAACGCGGATCGGGCTGACGACCGTCTCCATCTTCTGATTGACCGGATTGCTGCCAAGCGCTGATACCGCATAATAGGCCGTATCCTTAAAGTAAACGTCCATCGTCCCTTTAAACGGGCGGTCAACCTTCTCGATAAAGCGCCGCATTTCGCCATCAATGTTCTCAAACTCGGTTAAATTGAAATAATTGCGGTGCACCATATTGTGAAAAATGTTGCTGTTCGACTTAATATATTCGCCTTCCTCATCCTTGAGCGCGTGCAGCATGTCGCTCTTCGTCAAGACGACGGCGGTTGGAATATCCGTCTTGCTGTTGTCCTGATACGCGATGAAATCCTTGAACATCGTCAGCACGACATCCCTTGGCTCATCATATTGCGGAGCCCACTCGCCCGGCTTGTCGCCGTGGTTAATGCGCAGCTTCTCGCGGATAGAGCGGATTTGCAGCGGATCGACCATGAATAAAATGCCGGAGGAGTTTTTAATGTGCTGCCCATGCAGCCCCAAATAATCCTCCTCGACCATGCCCTCGCCCGCCACATCAAAAAACACAAGCGTCAGCGGCGGCTTGGACTCGTCACGGAAGACGAATTGAAAAATAAACGGCTCCTGCATTTTTTCCTTCTGCGTGGAAGCCAGCAGATCGCCGCGACCAAACAGCGGCTCCTCATAGTTCGTGCGGAACTTGCGGCTGATCTCCGCCGTAAGCGGCATGCACGCCGCGTTAAAATGATCGGCGGTCGTATTTTGCAGCGTATGTATGAGCGCTGTCATATACACCGATTTGCCGACCTGGGAAGCGCCAATAATCGAAATAATATTGCTCGGCACCTTGCCGGATGTCACCGGCAGCTCGTTATGGCATTTCGGACACAGCCTTCTGCGCGTCAGCTCGCCGTAGCGGTCGTTCAAGCCGATCAGCACCTCGCCTGCATACAGATGCTTCTCCTCCGGCACATCCTCAGGGTGAATAATCGCCTCAATATCGTGAACGGAATCCAGGCCAAAGCGCTCTCTGTACCGATTCAGCTGCTCATCCTCGCCCAGCGCATAATCCTCATCGTCCTCGCGGCTGTGCGTGGCGCGAAATACGACTTCTTCCGGCGCAAACTTGCTGAAGCAAAATGGGCATACAATATCATAGGAGCCTTGAAGCAGCTCTGCTTGCGGTTTTCTTTTTAAAAAGTCAAAAAAGCCCATGTCTTATCTCCCCTTCCTGCTGTCATTCCGGCACCAGTTCGTACAGC
Source organism: Paenibacillus algorifonticola (assembly GCF_050481745.1). Taxonomy (GTDB): domain Bacteria; phylum Bacillota; class Bacilli; order Paenibacillales; family Paenibacillaceae; genus Pristimantibacillus; species Pristimantibacillus algorifonticola_A. The sequence continues at coordinate 160,497 of NZ_JBCNGR010000006.1, read as the reverse complement.
TGTGCGAAACGCGGGCCATCGGTGAAAAATACACGGACGAAGTCCTGCTTGCCGACCTCGATTGGCGGCAGCACATTCCGCCCGGAGGCGAAAGCAGCGGCAAATGGATACATCATGCCGTCATCCTTGCTCGCTGGATAGCCCCCCGCCTTTTTCACATAACACAATACATCCTTGGCAATCGGAACCTCCGCCGTCACCTGAATAGAGATCGTCTTATAGCGCTGAAGAAATCCGGTCTTCTGCTTGACGGAATAGCGGATCTTCGCTCTGCCGGCGCTCACATCCAGCTCACTCAGGCCATCGCTCTGCAGCCAGATGATCTTGCCATCCTCCGCCCTCTCTTCATAAATGTAGACGGTGAAGCGGTAGCGCCCGATGCCTTCCAGCCTCATATGATAGCCGTTGTTCGCCTTGTATTCGGCCCTAGTATATAGCTTTAATGATGCAAGCTCCGGCGTTCCTCTGAATGCCGCCTGCTCGGCCTCCGCCTTGCCGATGTAGACCGCCTCGACGCCGCTCGGCCACAGCCATTGCAGCGTGCAGCGGTCGCCATTCAGCGTATGGGTTAAGCCGTTGATGCGCGGCGAATCGCCCTCTGCCTCCATAAATCGCATCTGTCAATCGCCCCCTAGCTGACTTCTAAAATCCATGGTTCCGGCTATCCTTCGAGGTTCCGTCGCCGCCTGATGCTCCGCGCTCTCTTGGAACCGGAGCCCCGCGGCGCCTGTCGTTCACCGGACGGCTATTCTCCCTGATCGGCACGATCAAGGTGAATAAAGAGATCATAATCGCAAGCAGCGCAATCGCCATAAAGCGGGTGAACGAATCACTGAGGGAATGGCCTGACAGCCACGCCTCCAGCACGAGGCCCGCCAGCAAGCCGCCAACTGCACCGCCAATGCCAAAGCTGCGCGCCAAATAGCGATTGTCGAAGAACAGCCCGATCGCCACGCCCAGCACACCGCCGATCAGCAGCAGCGAGATGACGCGAACGATTTTGTAAAACGTGGCATCGGCCATCGGTCCCGTGCGCTTGGTGACGAGCGTGCGATCATCGATCGTATCGTAGATCGTCTGGAACGCTGTAGATACCTCGGTCGCCTTCTGCACATCGTAATAAGCGCCGCCTGTCGACTCGGCGATGTTGCGCAGCAGGTCCGCCCCTCTCGAATCCACGAGGCTGAGACCGACGGAATTAATCGCAATTTGCTGCTCCTTGTAGAGCGCCAGCTGCGGAGCCACATCGGATTCACTGAAGCCATCCGACAGCAAAATCACCATCGTTCCACGCTTGCTCTCCGCCTTCGCCTCAATGGTCTTCAACGATTCCTCCAGCGCGACGCTGAAATTCGTTCCGCCATCCGTCGGCACAAATGAATCAATCGCCGTGTTAATCGCTGCCTTATTGGCAGCCGAGTCTACGCTTGTAAACGGCAGCACCTGCTCCGCCAAATCGCTGAAGCCCACAATCGCGACGCGTTTGTCATTGTCCATCTGGTCAATAAGCTGCTTCGCCGCCACATAACGCTGATTGTCCGGGTCCGTCTCCGCCATGCTGCCGGAGTTGTCGATGACGAGGACAATATCCTTCACCTGCTTTAAGCCGCCAATATTGAGGCCGTAAAAAAATTGCAGTCCCCAGCCTACTGCAAAAAGCAGCACAAGCGTCGCCGGCACGAACAGCTTCCACGAAAGCCCTGTGTAGCGCTGGCGCCAGGATGAGCCATTCAAATGCGGATTGACGAGCTCTGCCACAAAGCAGCCGAGCCCGATAAATAATGCGATTACGCCAAAATACAAGCCCATGAGAACCGAACGCGGCATATCGCCCGTCCACTGCGCCAGCATCAGTTCTCCGATGGCGTAGCCGATGAATCCCCCTATTAAGCTAAACAACAATAGTAGCAGATTTATTTTTCGCTGCATGTGTATAGCATCCTCTCTTACATTCATTCGGCTTATTCACCGCGTCCCGGTCTAACGCAGCTCCGGCAAGCCCGCCGGGTCCACGCCGTGGAACGCATAGCCGTTCTCTCTATAGGTCTCGTAATACACCTTGCCGTTGCGATAATACAGCAGGTCTTCAAGATGGAAGCCGCCCATCAGGTTCAGCTTCTCCACACCGCTGCTGCGCTTCTCGTGAATGCAGCCGAGCTTGTAAATGCGCGACGTTTCGTCGACGCCAAGCGCATACTGCACAAACTCGCTGTCCGCGTCGCCGAACATATATTTTTCCTCGTAGCGGTGCTCATGCGTGTAGTCCAGCAGCCGAACGTTGATCGACGCGTTCTCCTCCAGCGTCCGGTAGAGGCGCTTGAACAAATCCTCTTTCGCCAGCGCCTGGCGGTTCGTGTAGTCGATTGTCACATTTGCCCTGCGAAGCAGCTCCTCCTCAAACGTCTGGGCGAATGGCTCCGCCGTCAGCACATGCTTCAAGCCTAGCTGGGCCAGCTTATTTACGTAGGCCTCATTGCCCTGCTCCAGCAGCTCCGCCGCCGAACCGAGATAACGCTCATCAAACCAGATGCCCGCTCCCCGCTTATCCTGTACATCCAGCACAATATCTCCCGTTACCCGAGCGTAATATTCAAAAATATTTTGCCCGATGTAATCGTCAGCGGTCTTGATGCTTTGCAGCGCCGTCAGCTTCATGACATCCGCCATATCCGCCATTTGCTTGACGCGCAGGCGATACAGCTCATGAAGCTGCTCCAGCTCATCCGCCAAGCGGCGATACAGGGAAAGCTCCAGCTCCAGCCGGAGCAGCTCCCACTTCTGGCCATACACCAGCCCAAAAAAAGCACGGATAAACGAACGCAAATTTTGCTTATCCATAAAAGGCAGCCGCTGAATGCGGACATCTTCCGCGCGTCCAGACTGCGTGCGCTCCAGCTCCTCGCGCGCCTGCTCCACCGCAATCGCCAGCTCTTTAATGCGGCTGCGGACGCCGGCGAGCACACTGCCATCGTCGCCGCTTGGCTCCGTCCAAGCACATAGCTGGTAGAAGCTAATATCCGCGCGCTCCCGCTCAAACTTGGCAACCGCACGCCGCATTTCCGGCGCCGCGCCAAATTCGGACAGCCGCTGCTGCGCCGTGCGGGCAAAATGATTATGGAAAAAGACAGCTGCCCCATCCCCGAACAGCGCCTCCTCAGCGTCTCTCAGCGATAATGGCTTCAACTGCTCATATCGGACGCCAGAGGTCAGCAGTCCCGTCATGTCGGCAAGCTGCTCCTCGCTTGGCAGCAGCTGTGTCAGCATCGCATCGACCGAGGCCGGATCGAGACCGAAGCAGGCAAGCTTCTCCCGCATGCTGAGCTCAGGCTCCTTCGCCAGCAGCTCGGATAGCTGCATATGGAGATGATACAGCACCGTCAGCGCAATCGAATAATTCGGGCGCTTCACCTTGGACAGCCCCGCTGAGACGAAGCCCTGCCTGCCTGACTCCGTACGCAGGCTGTTCTTAAACGTCGAGTTATTGTAGCCGCCGTAGGCCTCGCCCTCCTGCGCATCCTTGCGCCTGCGGTTTTTGAGCAGCTGAATGTGGCAAATAATATCATAGTTGTCACGAATGCCGTTAACGGCGGTCATGCCCTTCTCATTGCGATCCGACAGCACGTAGACGAGATCGAACAGCGGCGACGGCGGATGAACGACCGGAATCGCCAGTCCATCGCCCGTTACCTCAAGCAGTGCCGAGAACGTATAATCCGGCTGCTGCATCCCTTCAAGCTCGCGCAGAAAGCTCACGCCAATAGCGCTGGCGTGAGCGAAGGTATCCATTTGCTCACGCTCGCTGATTAGCGTATAAAGATCCATCTGCACGGATTTGAACGATTGCTGAAAAATCGCCTGTGCCAGCAGGGAAATATCCGGCACCAGCGCATTCATCGGGTCATCGGCACGCGTGATAACCGCCAAATGCAGCCGATCAAAGGAAGCGTACAGCCTGCCATAATCAGCAATGGTGTCGCTGACCCCGCGAAGCGCGCGGTTCAGGTCAGCCAAATAGTCGGCATTGCCGTGAAAAGCTTCCCATAGCTCCTTGCGCCCCGCCTTATGGTCGCTGCTGAGCGGCGTCAAGCCGCCGAGCACCACCTCAGTCACCTTGGCGGCATTGGCGGCGCTCGCCGCCTGCCGGCCATTTCCGCCGGCATATGCTGCGTTGCCGCCTGCGTAGCTTCCGGCAGAAGCACCCCCTGCTCCGGCACCTGCTGCTCCGGCGGCCGGCGCTTGCCCGCCACTTCCGCTGGCTGAGCCGCCGCTCCTTGAAGTGGACGCGGCGTGAAAATAAATCACGCCAGCGCTATTTTCCCATTTCGCCGCATTCATCTGAATCATCGGCTCAATGGCTTGCCCTGCCTCGTCGCCAATATACAAAAATACGGTCGGATAATGAATGATGCTCTGGTCGTCTCCATGACCGCTGAGCATTTGCTCGGCAGCCGCATAATCAGCTGCATACCGCTCCAGAAGCTCTCTCATAGGCCTACTTCAACTTTCTGCGTATGTCATTTAGTTTGCTCGTCATTTGCTTGTAGAACTGGTACAAATCTTCTCCGTTCGCCAGCTCAATCCGCTCGTATTCCAGGCGGTCACGGGCGTCGAGGAATGCGCTGAACAGCTCATCCAGCTTATGAACGAGCAGCTTCGTATCCTCCGTTGCCGTCAAATCCGTCACCCGGCGCGATGCTTTGCGCAGCAGGGCGGCACGGTTTTTCTCATCCAGCCCCCGGAAGCTCTCGAACACTTCATGCTCCACAAAGCTGCTGCTCTTCATCAGATTGGCGAATGGCGCCCACGCCTCTTCCTCTGGATCGCGGTCATAGACATAAAGCGCGCCCTTCTTCACAATCGTTTCCGTATAAAGCGCCTCAATAAACTGATCCAGCCACTTCTCCTCATCCTGATGCAGGCTCAGCAGCTTCTCAAGCTCAGCAACCTTATCGCTAATCGCATCATATTTCGCCAGCTCCTCGCGCACGCGCGCCAGCAGCTCTGGGGAACGAATGAGATTTTCCTGCGCTAAATCTTCATTCAGGCTGCCGAAAATATCCTTCGCTCCATCCGGTGCCAAGCCTTCGGCCAGCAGGCGGCGAAGCTCAATGACAGCGCGCTTCACTTCGCCAAGATTCGGCTTTGCAGCGCTAGCCTCCATATTGTACGAGCTGAGCAGCGCTTGCAGCTGGAAGGGCTGGGTGAACTGCACCGCATAACGGCTGCTCATGCTGTTGTCGACACCCTTCTCGCTAATAATCCGGTAGCCAAGCGCACGCTGGAATTCGGCGCGAACGCGGGCATTATAGCCTTTCACCCTCGCATTGCTGTACGTATCGCCCCATGATTTCTCAGGAATTGGAGAAGGCAGATTCGTCCAGTTGACCTTCTCCGTCATCACGAGGTGGCGACCGACGCCTTCCTTATCGAGAATCGTCCGTTCATAGCTTTCCTCATACACCTTGAGAGGCGTATAGACGAACAGCGGCACGCCATTTTTCGTATTCAGCCAGAAAATCCGGTTTTTCACTTCACTCTCTTTAATGGTGAAATGCGATTTGCCTACCGCATTGCTTTGGTAATTGCGAATGCCCTTGAGTATGCTCGGCGCATGCTGCGGCACCGATACGAAGCCCCATGAAGGGAAATGCAAATTGCCTGAGCTGTTGCTTAGATTGAATACGGCAACGGCCTCTTCATCCAGCTTCGTCGCAATAAAGCGTTCGACGAACTTCTCAATCGACTCGTCATTGCCATATTTCATCACGAGGAAATCTTCCATCGATCTCGTAATCAAATCGCCGAATTTATCGGTCAGGAAGTCGGAAATGGAATTGACGATATCAATGTCCTTCTCTTTCACCCACTGGTCGGAATGGTCAAGCAGCCCCTGCGAGAAGTCGCGAATGAGATCATCGACATCCTTCTTCTCCATAATGCGGGCAATCACATCAGAAATGTCCGGTACGCCAACTAAATTCCAATAGTAGGTTTTGTTTCCCTTGTGATCGGCTTGCTCGTCGCCATTGATCAGAATATCGCCATTTTTCGCAAAAATGCCGTTCAGCACGTTCAGCACTTCGGTAAATACGCTATAGAAGCGATTATTCTCGTTGTTCAGCAGCTGATACAGATCCTCGTAGAACTCAATCATTTGCTCGGTGCGCTCTACATCGGCGCGCAGCCAATATTCATTGATTTTAGCTTCAATGTAGCTGTTTTTCTTCTTGTCCTTGGACACGAAGGCGCTCTTCGCGTCGCCCATCCGCTCTTCCGCTTGAATGCTTGCCGATTCAATGTCGCGCGGCAGGCGCAGCAGCGTTTCGCGCAGCACTTCAATGTAGGAAAGCAGCATTTTCAGCAGGCAGAAGCCTTTCTCGGTGTGCAGCAGGCGGGATACGTAAAACGGTCCCTGCTCCGGATGCAGGAAGGTCCGGCGGATTTGATCGGTGAACTGGCCAACGATTTCCCCCGGCAGCTGCTTCTTCGCCTTCACATATTCCTCGCGGGCACGCGTCAGGAACGTCTGCTCCAGCTCCGTATCCATGTTGACCACCTGCATTTTCACCACATTGCTGTAGTTCAGGCGCTCGCTGTTCTCAAAGCCCGGTAGCGGCTCAGGCACGCGCGACTCAAACGTCTTGATCATCGTATCGAGATCAATGCCGAGCTTGCGGGCGAATTTCTCCACATCGTCCTGTGTCGGCGCTTTGTGGAACATTTTATCCATCTTGCTAAACAGGCGATACGCCAAAAAGGTTGTCATTTCCTCAATCGGCAGCACCGCCGACGAAGCTCCAATAATGTTGTAATCGTAGTTCGCCGGATACTGCTTGTTCATTTGCGCAATATTCGTGCGGATGTTGCTGATATAGTCGTGAATAGCAAACTCCTCGCCGGATTGTTTATCCTCGCTCGCCATAAAGTTCGTAATATTTTCCGCTGTCACGTTCATGCAGTAGTCATAAGCGTTCTCCAGCAGCTTGCCCTCGGTATTCGTCGCCGAAATCAGGTGGCAAAGGTTAAACGGCGGAAGCGGCGAATTGACGCTGAGAATGCTGCCGTACTGCTGCTTGAAGCGCTCGCCCCGGGCATCAACATTCATCCAGTAGTCCAGCTCTTTGAGCGCGGCGTAGCCATTTTTCTTAATATATTCTCTCGTATGCTCGCTTAAGCTTTTGTTCGCGAGATTAATATCCGGCGTAAAAAGGTACCCCAGCGTGTTGACGCGGTCGACGCCCGCCGAGCCATGATCGCGCTCAATAATACCGCGCACAATATACGATATATCAAGGAAGCAGCCGCTGCCTGTACCGCCGGATAGACCGGTAAGCAGGAATACCATCAGCTTTTTGCTCGTGCCGACGGAAAGCGTCTTGATTTTTTTATCGATGCTTTGCACAACCTGATTGATTTTCGTAAAAAGCAGCAAACGCCCAGCTTGGCGTACGCCAGCCGCGCCGTTCATGCCATCGGTAATGCTCAGCTCTGGCGACAGCCAATCGGTGATGTACGGCTCCAAAATGCTGCGGTTTTGCAGCAGCCCGCCGACTTCGGCATTGGAAAGCAGCACAAACTCATTGATTGGGTCGAGGCCGATGCCTTTATATTTTTTGTTGCGGTCCTGTTCATTGGTCTCAAAAGCTAAAAACTCGACGTTATTAGGTTTTTCCAGCTTGCGTTTGGACAAGGGATCTTCTGGCAGCTTGAAGCGGCGGTTAATTTGATATTTCAGGCGCAGCAGCGCATCGATGCCGGTGCCGCCGAGGCCAATAATGAGAATAGGATTATCGATCGTATCGACGCGGATCTTCTCACTAACGATACCTCCGCCTAATGAAACGTCTAGCTGCTGGATATGTTCTCTAACAATCGGCTTCATTCGTTCTACCTCCAAATGGTATGAATCATTGCTCTATACTTGTTAGAAGAATGGTGAGAAAGAAGCTGCATTGCATGAAAAGATTGGCAACTGATCGCCATTACCCTTGAAATTCTATTAATAATCCCGTATAAGGGGAATTTCAAGGGTAAAAGCGAGCGCTAACGCTTCTCCAGTCCAATCTTTTCATTCCATTCCGCTTTTCTCACCATACCTCTAACCCTATATTACCGCAAAAGCTTATCTACAATAGACGACTGCAAGGCCCCATACCCCTCGCAAATCCTCTAATATTTTTGCTCATTTTTCCGCTCATTTTTCCGCTCATTGTTTTGCCTTTTTTTGCTCTTTCTCTTAGAGCGTGTATGCAAACAGAAGCGAGCCAGATCCTGATGTTGTTCCTGACAGAAGGCAGCAACATGCTCCTTATGACAGAGGCCTGCTCCTTGCACAAAGAAAGACTTGGCGGACACAGCAGACGCTATTTCAACTGAATTATGGGTTTGGCATAAGCAGCGGACTCAGCAGCCGCTAATGCGCTGCAAATGGCTGTTTTGACGGAATAATGGGTAGGATAACGGCTTTCCAGTCCGCTTGCCCCCCGAAATCGCATAAAAAACCAAAATAGCGGAATCTCAGTCCTTCAAAAAAGGAGTACGCGTCCTGAGCGACTCGATCTCGGCCATAATCTCAGCAGGCCGACTCCAGATTGCTTATACTCCCTAGTTCTTGCACTTCATCTTTCATCTTTTGTCTTTATATCTTCTAGGTTCACGGGGTGTTCCTCCCCGCCGGAACCCCTATGGTTTTAATATTCTTTAAACCCTTGCGGTGAAAGGGGAGCGGAGTGAAGTGAAAGGTTTGAGCTGGAGAAGCGGAGCGTTCGTTTAAAGCTTTCCGTAGGAAAGCAGCTTCGTAAGCATAATCCCCTGCCCTTGGAATTGTACCGCTGAGCGGTTTATTCGACAATTCCAAGGGCAATGGCGATCGTAAGCCAAACCTTTCACGCCGCGCAGCTCCACACTTCACCATCCCCAAAGGTTTTACGAACCCTAAAACCATCTAAACAATATATTCGATAAAAATCGTCTTATCGATCTGCTGCAAAGGAATCGTCAACCGCTCCCCGCTCTTGACCTCCAGGCCGCCGCTGGCATCAACCGCACGCCCGGATTTCTCCACCGTGCACGGAGATCCATTGCGAAGGACTAGGCGGTCGCTATTGCCCGGCACGAATATGAGCTTCTCCGTCTCCTTCAGCTCCGGTGCCAGCTGCAGCAGCTGATGCAGCGAAAATTTGCCCCGGAAGGCATTCAGCTTCTTATACTGCGGGAACGTTTTGTCGCCCGTATTTTCATCGCGAATCTCGATAACCATCTGACCGACAAAGCCGCGCCGCGCCTGCTTCAGGTAACGCATAATGAAATATGCAGCGACCAGCAGTGCAATCAACACAAGCGCTCCGATGATGACGGGAATGAGCGGGAATGGCTTTTCGCTTTCTCCCCCAGTCCCAGTGCCTGTGCCCGCCGGGGCGCCGCCTTTAGCACTAATTTTTACGACAGCTGTTTCACGATAGAAGCTTGCCTCCTCCGCACGAACCTTGAGCTCATAATCATGTTTGTCTGCCACCTTATAGGTGCCTTCAAAATGATCGCCCGCATTGTTCAGCTGAACTTCCTCTGTAGTACCCGTATCCAAATCATTGACGTATAGAACCGCCTTCATGTTGCGGTATTGCTCCTGATCGCTCAGCTTATTCCCGCCGCTTACCAGATAAGCATTAATCGGGATGCTATCACCTTTGCTGTATGACGAGCTTGGAAGCTTATCCATCTCCAGCGCCAGATCATAGTTGAAAATAAGATTGATATCAATTTTGTCACGATCCGCGCCCTTCACTTGAAGCGTCCAATCGCCCTCCTCCGGCTTCAGAAGCTTCATTAGAGAGTAGGTTTTGGAAGTCGAGAGCAGCACCTGATCGCTCGGAATAGCTATTTTGTTGCCGGATGGATCAATCAGCCTCGCCTCAACCTGCTTGGAGGACATAATGGAGATATTCGCTTCGAGCACATTGCTGTTCGGCACTGTGATTTTGACATCCTGATAATTGCCGTCAGCTGTAAAAGAATCGACAGGCACGACATTCAGCTGCAAATGGCTGGCGAAAATTTCACTCAGAATTTGCGGCAGATCAGCCGCCGTATTCGTTGAAAACGACTTGCCGCCCGTTTGCTGCGACACGCTCTCAAGCGCCGCTTTATTCAGCTTGCCATCGGCATTCAGTCCAATCGTATAGACCGGATAACCTTTGCTGGTCGCTTCCTTGAGCGCAGCATCCATATCGGCATCTGAATCGGCCTGCGTGCGGCCCGATTTGGAATTAAAATCGTTGTTGCCGTCCGCCAGCACGATGATCAGCGGCTCATGATCGGGGTCGGCCCCGTCATTCAAAATTTGCACCGCCTCTTTCACGCCGACAGCGATGTCGGTATAGGCCCCTCTTTTGAGCTGGTCAATGAATTGCTTAAGGTTCGTTTTATCGGCATCCGAGCTAATTTCGAGCAGCGCCTTCTCCCGCTGAATTTGATCGGTATAAGATACGATGCCCACCTGATCGCCCTTCTCGGACAGCATGTCGATGAACATCTTCATCGCCTCGTTGCCGATGCCGCCCGGATCGCTCGTGCTCATCGACTGGCTGACATCCAGCACTAGAACGGCGTCGATTTGCGAGCTCTGCGCAGCTGCATGTGCAGGAGCGGGAGCAAACCCGGCTAATGGAAGCAGCGTTATAAGAAATAACAGGGTGAGGTAACGATATATTTGAATCATCTTTTGGCTCCTTCTCCACAAATTAAGCATATTGGTCCTTGTTGTCTTAATAATGATATACTGTCAGTATACCTGATAGAATCGCTTAAATCACTTCAAGCATAAGAGAGGACTCGCGCTTATGGTTACATACGTATGTCTAGGAATATTGTTTCTTTTCGTCCTGCTCCGGGGTATCCACTACTACAACCAGCGTAAAAAAGCACCTACGCCAGAGCAGCTTGATCAGCTTGCCTTAGCGATCTTCAAGAACAGCGATCGGGGGAACTCTTGATGAAAAAGATACCCGTGCAGCTGAATCCCTACATTAAAACACGACAAGCTTATGAAAAGCTTAAAATTTGCCGCAGCTGCGGCCGCTTCACCATACTCGGCGATAAAATATGCCCCTCCTGCGGAAAATCTTCCCTCATTAAACTGGAGAAAAAGGCGTCGTCGCTGCAACGAAGAGGTTTCGTAAAGGAAACTATTCTCATCCTTGCCCTTGTTGCCGCTGGAATATTCTTTGCAGAGTCGACTTTGCAGACGAGTCTTTGCGCCGCTGGCGGCGTAACGGCGCTCATCCTTCTATGGATGCTCCGCCGCAACACCAGCGCGGAACGGCGTAGCTACCAGTTAGGCAAGCTGCTGCAGCGGGAATCGTTTAAGCTCGTTGATGGGCTGCGGCTCGACCGCGAAGCGGCGATCGAGGTGTTCCATAATGACGAGAAGCAGCAAGCGTATGAAATGCTGCGCGAGATCGGCACGCTCGTCCGTACGGACCAAATTAAGGTAGAGCAAATTTTACTGCTGCAATCGTTCGTACTGCGCAAAGATATGGATCTGATGCTGGAGCCGCTGCTGCTTGACCATTTCAATCCGGACCTTGTCTTGTATATGGGCGAGCTAACCAAGCTGAAACGGGATCTGCTGAAGGAGAAGGCGTTCCGCTACGCCCTTATTCATGAAGCGCAAATTTTGCGCATGAAGGACGGCGAGCAAATTCTCGTCGGCATTGCCGGAGCAGCCGTGCGCTTGAAGCGCTACGTCATTTTATATCCGCATCTGGTTATGCGCTATGCGCGCAAGCTGCCGAAGGACCGTTTCCTGCGGCTCTACAATGTCATTCGTAATAACCCGCAGCATAACTGGGGAGCGCTTGGCACAGAAGTTTTCGAAATCTATAATGAAAAGTACAAATGGGACACTCAGTTTCAATAAAACGGCTCGTTGCAGCTGGACTGATGCTGGAAAAACTTCCTTTTCTCTATACTACCTATTTTTAGGTGAAAAGAATAGCGCAAACCCAGCTTTTGCTGTCGAAAAACAGCTCTCCTCGTACGTTTGGACGCCCTAATGGCATAGAACTTGCCCAATTGCGGGAGAAAGCGCGCTGGCGCGCGCACGAGGGGCATTTTTCGGCAGTTTCACACTAGTTTTAGCGATTCGACACTACCTTTGTCACCCTAGCAGGGAGTACCTTGTCCACCACGAATACTTTACATTAAAGACGAATGAAACGAGGTGCTCGCTAATGAATCTGTTAAAAACGAAAGAGGCTGCCAGACAGCTAGCTGTGAGCGAAACGACGATCAGACGCTGGGTTGCCCTATTCCCTGCCTCCTTCAGCAAGGATATGTTCGGTCATTATATTTTTGATGAACCCGCTTTAGAGAAGCTGCAAAGCGTAAAGACAAAGCTTGAGGCGGGCGAGCTGCTTCATGAGATGACACTTCCTGAGCTAATTCAAACGGTCGATCTCACCGGGCTGCAGCAAGTTGCTGCCAGTGCCGCTGGTGCTGCCGCTCACTTCCCCGCTTTCAGCCCGGAAGATACGAAGAGCAAAATCGATTCCGCTTGGGATTTCAAAAATCCGCAGGAAGAGCTGGCAGAACGCCTGGAGCGCATAGAAGGAACGTTGTCGCGCAAAGCTGACGAGGTTATTGGCGTACAGCTGCTCCATCACCGCGAGGAGCTGGAGGAAATTCGTCAAACGCTTAATCAATTGGCGGCTTCCTTATCGAGCATGCAGGAGCGCAATAGGCAGCTTTCCTCGCTTGTTGCTATGCAGAATGCCGCAGCCAGCATGGAACGCAAGCAGAATAAGAAAAGAAATCTCTTTCGCCTGCCCTTCTCCTTCTTCTGAATGCGGCGCCTGTCCGCCAACTCCTAAATTATAAAAAAGCCAAGCCACCCTCTCCCCATGTGCAGGAAGAGAATAGCTTGGCTTTCATTTTTGTATGGTCTGGCTCTGTGTGTGGTCTGGTTCAGGAACTACAGCGTATTGACGAATCGCTCCAGCTCATTGGCTACCGCAAACAGGCTGGCGCGATTTTCAAATTCATCTCTCGTCTGCGGCAAAGGCAGCAGCTTATGATATTCGCGTACACCGCGCAGCATTTCATAAAAGTAATCGTAACGGTCTTCTCTCGAAGACTCGGCCTCGCCAACGTAGGCGCTGAGCTGCTCCATACATTCGCCAAGCCGTTCGCCTTGCTCCAGCTGCGTCGTAATTTGTGAAACAAGCGGCAGCAGACGCTCGAGCAAATCATATTGCTTGCGCTTCTGCTCAAAATATTGACGATAGCTCGGCCCTTTCTTGAGCGATCGGTAATTTTCCGCATCCAGCTGGGCGATCTGGCTGGCCTTCCGCAGCACTGCTTCAAGCTGCAGCAGCTCATTGCCGTCCCACAGCGTATACCCCTTCTTCAAATAACAGGCATATTCCTTGAGAATGACGGCAATATAACGCTCTGTCTCCTGCTTGTAGCGGGTCATTTCCTTATCAATACTCGGCATGTAGCTGTTTACCAGCAGCGCTACGCCAAGGCCGATCACGACGACAAACAGCTCATTGAGCAGAAAAGAAACCTCGACCTTGCCATGGACAAATACATGCATCATAATAACCGCACTGCTCGCTATGCCTTCATGAATGCGCAGCTTCACGCAAAACGGAATGAACAGCAGCAGAACGACCAAAAAGGCGTACGCATGGTAGCCCAGCAATTGAAACATGAGCATCGAGAATAGCATGCCTGCCATGCAGGCAAGGAAGCGGCTGACGGCCGCTTGATTCGACTGGCGGCGAGAACGCTGAATGCAAAGCAGCGTCAAAATACCCGCTGCCGTAAAGTTTTCCAGCTGCAAATAATGGGCGATTAAGATCGACAGGCTGACGCCAAGCGCCGTCTTAATCGTCCGAAAACCGATTTTAATGACTTTCACCTGATTTCATTCCAGTTGTAGGGCATGCACGAATCATAGCATACATCCGCAAATGGAGTAAAATAGCCCGTTGCTATCGATTTATTGCTGATACGAGATGACTTTTTTAATGAAGCTGTGCATTTCCAGCCCCGTTTCGTTCATCTGCTCAATAACCTCCATAAGATTGCTGACCAGCTTCGCTTGCTCTTGGGAGGATGACGTTATTTCGGCAATTTCCGTTTCCATCAGCTTGATTGACTCCTGCACCAGCTTGAGCGACTGCTCAATTTGCGTGGTTGCGCCTTTCGTATCCACGGACAGCTTGCGAATTTCCGACGCCACCACGCCAAAGCCCGCTCCCGCTTCACCTACACGTGCTGCTTCAATAGCCGCATTGAGTCCAAGCAGATTGGTTTGCTCTGAGATTTCGCGGATAAAGCCTGCGACTTTATTCACATCGCGTGACTTTTCGACCGCTTCCTTCGTATTAATTAAAATTTCCTCGGATGTCGAGTTCAGCTGCTCCGAATGGGCAGCCAGATGCTGGACACCATCGAGCAATTTGCCATTAAAATGCTCCGTCTTGTCCATGAGCTGTCCCAGCAGCTCTTGATTATCCATTTTGTAGGTGACGCACAGGCAAGCCTGCATTTCACCCTGTTCATTTTTTATAGGCAAAAATAAACAATCCAGCGGCACACCCGTTATTTCCTTAGGGATATGGGCTACCGTCTTCTCATTGCCATTGTTCAAATCCTTATAGTTCTGGCTAACCTCCAGTAATGGGTCCCCCGATTTAAAACCAAGCTTGAACGGGTCCTCTGCATCAAAATACACAAAGGTTTTCTCATCAATGATGGATAATGAAACATTTTCACGAATCATTTGTCGAATGTAAGGCATGGCTTCAATCAGAGCTTGAACGGTAGTCATAGATTCCATTTCCCCTTTATTAAAAACGTTATACTATAATATCGACAGCAAGGTTAATTTTATGGAGTGTTAATTTACAATAATTCTAGCGTACTATTTTATGAAGGACTTCTGATTTGATATAAGGGAAGGTCGAATAAAAAAAAGACATAGCGCTTCACTGAAGAAGCCTATGTCCCTGTATTCATTACACTTCCAAAACCTCAACCTTAACCCATTTCTCCGTCGCATGGCTTTGCAAAATAGCATCCGTCGTGCTCATCGAAATATGCCCATCCAAAAAGGTTGCAAAAGGCGGCTCTTCACCGTTTTGGTGCTTGCCGTCGCGAATGTATGCATAGAAATGCTGCATCATGTTCTTGATGGCATCCGGCCAGCCTTCATTATGGCCCCCCGGATGATGAATCGAGGAACGGGCGTCTGCCGCAAAAAGCGCCGGATCAGCCATCAGCACCTCATTCGCCTTGTCCCGGTAGCCAATCCACAGCTTTTCTGCCTCCTCCTGGTTCCAGAAGGTCGATTTCTCCGTGCCATTCAGCTCAAAGCTGAGGCGGTTTTTGCGTCCCGCACTCACTTGCGAAACCGAGAAGGCCCCCTTCGTGCCATCGGTAAAACGGAGCAACACGGTCGCATAGTCTTCCGTATCAATCGCTACATCTTCATATTCTACGTTATCTCCATGCTTCTGATACGTTTCCGAAGCCTGCTTCGGCTTCTTCCGTACGGGATGCACGGTGGAGAAATCGGCGAATACCGCGTCAATCTTTTTGCCTGTGACATATTTAATTAAATCGCACCAATGCGAGCCTATATCCGCTATCGCTCTGGATCTGCCGCCGATCTCCGACGACATCCGCCAGTTATAATCGGTTTCGTACAGCAGCCAGTCCTGCAAGTAGCTGCCGTGAACCAAATTGACTTTGCCTAAATCGCCGTCCCTTACCATCGATGCAAGCTGTTGAATGATTGGAAACTGACGATAATTGAAATTAATGCCGTGGACGATGCCTTTCTCCTTCGCGAGCCGCAGCAGCTCCACCGATTCCTCGCTTGAAATGGCCAGCGGTTTTTCCGACAGCACATGCTTGCCCGCTTCAATCGCTTCCTTCGTAATCTGATAATGCAAATGATTCGGCGTACAGTTATGAATCGCCTGAATATCGGGATTTTTCAGCATGTCCCGGTAATCGCCATAAGCGAGCGGCACACCCAGCTCCTTCGCCTTTTTGTCGGTAGAGCTCTGATCAGAACCGGAAACCGCCACCACTTCTACAAAGCCTAGCCTTCGGCAGGCCTCAATATGCGCTGGGCCGATAAAACCTGCCCCAATTACGCCTACTTTAATTTTTTCCACTTTCTTCACCAACCCGTTAGTCTAATGGAAGAAGCTTAATTTCTGTTAAGCGCTTTCGCTATCCTAATCCTGATTCCCTTTCAGTGTAGCGCCCGCTTCGCCTTTCGTCAACGTGCTCCCAGCAGGGCATCTGTAACGTTTCATTCCAACAACATAAAAAAACAGCTGCCGGGAAAAATCCCGAACAGCTGTCTTTGATCCCTTGCGGGAAATTAGTCCGTTTTAAAGCCTACAGCTTTACAACGTTCTCGGCTTGCGGTCCACGGTTACCTTGAACCACGTTGAATTCAACTTGTTGACCTTCGTCCAAAGTTTTGAATCCGTCGCCAGTGATTGCACTGAAATGTACGAATACATCGTTTCCGCCTTCAACTTCGATGAAACCAAAGCCTTTTTCAGCGTTAAACCATTTAACTGTTCCTGTTTGCATAAGAGCACCTCCTTCTTTATAAAACATGACCCCTATATTTCGTTAAAAATAAGAAATCACATATGGTAGCAGGCTATAACCTCAAAAACCATAACCTTCTATCATATGTGAATTCAGGTCTATTTTTTATTACCCTTATCATAACACAACTGTTTAGAAAACACCAGCGCAAATGTAAGCGATTAAAATAAAGCGCGGAAACAGCGGGTTTATTCGGCGTTTTCTCGGCTCTTCTGGGCATTATTATGCCGCTTCAGCAATAAGATAGTTCCATGCTGTACCAGTCAAACGAGGACTGATTGCTTCAATAATAAAAATAAAGGAGATTAGAAAAATGAAGCGTCTACTCTTATCCTACCCGCTAAGCGTGCATACTCCTGTGTATAAAGATAATCCCCCTATTGAGATCATTCAGCAGTTCAGCATCCAGAAAGGCGATCTGTTTAATCAATTTATTATAAAAACGATTAATCATAGCGGCACCCACATCGACGGCCCCTGGCACTTTAATCCGCAAGGCAAAAAGCTGAAATAGCTTCCTATAGACTATTTTGTGTTTCATCATGTGACTGTCCTCGATATTCCAAAAACCGATGACCAGCTAATTACTAAAGCAGATCTTGAGCCGTTCGCCCATCAGATCGCTGGTTCTGATTTACTGCTCATACGCACAGGGTTCGGGAAAATCCGCACATCCGCCCCCGTACGCTACGGCAATCATAATCCGGGTTTTTCAGCTTCTGCTGCTCATTACTTAATGGTATTTGATTCCTTGCGAGCCGTAGGCATGGATTTTATTTCCTCTTCCTCCCCATTTGTCCAATGTGAGCGTCGTTTACGCGGTGCCTTTGTTTATTGAAGGAGTCGACAGCAGCTTCGCTACGGTTTTCGCAGAGAAACGCTATTAAATGTAGTTCAACTCATAAAAAGAAAACCATAGCCAAGCACCTATTAACCCGCTCGTTCTCGACTATGGCTTTCTCTTCCTTTAATGTTTCATTCCCTTAAGGTCTTATCCTCTGATCGTCAATCAACTGCTCCCCAATGGCGACAAGCTGCTCCTTCGTCACGTCCGCTGCAAAGCTGCTGATCGTATAAACAACCGAGGAATTCTGCTGTGTATCTACAAAAATCAAGCTTCGATTTTCATCCGTCGGACTGAACCAGATGGATTGGCTTTCCCCATACAAAGCCTGCTCGCCATTTAAGCTTACTTCCTCCATGTCCTTCCCTTGAATGAGGCTTTTAATGACAACCTTCTCCTTCATTACCTCCATCATGATGGTGAACATTTGCCCCTGTTCATTTTGGTAGGTCGCCGTATAAGCCGGGAAACGCTCATTAGGGCTAGCATCCGCAAGCTTCTTCCACACATACGCCCGATCTGTCTCTTCTAGCTCCTCACGCAGCTGGCCTACGGCTTCATCCTGGTCTGGCGTTATTACTTCACCAAAAGCCCTCTCCGACTTTCCATTTATAAAAGCAAGCCCAAGCCCCTCGGCATCGAATGCGCGGTACCCCGGAACATGTTTATGCAATTGCAGCTGCCACTCCGTCAGATCGGTATACAAAAACGGATTAGAAACACGTGTTGGCAGCTGAAAATTCACAGCGTCGGGCAAAAGCTCATTAAGCGCCTTTGAATAAACGAGGGCAGATTCACCCACTGCAAGCTGCTGCCGAACCTCCTCGACTTGTGATCTTACCTCTGCTGCCAGCTCTGGCTCATAGCGAGCCTGATCCATTGTCGCGTAATTCAATAGAACACGATCGTCACCGATTGAAAAAAAGTATTTTGCTGAGAAACCGGTGACCACTATCGCTATTAAAGCAACCATGGCGAATATAGCCGCTTTGCCTTTCCTTTTTCTCACCTGTATTCCCCCTCTACTCCGATGATTTGCAAACAATCTGCCAATACTTGAATCAAGCTCTGGCGAACGCTTCACTTCCATGGCCCGAGACTCCAAGGCTTCAGTGATTCGTTTCTCAATCGGCATGAAAAATCGTCCCCTTTCCCATTCCCTGCTGCTCCGTTAACTGGCGTAGCTTTCGCAGCGCAGCATGCTGCCGTGATTTGACCGTCCCAAGCGGCAATTGCAGCACCTCCGCTATCTCCTCTAGTGTGCAGTGCTGATAATACTTCAGCACAATGACCTCACGCAGCTTGTAGGAAAGCCTATTGATGAGATTCATCATTTCCAGTCTCTGTTCTTCCGCTTGAAAGGCATCATCTGCTACAGCTTGGTCATGTCCGCTGTGCTGGAACAGCTTCAAACGCTCCAGCAGCCTCCCCTTTCGCCATTGCTTGCGCCGCCAATTGCTCGCCTGCTTCATCAATAGGCCATTCAGCCAAGGACGGAATGGCTGCGTCGTTTGATAGCTTGGCAAGCTTTTAAACAGCTGCATGTAAACCTCGTTCATCACATCGTCTGCATCCTCCCGGTTGTTCAACAATAAATCCAGCGTTCGGTATACATGATCACTTGTTGCTTCATACACATAGCGAAATGCTTCCGAATCACCCTGGATCATCCGCGTCAGCCACGGATGAATGTCTTGATCCTTCATAGGGGCGCCTCCTAACGGGTATTCACTCTATATTGGTCCCTTATGGGCAAATGGTTCGTTTTCTCTATTTTTACAATTACATATAACGATCTTAAACCCCTGGCGGCGAGAGGGGCATTAATGTCTAAAAACACGACAAAAAAAAGACCGCTGAGCATTGCCCAGCAGCCTTCAGGAACCATATTCCACTTGCCTGCATATCTTTTGATGCATACGCGTTTGTTTCACTAAGCTTAGCTTTTCATCGAATTGAGCTGCGATTCGCCTTGATACAGCTCCTTGAGCATGCTTTGGTAAAAGTTGTGCTCTTGGCCGCTCAAGCCCTCCCGGTTATTTTTAAGGATGAATGAGTTCAGGTGTCGTTTCAGAATTTCGTTTCGGCGTCCCAACATCTTCTTGTAAGTCAAGTGAGTAACCTCCATTTTGTTCTCCCAGGCGATTGGGTTTCTTTAAGTATAGCGGACTTTGCCCCATGTATAAAATCCGGTCAGACCGCCTCAGTCCGGATAAATGGGGCTCAGCCACTCTCTCACAGGCTCATGGGAGGCATCCAGAAACATCCTGCCATATTCTCCCGATAACGTACCAACCCGGCTCAAGCAGCCTGTATGGCCTGCCCACGAAAGGTCGATTGTGTTTCAGGAGAAATCAGGGAAATCGCATACAATTTGAAATAGGCAGCTAAATTGTCTATAGTTAAGGCATAGAAACTAGCGTAATCGACTTTCGCCGTCCTCTGGCGGCAAAGCTAACGTTTCGCGGTGAAATATGAGCCCAATATAAGTGTGATACTTATAAAAGCTTATATTTTCAAAAAATTGCAAGTGCGTCGCTTAAGGAGGCCGTGATGAAATCGTTTTTTTCACGATGGTGGCATGTATTAGGTGTTTCAACCATTTATATACAAGGATTGATTTACTTATGGATTGGAAGAAATGCAGGTGCCATTGAAACCGTCCATTACAACTACTATTGGATTGACTTAAAGATCCCTTTCCTCTCCTGGTTTGTCTTCCCTTATATGAGCTGGATGCCTGTCATGTATTTGGCGTTTATCTACTTTGCCATAGTCGACCGCAAAATCTATTGGCGCGTTCTAGCTGCCTACAATATTGCCGTTATGGGCTGCAATGTGATTTTTCTATTGTTTGCTACTTATGTGCCGCGCCCGGACATTGAACCAAGCAATTTGGCGCTGACGCTGGTGCAGTTTATTTATAACAATGATGCTCCGCTTAATTGCTTCCCCAGCGTGCATTGCCTCACCAGCTATTTGCTGTTCATTACGATCAACCGCGAACTGTTGCTAAGCAACGTTTCCCGGATCGCCTGGAGCGTGCTCATGTGGCTGATCATCGCCTCTACCGTATTCATTAAGCAGCATTCCCTGCTCGATGTTGTTGGCGGCATTCTCGTCGCTGAGGTCACGTATCAGCTCGTTCGCATAGCAGCTAACCGCTTCTATGTGCGGAAGAAGCAATACGTCGGCAGCAAGGCGATGTGACAAGGCAGAGAACTGGCTGCCACAGTGAAGCTACTTGCCACATTCGTGCCTAGAGGAATCCGTCATTAATAATGCAATCAAAGAAGACTCCAAAACCACTGCACTAGTGGGGCTGGAGTCTTCTTTTCTTGTGATCTTCCTTGCTACGATTATGCCTCTGCGCGGCTGCCCAACGAACGTGAACGATAGCGGGGATGCTCAGGGAGCATCGCGGCAAGCAGTTTTTTCACGGCACTGTGAGGGGATGCAAAAACTTGATCTTTATCGTCACACATCTCAACGACTTGCCCATGCTCCATTACTGCAAGCTTATCCGATATCGAGTAGGCCGCTTTAATATCATGCGTAATAAACACGTACGAAAGCCCAAAATCCGCCTTCAGCTCGCTTAGCAAACTCAAAATATGCGTTTGATTCACCATATCGAGGCTACTGACCGATTCGTCTAGTACAATCAGCTTTGGCTTCAAGGCAATCGCTCTCGCGATATTAATGCGCTGCAGCTGGCCTCCGCTAAATTGATTCGGGTATTTCCGCATATCATCCGCCTTCAGGCCGACCCGTTCGAGCAACCCGCCAATCGTTCGTTTTTGCTCCTGTACGGACAGCCGCTCATAGTTCTCCAATGGCTCGCCAATGATCTGCTGCGCCGTCGCACGCGGGTTGACCGATGAATAGCAGTCCTGAAACACCACTTGCAAATCCCGGCGCAATGATCTACGGGTCGCTTTATCCGAGTGATAAAGATCATGTCCCTGAAAAAAAACCTGACCTGCTTGCGGCCTTTCCAATCCGAGAATCACTTTGCCTAATGTGCTTTTTCCCGCACCGCTCGTCCCGAGCAGACCGAGGCATTCGCCTTCCTCCAGAGCAAGAGAAACGTTTGAGAGCACAGGGGCACGCTTGGAAGAACGCCATAGCAGCCTCGTCTCACTATAGGTATGGGTGACTTCCTTTACCTGCAGCAGCATACGTTACCCCCTGTTTTCAAAATACCCGCTCAAATGGTCAGGCAGCTTCGGCCGTGCATTCAGCAGTTTTTTCGTATATGGATGCTGCGGATGGTCAAACAATTGAAACACATCTGCCTTTTCTACGATTCTCCCCTGCTGCATCACAGCAACCTCATCCGCCAATTCCGAAATGACGCCTAAATCATGGGAAATGAGCAGGATCGACGTGCCATGCTCCACACGCAGGCGATCCAGCTCTCTCAGCACCTGCAATTGGTTCACGACATCCAGCGCCGTAGTCGGTTCATCGGCAATGACGACCGCTGGACGCAGAACCATGCATATCGCAATCATGACCCTTTGCAGCATGCCGCCGCTGAGCTGGAATGGATACATGTTCAACAGCTTGGCGGGATCAGGCAAATTCATCGTTTCCATCGCGGTGACTGCTAGCTCTGCCGCTTGTTTTTTCGTAAGGGCGGTATGCGTGCGAATCGTTTCAATGAAAGGAACGCCAATCGTATACACCGGCGTAAAAGCATTCATTGGATTTTGCATGATAAAAGACATTTCTTTGCCGCGTATTTGCCGCATTTCCTCCGCCTTCAGACCATTCAGCTCGCGGCCATTCAATTGAATGCTGCCTTCGACAATCGTATGCTTCGGGTCCAGAAGCTGCAGCAGGGAATTGCAGGTAACCGACTTGCCGCTGCCGCTCTCGCCCACAAGGCCAAGCACTCGGCCGCGTTCAATATCAAAATGAATATCCTCGATCAGGGAAAGCATCCCTTGCTCCGACTTTACCAACACACGCAGGCCGCTTACTTGCAGCACCTTGCGAGATTTTTCCAACATGGGCCTCATTCCTATTCACATCCGTCGTTTTACCCCAAATCGCTCCGACAACGCTTCACCTAATATGTTGAACGTAATGACCACAAGCAAAATCATCAAGCCCGGATACAACATCAATTCCGGATGGCTGCGAATAAAGGCTTTGCCTTCATGAATCATCGCTCCCCACTCCGGAGTCGGCGGCTGAATGCCGAGACCTAGAAACGATAATGCCGAGATATCCATAATCGCCCAGCCCATTTCAAGCGTTCCCATGACCAAAATAGGCGGCAGCACATTCGGAATAATATGCCGTCTAATAATTTTCCACTCGGAGGAGCCGCTGATTCGAGCGGCGGTAATAAACTGGCGTTCTTTTAGGCTGATCACCATGCCGCGGAACATGCGGGCGTAATACACCCATTGCACCAGCATCAACGCGAGCACAACCTGCAGCAGCCCCGGTCCAAAAATGCCGACCATGCCCAAAACGAGCACGAGATTCGGAATCGTCATGACCGCTTCGCAAAAACGCATCAGGCAGGCATCCAGCCAGCCCCCTCTATACCCTGCAATGGTTCCAATCACTAAGCCGATCCCCAGAGAGGCAATAAAAATCAAGAAAGCCAGACCAAGTGAAATACGGGCGCCATAGAGCAAGCGCGATAAAGTGTCGCGCCCTAAATGGTCGGTACCGAGCCAATGCGCCGCCGAAGGCGTCTGCAGCTTAAGCGCCAAATTGACTTTGATAGGGTCATGTGGCGAAATCCATGGAGCTAAAAGGGTCACAATCGCAAAAACGAATAAAATGGCCGTACATATGGCAATCGCTTTCTGGCCCCTCAGGACGGTGCGTAGTCTCGCAATCACTGGTCGGTTCTTCCTTTCAGGGAAATTCGGGGATCCATATAAAGCTGTACCAAATCAACGATTAAGTTGCAGATAATGAACAAGCAAGCTGCGAGGAACACATAGCACTGGATGACTGGAATATCCCGATTGAATATCGCATCGACAAAATAACGGCCAAACCCCGGCCAGGAAAATACCTGCTCCACGATAATCGTCCCGGTCAGCAATTTGCCAAAGTTCATGCCAAGACCTGTAATGACGGGCGAAATCGCTATTTTCAGCACATGCTTGACCATAATACTCCGCTGCTTGATTCCACGCGTCTTGGCATACAGCACATACGACTCCTGCAGCTGCTCCAGCACACTCGCACGCAGCAGCCGGGTATAGATAGCAATAAGAGCAAGTGATAGGGTCAGCGTTGGAAGCACGAGATTTTCCCACGAGCCCTTGCCTTCTACAGGGAGCAAATCCAGCTTGACGGCGAAAAAGAACATCAATAAATAACCGAGCCAAAACTGCGGAATGGACGCCCCGAAATACGAGAGCCCTCTGCTGAAATGATCAATCAGGCTGTTCTTATAAATGGCCGACAAAAAGCCGAGCGGGATGCTGACGAGCATCGCAAACAATATGCTGCTGACGGCGAGCTGCACCGTCGCGGGCATTTTCGACACGACGTCCTCCCATACCGGCTCATTCGTCATATACGATTTTCCAAAATCAAGCTGCGCCATCTTGACGACCGTGCGCCCATATTGGACGAGCAGAGGCTGATCCAAGCCAAATTCATGTCTTTTCTCGGCGAGCAGCTCCTCCGTCGGATGAATGTGGGCGGCCGTTAAATAAGCTTCCGCCGGGTCGACAGGCGAAACCTGAATGAGTACGAACGTAATGAGAATGGCAAAAAGAATGATGGGGACGATTGCGAGCAATCGCCTCCCAATATAGCTAATCATGGATTGCCTCCCTGCTGGCTGCTGGCTGCATATTACTGGCTAATGTTTATTCCTTCAAACGGATTTTCGTCCCGATTCGCGGGGAACGCAAAGTCCGTCACCTTGTTTTGAAGCACTACCGTTTTCTTAATATAGGAGATTGGCACAATCGCCGATTGCTCCTGCAGCGTCAGCAAGATGGAGCTGTACAGCTGCTGGCGCTTCGTCTCATCCGTCGAGGCAAGCGCTTCATGGATTTGCTGATCCAGCTCCTGCTTCATCGGCAAGCCAGAGTTGGCTTCGGCTACGCCCCAGCCTTTCTCAGCTACAACGTTAATGAAGGAATGCGGATCATACGGCGCGCCATAGTTGTACCAGAAATCAAGGTCAAAATCGCCTGCTTTCCGGCGCTGAATTTGCGTCGTAAGCTCAAGCCCCGTAATGTTCAGCTTCACGCCGATAGCACTCCATTCGGCTTGCATCGTTTCAGCCATCGCTTTTTGAATCGGATCTGTCTTATCGAAAATCAATTCCAGCTCTAATGCCTGTCCATCCTTCTCACGAACGGCTTTGCCGGAAGGCAGCCTCCAGCCTGCTTCATCCAAGTAAGCAGACGCTTGGTCCGTGTTGTATGCAACAGGTTGTACGTCGATATTCGTATACGGGAAGTTTTTGGACAAAATCGTATCCGCCTTTTCCTCTAGTCCGAGCGTAATGCCTTCAACCATCGCCTGCTTGTTAAAGCCGGACTGAAGGGCCAGACGCACCCGCAAATCGGAAAGCTTGTCATTCGTTGTATTCAGCAGAAGACTTCTTGTTCCGACTGGCTCGGACAATTGGGTTGCATACTTGCCGGATTCTTTCAAATTATTAAAGGCATCCATGCTGATGACACCTTCTCCATAAATCAAATCGAGCTCGCCTTTTTCAAAAGCCAATACGCGGGTTTCCGCGTCAGGAATGATTTTGACGGTGATTTTATCGATTTTTGGACTTTCGCCCCAATAATTCGGGTTGCGTGTAAATACGGCATATTCATCCTTCTTGTATTCAGCCAGCATCCACGGGCCTGTTCCAACCGGCTCTTTAATTCCTTTAGAAGTGTCTCCATCATCCGGAAAACCGGCTTCACCCAAGAAACGAACGGGGCGGACGAGCGATAAATCCTGAATAGCTGGATAATACGCCTGCTTAAGCGTCATTTTAAAGGTATATTCGTCAACAGCTTCCGTCTTGTCCAGAACGTTGATAACGCCAAGCCAGCTGTGCAGGCTCGGGTTTTTCATGACCGCATCAAAATTTTTCTTCACGATCGCTGCATTAAAAGCCGTTCCGTCGGAAAATTTCACATCTTGGCGAAGCTTGAAGGTATATTCCTTGCCATCCTCCGAAATCGTCCATGATTCAGCCAGCATCGGCTCAAGCTTGCCCCCTGCTTTATAGCTGACCAAAGGCTCATAAATCATCGATTGGGCAAATAGCTGCGAAGGGTTGTACGTATGGGGATTCATCGTTCCAATATCGCGCGGCCAAGATAGCGTAATGGCCTTTTCAGTT
Organism: Paenibacillus algorifonticola; assembly: GCF_050481745.1. GTDB lineage: Bacteria > Bacillota > Bacilli > Paenibacillales > Paenibacillaceae > Pristimantibacillus > Pristimantibacillus algorifonticola_A. The sequence continues at coordinate 134,665 of NZ_JBCNGR010000006.1, read as the reverse complement.
GCGGCTGCTGCATTTTCAGCAGTTCCATTGCTGGCGCCAGGCGCCGCTTCCTGCTTCGTGCATGCCATAAGCAAAGCTGAAACAAGGAAAATCGTGGCTGCAATAGATAGCAGTGTTTTTTTGGTCGTTCTAACCATGATGTCGTTATCTCCGTTCCATTTCAGTAATAATGATTCTCACTAATAATAGAGAAAAGCATATAGGCTGTCAATGAGCTTCCTCAGGAATAACGTGAAAAAAGGCAATTGTACCCCTACCACGGGCCAATTGCCTTACTTGTTATTTGTTGCTTGTTTTTTTGAGTTTATGGGAAGGCTACGCCATAAGCCGTTCTCTTGCTAGCTTTCTGAACTTAAGGAAAGACATGATGCGCCAAGGAATGACATAGGAGAAGGCGATCACCATAAACAAGGCGGCAAGCGTTTCTGGATCAAGCATCGACACATAATTCCGCAGCAGCAGGCGAATGCCCAAAATCGCTAGAAAAGCGACGATGAAGCCACGATTTTTTTTCGCATAAATTTGCTGATCCTCGCGCACCTCATAATTAGTCGTCCAGATGAGCGGGATCGACAGCGCTAAGCCGATAACAATAGCGATGATCCACTCAACCAGCGGAGCATGGATGCGGGGATTGAGGAAAATCATGATGCCTGGCAGCATGAAAAGGAGGGGTAGCAGCAAACGTATGCCGCTGCCGCGAATCGGACGATAAAAGCTGCGCGTTCTCCTCCATAAAATCAGTCCCGCGATTAAAATAATGAATACGTACACAGAGCCGTTCATACTCACACCGCTTTCTTTGAAAGAATAGATAGGTTTTATTATAATCGTTCATCGGCTGAACTGCTATACGCTCCTAAACGCTCATGTTGCACTTCATTGCTCCAGCTCCCTTTTCTCATCACGACTATCGTTATGCTCATCAGCGCCGTTTATTTCTGGTATGTGGTTAGGCCGCTGTTGGGCAAGCAGTAAACGCAGCAGCAGCTCGAACCGTAAGGCTGAGCTGCATGGGCTGTTTCCTGTTATTATATTTCTTTAGCTCGGAAATAGATCAGGCCACCGATAATAAATAGAAGCAAGCTGCCTATAATCGTCATAAACAGGTTCATCACAGGCATAGTGAAGGCACCGTAGTTTTCGGAGCCCAGCACCAGCATCGCAATCGTCGGCTGCACCCAAGGATAAAAGGGGCCATATTCTGCTGAGTTGATGACTAGCATATTCGGCAGCGTCAGCATGACGTTAATCGTCAGTGGCGCCGCAAAGCTGCTCCAGCTGGTGGAGACCCACAGCTGAAGTGCTGCTAAAGGCAAGCAAGCGAGCCAGCCTCCCAGCAAGCCCAGCAGCATAAAATTCCAAGGAATTTCATGGAGTCCACGGACAGCACCTGTAATGAGCACAGCTGCCAAGAAAAGCAGCTGCACACCGATGAGCAGCTCGGAAACGAGCCAAAACTTGGCGAAATAAAGCGATTTACGCGATATTGGCAGTGCCAGCAGCTGCTTCCAGCCTCCCCCTGCATGCTCATAACGGCAAACGAAAGCCGCAAAGACGCCAGTCAAAATCGGCAAGAGCAGCACCGCATGAAACAACGCCATGTATGAATACAAGCCTTCATATTGCTCGGCAGGCATGCCTTCTATTGGATTAGAGACAATGCCTAATAGAAGTGAAAGCAGCGGACTAATAGGGACTAGCAGCCAGATAAAGGAGCGGGACAGCTTAAGCCGCTCGGAAGCCAGCAGCCTCATGAATGCAGCCATTCTAGACCACATCCCTTCGACCAAAATGCACAGAGCCCAGCAAAAAAATAACTAGCCCGGTCAATATTCCTGCGCCGACATAAAGCTCTCCCTGCTCGCCTCTGAAGGCGAGCAGCGGCCAATTCAGCGGCAGCCACGTATATTTTGCTGGTAGATACATGGAAGCCATCGCGGTAACGATCCCGGCGCTAATGGAGAAGCCCTGATTGGAAAAGGTCATGCAGAGCCATAACATGCATGCAAGCATGGGCAGCGCACCTGCATAAGGATAGAAACTTAGCCGCAGCACGTCCGTCAGCGGAAAGTGCCAGCCGAAGCCAAGCAGCACACCTAAAGCGACCGAAAACACAGCAAGCAGCAGGCAGGAGCAGGCCAGCAAAATCGCGCTCAGCGCAAATTTCGCAGAGAACACCGTCAGCCTTGATATAGGCAGCACCAGCAGCTGCTTCCATGAGCCTGTGACATGCTCTACATTCGCCAGCAGCGAGCTGACAAGCACACAGCCGAGAAACAGCGAGATTGGCACAAACATGAAGATGTTATGCAGCAGCCCACCCCATAAATCTTCGGCATACTGCTTCACCAAATAGTCATAGCGAAGCCCAAAATTGACGGCTTGCAGCAATACAACGCCAAAAGGAGCAAATATAGCGAGCGCCCATAGCCCTTTGCGGCGTATTTTCAAAAAATCGGCAGCTAGTGCCCTGAAAAGCATGCCCATCACTTCTGTCCCCCTTCCCCAACAATTTGCAGGAAAAGATCCTCCAGCGATTTTCTTTTTTCTTCGACACGATATACGTCATGCTTGCGCGCTACTAATTGGTTCACCATCTGTGCCGCAGCGGCATCGCTTATTCCTTCCAGTCTAATAAGCGAGCCTTCTCTGACAGCGTCCAAGCCCTGCTCATACAAGGTGAGCAGCGCCGCTTGCGGATCGGATACCCGCAGCTCGATTGTGCTTTGCGCCTTCTGCTGCAAATTTTGAATCGTATCCTGAAAAACAAGCTCCCCCTGCCTAACGATGCCTACCGTTCCCGCCATCTGTTCGACCTCGCTCAGCAAATGGCTGGAGATGAGCACCGTAATGCCATGCTCCCGCGGCATGCGCTTGATCAGCTCGCGAATTTCCAAAATGCCGGATGGATCGAGGCCATTCGTTGGCTCATCCAAAATCAGCAGCTCTGGATTGCCCAGCAATGCGCTGGCGATGCCAAGCCGCTGCTTCATGCCCAGCGAATACCCCTTCACGGACCGCCGCGCCTCCTTCGCAAGGCCAACGATGTCCAGCACCTCGGCAATTCTCGACCTTGGGACGTCGATAATTCGGCGAATGGCCTCCAAATTGTCGATCGCGGTAAGATGTCCGTAATAGGACGGGTATTCCACCAACGAGCCCACTTTGCGAAGGATGTTCAGCCGCTCCTTTTGCAGCTCCTTGCCGAAAATATGCACACTGCCGCCCGACGGCTTAATCAGCCCGAGCAGCATGCGTATGGTCGTCGTTTTCCCTGCGCCATTCGGCCCAAGAAAGCCGTAAATATCCCCTTTTTCAATGCGCAAATTCAGTCCGGCTACAGCATAACGCCCTTTATATTTTTTACTGAGCCCTTTCGTTTCTATGACCCATTCGTTCATGTCTATCACCTCGAAAGCTAGAATAACGCATCAAGGTTAAAACCAGGGAGCTGCTTCGTTTAAATTCTGTTTAAAAAATAACCCGCCGCCGCTCCCGGATAGATTAGAATGCGCGTGCCGTCAGATGTGCTGTCGATATGCCAGGCCAGCCCCATCTCGCGTACCAAATAATGAACGATCGCAAGGCCGATGCCTGCTCCTTTTTCCTTCGAGGCCGACTGGGTGCCGGGTCCCCGATCCGAGATGACGAGTGCCGAATGCTCGCCATGCTGCACGATGGCAACGCCAATGTAGCCGCCGTCCGCGGCATGACGCATGACATTTTGGAACAGATTGTCCAAAATACGACGGAAGCCGCCCTTGTCTACACGCCAGACAAGCGTCTGCTCGGGCAATTCAATATCCGCCGCCAGCCCTTCGCGCTCCCAAAGCGGATACCAGGAGGCTGCGCTTTCCCTGACAAGCCGCAGCACATCCTGCGGTGCCAGCTCAAGCGGATACCGTCCGCTGGTCATCAACGTATACGAGAGCAGATTTTCGATCAGGCTGCTGACCGTATCGATTTTATTTTCCAGCTGTTTTACGGTTTCGCGTCCAGCCTGACTAAGCGGCTCCTTATTCAGCGTATACAGTTGACCGCCCATTACCGTCATCGGCGTACGCAGATCATGCGATAAATTCGCGATCAGCTCCTTGCGCAGCTCCTCCTCTTCACGTTCCCTTTGCCTGCCCGCTCTAAGCTGCAAAATCATTTCATTAAAAGCGATTTCGAGCTGTCCAATCTCATCCTGCTTATTCACCTCCACTAGCAGCGGAAGACCCTCTGCTCCCTGCCTCGTCATAGCGGCCTGCAAGCGCAGCAGACGCCTGCGAATATGGCGGAAGAACAGCAGCGACAAAGCCACGAAGAACAGGAACACCAGGATAAGAAAAAGAATATAAAAAGGGACTCCGGAAATGAGCGGCGTATTGCTTTGCACAAGCGAACGCGGCAATTGCATCGCCATAAAGCCTTGGCCAAGCGGCTTATCCCCGATAAAGGCAACAACCGTAAACATATCCGATCCGGTATTTTCTTTCATAAACTGGATGGCATCTTCATTCGACCACGTCACTGGCAATCTGTCCTGCCCGCCAAGCTCCAGCCGCGTCTTGCCCCCTCCATCAACCCAAAAGAAGGACGCATCGAGGTAGCTCTCCCGCAGCTTGCGCAGCGTTTCATTGATGTGCTTACTGGATGCGCCAGACAGCTCGGCCGCTTGCTGATGGAACATCAGCTCAATCTCACGGCTGCTCCCGTATTTAAGCTCCTGCATATCCTGCTGCTGAACTGCAGCTCCCAGATAATAATACAAAATCGTCGCTACTGGAAACACGATTGGCACGAACAGAAACGCTGATAAAATAATGAGCAGATATCTGGATTGCAGCGATTGAAAAAAACGGCCACCTTTGCGTGTCCGCCGCTCCTTCTGATCCCGCTTCACGGCTTCACCCGGTAGCCGATACCCCGCACCGTCTCAATAATTTCGGGATGAGCCGGATCCTTCTCCAGCTTCTCGCGCAAATAGCGAATATGCACCATCAGCGTCTTGTCCCCTTCCAGGTAAGCCTCTCCCCATACACCCTCATAAATTTGCTCCTTCGTCATAATCTGCCCCAAATGGCGCAGCAGGTAGGAGAAGATTTGAAACTGCTTGCCTGTCAAAAGGATTTCCTCGCCCGTTTCCCGATTTTCAATACGGTTCTCCTGTTCAAAAACAAGCCAATGCTTAACTGCCAGCGGCTCAGTCGCAACGCTCGCAAAGCGGCGCAGCAGAACCTCGACCCTTGCCGTCAGCTCATCGGGATGAAACGGCTTCGTCAAATAATCATCCGCAAACTGCAAGCCTTGCAGCTTATCATCAATCGCCGTTCGCGCCGAAAGCATTAGAATCGGCATGCTCGGCTCCGCCTTTTTTAGCCGCTGCCCAATCGTAAAGCCATCTAGTCCCGGCAGCATCACATCCAAAATCACCAGTGAACAGCCCGCCGCCGCCTCCTGCGCCCGTTCGCCGCTCAGCAGCCACTGCACCTCGTAGCCCCGCTCCTGCAAATGCGTATAAACAAACTGCCCAATTTCCTTGTCATCCTCAATATATAAAAGCTTCATGCTCATAAAAGCATCCCCTTGATCGTTTGTATGTATATGACTTCCATATTACCTTGTTCCCGGGGTTTGTAAAGAAAGCAATCCATATCAAGATGAAGCTCTGCCAATCGAGTACAATACTAGTACAGCTGGAGCAGAGGGAGGAAGTGAAACAATGACCTATGATTACCATATTCTCAGAGTGATAGCTTATATCGAGCAGCATCTGCATGCAGAACTTGTTCTGGATCATTTGGCGGGCGCATCCGGCTTCTCCAAATTTCACTTCACCCGTCTGTTTAAGGCATTAACAGGAGAAACGACACAGGAATATATTCGTAAACGGAGGCTGACCGCAGCCGCCCAAATGCTGCTTGCTACGAATAAACCGCTGATTGAGATTGCCTTCACTCTAGGCTATGGCTCTCAGGAAGCCTACACGCGAGCATTCAAAGCCTATTTTGGAGTCACCCCACACAGATATCGCATGAACGGGAAGCATTATGACAACCTCTATAAGCAAGCACTCACAACAGCTGTTTTGGAGGTGAAGAAGCACCCTGCACCCGTTGCTCCGCCGCGCTTCGTTATGAAGGAAGCCTGCTGGACAGCTGGTTTGGCGCTCCGCGGAAAAATCGATAACGACAGCATATCCAGGCTGTGGAATCATTTTTACGAGCAGCTTGAGCTTCAACCTTCACTTTCCGTAGCTGAGCCTAAAGCCTATTACGGCATCGAGTCCATACATTCCACCAACCAGCCTTTTTATTTGGCCGGCATTGAACTGGAATCAGCAGAAATACCGCCTCAGCTGCCAAACGGCTGGACGGCGCAGCAGCTATCCGAGCAGAATTATGTCGTATTCGAGCTGGAAAGCTTAATTGAATGCATTCCTTCTGCCATTGACGCCATTTATAAAAATGAGCTGCCTGCCTTGCAGGTCAAGCCTGTACGAGACTATCATTTTGAATATTATCAGGATGATTTCAAAGCGAACGAGCTAGGCCACACTTTTCACTTGTATATTCCAATCGAATGAGGAGGATGTCTCATGTATATTGGCAATGGTGCCTATTGTTATGCGAATGCAACAGCGATGTTATTACAGGAGTGTGGGGAAAGCTTCCTGCCTGCCACGATCGAGGTGCTAAGTGGCGTAGGACTTGATGCCTCAATTGAGGGCGGCAATCTATTCTTTTTGTCCAATTGCGCTACATCGCCGGATTCGGGCATTTCGAGAGCCATGAAGGTTTTAGGCTTTTCCGTGAAAGAGCGCGCAAGCGAGGAGCATGGAGCGTGGCCCATTGTCGAGCTTAGACAAGCATTGCTTGAGCGTACCGTGCTGCTCGGCCCTCTGGATATGGGTTATCTGCAATATGTACCGAATTCTCGTTATTTACATGGCGTCGATCATTTCGTACTAGCTTATGCCATCGACGAGGAATATGTTTATGTGCATGATCCCGCAGGCTATCCGTATTCCCGATTGCCATTAGAGCTTCTGCAAAAGGCTTGGCAGGCCTCCACGATTGGCTATCGCACAAACAGCTACCGCTGCTGGCATTCACCTGAACGCGTGGCTTCTCCCTCGCAAGAGGAAATCTATGCCGATACGATTTCTTTTTTTCAAGGATTGTATCGCAGCACCGGCCCCATTGGGCAGCGAATTGGAATCGTTACGGGACAAGCCGCTTTTCGTCAGCTCCGTGAAACGCTTGAGAGCGGCCAAATTCCTGAGGCTTTGCAAGGCCATTTGACCCATTTCGTCTTTCAGCTTGGCGCAAGAAGAGCGAATGATTTTTCCGCTTATTTTGCCAAGGAGCATCCGCTGCTGTCAGAGCTGAAGCAGAAGCAAGCCTCGCTGCTTGGGCTCTGCCATGGGCTGACTGTTCAGCAGAATTGGGCTGCACTCTCCCCTGCCGTAAAAGAACTCAGCGAGCTGGAAGCCGCATTTTCGGAAGCCCTGCTCGCCATATAACAAGTACCGTGAATAATAAACAAGCCTAGCCCAAAAACCAAGACCGTTAGCGGCCTTGGTTTTTGGGCTGAATGCTTAGCCTACCAGCCAAAATCAAGCGTTTTGCCCGTCTCCGCCAGCGTCTTAATATTGCTGAGAATCATCCACCAGCTCGTCTTCGTATTTTCATACGACGGATGGTCAGCAGGCCACTTATCATTCACCAGCGTCAGCTTCGTGCAGCCGCCGACCTTCTCAAGCGACAGCGTAAGCCGCGTTTCCAGCTCCGCATGATTTTCACGATAAGAGGGTCCCGGGTGCTCCGTACAGCTGAACAGCTCATTTGGCTTATATTCCAGCACCGTTCCGTATACATGCACAACCTCTGCGCCCTTCTCATTTGGCCCGATGTACTCATAATGGGCACCTGGCTCAAACGTCGAATGCAGCGTGCTGCCAAAAAAGATTTTGCGCGTGTTTTCCGGCTTCATAAACGCATTCCAAACGTCCTCCGGTTCGGCATTCACATAAAAATCATATCTCAAATCCATACCTACACTCCTCCGCAATTATGAATGGGCTGACCTTATACTTTAAATATAGGAAAGGATATGGTTTTTCCATCCTTTCTCTATATTTCCCGGAATGAAACGCGCCGCGCCGCCAGAGGACGGCTAAAGCCGTTTCACCTTATCTTGCTAGTATGCTTGGCTATGATAAAATTATTATAACGTGCAAATAACAACAAGTATTGTAAAAACGCGACAACGACTATGACAATAAATTGCGGAGGGGATTTATAATGAGTGCAAGCATGCAACGACCGAGCATGGGCCTTCTCCATTTGCAGGAGGGGGAGAAAAATTTTCAGCTTACGCGTTATGCGCCTTCCGAGAATATTGCTTTTTTTGTCAAGCATTTCTGGATTGTCAGCTGGGACTTGACTGAGCAAAAACAATATTTGCAGGAGGTTGTGCCCAATCCATGCGTGAACCTTATTATTCAGCAGGGAAGAAGCGGTATTTTCGGAGCAGCCAAGCAGAAGTATAGTTATCTCGTAGAAGGCAAAGGCTGCGTATTCGGAGCAAAATTCCGCCCTGGCGGCTTTTATCCGTTTATGAAGCAGCCCGTGTCCTCTTTAGCTGGCCATCCGCTTAGCATTCATAATATTTTCGATATCGATGGGACAGCCGCGGAGAAGCTGCTGCTGACCCAGGTAGAGGAAGCTGCAATGGTCGAGCTCGCCGAGCGATTCATTGAACCGAAGCTGCCCATGCAGGACGAGTCGGTCACGCTCATTAATCAGATGGTCGATTGGATTATGGCAGAGCGAAACGTTACGAAGGTTGACCAGCTATGCGAGGCCTTTCATATCAACAAAAGATCGCTGCAGCGTTTATTCGATCAATATGTCGGCGTAACGCCAAAATGGGTTATTCAGCTGTATCGGCTGCAAAATGCCGCTGAAACGCTGGATCGCGGCCCAAGCCATGACTGGACGCAGCTGTCGCTAGAGCTTGGTTACCACGACCAATCGCATTTTATTAAAGATTTTAAAGCCGTTATCGGCGTCACTCCGCAGGAATACGTCCGTAAATAGCAAAGAGACAGCTACCCTATGCTGCCGGGAGCTGTCTCTTTGCTTTTATTTCAAATGAAGCTTAAGAGCAATCATTCGCTTAGACTTTGAATCTGCTGATTTTATCCTGAAGCTCCTCAGCCATGCTGGACAATGATGCCGCCGAGGAAGCAATTTCCTCCATCGAAGCAAGCTGCTCCTGTGTCGCTGCGGACACATTATGCGCGCCGCCCGAAGCCTCCTCCGCAATATGCGAAATTTGCTTCACGAAGCCGACAACCTCATCCGTGCTTGCCGCCATTTGCTCGGCACTAGCCGAAACCTCTTGAATTTCGCCAGCTACCTTGTTAACGGCATCCAAAATTTGCTCAAACGCTTCTCCAGCATTCGTCACAACCGATATACCTTGCGATACCTCTTGTTTATTCATCGTTACAGCTTGGACTGCATTAATCGTATCCTTCTGAATAACGCTGACCAGTCCGGTAATCTGCATAGCCGATGCGGATGATTGCTCCGCCAGCTTGCGGACTTCATCCGCTACGACCGCAAAGCCGCGACCGTGATCGCCTGCTCTTGCCGCTTCAATCGCCGCGTTCAGAGCAAGCAGATTGGTCTGTGTTGCAATAGCCGTAATAACATCGGTAATTTTGCCAATCTCATCCGAACGTTCGCCAAGTCCAGTAACCAGCTCCGCAAGTGAGGAAATCGAGCGCTGAATGGAGTCCATTTGCACAACGGCCTGTTGAATCGTCCGGTTGCCTTCTGACGATTGAGCCGCCGCATCGAGTGCCGAGGTGGATACGCTTTGCGCACGCAATGCGATCTGCTCGACGCCAATCGACATTTCGTCAATCGCTTGGGAAGAGCGCTTCACCATATCAACCTGCTCGCTAGTACCGACAGCCAGTTCCTCAACCGTCTCGGAAATTTGCTCCGACGCCTTGCTGTTCTGCTCAGCGCTTGCCATTAGCTCCTCGGAGGACGCCGCAACGAGCGAGGAGGTCATGGAAACGGAATGAATAACCTCACGTAGGCTATGGGTCATTGCATTAAAGGATTTAGCCAAATCGCCAATTTCATCGCGGCTTTTAATGACGATTGTCTCGCCGGTCAGGTCGCCCTGCGCAATTTGCTCCGCAGCTCTGCTTACTTTCTGTACAGATCTCGATATCATCTGTGCAATCAAGATAGCAATAGCAAGTGCTAACAGTACAGCGAAGATGACTACGGCTATAATAGTATTCGTGCTGGTCACAGCCAGATCAACTGACTCGTCTGCAGAACTTCTCGAGCCTTCTATTCCCAAATTAATCAGCTTGGTAATATTGTCATTAGCCGTATACCAGAGCGGGTAGGCTGTCGTATGAAGCTCGCTCGCCCTGTCAAAGTTATTTTCCTTGCCGTATGCGATAAACTCCGGCATTTTGGCCAAGTAGAGATCCAGGCTTTTGCCGAATTCTTCAAACAGCGCCTTCTCTTCTTCCGTTTGAACCATCGCTGCATATTGTTCGCGTTCAGTTTTAATTTTGTCTTGAAGATCGCCCAAAGCACTGTTCATCTTGTTAAGTTCATCTGCATTAGTCTCAACAATGATGTTCAGGGCCAGACGCTCGATGTCGGACACGTCCCCATTCAAAATAGCGAGAAGCGTGACGCTTGGCATCCACCTTTCATTCATTTCCCTTGCTTTGTCGCCCATTCCGTTCATGGCAAATATCGCAATTAATCCTGTTGCAACAAGCAGTAACGCTACCGAAATAAAACCCGCTAGCAATTTAAAACGAATGCTGAACCTCATAACTTCACTCCTCTGATGTGTGTCTTAGATATATCGACATTTTTATCATGGGAGTGAATATGCTTTCGACAATTTTCGGGATAATATTCCTTTCCTAGACAGGTCAGATACCATTGCCCAATAGTCACAAGGGCCAGCTGCTAGACCAGCATAAGATTCAACTGCCTCACATCAGTTCTCAGCTCGGAAACGTTGTCCAAATAGGCTATAAGCACGCGTACAAGTGTCGGATTTCGCAGCTCTGCCCGAGCCTCCTGCCCAAGGAGCGAGACGACCTCCCGCAGTTCTGCGCGAACAGCCTCTGGCTTAGGCAGCTCGTCTATTTTTCCCGCCAGTGCTTGAAGAAACTGCACAGCCGTCTCCCGCCGTACCGGCTCATCGCTCGGATTCAAATGGTTAAAATAGACGTTTGCGCCATCAATAATCGGCTTCGGCTGCTTGGCCGCCATATCGCGGACGACCGCGTCCATCCGGTCCACCAGAAAAGCGGCCAACTCTGCCATCGGCACGGCTATGACCTTCTGAATGGCATAGGACAAATATTGCAGCAGCATGCCGCGAAAAATGGTAACGACATCCCATATGATATCGTCGATTTGCTCGCCGTACGCTTCTGTCAGCAGCTCCCGATGCCACGACAGCATAGCAGCTTTTTTATTTTGCCATGCCGTCAAAAATGTATCATTTGCCGTAATTGGCAGCTCCTTAAAGTCGAGCATGAATAAATGATTCTCCATCGTATAATACAGCTGGAATTCAATTTTCCGGCGAAACTTCTCCTTTGGCGCAAGCCCCTGCTGCGACAGCACATGGTCAAGCTCCGCTTCCTGCTCCAGCAAAGAACGGTAGCAGACGGTAAATACCTCAGTGAATAAATCTTCCTTGGAAGCAAAAAACTTATATATGCTCGCTTTCGCCATGCCGCAAGCTTCAGCAATATCCTGCATGGATGCAGCGCTGTAGCCCTTCTCCCGAAAAAGCGCCATAGCAGCGTCTAAAATTTTTCCTTTTCGTGATTCCTCCATTTAAATGCCCTCCTCCCCCCTATCTTGACATGAGGAAAGGGCGAGGTCAACGTCTGGAGTTGACACCGAAACTATTTAGTTTTATATTGAACTCATAAGTTTTACTTTACTGGTAAAGGAGGTGCGCTGCTGCTTGTTTCTATTTAAATAGGGATAAAGCTGTGGCCTGCACATGCGCATAGCCGAAGGAATTGAAATGCTGGAATTGACTTTAAGCTTGGGAGACAATCATAGAGTATTTCATCCCACAGCGATATTAGGGCCGGACTTCTGGGTGCTGGTTGATACCGGCCTGCCAGGCTCTGCTGAAGCGATTCAGCGACTTGTCGTAGAAGCAGGATTTCCCGATGTACCGCCAAGCGCCATTATTCTTACTCATCAGGATCTGGATCATATCGGGGGCTTGCCAGGTTTTCTGTCCTTGAGCCGCAAGCTGCCCGTCGTATACGCCCACCTTGGAGATCAGGCTGCGATTGATGGGAAAGAGCCGCTGCTCAAAGCGTCTCCTGAAAGGATGGCACAGCTGCTTGAGACGATGCCTGAACAGCAGCGTACAGCATTTGAGCACACTTTTATCCATCCAACCCGTCCGAACGTTAATTTGACGATTGCAGATGGCGATACGCTCGACTTCGGCGGTGGTCTTACCGTCATTCATACACCTGGCCATACGCCAGGGCATGTCGCTTTATACCATCAGCCGAGCAAAACGCTTCTCGCGGGAGATGCCATGGTCGTGATCGATGGCCAGCTATCCGGGCCAGTTCCTGCTGCCACGCCAAATATGGCGGAGGCTATCCGTTCCCTCAGCAAGCTTAAAGCGTTAGATATCGAGCAGGTGATTTGTTATCATGGCGGGCTGTTCCAAGGAGACGCAAACAAACGAATCGCTGAGCTGGCTGACCAGCTGTGATCCACTTTGTAACGGCACTCGTGCTCGCTTTAGCCGGCGGCTATCTGTTCGCATCGCTTCATGTGCCGCTGCCTTGGCTGCTCGGTCCGATGGTATTCGCCTTTCTAGGTTCACGCTTGCTGAAAAAGACATTCAAACCGCATTGGCCCGGCTCCATGCGCAATATTGCACTGCTTATTATTGGCTATTCAATCGGACTGTCCCTTACAGTCGACACGATGAAGGAAATGGGCCATCAGCTGCCGACTATGGTGCTTATGACGGTGCTGCTGCTGCTGTTTAGCGGGTTAATTGGCATCACGATTGCCAAGCTGTCTGGATTGCCGCTGCCAACCGTCCTAATGGGCTGCATTCCGGGCGGCTTGTCGCAAATGGTTATTTTAGCGGAGGATACGAAGGGCATTGATATTACGGTCGTCACCTTTTTGCAGGTTTCGCGGCTGATGATGATTATTTTTTGTGTGCCGCTGCTCGTATTCAGCCCATTGTTCGAGGGCATCCACGATGAGATCGTCGTTGCAGCAACAGGCACCGAGTGGACACAGTGGGGCGCCTTATTCCCAGGCATTGTGCCGTTTGCTCTCGCTTGTGTGGCGGCGGCGCTGCTGGCGAGAAAGATCAAGATGCCTTCCGCCTATTTGCTCGGCCCGATGATCGCAACCGCACTGCTTCATAACTTTGGCTTAGACGCTCCTATGCTGCCATCGACCTTGTTGAGTGCAGCACAGCTGATGATTGGCACCTATGTCGGACTGCTGCTGCGGCCGGAAAATTTGAAAAATAAAACACGCATCACCCTGCTCGCCATCCTAAGCGGCATCGTCCTCATTGCTGGAGCGTTCGGCATGAGCCTGCTGCTTGCCAAGCTGCATAATCTGTCGCCTGCCACTGCTTTTCTCAGCATGTCCCCCGGCGGCATGGACCAGATGGGCATTATCGCCAAGGAGATTCATGCGGATGTTGCCATCGTCAGCGTCTACCAGCTTTTTCGAACATGGTTCATCTACTTCGCCATCCCTCCCCTGCTGAGGCTTCTTTTCAAGCGTATCGGTGGCGGAACAGGATCAGGATTAGCAGCAGGCTCAAATGGGCAGCAGCCGATGGAAAGTAAGTAAGCAAGGACAGCGGGCTTGAGCAAAGCCTCGCTGTCCTTTTTTAAATTCTAAGCGGATATAAGTTTCATCCTTATATCCGCTTAGAATTCTAGGGCAAAGCACTTCGCTCGTCCCAGAACGACGACGAATTCGTTTTTGCTTGTCCCCCGCTTATCGTCTTTCGTTAGCTTTCCCCTCCATTTTAGCAAGGAACGCCTCCTCAAGCTCATTCCAGTTTGGCGTCGCTATACGGGCTTGCTGCTTCCAAACGTCGAACGTTTTATGCAAATGGGCGATTTCCACGAATGAGCCATCTATCATTTTTGCAACGGGAAGACGATGATAAATTTTCAGAAAAAAGTAGACGAGCTGCCTTTTCCGGCGAAAATAATGGACCTGACTTGCAGGTGTAATCGTATAGCCGATAGCCTCCATTACTTTAAAGCCTTCATCAACGGCTGCAATCATTTGCAGGAGCAGCTTTTTATCCTTCGCTATAAGTTTAAATTGATTGTCTTTGACATAACTAACCGAGCTCAACACCAGAATTGGGACGATGTGGCTTTTTAGCCATGCGTCTATTTGCTCATGATAATCGATTTTATATTTGACAGCAGCAAATGCTTTGTCAATTAAATCTTTGAATGGAACAGGGCCATTCAGGCTGCCAAGCACCATTTGACCGCCTCCACGGACGCAAATCATACGCCCCTTCTCTCTGCGGCCGCCGCTTAGCTGGAAGCCGAAGGCGACCTTTTTGTCAGGCAGGCTATTCTCCAACAGCTCTTGCTCCGTCGTACTGGCCGTCGGATTATTGCCAACAAACACGATATGGCTGCTTTTATTTTTCGCCAAAATCGGCAGCACCTCTGGAAAATTATTATAATTCATCACAACAAAAATCAGGTCATAGCTGTCATCCGCCGGGAGCGCTTGAATGACCTTCACTTTATCTACGGTCGTTTTACGCTGAAAATAATGGCGAATGACGAGCCCATCCTCGCTCAGCTCCTCCGCTCTGCTTCCTCTTGCAAGCACCGTGACGTCATTGCCTCCCTGCACTAACACATGGGCCAGATAGCTGCCTAAAACGCCCGCGCCGTAAACTAATATTTTCATATTGCCCCCCTCATCCATTTGAACATTTGTTGATTTATCGACATTCGTTCAATACAATGATAGTACCAACGACTTGAGCTCGCTTCAATCGTTAAAAAAGTCCGATTCGTTGATTATTCAACAGATTTGGCGAAGCTGTTTAAAACCATCTTTAGGAGGGGCCTATGGATAGACGGGTGCTCAAAACGCGGGAAGCGATTATGAAAGCTTTTATTTCCCTTATGGCAGAGAAAAATTTTGAACAAATAACGATCAATGAAATCGCTGACCGGGCTAATGTAAACCGGGGCACCGTTTATTTGCATTATGTAGACAAATTCGATCTTCTCGATCAATGCATAGAGGTCCATTTAGTCCAACTGCAGCAAAAATGCTTGCCTAGCGAGGAAGCAACCTCCTTTACGTCTAAAGAACTGCTGCTTCAAACCCTTGAATTTTTAGAGGAGCATGCTTTCCTATATTCGACTCTGCTGACCAACAAGAGCATTCCCGCTTTTCGAAACCGCATGATGGAGTTGATGTTTCAGCAGCTAGGTGAAAACATCGATATGAGTGAGATGAACAAAGACCGGAACAAAGAGGTACTGAAGCAGTTTCTAGTATCGGCCGCAGTCGGTGTTCTGGAGTGGTGGATTACCCGTTCCATGCCCTACCCAGCTAAGGAAATGGCCGAAGAGCTATGGGCGCTGCTTGAGCGCAATCAGATGGTGCCGCTAGATGTGTAGTCGAAATAAGCCAAGGCAGCTCCTCCTTGTAGAGGTACTGCCTTGGCTTATTTGTTTCTGATCTGAAATGAATTCCTTTTTTTCAATGGGTTGCCTAATCAGTTAAATGTCATATTTAACATCATCAAGCCATTTCACCACTTTAGGATCGTTATGTGAAAAGAAAGGGCTCGTTTTCAAGGAAGAAAGGCTAATGAAGATCGCCGCTTGAACGAGCAAACCGCGAAATAGCCACTTAAATTTTCAACAGACAAGCAAGTTAGCTGAAATTTGAACATACAAATGTTTTAACACTCCAGCCAAGAGGAGCATTTGTTGGACAAAATTGAAACAAAGAGAAGCGCTAGGCTGGCTGGATGAAGGAGGCCGTGCATGAACAGCAATCCGCAAATTCGAAGATGGTACCCCTTTGTCGGGCCGCATGATCCGTGCGAGCCGATGATTGTGCGGACGTATGTCGTTCCGCCAAACCAGTACATTCCCTTTCAGCCGATGAACCTTCCTCAATTTTCGCTAGAAGAGGCGCTGCGGCTGGGAACGCTATGGCCTGCCCTATACAGCCCGTACGCATCCAAATGTGGAGGGGGGAGCTACTAGCCATGAGTGAGCAGCCAATGGTGTGTGATGAAGCCTACTATGCAAAACTTTTGGAGCTGCAGCAGCTGGGTTTTGGCCTGCTTGAGCTGAACCTCTATCTCGACACCCATCCGCATGACCATCATGCCCTGCAGCAATTCAATTATTTGGCCCAGCAGCGCATGCAATGCGCCCAGCAGTTCGAAATGAAATATGGTCCTCTGATGAACTATGGACACAGCTTCTCGGGATATCCTTTTCAATGGCCGAATACGCCTTGGCCTTGGCAGGTGTAACTGGCCTGACAGACAGTCAACATGAAGCACAACGGGCTGCCGCTGCTGACATCTGGGTAGCGGTCTAGAAAGCGGCAGCTTAGTTAATGATTTCGTACATATTTAAGCAAAGTCACTTGGCAAACAGGTATGTGATTAAGATTATATGCAAAGTAACCTCAAGTGTTTTCGGAAAACGTGCAGTAGACTTTGAAAGACGCTATGCTGGCTTGGATTGGGGAAGGACTATGGATCGAGGCTCAGTCAGCACAAACGAGCAGTTGCGAGTTTATGGAGTCAGAGATGTAATGGTGAACCCGCTTTCCTTCAGTAGTAAGTTCGTTTCGCGCGACTCGATTCTGCCAACCGGGGCTGCACCTGGATGGCGGTGAGGACTTCGGAGCCGTGAAGTAACGGCGCTACCACCACCATGACCCAGAAATTCCTGCTATGGCATGATCGCCGCAAAAACGGGTTATTTAGCGGCAGTCCACGGGGCGCAAACACAAGTGCAGCGATTTACAGCACCGTAGAGACAGCTAAGGCAAATGGATTGAACCCGTACAAATATCTAGTCTATCTGTTGCAACAGTTACCAGCGGTTGCCTTTCGTCAGCAGCCGGAGTTACTTGATGCGTGCCTTCCATGGAGTCCGGCAATTCAAAAACATTGTATAACGCAGAGCCTGTGGATCTTCATGAACCATGGGCTTTTCTGTTTCAATACACCTGGTATTCGACGCTTACGAAAAAAAGCAGGCCGGAACTGTCGTGATTCCAGTTCAGCTCTGCTTTTTGCCGATGGTCATTGCCGGTTTTCCAACGGTCAGGCTGTTAACCTATAGCGCCGCTGGTTATGACTTGTCTTGAAGCATACGGACCAGAACAACAACGGCTTCCGCTCTCGTTGCCGTGCTAAAAGGCTCTAATCGGTTATTGGAACGGCCTTTGATGATGCCTTCCCGTTCCGCTTTTACAACATATCCTTTCGCCCAGCCCGGAATGTCTGCATTGTCCATGAACGAGGTCGTCCCGTTCGAAGCCGACATGTTCCATCCTCGGATCAGCATGGTGACCATTTCCGCCCGGATAATCATCTCGTTCGGACGTAGCGTCTCATTTTCATAGCCTTCGATAATGCCTGCCCGGACGGCTGCGGACAACTCGGCCGTCGCCCAGGCAGGGATGTCTGCCCGATCCGCGAATGTGTCCAAGACAGCTGTGTTCCCCGAATCTTGCAGCTTCATTGCACGTGCAACCATCAATGCGAATTGCAGCCTTGTCACCCCATCGTCCGGCAAAAACTTGTCGCTCGAAGAGCCCTGTACCAGGCACAGTTGCGAAGCCAATTCGATGTCCGATTTTGCCCAATGGTTCTGGATATCCGTCCAGGTGAGCTTCGGACAAGCAGCCCCACCCGACCCTACGGGAGGACTTGTCGGATTAGCGGGAGTCGTTGGCGTCGATCCCCCTCCACCAGTGCCGCCGCCGTCACCGGAATCCGAGCCTCCATTATCTGTCGGCGGCGGAGCGGTAGCCCTGCGGGTAATCATGATCGTATACGTCTTCTTTGTCACATTGTCCTGCGCCGTGACCGTTACGTTGACTTCGTTGTTCCCGACGTTCAGCGGAACTGCTTGCGACGGCATGCCACTCGCTACCGGCGCCCCGTTAACTGTAACCGTAGCGTTCGTGTCAGCTGTTGTCGGTGTAGCCGTCAAGCTGTACACGCTGTTCGCCACCACTGCCGAATAGCTTGTTGTTCCGCCGTTGAACGTCGGCGTAAGCTCGCCTTCCGAGAGCACCAGATCACTTAGGTTTGCACTGGTAACCGTCACCGTACTCGAATCCGTAAAGTTCCCGTCTTCGGTCGTCGCGGTTATGATGGCGGTGCCGAGGGCAACCGGTGTGACACGCCCGCTCGCGTCTACTGTCGCGATGGCGGTATCGGACGACGCCCATTGCACGTTCTTGTTGAAAGCATCATCGGGCTGCACATTGGCACTCAGTTGTCCGGTGCTTCCTCCCAGCACAAGCGGCAGGGTGGCCGGAGTCACGACCACGCTCGATGCGTGTATCGTGTAGGAGACGGTCAATTTCGGCCGGCTGGTCTGCGTGGTTGAATCATCCGAATGAAAGTTTCTGCTCCAAATCACCACTCCAGAGGGCAATTCCGGAACCTCCAACATGAACCCATAATTCTCCGCAGTGCCGTCAACCCATTGCTGGACAAGAGTGGTTAGATCCAGACTGCTTATGGAAGAGTCTGCTTGACCGTTGATCGATTGTACGGTGACTGGAGTCGGGTCATAGACCGCAGCGCTGACCGAGTTATTCCATGTAAGCGTTGCTTCATCCCATGGAGCTGTGACTCTATGGACAGCTACATTTACACTCGAAACGCCGATGCCGTTAGAAAAAGTGGTCAATTCCAACGTCGCGTTGTCGATGGTCGCATTCTGCGGTATGGCTGAAAGATTGAATTGAATTAAAGAAGCCCGGATTGCTAAACTGGAATAGGTAAGGGTAAGTACATTACTGGTACCGAAATTAGTATCAGGCGCATTAGAGAAGACACTAGCACTCTTATTGCCCGCATACCCATCAAGACCCTCCTGAAACACTTTTGTCTCCGAAGCCGCCAACGCCGGAACCGGTAAAAGCAACAATCCCATCAACGTAGAAAGAATCAGGATTGCGCTAAGCACACCAGAAACAAATGGAAGCAACGGCCGCAGTCGAGGACTAGTCCACATTTTACATACCTCCTGTTGAGAATAAGATGCGATTGAGATTATGAAAGAACGATCCTTAGGCCCCTACGGGGATAGAAACCCTATTCATATTTATCTCACCTCCTTTCAGCATTCCGTCGGGTATCCTCCGTTTCGGGCAACCGGCTGGATCGCGGACGTGAAATTCCAAATATTTTATTAATTATACAAATTTTAACAAATAGGAATATATCAAACTAATACATACTATTTATATCGGTCCGCAGCTATAAAAATATAATGCTGCATAGAAACGTAAGCGTCCAACCTATCCCACCTTCAAAGGTATGCTGAACACATGCGATAATCCAGGCAGCCCAATAAATGGAGGTTGCCTATGAACGCCAACGAACAACGACGTCAGGAATGGGCTGACCGAGTTTCAGCCTACAAATCAAGTGGATTAACCATCGTAGGACGGTGTGCTGCTAATGAATGCACCATTCATCAACTGAAATATTGGTTGTACAAGTCTAAATCCAAACAATCCTCCGTTTCACAAACCTTATCTCCTCAATGGGTGCCCATAACCGTTACAGGAAAAGATACCTTTACTGGCCATGCAGCTTCTCTTCAAGTTCGTGTAGGCTTAGCCAGCATTGAATTGCAGCCTGGCTTTGACCTTAAACTTCTTCGTGAAGTTGTCGATTCGAATCACGAGTGGCCGATCGCTCTGAACGAGCTGCAGCAAGACTTTTCGGTAACTAGGCCCAAGGAGAAGTGGGTGGTGGACATTACCTACATTCCCTGTCGCCAAGGGAAACTCTATTTGGGGAGCATCCTGGATCTCTACACGAAGCAAATCGTAGGCTGGCAATTAGTTGATCACATGACAACAGATCCGGTACTAGATGCCCTCAAGCAGACTTACGCAGCGAAAAACCATATTTACTTCTGAAATCGATATTTTCCTAATCTCCATAATTATCCGCATCTCCTTTTATTCTATATGAACTATTGAGCCTCTAATGAACTGCACTGTCAAAACGTTCTGCTCGCTGGATGATTCACTTTCTGGTAAAAGCTCGCATTTTTGTCGAATGTAATCGCAATCGGATTCCGAGTGAAACCGTCAAGCACTGATTTTGAGGTAGAGCCAAAAAAGCTGCCTTAAATTTTCAATAGACAGGCAAGTTATGAAAAACCGACACATAACAATGAGATAACGCTCCAGTCGGGTGAACAATAGGCTGCCGGGAACCAATCCTTGACATACGCTTACGGCTGGAAGAAGGAGACCGCTCATGCACAGCAATCCGTAAATTCAAAAATGGTACCCTTTCGCCGGGCCGCATGAATCGTGTTAGCAGCAGATCGTGCGGATGAGCGTAATAAAATTCCTTGGTTAGTTTAATCGGAGTGGGAATCAGATTGGCTGAGATAGTCAGCGTAGAATAAAAGCTGGCAAACAGTCAATGTGAAATACAGCGAGCTGTCGCTCATGTTTATATCGTTGGCACATAAGCGGCGGCTTAGCATGTTGGAGGTGGCAACGGCATGTGGGTTTATGAGAAAAAGCTCCAGTACCCTGTCCGGGTTAGCAAATGTGATCCTCGAATGGCGCGTTATCTCGCTGAACAATACGGCGGTGCGGATGGCGAGCTGGCGGCGGCGCTGCGTTATCTGAATCAACGCTATACGATTCCGAGCAAGGTCATTGGCTTGCTGACGGACATTGGCACGGAGGAATTTGCGCATTTAGAAATGATTGCTACGATGATCTACAAGCTGACCAAGGATGCGACCCCACAGCAGCTTGAAGAGGCTGGTCTGGGGCCGCATTATGCGAGCCATGACAGCGCGCTGTTTTACAACAATGCCTCAGGCGTTCCTTTCACAGCCGCCTACATACAGGCCAAGGGAGATCCGCTTGCGGATTTATACGAGGATATTGCGGCTGAGGAGAAGGCGCGGGCGACCTATCAGTGGCTGATCGATATGACCGACGACGTCGATTTGCAGGACAGCCTGAAGTTTTTGCGCGAGCGGGAAATTGTTCACGCCCTGCGCTTTAAGGAAGCAGTAGAGATCATTAAGGAGGATCGGGATCAGAAGAAGGTATATTGAGGAAGCGACAAAAAAGAGTAAAGCAGCCATCTATGGGGGATGCTTTACTCCTTTTATTTCGAGCTTGAGGAGAGTTTTTGTTAGGAGCCGCAACAAATTTCCATAGCCCTGATCTTATTGAACGTTTTCCTTCATCTTTTCAATATTTTTATTTAACTGAACTAATACTTTTCGCAGTACGGTAAGTTCAGTATCCTTAATATCAGTTAATAATTCCTTTGCAAAATGCTCTTTCTCTCTTTGTGAGGTTTCGATTAATTGTCTTCCGCGATCAGTCAGCTTAACCAAGATTATACGATTGTCGCCGTCTTTTTTTCTTCTTGATACGATCTCGTTGTCTTCAAGCTGCTTGAGATGTCTAGCGACAGCTGCCTTATCAAGGGTTACTTTTTTTTGCAGGTCACTTTGACTGATTTCGATCTCTTGGTATATCAATGCGAGTATTTCAAAGCGAGATTGGCTGATGCTGATGTAAGCATCGAATGTCGTATTTATGGCGTTGTTTACACGGTACATTTGGTATAACAACGTGGCCTCCTGGGACCAATCTTTACTCAAAACCATCCCAACTTTCTAAATAGTATATGATTGCTAAAGGCTTGCAATGTATTAGACAATATACAACTTAATAATTCATTTTACAAGCAAGTCTGCCCATAGCCATAGCTTATTGTAAGCATAAGGCTTTACCATCCAAACTTAAAAGCCCTCTCTCCAGTGGAGAAAGGGCGATCATAGAAGAGGATGTAGATCAAAAATTAAAATTGAATCTTCTGGTTCAATTAGTATACCGATAGAGTGCCGTCGTAATTAATGACCTGTCCATTGTGATTTTTACCATCCAAAACAAAGGTAAGGATAAATTCCGCAGCTTGAGCAGTTGTTTTCACAAAATCTCCTGTCATATTCCCATTTAAATCTGTCGAAACCGCCCCCGGCATCACTGCAAAAATCTCTACAGGTATTTGGTTCTTCTCAAAACTCATTCCCCAAGACTTTGTCATGACATTCAAAGGAGCCTTGGATGCTGCATAGGCAAATGCATTGAAGTAAGGCAATGGCTCAATAGGGATACTGATATTTTGAATCGTGCCTTTATTGGCAATCAATAGGGGCAGCAAGCCTTTTGAAAGGGCATAGGGACCGATAAAGTTAACTTGATGAGTTGCCTGCAGCTCTTCAACTGCAAATTCCCATCCTGGTTTATGCATATCGCCTGGAATACCCGCATTGTTCACCAAAAGCGCCAACTCTGGGTAATTCTGCTTAATATTTGTCACTGCATCATCAATACTTTGTAGGTCAGCAACGTCCAGCAATACCAAATGTGCATCACCAAATGCCCGGAGGGCAGCTACTGCCGTTTCTCCTCGCTCCTGATCGCGTGCCCCAACCAAAACACGATACCCCGCTTCTAACAACTGCTTTGCAATCTCAAATCCAATGCCTTTATTCGCACCAGTTACTAATGCTGTCTTTGTCATCTTTTATTCTCCTTTTCTACAGACAATCTATTAACCAAATAAAACTGTTGATCTATCAACGGTTGATAGATCAACAGTTTATATTAAATTTTCTTTTATGGCAAGCTATTTATACACTTGTTATTTATCAGCCTCTAATTATAAGAACTACCACAAGGCTATTTTCTGTTCAAAAACGCGCTCGACCAGCCGGACCGGCACCATGAGCTGCATGAAGTCGCCAATATAAGCACCTATTGGGTCAGCAATGGGCTCTCCATTCAAAAACGCTTCATTTCCCCAGCTGCGGACGACTAAAGTCGTACCATCCCTGGAGAAGATCGCTTCGCTCTTCTGCTCGTCCCATTCGAGAGAGGCTCCGATCCGCTTGGCCATTTCCTGTGCGGGCATCCTCGTTGCATTGTAAGCTTCCACATCCGCTGCGGATGTAACAGTATTTAAGGCATCACCCGGAATCTCAAATACAGCAAAGCCGCCTGTCTCCGGGAGCGGAAAGTGGAAAACGAGACTACCCAGCACAAGTGATTCGGAATCCCGAAGAGTAGCCACAGATTGATACATATGATCCATATCGTTTGCTTCCATCGCCCTTTCCAGAGTAACCACTAAATCAAAGGGCAGTTTGGTCGTTCCGTAATGCGGCACATCCCCGCGAATCGACGCAAAATCATATTCACTAACCTTACAGCAGGAAAAATCGATACTCGCGTGGCGGGCGTAATCGGGCTGCACAGGATGCAGTAGTGTCTCCGTATCCCTCATAGCCTGTATTCCCCATAATGTGGTCGCATAATCGTCTGTTAATCCGAGCTCCCGTTCCTCACTTTGGTAGATATAAAACTGGAGCGATGGATCGGATTTTGGGTGCACAGTCGCTACTAGCGGTTCTATGTTGTCCCATAAATAACGAACGTTCACAATCGTCATGTCTTCGGAATAGGTCTCTGCCAAATAATGCTCTGCCCGCTGCTCAAATCGGAACTTTTGGTAAAAGCCATATTGAAACTCCGCGTAAAGCAGAATAGGTATGAGAATCGCAGCAGCGATTCCCAGCCCCACGATTTTTCCAGCATATGGTTTCATAAATGCGCTCCTTTTGCTTTGCTTATTCGAAAGTCGTAATTAGGAAGTACACTAACTAGACGATTGTATGCCATTCTTTGTTGCCATAGATAGGCATGGCATATGGCAACCTACGAATAGATTCATGCAAAACAGTCAATCATTTAAACTAACCCTATAATAAACCTAACCACTATAAAGAAAAAGCGAGATAAAGATTGTAACTTTAAAAAAAACAAAAAAAATCATTCCCATACACCCCAGCTTCGATTACAATATTAACTGTCTTCCTATTATCGAACTGGGGTGATTGATGTGGATAAATACAAGTTCAGTCCTGCACATAATAATATGATTGTTGATGCTATCGTTGAAGGTTATCGCGACTACGTTGATCATCGTAAAGACAGAAAAGCGAAAATGAAAATCAGCTCTGCGTTTTCTTGGACTAAGGGTAATTTTATTGAGAGCAAGCTCGCTGAAGAGTGCATCGCTCATGGATTTACATATAAGAAATCAAAGGCTGGATTAACATGGGACTACCTCCAATTCATTAATGGCGATTCCAAGATTCTTTTTCTTATTAAAAATGCCGCTTATTTCAATGAAGATTGCTTTTCACAAGCTACACTTCCAAATGAGAGCGAAGGTACGGGATCTCTTCGCACCTATCTTCACGAGCTTTCAAAAATAAATAAAAATTTGGTGTTTTCCATCTCCGATCAATCGCCAAAAAGAGGGAAACAAACCGAGCAAGTTGAACAACTTTCCTTATTTACGTTAGAAAGTGAAGTCAAAGCTGATCTGGATCATTTCAAATCTACTTACAACGAATTTCATATACTCACATATGCTATTGATGAAGCGTATCAAATTTCCGAAATCTTACACTATTTACCCAATCCCAATGATAAAATTGCATACCTTGTCGAGGACCTGTCCGATTTTATCTCAGGAGCAGCATTATCTGATGAGGACCGAGAAGTAGTAGCACCTGAATCCAATGAAGATCGTATGGACCCAGCAGCATTTGATATTGGTATTATTGAAAAAGATAAAAAACAAAATATATAAAATGGCATTATGTTAAATAAATTAGGAGGCAGCAGGCATGTTCATTGGTAAGAACCTAACCAATTTACGAATCATGCACGGATATTCGCGGAAAGAGCTCTCCGAAAAGTTAGGCGTGACGGAACAGGCAATCTGGCAATACGAGAATGCTTATACATCTCCTAAAATGCAAATCGTAAATGAGTTAAAGCGAATTTTTCAAGTGAAAAGTAAATATTTTTATACAGAAGACATGCTTGAAAAGAATATGGATTCAGCCGCTGTCAACTTAGCGAATATTGCCTATCGCTCAAAAGTGCTGAATGTGATCTCAAAAACACAAGCAGAAGCTAAATATGTTGAATTTTTGAATGTATTTGTCAACTATCTTACAAGCAAAATTAGTTATCCTACTCTTAAAATAATCAAATTGCGTGATGAAGTTATAGATTATCTAAACCATACAGAAGACGATAGATCTGCGCAAATTAACTATATTGCTCATTTAGCACGACAAAGACTTGATCTATCCAAAACAAATAATGATGATCTTATGTTTTTAATTGAAAAGAGCGGAATCTTCGTATTTGAAAAGGCTATTGGTGAAGAAATTGATGCCTATAGCCTTTGGACTATAGAGGATAGACCCTATATTATTCTAGGCAATATGAAGCGCTCAGCCGTTCGCAGGAACTTTGATATCGCTCATGAATTGGGTCATTTATTACTTCATTATCGTATGGAATTTACAAGCCTAGAACGAAAAGAGCACAAACTTATTGAAAACGAAGCAAATATGTTTGCTGGTGCTTTATTGTTGCCTGAGGATGAATTTAAAAACGATATGCAGGACGTGTCTCATCTTACTAATCCTGATGATTATTTGGATTTAAAAAAGAAATGGAAAACCTCGTTGCAAGTATTGGGGTATAGAGCAGCTAATCTTGGAATCATACAGTCAAAAGATCATCGCAACTTCTACGCAGCCATGCATCGGAAAGGTTATTTGGAGGTCGAGCCTCTTGATAAAGTTATTCCGATTCAAAAACCAATGAAAATCAAAACCATCATTGATTTCGTTTCAAAAAAAGGAGTTATCGATATCGGTCAAATGATTGAGAATGATTGGAAAACTGAAATTTCCTTCTTCCATCAGCTCACAGGAATCGATTCAAGCTTTTTCAATAAATATATGGCTCGAAGCTTGGACTTTGAACTCCATGATATCTCCGAAATATCTATGCATAAGTGATAGGATTCATGTTTCGTTGCATGCACAGAAGGCCGTCGAAGCACTCGCGGCCTAGTGCTGGCAATTCAACTATCGATCACCGTTAATGTTAGTAAGTCATCGAGTTTTTACTCTCGGACATCTTCACGGAGCGCAAACTAAATATTTCGCTCCTCATATTCAAAAGGTTCTTCACACGAGTAAATCTCATGGAAAAATCCCTTATACGGGATATCATCTTCCAAACATTTTATGAGATACAACAGCTCCTCGTCACATTTCGGCTCCTCACCGTTGTTTCGCATCACCTCGAATGCATCAACAATATTTTCCATAAGCGTTACTTTGATAAATAAGGGCAGATTATCCAACATCGAATTTTCGATCTCGGTCTCGGATCTGTATCCAGCGAGGATTGTTTCAAAATAATCATCCATAAACTTTTTACGTTTATCGGCGTCTGGTTCAAATTGTATCCAGCCCACTCCGTGCGTCCAGAGACCTGCCAAGTCAAACATATACCAACAATAACAGGAATTATCGAAATCATATACGGTTATTTGCCCGTTATCAAAATCTATTGAATAATTCCCATCGTTGTAATCAAAATGGTTCATACCGAAAATATCCTGGTTCCGATCCAATTCTTTTAATGTAATAAGGAGCTCAACTAGTCTTTCCTTAAGCAGAGATAGGGAGCTGGGTATCAGTTTTTCAATATATTCGACCTTGTATTTGTCAAAAAAACTATACCGTTGATGGACAGGCACATACCCTTTCGATATTTGGTGCAGTTTCCCCAGAACCTTACCACAATTATAATAATATTCGGTAATTGGAGCCCCTTCCCGGTACCGATAATTATTTTCTACCAGCATTTTCCCCTTAGCCTTTTCAAACAGGCAAACAAAAAAGGTATGGTTATTGTGGGTGACCTCCTCCAGCAGATTCCCCTTCCGGGAACTGATTACATTCGAGACACTGCCTCCATGCTCAAATAAATACCGAATATATTCCGTTTCCCCTAGGAAATCCTCCCGGCTCCTGTCGGGTAAGAAAGCGATTCTGAGTATTTTTGAAGGGCTCCCTCCTTTCTCACAGTTATATACGACATTCCGCCCTCCGTCATGTGCCGGAATCAGCTGGATTTCATAGCCTTCTAATCCGAACAACTCCGATACTACTGTAATCAAATAGGTATCTCCGATTGAAACAGTCTCGTTATAATTCATTTTATCTCCTTTCGCACAAGCATCTATTTTTGTTGCTATACAACAAAATCTACCACATTGGCGGCACGCTCAATGGACTTTTTTGATCAATTTAAGTGCGCCTCACTCTGATGGGTGTAAACCATTCCATTTGACAAAATTGTCCATCATAGGCACCCGTGTCAATTTTCTCTAAGAAAAATTCGCTGTCCAGAAGCTCATATTTCCCGTTGTGCTCCTGCGCAAGCCTATCTATGGCTTTATAAAGTGCCCCTGCGCGTAGTTCATCAATCTCCTCATAATGATGGTTCCCGATATATCGAAAGCCGACGCACAAGGAAGCAGGTACGGTGTCGCCTGTAAAGCCTTTAGGAATATCGCTCAGATTCTTTACGCGCATAGACGGTATGTAATATGTCCAACTAAGTGATGGGTCAGGTGTCCTCGTTAGACCGTAATAAATATCGGGTTCAACGGGATTAGGCACTTTATGCCGCTTGTTCCACCAAAACTGCTTGGCAGCTTCGGGTGCCTTTGTCGGGGCTTCGGCGATTTCGACTCGATACATTTGCCCGATTAAATGGAAGGTCGGCATCATGACCATTTCCGGCCCGTACACCAAATTGCCGCCAACATTGTTTTTTGGAAACAAATGAAGAGGAGGTGTTACGTGGATGTTCTTGCTGGAATACCTGCATTCGCCGGGCGTAAGCCCATACTCTCGTTTAAATGCGCGTATGAAGGTTTGCTCATGTTCATAACCGCATTCAATTGCAATATCGAGAATCCGTTTCTCGGTTAGCATCAAATTCTCCAAGCTGATGGCGAGCTTTCGAGAGCGGATATAGCTTTGTAGCGGCACGCCGAAAGCAAACTTGAAGAGCCGACGCAAATGAACAACGGAGATCGGGAGATCAGCCAAATGGTCTGTCTCCCTAGTATCAGAAACATCTTTTTCTATTCGTGCTAAAAGTTCAGATAGAACCTTGTATGGCTCCATAATCCATGCCACACTCCTAGAATATTTTTATTCCTTACAATAAGCATGATAGCTCCCTAAGTGAATATTAAATCTCTCCCCAATATAACTCTGTCTCATATATAAAAGTTACTTTCCCGTTGTTCTCATATCGATTAAATAGCTTGTTTAATTCTTCCTTCATACGTCCGTAGTTAGGATGTTCAGGCATAGGAGTATAGGAGGAAGACATTATTCTTCCACTTAGACCCTCAAAATCAAATAATTGCTGCATTTTAAAAACGGACTTCTCCATCGTATTTTCTTTGAAAAATAATTGCAATTCATCTTCCGAAATGTTTTTGTGATTCACTTCAGAGTAATCAATCCCATAGTTAAACAGTAGATGTTCTATCCCTTCTAAAAAAGGGGTTCCTTTGGTTTGACGTGTATTCCAAACTAAAATAACCTTGCCACGATCTTTTAAAATTCGTTTGAATTCCATTTTTGCAACCTTACGATCGAACCAATGGAATGCTTGTGCACAAACGATAAAGTCTACGGAATTTTCACGTAAACATGTTGATTCCGCTGAACCTGCCACAGCACGAAAGTTGGATTCATGTCCAAGTATTTGTACACAAGCTTTTCGCATATCCTGATCTGGTTCTACTGCAATAACATGAGTACCTCTTTCAACTAGTAATTCAGATAACTTTCCTGTCCCTGCCCCAATATCAGCTACGGTCGAATTCTCATCAAGCTTGACAATATTATATAAATAATCTATTGCGTCACTAGGATAGGTTGGACGATATTTAACATAATCTTTCACTCGATTCGAAAATGATTGCTTTATGTCCATCACTATACTCCTCCTGTAGTTAAATAATATTAACTAAATCTGAGTCTATACTTATAAGACGACAAAAGTTTACCTGTTGTTTCACACTCCTGCTTAAACAAAACTTCCAGCTAGTTTAATCCATATTGCTCCAAAATCACAGCTGTCATATCATTTCAAACTTTACTCATAGTACGTCGTCTGTTTGCAACCCTTACTACAATTTCCTCGTCTTATAGATAATATTAGGGAGGGCTGGGTGGTGAACACATTGAAATATATATTGGCGTTCTTAATTTTTATTTTTGTAGTCACGGGTTGCAGCAGTAACGACGAAGGATCTAAACATGTAGAAAAATCGAAAGGCTCACTCCTTACACTTGAAGCTTTCGTTCTCGCCAAACAGGATTTGGATGGACGCAAGAAAATTCTGCTTGCATTAGATATTGAAAATACTGAGTTGCAGTCCAAATTAGAAACGATAATTGATCAAACGACCGAGGACATTTTAATAGCTAATAAATATGATTTACACTGGCTGGATGTCAGAAACATTTCTGCAGAAGAATTTGATTTTGACGCTATGAAAATCGGTTCGAAAATTCGTTTTGTTACCGAAAATGAACAGCTGGATACCCATCCCCCAACTTCAATTTCCAAAGCAGTAAATATAATGAATTAGAGCAAAACAAAAAGGCCGGAGGATCACCCCCGGCCATAAGGAAAAGCTTATTTGCTTAAATAAATAGCAATGTTACTTAATGACAACGTACTCCAGGTTCACCAGCTTCGCATAAGTCACGATTTGGTCGGTCGTCAGGTTCAAGGAAACGACAGTATGATGGCCGCCGCCATTCTCAATCCAAGCTTTGACGCCATCCTGGAAGTTCGGCTTCACCTTCCACAGCACACGAGCTACAGGGAGCTTAGGAGCTGGAACCGTTGGCTCGAATGCGGAAACCTCGTTGATCAACAGTTTGTAATGGGTACCAAAATCAGCCATGGAAACTACGACACCTTCGCCAGCTTTTCCGTCGAATATGAGACGCGCAGGATCTTCGCGATCGCCAATACCCAATGGAGAAACGATGATTGTTGGTTTGTTGCTGGCCAAAGTCGGGTCAACCTCCAGCATATGAGATTGCAGGATAGCTTCTTGCCCAGCTGCCATCTCATACGTGTAATCCTCCATAAAGCCTGTATTTTGGTTATGACTCATCACTTTCAGCAAGCGATCAAGCGCGGCCGTCTTCCAGTCGCCCTCTCCAGCAAAACCGTAGCCTTGTGCCATCAGACGTTGGACAGCAAGTCCCGGAAGCTGCTTCATGCCATGCAAATCCTCGAAGTTCGTAGTGAAGGCATTGTAGCCCTTCTCTTCAAAGAAGCGTTTCATAGCGATTTCATAGCTCGCTTGCACTCTTACGCTAGCTTCCCAAGACTCTTTGCTGCTCGTGCCATAATCAAATGTATATAGCTCCGCATACAGTCCCATCAGATCGTCGATTTCTTGCTCCGTAACAGCATTTACGTATTGTACGAGGTCGCCGATGCCATAATAATCCACTGTCCAGCCGAATTGAATTTGAGCCTCTACTTTATCTCCATCCGTTACGGCTACGTTGCGCATATTGTCGCCAAAACGAGCTACCTTGATGTTAAAGCTTTCGTTATAGGCAACCGCTACGTCCATCCAGTCGGCAATTTGCTGATGCACCTCCGGACGTTCCCAGTAGCCTACGACGACTTTATTCTGCTTCTTCAGACGGGCATTGATGAAGCCGTATTCGCGGTCACCATGAGCAGCCTGATTGAGGTTCATGAAGTCCATATCGATCGTGGCCCAAGGAATGCTTTCGTTGTATTGCGTTGCCAGGTGAAGCAGCGGCTTTTGCAGCAATTTCGTTCCGCGAATCCACATTTTTGCAGGCGAGAACGTATGCATCCACGTAATAACGCCCGCCACTTCATCGCGATAGTTCACTTCTTTCATCATGCTTGTGATTTTATCTGCGCTGATAGCCAGGTCCTGCAATACAATCGGGTAAGGCAGCACACCGCTTGCATTCAAAGCATCCGTCATTCTCTGTGCGTCTGCTTTTACTTCGGCCAATGCTTCTTCCCCATACAGGTTTTGAGAACCTACGACAAACCAAAACTGTTTAGCTAATGTTACTGTCATTACAATCAGCCTCTTTTCTAAATTTAATAGTGGATAAAAGGATTACTTCTGCCCGTAGTAGGCGTCTTTCCCATGCTTGCGCAAATAGTGTTTGTCCAAAATGCCTTGCGGCAGCTCTTTGGCGAAATGATTCAATTGCCGCGCATACAAATTCATTTTGCACACTTCCTCCAGCACGACGCTGTTCACAACTGCCGACTTCGCATCCTTGCCCCAAGTAAACGGTGCATGACCATGAAGCAGGACGGCCGGAATGGCCATGACATCCAGCCCGCGCTGCTCAAACGTTTCGATGATGACACGTCCCGTTTCAGCCTCGTAACCCCGGTCAATCTCTCCTTGATTCAGGAAACGTGCACAAGGAACAGCTCCATAAAAGGTGTCCGCATGCGTCGTTCCCATTACCGGCACATCAAGCCCTGCTTGTGCCCAGATCGTTGCCCAAGTGGAGTGAGTGTGCACGATGCCTCCGATTTCTGGGTAATGCTTATACAATACGGCGTGAGTCGCGGTATCGGAGGAAGGTCTTAGCTCTCCCTCAACTACATTGCCATCGAGATCGACAACGACCATATCGCTCGCTTTCATCTTGTCATAACTGACTCCGCTTGGTTTGATGACGAACAGGCCGCTTTCCCGATCCATTGCGCTCACATTGCCCCATGTAAATTTTACGAGTCCATGCTTCGGCAATTCCAGATTCGCCTCATATACCTCTTCTTTCAGCTGTTCTAACATCGTTAGTCCCTCCCGTTCTCCAGCAGATGGTCTACAGCAGCCTGCTCAATAGCCAGACCCTTGTTGTAGCGCTCCATAAATACTTCAAAACCCAACACATCGGATGAGTCCGGAGCAATCTCCTGCCCTTCAACATCTTTAAAGACCTTCTGCTCGAGGAAGTCGTCCAGGCTCTCCTGCTCATCCTTGTTGATCAAATAAGAAGCTAGAAGCGCCATTCCCCACGCCCCGCCTTCGCCGGCTGTAGACATGACCGAAATCGGTACGTTAAGTGCTGCGGCTACCATTTTTTGTCCAACGACAGGGGTTTTGAATAGACCACCGTGAGCCAAAATGCTGTCAATGGCGACCTGCTCGTTTTCGGTCAAAATGTCCATTCCCAGCCTAAGTGCCCCGAAAGCCGTGAACAGATGGGTCCGCATGAAATTAGCCAAAGTGAACTTGCTCTCAGGCGAGCGAACGAATAGCGGTCGGCCTTTGTCAATTCCGGTAATATTTTCGCCAGAGTAATAACCGTAGCTGAGCAAACCGCCGCCATCCGGGTCGGCCTCCAAAGCCTTGTTAAACATCACGCTGAATAATTTCTCGTTATCTGCTTCGTAGCCCATGGCCACAGAGAATTCACGGAACAATCCCATCCATGCATTGATATCACTGGAGCAGTTGTTGGCATGCACCATGCCGACCGGACTCCCGTCTGGCGTCGTGACCATATCGATTTCCGGATAAACCTTGGATAATTCCTTCTCGAGTACAATCATCGCAAACACGGAGGTGCCTACGGAGATGTTCCCCGTACGCTTTCTCACGCTATTGGTGGCAACCATGCCTGTCCCGGCATCACCTTCCGGAGGACACAGCGAAATGCCTGGCTGCAGATCCAGTGACGGGTCCAAAATGCGTGCTCCTGCCTCGGTTAATTCGCCAGCTTGCTCGCCTGAAAGGAGGACTTTGGGAAGAATAGCCTCAAGCTTCCAAGGATAACCGCCCGCAGAAATCAGTTCATCGAATTGCTTAACCATCAAGGGATGGTAATTATGAGACGATTCGTCAATAGGGAAAATACCAGAGGCATCCCCGATACCAATCGCTTTATTGCCCGTTAGCAGCCAGTGAATGTAACCAGCCAAAGTCGTCACAAAATCTATACGAGGCACATGCTCCTCTTTGTTTATTATCGCTTGATACAAATGGGCGATGCTCCAGCGCTCAGGGATATTGAATTGGAACTTGTCCGTTAGCTCCCTTGCTGCCTGGCCGGTTGTTGCATTGCGCCAGGTCCGAAACGGCACAAGCAGCTCACCCGAGCTGTCGAACGCCATATAACCATGCATCATTGCGGAAAAACCGATTGAACCCACGGTCTTGAGGGTAATTTCGTATTTGCGCTGCACTTCTTGCTTCAGTTCGCGATAAGCCGTTTGGAGTCCTGCGATGATATCCTCCTGGCTGTATGTCCAATATCCATCTTTCAATTGGTTTTCCCATTCATAGCTTCCTGACGCGATGGTCTCAAAACGCTGATCGATCAATACCGCTTTGATCCGCGTAGATCCAAATTCGATGCCTAGCGAAGTTTCTCCCTTAGCTATCGCTTCTTTCAACTCTACATGACTCATGATCACGCAAGTCCCCTCTCTGTTCATGGTTTTCAAACCTGAAGGATGGCAAAAAAATGAGTATGACACCTCAAATAACGGGTCTGCTTTAATCTGCTTTAATCTGCTTTAAATCGTATTATAGCTGCTCTTAAT
This sequence comes from Paenibacillus algorifonticola, assembly GCF_050481745.1. Taxonomy (GTDB): domain Bacteria; phylum Bacillota; class Bacilli; order Paenibacillales; family Paenibacillaceae; genus Pristimantibacillus; species Pristimantibacillus algorifonticola_A. Next base: position 100,712 of record NZ_JBCNGR010000006.1, on the reverse strand, counting down.
TAAACGTTTCACTCCCTAATAGAAGCACAACCATATAATCAAAAGAAGGCGCTTTCCATTACTGACAGCCTTAGTATATTTTTTGTACGTACATTTGTCAACACCAACTAATAGTTATACTAACAACGGTGCCATTACCACTTAATCTCTAGAGTTGGCGCTCTCTTATTAGATGTTTTCCCCTGTGAAAAATCCCAGTATAAGCATAGAAAAACAACATATATTTCACGAAAAAGGGTACTGCATTTTCATTCCCTGCAAATCATGTTAGAATGTGTACGTACAACTTTCCGAACAACAATGAAAGAAGTGGATGGTGTGAAGCCAAAATATCAGATTATCATTGATGATATAAAAAGCAATATCCTGTCAGGAGCCTACAAAGCAGGAGAACAAATTTCTACAGAGTCTGCTTTGCAGAGCAGCTATAATGTTAGCCGCCAGACGGTTCGGAAGGCTATTTTGGAGCTGTCCAACGAAGGGTTTCTAAGAAGCGAAAAAGGATCTGGGACGTATGTCAGCAGCCAATACCGCTCCAGATCGGGCGGGAATGCCGCAAAAAAAACGATTGGCGTCATCACGACCTATATCTCGGACTACATCTTCCCATCCATTATACGCGGGATAGAAAGCCGATTGAATGAAGACAACTATTCGCTGCTGTTAGCCAGCACAAATAATGATATTATGCAGGAAAAAAAAGCGCTGGAAATGATGCTGTCCTATGGTGTAGACGGTCTAATTATTGAACCGACCAAAAGCAATTTGTACAACCCCAATATTGCTTATTACCTGTCCTTCAAGGAGCAGGAGGTTCCGTTCACCATGATTAACGCCTTCTATGAAGAGCTGGAGGTCCCTTTCTTCTGTTTGGATGACGTGCAGTCCAGCTATCTCGCAACCCGGGAACTGATTGCTAAAGGTCATTCCCAGATTGGCATCATCGCGAAAATGGATGATCTACAAGGTAAATATCGGATGAAGGGCTATATCAAGGCACTTGGGGAAGCTAAATTGCGATTTCACCCCGAGCAGGTGCTTTCCTTCGATACGGCAACGAAGCCGAACCTCTCCACCAACTTGGAGGAGTTCCTAAACGACAATAGGGATGTTCTGACTGCGCTTGTTTGCTACAACGACGAGGTAGGGCTGGAAGTTGTGCATGCCTGCAGAAGATTGGGGATATCCATTCCCGATGAACTATCCATCATTGGTCAGGACAATTCGTATATCGCCAAAAATGCGAATATTAAGCTAACGACTCTGACGCACCCCCAAGAACAAATGGGACGGGACGCGGCGGACTGGGTCATTAAAAATTTACAAGGAAAAAAAGACCTGCCCGTGAGCACCTACTACCAACCCGTGTTAGTTGAAGGTGAAACCGTAAAAGAGATTGAAGTGGAGTAAAGGATTCGGGCGGATCTATCGGCGAAAAAGACAAAAGGAGCCGCCGCGGCAAGCGTATATGGAACAACCGCCTTTGAATATATCTCGCAAATAAATGGATGTGCAAAATAAAAGGCTGCTCGTTCATCTTCCGTTCACATTGCCGTCATTGCGGGGACATCTTCTTCGTTTAAGCTTACATAAGCAGCCCGTTATGGCCGCATACTATCAAGCTAGCGACAGGAGAAGATTCGATTATGAAAAAATGGCTAAAGGTTTTACTTAAAATATTGGCAGCAATTGTCATAGCAATAGTTGTTTTTATGGCTATTGTGTTTATAGTCAACAAGGTCAGCAGCAAATCTGAGCTAGGAAAAATCCAAACCTATGGTCAGCTCGTACCCGTAGACGGGAAGAAGATGAATGTGCTGATTCAAGGGGAAGGCAAAGAAACCATCGTGCTTCTGCCGGGTTATGGAACAGCAGCGCCGGCGCTCGATTTTAAGCCGCTAATCGATGAGCTTTCACCTTTTTACAGAGTAGTTGCAGTTGAACCATTTGGTTATGGCTTAAGTGATGGAACCGACAAGGAAAGATCGACAGAAAATATAGTAAATGAACTCCATGAAGCGCTGCAAGCTCTTAACATTGACCGCTATATTTTAATGGGCCACTCCATTGCAGGCATTTACGGCATCGATTATGCAAACAAATATACAAGTGAAGTGACTGCATTTGTTGGCATCGATAGCAGTGTTCCAACACAGCCTGGCATGGATGTGAAATTCCCATTAAAAACGTTTGGTTTTCTCAAACAATCCGGTTTACAACGACTGCTCGTGAAAACAGGCAGCGACCCTTATGAAGGGCTTCCATATGATGAGGAAACAAGAGAACAGCTGGCCCTGCTTTCGCTCAAGAACAGCAATAGTCCCACGATGCTAAATGAAATGAAAAATATTTATCCTAACTTTAAAGCAGCTGAACATTTAACCTTCCCAAAAGAGCTTCCGATTATTTTCTTTATCCAAGCGAATAATGAAGACATTGCAACCTGGATACCGCTGCATGAAGAGCAAATCAAAGATTCTGTGCATGGAAAAGTGATGATCTTTGAAGGCGGACATTATTTGCACCATACCAAATCCAAAGAAATCGCTGAAAACTTTAAGACCTTCATGGAAGAAGTCAAATAAGTCGCATAGACGAGGCCTGTTCCACGTTTGGCATATCATTGAAAAAGCAGAAATATGGACTTGTCCGAAAATAATAAACAACATCAGGGGTCACCTCATTTATGGTGACCCCTTTATTCCTTGAATTCGTATTAGAGACGTTGCCCGAAATATCATGAATGAGCGGCATTCTAATTAAGGGACTGAACAATGCTGCCATCTGGAATCTTATACCCTTGTGGAGCTGCTTGAACAATGCGATTCCAGATATCCTCCTCTATTGGAGGTAGCTCATCATATCGTGGGTACGCAAATAGGGAAGATAAAATATGGGGGATTTTATCTATAGGCTGCGCTGGCTGTATGGCTGGGTCATGGTCATTTGCGGGCACTGCTTGCTGATTTTGTAATCCATGGCTTGCCCGTTTCAGTCTGGGATGACGTTTACGCACTCGCCTTACGATCTTTTTCTTGTAAATTTTCTTTGTTTGTTTCTTATTTTTCTTCTTCGCTTTATTGCTGCCGGTTGTTTTTTTCTTCGATTGGCGCGCCATTTTCTTCTTCCCCTCTTTAGTGGCGTTATTGGGCTTTGCTGCTCTGTCTGTTGCTCGGGCTGTGGTTCGATTTGTGGCTCGAGCTTTGGTTCGAGCTGTTGCTCAGCCTGCTGTGTAGTAGTCTGTTCAGTCTGTGGCTCAATCCCCGTATTTTGTTCGGGATACTTGCTCCTCGCCAGTTCATACAGTGCTAACACCCGGTTAGTCATTTCCGGCAATGCCCAATGCTGCTCTCCCCATTCTTTTGCCTGACTCGCCAAGCTGCTTAACCGCTTTGTATCCTGTAAAGCGGATCTTAAGCATAAATGCAGCTCATTAATATCTCCGGCAGGAAATACAAGCCCATTCACGGAATGGGTTACCATTTCCGGGATACCACCAGCGTCAGAAGCAATAACCGGCTTGCCCGCTATTTGGGCCTCAATTACGGCAAACGGCTGATTATCCTGCATACTGGGCAAAACGATAAAATCGGCCTGATGAATCAAAGCTGGAACGTCCTCACGGTTTCCTAAAAAAATGACGTGGTCGCCCAGACCGTGATCTTTCGTTATATTCATGAGTTCTTCACGGAGAGAGCCTTCTCCAGCTAACCAGCAAACCCAGTCCGAGCGCTCCGCTTTCAGTTTGGCTAATGCATGTATGAGATAAATATGCCCTTTCACAACATCAAAGCGAGCAGGACATAAAAATACGCTTATTCCTTCAGGCTTCACAATCATAGAATCACGCAGCATACTTTGTTGGAATTGTTCTTTATCAAATCCATAGTGGCTTACGGTAATATGGGGTTCGGGAACTGCAAAATCCTCAACCATTACTCTTTTTAACCACTCTGAAGGCGATATCGTGACATCACTGACTGTTGCACCCAGATGCTCACGCAATGCTGAATATTTCCAAATAAGGGAGCTTGTATCTTGGTCTGTTAACCCCAATGTCTTTAATCTAATGAACCATTCCCTTGTCAGGCATCCGTGAATAGTCGTTACCAAGGGCGTATGAGAGGGCTTTACACGTGACAATGCATGAGCACTCATAATGTCCTGTGCGTGTATCATGTCATACTCGGCCAAGCCGAAATACATAGCAGCTGCTTCAAAACAATAACGCTCAATTTCAGAAAATGTAATCCAGGGATCAATTCCGGACAAATGGTGATCCATGTAGTGGTTCGATTGATGGGCAATCAGTGGCTGCAGCTTGGCTTTATCAATAGCCATTTCTTTGCCCGGAAGATAAAATCCCTGCCCATCAGGCGTCGGGGAGAAGATATCAACATGATGCCCCGCGAGCTTCAGTCCCTTTTCCAGCTGATTTACATATGTGTTTACGCCGCCGGCATGTGGCAGCGACCAACTGCAGGCGATTAATATTCGCATGTGTTCCCTCCGATTGGTCTGTCGTCCAAATATAATATGAGATTTCAAGTGCGTTGTTAACGTACACCAACCTATTTATACCTCGTATCGATACAGGCACTTATCATGTCGTTTTTTCTTTCCAACCCTTTAATTCTAATTATTGTTTCCGAAACTCGGCGCCTCTCTCTATTTCTGCTAGACCTCGTGATACTCTACTATTTCCAAAAAATTTAGACACCCAACTATAGCGACTTTCATTCATTCGCGTATCATGCTAGAAGATGAATGAAAGGAGCTGACAGAATTATGGAGCAGGCCCCTGAATATAAAATGGGTATTATCGGTCTGGGGTACGTCGGATTGCCACTCGCCAAATTGTTTCTGGAAGGAGGACACACGGTTTATGGCATTGATGCAGACGAACGAAAAATCAATATGTTGAACAAGCAGCAATCCTACCTGTCTGACTTTAATAGAAAAGACATCCGAAAGCTTTTTAGTAAAAATAGTTTTCATGTAGGTACTGCCTTCGATGTCATTGAGAAAGTCGATGTCATAATCCTTTGCGTTCCGACACCGCTTGATGAGCAGCATCAACCTGATTTGAGCTATGTAATAGGTGCAGCACAAAGCTCACTCCCCTATTTGCGTAGAGGGCAGCTTATTGTACTGGAAAGCTCTACATTTCCAGGAACAAGCGAGGAACGGCTAAAACCGATGTTGGAGTCAACTGGACTTCTTGTAGGTAAAGACATTTCGCTCGCCTATTCACCAGAGCGAATTGATCCCGGTTCTAAATGGGAGCTGGAACAAATCCCCAAAGTGGTTGGAGGCGTAACTCCATCCTGCACAGCCTATGCGAAGCAAGTATATGGCTCAGTATTTAATGAAGTGGTCCTCGTGTCATCGCCACGCGTAGCTGAAATGACAAAGCTTCTGGAAAACTGCCAACGATACTTGAATATTTCATTTATGAACAGTCTATTGAAGTTAAGCGAGGAGCTGGATATTAATCTCTGGGAAGCCATCGAGGCAGCAGGAACTAAGCCGTTTGGATTTACAAAATATTATCCGGGTCCTGGCGTTGGAGGGCATTGCATTCCGGTTGACCCCCTATATTTGCTCTGGAAGGCGAGAGAACATCATATGGATTTGCCGTTCATTGACCTTTGCCATCAAGTAAACGAGGATATGCCTGGGTACATTGTGAGGCGAGTGGAAAAAAGCCTGCAGCCAAAAGCGCTTAACGAATCCAGTGTGCTTGTCATTGGAGTTACGTATAAAAAAGACGTTAATGATATGCGGGAGTCCGTTGCACTGCCTATTATGGAGCATTTACTGCAAGCGGGCGTCAATCTGGGATACTTTGACCCCTATGTGAAAACTCTGAAAATAGGTGAAACTGTCCTTCATAGCACGCCGCTTACTGCCCGAAAAATGAAAAATTATGATTGTACTTTAATTTTAACGGATCATTCCAATATCCCATATGAGCTTCTTGTGGCGCACACGCCCATTGTCATCGATACACGTAACGCTACTGGAAAAATGGCAGAGCGAAAAAACGTTATTTTACTCTAGGAGAGGAGGGTATTCCATTGAAGGTAATAGTAACGGGTGGTGCAGGTTTTATCGGCTCTCATTTAGTGGAACGACTGCTGGAGGCGGGGCATACGGTTTGGACGTTGGATGATTTCTCAACCGGCCGGCCGGAGTTTCTATCCCATCTACAAGCCAATAAGCGTCATACGCTCATTCAAGGCTCGGTAACTGACCGAAGGACGCTCAAAAAACTAATGGATCGAGCAGACGTGGTCTTTCATCTGGCGGCTGTATTGGGTGTCAAAAACACAGTAGAGAACCCCCTCAAGGTTATTGAAGGCAGCATTGATGGAACGCGCAATGTTCTCGAATTAGCATATCCACGTCATACAAAGGTGATTTTTTCATCAACGTCAGAAATATATGGAAAAAATGTGGTTTTACCCTTTCACGAAATGTCCGATCGTTATTATGGCGCTCCCTCTGTACATCGTTGGTGCTATGCAACAGCAAAATCGCTTGACGAGCATATGTGCTTCGCCTATGCAGCCAAGGGACTCCCCGTTACCGTGCTTCGATATTTCAATGCATACGGACCAAGACAAACGAACTCGCAATATGGAGGGGTGGTCGCAAGATTTATTAAAGCAGCCTTGAAAGGGGAGCCGCTTGAGGTTTATGGAGACGGAGCACAGACGCGTTGCTTCACCTATGTAGACGATACCGTTATGGGTACACTAGCAGCAATCCGCGGGGAGGCAAACGGTCTCGCATTTAATATCGGTTCGAATCTCTCTATCACCATTCTGGAGCTTGCACAACTGATTATAAAGCTTAGCGACTCGAAATCGCCCATTTTGTTCAAATCTTATGCCGAAGCTTACGGCCCAGGGTATGAGGATATGCCGGCACGCGAGCCAGACTTGAACCGATCCGAATCATTGCTCGGCTACAAGCCTTCCGTGAATTTGGAAGAGGGGCTTTACAAAACAATCGAATGGTATCGTAATCGGTTATGATATGAATCCTTGCAGCCGAATGGGGAGTGACAGATGAAAATTGGACTTGTTTCCTATTGGTGTATTCCTTATACAGGCGGAGTATCCACTTATGTTTTGGCGCTTCGAAAAGGCCTTGAGGAGAGAGGGCATGAAGTTGATATCCTCTCACATAACCAAACTGGATTATATTATCATATCGTTGATAAAGGCAAATCGATCTCTAAACAGGCCGTATTAACGCCGATTATGAAACAAATTGGCAGGCGCTTCAATCAGAAATCACGGAATTACGACGCTTGGCTTGCAGCTATGGAAGGCGAGCGTCTCGCTTTCCGTCAAGCTCTAACTGCCTTCACATTAACAGAATACGATGTGCTTCATGCACAAGATGTCATTTCTGCGACTGCTGTTTCTGAAATCAAACCAAAGGATACTCCGCTTGTCGTTACCCTTCATGGCAAGCTGGCAGCCGAATGGAAGCTTCAAGGTGTTTTTTCAGACCCTTCCTCTGCAGCAACGTGGGCAAATACACTTGATCAATATGGAAGCAGGGTGGGGGACCGAATCATCGTCCCTTCACAGTGGCTCAAGCAGCAGTATGAGTTAACAAGCGGTTTGGAAAAAGATCCCTTTGACGTCATACCTTATGGCTTCGATACGTTATCTTTTCTTCGCCAAGCCATAGGTCTGAATGCGGCCGTTCCAAAAAACAGTTTAAAGCTAATCGTTTGTCCGGCTCGTCTAGACGCGGTTAAGGGCCACGAGGTTTTACTGTATGCCCTTCAGCTTCTGCGCAAGAGACGGTCGGATTGGGTTTGCTGGCTCGTGGGGGATGGGCCGCTGCGCCCAAGGCTTGAACAACTGACTCAAGCTTTAAAGCTTCAGCAGCATGTTATGTTTCTGGGACATCGCAACGATATGGCCACCCTCCTGAGGCAGGCTGATATGGTCGTGGCACCAAGTATTCATGACAATTTGCCTTTTGTCATCATGGAGGCACAAGTAGCCGGGAAACCAATAATTGCGTCGGATGCAGGAGGAATTCCAGAAATGATAGCTGATGGAGAAAGCGGGTTGTTATTCACATCCGGTCGTGCAGATTTATTGTGTGGACGCATCAATGAACTGTTTGACGATGACAGGCTTCAGCGAAGACTTGCTAATCAAGCCAGATACCAAGGGCTTAGGCAATGGTCTTTGGATACAATGATGGAACGAACGCTGCAACTGTACGATGAGGCACTTCAAGCCAAGCAGGGTGGTGGAAAATGAGGATTCTCCTTGCCACGTACTGGAAGCTTCCTCATGTTGGCGGTGTATGGGCATATATCCAGGATTTAAAAGCTGGTTTGGAGCGTCTAGGCCATGAGGTAGATGTGTTTGCGTTGCATCCCGATGAAAAAAGCTACTATATGCTGGGTACAGGGCAGCGAGTACAGAAAAGGTATTTCAAACCGCTCGTCGAGCGAGAAATTAAAGCTGTATATGCTGCACAGCAAATTCCCATCGATCCATGGATCGTCGACCAAGAAATTGAGTTTTGCACCTATGCGCTAGCAGCTTCGTATTTCGGACTGAAAAAATATGATTTGATTCATGCACAGGATGTCATATCCTCCCGGGCACTATGGCAGATTAAGCCGGAGGGCCTGCCTTTAATAAACACTATTCACGGATGCCTGGCGACCGAATACTGGCTTTCGCTTGAAGGAAAAGCACCACCCGAATTCATTTGGAAATATGCTTGCGCAAGAGAATATTACGGAGCTACTTCGAGCGATTTGTCCATCGTGCCGTCAAAGTGGCTGCAGCAAACACTAGCCAGCTATTTAGTGCCAATCGATCATATGGAAGTTGTATCCTATGGAATGAACGTTGAACATCATTTGCAACGGATGAAAGGAAACACTACCTTAAAGCTCCCGTCCAACCTTAACATTATTGCCTGTCCAGCGAGGCTTGATAAAGTGAAAGGTCATAGCAGCTTGCTCAATGCTTTATACAAGCTAAAGCAAACCAGGAGCGATTGGATTTGTCTGTTTATTGGTGACGGCTATCTTCGGTCAGAGTTGGAAAAGCAGACTGCCCATTTGGGACTGAGTCATCATGTGCTTTTTGTTGGCAGCAGAAACGACGTTCCTGCACTGCTGCAGCAATCCGATATTGTTGTACTCCCGAGTCTGCATGATAACCAGCCTTATGCTGTAATGGAAGCACAAATCTCGCGCAAGCCCCTCGTCGTCTCCAATGCCGGCGGAATTCCGGAAATGGTGAGGCATAACCATACAGGATTGATGGCAAAGGCAGGTGATAGCAATGAATTGTCTCGTTACTTGCAATTGCTGCTGGAAAACCGATCGCTTTCACAAAGATTAGCTTATAACGGTTACGAATGGGGGATCAAACAATGGTCGCTTCCGAAGATGGTCGATCGAGTAGTTGACTGTTATGAAATACTTCTAAGTAACCAGCATATACGCAAAGCAAATCATCCTCCGAAATATGCTGGCCATTATGGTTCTGGCATATGTGAAATGCTCCGCAATAATCAAGGGATGTATATTCCCGCTTCCTTCTCCATCGCGGATGATCACATTGTCGGTTCGATTATTTTTCAAGCGAGATAAGATTAACTAGAAGTATAGAAAGGAAGTTGCAGATGGCAAATATGCAAGTAACCCCCTCAGGTCCTCAGCAGGAGCCATCGATTGCGCTCAATTCATTGGATCAAACGACCATTATCGTGACGACAAATGACTTGCGTTCTGGAAACAATATGACGACCGTCTATCGCTCGATTAATAGCGGAGCCTCGTACACCCAGATGCTAATGTCGCCCCCGGTTGGATTCGCAGCCTCCGGTGACGGGGTTGCTGCGTATGGTTACCCTAATATATTCCTTGTTGCAGCGACCGCACTAAATGTTAACCCTGTAACAGATTCATCCATCATTGTTTACCGATCAACCGATAATGGCGCCTCTTTCTCAAGTCCAATCATTGTCAATCAAGGATTTGGCACGGCCGTGTATAACGATAAACCAGCGATAGAAATGGATACAGCAAATGGCAGCCCCTACCTCGGGCAGGCATATATTGCATTTACGCGCTATTTCAACAATTTTAAAAGCTCCGAAACGTTATTTCAACGCTCACTCGATCAAGGATTAACCTGGTCTGCACCTATATTGTTAACCAACCAGGTACAAGGTGTAACTAGCTTCGGATCATCAATCGCTATTGGACCGCAAGGCGATATTTATGTGGGGTGGATGCAGTATGGGCCGGGAACACCGCAATTTCTTATGCGTCGATCTATTGATGGCGGGGTAACGTTTGGACCCATTATTACGATATCTACCGTTTCGCTCGTTCCAACCCCTCTCCCAGTACTAACCTTCGGCTTTCGCGTCCTGACTATTGCTTATTTAGCGGTTGACATTTCGCCATTCAATGGCGAAGGAATTGTCTACGCCGTCTGGCAGGATAACCGAACAGGCAATGCACATATCTATATGTCACGCTCAACCGACAGAGGCATTTCCTGGTCCATTCTGCGTCAAGTAGACGACAGCCCTGCCGTATCACAAAACTTTTTGCCCAATTTAACGGTGTCTCGTGACAATGGCGGGGTTAAGATTATGTATTATACGAATCGCCTTAGCACTACTTTATTGGATGTATTTCTGGCAGAGTCCAACGATGCTGGCTCCACGTTTTTACCTAACCGACGCATAACAAGCGTCTCCTTTGATCCTAACGCCGATCCGTCGATTGGGTTCCCTACTCCGTCCATCGGCGATTACAACGATCTCGTTGTAAATGCCGTGGGAAATTCTATTATTGTGTGGATGGATACTCGCACTGGATCACAGAACATTTTTGAGGATGTGTAAAAAAGAGGTGATCGAATGTTCATTTTCATGAATTTTCGATCACCTGACAATTGTTGGCTCCCTTATAAATAAACAATACCATCAAAATGAACGGGGCCGGTTATCGTGGCGGAGTTTTGCCCAATATGCTCTACAGTCAGGGCGTATTGTTGAAAAGTACCGACGATTCCAGCTGTAGCAGCCTCAGTGTGCTGAAACGAAGTTGTGAAATCGAGCGGAACCCACGGACCATCAGATACTGTCCCCAGAAACACAGAATCCGTTGTTTGAAATACAACGGGCGCCGGGGCGCTTGTCCCTCCACGCCGAATCCGAAAAAGCAGCTTTGGCACAATATTCAAGAGCAGTAATTGCGCCTCCCAGCCGATTGTGGCTTTCAACTCAATCCGGTTATTAATATTATTAATTTGGAGAAAGAGAGACGTCAGCAGCACTTCCGAGCCTGGAGAAATGATAAACGGAAGTGAACCTCCCCCAACAGCAACCTCTTGAAACTGATAATCTACTATTGTAACGGTCATAACGATCACCTCCTTTCTAGTAACGCGCTTCTTATATTAGATTCATAGTTAAGGTAGGATGACATGTACAGATGCACTAGGAGAAGCAGTTTATATTTTCTAAGAAAGACAGCTGTTAGGTAATAAACTAGACGAAGGATGGAGGGAAAATAGATGGATGACGAAATCGCAAAGATGGAACGGATGTATGCTACCTCCATTCATGATGTCATGATGGATCATCATTACCGCTATCATTTTGCAACGCGCTTTATCCGCCCTGGAGATTTCATATTAGATGCAGCATGCGGCTCGGGATATGGCACTCATTATATGGCCAGTCAGTCCGCAAGTGCATTAGTCGTAGGGGTTGATCGCTCGGAGCATGCATTAGATTGGGCAATTGATCATTTTTCATGTGACAATACGGTTTATGTAAAAACGGACTTGTCCGGATCGTTTCGTGATGGGCTTCCTATCCCATCGTTCGAAGTTATTACCTGTTTCGAAACCGTCGAGCATATAAAGGACGATCGGTCCTTTATTCAAAAGCTTTATGAATTGCTCCATACAAACGGCATTCTTCTTATCTCAGCCCCTAACGAAGAGGTTATCCCCCATTTGAAAAACCCCTATTTTCTTAACGGGGTGAATCCTCACCATTATCGGCATTACCGGCCAGATGAATTGCGTAAGCTGCTAACGGATTGCGGTTTTACAATCGAACAGGTGCTGACACAGGATAATGAGACATATGAGCTGGTTTATGGGCGTGAAGATGGGTTTGCGAATGTGCTTGTAGCCATAAAATGATGCATACTAGTAAAGCCGATCTATGTCAGGTTCATGAATGACATAGATCGGCTTTTGGCTTTTGGCTTATACCTATACTTCAACGATATTGCTGATAGGTTTGCGTTAATCCTTCAAACAGGCTGCTTATTGGGCGCCATCCTAACACTCGTTCTGCCTTCGAGTTATTTAGACAGCTATCCATAATATCCCCCGGCCTTTCGGTGCCATACGTAATCTGGGCGTCCTGGCCATGAATCATTTTCATCATGTGTACCAGGTTGTTTATAGAAGTCCGCAAACCGGTGCTTACATTAATCGTCTCCTGATCCCCCTGGTGAATGGCAGCCATGTTTGCCTTAACAACATCCTGTACATAAATAAAATCGCGAGTCTGATCCCCGCTGCCGTGAACGAGTAAAGGAAGTCCTTGATTTAATTTATTCAGAAATATAGCGACAACACCGCCTTCTCCTATATAGCTCTGACGTGGGCCATACACGTTGCTATAACGCAAGATGGTATAGTTAATGCCATACATTCTATGAAACAATCGAATATAGCTTTCACTAGCATGTTTGGAAAGCCCATAATAGGAAATGGGGGCGGGAATAGCTTCCTCTTCATGGCGTTCGTTATTGGAGTCACCATATACGGCGGAAGTAGAAGAGAAAATAACCTTGCTTACCTTGGCTTGTTCGCAAGCTTTTAAGAGCCGGATTGTTCCGACAATATTAACAGTAGAGTCAAAAGCAGGATCAGCCATTGAACGCTGGACATCGACTTGAGCAGCCAGGTGAAAGACAACATCAGGCCGAACATGTTCAATAATTTCAGAACAGGCTTCACTGTTAATATCCTCAACATGCAGTATAGCCGCAGGATGCACGTGATTCTTTGATCCCGTTGATAGATTATCAATAACATGCACCACGGCACCGCCTTGAATAAGCATATCCGTAAGGTGGGAACCAATAAACCCCGCACCTCCGGTAACCAACGCTTTCATAACTCAACTCCTCATTAAACGACATACTTCATAGTACGCATATCAATGGAATTGGAAATGTGCATATATCTCATGAGCTATAGCCAATTTATTCGTTTGTAGACACTAACGATTACAACATGCTAAAATCATCATGTGATGAATTAATGTTTTGTAGAAAGTAGGCAGACAAAGTGAAAGAGACGAAGCGCCGCCCGGGGCGTCCATCCAAGGATGATCCATTTCAGAAAGAGCAGTTATTGACTCATGCCCTTATTGAATTTGCTAAGCATGGCTATGAGGGGGCAAGTCTTAGAAAAATGGCAAACTTATCGAAGGTGGATGTCGCCCTGCTATCCTACCATTTCGGGTCAAAGCTTGGTTTATGGACTTCGGTGGTCGATTATTTAACTGAACGGATCACGCTTCAAACCGTACCCATTAAAAATAATTATAGGCATATGAAGCTCGAGACGGCTTGCCTTGCTCTTGTCGATAACTTTGTAGACTTTTGCTTTGAATTTCCCTTTCACATGATGTTTGTGACGAACGAATTGTCCCACCAGAGCGAACGCTCCACCTATCTCATGAATAAAATGCTTCTGCCGACATTCCGGCAGCTCATGCCTTTTATTAAGGATTGCATGGAGGCTGGCGTGATCAAGAAGCAGGAGCCTGCTCTCTATTATTTAATGCTTGTGAATTCCGTTTCCCTGCTTGGAACGATTCCTAATTTTGTGAATGAGTTCAGAGAAGATTTCACCGTAAACAGCGATCTTAAAGGCGAGATGAAGCAAGCCGTTTTGGCTAATTTTTTTCAAATAGCCGTCGATTAAAAAGGGAATAATAAGAAAAGGAAACCATTTTGCTTGAAAAATGGCTCTTCTTCTTATGAACATAATTCATCGATTGTTGAATTAATTCCATTCAAATTAGACTTGAAAGGCGTGGAACAAATGAAACGAAACAAGCATGAGCATGAAGAAGAGCATGTCGATGAGTCATGGCTGCTGCCCTATTCGGACTTAATGACTTTACTAGTCGCTTTATTTATCGTGCTTTATGCCATGAGCAGCGCCGATGCTGCAAAATTCGAACAGATGTCGCAAGCTTTTCGAATGGCTTTTAATAGCGGCACTGGCGTACTCGAAGGACAGCCTGCATTAGAGCACCCTGTCATTGCAAAATCAGATAAGGGAAACGTGCAGGAAACGCCAGATACCGCGCAAGCACAAGAAATAAACGAATTAGAGCATATACAATCGCAGGTGAACCAATATATTTCCGAGCACCAGCTCACCACAAAGCTGGAAACCCAAATGACGGATGAAGGGCTGCTCATTACGATCAAGGATGATATTTTATTTGCTTCCGGCAGCGCCAAGGTTCAAAGCACCAATATCAGCATCGTCAAAGATATATCACAGCTTCTGGTCATGGATCCTATACACGATGTAATCATTAGCGGACATACCGACAATGTCCCGATTGGCATGACTGAATTTGATTCCAATTGGCATCTTAGCGCCATGCGAGCACTCAATTTTCTGAATTTATTGCTGCATAACAAGGAGCTCGATCCTCAGCACTTCAGCTCCAAAGGCTTCGGCGAATATAAGCCCATTGACAGCAATGCTACAGAGGCAGGCCGGCAGCGCAACAGGCGTGTTGAGATTTTAGTGCAGTCTAATACGATTCAGATGAATTAACCTAGGATGCGTCACCCTTTACACTCTGGCTGCTCTCTTGGAGCCAAATATTATAAAACTAATCGCGGCCAAAACCCACACGCCAATGCCACCATAGAGCATCACCAAGCCAAAGCCGTGCACAAGAGCCGCATGGACCACCGCTCCGGACGTGTCTAGAGAGGACAGTTCTGGCAAACCCTGCTTGAGAGAGGCAACGTTTCCGGCGGCTATTTTCCCGGCCAAATCCCGTAATTGCGTTGTTTCGAGATTCCCAAGTAGGGTTCCCTTCAAATAAGACCGTATCCCTTCCTGTAAAATGAATCCCATCACGGCGATATTGATGGCTAGACTGATCAATCTGGCACTCATGTCTATACCTGAAGCCATGCCTGCACGGGTAATCGGAACGGAGCCAGTCGTCGTGTTGGTCACAGGCGTATTGGTCAAGCCCAGCCCGATACCAGCCAACAGAGAGCCCGGAAGCATGGTCAGCCAGTTGGCGTGATCGCCTCCACTGCCATATTTCATCAAAATAAAGCCCAGCCCAATGATGAACAGACCCAACGGGATAACTATACGAGGCTGATAGCGAAGTGAAAGGCGCTCTGCCAAGGGTGGCATCACCAGAGTGGGAAGAGCATAAGCCAAGAGAGACAGCCCGGCGGCTACAATCCCATAACCAAGGCCGCTCTGAAAATAGATCGGCAGATAGATCATGAACGGCCAGAAGCTAAAATTCATGCCGATGGAGCCAAGTAGAGCGCCGGAAAAATTGCGTATCTTAAATACGGAAAAGTCGAACATCGGATGAGCGCTGAGCTTTTCCGCCAAAAGAAAAACGATAAAGCTTGTTGCCGCTGCAGCAAGGATGATGATGGAGGTTAGGCTGGTAAAGCCTAGTTCAGGGCCTTGTGTGATAAAATAGGCCAGGCCAAAAACCGCGAGCGAAAGCGTGACGATGCCGATCATGTCCAGCTTTTTCGCTTGCGGATCACGCGACTCCTCGATACCACCAAAGACAAGGATCAAAGTAAGAATGGTCAGCGGGACGTGGACTAGGAAAACCCAATGCCAGTTCAATACGACCACAATCATCCCCCCGATGATGGGCCCAAAGCCGAGGCCGACCCCAAACACGATCCCCCATGCTCCAAAAGCTTTGCTGCGTTCTCGTCCTTCCTGAAACCGATGCGAAAGTATGGCTATCTGGCAAATCTGCATTGCGCCAGCACCCACACCTTGAAGAAACCGACTGACGATTAAAACCGACGAGCTCTCGGCCAAGCCACAAACCAAGGAGGTAATGCCGAACAAGACGAGGCTGATAATAAAAATGCGCTTCCTTCCATAACGGTCAGCCAGCGTTCCCACAGCCATCAGAACACTCGCACATGCAATAGTATAGGCGTTCATGATCCATTGCATATCCTTGAGATTGCCATGCAATACCTTTTCCAGGGTCGGCAGTATCACCGGCACGCTGGAAATTTCGAGACCGAACATTAACGCGGACAAACATATCGCGGACAATGCGATAATATTTTTACTGGAATGGGAAAGAGTCATTGAAAGCACCCTCCAAATAAACCGTATCTACTCATTGCTTGCCATCCTCTCTAACTTCTCCTATGTGAATCACCTTATTCCAGTGTGTCTTATTATATAATTTAAATTCTTCCTTTTACATATCAGATCAAATCAAATATGATGATTACACAAATGAATATAAGCTGTTTTATTTAAAACACCTTAAATTTAAAGGAGTGTACGCTGAGTGGATCATACAGACAAGCAAATCCTCTTCTATCTTCAAAACCAGGCTAGGATCTCTATGACTGAGCTGGGTAAAAGCGTGGGGTTGTCCCAACCCGCTGTAACGGAACGAGTGAAGAGAATGGAAGAAAAGGGAATAATCGAAGAGTACCGCACCGTCATTTCTCCCGAAAAAATGGGGAAGCATACGGCAGCCTATATGTTATTTCGGACTAAGGACTGCTTGGCATTTCTTGATTTTATCCATGCATCTCCCCATGTTGCCGAGTGCCACCGCATAAGCGGAGAACATAGTTATTTAATAAAAGTAGTGACGGAATCCACACGCACGCTCGAAGAGTTCGGTAATCAGTGCGATAAATATGGCACCTATACCATACTGATTGTCATGTCTTCGCCAATCGATCACAGTCCTCTCATTCGTTCTCTAGAAGAAGCAAATGCAGCGGTATAAGCTTCAGGTTCCTCTTGGGCTGGGATAAAATTCAATCCAACTTCTCATACTACACTTTGAAAAGATGGAGGTGAACATCATGCCCAAAAATAGCGCCGATCCCAAAATGGACCGCTCTAATAATCGTGCAGATAAGAAAAACAATCAACAAAACGACGATCACTTAACGGAAGAAGCTCAGACGTTGACTGGCAATAAAGCTGCTGATTATGCCCCAAGCTTAAATGGCATTTCCAAAAATGAAATTTAATTAGCAGCCTTGCTGCTTTAACGTCCGCTGCATGGCGAAGGTTTTACTTCCTGCACAGCGCCTCGACTTGGCGGACTCAGCAGCCGCTATTTTCACCGAATCACGAATCTCAGTCCGCCAAAAAAGGAGTAAAGCAACCTAATGGGGCTGCTTTACTCCTTTCCATTTCCGAGAATCACGCCTAACCCGGCTTTCTTTGAATGGCTATTTTTTGATACTGTCATACACAGCTTCACAAAGGTCAATCGTAAACTGGCCCGACATGCCTTCCAGTGCAGTATTGGTAAACGCCACGACGCTGAGCCGCTGCTCTGGATCGACGAACCATGAGTGACCGTAGGTGCCGCCCATACGCCATGTGCCCGGTGATTCCGGTGTATTTGCCGCAATGGGATCCCTCAGCAGCGTGATACCTAATCCGAAACCTCTCCCTGGCCAATAAGCCATTGGCAAGTCCCCAATCTGGTTAGTAGTCAGCTCACGAACTAGAGCTTTCGGCAGCAGGGGCGCTCCTCCTTTACGCAAAGCTTCCAGCAGCTGCATAAAGTCCCCGGCGCTGCCGACCATACCGGCTCCTCCCGAAGGGTAGGCTGTACTGTCAAATGCACGGCTTGGAGCAAGGCGAAAGCCTGCCGTGCCTTCCAAAAAGGCGATTTTGTCAGAATCCCTTATCGGCCTCGGCTCTGGATGATCATTGGTATAAGCGGTAGCCAGCCTGTCTGGGTCCACTGCCATAAAATCGGTGTCGCTCATGCCAATAGGCTTTGTCACTAAGGAATGCACGGCCTCACTGAGCGTTGTTTCCGTTACCTTTGCAATGACCGCCCCCAGCACATCTGTCGCAATAGAATATTTCCACTCGGTGCCTGGCGTATAAAGTAGCGGAACGGAGGCAATACGCCGCAAGTTCTCCTCCAACGTAATACCCGAATGATCCATGCCATCCGAAATCCCGGCTTGTTGATAGGGGCCGTTTTCTTCTTGAAAGAAGCGGTAAGTCAGACCTGCGGTATGCGTCATTAAATGACGAATCGTCAATGCAGCTAACTCTCCGCTTTGTAATCGCGGCTGAAACTCGGGCAGCCAACGATCAACCCGGTCACCCAGCCGCAGGCGACCTTGCCCAATCAGCACTAGGGCAGCCGTTGAAACGATAGGCTTAGAAACGGAAGCGAGGCGGAACAAGGCATCTTCCTGCATGGGCCGGTTCATCTCGCGGTCGGCAAAACCAGCAGCGCGGCTGTACACCATTTTTCCATCCATCGCTACTTTAATGACAGCACCGACCAAACGCTTGTCAGCAATCGTCTGGTCGATTACTTCATCCATTCGGCCGGGTAGAAATGCTGGACTAATCTTGCTTGAATCCATCTTATTCAACAGTCTTCATCCTTTCGAATAGTTAAAGCCTTTCGACTTTACTATTGTGAGTTAATTATATTAAATAAGTTCTCTCGATTATATAAGGCAATTAAGTTAAATCGGTCTTGCAGCAGTCAAAATGAAGACAGTTAGCATGGAAAACCTTAAATTTAAAAGAACCGAGTTTTAAGACATTATGCAAAACCCATAATCCCATATGATTTTCGCAAAAAGACAGCTTTTTAATGCGGATACAATACGTTATGATTAGCTTGCCTAGTTATTAAATGTCTTTAAAAAGTATTTTAGCTATTGAGGGGAGCTTCATATGAACGAACAATTAAGTACAAGACAGATTGGCTTATGGCGCAATGCCATCTATGTGATTTTCACCTTAGTCGGATTTGCCACAGCATCCTGGATCTCCCGTACGCCCGCCATTCGCGATACACTCGGCGCTTCGACTGGCCAGATGGGCTGGATTATTTTCGGACTATCGGTTGGTTCAATCCTCGGCCTGCTCGGCGCAGGGCTTTTTGTTGCCAGCAAGGGCGGACGTTTCGTCATGATGAACGGGCTGCTTATCGCGGCGGGAGGGCTGGCGATCATTGGGGTGGGCAGCTCCTTATTCACCTATGCCCCCGTGGTGTTCATCGGGCTTGCATTTTTCGGATTTGGATGCGGCATCTGCGATGTCGCGATGAATGTTGAAGGCACCATGCTAGAGCGCGCAACGAAAAAATCATTGCTGACCGGCTTTCATGCCGCTTTCAGCTTGGGTACCTTTATCGGCGCTGTTGTAGGCTGGTTAGCAGCAAAGTCCCATATCTCTGTCGGCATGCACCTCAGCATCGTTCTCATTCTGATGGTGGTGCTCATCGTCTATTTGTCCCGATTCGTGCCTAAAGGAACAGGGCAGGAAAGCAAAACAGACGAAACTGCACCAACTTTATCGACTAAAGATCGCCTAGCGATTTGGAAAGAGCCACGCACCCTCTTGCTGGGTATTATTATTTTGGGCATGACCTTCGCCGAAGGCTCGGCCAATGACTGGCTGCCTTTAATTATGGTCGACGGGTATGACACTTCCGCCACAACAGGCTCGTTTGTCTACGGCGTGTTTGTTGCTGCGATGACGATTGTTCGTGCAACAGGCGGAATCCTGCTCGATAAATTCGGCAGAGTAGCTATGCTGCGGGCATCGGCAATATCCGCTATTGCCGGGCTGCTTATTGTGATCTTGGGACACAATTATATCATCGCTTCTATCGGCGTTGTATTATGGGGCTTTGGTGCTGCCTTCGGCTTCCCTGTCGCCTTGTCAGCTGCTGGTGATAATCCTAATGGGGTAGCTGTAAGGGTCGGAGCTGTGGCAACAGCCGGGTATTTGGCTTTTCTTGTTGGACCGCCGCTGCTTGGCATGATTGGCGATTCAATCGGCTTGCGAATGGCCTTAATTGTCGTGCTGGTCGGCATGGTATTCGCAGGGTTAACTTCTCATGCCGCGAGACCTCTTGGCGAGAAGGGCCAGGCAAAGACCAAATAGGCATCTCATTTTATTACCGTCAGGGTGGTGAAAAAAATAAAGCTTCCATTTGTGAATCCTAAATTAATGGGTGAAATGATCCGGCAGCAAATTCGCAGCGCGCTCTATTATGAGCAGGAATCGACCAAGGTCGAAATCGCTCAAATTACAGGGCTGACCTTCCCGACCGTGAGCAAAGCGATTGAGGAAATGAAGGCGGATGGCGAGGTATTGCTGTCGGGGCTTCGGGAATCCAGCGGAGGCCGAAGGCCGCAAATCTATATGCTGAACGCAGCGCATATGTCGGGCTTAGCCGTGTATTTGGAAAAGGACTATACCATCTATACCTTGCTGAATTATGTCGGAGAGGTCATTGTGCAAGACAGGCTGCCCGGTGTTTTGGATGAAGGGCCGGAAGCGCTGGATCATCAAATGAAGGTTTATTTGGAGCGATATCCACTCATCCGCGCCTTAACCTTCGGCGTTCCTGCGAGCGTGACGAACGGCCAGGTTTTTCATATTCCCAGCTATGAGAAATTTAACGGCTTTGATTTGAAGGCCGCTTACGAGAGCCGCTATCCGCTTCAGGTCCAGATTGAAAATGATATGAACGCCACAGTGCTCGGCTACCATGACCAGTTGGATAGCAACAAAAAGGTATCGCTTGTTTATCTGTATTTCGGCATGAATGGCCCTGGAGCTGGCATTATGGTCAATGGAAGGCTCGTAAGAGGGAATACCTTTTTCGCTGGCGAGGTTTTTTATTTGCCCCTTGGGCAGCAGAACTTTGGCGAGGTCATTCAAGAGCTTACGGATGATTCCAATGAACAGCGCAATGATGCTAAGCTGATTGATTCCATGAGCCGCTTGGTTGCAATTTTTACAGCGACGCTGAATCCGGATATTTTTATTTTTTGCAGCATCAATCTGTCTGAGCAGGAGCTGGAGGAAATAAAAGACCGCAGCGCTGTTTATGTGCCAGAGGCTCATTTGCCAGCGCTAATCATTCGAGATTGGCAGCAGGACTACATTCATGGATTAAAGCAAATGACGATCCGTACAATGCTGGGTACGGGGGTAGAGTAAACAGCACTGGGATTATATTCACTCGCCTTATGGACGAGGATTTGCAGCCGCACTCGCTATCTGTATAGAAGGAAACCGCATGGCAGCAGCCATGCGGTTTCCTTCTATTTTCAAACCTATTGCGCTCCAAAACCTACAGCGCTGCTAGCTCCTCAAGCACCTGATCAATCGTCTCTTTGGAAATACGGAACATGGCATTTTCGCTGACTTGCTGAAGAGAAAACGGCTTAGCAATGTTTGCCTGTGCGCCGCTGAACAGATTTGGCATATGCCGGCTCACAATGGCAATCGCCCGCTCATCCATCCATATTTCACTCATCTTCGTCTTGGCGCTGTACTGTGAGCGGAACAAGCCTTCACTTTCATAGGCGAACTGGTACGTGCCCGAGCCGGCACGGATGATCAAGCCAGCTGCGGTTTCCTCCGCGGATGCGATGCCCGCTATATTTCCAATCGAAACTCCGCCTTCTGTGGTGCCAGCGAGCGTCGCTCCCCGCAAAATAATATCCGCGGTCGTATTCGCCGGAATCACCACTTGAAGCTCAATACGGCTGCCTTCCACGCGCCAGCCCGACTCAATCCGTCCGTACACGGAGTCATAGGAGGCTTTCGCATAGGTCAGCATGGTCGATCCGAACAACGGCTCGATTCGAATATGCTTGAAGGCAGGCTGCGAAGGGTCCATGTCCAGCCCCGCCACCTTGCGGTACATCCAATCGCCGATGGCGCCATAGGAATAATGATTGAACGAGTTCATGTCGTCGCTCCAGAACGAGCCGTCCGGCTTAATGCTGTCCCAATGCTCCCAAATCGTCGTCGCGCCTTTCGATACCGAATACAGCCAGCCCGGATAGCTCTCTTGCAGCAGCAGGCGAACCGCCGTTGTGTGATAGCCGCTGTTCGACAGGGCAAAGCATAAATACGGCGTGCCCACAAAGCCGGTCGTCAGGTGATAGTCATTTTCGACGATGAGGTTGTTTAAATCCTCCGCCACCCGATCCTTCACGCTCTCATCCACCAAGTCGAACATAAGCGCCAAAATATGCGCGGTTTGCGTCGGTGAAGCGATACGCCCTCTCTTGGTCATAAACTCGTCGCGGAACGCAGAGATGACGCGGTTATGCAGCTCATCATAGCGCTGGGCGTCCTCGTCATGGCCGAGCACCTTCGCTGCATCACGAACAATGCGCGTGGAGTAGGCATAGTAGGCCGTGGCAATCAATGCCGTTGGCGTCGCGCCAATATAACTGTTCTCCTTCGCATCGAGCGCAAGCCAATCTCCGAAATGAAAGCCGCTATTCCACAAATACTCCTCGCTGCCCTGTGCCCGAATGTACTCCACCCATTGCTTCATGCTTTCATACTGCTCAGCGAGCAGCCGCTCATCGCCATAGTATTGGTAAACCGTCCATGGGCAAATGACCGCAGCATCTCCCCATGCCGCCGAATTGGCTCCACCAACGATATCAGGAATAACGAAAGGAATGCCGCCGTCCTCATGCTGCTCCGCCTTTAGGTCATGCAGCCATTTTGCAAAAAACGGCGCGCCTTGGAAGTTGAACAGCGCCGTGCTGATAAACACCTGTGCGTCACCCGTCCAGCCCAGCCGCTCATCGCGCTGCGGGCAATCCGTCGGCACGTCGAGGAAGTTGCCGCGCTGTCCCCAGCGGATATTTTGCTGGAGCTTGTTGATTCGCTCGTCCGAGCATTCGAATTCACCCGATGAAGGCATGTCGGAGTGAATAACCTCGCCTTGGAATGCATCTGCTGGCAGCGGAACACCCGCCTCCTGGCCTGGAAAGCCCTGAACAAGCACATAACGGAAGCCCATAAAGGTAAAATGGGGCGCATAGCTTTCCATGCCGTCGCCTTTCGCGATATAGGTCAGCGTCTGCTTCGCAGGACGCAGATTGCCAAAATAAATGTTGCCGTCCTTGTCCAGTACCTCTGCATGACGCAGAACGATTTGCGTTCCTTCTGGGGCTTCGACGGTAAATCTCATGCGACCGACGATATTTTGACCCAAATCCAGCACATGATCGCCTGCCGGTGTAATAAACGAGGAGATCGGCTTGATGATTTCCGTGACGTTAGTGGGCCAGTTTTCTTGCGCTACAAGCTGGCTGTATGGCAGATCCAGCACTTGCACAGCCGACCAGCCGCCAGCTGCCAGCTTATCATCGCTATGCGCCTCCAATCCGTTCACTCCACCATCGGCTTCGCTCCAGCCCTGGATTTCCAAACGCGCATCATACGTCTCACCATGATAAATATTTGCATATTGAATCGCGCCAAGCGCCGCTTGCCATGAGCTGTCTGTCGCTATGACCTCTTCCGTGCCATCCGCATAACGGATATGCAGCTCCAGCAGCGCGGCCCGATTGTCGCCGTACATATAATTTTTGTCATCAAAGCCCAGTCCGCCGCGATACCAGCCATCGCCCAGCATAAAGCCGATGCCGTTCGCGCCTTCCTTAAGCTCCGCCGTTACATCATACGTCTGATATTGCACGCGGGTGTGATAGCTGGTCCAGCCTGGAGCGAGCAAATCATCCGACACCTTGCCGCCGTTCAGGTACAGCTCATACACGCCAAGCGCGGTCGCATACACTCGTGCGGATACGATGCCCCCTGCTTTCACCTGAAAGGTGTGGCGCAGCAAGTAGGCTGGAGCAGCATCTGCGGCAATAGAAGACGTATCCGGCGTAATCCATTTCGCCTGCCAGTCCGCCCCGCCAGCAAGGGCCAGCTCGAAGGTGCCCTCCTCGCTCCAAGGTGACTCTTCTCCTGCCGTATCCCATACTCTAACCCGGAAGCGATAAGCCGTGCGGGCAGCAAGCGCAGGACCGCCATATTCAATATGAAGCGATTGTTCGCTTTCGACCCGGCCCGTATCCCAAAGGCTTGTTTCAAAGCCGCTCGATGCCTCCGCCACTTGCAGCTGATAGGCTGCTTGGCGAACACTTCTGCGCTCTGCTGCTTCCAGCATCCAGCTAAAGCGCGGCTTCATGATGTCCGTGCCGAGCAAGGCACCTCTATATTCACAGCTTGCGGAATGAACCTTTAACATGTAGCTATCCCCTTTTTACTGGATTTATGAATGAGACTCTAGCCCTCTAGCCTTTAACCGAACCGGCAGTCATGCCGGCTACAATACGCTTGTTAAAAATAATAAAGAGCAGCAGCGGCGGAATCGTAATCAGCAAAATGTTCGTGAACAGCAAATTGTATTGCGTTACATACTGGCTCTGGAAGTTATAAAGCGTCAGCTGCACCGTCACATTGTCCGAGCCCGGCAGAAAATACAGCGGGTTCGTGAAATCATTGAAGATGGTAACCGAGGACAAGACGACTACCGTTGCCGTCACAGGCTGGAGCAGCGGCAAAACAATGCCGAAGAACAGTCGAAGACCGCCTGCGCCGTCAATAACGGCCGCCTCATCCACTTCACGCGGAATGCCGCTCATGAAGCCTTTATAAAGCAGAACCGCGAACGGAAAGCCCAGCGCAACCTCGATCAAAATAAGGCCGATCAGCGTTTTGAACAGGCCAAGCCCGTCCATGACCCAGATCGTCGGGACAATGGCTGGCGGAATGATAAGCCCGGCAAGAATCAGGAAGTTGAACAATGGCGACAGCTTTCCAGTCCGGCGCTGCAGCACATACCCCGCCATGGCGCACAATACGATCAAGATAGCGATGGAAGCTACCGTCAGCACCGTGCTATTGATGAAGGCGCGAACCAGCATAAAATCGCGAGCCATAACGACGGTTTTAATATTTTCCCAATACTGACTATTGGAAGCCCACGACATCGTGAGCAGCGAAGACTCCTTCGCATCCTTGCCCGAATTGACCACTATGAAGTAGAACGGAATCCAGAACACGACAATCGTGAACAAGACGGCACCGATCTCAAAGCCCCATTGTCTGATCTTTCTCACAGGTCTACCTCCTTGCGGTTCAAATACGTATAGAGCGGGAAGGCAAGCGCGGTCACAACGAGGAACAAAATCACATTGCCCGCCGTAGCGAGGCCATAGAAGCCGCCTTGATACTGCTTGTAAATGATCGATGCGATCAAGTCGGTCGTGAAGCCCGGCCCGCCCTTGGTCATCGCCCACACCAGATCGAAGGAGCGCAGTCCGCCGATGAAGGCCAAAATAATAACGGAGTTCGTAGCCGGACGGCTCAGCGGCACAATAATGTTCCAGAACTTATGCCAGTTGTTGCCGCCGTCGATTTGCAGAGCTTCATAATATTCCCCAGGGATAGACAATATTCCGGCAATATAAATGACGGTGGCGAAGCCTAAGCCTTTCCACACATCGACCATGGCGACCGACAATAGCGCGATTCTCGTATCGCCAAGCCAATCTGGCCCATCAATGCCAATCGCGGCAAGCGCTGTATTAATGACGCCTTGTGTCGGGTGCATCATCATGCTGAAGGCAATACCGACCGCAATCGTACTCACCAAGGTCGGGAAAAATATGACAGACCGCAAATAGCTTTTGGTCCGAATTTTCGAGGTTAGCAAGACGCCTAGCAGCAGTCCGAGCGCAACCTTAAGCGTACAAGTAACGACCGCGTAGATTAGTGTATTTTTAAAACCAATGCTTAAGGACTGCTCCTGAAAAAACGTAATAAAATTTTCGAAGCCGATAAACTCCCAATCCGACAGCGTCCATCTCGTCATACTGAAGAAGAAGGACATCATCGTCGGCAGGATGAAAATAATAAAATAAATAATCGCTGCAGGCAGCAGGAACCAATAGGAGTAGGTTCGTTTAAAAATACTGTTCATCGTTATCACTCCTACACTGTCAAGCGTATATTTTGAAGTAAAGCGGCCCTGCAAGCAGGGCCGAACTTCTTTATCTATTTTTTGCTATTAGTTAAGCTATAGATTACCAGCCCGCCAGTCCAAGCTGCTTCGCCTGCTTCTCCACATCTTTATCGTAAGCAGCCGCGCCTTCCGCTGCCTTCTTAATGCCTGCGCCAACCTCAACGGTAATCTGCTCCAGGCTTGGTCCTTTAACTGGGGAAACGAACTCAAGCGCAGGCGCCGTTTTGCCTGATTCGAAATAGGGCAGCATGTCTTTCACCAGCGTTGGCACATCGTCTGGAATCGTCGCATCCTTGATCAGATAAGGGCCGGTTGGCTTCGAGACGGCTGCCGCAACCTGTGTCCCTTCTACAGAAGCCATGAATGCCAGAAACTGCTTGGCTGCCTCCACATTTTTGGTTTCCTTATAAATGTAGCCTGCTCCCGGCATCCAGACGCTCAAGCCGTTTTTGGCGGCATCATCACCAGGCTGGGCAAAAAATCCGATATTTTCAATCTCATCCGGGAAGTTCTGCACAAGTGATGGCGTTGCGAACGACAGCATTGGATATTGTGCTCCCTTGCCATCAGCAAGCATTTTGAGGCCTGCATCATAAGTGGTCGCCAGCATATCCTTGTTCATAAAGCCTTTGTCATAAAGCTCCTGCAGCTTCTCGAAGCTTCTCAGCGCAGCGGGTGTGCCTGCAAAAGTCGCCTTATGAGCCGTAAAATCCTCTGCGAACGATGGTACCTGTGCCTGTACATTGTAATAATCAGCCAGCACGACGAGCTGCGAGGTCCATGAGTCCTTGTAGGAGCCAATGACAGGGGAAATACCTGCTGCTTTAATTTTCTCGCTATTCGCGATCAGCTCAGCCCAAGTCGTTGGCACCTTCAGCCCAAGGTCGGAATAGATCTTCTTGTTATAGAACCAGCCTCCAGCAATCGTGGAAGAGGTCGGCACCCCGTACACTTTTCCATTAACGGCAACCGTCTGCTTGAAGGAATCCACGACGTCCGACATGAACGCTTCATTCGTCAGGTCCAGTATATTTTTCTCTGGAGACAACGCCTGCATTAAGGAGCCTGAGTTATAAAAGAAAACATCTGTCATGTCCCCTGTCGCCAGGCGGGTTTTTACAATATTGTCTCCTTCTCCGCCCCCGGGCCTTGTTTCCATTTCAATCGTAATGTTCGGATATTTCTTCTGGAAAGCATCGACATAAGCATTCGCCAAATTAACCGAATCCTGCGTATTGTCCACCAGAAACGATAGCGTTACCTTCTTCTCCGTGCTGCCGCCGTTGCCGCCAGCCGCCGCATTCGTACCCGTATTGCTGCCCGAATTGCTTCCTCCGCATGCCGCAAGCGTTCCAGTAAGGACTAGTGCGGTTGCCGTCATAGCAAGCGATTTAAGCTTCATATTCTTCATGTTTCGTTCCCCCTCGTTCGATGTCGCTGATGCTGTATAAGTAGCTTTCTATACCTTTATTGTAGAGAGGAAACACTTTTTATGAAAGCGCTTCATTTTTTAGGTGAGTGTCGGTTTTTTTTAGGTTGGTTCGATGGGTTGAAGCGCAAGGTCACACGGGTGCCCTCTCCTTCGCGGCTCCAGACGTTCAGCGAGCTGCCTTCCCCATAAGACAGCAGCAGCCGCTCCTTGACGTTGCGCATCCCGTAGCCCCGCTCGGTCTGGGCGATATCCGCCATTCCCACACCATCATCCTCGACCGTAAAAATCAAATATGGCCCGTCAGTTCCACCCGTCAAGCGAATGGTTCCTTCTCCGACCTTCGGCTCAAGACCATGGTATATGGCGTTTTCGACCAGCGGCTGCAGCAGCAGCTTCATCATCTCCAGCCCCTTGATCGACTCCTCCACCTCCTCGATATAGTGAAAGCGGTTGTTGAACCGGATGTTCTGGATGTTCAGATAATGCTCAATATGCTTCAACTCGTTGTATACGAGAATGGTCTCCTTGCCCTTGTTCAAGCTCAGCTTGAAGCTTTCGGAGAGCGACACTGCCATTTGGGCGACCTCTTTATTATTTTGCAAAATCGCCATCCAATAAATCGAATCCAGCGTGTTATACAAAAAATGCGGCTTGATCTGCGATTGCAGCGCCCTAAGCTCGGCCTCCCGCTCCTTCAGCTCCGAGTTGATGAGCCGCGCATTCAGCTCCTCATTTTCGTGGGCAATGCGCTTGAACGTCTCACCAATGACGCCGACCTCATCCTGGGCAAATTCCGCCGGAAAATCGCGCTTGCCGAGCGTCCAGTCATTCATCATTTTTTTCAGCCGCAGCAGCGGCCTTGTGATGGTCCCCGATATAAAATAAGAAATAATCAGCGCTGTCACCGCGAAAGCCGCAGCTATAAGCGTCGTCGCCAGGCCAATGTATTGGGTGTGCTTCAGCAGCTCCTTCGATTCAACGAGGTGGACAAGCGTCCAGCTTGTCGTCTGATTATAATAAGGATTGACCAGAAAACCCTCATCCTTCAAGTGGCTCAGCGTCTCCGCAATTGTCCCGCCAGCAAGCGGAACGGTGTCATTATGGCTGTATACCGCTTTTGTCGGGCCAGCCCCCTCGCTGAGCACCATGAACGAGCCATTCTCCTTGCTGCCCCCGAACACTTTATCAAAAATCGTCTTGGAAACGTTGACCACGAGAATGCCGATTGGCTCCCCGCTTGGGTCCTCCGCATCGCGAAACAGCTTCACGGTGGAAAAGGACTTATTCGATTCGTCAAAAATATCAGTCGGATAGTACACAACCCTTCCCTTGCTCTCATATGCCCCCTTGTACCAATCCGAGCCTGTAATCTTGGCTATTTTATCGCTTCCTTCATACACGCCCGCATCGTCGGAGCGGCCAAAGCAGTAGGTATGATACTTTAGATCAAGCAGACAGACCGAGGTCACATAACGGGTATCCGCAAAGCTGCTGCTGATTAAGCGCTGGAGCCGCGAGGAGGTTCTGCCGTTAACCGTATCGGGCTGTATGCCCGGGTTTTCCCCGCTGCTGCGCAGGCTCTGCCGAATGGCATCGTTTACAACAATGGACAGATGAAAATTGTTAATATTCCGAAATAATAGGTCGGCCACCTCGCTGGATGTCCGCAAATGATCCAAATTTGTTTTTTCATTCATATCCGTCAGCGTGTCCTTCGTAATATTGAAGGAAATATAGCCGAGCAGCATAATCGAAGGCACAATGAGCACAATCATCGCCGCCAGAAATCGGCTTCGAATTTTTTTGAACCGCAGCCATTCTACTAGTCGTTTTTTAGGCATGGCCGTCATCCTTACGCTCGATAGCATGGGCTTCCCGGTAATGCTTAGGCGTCATGCCAACGAGCTTCTTAAACGTTTCCGTAAAATGCCTGTAGTTGAGGTAGCCCACCTTCTCGCTGACCTCGCCGACCAGCAGCCCTTCTCGCAGCATCACCTTCGCATGCTCCATGCGTTCATGGGTCAAATGCTTAATGTAGGAGATGCCCATCTCTTCTTTGAAAAGCAGGCTGAAATACGTCGCATTGAGGCCAACATGCTCCGCCAGCTCCTGCAGGGAAATGTCCTGCCCAAAGCGAGCATCCATATAGGCCAACGCCTTTTCGACCGCCGCATGCTTCGTAGAACGCCTTGCTTCAGTAATGGCCGTCAGCATCGCCTCTACCTTGCCCCGCAGCCAGCGGAACATTTCCTCGCGCGTATGCATGACGCCTAGCTCCTGATGCGCGACCTTGCCAAGGGAGCGAATATCGCGCCCCGTTTCTTTCAGCACCTCATGGCCTACATAAACGAGCTGCAAAATTTCGCGCTCCGCCTGCTCCGGGTCCAGCTTCTGCTGCCCGACCGACGCCTCGAATTCGTCCAAGGCAGCCAGCAGCCCCTTCTTGTCCCCCGTGCGCAAGGAGAAAATGACGGACTCCTCATGCTTCGTCAAGTTGCCAGCCAGCTCATCACTGCCTTCCATTTGCTCAATGCGAACCAAGCCGCTTTCCTCCAAAAACCGACCGTACCGGAGCGCTCGCAGTGCTTCCTTGCAGCTTTTTGGCGCTTCTGCTAGCGTTGCATAGGTTCCCCCAGCTGCGAACAGCTCGCAATCTTCACCCTGCAGCATAAGCTGCTCCCATAGCTCATCTGCAGGCAGCCTGAAATGAAGCACCGCAGACAGCCGTTCTGCTCCATTCGTCACCTCAACGACGCGATAGGACGAGCTTTCCGCCAGCTCCACACCTTCCGAGGAAAAAGCCAGCACCGTAATACCCGCAATAGCTTCCCAATCCGGGCCATAGCTTTGCTTCCATTTGCCTAGCGCACTATCGCCTGCTAACAGCAAATTCAGCGTCGCTTTCTCCAGCAGCTCCTGCTGAGACGCTTCCCATTTGGATTTCATGGAGCTGAACGCTTGCTGTTTGTCGATCCGCTCGATCGCTTTGCGCATCACTTCATCTATTTTCTCTACCGTAACCGGCTTCTCCAAATAATCGACTACCCCTAGCCCAATTGCCCGCATCACATATTCAAATTCATTAAAGCCGCTGAACACGATAAACATCGTATCCCCTGCTTCGCCAGCCACCGTCTCAATGAGCCGCAGTCCGTCCATGCCCGGCATCCGAATATCCGTCAGCACAATATCCGGGCGCAGCTCGCGGAACATCGCAAGCGCCGATAAGCCATCTCCCGCCGTTCCTACCAGCTCGACGCCATAACGCTGCCAGTCGATCATCTGGCTCAGCCCTTGGCGGACAATATATTCGTCATCAAATACAACCGCTTTCAGCATTTACCCCATCCTCCCTGCAAAGCACCTTCTAAATCATTCTAGTATACCCGCCTTATTCTCCTTCATCGTAATGGAGAGCTGGTTATTTTCCTACCGTTGTTTATTTCAGGTGATGTCTGTTTTTTTTAGGTGAAAAACAAGATGAAACGGCTTTCGCCTTCCTTTGGCGGCGCAGCGCGTTTCATTACGAGAAGTGTAGAGAAAGGATGGGATAGTCATATTCTTTCCTATATTAAAAAACGGCACATCGCAGCATGCTCCGATGTACCCTTTTTCATAAATATAAATAGCTACTCATCCTCTTTCAGCAGCTTGTAAAGATAATCGACAGAGCGCATCGCATATTCGAACCGCTGGGGCTCGCCATTCTTGACTAGCACCAGGCAGGGAACACTCGTAATTTTCCAAGCCTCGCGCAGCTTGGGCGCGTAGTTGATGTTGATTTTATACATCGTCGTCGGCACTTCCGCAGCCTGAACGATATCCAGCATCCGCTCAGCTACCTTGCACGTTCCGCAGAAAGGGCTGGAGAACAGCAAAGCATCCTTCCCATTGCCGATTCGCGCCAGACGCAGCCACTCATCCTCTTCGATTTCATAGATTGCCATACGTTCGTCCTTCTTTCCTTGCTCCGGCTTTATATGCGCCTAGCCGCATCCCGCCAGCTTCATTGCCTTCTATTTTAACATAAGACATAGACGAGCAGCCGCTATCATACGTTTTTATAACAACCGTTTTTGGAAAGGATGCGATGAGGCTTGATGGACCTGCTGCTGCTGCTCGGAATGGCGTTTTTTTGGACAATCACCTATCTGCTTATTATTTATCTAGGCTTTAAGGACAGGACCTGCGGCATGCCCTTGGCTGCGCTCTGCGCCAATCTGACGTGGGAGCTGCTGTTCGGCTTCCTTATGCCCTTCAACCCGCTTCAGCAAATCATTACAATCGTCTGGTTCGCACTCGACATCATTATTTTAATGCAATTTTTGTATTACACCCGCAAGGACTATTCAACGAAAAAAATGGCGGTCATCGTCGGTTCCCTGCTTGCTACTGCGTTTTTGCTGCATTACGGCGTCTCGGTCGAATTTCATGACCCGGAGGGCAAATATACCGCCTTTGGCATCAATCTGATGATGTCGATCTTGTTTATTCAAATGCTCTTCCAGAAGGACCTGCTAGGGCAGTCCCGTTTTATTGCCTGGGCCAAAATGCTCGGCACCCTATGTGCCTCCGTCCTTAGCTACAAGCTCTTCCCAGATTCTTTGCTGCTCATGTTCATGTACGTCCTTATTTTCCTTTTTGATGTTGGTTATATTTTACTCGTACAAAGCCGTTCGGTGAAAATCGTGCAGCGCCCCGGCGCAAAACAGGGCAATACGCAGCAGACTGTTACATAGCACAGCAGAAATCAACTACTAGTCTTGTTTTACTTGTTCCATAAACGTCCGGAGGCTTTCAACGATTTCTGCCGAATGAGTACGGTATAAATAGTGATCTGCTTCAAACAGCACGATTTTCCCATGAACAGAATCCTTGATTTGCTTCTCATGCTCCGGTATCCATCTATCCGTTACAGGATGATTGGCTTGGATAAAGAAAATAACGGGAAGAGCTTTCGGGAAGGTTAATTGCTCCGCTGCTTCAAAATTCGCATACATAGTTCCGGCCTCGTTTAATTGATTGGCATTATAAATGTTTTTGTGAATGAGTATTTTTAATTGTTCTTTTGTTTGATCATCATATGGCAGGTCCGCATAGGAGTCTTCGCCCAGTTTTAATTGCAATCTGGCGAAGCCTGTTTTTTTGAGCAGGATAAGTGTTCTTATTATGGAGGATCCTATCTTCTGCTCTTTAAGCGTTGGGACACTGCTGTCGAGTCCGACAAATGCGCTCACCTCGCTTGGATATTTGTTCACATAATCTAAGCTGTATAATCCTGAAATAGAATGGCCCATTAAAATATAACGATTGATTTCAAGACTCTGCAGCACTTCATGGAGTTCACTTACAATATTATCCGTGCTTCGTTCCTTGTCGGTTAGATCGCTTAATCCATAACCAAACGGCTCAATTACGACGACTTTGTAAAATGGCGACAGCTGTTCAATGAGCGGCTTAAAATCAAGGGCTGGCGCTGCTGTGCCATAACCGGGCAGGAGCACAATGGTTTCTTCTCCTTCTCCATGAGTCGATACATTCATATATTTCCCATCTACAGCTACTGACTGGCCATAAGGTAATAATTTCGCCTGCTCTGATTTGCTGCTGAACAGATCAACGAAAAAAACGACGGCCACAAAAACGACGATTGCTATTACTACGGTTGCTATTGCTTTAAGCAAAATGCGAAGCCATTTTTTCATCCTGCTGGCTGGCTTTTTATCTGTTGTGGTGTCCAGCTCCATCTTGTTGACCTCTCGTAATTCCACTTGCATCTTCTCCCATCCTCATCTCTCTACTGGCTGCCTTTAAGGGCCGATAGGGAAAGCTTACACGATGAAAATGTACTCTACATGCCGGCAAGATGAACGGAGCATGAACGCGTACAAAAAAGCCTGCGTCATCATAGGCAAGGAAGCTTGCACCTGATGACGCAGACATGGGGAGAAGTGAGGTGACCGCTTTAAGATAATGGATATGCCGCTTATTCTGTCAGCGCTGTGATGGGCAAGGTGACGATGAAGGTCGTTCCCAGACCCGGCTCGCTTTCCACTCGGATGTCGCCTTGATGAAGCGATATGATCTGTTTAACGATGGCCAGCCCCATGCCGCTGCCTTCATATTTTCGACTGTGAGAGCGATCAGCCTTAAAGAAACGTTCGAATATACGCTTCTGATCCTCTAGTGAAATACCAATGCCCTTATCTGATATTCGGACGGTCAAGTGTTTGAGGTCTTGTTGGATGCTGATTTTAATTACTCCGCCATCCTTGGAAAATTTGATGCTATTGCCAATGATATTAGTCCAAACCTGATTTAGCTGATCATGATCAGCCGTCAGCATAGCTGGCTTCAAATTAAGCTCAAAATGGATGTTGCGCGCCGACCATTGCGGCTGGATCGCAACGATAACTCGCCTTATCTGTTCATCAAGACTGAGCGTTGCCAGTTGCATCTTCTGTGACTGTGATTCGAGCAAACTTAGCTTGAGCAGATTGTCGCTCATCTTGGACATTCGCTTCGCCTCATTGATAATAATATCCAGATAACGGCTGCGCTCACTAGCTTCGATGCCTTCTTGCTTAAGCGCTATCGCATAGCCGGATATCGAGGTAAGCGGCGATTGAACCTCATGCGACACGTTCGTTACGAATTCCCTGCGCATCTGCTCCAGCTGCTGCAGATCATGCATCATTTCTTCAAAGCTGCGAGCCAAAGTGCCTAATTCGCCCGTCTGCTTAATATTCAGCTTGACGTTGAAGTCTCCGGCTGCTATCCGTCTGGTCGCTTTTGTCAGCTTGTTAATCGGCCTTATGATGAAGATGGAGGCAATTAGAACAAATAAGCTGCCTGTAATCAACGAATACGCTGCAATCGTCAATCCCCATTTTATGACAAAAGAGGTGGACGGTGGGGAGAGCGTCTCCACAAACATCGCTTTCATTCCCATATCTGTATTCAACGGAAATCCAATATAGGCAACCGTAACACCTTCCTTATTGCCTTGAACCGTTTCTCCATCCAGTACTTTTTTTACATGCTCCGCAGTAATAGCAGCAGGCTTATGTCCGCTCAGCGCTCCGAAAGACTGGAATCGATCTGTTGCTTCATAAATTCGAATATGATAGGAATTGAGCTGCTGCATTTTACTTACTAATGCGTCCGCTTCACGTGACGGAAGGGTCTCGTAGATCGAGGCGATGTCATGTCCAAAATGACGCAAAAGAATTTGCGAGTTTTCGCTTAATTGATCTTCAAATAGCCAAGTCGCTGCTAAAAAAGCAATGATCGTGCTCCCGATCACGGAGACTAGGAAGATTAGAACTACGCGTGTATATAATGATTTGATCATTTTTGCACCTCAAGCCGATAGCCAAGACCACGAACCGTTTCGAGTTGAAAAATAGTAAGCATCCGATCCCTCTTTCCCTGTTTCGCATCCTATTCAGTAGTAACCATTATACTATTATAGCAAGGAGATTTAATAATTGGATTTAGGCGCCTTTCCTTCCGTCGTCGAGTATCCGATGACGATACCTATCCCCGAGCGCGGCGATTTCGTATGAATGAGCGATTTGCCAACTCTATTTTTATTCGCGTATAGTTAGGGTGAGAAACATGGTGAGCGAACAAGAGCAGCATACTCGTGCGCCCGGTCAGCTCAGCTCGAATATTCTACATTTATAGGGACTGACATTCCGCTATTTCAGCCACTTTCATGTTTTCAGCTGCTGCGCGGACAGAGAAGCCGTTATGCCACCTTCTATCGCTTCAAATTCCTACGCATCCAAATACATAAAAATACATAACCATAAACGCCTATACCGCACTTTTTGAAGCGTTGAAGCTGTATGATAGCCAGCAAGCCCGTCTTCAAGAAATGACTCAGGAGAATGATTCGAATGATGCCTATAGATAAACAGAACGAGCGAAAAAAAAACGACGCACTCCAGCAGCTTCCCGAGCAGCCGATTTCGCAGTGGCGAAAATGGCTGCTGCAATGCTTGGAGCCGCTGGCCGCACAAACAAGAAACAGCGATTATGCTGACCGCGCTGCTGAGCTTATTAAGCAATCGCGGCCCGCTTTTTCCCCTGCGATGAAATGCCTGTTCGAGCTGCACAGCTTCCTGTTTATTATGGAGCAGCTGCATACGGGCACGTTCGTCGGCTACCACACGCGGGTCGCGATGGAGGATGTGCAGGGCAGCATCAGCAAGCTGTTCGAGCAGTCGCCGGCGCTCGCTGATGCCGAGCCGGCGTTTTGGGACCGCCTAGCGGAAACGACGGCGGAGTTGCGCGGAAGACTGCTTGCGGAGGAGCGGTATGCGGATTATTTTTCACCTGTGTATTATGCGCTTTGGAAAAAATGGCTCTATCCGCGCCTGCCGGGCAGTCCGCTGCTTGCAGAGGAGCTTGCGCACCTGGAGGCGCTGAAGCCCCAACAGAAAATCGCCCAAACCCGCTATCAATGGATGTTCGCCAAATGCTGGCTGTGCTTTCTGCTAGGCCGCGATGAGGATGCGCAAGCGCTGTTAACTGCGCTAAACCGCAAATCCAAGCTGAAAATTCATGATTATTATGCCCTGCTGGATGAGCTGAAGCAGCGCAAGGAGTGGACTCGGCTGCTCCAGTGGCTGAAGCAAACGGCGAGCCTGCTCGCGGATCATCATGGCGTGCATTTGAATGCTTTTTTTGCCTATTGGGATGCGGTGCTGGCGCAGATGCCTCAAGAGGAGGAAGCGATGTGGGAGCAGTTGCTGCTCCTGCTGCCCGCCTCGCGCTCCATCTATGCAGACAAGCTTCATCATTATGAAAAATGGCAGGAGTGGATCGACTATCAGCTAAGCGAAGGCATCGACCCGCTGTATTATCGCGTAGCCATGTTCGCTCCGATCGAGAAGCACGCGCCTGAGCTGCTGCTCCCCTTCTATCACCAAGCCGCCGAGCGTTATGTGCTGCTGAAAAACAGGGACGGCTACAAATCGGCAGTCAAGCTGCTGAAACGATTAGCGAAGCTGTATAAAAAACGCAAGGACGAGGCGGGCTGGGAATCGTTCATCACCGCCTTCGCTGGGCGCTACAGCCGCTTGCGGGCTTTGCAGGAAGAGCTGCGAAAGGGGAAATTGCTGTCATGAGCACCGAGCTGACGAAGAGCCCATCATGGACGACGATAACGGTACATTTGGCTTTAACGGACTTTGGCGATGCGCTGCTGTATGCGGTGGATGACCGCCAGGACCTGCTCACCGGCGTTCGCCTCAAGCAAAGCTTATTCGCTTGGCATGCGGCGACCACCTATGGGACCGAGCTTGAAATCCGGCAAATGGAGCAGGTGGAGCTGGTCGTGCTTCCCGCGGAGCATGTGCTCCCCTTCTTTGCCGAGCAGCGCCTGCTGGCACATATTCATTGGGAATGGGACGAGCAGTCGGCGGCGCTCATCCGGCTCGCGCCCTTGCTGCACGAGCATATGGAGGCTGAGCGCTACCTGCCGAGCCACTCCGCATGGCGGGCCGGGCAGCTGCAATGGGTGTGGGACAGCTCCGCTTCGGTGGAGCTGGCAAGCGAGCTTGCGCTTGCTGAGGAGAAAGTGAAGGACGGCCGCTTGTCGAATGGCTTTCTCGGCATGCTGGAGGCCGCCTTCTCGGCGGCGGTGTTCCAGCGCTATTACAACAGTGAAGCAGCGTCTGCCGATTTGCGCGCGGAATATCCGCTGCTGTTCGTGAAGGAGAAGGCGATCTTCGCTGGCCTTGATCCGTCCGGCTGGCTGATGGCCGTCGGCTGGAAGGCAGACCATGCGCCGTTCCGCCCTATGCTGCAGCTGCTTGAGCCGGGCGAGGAAACCGATGAGGCGTGGCAGCTGCGGCTCGTGCTGCAGGACAAGCTGGACCCATCGGTGCTGCGGCCTGTGAGGCTGTCGCAGCACGGCGATGTCGCCGGCGAGGTTCCGGCGGCTTGGGTTCATGCTGTGCAGGGTCGATCCGCCGGATGGCTGGATCATCTGCGCGCCAGTCTGCCTGACGAGCATTTGGCAGGCGAGAAATACGATGTGCTGAGAGTGCCGCTCAGCAGCGACTCGGTCTGGCGTTTCCTGACGGTGGGCAGCAACCGCCTGCTCGAGGCGGGCTGGCAGGTGCTGCTCCCCGCCTGGTGGGAAAGCGCCCGCCGCAAAAAGCCTAAGCTGCGCGCCAAGGTCAAGGAAGAGGAAAACCCGGCGAAAGGCCGCTCCTTCTTCGGGCTGGACGCCATTATTGAATTCGATTGGCGCGTGTCTGTTGGCGATCTTACGCTCACCGAAGCGGAGTTTGCGGAGCTGCTCGCCCGTCAGGAGCGGCTGCTGCAATTCCGCGGACAGTGGGTGACGCTCGATCCCGGCCTGCTGGAGCAAATCAGCAAAATGATGAAGGGCATGAACAGCGCCCAAGGGCTCTCCTTTCAGGATGTGCTTCAGCTCCATCTGCTTTCGCGGAAGGACTACTTCGCCCGCAAGGAAGAAGACGCAGAAGCATCGGCGGATGAGGCCGAGGATGAGAACGAGCAGCTGCGGCTGGAGGTCGAGCTGAACAGCTATATGCAGGAGATGATGGACCGGCTCGTGCAGCAAAAAGAAGCGCCAGCGCTCCCCGTTCCTGCGGGCCTGCAAGCGACGCTGCGCGCTTATCAGCAGGAGGGCTACTCGTGGCTTGCTTTTATGCGCCAGCTGGGGCTTGGTGCTTGTCTCGCCGACGACATGGGCCTCGGCAAGACGGTGCAGCTCATCGCCTACCTGATGCAGATGAAGGAAACGGGCGGCGCTGGCCGTGCAGCCGCACTCATCATTTGCCCGACCTCGGTGCTCGGCAACTGGCAGAAGGAAATTAGCCGCTTCGCGCCATCACTGAACGTCATGCTGCATTACAGCAGCAAGCGGCTGACGGGCGACGCTTTCTACGAAGCTGCCAGCCGCGCGGATGTTATACTCACATCGTTCGCGACCTCCATGCTCGATCAAGAGCTGCTGCAAGGCCGGACATGGGAAGCGATATGCCTCGATGAGGCGCAAAATATTAAAAATGCGCAGACGAAGCAGGCCGCCGCCATTCGCAGTCTGCCCGCCAAGCATCGCATTGCGCTGACCGGAACGCCGATTGAAAACCGGCTGAGCGAGCTATGGTCGATCTATGATTTTATGAATCCTGGCTTTCTCGGCAGTGCGCAGGGCTTTCAGAAGCGCTTCGCTACGCCCATCGAGCAGGAGCAGGACCCGGAACGCGTCATCGATTTGCAGCGGCTGGTCAAGCCGTTCATGCTGCGCCGCAAAAAGAAGGACCCGGCGATTCAGCTTGACCTGCCGGATAAGAACGAGATGAAGACGTACGTTCATCTCACCGCCGAGCAAGGCGCGCTTTATACGCAAACCGTCAACGAGCTGATGGCTAAGGTGCAGCGGGTGGAGGGCAACAAGCGCCGCGGCGCGATTTTGTCCGTGCTGACGCAGCTCAAGCAGATTTGCAATCATCCCGCTCTGCTGGAGGATGGAATGCCGCTGGAGGTCATGGAAGCGGAAATCGCCAGCGGCACGACCGGCGCCGAGGCCGCAATGGAAGCGCTGATTAGCCGATCGTCCAAGCTGGAGCGGCTGATGGCGATGGTGAAGGAACTGCGAGCCGAAGGCGAGCGCTGCCTTATTTTTACGCAATATATTGGCATGGGCCAGCTGCTGCAGGGGGTTCTGGAGCGGGAGCTTCAGGAGCGTGTGCTTTATTTGAACGGCAGCACGACGAAGCTCACTCGCGATCGGATGATTGAACGATTCCAGTCGAACACGCTCCCGGCGTCCGAGCAGCCAAGCGTCTTTATTTTATCGATTAAAGCAGGCGGCGTCGGCCTGAATCTCACTGCGGCGAATCATGTATTCCATTTCGACCGATGGTGGAATCCCGCCGTGGAAAATCAGGCGACCGACCGCGCCTATCGCATGGGGCAGACCCGCGACGTTCAAGTGCACAAGTTCATTGCGCTCGGCACGCTGGAGGAACGGATCGACGAAATGCTGGAATCCAAGCAAAAGCTGAGCGAAAATGTCATATCCAGCAGCTCCGAGACGTGGATTACGGAGCTCGACAACGCTGCGCTCCAGCAGCTTGTTACGCTGAAGCAGGACTGGGCTGGTGAAGCTTAGGCGGCTTCCCTCCGCGCCTAACCACGACCGCATGCACGGTCGCCAAGATGCTGGATGGGCCGCTTTTATGCTAAACTGGTTGTACCTAAAACAATTTAGCCGCAATGACGGAAAGGCGGGAATATGATGGAGTATGCGTTTGTAATTGAACCGCAAAACTACCAGCTCTTTGAGAATGATGAGGAACAGGTGGAGAAATGCCAGGAGTGGGGCTTGCTCTCAGGCAAAGCCAGCAAAACAAAAACCTTTTATTATAAAGGCCACGGCCTGAATATCGTTTGCAGCGTCGTCGGTTTTGTCGATAAAATGACCGCCGTCATACAGCTCGGCAACGATCAGCTGCACTGCATCCACCCTTCTTATTTGAAGGAAATGCAAGCGGCAAGTTATGGCGCGAAGCATGCGGCTGGTGTTGAGGCTGACGAGACTAGCGAGGAAACTGCAAATAATGAAACAGAAGCTGTTGAGGCCCAAAATGTAGAAAACGGCACTAACGTTAGCAGTAATTCCGCAGCTACTGGTGAGAGCGATACGGGCTCTGCCAAGACCGTCGAGGAAATGCTTGCGGACGCAGGCTTTGCTATCGATTCGGTCGAAAGTGCAGCAGCGATTCCAGAGGCAGTAGAGGAAACGGCCAATTCCAGCGATAATGACAAGGCTGAGCAAGCGGAAGAAAAGCCGAAAAGCAAAGCCAAAAAGGAAAAAGCGCCGAAGCTTGAGCTGCCGGAGGATAAGGTGAAAATGATCGCGACCGTTAAGGAGTTTACGACGGTGCCGAACCATTTTTCCGATAATGATGATGAGGTTGTCATTTATGAGGCCGTGTCCATCACTGAACAAGGGACGCTCGTGGGCGAAGCATGGTCCAGCCATAGCGCCACGCTCAAAAAGCAGGAGCTGGAAGTTGGCGATGTCATCACCTTCGAGGCTAAAATTGTAGCCAAAAAGCTGACCAAGCATCCCGTTCCTTATAAAATCAACAACCCCGCGAAAATTAAAAAAGAAGAGGCTTGAATATAAGGGCAGCATCAGCATCAGCACAGCCTACTCAAATGCGCGGACGCAAAAAAGAGCTCATAGGAGCTCTTTTTCCCTTTTTACCTATAAAATGATCGTTATGCTTTAATTTCACGGCCTTCTGAATCTTTAAATGCGCCGCAAATGATCATAATTAAGTCGATTAGTGTCCAGATACCAAAGCAACCCAATGTAACCAGCATCAAAATGCCTGTTCCCACTTTTCCCGCATAAAAACGATGAATGCCGAAAGATCCTAAAAAGAAGCATAATAAAATTGCTGCTACAAAAGATTTATCACTCTTTACCACTTGTAAATCCCTCCATTATATATTCTACTCTTCCATTATCAACATATGGTCAGAAATTCTTTACATATAACATGAAAATGTTAATAAAATATTTGGTGTTTCCGCTACTATAAAACCTCCTTCACCTCTCATTTGCATTTTCCCTTTATATTTTGTTATTATTATAGAACGAACGTTCAGTATAATTAATAGAAAGGGGCAGCGCCTCATGAACAAAAAACAGCTGCAAAGCGAGCAAACGAAGAAGAAAGTCGCAAGCGCCGCACGTGCGCTTTTTGCCCAGAAGGGCTATAAAGGGACTTCGATTGAAGACATTGTAGAGGCGACCGACAGCAGCAAGGGCAATATTTATTACCATTTTAAAAGCAAGGAGGGCTTGTTTCTCTATCTTTTAGAGGAATGGGATTTGGAATGGGAGCAAAAATGGAATGAGCAGCAGGCGCTCTATGAGACGTCCACCGAAAAGCTGTACGCCATCGTCGAGCAAGGTGTGATGGATGATTTCAGCCATCCGCTTACGAAAGCGGCCGATGAATTTTTCAACCATGAGGAGAAAACCACTGAGGTTGAGAAACGGATGACGGTCATGATTGACCGGCATTTGGAATTCAACAAACGCCTCATTCAGGAAGGCATTGACCGGGGCGAATTAAAGCCGATGCAGGTTGAGCATATGGCGATTATATTGGAAAGCTTGTTTTTCGGCTTGAATCAATTGTCCAGGCGCTCCAATGCGATGGATGAGGTTTTGAACATTTACAGAACTGCTGTAAAGATTGTTCTTCACGGCATCGCAAGCTCCAACCACCAGCAAACGTAATCATTCATACAACCTAGATCAGGATGAAAGGACTTTAACCATGTCATTATTACTACGGAATAGAGGGGCTATCCTTCTTCTCATGGGCAATATTTTGCTCGTATTTACAGGCATTGGGCTCGTGATTCCCGTTATGCCTGCCTATATGCGAGAGCTGGATTTGAACGGAAGCATACTCGGCTTCATGGTAGCGGCCTTTTCCTTAGCCCAATTAATATTTTCACCGCTTGCAGGCAGACTCTCCGATTCTATCGGCCGAAAAAAAATGATTGTAGCGGGCGTTACGCTGTTCGCACTCTCGGAATGGATGTTTGGAGCTGTCAGCGAGCCGTGGCTGCTGTTTGTTTCTCGCATACTTGGCGGAATCGGGGCCGCATTCAGCATGCCTTCGATTATGGCCTATGTCGCTGACGTTACTAGCAACGAAGAACGCGCCAAAGGCATGGGCTACATCAATGCCGCGATTACGACCGGGTTTATTATCGGCCCCGGCATCGGAGGTTATTTGGCCGAATTTGGCGTACGCGTACCCTTCTATGTAGCGGGCATCGCGGGCGGGGTAGCCGCCATTGTTACGCTGCTGGTTTTACCAGAATCCAAGGCGATTGCCGCTCCGACGCCTCCCGCTTCAGCTCTTCCAAAGGACTCGGCTTCGACTGGCTCGACTGGCGAACCCAGCTTTATGTCCCAGCTGCTGACGTCTTATAAGCAGCCCTATTTTTTCAGCTTAATCATCGTGCTTGTCGCCTCGTTCGGGCTTGCGAACTATGAGACGGTATTCGGCTTGTACGTTGATCATCGCTTTGGCTTTACAGCAACCGATATTGCATTTATTATTACGTTCGGCTCCATCGCGGGCGCGGTTGTGCAGGTCACGATTTTCGGCTGGATTTTGAATCGGTTTGGCGAGCAGAACGTCATTACGTGGTCTTTGTTTATTGCGGGTCTATTCGTTCTGCTGATGCTGTTGACGAGCAACTACTGGATGGTATTCGTGGTCACCTTCTTCCTGTTCCTGTCTGTCGATATTTTGCGCCCGGCCATCGGCACCCAAATTTCAAAAATGGCTAATGACCAGCAAGGCTACCTCGCTGGCTTGAACTCCGCTTTTACGAGCCTAGGCAACATTCTCGGACCAATTGCAGCCGGCGTACTGTTTGATATGAATATTAATTTCCCCTACGTCTCCGCTGGCGTCGTGCTTCTGCTGTGCTTCCTTCTGTCCATGCGAGCGGGGAAGAAGAAACGGGTACCGCTTCGCGGCTAACGCCGCGCATCGCATACATGCAGCAGCGGTGCCGCTCATGCACCACCTGACATTCAAAGCAAAAAACAAGCTGCCGCTGCTGCAAAGCACGGCGCTTGCTCTCCATGGGACAGCTTTGGGCTTAATGCCAAAGCCGTCCCTTTTACTTTTACTTTTATTTTTACTCTTACATTCTCGCTAACCTGCGCTTTTCCTTTCCATTGCGAATGGATTTTTATTCCTGTACTGGCATCATTGTATACATAAACGAATATTGTCCAAGCTCCAGCCCGGTTTCCACCTCATAATGAAGCTTTAACGAGGCTGGGTTAATCTGCTTGATGCCTGCACCATAGCTCCCATTGATCGTAAAGGGCGACCCTATCACGACCGGTGCAATAAAAATCATTTGCTCCGTTTTACCCGCTGGCAGTAGAAAATCGGTCAAGCCCCCTGCTTGATTTTGCACATATTTCCGCATAGCTACCACATTGCTGCCAACCTCCGAAAAACCGTTATTGTTACGCTTCCACTCTTCAAAAGCTTCCGTATCGTTGTAAGGCGGCATGGGGTCCTTTTGCTTCGAATACGAACGGATAATTTTCAGATTGTCAGGGTCTATATTCAAATAAAGATCCTTTTGGCTTAAATTTTGAAAATAGACCAGCGTATACAAGCTATTATCTTGCACACCATAATGCATCACGTTGACGCTTAGCCCACGTTCTTCATCCAGCCCGAGCTGCGAGCGAATTTGGCTTGAAAAAGAAAGCTCTATCTTCCGCTCCTTCGGTGGTGAAGATAAGTAGACTGTCTTCTTTCCAGCATCCCATTCAATTCTGGCACCCACTGCTTCACTGATTAAGCGTACAGGTATAAATAATTGCTTTTTCACCGTCATGCTTTCGATTCGCGCAGCGTATGTCGCTCCATTAATTACAATAAAACTTCCATCCACATAGTAAGTAACCG
The DNA here is from genome assembly GCF_050481745.1 of Paenibacillus algorifonticola. GTDB lineage: Bacteria > Bacillota > Bacilli > Paenibacillales > Paenibacillaceae > Pristimantibacillus > Pristimantibacillus algorifonticola_A. The sequence continues at coordinate 56,564 of NZ_JBCNGR010000006.1, read as the reverse complement.
TCATCGTTCCGCGCTTGGCACTAACCACTCGATCAGCAGCATTCCAAGTTACGGAAAACCCCAGCTTTTCAAAAATCGGCAGCAGTGGAACATAAACCGTTCCCTTGTCGATAATCGGTGCAGGCGAGAAGGTTACTTCATTTCCATTTACAACCCATTTAAGCTGGCTTTTTTCGGCATACGTTTGTAACGGTGTCGCAAGTACCATGACCATTGCGAGCATTAAAAAAATAAAAAACTTTGAGGCTGCGTTTATTTTCCCCATCTGTTGCTTATCTCCTGACTATTGATAGGTTATAGGAAGCTTAAATCATCGCGGCTGGATTATACATGAAAAAATGACTGCTTTCCCTCGCTTACAGCTTGCCCTGCTCCTCCAGCAGCTCTCGCGTTCGGCGCGGCGATTGGCCGATGACCTTTTTGAACATTTTGGAGAAAAGAAAGGGGTCGGTGTAGCCGACCGAGCGTGAAATATCGCTCACTGACAGCTGCTTGCTGCTCAGCAGCTCTACCGCCCGATTCATTCGAAATTGCAGCAGAAATGCTTGCAGCGACAGGCCAAACTGCTGTTTGAACAAGCTGGACAAATAAGTCCGGTCCAAGCCAACAGCCTGAGCGATTTGCTCAACCGTTGTTTTCTGGCTGTAGTTATTTTCGATATAGGTTATTGCTTCGTTGATATAGGTTTCCTTGGAGTTGGCACGAAGTGGCTGCTCCTCTGCTAATGCAGGCTCTGCACATTCCATTAATTCTCCAATTAGACGGTACAAAATGCTCTGGTACAAAATGTCCCGGATACCCTTTTCGTGGGCATCCATAAGCTCCTGATGGCTAGTATCGAACCAGTTGGCACCCTTGGCACGAAATATCGGCTGCGATACACTGAGCCCGGCCCGCTGCATAAAGGCTCTAGCATGAAGCCCGTCAAAACCGACCCACGTATATACCCAAGGGTCAGTCTCATCCGCTGTATAATGAACAATCGCTCCTGGCGTTATGAGAAAGCCCTGGCCTTGTGACAGCTGATAGGTTTCTCCTCCGGTACTAAATTCGCCTGAGCCGCTGATCACATAATGGATAATATACAAGTCGCGCAAGCCCGGACCCCAGCTGTGCAGGGGTTCACATTCCTCCTTGCCGAAAAAACGCAAAAACAGCTCCATCTGCCGCTGCGGTGTCTCTCGATTATGTCTGACTTCAGTCAGAGGCATAGGGCATCCCCCCTCATTATGACAGGTAATAGTATAATAGATCGGATGAAACCATGCAATGAAAAGGCATTATGACAGGTTTAACAGGAATTACTCCATGTTCCTGCTTCCGCTTCGGGGCTATAGTTAAGGAGTCAAAGCTATTCATAAACGGAGGCGAATTCATTGGCGAAAATAACGTTCCTTGGTGCGGGCAGCACTGTTTTTGTGAAAAATGTGTTGGGTGATGTCATGCTTACAGAAGCACTGCAAGGCTTCGAGTTAGCTTTGTTTGATATTGATGGGGGAAGGCTGCGTGAATCTGAGCAGCTGCTGCTGAATATGAAGGAGTCGCTTGGAAGCAGCTGCGTCGTTAAAGCCTATACCGATCGCAAGGAGGCGCTTCGCGGAGCTAAATATGTCGTCAATGCCATTCAGGTTGGCGGTTACGATCCTTGCACAATAACCGATTTCGAAATTCCGAAAAAATACGGCTTGCGCCAAACGATTGCCGATACAGTTGGCATCGGCGGCCTTTTCCGCAACCTGCGTACCATTCCGGTCGTACTTGATTTTGCAGCAGATATTCAGGAGGTTTGTCCAGACGCCCTGTTCCTCAACTACACCAACCCAATGGCTGTATTGACGAATGTACTCATTTCGCAAGGCGGCTTGCAGGCTGTAGGACTCTGTCACAGCGTACAAATATGTGTACCGCACCTATTCGAGCATCTGGGCATTGATACAGCAGGTGTCAAAACAAAGATCGCTGGCATTAACCATATGGCGTGGCTGCTGGAAGCAACAAAGGACGGTGTAGATTTATATCCGGAAATTAAACGGCTCGCTGCGGAAAAGCAAGCGGAGCAGCACCACGATATGGTGCGCTACGAGCTCATGCTGAAGTTCGGCTATTATGTTACCGAATCTTCCGAGCATAATGCGGAATACCATCCGTACTTCATTAAAAAGAGCTATCCAGAGCTCATTGAACGCTTCAATATTCCTCTGGATGAGTACCCACGCCGCTGTATTGAGCAAATTAAGGGCTGGGAGGAAAGACGGGATTCGATGCTCGGCAATAAGAAAATTGAGCATACGCGCAGCCATGAATATGCCTCGCATATTATGGAAGCGATCGAGACCAACCATCCTTATAAAATCGCCGGGAACGTTATGAATACAGGCCTTATTACGAACCTGCCGAAGGAAGCCTGCGTCGAGGTGCCTTGCTTGGTTGACCGCTCCGGCATAACGCCAACCTACGTTGGTGATCTTCCGCCGCAGCTGGCTGCGTTAAACCGCACCAATATCAATACCCAGCTGCTCACGATTGAAGCTGCCAAGACATTGAAGCGCGAGCATATTTATCACGCCGCTCTGCTGGACCCGCATACGTCAGCGGAATTGTCGATGGATGACATCGTCTCGCTTTGCGACGAGCTGATTGAAGCGCATGGCAGCTGGCTGCCAACGTATCGTTAAGCCAAGAGTACAGTATACAGCAAAAAAGGGCTGGTCCAACTGCATGCAGCAGCCGGACCAGCCCTTCTTCATTTATATATAGGCTTACGCTTTGTTGGAAGAACCGAACTCACGAATTTTACCCATAACCGTTTGTTTGATCGCTTCACGGCCTGGAGCCAAGAATTTACGTGGATCGAATACTTCGGAATCCGAAGTCAGGATTTCACGAGCAACTTTAGTGAACGCGATTTGGTTTTCAGTGTTAACGTTGATTTTAGCTGTTCCAAGGGAAATGGATTTTTTGATTTGCTCAGTAGGGATACCAGTACCACCGTGCAATACCAATGGCAGCTTGATCGTTTGGCAAATTTCTTCCATTTCTTTGAAGCCCAGGTTTGGTTCGCCTTTGTAAGGACCGTGAACGGAACCAAGTGCTGGAGCCAGGCAATCGATACCTGTAAGCTCAACGAGTTGTTTACACTCTTGTGGATCAGCGTAGATTACGCCATCAGCAATAACGTCATCCTCTTGTCCGCCAACTGTTCCCAGTTCTGCTTCGACAGAAATGCCGCGCTCGTGAGCATATGCAACAACTTGCTTCGTTGTTTTTACGTTTTCATCGAATGGGGAGTGGGAAGCATCGATCATAACGGAAGTGAAGCCTGCATCGATTGCTTCTTTACATTTTTCGAAGCTGGAGCCGTGGTCCAAGTGAATCGCAACTGGAACGGTGATTTTCATTTCTTCGATCAGGGATTTAACGATTGCAGTAACAACCTTGAAACCGCCCATGTAACGAGCAGCGCCTTCAGATACGCCCAAAATAACGGGAGATTGCTCTTCTTGAGCTGCGCCCAAAATGGCTTGCGTCCACTCCAGGTTGTTAATGTTGAATTGACCAACCGCGTAACCTTCTTTTAAACCTTTGTTCAACATGTCTTTCATCGAAACCAATGCCATGATAAATCCTCCTTCAGTGTAGTTGCAATTTAATGAATAGAACTTTCAATCATGCCCATTGATCTACAGCTTAAAACAACGCTTATAAACGACAGATCTATAAGCATGAACGGAATAATTTTATCCTTGTTCACATTCCTCATCTAATACTATATGTTATCACAAATTATATTATAAAACTACCTGCCCTGCGAGTGAATACTTTTCACACAATTGATAAGAATTTATAAATGCATTAATCCGTTTCTACAGGAACGCCATTTCTTTTGATCAGTGAAAATAAAGGGCTTAGCCGTTTCTCAGACCATTCGGCAAGGAATAAAATCAGCATCAAACCGAGCAGCGCCGCACATACGGATATCGGAATAAGCCAAAGATGCGTCGAGTGGGAGAAGAATGGGATGAGCGACACCGCCACAATGGGCGGGGCGTTCCACTTAAATTTAGTAATCATCCAAATCGTGATCAATACATTTACGAACAAGGAAATCGCGCTTGGATAGATGGAGAAGAGCAGCGTACCGACGATGGACGAAATAAACGCTCCTAATGTAATTTTGCTGAGCTCCGTATAACGGAACGAACGCGAGACAAACAGAAAGCTGAAAGCCCCCAAGGTAGGGAAAAATAACGTGTCCAGAAACGAAAAATGCAAGGAAAGCCAATAAATAAGCATGACGTAGCCGCCGATAGCGATCATTTTTAAATTCATTTTAAACCAGTGAACCTCCAGTCAAAATTGCCAGCAGATTAGCTGCGTGTTCTGCATGGAATACTAGCAGTATTGTAGTGCCTGCTTCATTCTATAAAGTTTCTCAAGAGGTGTCAATGCTGTGAAGCGTCTTCCAAACGACAAAAAAGCACCTGCATGGCGCTCTCGTCTAATCGATTTTTTGCGTCTGAATCTGTCGTAACTGCTGGGGACGAGGAATGTATTTGCACCCAGACCGGGCGTCCAGCTATGCCGCTCTTAGGCTTCTCTTCCGAACACCTCAAACTGCGTTAGAGCCGGGAACGGTGAAGGATCGGATGATTTTTTTAATTCGCTTAGCGTTACATGGTCAATCGCTCTGGATTCCAGCAAAATCGTTTGCGGTTTATGGGTTTTGATCAGGCTGGCCTGATGCGAGCTGCCATCCGAAAACGTCAGCGTCACATTTTCCCAATAATTATCATGCGGAAAATCGGCTCGCAGCGTTAAGACGACCTTGTCCACGACTACGGTGCGTCCAAAATCAATCGAAATAGCCGCATCCGCTCTCTGGTTAATGCCCCATGATTCATAAGGCCATTCGCCATGCGAGTCATTCGCAGCATTTCCATTAATGGCGTTCCGTGCCGCAAATACGGCCTCGCCCCGCGTCTCGACATTAGCGGATGCATGCGGGAAACAGCTGTCGTTGGCATGCTGGTCATATTCATTTTTAGCTACATTTTTATAAGCGCCTATTTCCTCGACGGTTGCCAGACGGGCAGTCAGCACATGGATGTCGCCCGTAAACGATTTAGGTGAATAAGATACTCTTTTTTCATCAAAAGGAATGATGTAGCGGTACTCCTCGCCCTTCAAATAAATGAAGGCCGGATTAATCGAATCCTCCAGCTGAATGACCAGATGCACATTGGCCCGCGAGCTTTTGAGAACGATTACATTTCCAGGCTCGTAAGCCTGCTTGTACACCAAATAAACCTGTTCGCTGTCCGTACGGGTCTCAAGCACCGCTCCTTCGGCATTTTGAATTTCTAGGGATAAATTAATCATCGCTTGTTCTCCATTCTTTATAATAGTTCTGACAAAGTTACCCTTATCGTAACATAGACGAACGGAGAACTGAATGCTGGTTCTTCGGCTCTTTTTCTATATGATAGATCAAGAAAAATAATTGTAGGTAAAAAAAATAAATCGCTGCGCCTTCTCCAGTAGCGGAAGCGATCAACACATGCGAAAAAATTTAAATAATTCGGTCCTTCTACAATTTCTTATACAATAAAGAACCCCTTCAGAGAACAATAGTAACCCATGATACCATGGAATTACTGCTGTCTGACTAAAGGGGCTCTCCTTTAAATCGACTTTCAAGTGAGCCCTTCTTAAAAACTACATATTAGGCTCGTAATTTGGATTAATTAAAATTTGATTTACAATGTAAACTAGATCATCGTTATTGATGTTTCCATCTACTACTTGATCAGCTACATGATTAACCGTATCCGTTTCAGCTGCCGTTTTACCAAAATAAAAACCGCTAATAGCGAGGTCAACTAAAGTATAGCTTCCAGAACGGTTTACATCATCTGGCCCTTTTATTATGACACTATCCTGCATGCACCCTACTTCCTCGATGTCATACTCATTAATAGTATCAGCCACTCGGCACTTAATAGCATCAACAGTACCTGTTCCAATTGCTTTTGCCTTAAAAATAACTTTTAAGAAAGTCGTTTCTTTGTTGATACCATACTCTTCACCCTGGCTCGCTACAATAAAGCGAATCGTACCTTTTGTACCTTTTGATTCATTATATACCTTGTATCCTTCGATCTCTTCAAACCCAACGTAATCCATCAAATCAGCATTATAGCTTATCGTGAAGTCTTCGGCAAAAATATCACTAACGTTCTCTAAAGAAATGTAAGAAGTGAATAGCTCATTTACTTTTACACTTTCTTCATTAATGGTTACATTTAAAATTGGATTTAGATTCTTGGGAATCGTTGCAGAAACCTCTTTGGAATCCGTTCCTTTAACATCTTCATTATAGGCGCTAACAACATAAAAATATTCTACTCCAGGTGTCACTTCGCTATCTTTGAAACTTGTTCCGTTCAGCCCCGATGAAATAGAGCTGTAAGGACCGCCCGACTCAGTAGAACGATAAACGGTATATGTGTCTGCATCCTTTACCGCAGTCCAACTAATCACAATGCTTTTTTCTACAACAGTCACTGTTAAACCACTCGGAGATTCTGGAGCTTTAGCCACTGGAGTTAGGTTTAATGCTTCACTTAAGCCTGATTCGTTGCCGCTAGTATCAACAGCTGATATTTGATACTTGTATGTAGTCTTATTTATCAATCCAGTGTCGACATACGTACTACCAGTTACACTTTTCAACAATACTCCATCACGGTAGAGATTGTAATGTTTAAAATCCGATTCTGAATTTGCAACCCAGTTCAGATTTACAATAGTATCTCCAGCAACACCAGTCAAACCAGAAGGTACAGATGGCGGAGTAGTATCGTTTTCTCCATAAATTTCAATTTCGTATATTGTCATTACCGTTGATGCTGTGTAACCTCCAATAAATACACTTCTTGCATTAGAAGGAAATGTACCTGTAACTGTTTTTTTAACACTAGATGCAGGCAGTGAATCAGAATTAATTAGGCCAGAACGCACACCTGAATACTTAAAAATTCTACCATCTGCACTTGAATAGGTTATTTTATACGATTTCGCTTTCCCTTGCACGCCAAAATCATACAATAGTTGAGTTCCACTCATTGTATACGAGGTCGTTTCATCACCATCCGTCATAGCTGTCGTCGAATTACCTGTTAACAAGGTGAGTGTTTCACCTGCTAATAAATTTGGCGCAGCTGCATTGGTTGGAGCTGGAAGCCCAATAAGTAATGTAAAGATTATAACCAATAAGCTTATCCATTTAAATTCCACAAATCTATTCCATCTTAAATCCACTGTAAAACCTCCCAATATATAATAATTAATACTATAATAATAATTATTATTTGTCAAAATATTATTTTAATATGATTTATAATAACTATTATACTTATAACCTTTATTTTTTTATTTTAAACTTGTATAAATACAATAATTTAGAATTTTAATTTAACTCCTTTTATTTATGTTAATTATTATTTTAAATTAAATTTTTATAAATAAACATAAATTTAACAAAAAGTAATATGTTATTAAAGAATATAATATTTTCAATTTATTTTTTAAGCATAAAAAAAGAGCGCAATTACCTCGCACTCTTAAGATTTATAATATTTTCTCTACAACCCCAGCTTCTGCCCCTTCTCCAGCCGCTGAATTTGCACCTCGCCGGTATCCGCCAGCTCTCTGAACTGCTGGATCGTTTGGCGCATTTTAGGCAGCGCCTCCTGCTTGTAGGTGCTGATGGAGTCCATCGCCGAAAGCACATCGGCGAAAGCTGTCTTGAGCGTATCGACGGAGATGTTTGCTTCCATCGACTGCTTTTGGATTGCGGCGCCTTGGTTTTTCAGCATTTTGGAGGTGCCGCTGATCAGACTGTCGGTCGTTTGATTCAGCAGCTCGATTTTTTGCAGGACGATTCGTTGATTGTAGAGCGCGCTTGCTACGGTAACGGAGATTTTCAGCGCCGAAACGGTGACGTTTCTCGCCCGATCCACCCCGCGGATCAGTTCCTTGTTGTTGCGCATGACAACCTCAATCGCCATAATGCCCTGCTGGTTCACGACGAGCATTTGCTGCAAATCCATGACGCGCTGGCGAAGCGGGAACAGTACCTCCTCGGTTATGAAACGGATTTTATCCTCCGACTCCTGACGTGTCTTGGCTGCTGCAATCTGCGCTTCAATGCCTTCATCCATCAGCAGGCCGAGCTGGATTTCCTTCTGCAGCTTTTTCGTCAGCTCGCGAAGAGCGTGCTGTTCCAGTTCCAGCGTGGTGTTGTCATTTTTAAGTATCGTACTGCCTTTGTCCAGCGATAAAATGATGCCCGAAATGACCGTATCCGCCTTCTGGTATTTCGCAAAATAACGTCGCAGCGGATTAAAAAACATGCCGAGCACGCCGCTTTTGGCAAAATCGACGACGCTCGGGTCCAAATCCTTGAGCTGAATGTGCAGCTCCGTCAAATCCCTCGCCACTTGGCCGCCTTCATCGCCCGTCTGAGCTAAATTGCCGACTGCCACTTGCAGCAGCGCATTTTTCTCCGAGGAAGACCTCATCGACTGAATGCCAAACTGGTCAATCGATTGCAAAATCGCTTTCCGCTTGTCTAGCGAATCCAAATCCAGCTCCAAAATCGACGACACATTGCTCGTCGCAAGCTCCCGCAGCTGGGTGACCTCCTCAGGCTCAGGCTTCACCTGCTCTTCAATGACCGATTTCAGCTTCTCCTCACTGACCACTTCCATCGTAAATGACATTGCAACCCCTCCTCTTCAACCTATATCCGCAATATAAAATTACATTTGAACGTTCAGCAGGTTTCCAATTTTATAGACGACATCGTCGGTATCGGCGTTGATGCTTGCCGCCTCGTTAATGCTTGAAATGCTTTGCAGCGCCTTGATATTCGCATTGTAGCCAATCGTGTAAATCGGTACTTTATACGTTTCTATGAGTCCTTTAATATCCTTGAGCGAATGCCCTTCATTCGTCTCCCCATCGCTTAGCACAAAAATGATCGGCTTCACATCCGGGTTCACGGCGAGCTCATCCTGCAGCATTTTCAGGGCGACTACGATGCCGTCAAAGGTGGCCGTTCCTCCGCTTGCCTGCAAGCTGTTGATTGCGCCTACAAACATGGATTGCTGATTGGTGTCATATTTCCCGATTGGCAAGTTAATCGCAACATCGCTGGAGTACGAGACGAATCCAATGCTGTTGTTTCTGCCCAAAAACTTCTGCCCCTTGAGCAGCGATTCCTTCAAGCGATTAAGTGGCTCTCCGCCCATGCTTCCCGAAATATCAGCTACAAAAACAGCGGCAATCGGCTTGCTTCCATCCTTCTTTTCCTTCCAAAGCTTCTGCGCGGAAGCCAGCGTCTTGCCATTCACGGCTTCCATCTCGGACTTGTAGTCATCGAGACCATTAAAGCCTTTTTCCTCAGCCGCCTTCTGGTATTTATCCTGCGTGACAAAATCAGCGAACTTCTGGATAATGTCCTGCTTATCCTTAGGCAGCTTGCCGAGCGCATACAGCGGGCTGTCATGTCTGACGCCGAACGGCGTAAACACGTAACCGCTTTGAAAATCCGCCGCGTTCACATAGGTTTGGTACTCCAGTACAAAAGCATCGAGCATCCCCGTCTTGGCAGCCTCACGCATTTGCAGCGTAGTCGAGGCAAGGAACGGCACATTGGCCTGGAACTTCTCAAAGCCCTGCACCGCCTTCTCGCCCAGCAGCTCTTGGCTGTCAAACGTCGCGAGGGACGTCACTAAAAAGTTGAGGCCCGTTGAACTGGCAAAAGGGTCGGTATAGCCCATCGCCACCTGATTGCTTGCAATCGCATCGGTCAGCGTCTTCACATTGAGCGAGCCATATTCAGCAATCAATTCATCATATTTCGCTTGAGTGGAGACGATTCCCGCTACATTGCCCACAAGTCGTTTAGATACGAGCTTCGTTTGAACGCCACTCGCTGCGACCATCTCACCCCACAGCTCGTTGGATGGAGTGAATGCATCGGGCACATATTTGCCTGAACGGATGTAGTCCGCTGCGGTGCCTGAGGCAATATTGCGGATTTTGACCGAAGCCGTCTTCCCGTTCACTTTAATCTTCGCTTGATTAAAAGCAGTGGCCACCTCGTTCAGCCAGCCATCCATATCCGTGCCCGATTTCTCGGTTGAGGAAAAAATCTCGACAAATTGGTCTGTGGTGTTTTCCACCGATACGGGGAACTTCGAAATATCCGGCAAGGAGTCGCCGACATCAGCAGGATCAAGATCGATCTGCCCTTTAATCGGCTCCGCACTCGTAACTGAAATGCCTTGATAAAGCTTATTCAGCTGCTTGCCCGCATCCTCCGACGAAATCTGCGTATCCGTCTTGCCTATGTTCGAGGTCAAGCTAATCCCAAAATAAACGAGAGCAAAAACGACAATCGCAATAAGTGCCAAGACTACAAAAGCTTTTCCTTTACTCGCCATATGCGTCACCTTCTCATTGTTGATATAATTTGGTCTGCTTAATTAATACATCGAGCTCCTTCATGCAGGGCATTTCCTCGACCGTCCGATAATCGCTGCTCCCTAGCAGTGAAATTTCGAGAGCCAAGCGGTCCAGCTTCAGCAAAATCTCTTCATTCGCTCCCAGATAACCGGACACGTAGTCCAGATATTGCTGGTAAAGCTCTATTTTTTCCTGCATCAGCTTATTCGAGAACTTCCCCGCGCTCCGCTGCCGTTCCAAGGAGGCAAACTCAGCAGCATCGAACACGCCGAGCTTATTCAACATTCCTTTAATATTCAAGTAAAAAAGCTTCTCCACCTCAACGATGACGGAGTCGAATTTCTTGTAGCTGATTTCCGTCTGCTCAAATCTTTGGCCGAGAATATCGGATAAGATCGCTCTCTTCTTCGCTATTCGTTCCAGTTGGTCGAGACCCACAGCGATATCCTTGTGCAGCACTTTGACATTTTTGTAATAGGAAAGTGCCGCTATGTAATCCTCACGTGTCTCAATCGAACGAATCTGCGGCACCGAAGCGGGCTTGAGCAGCAGCGTATAGCTTCCATAAGTCAGAACCAGAAAGCTGCTGACCAATAAGGTTACGCCTGAAGCGGTTGCAAGAACACTTTCACCCCCTATGACCACCCCGACAAGCCCCGGTGACAAAATAACAATATTTAGAGCGACAACTCCGCCTATGAGTCCGAGCAGCTTCAACAATTTCGAATTATTCCCCATCAATAATTCCTCCACGAATGCGGTAACTTGTCTCCATTTGTAAAAACAACAGCATCATTTGCCTGTATATTTAATTTTAACAGAGAACAACCGAACAAGCTCCTAAATGTTGCTAATATTCCTTTAGATTCTATTTATACTCTAAGTACTTCCACGTTATTTGTCCGGTTCCATTTTATTTTTGGGCTTGTCTTGGAGCTCCGTGCGGTGCTCGAACCCGAGTTGGAGCGGCTGTCGCCGTCCTCTGGCGGCGCAGCTACCGTTTAGAGGGTGGACTATAAAGAAAGGATGGATGGATGGAGAAATCATATCCTTTCTCTATATTTCAAAAAAGAGCCATTGCTTTTCATTCTGATAAGGGTTATTGTAGATATAAAGAGTCTTTAAAGTCCACATAATAAAAACCATCTGATAATGAGGAAAGGAATGAAGGGATATGAATAGCGATTTGTTTAATGCAGCTGTGTGGGAGAAGGCTTGGACGGAGGATCCGAACGCGACGGGCAATAAAATGAAGAAGGCCGGCATTGGCCGCACGTCCTTTGACCATAAAGCAAAAACCTTTAATGCAGAGGTATTCAGTGAAGGGGGAAGACAGCGAAGCGAGCGCATTATTCGCTGGATAGAAGGGCAGGGTGTCGACTTCCAAGGATTGTCCGTGCTCGATATCGGCGCTGCCTCAGGCGGCTTTACCGTTCCTTTCGTCGACAGGGGAGCATGGGTGACGGCTGTAGAGCCTAACGTTCCGTTAAGCGAGCTTTTCAGGGAGAATACAGCACGGTTTGAGGAGGGGCAGGCCCTGTTGGTTCATGACGTGTTTGAGGAGCTGGATCTTGCTGCAAGAGGCTGGAATAACGCCTTCGATCTCGTATTTGTGTCGATGTGCCCCGTCATTGTTGATTGGGAAAGCGTGGAACGGGTGCTCAGTACCGCTCGCAAATATTGCTACATTAGTGTAGGCGCAGGGCCTAGAGAGCATAGTCTGCTCCAAGCTATTCTTCCTTTGCTGACGGGCCGCGAGGTTCATCCAGAAAGCTCGGATATGGCCTACTTGACCCACCTGCTTTATTTGAAGGGTTATTCATTCCAATCCATTATTACGAAAGAAACAAAAACGACCGAGTCCTCTTACGAAGAAGCTATAGAGGAGGTCATGCAAGCGCTGAAAACCCATAATCTGATTCCGGATGAGTCTGCTCGCCAAATCGTTACGGAATATGTACACCGTACTTATCCAGATGGCAAAGTGGTCATTCATCAGAGCGGACGTTATGGCAAGGTGCTGATCCAGCTGCAGGAGCTGAATATGTATACACGACCGGAAACGATTAAAGCGTAGGCCAGCTTAGTTCAGCGTGTATCAACGTAGGCCGAGCTCTTTTTTGATCAATTTCACATAGTCGGTGTATTGGGCTGTAAGTCTCTTCTTGTTTCCGTCCTGCGCATGCTTGCGGAGCAGCAAGCTCAGGACGGATTCATCAAGGGGATTTTGTGCATATAGCTTTAGCAGCAGCTTCGATGCTGAGGCCGTATTGGAGAGAACGAAGAGCGTCTCCACTACATTTTTGACGAACGAGTTATAAATTTCCGCCAGCCGATCCGTTTCATGTATAGCCCACACGTAGGCTTTGCTGCCGAACAGGTCCCCTGTGTAGAGCCTTTCCACCTTCAGCGCGTCCTCCATATTAGCAGCGTCCACCCGTTTAAACCTGCTCGCTTGACGCTCAAACTCCTCAAAATCAATCATTGCATCGTCTAGCTCCAGCGCGTAGCCGTCATTTTCTGAGCGAATGGCATCTCGAAGCGCTAATGGCTCCAACGATTTGCGAAACGGATAGACCGTCGTATTCAAATACTTCTCAGCATTTACACTCGTCATCCCGGCAAAAATATCTGCAATTAGCCTGGCACGCGAAATTCTGCGTCCACGGTTCAGCAGCAGATAGGCAAGCAGCTCAGCGCTTTTGCTGGAAAGCCATTTCACGCGTCCCTGCTCATTTCTTACGGAAAAATCGCCTAAAGCTGTGATGCTGACACGATTGGCATGCTGAGTTTGAGCGCTGCTCGTATGTGAATCGCCTATCCTTTTCCTGCTTTCCAGTGCACGATGAATCGTCCGCTCCAGCCGCTCCTGCGTAACAGGCTTCACCAAATAATCGAGCACCGACAGCTCGAAAGCATCAACGGCATAATCTTTATGCGAGGTGACGAACACAATTTGAGTTTTGCAGTTCTCCTGGTCCAGCTTGGAAGCAAACGCAAGCCCGCTGTCACCCGGCATGGAGATGTCGACAAACGCCAGCTCGACGTCGATATTTTCAGCGAGAAAATCGCCCGCCGCTTGCGTATTCACGAATGCCCCGACGAGCTCTCAAACCGGAGACTGCCGCCATGCATGCGGAGAAATTCCCTCGTCAATACGAGACCAAACCTCATTTCGCTGCCGTCCTCCCCGCTTGCAAATCCAGGCTCCTTGAAAAAGAGCTCATCATGGCGCAGCAGCCGCGCCGTCTCCTCATCAATCCCGCTCCCGTTGTCGCTAACGGATACCGTTACCTCATTATGCTCAATAGAGGCGCTGACCTCGATCTTTCCATCGATATCCGTATATTCGCATTGGACAGCAAATTCCGAAAAATCAGATCCAGCATTTCCTTATCGGCATTCACCGTCAGCTTCTCATCGACAAGCTCGGAAATTTGAATGTTTTTCATCGCCGCTCTGGCCCCTGCCAGCGATAAGGCTTGGCGGACAACCTGCTGCAGGTTCCAGGCCTGCGGCCGGAATGCAACCTCGCCATTTTGGCTGCGATACCAGTCCAGCAGGTTATCAACGAGATGGAAGGTGCCGCGCACCTGCCGTCTAATCTCTTGAAAAACCCCATCGCTGGCAATATCAATTTCCTTGTCGAAGGCAGGGAAGCTTTCGATTTGCATAAGCTGGGGAAACACCTCTTCGGCTGCGCGATTGTGGTTCACGATTTGATTGTCATAATCTAGCAGTACGACGCCGTCGCGAACGGTATCAAACATTTTGGCATAAGCCAGCGGTGTTAACCGGAACAATCCGAACCTAAAAATCCCCCACGCATACACAACACCCGATACAGCGAACCCAAGCGGTGTAAAGTCAATGATCGTATTAAACATATAGCCAATATTAAAAAGCATCGGCGCCGCCGCTCCGAGAATGAGTAGAACAATCTGCTTCCGCACAATGGGCAAAGCTCGTATATACATCGGAATAAACAACAGAATGCCCAGCAGCAAAATCGTATAATTATAAACGCCATGCACTGCATACCACGGGCCTTTTAATGTATTGTACAACGGAACCGTATCGTTTGGGTTCGGAAAATAGCCCTCGTACACAAGATGATGCCATTCATTAGTAAGATGCAGCAGAAACGTGACCGACGGGATGAGAAACAGCAGCAGCGCAAACCATTTTCGGTAAGGAGCCGCAAGTCCGGTAAACTGGATCACCATCAGCAGCCAGAAGGCGGAGACGAAGGGAATGCCTAAATATTCGAACTGAAGCGACAGCTTTACGCCGTCCAAGGTAACGCTCAATATTTCGAAGGCATAGCCAAGCGCATAGCAGGATGCTGCTGTTATCATGTAAACCATCGTCCTCGCCACCTGCAAATGGCGCTTCCGATAGGACAGGAACAACACAAACAGCATCAGCGCCGTCGCAAAGCATAGCAATACTGACATCCATAATCTCGTATCCACGACGGCCCCTACCTTTCATTTGCTCTTTCGAGCATCTCGTCTATCATTCGACAAAATGGCTGAAAATCCTTGTAAAGCCCCGACCGGGATTGGTCGGGGCTTGGAATTGGACTATTAATAATCGCTGTCGTATCTGCCTCTAAACCTGTTTAAACTCAATCCACTCTATTTGCAAGCCCGGCTTGATAAATTCCAGCTTCAGTTCATAGAAGCCTGCTTCCAGCTCGACTTTCACAAGCTTCTGTCTGATCCATTTGCCTTCGGTTCCATTCGTTTGAATGGTCGTCATCCGTTGATCGTTAAGCGTTACATTACAAGCGCTTTGAGCCAGCTCCGTCTCTGGAGACATGATGCTGACAATGATCCGGTATTGCCCAGCTTGATCCACCTTCATAAAGGTCGACTCGACCGCGGAAGGCTTCACCTGTGCATTTTGGGTAAGCACTTGCACATGCTGCACTTCCTCTGGGGAAGCAGCCGCCCCAAGCGAAGCCTTCGCCTTGAACGCTTCAACCGTCTCTACGATTTCGTGTTTTCTCGAAAATACAGGCGCGTTCATGATGAACGTGCAAATATTTATGGCAGAGCGCTGCAATTCGCCGCGGGTCAACGTGCCATTTTCAAGCGATTCAATCGTATTGTCATCCCAGCCATTGATTTCCGCACCATAGTTCGGCACCACCATATACAGATCGTTCTGCGCACGAACCATCCAGTTCGTTAATTTGCGATCCGCTGGGCCACCAACCACGACATCGTTCATAATCGCCCACCAATCCGTCATCACGATGCCTTTAAAGCCCCATTCGCCGCGAAGAAGCGTCGTATTCAGGTCATAGTTGGAAGCGGCCCAATGTCCGTTGATCGGATTGTAGGAGGACATAATCGAATTCGCACCGCCCTGCTTCACGGCAATTTCAAAGCCTTTCAAATAAATCTCCCGAAGAGCGCGTTCAGAGACGACCGCATCGACCTTGCTGCGATGCTTTTCCTGATTGTTGCAGGCAAAATGCTTCAGCGTCGCATTAGAACCGCCCTTCATAATTCCTTTCGTACATGCTGCCGCAAACATCCCGGAAATCAATGGATCCTCCGAAAAATATTCAAAGTTCCGTCCATTAAGCGGACTCCGGCGAATATTTAGACCAGGCCCCAGCAGCGTATCGATGTTATTTCTTAATAGCTCCTGGCCTTCCATCACATACAGCTCTTCGACCAGCTCCGTATTCCACGTTGCCGCGAGCAAGGTGCCGATTGCGACCTGAGTCGCCTTCTGACCGCTATCCATCCGAATGCCAGACGGGCCGTCTGCTGTACAAGCGACGGGAATGCCATAGTTGAACAGCTGGTCGCTGACTCCGCCGAAAGCCGAAGCCGTTCCCGATGTAACGAGCGGGCTGCTCATGCCCTCGCCTCTAACGATGGCTGCCAAATCCTGATCACTAAGCTGCGCGATGAACGTTTCCATGCCGATTTTACCCTCAAAAACATCCCTTAGCGTATGTCCCTGATTGCCCGTCTGTGCTAATGTTGCAGGTAGATTGGTCTCAATCCGTTCCGCCATAGAAATCTTCCGCTGCGGCACCTCTACGGAGCTAAGCTCATAAGAGCCGTCTTGCTTGCGAGCGCCCGGCTTCATTCTCGTAAAGCTTTCCGTCGGCGCCATCGCTTCTTGCAGCTGCTCCACAACTTGAAGAGTATCCACGACATAGCCGTTTTGAGCCTCGACAGCTACTTCCGCTACCTTTTTCACACTCGTTCCCACATAAAAACGATAAGTGCCTGCCTCCAGCACATAAGCGGAAGGATGCCCCGTCACACCAGCGTCATCATAGGAAGCCATAGCAGAAACAGGGAAGCTCACCGTAAGGCGCTGCGATTCGCCAGGCTGAAGCGATTTAGTTTTCCCGAATGCGGCCAGCGCTTTAGCCGGTTGACCCAGCTTGCCTTGCGGTGCTTCGTAATAAACCTGCACCACTTCTTTACCCGCGAAAGCAGTTCCCGTATTCGTTACGTTGACGTCAATTTCTACGAATGGTTCTCCTGCGTCGTTGGTCAGCCTTGCATCCTCCGACTTGAGGTCGAACGACGTATACGAGATGCCATAGCCAAACTCAAACTGAACCTTTTCCGGGCAAAACGTCTCAAAATAACGATAGCCCACATAGATATCTTCCTCATAAACGTTTTTAAATTCATTTCCATAGTTCCGAGTCGAAGGATAATCGTTAATGGAATAAGCGATTGTATCCGTCAATTTGCCGCTTGGCGTTACATCACCAGCCAGCACATCGGCTATTGCATTGCCGCCTTCCATGCCGCCCTGCCAGGAGTAAATGACACCTGCAATGGGATGCACATAGCTTTCATCGTTCAGCCAGCTCATGTCTATAATGTTCGACACATTAAGCACAACAACGGTTTGTTCAAAATAAGCCGTCACCTGCTTCAGCATCGCTTTCTCATCCACCGTTAATTGGTAGCTTCCTGCCGCATCGGCATTGTCCTGGTCTTCCCCTGCGGTACGCCCGATGACCACGATTGCCTTGTTTGACTTCCTTCTTGCCTCCGATACCAGCTCATCCGTTAAAGGCATTTCCTTCTGATGCCATGGCTCAGCTGCCCAGCCACCACCGCCGTTGTCGAATGGATTTTCCTCAATCCATTTCTCATAGACAGCGGCCAATGATTCATTGACAGCAACATTCTTTTTGCCACGAAGCCCACCCAGCAAATTTGTTGTATAAGCAACATGAACGCTGCCGCCCGAACCGGTGCCGCTGCGATAATAGTTCACCTGGGTTCTGCCAAAAACAGCAACGTTGTCACCATCCTTAAACGGAAGCACCTGACCTTCATTTTTCAATAATACGGTGCCCTCTGCAGCTACCGTCCGGCTAAACTCTGCAAAACCTTCTAATGGAACTCCAATACTTTGTGTACTCAATTGATTTCCTCCTGTTTCTCCCATACCTCTATATCCACCCTCTTACTATACAAGCATCCCTTCTATAAAAGCAAAACCACTTATGTATGAAAACGATCCTTCAAACGCAAAAAAATCCCGCTATCAACCAGCAGGATTCATTCACTCAAGCTATACTTCCCCACTTTACCATTCAGCCCCGTACAGGCTTTTATCGTATGTCTTCCATCTATCTGTAGCTGCGAATAAAATCAACCGCTTTACGAATATCGAGCTCCGGCTGCGTCCCTACCTCGCGCTCAATCGTCAAATAACCGGTATACCCAATGTCCTGCAGCGCCTGAAAATAACGATTAAAATCGACTCCGCCCTCACCAAGCGGAACTTCGCGGAAAAACAAGCCGGAGGAAACCATCTCCGCGATTTTCTCATGATCCATAGGAGCATACCCGACCGCTCCATATACATCTCTCGGATCAACCTCCTTAAGACGAACGCCATCCTTCACATGGGTATGGACAATATAATCCTTCAATAGATGAACGCCTTGCACAGGATCATCGCCCGTCACCATGACCATATTCGCCGGGTCAAAATTAACCGATACGCCGTTCGTCGACAAGGTGTCGAGAAACGCTTTTAAGTCGGCCGCCGTTTCGGGGCCGGTCTCAATGGCGAAGTAGGCTCCGACGCTTTTGGCATATTGGCCTAGCTCCTCGCATGCGGTATGCATCGTATGAAATGCAGCGGAGGACGAATCGTGCGGCGTGATGCCAATATGCGTCGTTACAATCGTCGTGCCGAGATCCAGTGCCAAATCGACGATGCGCTTCGATTTTTCCACTTTCCAGCGATTATCCTCCTTGACCCCGAAGCCATGACCGCCTAAATCGCCGACCAGCGCAGAAATTTCCAAGCCGAGCGATTCTATGTAGCTTCTTAACTCCTTGCGTGCCGCAGGCGACAAATTTTCCGGGTCCATTTCCCCCTTCACCGCATAAATTTGTACGCCTTCCGCGCCGACCTCCTTGGCTTTCACCAATCCCTCTCGCACGCCCAGCCCGAAGCTGTCTACGATTACGCCTATTTTATTTGTTAGTTTCATCGATTAATGGGCCTCCTGTTGAACCTGTTATTTGATTCCTCTTCGCGAGTATACGAGCCGCTGCATCACAATGAACCAGACATCCAGCCAGCCACCACACAGAATTCGCCAGCTTAAGTTTTACTGTTCCGGCTCCAGAATCCCCTTTGCCATCGCCTTGTAAACAAGCTGCGAGAACAGGCTGTTCGACCACGCGAACCATGGACGGGTAAATTGGTGGGGATCGTCGGCATGAAAGCCTTCATGCATAAAGCCCGTATCAGCATCCGTCGCTTCCAGCACTTTGATGATAGCAAGCATTTCCTCATCGCTCGCGGCCGTCAGCCCCTGCATCGATAAAGCCATTGGCCATATGTATCCCGGCGGCGTATGGGGACTTCCAATCCCTTTTGCAGCTGTTCCTTCATAATAATAAGGATTGTCTCGGCTCAGGATGAAGCGTCTTGTGTTTTGGTAAATCGGGTCATGAGCGTCGGTGTAGCCAATGTACGGAATGGAGAGCAAGCTTGGCGTACCCGCATCATCCAATAGGCAGTAATTGCCGAAGCCATCCGTTTCATAAGCGAAGATTCTGCCATACACTGGGTGACTGTACATCCCATAGAGCTGTATGCCATGACGGATCTCTTCCTCCAAAATGGCCATTTCCCGCACAAACGCTTCGTCGCGGAATACCCATCTCGCGATCTCCTGCATTTGAGCGAGCGAGACCGCGGCGAACATATTCGCTGGAATATTGTAATGCAGCTCGCAAGCGTCGTCGCTTGGACGAAAGCCTGACCACACCATGCCCGTATAATTGACTGGCATTCCGAGCCCATCATTGCGCAGCGTGTCTATGGCTGGGCAGTTGGAGCGTTTGAAACGGTATGCCGACTGCTCCGCATGGCGCTGCTCTGTTTTCCATACATTCACAATAGAGCGCAGCGCTTGCTTGAACTGCTCGTTGAAAATATCAGTGAGCCCTGTTTCCTTCCAATACCTATAGGAAAGGCGTATCGAGAAGCATAGCGAATCCAGCTCGAATTTCCGCTCCCATACCCAAGGCGACATTTCCGTATCGTCATTGGCATCCCAATGCCAATGATTGGCCGTTTCATTAAAAGCATTTGCGTATGGATCAATCGCAATGTACATCATATGACGTTTAATGAGTCCCGAAATTAATCGCTGCAATGCCGCATCCTCTTTGGCAAAAGGCACATAATGAATGAGCTGCTCCACTGAATCCCGCAGCCACATCGCCGGAATATCGCCCGTAATGACGAAGGTCGTACCGTCGTCCATCAGCTTCGTTGTCGTTTCCAGCGTATTGGGGAAACAATTGCGAAATTGCTGCTGGAGCTTCGGGCGATGGGCCAGCTTAACCTCCGCTTCCTCCAGCACCTTTGTTATTCCTTCCGGCAGCACCAATTGCGGCAGCTTTACCTTCGGCAGCTTAAAACGTTCCATAACCTACAGCTCCCCTCCGCCTACTCCTGATCCTGTTCCTGATCCTGTTCCTGATCCTGTTCCCGATCCGATGAAACGAGCTTCACCGTTATTATTTCAAAAGGCTTGAATGCCAGCTCGAATGCCCCTCGCTCACATGGCAGCTGCCCCATTTTATCCTCAAGCAAATTCACAATAGACGCCCTCACTTTTTCCTCTGGCCACTGGATACGCACCGTCTCTCTTCCGCCCGATGACTCATAAAACCGCAGCACGGTTCCAGCCCCGTCCTCGGAAGCTTTGATCGTGTCCAAAATGACATGCTCGCTTTCAAATCCCAGCCATGCATGTCGTGCAGGAAGTGCGGGAAGCGCTGGAAGCGCTGGAACCGCAGGGAGTGCAGGAAGCCCTTCACTGTTCGGCTGCCCTGCGACCGTCATGACGGGATGATTTAATTCCATCGCACGGCGAGCAACGTGAGCGCCCCGCCAATCCGCTTGATGAGGCAAAACAGAATAAGTGAACTCATGCTCTCCTTGATCCGCATGCTCGTCCGGCCATTTCGGCGCACGCAGCAGCGATAAGCGTATGGTTTGGTCCTTAATGTCGTATCCATACTTGCAGTCGTTCAGCACACTCAAGCCGCCGTTGCCCTCGGAAATATCGGCCCAGCGATGCCCGCACACTTCAAATTGCGCCTGCTCCCAGCTCGTATTGTTATGCGTCGGCCGCTCCAATGCACCAAATGGAATTTCATACGTCGCTTTCGCAGCAATAAGATCAACCGGGAACGCCACCTTGAGCAATTTATGGCTCTCCGTCCAGTTCACCTTCGTCTGAAAATCAACGCGGCGCTGATGGCGATACAAAATCATATCCTGACTAATTTCCGAGTCATTCAGCTTCCAGCGGAAGCGAAGCACATCCTTGGTGCTGCCCCGCTGCACAACTTCTTTTGAGATCAGCTGCACAGAGCCGGCACGCTGCGCTTCAAAGCGCGGATCGATATCCCATGCATCCCAATAGGTCGGTTTATCATGAAAAAACTGCAGCTCATTTGCTTTATCACCCGGCTTCAGCCACTCCCGCTGCACAGACTTGTCATACCAACGGGTGATTTCTCCTGCGTCATTAAATGCTAGCGTGTAAAAATCCGTCTCCCAAACGGCAGGAAAGGCCTCGTCTGCTTGCGTATCCTGGGCAACGTCATCTGTATGCGCTGACGCACGCAGCCATATCGTTGTATAACCGAAGGCCGGGATAGATGGCACGTACACGGATACCGTCTGGACGTCCCCACTCCGCTTGACATCGCAAGCCAGAAGCTCCCCGTTCACATCAACAACAGACAAGCCGCTCATTTCAGCGCCGCATGTCAAGCTGATTACTTCTCCGCGTTCCCAGCCCAGGCTGTTGAACACGATGTAGGGCAGCCCCTCACCATCTGGCGCAATGCCGCCTGCAATGGCCTCAAGCGAGCGGGTAAGCGCAGCCGTCCCGATCTCCACCACCTTTGCATACTCCTCAGCAGACGTCACATAGGCTTCAGGAATAGACGTTCCCGGGATAATATCATGGAATTGATTGAGCAAAATCAGCTTCCAGCCTTCATCGAGTGCCTCCGTCACCGTGCTCGATAGCCCAGCGAACTGCCCCCACAGCTCCGCTTCGCGGTACAGCACCTCCGCCTTGCGGTTGCTTCGCTTATTTCTTGCATGCGTCGTGTAGGTGCCGCGATGCAGCTCCAAATACAAATCGCCATGCCATTTGGGCAGCGATTGTCCGCTTTTTCCGATTCCCTCGAAAAAAGCCCCGGCCGTACTGAACTTGCTGATCGGCTGACCCACCATAAAGGAAGACCGCTCGGCAAACTCGACCATTTCGTTCGTTACACCGCCGCCACCGTCCCCATGCCCGTAAAGCAGCATTTGCTGCGGATGCAAATCCTTCTGTTTGTAAGACTTCCAATGTTCATCGACATCCTTGGGACGGGTATGCTCATTTACCCCATGGTTCAAATAGGCAATGACAGAGGTGCCGTCGATGCCTACCCAATCAAACAAGTCATAAGGGAAAGCGTTCGTGTCATTCCAATTGAGCTTTGTGGTCATAAAATACGGGATATCCGCCAGCTTCAGCATTTGCGGCAGCGACGCGCAGTAGCCAAACGTATCAGGAAGCCATTCGATGTTGGAGCGTTTGCCGAACTCTTCCTTATAGAAGCTTTGACCGTATAAAATTTGCCGCACCAGCGACTCGCCGCTCGGAATATTTAAATCCGGCTCCACCCACATGCCGCCGACCAGCTCCCAGCGCCCTTCGGCAATCCGCGCCTTAATCCGCTCATACAATTCGGGATAATGCTCCTTCACAAAGGCATACAGCTGCGGCTGGCTCTGCGAATAAATGAATTCGGGGTATTCATCCATCAGCGTACATACCGTCGAAAACGTGCGGCTGGACTTGCGAACCGTTTCGCGGACAGGCCACAGCCACGCAATGTCGATATGCGACTGGCCGACCAAATGCATAAAGCCGCTGCGGCCGCCTTCCGGATCTTCTTCCTGCACCTTCTGGGCAAGCGACTGCTCCAGCCCGTTCACCCACTCGGCCTCATTCCAGCGCTGCGATTCAGCATACATAAGGTCCATGATGCGATGAATCGCTCCCACAAGGCGATTTCGCTTCATATCGCTCTCCGGCAGCGCTTTTAACGACTCCGACAACACCGTTACGCTGTACATCAAGCTTTGCAGCGGCTGATTCACTCGGACGAGCGCCGAACGGATGCCAGCGATTGGCGGCTGAATGACCGCCTGGCGATTTAATGGATCATGCGGCTCGGGAATCGGATCGTACAATTCGATTTCCAGCAGCGGCGCGCTTCCTACCCGGTCCACGGGAAGCGGCACATACCAGTGATTGCGATCCAGCCCATGATACGGAGCCCCGTTCACCTTCAGCAGTCCCTCCCCGCCGGCTTCGAAAATAAGACCAACCACATCTGAATGCCAAGCCTGCGGAATATCTGCTTTTTTCGTTAAAAAATAAGTCGTGCCATGTGTACTGTAAAGAGGATTCACATGTTGCACACCGACATTTTGCTCATCCAGCACGTATTCGCCGGGCCGGATATATTTCGCTTTTTGCATATGCCACTGCGGAAGCTCCACCTTCTCCAGCCACTGCCGCTCGGCCATATCCTGAATGAACCGTTGAATTCGAATCATGCCTGTTCCCCCTCGCGCTTAACATGCAAGCTGCATGCCAGCCAATCCTTCGAGCTGCTGCCGACCATTAAGCGGAATTCGCCCGGTTCTACAACCGGCTCCAGCTGGGTGTTAATCAGCGCAAGATGCTCTTGATTCACAGGGAAAGTGACAAGCTTCGTCTCCCCCGGCTGCAAATGGATTTTACGGAAGCCCTTGAGCGCGGTCTCGGCACGGGTCACCGATGCAGATATGTCGGTGACATACATTTGCACAACCTCGTCACCAGCCACATCACCGATGTTCGTCACTTCAATTCGCACCTCGGCTTCTCCGCCCGGCGTCATCACTTCCGGCACAACCCGTATATTATCGTAGCCAAATTGCGTATAGCTCAGCCCAAACCCGAATGGATATTGCGGCTCCAGATCCGTCTCCAAATACCGCTTGCCGCGCGTTCTCTTGGAATGATAATAGACAGGCAGCTGACCGACATGCTTCGGAATGGATACGGTAAGGCGCCCAGAAGGATTGACGTCGCCGAATAAAATGTCCGCGATCGCATTGCCGCCCTCCTGTCCCGGATACCACGCCTCCAAAATCGCATGGGCATGCTCCTCTATCCAAGGCTCGGCAATCGGCCTGCCGTTGATGTAGACGATGATAACCGGCTTGCCGAGCTTATAAATTTCCTGCACCAGTTCAAGCTGCACCCCCATAAGATTAAGCGTCGAACGGTCGATGCCTTCGCCGCACTCCATGTCGTTCCATGCGTTATCCGTAACCACGGACGCCCCTGTACGCAAATCAATGGTGCCTTCCCCGAAATCCCGGGCGCTGGAGCCGCCGATGACCATAACGATGGCATCCGATTGCTCCGCGCAGGCAAGGGCATGGCCGAAGCCGTCTTTGGCGTCGCCCTTAATTCGGCAGCCTGGCGCATACAGCACCTGCTCATCCGCAGCTGTGCCAAGCTTGCGGCGGATACCCTCCAGCACGGTGACGATTTGTCCCTTAGGCTGCGGCGAGGTGTAATCACCGAGCTGATTGTAGACGTGGTTCGCATTCGGACCGATAACGGCTATTTTGGCGCCTGCTTTGCTGAGCGGAAGCGTGGCCTTTTCATTTTTGAGCAAAATAATGCCCTCCGCGGCTACCCTTCTCGCCAACTCCACATGCTCCTCGCACCCAATAACCTGCTGGGCAAAATCAGGATCAACATAAGGCCGTTCGAATAAGCCCAGTCTGAATTTCATGTCGAGCACCCGCCCTGCCGCTGTATTCAGCTCATCCTCGGTCATCAGCCCCTGCGCAAGCGCGCCCCTTAAATGCTTGCCATACATATAGCCGGACATCTCCATATCGACGCCTGCTTTCAGGCTTTGCGCCACTGCCTGCTCCCCGTTCTCCGCCGTATTGTGGCCGCTGACCAGCATTTGAATCGCGCCAAAATCGGTAATGACAAAACCGTCAAACCCCCATTCCTCGCGCAGCAGGTCGTTCAGCAAATAGGAATTTGAGGTGCAGGGCACACCGTCAATTTCGTTGTACGCCGTCATGACGGAGCAGGCACCCGCTTCGACCGCCTTTTTGAACGGCAGCAAATCGATTTCATGAAGCTCGCGCAGCCCCATATGGACGGGAGCCGCATTGCGTCCACCCTCGGAGCTGCCATAAGCAGCAAAATGCTTAAGCGTCGCCACAATCGTTTTGTCCGTATCCAGCCGCTCCCCTTGCAGCCCCTTAATCGCCTCGACCGCCAACTCGCCGATCAAATAAGGATCTTCCGCGAAGCATTCCTCCGTCCGCCCCCACCGCGGGTCGCGCACGACATCAAGGACAGGCGAATACGTCGCAGCGCCCCCCTGGCTTCGAGTCTCTGCCGCAATCGCCGCGCACATTTCCCGGTACAAATCCTTGTTCCAGGTGCTTCCGACCGTAAGCGGAACGGGAAATACCGTTGCCCCAATTGCCATATGCCCATGAGAACACTCCTCCCCGAACAGGATCGGAATACCAAGGCGGGAGTTTTCGATCACGTACCGCTGGATTTCATTCGTCGCTTCGGCGCCTTGTTTTGGCGTTAGTCCTGTCTCCAGCGTCACCTCTGTCCAAGGATCGGCGCGAAGCACGCCGTATAAAGAACCTACTCCGCCCCGCGCAACCTCTTCCTTGAACTGTTCCGTCACCTGTACGGTGCCGTCCGCTTCCTTGAGGTAGGTTTTCCATCCCATAGGCTGGATGAGCTGGCCGATTTTCTCCTCTATTGTCATTCGTTCGAGTAAATCCTGAACCCGTTTCTGAATCGGAAGCGAAGCGTCTTTATAGTCCATGTGCACATTCTCCTTCTGGGTTGATTTAGCGTTTGAAAGCTCTGATGCTCACTTGCTCAGGGCGATACACCGACAATAGCTGTCCTTCGTGGTCGGCAGCGAACATGACCGTCCGTTCCTTTTCCAAAACAAACGCATATTGAGCGCCAGTCAACGGGTCCCGTATTTCCAGTTCCATATCACTGCTATATTCGGATACGAAAATATAAAGATTGCCTTCATTAAATTGCAGCTTCCGGCCATAAACGCCCGGAGCGTCGCCGCCGCTTAGCCATTCCAGCCCACGCTCGGCGCCGGAAGCACGCAGCGCCTCCTCGTACAACTCCTGCAGTGGCTCCCATCTATCATTCAGCTCCAGCGGCAGCGGACACCAGATGAAGCTGCCTGCACCGAGCGCCATGCTGACCGGACTTTGGCCGGCATTGATGGCATTATTGGTATTGTTGGTGTTACTGGTATTGCTAATATTGCTAATATTGTTGGTATTGTTGGCATTTCTGGCACTGCTGGCACTGTTTGCACTGTTTGCACCGCTGGATTTGCTAGTATTGCTGCTACTACTGCCAGACTGCGAAATTGGCCGATCGATAGCCAGCTGCCCGATTTTGCGTCCGCCGAACGATACGCTGTACCTCTTGCCGCCCAGCAGCAGCGCCTCTTCACGAAGCACGTTGCCGGGCACCGTCTCACCAATCTCAGCCCGCAGCCGCTCATTAGCAGCGCCCCAATAAGCGTCCAAGCGGAGCGGCCCCGTCCATAGCACGGTGCTGCCTTTCTTCGCCAGACTAACGAGCTGCTCAAACGCTTCGTCGCTAAAATTATGGGCGCTCGGCACGATAATGAGCTTAGCTGGCTGGCGCACAAGCTCCTCCAGCTGGTATTCGCCCACGCCCCGAGGATGTATGTTCATGCCGAAGGTGAGCACCCTTACCGCTTGCGAGGTAGCCTCGAAAGCCAGCTTTCGGCTCGAAAAATCATTGGAATACGGGTATACGACCGCAACGTCCTCCAATACCCGCCCCTCAAACAGTCCACCAATGCCCTGCATAAAACGGCCAAAATCGTACGTCACATCCGTTTCAGGCTTCTGGGTGCCATCAGCCCGAAGGGCCCCAATATTCGATTCATTCGCATTGTTCATAAAGGGATTAATATTCCATATCCATTGCACCGCTCCGGCGCCTCCAGTTGAGAAGGCGTAGGCATATTTTCGCTCCAAAATGCGATGCAGCTCTTCTTCTGAACGTTTCGCCATGCCATCCGGGCGCTGAATATGCATAATGCCGGTTTCTTGGGTCAAGTTTGGCTTATCCAACGTTTTGGTGAAAATTCCGTCCCACACCAGCTGATCCATCAGCCACCAGCTATGTACCGTCGTATAATCTACTACGGAACCGTAGAAAAAGGGGGATGGCCGCTGCCCGCCCAGCGCCTCATCCTGCCCAACCGTCACAAGCTGGCGCGGATTGGAGCTGCGAATGGTGGAGGCCAACTCCAGTGCCCAGCGATTGTGGATATCCATCGTGAACAGCGCATAGTCCAGCCATGGCCCCCATTTTTTCGGCAACAGCACGCTGTCAAAATGGGTATCGCCCGGGTCCGGCGGCATCGCCGCCTCAAAGGATGGCAGCTCTCCGGGAGTCATATTCCATCGTTCCTGAAGCCGGGTAAGGTCGCTGCCGTGGCGCTCCTCCAGCCACTCGGAAAACGCTGCCCGCTCATAGCGGTCCGCAAGCGCTCTCGGCCCTTCGAATACACGCGCCGGATCGAATAACGAAGGCTCATTGATCAGATCCCAATGGACGTGCGTCGTGGCTTGATGGCGGGAGACGATGGAAGCGATGAACCGTTTTTGAGCCTCAACAGCCCGCGGGTCCAAATACGGATTAACTCCTTCCCACGCCTCGGGCGTAAATGAGAAGAAAGTAAAGGTAACCTCCAGCTCATTCCGCTTTGCCGTAAGCAGGAAAGCGTCGATAGCCCGCAGCACATCCTCGGCCACATGTCCATCGGCGAACATCATATTGCGGTACCCCGTCCAAATGCCGGTCCGTATCAGATTGACTCCAGCCCTTCGCATCTCGGCCATATCCCGCTCCCAGCGGCTCACATTCGGCAAATGGAGAAACTTGCGCGACACGTCGGAAGCCATATACGTCATGCCGACGATAGGTACAGGGCGTCCGCCGCGGTAAAAATAGTCTCTTCCGCAGGCAAGCAGCTCCCCGCTGTTCAGCAATTCCCTGTCCATTCCCCAATAAGCCTGCTTCATCAGCCGAACTTCGCCTGCATCAGAGCGGGCTTCGCAGGTGATCGAGTGAAGGCCCGCCACTGCTGGTACTGGGACAGGAATACGGAGCAGCTGCAAATCCCGACGCCGCGGCCCCGTCTCCGCTTGCAGCGTACTTTCCCAAACAGAGGTCTGTCCTTCATACTCTACCTTCAGCTTGAACGTCCAGTTCTGCTCGATTAAGCAGGTACGGGACAACGACTGCAATTGAAGCGTCAAAATAGGCTGCTCACCCCGCTCATAGGCGGCGTAATTGGGCTTCAACCACAATTCTGTGACGCCTCGTCCGACATATTCAGCGAGCTCCTTAAGCAGCTCAGCACCCGCAACGCCCGCTGTGTCCGCTGTGTCCGCTGTGTCCGCTGTGTCCGCTGTGTCCGCAACACCTGCACCGTCCCAAAATGGCTGCCCCAGCTTCTGATTGATCAATATCCAGCGGCCTCCTGCAAAACTCCCTTTCATGTTCTCTAGCAGAACGACCGGAGCCGCTCTGCCGCGTCCATCGTGATCCACCCCAACAAGCAGCGGGTAAATAAAAGCATCCATTGGGCCACCCGAGCCCATCTCGGCGGGAATATCGCTTGATTTTGTCGCATGCAGCGTCAGTCCCCACGTCGATTCCATGCCAAAAAGCGCTTCGCGCCCCAGAAGCAGCGGGAATTCGGCCGATGCGGCTGCCCGTACTACTTTCTCAACGGATGCAGGTAGCGCATCATGGATATTTAAGAGCTGATGATACGCGGTCTGCTCCCGCTCCACTCTCCAGCCGTCCCCCTCTTTCACAACTGGCCTGCGAAAAGGAGCACCGCCTGCATGAAGCAAGCCGCCTCCTCGGTCCAGATGAGCTTTCACACCGCCCCATGCGGATTTTGGAAAATACGGGCCGTGCAAATGAATAAGCGTCTCCCAATTCTCCTCCGCCAAACGAGCGGATAGCGTATGTGCATCGGCGAATTCAGCCCATACGGAAAGCTTCTTCCATACTTCCGGCGAGGGACGCACACCCTCGTAAGGAAATGCCTCATCGTAAAACACTAAAATTTTCATAGACCCTCCAAATGAATATTGTTATTTTTGTTAGGTTATTATATAATAACGTTATGATAAAGCCAGTCTATAACTTTTGCCAACAAACGTCAACGCTGTTATTTAGCGTGAGTTTAGCATGACGTTTGTTAGTCCCATCACCTAAGGAGAACAACATGCCACGTAAAGTATCGATCCAAATGATCGCCGATCAGCTCGGCCTATCCAAATATGCGGTATCCCGCGCGCTTAGCGGAAAATCTGGTGTCAGCCAGGCCACGCGCGAGCGGGTTTTAGAGTTTGCCAAGACGCTTGGCTACGGGCTTCCTTCCCAGAAGGCGCCTTCACCTGCTCCCGATGCCGCTTCTTCCTTTGTCCTGATCTGCATGAACCCTTCCAACCGAGTCGATCCTTTTTATTGGCAGCGGGTGCTCGAAGGAATCATTTCCGGGTGCAGCGAGAAGGGATGGCCTCATGTTATCGTCTCCCAGCCTGCCCTGCTTCCGGCCGTGTCCGATTTATCGCCGCAGGAAATTATTGCGCCGCACTTGGACTGGAACAACTGCCTTGGACTTATCGTCATGGGCGCATACCCTTATGCCGTCCTTCAGCTTATGGCCCGCACTGGCAAGCCTCTCGTGCTGCTCGATCATAATGAGCCTTTGCTTGATTTTGATTCGGTCAATCATGCGAATATTGAAGCGGGAATTCTCATTGCCCATCATTTGCTGGTTGCCCAGAAATGCAGAAGCCTTATTTTTCTCGGTGATGATGGCCGTTCTGCCAGCTTTGCCGAAAGACGGATTGGCGTAAGAACCGCATTGGAGCGCTACGGCGGCCCAGAAGCGAAGCTGCAGGAGTGGGAGCTGGCCTATGAAGAGAAGGATTGGCTCGCCGCCACTGCGGAACGTTTTGCCCAGCTGGCACCAGAGCAGCGGCCTGATGCATGGATTTGTGCCAATGACGACATCGCCATGCAATGGATGCAGCAGCTGCAGAGGATGGGCATAGCGGTTCCTGAGCAGACTCGCGTGTCGGGTATTGACAACGTGGAGGCAGCCGCCCATACGACTCCACGGCTCACCACCGTAAATCTCAGCAAGGAAGCACTTGGCAGTCGTGCAATCGAAGCGCTGTGGCGCCGCATTGAACGGCCGGGAACACCGATGGAGCGGCTGCATCTCAGCGCCACCTTAATTCCGCGAGACTCCGCTTAAGCCTCCTATTCCGTATAAGCTTGAACAGCGGACTTTCCCTTATAAAAGACAAACGGCGATAGTTTTTTGTGCAATCACAATAAACTACCGCCGTTTATTTTGTGAAGCCGCCCGCTCCGCTACCTACTATCTATTTATAACGCTTGTTCGCACCTATCATTGCCGCTATAACCTGCTCATATCGCCTTGCGGTAATCGCTCGGCGCTATGCCTACTACATTTTTAAAAGCCCGATTAAAGGAGTTGTAGTTGGTATAGCCCACTTCCTCGCTAATTTCCTGAATCGCCCTGTCCGTCTCCAGCATAAGCTGCTTCGCCCGCTCTATACGGTGGCTGATGAGCAAATCGACGAACTTCTCGCCAACTTCATCCTTGAACAGCTTGCTTAAATATTTCGGGTTAATATCAAACAAATCGCTTAAATAATTCAGCGAAAGCTCGGGGTTATTATAGTTTTCCTCCACGTACTTGCGGATTTCCAAAATATGCGTCCGATGCTTCTTGCTGCAGCGCATCGCCTGCATCTGCTCCGCCAGCTCCCGGAACGTCTCCCAGCAGAGCAGCCGCAGATCATCCAGCACTTCCCATTCCTCCAGCCCGCGAAGGAGGCGGTCGAACGAGGCCGACCACAGGTCTTGGTATTCACGAGGCAGCTCGGCGAATTCCCGATTATAATGCTGGAACAGCAGCTGCACCGTATTCATTATTTCCTGACGGGACAACACGGAGGCGCTGATTTGATCAAACAAACGTTCAAAATGCTTTTCCCACGTTTCATCGGACAGCCGCATCGCTTGCACGAACAGGGAAATTGTTTTGAGGAACTCATACACATCATTTTTAGAATCCGGCACTTCCCCATACGAAACCATTCGGTTCATGCCCAGCACTGCTTTATAGTCCAAAGCATGGGAAGCTTCCTTGAGCGAAGCTCTAAGGCCCTGTACATCACTCGCCACCCCACCCGTCCCAATCGTAACGGTGAAGTTCAAATATTGCCCAACCTTCTCCAAATAGCCGGACAGCACCTTGCGCTCAATCTGTTCAGACAACGCCGTTTCGGAAAGCCAAAGAATCGCATGCAGCCGGCGCTCCGATATCCATTCCGCCCATACGTCCGCCCCCTCCTGCTGGGCACTTTCTTGCAGCACCGTAGAGAGGACGAACTTGAGCAGCGTTTGATCATGCTGATGATAGTCAGCGGCAAACTGCGGATAACGGTCAATTTCCACAACCATGACCATCCATCTGCAGTCAAGGTCCGGAAGCTTAAACTTCGTCATTTCAGCCTGCAGCTCGCTGCCCGTGAAAGGACGCGTTCCTTCAAGCAGCTCCTGAAAAAAATATTTCTTTTGCAAAATCAGATTTTCTTCGTATTTTTCTTGATATTGCTTCGTTTGATCGATCATCCGCTCCAGCGTGTTTTGAATAAACCGAAACTCATTTTCTTTCGTAGAGCTCATTCCTGGTTGTTTTTGCGAGGCGACCGTCTGAATTAACGTCACAATTTGCTGGATAGGCTTGTAGTTTCTTCGAGTGACGTAAATAACCCAAATGACGCCGATTAGCACAACTGCGATCGCAAAAGCAAACCATATATTATAAAATTGCAGCGCAAATTTAACGACTTTCCCATTATTAATCCCCGTCTCTACCTTCCAGCCGCTGTAGCTGGATGTAAAGGTTGAGAAAACCTCGCCAGAAGCAGGCTTAGCGCCCGCGCCTTGAGGCATCTGCTCCCCCCACAAATTCCCGCCGGAGCTGCTGATCACATTAACAAACGTATATTCGGGATCATACATCTGCATAATCGACTTCCGCAGCGTTTGCAAATCCACATTGACGACCACAAGGCCAGTTCCGCCCTCCATGCCGCGAACAAGCGTCACGACCTGCTGCGCCGTCTGTGAAGGAAGAGCCTTAAAATTTCTGAAATCCACCCATTTTCGCGTCGGGTTGCTGCGGCTTTCTTCTATAAAAGAGGCGTCTGGAAACTCCTCAATCGGTACCGCCTTCCCGTTGCTGAATACGATATTGTCCTTGTACCGGACCAAATAAATGGAATCGATTAACGGGAAATTGATTTTCAGCTCATCAATGACGTCAAGAACCTGAATGCCGGCGTACACATCATTGCTGCCAGCAGCCGTATAATAATTTTTCAAATCCGGATTCGTCAAAATTTCCCGCAGCACTTTAAAATCAATCGAGCGCAGCGAATTGTCCAAATACTGCATCACTTGGGACGCCAGAAATTCATTGGCCTTTAAAGCTTCTTTGCGATTTTGCTCATTGAACAGCTGAAAGAAAATAATAAACAATATCGTCGTCACAATAAAAAAGACCGGCAAATAGGACAGCAGCAAACGTCTAAACCAATTGTTGTTCATCTCCGAGGTCCCCCCTCACTTTTTATACACGTGACAACAACCTTCAAAATATTCATTTATTATATAGGATGAAGCGGGGCTGTCATAGGAGAAGACCGCTCCGAGTCATGTCTGACAACAAGGAGCAGCCCCGTAGAATAAACGTTTATGCTATTTTATTTTTTCTCAATCGCACGCTGGTAGATCGCCAAATAATTGCTCAGGCCCAGTCCATCGAAGCCTTTGACATAGCTGTCCCAATCTTTCTCTATGCTCTTGTTGCCCAGGATGAATTGCGCCATATTCGTCTGTACATAATCTTTGACAGCGGTTGTCAGCTGAGCAGCTGCTTCCGTATCCTCTGGACGAATAAAGACATTCGAAGGATACACTTCCTTCGGTGCATAAGGCGCATACACATTCGTCGCCTGTGCCAGACGAGTGCCATAGCCTTCGGACACTAGAGGGTCCTGCCCTTCTACAAACAAGTTGCGGAACGTATTGGACAAATCATGTGCGCCAATTTGCGACCAGCTTTCGTTAACGACGACGTTCGGATCACGCTCAGGCAGGTTGTAGTAGCTGTACTTGGCAGGCTCGCCATTAATATTTTTCTCATCGGCGCCAGCCATTTGCCAGCCCTTGCCCTCCGTCGGGCCGTATTCCGCATAAAGCGCGCCTTCTTCGCTGAACATGTAATCAATAATTTCAATCGCTGCGATTTGCTGCGCCTCCGAAGCTTTATTCGTAATCGCAAACTCAAATTCGCCTACGCTTTGCGTAGCGCCTGTAGTCTGTACACCATCCGGCCCCTTGAGCGGAGGCACGATATCCCAATGCTGATGGCGCGTAATCGTCTTATCGTACGTATTGACCAAGTAACTTACGAGCGCAGTCGTAATGGAGCCGACCACTTCGTCGCCTTCCCTGTTGCCGAGCTGTCCTACTGCTTGGTCATTCTGCGTAAAAGCAGCCGGGTCGATCAAGCCTTCCGAATACAGCTTGTGCATGTATTCCAGACCCTTCTTCCAGCCCTCTTGGTTAGCGGCAAAATCAACCTTGCCGTCATTGACGATTAAATATTTGTCGTTGTCGTTATAGATGAAGCTATTCATTAAATAAGCGTCAATATTCCCGTTCCACACATATTTGTTCGGAGCACCTGTAAGCGGAATTTCATCAGCTTTGCCATTGCCGTTAGGGTCTTTTTCTTTAAAAGCTTTAAGAACGGTATACAGCTCATCGGTCGTCTTCGGCATTTCTAGCCCAACCTTGTCGAGCCACTCGGTATTAATCCAATATTTCTGAGCATACGTACAGTGGTAGCATTCATTAAAAATAGGCAGGGCGTAAATTTTACCATCCGGAGCGGTGATCGCCTCTTTGAAATACGGTTTTTCTTCCATAATCTTCGTGAGATTTGGAGCATGCTGCGCAATTAAATCGTTCAGCCCAAGGAAAATCCCTTGACTCCCGTAGGTTTGAAGGTCTGAGGTTGTAAACTTGCCATGGAGGAATACTTCGGGATAATCGCCACTCGCCAGCAGCAGCTGCCTGCGATCCTGAAGCGCATCTGTTGGAGCGAGATCCCATTTCAGCTTCACGTCAAACTTGTTTTCAATGAATTTCGTGAATTCATTATCTTCCATAGGTGCCTTGCCTTGTGGAGCAAAAAAAGTCATCGTTACAGGCCCTGTGCTCTCCCC
The DNA here is from genome assembly GCF_050481745.1 of Paenibacillus algorifonticola. Classification (GTDB taxonomy): domain Bacteria; phylum Bacillota; class Bacilli; order Paenibacillales; family Paenibacillaceae; genus Pristimantibacillus; species Pristimantibacillus algorifonticola_A. The sequence goes on along the minus strand of NZ_JBCNGR010000006.1, from coordinate 21,944 downwards.
GCTGCCGCCGCTGCTTGGTGTATTATTGCTTGGCGCAGAGCTGCAGGCCGACAGTACGGCAACCGTAGTAAAGACAAGCACCAACATCGAAATCCAAGATTTTTTCAAACCAGACTCCTCCTTTTTAATGAACGCCACTTAATTGTCTGTTACTGCACTATATTGAACCCTGCCTGGAAGCCCGTTCAACCTTCGCCTCCTTCCAAGAAGGCTTCCAGATGGCGGACATCACAGATGCCCTACCCTTTCAAGGAACCAACCATAACCCCTTTGACGAAATGCCGTTGAACGAATGGGTACATGATCAAAATTGGGATGCTCGCTACAACGATCAAGGCGTATTTAAGCACCTGCTCAAACCCTTGATCACGAAGCTGCTGGCTCGTATTGGCGAGCATTGCCGGATCGGCCGCGTTCAGAATGAGCAAATTGCGCAGCACATATTGCAGCGGGAATAAATTTTCAGAGCGCAAATAAATGAGGGCATCAAAGTAAGCATTCCAATGGCCTACCGCATACATAAGCGTCATAACTGCCAAAATCGGCTTCGACAAGGGCAGTACAACGCTGACCAAATAACGAATGTCCTTGCAGCCATCGACCTCAGCGGCCTCCCGCAATTCATCCGGAATAGAGGACTGGAAGAAGGTTCTGGCCACAATGACCTGGAACACCGCCAGCGCCCCCGGCAGCCACATCGCCCAGCGCGTATCGAGCAGGTGAAGATCCTTCATCAGCAAATACGTCGGAATCAGACCGCCATCGAAAAACATCGTGATCATCATAAAAATAATGATGGCGCCGCGGCCATAAAACGTTCGGCGGGATAACGGATACGCCAGCATCACCGTCAGGATGACATTGAACGCCGTTCCGACTACCGTGTAGATGATCGTATTATAAAAACCCATCATCAGCTGCGTGCTTTTAAAAATCGAAATATACGCCTTAATGTTGAAATCGACCGGCAGCAGCCATATTTGCCCGGCTGTAACCGCCCGGGAGGAGCTGAAGGAGGAACTGACGATATAGAGCAGCGGATATGCGACGACAATCAGCACCAGCACGAGAAATAAATAATTGATGCCCATAAACACGCGGTCGCCGAGTGGGTCTTTAATTCGATTCCGATTAAACATAGATGGCCTCCTCCTCCTTTACCATAAGCTGTTCTTACTGACTTTTCGGGAAACTGCATTGACCAAAATAAGCAAAACCAGATTGATAATTGAATTAAATAATCCGACCGCCGAGGAGAAGCTGAAATTCGCTCCAATCAACCCGACCTTATACACATAAGTGGAAATGACTTCCGAAGCGCTCGTATTCAGCGGATTTTGCATCAAATAAATTTTCTCAAAGCCAACGCCCATAATGCTGCCGAGATTTAAAATCAGCAGGATGACGGTGACGGGGATGAGGCTCGGAATGTCGATATGCCATATTTTTTTGATTCGGGAGGCCCCATCCATTCGAGCTGCCTCATAGAGCGAGGGGTCAACACCGGCAAGCGCAGCAATATAAATAATCGAAGAATAGCCCATCCCCTGCCATACACCCGACCATACATAAATCGATTTAAAATATTCCGGTATGCCCATAAAGTTGGTCATGGTCATGCCAAGGAAGGTAAACAGCCGGTCTACGACGCCAACATGCGGCGACAGCATCAAAATAATAATGGATACCATAACGACCGTTGAGATAAAATGCGGGGCGTAGGTGACCATCTGCACTGTCTTTTTGAAATAGCCCGTTCGCAGCTCATTGAGCGCCAAAGCCAGCAGGATCGGAATCGGAAAACCTGCAATCAGCGTGTACAGGCTAATGCCAATCGTATTTTTAAGCAGCAGCCAGAAGTTTGGAGTGTTGAAGAAGGTTTCAAAATGTTTAAGCCCTACCCACGGACTTCCCCAAATGCCCTGAACGACGCTGTAGTTTTTGAAGGCAATTTGTACGCCAGCCATAGGCATGTACTTGAAGATTAATAAATACAGCACCGGGGGAAGCACCAATAAATACAGCTGCCAATGCCTTTTGAGGCTTTTAAGAAAAGGGTGCTCTATTTTGCGCTCGCTCTGGCTCATGCTTTTTTGGGGCTTCATTCGTGCCGGTATCGTTCCCGAGTTCTGACTCATCTGCATCATTCCCTCTATATTTTAATGTAAAAATACCTAACACAAATTTTATTATACAGCTTGTTTTTTTGATGAAACTTCGTTATCGCGTTACTTGTGTAAACTATTCTATCAGGTAGCGCTTTCTTGCATTGATCGTACCTTGAGTTGGTTCATATGCGCAATTTGCATTTTTCTCACACCTCTCGATATTCCAGAAACCCTTGTTTAATCAGGGAAAAACGGTGCTTTCCTCTCTTTTTTCGCCAATGGATAGCAGATACATAAGGTGGAAGCAGAGGATATACAAGGGATAAGCAGAGCAAAAAAAATCCCGAGGGACACTAATTCTCCCCCGAGATTTCGAATGACGCTTATTAGGATGTTATTAATCGGAACGTTTGTGTGATGGGCGTCTGCTCTGTAATTAACGCTTGCGGCAGCTTTACAGCCAATCCGCCTTCCGTCCGGGTAAACGCAACATCCTCTTGATCATCCGCTCCAACAAGCTCAATTCGTTCCACATGGCCTGAGTATGGAATGACGAACTGCTGATCGACTTCCTCATTTTCATTTGCATATAGGCGGAAGGCATATGATACATTGTCCTTGCAGGTAAATGCCCAATCTCCTGTAAAATAAGGACCGCAAATCCGCGTTCCGTAGATGCCCTCGCCATGCACATTCAGCCAGGCTCCAAGCTCCTTGATGCTCTTAACCGCACCTGCCGGCAGGCGGCCATCTGGCTGCGGCCCTACGTTCAGCGCCAAATTCCCACCTTTGGCTACGACCTCCAGCAAAATATGGGCCAGCTGCCTGGCTGTCTTATATTTATCATCGAAGGCATAAGCAAAGGAGTTGCCAATCGTGATGCAGCTTTCCCATGGTATATTCATCGGCTGTTCTGGAATCGTCTGCTCCGGTGTTACAATGTTCTCATAAGGCCCGCCGACCGTACGATCGGCAGCCAGAAGCCAGGGCTGCGTCTTGCGTGCCCGCTCCACAACCTCGCCCAGACGGATATCCTGCCCCTTCCGGCCCTCCCGCACCCAGCCTGCATCAAGCCAGAGACACTCAATTCGGCCGTATTTCGTCAGCAGCTCCATAATCTGCTCATGCGTAAACTCTACAAACTTCTCCCAAAGCCAAGGATACTGCTCTGGATCATAAGAAGGCCCGCGCCACATATGATGACCGCGCTCCATGCCCGGCGCCCAGTAATAAGGCGTATGCCAGTCCGCTTTGGAAAAATAAGCCGAGATGCCCAGCCCTCTAGCGCGGAAGGCATCAAACAGCGTACGGCAAATATCGGCGTATTTATGCTTATGAAACGGCGTGTCCGCTCCCGTAATGCGATAATCCGTCGTATGCGTGTCCCACATGCAGAAGCCGTCATGATGCTTCGTCGTGAACAAAAAATATTTAAAGCCGTTGTCTGCGGCCAAATCCGCCCACACCTCGGGCTGAAAGCGAATCGGATTGAACGTTTTATTCAGATCGAAGTATTCGCGCTTGAAGTGCTCCATGTCGTCGGTCCAATCCACATCATGGCGGGACCAATCTCCGTCGTCATCGCTCAGTGCCCAGGATTCCACCAGCCCCAGCTGCGAATACGGCCCCCAGTGCATCATGAGGCCAAGCTTCTGGTCCTTGAACCATTCCAGTCGCTCATTCAGCAGCGGCTCCGCAGGCTTCACCCACTCTTCCTCTTTACTGAAATGATGTACGCCAGCTTCAACAACGTCCGATTCCTGCTCGTGCTCTTGTTCCAGTTCCAGTTCCAGTTTCAGTTTCAGTTCCTGATCCGGCAAAATATCCTTTGGTTCGCTCCCACTCATCGCCATCGCTCCTAAAATTGAATTTCGCGTCCTTGACGTGCCGACTCGTAGATCGCACAAAGAATCTTCATCACTTCAACGCCATCCTCTACCGGGCTCATCGTCTCCTTGCGGCCTAGTGCGCTGTCGATAAAATGGTTGATTTCATTGCTGAAGGAGCCCATGAAATCAAAGGATTTGAAATCCACCTGCGGCGTCATATTCAGGATCGTATCAAATTTTTCACCGATTATTGAAATTTCCGGCTCAAGCTCCGCGCCGCCCTTGTCTCCGTAAAGCTTGACGGAGATTTCGTCCTGCTTGGCATGCAGCGTGAAGCTGACGTCTACCAGCAGGCTGGCGCCATTTTCAAAACGAATCATCGCATTGGCCATATCCTCTACCGTATTTTCCTTCGCATCGTAGTCAGCTGCTTTATAGAACGACAGATTGCGGATGTTGGAACGGTTTCCTAAGCGGTTGGAAAGGTTGGCCGATACCGACTTGACCTTGGGCCTCCCCATCAAATACCAGCAAATATCAATAATATGCACACCCAGATCAATGACTGGGCCGCCACCGGAGCGCTCGATATCCGAGAACCAGCCGCCAGGGTTGCCAAGTCGTCTTAAGCAGGAGGCTTTCGCATAATAGATTTCGCCGAGCTCGCCTTCTTCAATGAATTTTTTCAGAATTTGGGCATTGTCGCTATAGCGCCGTACAAACCCTACCTGCAGGAGCTTGCCACTACGATGCACCGCCTTCTCCACTTCGAGCGCTTCCTCGACGGTTTGGCAGAGCGGCTTTTCGCACAATACGTTTTTACCCGCATCAAGGGCGGCAATGCTAATTTCGGCATGGGAATTATTCCATGTACAAATGCTGATCGAGTGGATTTCAGGCAGCGCCAGCAGCTCTTTGTAATCAGTAAACACTTTAGTCGCGTTATATTTTTTCGCCATTTCCTGCGCCCGGCCTTCGTTCAAGTCGCAGATGGCGTAGATTTCAACTTCTGGATTGCTGGCATACGCCTGCAAATGGCAATCGGATATAGAGCCCGCGCCGATAACGGCAACTTTTAATTTGGACATTTTCTTCCCTCCATGATCTGCTTATTAGTCTGTTCATTTGCTTATGCGTTAGATGGTTACGCTTCTTGCCAGAAGCGCCGTACGTTGTCCATGGCTATTTTGGAAGCGGTTCTGCAATCCTCCATGCCTTCAAATTCAACGGAAATATATCCGTCATAGCCGGACTGCTTCAGCACGCGGAACACTTCGAACATATCGATGTCCCCATGCCCCACAATCGCCCCCCGCAAATAATTGCCGTGCGCCGTCTGAAACCAGCCTGCTCCCGGATTGCGGTAGGAGGGTCTAAAATAAAAATCCTTGGCATGCACCATGGAGGCATAAGGAATGTTATTTTTCACGGCGCTAACTGGATCTTCATCTACACAAAGGAAATTGCCGATGTCCAGCGTCGTTTTGAAATTATCCCGCGCTGTTTCATGCAGCAAACGCCGGATTCGCTCGCTGGATTGCACATAATAGCCGTGATTTTCCACACTCGTTGTAATGCCGAAGTCTGCTGCGTAATCAGCAATCGTGCGGCATGCCTCTACTAGAAGGGGCAGATCCGCTTCAAACTGGGCGACCGTTCCCTCATGTGCGGGACGGAAAGCGACGTCATGGCGCATTTTGGTGACGCCAAGCGTTCTCGCTACATCGACATGCTGCTTGACGGCTTGAATTTCGCTCTCCAGCGCTTCAGGATTGTCATGCGCAACAAAATTGGCTCCTATGGCATAGTTGGAAATATCGATGCCCACTTCCTTGGCCGTCTGTACAATTTGATCAACCAGCTCCGGATTGTCGATTAGGCTGTATCCAATAGGAACGATTTCTACATGTTCCCCGCCTTGCCCCGCGATAAAGCGAATCGCATCCGGTACGGTCATTTCTTTTTTGTCCAAAGCCTGCTGAAGACTGTATGTGCTGAGTCCTACCTTCATCTCTTCCCTCATCCTCTCCCGCATGTTTGTATCCTCACACCAACGTATACCCTTTTCCCGGGTATTACACAATTCGCAATAATCGTCTACTATTCTATTTTCCAGTCTAGCCGCCCAAATCCGGGGTATCCACAAACGTTACGCCCCGACTGTCCGTTCCATGCAGCTCGAATATCACAATGACATTTTCACCCTGGCGTAAAAGCGGCGCGGGCACATACAGCGTTTGCTGCGGCCCCTTCTCCCAATATCGTCCCAGATTGAACCCGTTTATGAAGGCAACGCCCTTCGTCCAACCCTCCAGCCGCAGGAACGTATCCTGCACATCGTCCACGCGGAGAATGCCCCGGTAAAAAGCAGGGACTGACTGCTCAGCGTCAGTGCTGCTACTGGCATTAGAGCTGTTACTAGCGCTGTCACTATTGCTGAAATTAGTGCTAGTGAAGGCATTAGCGGTCGCAGCCTCGAATTGCAAAGGCGACAAATCATCAAGCGGCAGACAATGAATCGTCCAATCATATAAAAATTGAAAGCCAAAGCGGACGCCCTCCGTAATGCCCTTCGGGTCTCTGAGATATGGCCCATAATTGATCCGCCCCATATTTTCTACGAGAATTGCAATTTCCACGCCTTCTGCGGGCACTTCGAACGACACCGTCCGCTCCGGATTGCCGCGTTCCAGCACACCCGCAAGCGTTCCATCCACAAACACTAGCGCACGATCGCGTACCTCCTGCACGACAAGCTCCTGTTTCTCCCTCGGCCCCGATAGCGTTGTCTGGTATAAAATAAATCCATAATCCTGACCGAGCTTCTCCATCGGCTCGGGATTCGTTCGGCGAATCGGTACAGACAGCCGATCTAACTGCGAGAGCAATGCTGCCTGCTCCGTCATTTCCACTTGACCGTATGCCCTTCTGCCAATAGGCTCTGGCAGCTTGAGCTCTCCCAGCTTCATATAGCGGTCGATGACAGCCCGTACCGCATAATATTTATCTGTCAGGTCACCCGATTCACTTAAGAGCGAATCATAATCATAGCTCGTAATCGTCGGCTCATATTGATCCTTCTGCTGGCAGTTCGCCCCATTATAGAAACCGAAGTTCGTTCCGCCATGGAACATGTAGAAGTTGACCGAAGCCTTCTCCTCCAGCATTTCCTCGAATACGCTCGCCACATCGCCCGCATCTCTAGTATGGTGACGCTCTCCCCAATGATCGAACCAGCCAATCCAATATTCCATGCACATGAAGGGCTGATCTGCCTGATATTCACGCAACTTCGAAAAGGCCCCCTTCACGCCGGAGCCAAAATTCACAGTCGAAAGCTGTCCCGGCACCGATCCGCCTTGCAGCAAAGAGTCAGTCGGCCCATCAGAGGTGAACAGCAATACATCCATCCCGCGACGAACCATAGCTTGACGCAAATATTCCAAATAGCTGGCGTCGTTGCCATAGCTTCCGTATTCATTTTCAATTTGCAGCGCAATAATTGGCCCGCCGTTTGTACATAGGAGCGGTTGTAATTTGGGCAGCAGCACATCGTAATAAGCGTCTACCTGCTCCAGAAACTTCTCGTTATAGCAGCGAAGCTTAACCTCGTCATCCGCCAGCAGCCATGCAGGCAAACCGCCAAACTCCCATTCCGCGCAAATGTAGGGGCTTGCTCGCACAATGACGAGCAAACCCATCTCCCCTGCTGTCTGAATAAAACGCTGCAAATCCGCCATGCCATCAAAACGGAACTGCCCCGGCTTGGGCTCATGGAAATTCCACGGCACATAGGTTTCTACGGTATTGAAGCCGCAGGCTTTCAGCTTTTGCAGCCTGTCGCTCCAATATTCAGGGACGATTCTAAAATAATGCAGAGCTCCTGATAAAAGCTGTATCGGTTTTTCATCATAAAAAAACTGAGATTGCCTGCATTCAAAAATCGCCATTAAACAGCCTCCCCTTGCTTGCTCAAATGAACGCCCAGCCCAGACAAAGTTGGACACCATCTCGATTCTTGAATGGTAAGCCGGATTTTTCTCGCGGTTACCGGTTCGAAGCAGCAAATGCGCTTATAGCCAACAACCGTTCCTTCATATAAGAGCTTCCGCTCTTCCCCATCAAGGTATTCCACCTGGAAACGTTCTATTCGTTGTCCCGTCTTAATATGCTCCTTGAGCACAATTCGGTCAAAGCGCTGCTCTTCCTGCAAATCCAGCTCAATCCAAGCTTGCTCCGTCCCTTCGCGAGGACACCAGAACGCATCCACATCATCGTTCAACAGCTGCGATGCCGCGTGATTGTCATCCTTCGTTTCCGATGCTTGTATTTCCACCTGCTCCTGTGCCGCTAAATTATGCGCAAAGGTACCGCGCAAGGCGTTGCCAAGCTGCTGTAAACGCACTATATCATGCTCATGAACAAGACCGCGCTTATCCGGCGGAAGATTCAGCAGGAAAGTCGCGTTGCCGCCAACTGAGCCATTATAAATGCCCAGAAGCTCTTCCAGCGATTTCACCTGATCATCCTCAGCTTCATGGTAAAACCAGCCGGGACGAATCGATGTATTCACTTCCGCAGGGTACCAGATTAATTCGTCGTACTGCTTGACAATCTCTCTGCTGCCTAGATCACTTTCCTGCGAATTAATTCGGGTTGCAAACTTGCGATCATCCGCTTGCTGCGATTGCTCTTGAATTTTTTCATTATCCTGCAAATGGGCCGGGACGACGCTCCATTCCGAAGCCCTTGTATGCCCTGCTTCATTGCCGCACCAGCGCACATCGGGGCCGCAGACAGAAATAACAGCATTGGGCTGCAGCTCGCGAATGATCGCATAGTAGCCGTCCCAATCATACACCTGCCTTTTGCCATTGGGCCCTTCCCCGCATGCACCGTCAAACCACACGCAAAATATATCTCCATAATTCGTCAACAGCTCTCTAAGCTGATTTTTGAAAAATTCATTATAACGCTCCGAATCTCCATAGGAGGCTTCATGCCGGTCCCATGGCGACAAATAGACACCGAACTGAATTCCGCCCTTTCGGCACGCTTCAGCTACTTCCCGCACCAAATCGCCGGAGCCCTTTTTCCAAGCACTTGCCGCTACCGTATGATCCGTATATTTGCTAGGCCATAAGCAGAAACCGTCGTGATGCTTGCAGGTTAAAATGAGCCCCTTCATCCCAGCGGCTTTGCAAGCCTCTACCCATTGATCAGCACTAAGCTCCGTCGGGTCAAAAATAGCCGGGTCCTCATTGCCAAGGCCCCATTCCTGATCCGTAAAGGTGTTTACCGTAAAATGAATAAACGCATAAAACTCCAGTGACTGCCATTTAAGCTGTCGTTCTGATGGCGACACGCTTGCCGCCGCTTTGACCCATTGCGCTTGGCTCATTGGGACCGCCTACCCTTCTCGACTCGATTCAGTTGAAATACCGCTTTATTGGTGCCTACTAGAAGGCCGCTGTCGTTTTTAAGCTCCCGCGACGCAAGCTGGTACATTAAGTCAATTGTAACGCGATTGCTATAATTTATCTGCTCCAAAATGGATGCAATAATCAGCGCCCATTCCTCCTCAGAGCCATCCAGCACCTTCAAAGCGAATGCCACTCGTTCCTTGCGAAGCGCAAACCCATAGATGCCTTTGGCACCGCCCTTCGCCACGATATTGCTATCCTTTAACAGATTGGAGCATATGAACCAGGGGGCCGAAACCATATTATGATTTTCGTTCATCAGCCTTCCTACTTGCCATGCCGCCTCTCGCGTTCGCTGATCCTCCAGCAAATCCGGGCAAGCAAGCTTTAGGAACATGGCCGCTATTTGCCGCAGAGGCAGCGCAAACACCGGGAAGCCGCAGCCATCCGTGCCCAGTTGGATTTCTTCTGCCTTCGCCCCTGAGAATTGAGCGATTGTCTGTAAGATTTCTCTCTGCGCTGGGTGCTCCGGGTCCGCATATCCCTCTAGCGGATATCCCTTAGCTTGGCATAACGCGAGCACGCCTAAATGCTTGCCTGAGCAATTGTGATACAGACGACGCGGCGGCTGACTATGAAGCAGGAGCGCATCGCGGGCCTGCATGCTTAAAGGATACGTTTCGGAGCAAATCAGACAACGTTCCTCTATTCCTATTTTGGAAAGCATCGCTTCCAGCGCTTCTACCTGATAAGGCTCAGCGCGGTGCGAGGCTGTCATCAGTGTTTTTTCTGGATCCGTCAAGCTGTAAGTATCAGGAACGCCATGAACAAAGGCTGGAATCGCCTGAAAAGGCTTGGCCGCAGAGCGCATATAGGACACCCATTCCGGGTCGCCCACACGATAAATGACCTCGCCCTGATCATCAATTCCACAAATGTGGCCGTGATGAATATTTTCAAGCGTGCCGCCTCTATATTCCTCTACCAAATGTGGTGCCATAATCTGCATAACCGGATCACCTCTTGTTCTATGATTAGGGGATTAAAAGTTGAAAAGCTCTTTCGCTGCGTTTACAAGGTGCTGCTTTGCTTTTGCTACTAAACTAGAGTCAACAGGCGAGTGAAAGCTGCCCTCGCGACGCACCCCTGAGCCAAAATGCAATTCCGTAACGCCTGTATGAAGGACGAAAGGATGGATTTTATCTATGATCAACCCTGCTCCGGCCATTACTGCAACGTTGCGTTCCCCACCTCGTTTGGATAGTTCCTTTAATTCGTTCGCTGCCTCTAGGGCAGTGCTCTTGCCACCCGATGTGAGTACCCGTTCAATCTGGGAAAAAGCGCTTATGGCTTCTAACGTTTGGGTCAGGCTAGCACTCTCATCAATCGCCCGGTGAAAAGTAACGCCTAACCGTTGAGCATCAGTCAAGCACTCCTGCAGCAGCGCTAGATCCGCTTCGCCTGTATCTGTCAAAGCACCTATAACGATGCCGGATGCTCCCAGCTCGCGAGCTATATGAATATCTTTTTTCATTGCCTTCCTGTCGTCCTCGTTGTAGCAGAACGATCGGCTATGCGGCCGAATCATAACGTACACGGGAATCGAAACGCTAGAAACTACTTGCTCGATAATACCGAAGCTAGGCGTGAGCCCGCCTTCCGACATCGCGCAAACCAGCTCGATGCGATCCGCACCACCCGCTTCTGCCGCTCTCGCATCGGACTCATCCACTGCAATTACTTCTAACAAAGGCCGCCTACTTGTCATAAAAACACCGCCTTTCTTTTTCTACGGTTACCTTGCTCACTCTAGTAGCTCTGGTCAATATCTATCCAAAGCCAGCTTCCAAAAAGCGATTCGATCCCTTTTCCACGTATAAGTGACATATAATTCATCGCCCGATGACACGATTGCCGGATAAGAATATTCTCCAGGCTCATCCTCCAGCACTAGCTCATTGCCCCATGACAGGCATGGCTGCTCTGAAACGGCTGCCCTTCTTGGAAAATATATTGCTTGATCGCTTCGATTCTCATGACTTCACGCATCCTCCTTCTGTAAAATAAGACTTGATATCATTATTCAGTTTTTGCTATTCTTGTTATTTTTGTTATGTAATATATCAATATCGTTATGTACCATCAGTCTAATAGGTTAGGTAGTAAACGTCAATTAGAAGTCTTTAATTGTGTGCGGTACCTGAGTTAAGTTCATGGGAAGGCCTTTTTCTTATCCCCCATTTTTTATAGGTATAGGCAAATACAAATAGTGCGCACCCAAAAGGATGCGCACTCGAACTTCATTTTTCATGTTGAATGAGGCTCAAAATTTCAAAATAGAAAAACAGCCTTCAAGAACAGTCTTTATTTACTTTTTCAGATTGGCTATTTCCTGCTCCGTTAAACCCGTAGCTTTGGATATTGTGGCTATATCTAAATTAAGGCTTAACATATTCTCCGCTACTTCTCTTATACCTGTCTTCATGCCTTCCTGTAGACCTGCCTCCTTACCCGCCTTCATACCTTCCTTCATACCTTCCTTCATACCTTCCTCCATACCCGCTTTCATACCTGCTTGCATCGCACTTTCCAACATGGATGCTTCATCATGCAGATACTTCTGCCTGGCATCATACAACCGTCTGGCGTCTGAATCTTGGCTCAAATATTGCAGTGTATCCATCGCCTTCTCTAAGCTCGGCTCATTCATTCTCAGTACCTCCCATTGTGATGTATTAGCCCCTTTCAAAAACAGCAGCCAGTTGATCAACCCACCCTCTGATGGAACGATACGTTCATCCAGCTTAGGCAGCTCCAAGAAATGAACCTCGATATCATCAATTAAGGATATTCCTGTCTTATCTTCACGCAAATGAAACACATTATGATATTGATCGTTCTTCAAGAACGAATAGTTTAAAATGTTGATTGTCACGCATTTCTTAAGCTCCGGATATTTGTCACCCTCACTAAGTTGGCTCGCATACCGTTTGCTCCAGTAAAAAAGCGTTCGTTTCTCTATATCATACTTATTGAAAAGCTGCATCTCAATATCAATCAGTTTGCCTTCCGCAGTCTTCGCATAAACATCAAAAATGGACTGTTTATCGAGTGGATCGTCTTTATCCGTATACGGATTCATAAGAATAATCTCAGTCAGCGGAGTTTCTCCAGCTTCAATAAAAATACTGTTTAGAAAGGCTAACAGCACATCTTTATTATTTTCGCTTCCAAATATCCGTTTGAATACAAAATCCACACGCGGGTCCAACAAATCCATCGACATCAGCTCCATTCGTTATTATTATATCATTTTTCCGTTTATTTGAACCTCGTAAAAAGGTGCCGCAGTTAGGCATTAACTAGCAAGCCAACATTTGAAATAATACTTATTTGTTCAGCAGCAAAGTACTAGCATCATCGATATCGTACAGCTTGCCCTTATTACTATTCACAAGCTGAATAATTTGCTTATAGGCTGATCCGCTTTTTGGAGCGATTGCATCGAGCACAACCTTATTCGTTTTCAGCTCGGCAATTACCTGTTTAAGCGTGAAGCCAGATTTTGCTGGCGCGGTGCCTTTATCGTGAACGGAGGCATCCGTTATAAAGATGATTCTTTTGGCGTTCGTTCTGCCCGATAGCTTGTTCATTGCCATATGAATAGCATCGAGTCCCGACTCAGGCTCGTCCCCTCCTCCGGCAGCTTTTAATTGATCTAAATTAGTCTTTAACTCGTTTTTATTGTTGGTAAAAGAATAAAATTCCAGATTTTTGTTTTGATCAACATAATTAATATCCCGATAAGCAACAATTGCAAAATTGGAGCCGGCTGGGACGGAATCCACAAAACTTTTAACCGTTTCTTTTATATAATCGATGACCCCTCCCATACTGCCTGTAACGTCTATGACAAAAACAATATCCGTAGGAGCGGTAATGCCTTTCGATATTTTTGTTAAAATAGGCGAAGAACTAGTCGCGTCAGATTCCGCCTCCTTCTCACTTTCCACAGTTGTAGAGATGGTCGGCTCACTCTGAAATACAACAACTGAATTAGCTGCCACGTTCCACTCTACCAATCCGCCTAGTGCCTCGCTAACGAATCGAACTGGAACCATTGTGGTTCCATTGATTAATTGAGGTGCTGCGCTCAAAGTTATGGCCACACCGTTCACATAGGCAATGTTGGAGCCAATCGTTAATACGATGGTTTTTCCTTCTTTCGTTGCCGTCACAGTTTGAGTGGTGCTGTCCCATTCCACTTTTGCCCCCAGCGATTCAAAAATGGACCTGAACGGAACGAGTACATTCCCATTTGTATTCACTGGAGCTTGCGCATAAGCTTGCATATATCCTGAAATAAACACTTTAATATGTTTAACCTCATTGTTAATCGGAACGAATATAGGTAGAGAAGCTGCCAATCCACCTGATTGATTAATGGTTTTCAAATAAACATAATATCCGCCTGAAGGCAGTCCAATCTTCTTCAGTGAATAAGTTGAAGTGCTGCCCGCTTTAACCCTGATCCGCTTAACGACCTCCCCACTTGCATTCTTAATCATTAGATAGGAAGTGTAGGCCGGCTGTTTAGCCTGAATGGTTATTTTAACCGTAAGCGTATAATTCTTGTTCAGCGTAATAGAGCCAGGATAGCTTTCGCCTCCAAGCAGTTGAAATTCCGGTTCAGCCTCTGTACCTGTAGATCCAGCACCTCCCGAGACTGGACTCTCTCCTGTTTCTCCAGATGGAGGACTCACCGTCGTCCCGCCAGATATCGGCTCCTCTATCGTCCCACCAGGGGACGTTTGGGTACCCGTAATTGAAGTTTTAGGAATATAAAAATATATTTCCTCTTCCGCTAAAGGCGCCCGGCGTTTTTCTAGTAGGGTGATAGTATAATTCTCATGATTAAAAGTAAACTCCGAGTTAGGAACCTGCCTTCCACCTATTCTTAAAATGACTTTTTTACTCGAATTTATCATATATTTTGTAGTTAGTTTAAAAACCTTTGTTGAACCATCCCCATAGGAAAGAGCATTTCCGATATAAGACCCGCCCGAAATCCCTTCTCCCCATTCAAAGGTGGGAATGATTAAGTATTTTATTGAAAGCTCCGCTCCCGGATCAGGCGCTTTGTTAATGGTTATCGCATAGTTATTATAATCAATCGTATATTCCTCAGGTTCAATTTCTCTAGCATTAATAAACAGACGTAGCTTGGTATTACTGGCCGTAATTATATTGGGAGTCTCGAATTTAAACACGCGATTTTGCCCGTCTCCATCTTCCAGGATATTAACGAGATAATCGTTTTGCCGATACTCAAGCGGGTTATAGGCACTCGCGGTTCCTGTCCAAGACTCTAGCCCCTCGGCAAACATAATAAAAACCATGAACAACAGAATCATTTTTTTAATTTTCATACTCTCTCACTCCGTTTTCGTAAGACATGGTGGGTTCATAATCTGCAGCATATTCCTTTGAGTGGAAATGGTAGCCGATACTCACTTTACCATATATAACGGAGTGTTTATAGTAAAATATCCCTGAATTGTAGTAGTCATTTGGATTTTACCTAAGGGCCCTCCTAAATTACCATCAACATCCATTAAAACGCAAAAAAGAGCACCTGATACCGTGCTCTTTTAATAGCTTTTTTATTCAAGCGAAGAGCTGGCCGTAGTCGATAACCGCCGATTGCCCAAAAAGCTCCCAATGGCAGCAGCAGCCTGCTTATACCCGCCAGCCTCGCGCAGCGTTTCGCCAATTACGCCAGCCTGCTCCCCATAGGAGGCATTGCCGAGTACCTCTAATACAGCGTTCCTCAGCACCTCGGGCGTGAGATTGTTCTTATCCACGATTACTCCCGCTCCCAGCTCCTTCACGCGGCTTGCCACACGAGGCTGATCCGAGGTTAACGGGAGCATAATCAATGGCACATTATAATACAAGGCTTCGCTCGTACTGTTCATGCCCGCATGTGTCAGAAAAGCATCTACACGCTGCAGCACTTCCAGTTGGGGAACATAGGGCCTTATGATGAAATTGTCAGGAATGAGATCTGCCACTGGCTCTAAATCGGTATCTTTCCCCGAAGACAATATAAACTGTACAGGCAAATCATGAAAAGCGGTAAAGCAGAGCTTATAAAAATCAAGGTCTTTATTTAAAATCGTTCCCATCGAAATGTAAACCGTCTGTTTATACGGAGCATGAAGCGGCTCATAGGCAAAGGCTGGCGCATCCTTGCGCGTTATAATAGAGGGGCCGGTGAACACAAAGCTGTCACCCAGCGTGTCACCCATTGGTTGAAAATAACGGCTGGTATAGACAATCTTCAATTGACCTGGATGTCCGGCAAGTTCATCTAAGGAAGGGGCAGCCACATTAAACTGGGCAGCTAATTGCTGCGACAATTCCATGATGCCGTTATAAAGCTCCTTGACCTCCTCATCGTCATCCTCCAGTTTATTGTTCGATCCAAGAGGCTCAACAAAAACAAAGGTAGTTGTCGAGCATACCGTTGGTATACCCAGCTTTTTACCTAAAACTTGTCCTCCCCAGCCTATTAAGGAGTCAAAAATGATATAATCATAGGTTTCATTTTCAGTCAGCTTCAGAACATCCGGAATAAATCGCTGAATAATATGTTTTAAAATCATATATATAAATTGATAGGGATGCTTGATTTCAAACGGCTTCATATCAGGGTTATTCATCAGGGTTGACTCGTTGAACGAGTAAGCTCTAAATTGCACACCGATCTGTTCAATCTTCGTCCGGTATTTCTCCGTACAACAATAGACGACTTCATCGCCGTTCTCTACCAGCTCCTTGATCAATCCCAATGAGGGATTGATATGCCCTTCTGCAGGCATCATTACAACTAAAACACGTGCCAAGTATTCCACCTCCAATAAAATTTCAATCAACTAATTATGGGGACATTCTATCCAAATCTTTTAGACTATATGGGATAAGCGGCGTATTGAAGCTTTCGCTTCTATGGATATTTTATACATTAATACCATTTTTGTAAATAGTATGTCGTTTTTTGTTTTTATAAAAGGAAGAGACGCAGCGAAAGTATGCAGGCTATTTGCTTAAAATAAAAAACTCTACAACCTCAAGGAGGCTGTAGAGTTTCTAATAGTGGAGACAGGAGCAATTAAGTCCATAATGTCCACCGTTATTTTACAATCACTGGCTGGTCACGGTACCTAAACATCCCTTTTGTAAAAGGTTACGCTGTAAGCTGCCGTGTCGCTATGCAAGACGGGCCATAGGGAGTGGCCACCGTTTGCGTTAGGGCCAGAACCGCCATTTATTCATGGTCAGATTGATGAACGGAATGTTTGTGACAAGACATCATATCCCAGACCATGTGATATAATCACCATAGCTAATACATTACATACGATTTAGGAGGATTCTACTTTAATGAGAAAGTTTTCTTTACGTATTCAATTATTTTCTTTGATGGCGATTTTGACAACATTTTTATCGCATTCTGTATCTGCTGCTGACTTTACAGAGCTTCCCGAGCCACGATGGACCATAACGGTTCCAGATCACACATCAACAAATATTTTAGATAGAAATTATTACTTTCTAGGCAAAAAATATTTCCCTATCATTTCTGAGCATAATGGTTCCCGTACTGGATATATGTTTCAGTATTACAGCCCAGGCGGAAAAAGCAAATCTACTTACAGGATGATGGCTTTTGACGATACGACGGGAAAGCAAAAATGGATACGCAACTCGCCTCACGTGTACAATGCATTCGATATAGACCGTAACGGGAACTTATATTATGTAGAACAGGTAAAAATTGAAAAGAAAAATGTCAGAAAGCTAGTCGCGCTTGATTCAAACAATAAGCAGCGATGGTCCAAGACCCTTGCTTATAGTTTTAATTGGTACGTGCTTGATGATGGACGCATTGCCACTATTGATACGATTCAAAATAAAAGCCATTTAGTTCTTTATTCAACGGAAGGCAAACAGCTTCTTGATAGAGAATACGATGGTGTTATACGCCACATCCAAGGAAATTATGTCGGTTCCGTTAACTATGTAGGGGCTGCAACAATTCTAGATATCTATTCTATTTCGGCTAACAAAAAAATCACGACTGCCAAATACCCGCAGGATTATTTTAGCTATATACATGCTGATTTCGATGTTCTCAGTGGTGGAACGATACTTGTTCCGGCATTAGACGCAAAGACCGGAATTGAAACCTTATACGGTTATTCCCCTGACGGGACAAAGAAATGGAGCCGTATCATGCCGACACCTGAGCCTGATCGTAAAGATAGACTGTTCATGTCCACAGGCAATTACTATCTCGTTCAGGATAAAAACACACTTACCGTATTCGATACAAACAATAAGCTTGTCGCAACGAGAACCTTTGATGACTTGCCTGACCAATACACGTTGCAGCTGCTAGGGAACCAGAGCATCGCCTTCGGCGGTGTCGAGTCCAAAGGTTCTTGGTTTGATTTTGAAAAGCCATCAAAAGCAGCCTTCTACGTATTGGATTCTCGCACACTCAAAACGCAAACCTCATTAATTCTGGAACAAGCTCGGTTTGCCGAGAGAAACATTCGATTCTTGAATGCAACTACCTTTTATCTGGATATGGGTACGAGTCTTGCAAAGTATGAGTTGAAATAAAAATATTGAATTAAAAACTAATAGCATATCTACTCGCCGATCAGTATCGATATTTATAGCTACACGCAGCAGAGGGAACTTAAGGCACTATTTTCCGCCCTAAGCTCCCTCTTTTTTTCTACTTTTATTTATTGTCTTCAACCAGCAAGTTCACGATGAGATCCAACTGTTGTTCCACTGAAATCGGATCACTAAGAAGAAATTGATTGAAATCAATATTGTAGATCCTTCCCGCTTTCCCTGCTGGGAAATTTTGAATAAGCTTCTCCACCTTTTTCAGTTCTTCCTCTGCTCCTTCATTCACAGCCAGAAATAATCGATCGCCTTTCAATGTCACCCTAGCACACGCCCTGATTTTATTATTAACCTATCTAATGTTGAAAAATGGGTACTCTCCCTTACACTTGTGTCCTCTTGTCAGAATATGATTGGTTAGAAAAGAACCGAAGATGCAGCGCATGCTTTAAAGGAGAATGGTTTAATGACACAGCGATTAAATTCAATGAGATATTCTGGAAATTTGCGAAGGTTCTCTGGTCATGCACGCCATTTTATTACGAAACTAGGCTGCAAGCAGAACGAACAACTGCATTTTATTTTAGTCCATGACGATAAGAACAAAAATAAGAGATACCGTCCTGCTTTCAACCACCCAGCAATGACACTTCATAAACGTCTAAGTTTACTTGAAAGGCGCACTCCTCAATTCACACTCTTTACCAAGAGGAATAAACGCATACATGTTTTCAGTCAAAATAAAAAGGGCCAATACCATCTGCTAGCCCTGCGAACAAAGCAGAGAGTCACAAAATTGAAGAACGCATTCATAAAAAAATTCCAGGTTCAAATTAAGGATACGATGATCATCGAAACTAAAAACGGATATCACATCTATTGGGTTGTTCAAGGCGGAGCGATAAGCAAATTCGTTCCGATTCAAAAAGCTTTAGCCAAAAAATTCAACTCTGATCCCCTCATAACCAATTTATCAAGAGTCATGCGTATACCCGGCTTTTACCATATGAAAAATCCTAGAAGCCCCTTTATCGTAAAAGTTAGACAACTGGGTAGGAACAAACCTTTTTCCCAAGAGGAAATTATTCAGTCTCTAGCATTAAAGCCCTTTAATTAACTTATATCAATTGAGCTTAGAAAAGCTGTTCGCATGTCCAAAATAGTAAAACCCCCGACCTTTTGCGGTCGGGGGTTTTATGGTGGAGGTTACTCTAATCTTATTAACCTATCACCTGAGCCAATTCGAATATATTCCCCCACGGATCGTTGAAAAAGGCGAGGCGGCGCTGGATGGGCTCCAAGTTAAAGGGCTCCCCGATGAGGTTAACTCCTTTTGATTCCAAATATGCAATCGCTTCATCCACGTCGTTCACGCTCATGCAGAGATGATGGTAACCGGCTTTATACATGCTGCTGTTAATATCTTGGTAAATAGGAGCATCATTTACCTCTCCGTCTCCAATAATCTCAAAGTAAAAGGAGTCGTCATAAGGCGGAGCAACATAAGCAAGTTGCAGGTCTCCAAACGGCCATTCTTGTATGACACGGAAGCCTAGCTTCTCCACGTACCAGCTCTTTGCAGCCTCGTAGTCTGGCACTCGGATGGCGATATGATGACCTTTCAATGACGCAATAGGGGTGGCAGCAGAATCCTGCCAAAGGTTAGAATCAGGCATGGTTTTTCCTCCTTGGATGTAATAGGACTAGTCATCTGGTTGACATGTATAAATGTACCAGATGAATGCACACTATACTTTGTTCGGAGGTCCAAATCCGTTGTTCATTTGGCTCAGAGTTCAAATCATCAGAGCTTTGGCGGCTGTTTGAGTGCAGAAGGCGGGATTCCGAATCTCAGCTTAAACACTTTGGAGAAGTGTGAGACGTTCTCAAAACCCGTTGAGAAGCAAATTTCAGTTACGGATAAGGAGGAATGGACTAGCATTTCTTGCGCTTTATCCAGTCGACGATTTCGTATCCACTGGAGCGGAGAAGTATTATAGATCGCTCTAAAATCACGTTTGAAGGAGGATAGGCTTCGACCAGATAAGTAGGCGAGATCCTGCAAGGTTACGGGATTTGTGATATTCGCATCAACGACGTCCTTGATGCTTTTTCGTTCTTGGCGCTTAATCCGGGCAAGCTCAGATAGAAAAATGTCATTTCTATCGGCTATGCCAAATAATAATTCTAATAACTTCACCTTAACCAACCCATCTTTAATCCGTTCTGGTTCATTAAAATACGGCTTTAATGATTCCAGATAGCTGAAAAGTCTATCATCAATCGCATGTACAGATACCGGAGCCGATGTCCTCGCGGCCAAAGTAGGATTATAATCTGCTAGTTTCATAAACTCGTTTATTATGTCGTCTTTTAAGAAAAACATCATATAATTGAGTACATAATCGAAGTTCGGTTCCCCGCTTTTTTCATATTGAAACGCAATGGATTTATGAATGAGTACCATTTCGTGTTTGTTTACCGTATGCACCTCAGTTCCAAATCGCACGGTATATATCCCTTCAATTACGATTAAGAGCATATGGTCTTCTAGAAACAACGTACCAGTAGCTTCCTCTGTACGTGTACAAGATTCTATCGCAGACAGTCCATTCATTCTCAATATTCTTTGTTGATGGGTTGGTGTTTGGATTAGGTTTCGGGGTATTTTTGTCAATTTACTCAAGGGTACAACCAATGGACATGACTCCTTAGGAACTATTATGAAAACAATGACATACTGCTGACTAAAGCTGTGTAATAATCTGGTGACAGTATGGTTAGAAGCGTTTATCTTACCATGCAACTTCTTTTTGATAAAGGCTTACATCAATTCTAAAAATAAAGCTTTGCCAAGTACATAAAAAACCTCTTATCTCTCCAGCATTTGCTTAAAACTATTTAGACATTTATTTATCCCTTTGATTCTAATTGTAAATACTAATGCTCTTCAACACATGCCTGCAGAAATCCTTCATCAGCTAATAAACAATAAAGTCCCCCAAAGACCCTCAAATTCCAAATTATTGATACAATTATTAGAAAGTGCAGGAAATAAGACGCGCTCAGCTAAAAGAGACGTTCCAAAAGTCATGAACATGACTTTGAAACGTCCCTGCTTGGTGATGATGGTCTGCATACGTCCATACTTCGAGTTCACGGCCTGGATACATTCCTATGACCTGCACAGCATTTTACTCGTCTTTATCTCTTACCGAATCAGCAATCAACTCTGGAGTTTCTTTTTCTGTCTTTTAAGGCTCAATTCCCCAGATTAGGTTGCCGCCTTTATAAAGGGTCACCTTGTTCCAGTCCTGATAGGATGTTTTGGTCGGATCGTAGGAATAATCATTCGTTTCGTCAAAGTTGGTCCAGTCCGTTTTGTACATGCGGAGCTGGATATCCCCGGATTGTCCACCTGCCTGGATCGCGCCGGCTCCGGAAGTGAAGCTGAGCTCTACATACGTATCGGTGAACGTACGCAGAATGTTGGTACCGCCAATCTGAGCCCAGTCAATGGCTGAGTCCATAGCTGCGTTGCCTTCCTTCGAGAAGTAATAACGTATTTTCAGATCACTCAGATCTACAGCCGTGTTGCCGATGTTTTTGATATTGAAATACGGCTTGATCTGGTTGTCTGTCGCATTGCTATCTCCCGCACGATATTGCAAGACCAGATCGCCGGATGGAACAACCACACTTTGCGGAGTTGCGGAAGCAGCAGCAGAATTGACTCCTTCCCCCGCAGCGTTCACAGCACTCACAACATAGTGATAGGTCGTGCCGTTGGTCAGACCTGTATTCGTGTAAGCTGTGCCACTCACATTGGCAGCAACCGTAGTGAATGGACCAGACACGCTCAGCGCGCGTTTCACGTT
>NZ_JBCNGR010000005.1:0-118517 GCF_050481745.1 Paenibacillus algorifonticola | reverse complement strand
GGTGCCGTGCTAGCTGGAGCAGCCATTGCAGGAACCGCTGCGGTCGTGAGCCAAGCGGTGTCAGATATTGCCTGCGGCGAGGTCAGCGATATGGGCACGTATGTGTCAACGGCCTTCCGAGAGACGGTCATTGGGGCGATATCTGGGGCGGTGTTTGGCCCGTTCGGTCCAATGGCGAATCTAGGTGGACGAATGGCATTTGGTGCGGTGCAGAATGGGTTTGAGAGTGTCATTCGCCAGACGATGGAAGGCAAAGGGTTTAGTTTTGGCACACTGGCACTAGATATGGGAATCGGCGGTTTAACCGGTGGTATCATGGATTCACGGCTCACGAAGGCGATTGGTAGCAAAATTGCAAATGCGAAAATTGTTAAATCCTTGGGCAACGCATTTGGCGATTCGCTGAATAAAATGACGGGCTGGATTGGGAATGCGGCAGATGCGGTTAAAGCGAAACTGATACGTGATGCATTGGATATCAAGGATGCAGCAACTACAGGCTGGAAGAAGCTTCAGAATGCTTTGACGAATAAGAAAATGGGTGACAGTCTTGTTCTGGTAGGTCCTGGAGGAAATGTTAAACTTCATGATAGTCCTGATCCTAAGCCTTCCAGTCCGTCTCAACATCATAAGGATTACTTTAAGGAATCCGAAGCGAGTAAGAAGGAATTGGCGGATCGTTTGAAGAATGAGGCTGAGGGGACGGGTAAACCTTCTGTAAATAGAGTGTCTAGAACAGCAACTCCAGAAGATAATGAATTAATTGATACTTTAAGAAAGAAATACACAGCAGGTAAGAAAAGGAATGTCGCGTTTTCAAAGGGACAAATTGGTGATGATGCTATTGATTTAGAATGTGTGAGTGGTAGAGTACATCTTGATAATCCGCAAAATAAGGGAAACTTTATTCCTCCAAAAGAAAACTACTATCAAGGGCCATTAGGCTACGAAACCGATACCGAGCAAAAAATTGTAGAATATCTAAGAGCGAAATATAAAGATACTCCTGATATTAAAGGTAGGATTGAAATTGTTTCAGAAAACCCATTTTGTGACAACTGTATAGACATTGTTGATCAATTTCAAAAAGATTTTAAGAATATAGAGGTGATAAGAGTTGAAGTACGAACAAAATAATGAATTTAGTTTAGAAGATTTCATAAGAAGACTCAAAAATGATGATAATGAACTCGAACCGTGTAATGAAGAAGAGTTACAGGAATTATTATTATTTGCAGGTGGGGAATTACCAAAAACGTACATTGAATTTATGAAGAAAATGGGTAAAGGTGTACAATTTTTAAGGGGAGAATCTTGTTTGCTACACGATATCTTTGACTTGAAAGAAGCAGCAATTGAATTACTGGAAGAAAATAACTTTGAAAAAAAACTATCGAATGATGAATTTGTATTTTGGATGCATCAGGGGTATATGTTTTGTTTCTTTAATCTAACAGAAGGAGATAATCCCTCTATCTATTTTTATTCTGAAATGAATGATCAAGAAGATTTTTATGAAATTGCAGACTCATTCACAGAGTTTCTATATCGTTTCTATGATAGGGATAGATTTCTCTTTAGTCCCAAATAGTCAACTATGCCGCCGCTAATCACCATCGGGGGGATGCAATAATTTTTTTCAGAATAGCTATGCCTATAAATTAATTGTGGCGGATGAGGGAATAGACCTCAGCCGGTACTGATTAAATCCATTATCAAACCAATGTAATACCCGTATAAAGATTTCACGATTTCATTAGAATGTACACATATTTTACTTTTATAGTGTAAGTAGTGTTAATTCGTTACGTTAGATAGGTTAATTATGGCTAAATACCACCATGATTAACCTATTTTTATCTACTTAAAAGTTAATTAATCTGTGGTGTCTTTGAGAAAATGAATCTGTACTCATCAGGTGAAAGAAGCCATCATCAAATGTTAAACTTCATGATAGTCCTGATTCTGTACCTTCCAGTCCGTCACAGCATCATAAGGATTTCTTTAAGGAATCTGAAGCGGGTAAGAAGGAATTGGCGGATCGTTTGAAGAATGAGGCTGAGGGGACGGGTAAAGTTGCTATAAATAGAGAATTTAGAACAGCAACTCAAGCGGATAGAGAATTAATTGATCAATTAAGATCTAAATATACGGCAGGTAAAACAAGAAATGTTGCAGCAGCAAAGGGGAAAATTGGGGACGACATAATAGATCTAGAAAGTGTTAGTGGGAAATTTACTGATAAGGATCATTTTAACAAGGGGAACTTTAAGCCTCCACAACCTGATGAATATAAATACCAAGGCCCAATACCAGAGTATACTAACCATACGGAGCAAAAAATAGTAGAATATTTAAGGAATAAGTATAAAGATAATCCTAATATCAAAGGCCAAATTGAAATTATATCCGAGAGACCATACTGTGATAACTGTATAGATTTAGTTGGTCAATTTCAAAGTGATTTCCCTAATATTACAGTAATTCGCGTAGAGGTGTCACCAAAGGGAGGAAAATAGAATGAGGTATTTAAGTGGAATCATTGGTTTAATGAATAATGATAAAATACCAATGAATCCTTGCACAAATGAGGATTTGGCTCAGGTGAAAGAGGCGATCGGTGATAACGAATTACCAGAAGCATATATTGAATTTCTAAAAATAATGGGTAGAGGTACAGAACATACTTTTTTACGAGGCCACTCTTGCTTTATGGATGAACTATTAATTCTAAAAGAAGGTGGGCAGGAATTACTGGAGGAAAACGAGTTTTCCAAGAAACTAACTGAAAATGATTTTGTTTTTTGGATGAGTCAAGGATGTATGTTTTGTTTCTTTAAATTAGATGAAGGAGATAATCCTCCAATTTATTTCTATTCTGAGAGTACGGATCAGGATGACTTTTACAAAATTGCAGATACATTTACTGATTTCTTATTAGCAATGTATACAAAAGATAAAGATGTGTTCAAAAAGAAGGATTAATGAAAAGAAAACTTGGAATAAGTCAGAGGTCTGTCGACTTTAGTGTAAACAGCATGCTAAACGCCGCTCATAAATAATATAATTTTACAATCCCAACAACAAGATCGTTCAATACAACTAACAATACCGCAATGCTAGTTAGCCGTGAAGTGCTTCCTGTCAAGTAGACAGTGAAAAAAACAAAAAAATGACTAGGTCTCCCCCTCGGTTCAAGAGAACTGGGGGATTATTTTTATTAAGCAACTCGGCGATAGTCATGGGGAGACAAGCAGCTAAGTCGCTCGGTATATCGGTAGTAGTTGTAGTAGTGGACATATTTCCTCACATCTTCAAGAACTTCCTCGTAGGTATCATATTTATTCAAATAAAGGCTTTCTGCCTTGAATGTACCCCAAAATGCTCTATAGGCTGGTTATCTAGACATCGGCTCACACAAGACATGCTCTTTGAGAAACCGTATTTTACCTTCAAGCGATTGTATTCATGCGAGGTATATTGGAAACCTCTGTCACTATGCAGAAGTGGCGTTATTCCACGTTTCCCCCTATACGCCTTCTTCACCGTATCCATGTCCAGTTTGTTGTTGTTCGAGTGGCTGAGCACCCACGAAACAATAGCGTTGTCGTACACATCAATAATCGCGCTAAAATAGGATTTTCTACCGTTTCCATACTTCAGTTCGGTGACATCTTTGCACCACTTCATGTTCGGAGCAGCGGCTTTAAAGTCACGGTTCATGGCGTTTGCGGCAATATGTGTTTCCGTGGCTCTCACGTAGTTTGGACGCTTCCTGCGAATCACGGCTTTCAATCCGAGAGCTCTCATGATCCGGTAGTATCGCTTTTTGTTGTAACTCTTTTCAAGTTTACGGTTCAATTGGATGCGCATTTGGCGATAACCGAGTATCCCTTTTCGCCTGTCATAGCGAAGCTTCACTTCTTTTGCTAGTGAAAGCTGTTCAAGTTCTAGTTTGGACGGCTTCCACTTTAGCCATTTATAATAGGCAGATCTGGCGACTTTAGCAAGCTTACATAGTGCTATGATGGCATAGCCCTTCTCCATGTGGAGTTCTTGAATCGTTTGATACAAGTCTATATGTCGAACGAAGGTTAGCGTGTAGGTCTTCGTCGGAACTCTGCCAACTTTTTTTCGAAGGCGTTCTCCATTTCCAAATATTCGTTACGCGCTTCCAGCTCTTTGATTCGGAGTTTAAGACGGTTCAGCCTCACCCAGCTCTTCCTCAGATCTACTGCGTCCACGACGGTCCCGAAGAGCCTCCTCGCTGCCTGATTGATATTTACGAACCCATGCGTACACTTGTTGGTACGAAACGTCGTATTTCTTCATGGATTTCTGATTTGCAAGGGTATACTGCACCATTTCAATACGCTCTTCAAAAGTGGTTTTACGTCCTTTATTCATGTGAACCTTTCCTATCCATCGAAAATAAGGGGCTATTATGTAGTACCCAATAATCGCCGCAGCTTCTCCTCCGTCCCTGATTCCTCCACCGGAGTATAGACGGTGCAGCGCAGGTCTACGCTGCCGAGCACTTGGAAGGACGTCAGCGCGAACAGCATTTTGCTCGTTTTGGAGTGGCGGAATTCGATTGTGACCTCCGGTGAGCGGCTGACCTGGCTGCGCTGCCATAAGGCTTCAAATTCAGGATGGAGCCGCGACATTTCCTTGATAAAATGATCATACCATTCATCGCCCATATATTGGCCGTAATAGGTGCGGAAGATCGCAAGGTAGCCTTCCACGAACGTTTCCCAATTGACGGCCAGACTGCGCAGCTCCTTGCGGGTAAACAGGAGGCGAATCAGATTCCGCTCGGCATAGGGAATCGATTTGAAATCGACGAATACATGCGCAGCTGCCTCGTTCCAGCCGACAATATGGCAATGCCGATCGGAAATAATCGTTGGACAATAACGAAGCTCCGTTAAGATTCGCTGCAACGAAGGGCTAAGCTTAAGCTCCTCCTCTTCCAGCTTCAAGCCGCCTCCGCCTGTCCCCGCATGATGGCCAAACGCCAGCCCGAAAATATAGTCGCGTTCATCCGCGCTCAGCAGCAGCGCGCCTGCAATCGACTCCAGCACTTGGGTCGACACATGAATGTCCCGCCCCTGCTCCAGCCACGTATACCAGGTTGCGCTGACGCTTGCGAGCTGCGCCACTTCCTCCCTGCGCAGTCCCGGCGTGCGACGGCGAATGCCAGCAGGCAAGCCCACTGCCTGCGGCTTAATTCCAGCGCGCTTCGCCTTCAGAAATGACGCAAGCGCTTCTAGCCGAATACGATCGGACAAAACTCTCAAACCCTTCCCATTACGCTGTTATTTGTTATTGTAGTATAGTCAATACTAGGATAAATGACAACTTGTAATAGGATAATTTATTTGCCATAATACAATCAATCGAGATAAGCAGTTTATTATTGGAAAGCGAGGAACAAATGATGAGTAGAGTCGTTGTGACGGGGCTTGGTGTCGTATCGCCACTAGGAATAGGAGTAGAGACGTTTTGGCAAGGAATGCTTGCGGGAAAATCGGGCATTGGCCCTATCGATACATTTGATGGATCGAACCATAAGACGCATTTCGCAGGTCTAGTGCGGGAGTTTAATCCGGAGGAGCGGTTTGGGAAAAAAGAAGCCCGCAAAATGGACCGCTTCACCCAGTTCGGCCTCGCGGCAGCGGAAGAGGCGCTTGCCGATTCGGGCTTGCAGCTGGAACAGCTGGACCGTGAGCGGCTTGCGGTATATGTCGGCTCTGGCATTGGCGGCCTGCAAACGCTGCAGGATAACGAAGGGCAGCTGCGCCAGCGTGGGCCAGGCCGGGTCAGTCCGCTGCTCGTGCCAATGATGATTGCCAATATGGTAGCTGCGCAAATCAGCATCAGGCTTGGCTCGCTCGGCCCTACGCTTGCGCCAGTTACTGCCTGCTCCGTGGGCAATACTGCCATTGGCGAAGCATTCCGCCTCATTCGCGGCGGCTGGGCGGACGTTGTGTTTGCCGGAGGCTCAGAGGCAGCCGTAACGGATATTGCGGTTGCAGGCTTCGGCAATGCGACCGCGATTTCGACTCGCAACGAGGAGCCGGAGCGGGCCAGCCGTCCTTTTGACAACGGTCGGGATGGCTTCGTCATGTCAGAGGGAGCGGGCATTATGGTGCTGGAATCGCTTGAGCATGCGCAAAGCAGAGGAGCGCGCATTTATGCAGAGGTAGTAGGCTATGGAGCGACCTCGGATGCTTATCATATTGTAGCGACCCCGCCTGATGGAGATGGGGCCTACCGGGCAATGAAGCTTGCGCTGCAGGAAGCGGGACTAGCGCCTGCGGATGTGGATGTGATTAGCGCGCATGCCACTAGTACTGAGGTTGGCGATCGCTCGGAGGCTTCGGCGATTCGCCGCTTGTTTGCAGCAGATGGCAAGCAGCCGCCAGCTGTCACGGCGACGAAATCGATGCTGGGGCATATGCTTGGAGCATCAGGAGGGGCACAGGCGATTGCCCTCGCCAAAGGCTTGCAGGAAGGCGTCATTACGCCGACGATCAACTACGAGCAGCCGGACCCGGACTGCGGAGATTTGGACATCGTAGCGAACGAAGCGCGCCGCGCAAATATTAAGGTCGGCCTCACGAACTCCTTCGGCTTTGGCGGCCACAATGCGGTCATTGCGATGCGCAAATTTGAGGGGTAATTCGAATTTGCGAAAGTAGAACAAAGCGCTCCACACACATTTTGCAGCTATAGCAGGAACCTTTTTCAGAGCCCTCCATACAATACATCAGGATATTCGACTAGGTTTGTAAATCATGGAGGGAACAATGACAAACTTTCTACTGCCGCATCTTACTTTTAGCGAAACACCGTATTGGGAGAAGACGAATAAGGTGGATAACCGTCTAACAGCTACGCATCCTATCCTTACAGAGGCTAGACAGATTTCCGCAAACCAGCTGCTATTAACGTATGATCAGCCAACTGATCTGGCATCGGCGACGAAGATAACGAACTATTGGATAAGAAGCAATATGGAAGACCGAACGGATATTTCCAGTGTAGGCATGGGCGATGCGCTTACGATGGCCAATACGATACGTTCAGATAAAGGAACGATCATGCCCATAGACCAAGCAAAAACGAAATTCATGATGAATTTCAGAGTTAATGCAGTGACGGGCGTCGTTTATATCGTGCTTCCTTGTTTCGTTAGTTTGGAAGGACAAAGCGGCTATACGGGAGCAAACTGGGGACCATTCAGCAGAAATATGTTTATTGGCATTTAAAGGCTGAAGCTAATACCCGATGAATAATAATAGGCAAGGATCAAGCAGCCGCCTTATGCGGTTGCTTTTTTTTGCGGAAATGGGGCGACTGCTTATTTATAACGTCCATATCCTGCAAATCAGTTATAATAAGACAATAGCAACGCGGAATAAACGGCCCTTCGGAGCTGGAGACGAAAAGGACGATGAGAGATGGGAAGAGAGCTGGTAATCGGGCTTGATCTGGGGACAACCAGCGTGAAAGCTTGTATTTTTGATCGAAACGGCCATTTGGTCGCAGATGTGGAGAAAATGAATACGTTCTACTACCCGCAGCAGGGCTGGGTGGAGCAAAGCCCGGTAGAAATCGAGCGCTCGGCCGTGCTCGCTATTAGAGAAGCGATTGAGAAGGCGAGGGTAGAGGAAGGCGAGCTGCTGGCGCTCGGTTTTTCGGCGGCAATGCATGCGATTCTAACGCTTGACGCAGCTGGCAATCCGACTTCTCCGGCGATTATTTGGGCGGATGGAAGAAGCGCAGGCCAAGCCGAAGCGATGCTGGCAGCGAATGGGGAGCAGGTGTACAAGGCGACGGGAACGCCGATTCATCCGATGACGCCGCTCATGAAGCTGCTGTGGATGAAGGAAAATAACTATGAGCCTTATGAGCAAGCGGGCTTTTTTATGTCGATTAAGGAATATTTGCTTTACTGTTGGTTCGGACAACGCAAAATCGATTATGCGATGGCTTCGGCAACTGGCTTATTCAATCCAGCTAAGCTGGACTGGGAGCCAGAACTGCTGGCGTTAACCGGCATTACAGCAGCACAGCTGTCCGAAATCGTACCGCCAACGGAAATTCTCTCAGGGCTGAATGCGGATATTGCTGCGCAAATGGGCGTCTCAAGGGACCTGCCCTTCGCGATTGGATCTGCGGATGGGCAGCTGTCTAATCTCGGCATTGGCGCGATTCTTCCCGGCGAGGTTGCCGTATCTGTTGGGACGAGCGGGGCAATCCGCCAGCTCACGCATCAGGCGAAGGTGAGCGCTAGCCGCGAGACGTTCTGCTACTCTTTTACGAAGGACACGTATATCGTCGGCGGTCCGACGAACAATGGCGGCATTGCGCTGCAATGGCTGAAGGATACGCTGAATTATGAGGGCGGCTACGGAGCTTTTCTGTCTGAGGCTGAAAAGATTGCTCCCGGCGCGGACGGCCTGCTTTTTCTGCCGTATTTGAACGGCGAACGGGCACCGCTGTGGAATCAGCGGGCGAAGGGCAATTTCTACGGCTTAACGATGACCCATGAACGGGCACACTTCATTCGCGCGGTGCTGGAGGGCGTAACGTTCAACCTGTATCAGATTGGCAAGGCGCTGGAGAAGCTGGCGGGCGCCCCGCAAAAAATGTATGTGAACGGCGGGCTGTCCCGCTCGCCGCTCTGGCTGCAAATGATGGCGGATATTTTCGACGCCGAAATATACATCTCCGAAAACCATCATAGCGCCGCATGGGGCGCCGCTTGGACCTCTCTAGTTGCGACTGGCCATGCGAGCTCCTATGAGGAAATTAAGCAGCATATTCCGATGGGCAAGCCTGTTGTGCCGAACCCGGAGATGAGCAAGCGCTACAAAGAAATTTATGCGAATTATGAAAAGCTGGCAAAAACGATGGCGGACTTTTTCTAAAGGGAAGCCTAATTACTAAGTCGCACCATTTAATAGGCGGGCAGCCGCCAAAATAAAACAAGCCCCGGCAGCGGTGATAAATCGCTATCAGGGCTTGTTTTATTATTAAAATATAAGCATTTGCCGTTTACGCTTTATTCAGCGAATAGCTGTAGGTGTAGCTTTTGCCATCAAGTGCGCTGCGGTAAGAGAAGCTGAGCACGCCTTTGGATGTTTCACCTGTGAAAGCAAGCTCATCGCCATAATAAGGAATGTCGTTCTTTTCCGCATATTCCTGCTCGGCAGCAGACAAGAACTGTTTATAAAGAAGCGTAGCGCTTCCCGTCTTCAAATCGACTAAAGTGAGTAGCCCTGTTTGATTAGGACGAATAATTAGGTAGCCTTGGCCCATGCCTAGAACAGCATACACTTCATCTTTGCCACCTAGCTTGGGAAGATCATATTCCTCCAAGGTGGCTCCGCTGCTGTCCAGCAGAGATAACGTTTTGCCGTCCGTCAGCAAAGGGTTGTTGTTCATGGCGACGATGTTGGGCTCATAGCGCTTGAAGTATTTCGCCGCAGCTTGCTTGACTAGCTTATGATCTTTAATATAAGCAGCGTGGGATTGGAACTGAACGCTAGGCTCGCCATAGTTGAAGAGAATGGATACTATCAGGCCGCTGGTCCCGATTGCTTTAGTTGAAAGGCCCCAGTAGCCGGCAATGTCTGCATCCAGCTTAAGCTTTCCCGCAAGCTGGGGAATATCGGATTTGCCAAGCGCCGTATATAGATTGCCGGTTGCCGTATCTAGCCATGCCGAGCCGGATTGGATGCTGCCACCCGTTTTATAGATGACCTTCTGGTTAATTCCTACTGTGTTGTCGGCCTGCTTCCAGGTTACGCTTGCTCCAATGGATTCGGAGAAAAAGCGCAGCGGTACGTAAACATGGCCTTTAATTACTTGAAGCGGGGTGTTTAACTTAATCGCCTTGCCGTTATTTATCGCTTCAGGGGAGCCGATCTTTAACGTAACCAGATGCCCCGGATAGCTCATTGTGACGGTTTTGGCGGCCGCATCCCAAGACACAAGGGCTCCAAGCAGCTCGCCAACCTCACGAAGCGGCATATACACCGAGTTTTGTGATATAAAAGGGGCCGATTCAGTCACATAGGAGTTTCCGTTCACCTTAAGCGTTATTTTCTTGGCGGCTGGTGCAACTGCCGCCGCTGTTATGTAATCGCTGCTGCTTGCTGGAAGTGCTGCTGATGCAAGAGGCGCTCCCATTAACGAGGCTGCGAGGCTGATTGCTGGAATGACTGTAAAAGCAGTGCGTAAACGTTTCATCCTTATTCCTCCTATTTAAGGTCGTTGCTATTGCCATGCCTTCTTAGCTTAGTCTAAAATTAAAGACGCAGCCACACTACAAATAGTTACAATTTTGGCTGAATAAAATTCGATTTAGTTGTCTAACGTGATGAAGGAATTGACATACTCCAAGTGGAATTCTTGTATAATGGCTTTGAAGCAAGGGCTATCATTAGCACAAAATGTTAATTCGGAGGTTTCGCTTATGACGGAAATAGCATTATGGCCAGATTCAGCTTATGAAAATGTGGAAGGTGAGCGCCCGTATTTAGTGCCTCATCTCATCCGGTCCGACAAGCCTTTAGCGGCAGTCATCGTGTTTCCAGGCGGCGGGTACGTCTGTCGCGCCGATCATGAAGGAGAGCCAATTGCCAAGTGGCTGAATGATCTGGGCTTGCATGCGTTTGTCCTGCATTACCGTGTAGCTCCGCATAAGCACCCTATTCCGCTCGGTGATGCGAAGCGCGCCATGCGGATCGTCAGAAGCCAGGCAGCTGAATTCGGCATTGATCCTACGCGTATTGGCATACTCGGCTTCTCGGCTGGCGGTCACCTGGCTTCCACAGTCGGCACGCATTTTGATGCCGGAGACAGCAGCAGTGCTGATCCGATCGAACGCGCAAGCAGCCGCCCAGATGCGATGGTACTGTGTTATCCGGTTATTTCCCTAGGGGAGTTCCGTCACCATGGCTCACTGGCCAATTTGCTTGGTGAGGATGCGCCTGAGGAGCTTCGCCGGGAGCTGTCGAACGAGCTGCAAGTAACGGAGCAGACGCCGCCAACCTTTCTCTGGCATTGCGCAGATGATGATGCCGTTCCTGTTCAGAACAGCTTAATGTTTGCAGCAGCGCTTGCTAGCAGCGGCGTGCCTTATGAAATGCACATTTATGAGAGCGGCGGACATGGCATTGGCCTTGCCTATGACCATCCTGAAGCGCATACTTGGAGCTTATGCTGCGGCAATTGGCTGAAAAAACGCGGCTTTACGGAAGATTTAGAGGTGCAGTAACGAAAGCTACAATAGCGAACAGCATGAGTGCAGCAGCAGGGCGCAGCAGCGAATGATTCATACAATCTGACGATTGGTCCTAAGGGCTTGCTGGCCTGCTGCTAGGGGCTTGGGCGTTTGGTGCAGCAGCAGTCACAGGGTCTCCGGGCAAAGCCGGAGACCCTTTTATAAATATAAGCAATTATAAGCTTTACCCTTATAATCGGCTTATGACGATATAGATCGAGAAGCGGAGCTGAGAAGCATGATGCAAATGAGAGGGAAAATCGTACTTGTTACCGGAGCAAATGCGGGCATGGGATTGGCATCAGCTACGGAGCTGGCGAAGGCTGGCGCAGACGTTATTATGGCTTGCCGCAGCCTGGAGCGCGGCGAAGCCGCAAGGCAGCAGGCACTTGCCGCAAGCGGTGCCGCGCATATTGAGCTGATGGCCTGCGATCTAGGAGATTTTGCGAGCATTGCTGCCTTTTGCGAAGCTTTCAAGCAGCGGTACGACCGGCTGGATGTGCTGCTAAACAATGCAGGCGTTGTATCGCTGAAGCGGGAGCTAACCAAGGATGGTTATGAAAGCATGATCGGCGTTAATCATCTGGGCCATTTTTTACTGACGACATCGTTATTGGAGCTGTTGGAGCGATCACCGCAGGGCAGAGTAGTCAATGTATCCTCGGGCGCATATAAAGCGGGGAAAATCCATTTTGAAGACATAAATCTGACTCGAGGCTTTAGTGTAGTAAAGGGTTATGCCCAATCGAAGCTGGCCAATATTTTGTTCACCAAGGAGCTGGCTAGGCGGCTGGCGCATACGAAGGTGACGGTTAATTGCCTGCACCCAGGAGCAGTAGGAACGTCGCTCGGCGTTAACCGCCAGACGGGATTTGGCAAAAGCATGCATGCGCTGCTGCGGCCTTTTTTCTTAACTTCCCTGCAAGGAGCGCAGACGGCGCTGTATTTGGCGAGCTCGGAGGAAGGCGGAGCGGTAAGCGGGCATTATTTTTATAAGCAAAAAAGGGAGGAAGTGTCTGCTAAAGCAATGGATGAGCAGGCTGCCAAGCGGCTGTGGGAATGGAGCGAGCAGCAGCTTGAACACAGAAAGCAAGCGAAATAAAGCGAGCTGGGGGGCGTTATCGTGGGAGGTTGTTTGAATGTTTGAGAAAGCAGCTGTCAAGTCGGCTATCGCGCTGCTTGTGCTGTTTAGCCTCATGCTGGCTGGCTGTACGAAGGATGCGCCGAAGCCTGAGAGAAGCAATCCTGCCATGCTGCAATGGCTGCCAATCATTAAACAGTCAGGCAAGCTGGTTATCGCCACAACCGAAAATTACCCGTTTGAATATACGGATGAAGAGACAGGCGAGCTTATAGGGTACGATGTGGATTTGGCGCAAGCGATTGCAGACGAAATTGGCGTAGACATCGAATGGGAAAAAATGCCGTTCGCTGAGCTGCTTAATGCCTTGCAGCTGGGTAAAGCCGACATGGTTATAGCCAGTATGTATATTACCGAGGAGCGGGAACGCGCTGTCGATATGTCGGATAAATATTTGGATTCCGGCATGGCAATCGTCAAGCGGATGGGCGATCATTCGGTACGCTCGCTTAATGATTTGACGGGCAAGACGATTGGTGTAAAAACGCAGGCGACCAGCGAGCGGGAAGCAGAAGCGCTTATTGCGCAGGGCACAAAAATTAAAATACGATCGTATGCCTCGGTAGCGGAATGTATGGAAGCCTTGCGCTCTGGCGAGGTAAATATCATATTTAACGATTATTTAAAGCAGGTCAGCTACAATCAGCATTACCCCGAGGCGCACTTGGAGCTGGTAGGCGGCGCATTTACCCAAGAAGGCTTCGGGATAGCTGTCGTCAAAGGGCAGACCGAATTGCTTAAGGTTGTCAATCAGGTCATTCATAGGCTGCAGGAAAATGGCGATGCTGATGTGCTGTACAGCAAATGGCTGCAATGATGAGAAAAACGAAGGAGGAACACACATGAAACAACGGCAATTTGCTTTTACTGCTATTCGCGTGCTTGCGGTTTATTTTTTGGTAGCAGGCATTGGAAGGCTGATGGATGTAGTAGCGCCTATTATGCTGAGCAGCAGCGATGCTCATGTATCGGCGTGGGCATATTTGTCTTTGGTATTGCCAGGCCTCGTATATGTGGCGGCAAGCGTTTTTCTATGGTCGAAGGCAGAAGGCCTCGTACTGCGTATTGTGCAAGGCCAAGTAGAAGACGCCGCAGCTACTCAATTCGCCAGCGGCGAGCTTTACAAGCTTGCGTTGTCGCTTACAGGCGTGATCCTTATTGTGCTAACCTTGCCTACGCTCGCGTCAACGATCATTCAGCTTCTGCAAGTTAATGAAACGAGCTATACAGTAACGCAGCCGTTTCTTTATTCCAACTGGGCTGTCATAATGGAATGCATAGTGAGGCTGGGACTAGGATTACTGCTAATCATTAAAACACAGGTTATTTTTGGCTGGGTGGGGCGCACCTTCCAACAGGTTCGGACGAACAACCAATAAACGAATGATTAATAAACAATTGATCAATAAACGTGTAATCAATAACTGCATGGGTATAAATAAGACTGGCGACGCACCGGGCTGTGCAAGAAGGCACCCGATAAGGTCATCGCCAGTCTTTTTGTTTTTTTGCTAAAGTCAGCAGCAATCCATCAGGCAAGTAAAGCGGCAAGCGAGTGCAGCTTACGGACGGAATTCGACGTTGAGCTGAATAATTTCTGCGCGGCTGCCGATGCGAAGCGGCGGTCCCCAGGTGCCGAAGCCGGAGGAGACGATGGCATGCAGCTGTCCTTTTTGCAAAAAGCCCCAGTCCAGCTCGAACAGCCGTCTTGTGAACAAGTGGTTCGGCATCATTTGACCGCGATGGGTATGGCCGGACAAGGAAAGATCAATGCCCTGCAGCGAAGCCTGCTCCAGATCGGAGGGCTGATGATCCATCATGATAAGCGGCAGGGAAGCGTCAAGCGCTGCGACGAGCTCCTTCACGGATTGACGGCCTTCCGGGTCTGATCGCTTCGCGGTTAAGTCCTTGCGGCCAATGATGTAAAAGCCGTCATCCATTTTCACGCTCTCGTCCAGCAGGACGCGTATGCCGACGGCATCCATCTCCGCAATGAAGCGGGCAATGTGTCCGCCATAATATTCATGATTGCCAAGCACAGCGTAGACGCCGAGCGGCGCACGCAGACGCTTCATGACCTCGGACATATTTTCATCCAAATAGGGGGCAATATCATCATCGATTATGTCGCCAGGCAGCAAAATCAAATCGGGCTTCATATGCTCCATAGCCTTCGCAAGCCGGGCCAAATGGCGTTTGCCGACGATGGTGCCGAGGTGGATGTCAGAAGCCATGCCGATACGCAGCGATGTGCGTGATCCCGCTGGCTTGGCAATCGTAATGGAATAAGTGCGCACGACCGGCGACCACGCATTCCAGCTCCCGCGCAGCAAAATGGCCAACATGATAACGGCGACTACGCTGCCTACTGCAAGCAGGGCCGCAGAGGCAGAGATACCAAGCTTCGTCAGCAGCCAATAAATCAGATTTGCTGGAGGAAGCAGCAGCACCGCATATTCCATTACCGCGAGCCAGTAGGAGCCGATGAGCTTGAACACACGCCCTATTTTGCGCAGTGGTGCTACAGGCTGAAGAAGTCTTCCAATGATATAAGAGATAGAAATAATGGCGACAGCGATGGCATATGGCAGAGGATTGTCCAGAGAAGTCAAGGCCGATAAATAAAGCCATCCATTCCAGCCAATATAAGCGTTAATAGCCACAAAAATAAATAATATTAAAGCGATTGTACCGATCAAACGCGGTTTCAACATTTGCACTCCCCAGTCATCATCATTGTGCATGAGCTTAAGTCAATCATCTATTATCCTTCATGGTGACAATACTATAGCATAACGGCAATTGTCAGGTAAAATAGAGTCATAGACTAGAGGAAAAAAAGGAGTGCTTCAGCGTTGCCTTTAATCATGCAAATTTTATTGTTTATTGCTGCTGGGCTTGCAGAAATCGGCGGCGGCTATTTGGTGTGGCTTTGGCTGCGCGAAGGAAAGCCTTATTGGTACGGTATATTGGGCAGTGGGATCTTGGTGCTGTACGGGATTTTGCCTACGCTGCAGTCGTTTCCGACCTTTGGCAGAGTGTATGCGGCATATGGCGGCGTATTTGTGGCAATGGCGGTGCTCTGGGGCTGGCTGGTGGACAAGCGGACGCCTGATCTTTACGATTGGATTGGCGCTGCCGTATGTCTGATCGGCGTATCGATTATTTTGTGGGCGCCGCGGGGATAGCTTGCTTAGGCGTCATGCTTGAACTATTTTTGACAACATTAGCATTTGTAAGGATAATATAGCTTTACAAGCTGGACGAATGGGGCGAATGGAAGAGATGAAATCATTAGTGCTCGCGGAGAAGCCAAGCGTGGCAAAGGAAATTGCCCGTGTGCTTGGCTGTACGAACAAAAATAAAAGCTACATAGAAGGCCCGAAATATGTGGTAACCTGGGCACTTGGCCATCTGGTTACCCTTGCAGAGCCGGAGGAATATGATCCGAAATACCGCACCTGGAGTTTGGAGGATTTGCCGCTGCTGCCTCCTAAAATGAACTTGAAGGTGATGAAGGAAACGTCGCATCAGTTCAAGGCGGTAGCGCAGCTGTGCAAGCGTTCTGATATTGGCGAGCTTATTATCGCAACGGATGCCGGGCGTGAGGGCGAGCTGGTTGCCCGCTGGATTATGGAGCTGGTGCATTGGCGCAAGCCGTTTAAACGGCTCTGGATTTCGTCGCAGACGGATAAAGCGATCAAGGATGGCTTTAGCAGGCTGAAGCCGGGAGCGGAATATAACCATTTGTATGCATCCGCGGTATGCCGCGCCGAGGCAGACTGGCTAATTGGACTGAATGTCACTCGTGCCTTGACGACCAAATACAATGCACAGCTGGCGGCAGGACGCGTGCAGACGCCGACGCTCGCTGCGCTGATGGATCGGGAGAAGGAAATTGAGCAGTTCCAGTCCCAGCCGTTTTGGACGGTATCTGCCGATATGGGCACTTTCCAGGCGGTATGGCGCGAGCAGGATGGCCATGATGGACGTGTATGGGGCCGTGATGAAGCAGGCGCAGTCGTCGCCCGTTTGCAGGGAAAGGGCGCGAAGGTCGACAAGCTGCGTACAGTCGAAAAGTCGGAGCCGCATCCGGGCGCCTATGACTTGACGGAGCTGCAGCGCGACGCGAACAAGCGGCTTGGCTTCTCGGCGAAGCAGACGTCCAATGTGCTGCAGAAGCTGTATGAGCAGCATAAAATCGTCACTTATCCGCGTACCGACTCGCGCTATCTATCGAGCGACATCGTGCCGACGTTCAAAAGCAGGCTGG
The DNA here is from genome assembly GCF_050481745.1 of Paenibacillus algorifonticola. Taxonomy (GTDB): domain Bacteria; phylum Bacillota; class Bacilli; order Paenibacillales; family Paenibacillaceae; genus Pristimantibacillus; species Pristimantibacillus algorifonticola_A. Next base: position 101,801 of record NZ_JBCNGR010000005.1, on the reverse strand, counting down.
AAAGCGTGGCGGTAGGGCCTTATGCGCCTTTTGCCCGCAAGCTGCTGCGCGGCCCGCTAACTGTGACGAAGCGATTCGTTGATGACAGCAAGGTGAGCGATCACCATGCGATTATTCCAACGGAGCAATACGTTAATTTGTCTGCGTTAAGCGCGGAGGAGCGCAAGCTGTATGACCTGATTGTCCGCCGTTTTCTAGCCTTGTTCTCTCCGGCGTACCGCTACGATGAGACGAGCGTTACGCTGGCGGTTGGCAGCGATAAGCTGTACGCCAAAGGACGGGTGCAGAAGGAAAGCGGCTGGAAAGAGCTTTACAGCGGGAGCGGAATCGGCAGCGGAAGCTTTAGCGATGATGAAGATGATGATGACGATAAAGCCCGCAGCGAGGCAGATCGCCAGCCAGAACAGCTGCTGCCGGCCATGAGCATGGGGCAGACGCTGCCAATTAAGCAAGCCCGCTTCAAGGAATTGCGGACGATGCCGCCTGCAAGATATACGGAAGCATCGCTGCTTGGCCGAATGGAGAAGCATAGCTTGGGTACGCCAGCGACGCGCGCGGATATTATTGAGAAGCTGCTCGGAACCGACACGATTGAGCGTCGGGGCAATCAGCTGTCGCCAACAGGAAAAGGCAGGCAGCTGATCGAAATTGTCGTCGAGGAGCTGCGCCGGCCAGAGCTGACCGCTGAGTGGGAGCGGGAGCTTGAGCGGATTGCGCTTGGCAAGGGCAATCCAGCGAAATTTATGGCGGGCATTCGCGAGCAGGCGAGCAAATGGGTGGCAGAGGTGAAAAATGAGACAAAGGAATACAAGCCTCATAATCTGACGCATTCGCGCTGCCCGGAATGCAGCAAGCACTTGATGGAAGTGAAGGGCAAGCGCGGCAAGTCGCTCGTATGTCCAGACCGGGAATGCGGCTATCGCCGCTCGGCTGAGCCGGCGCTGTCGAACAAGCGCTGCCCGCAATGCCGCAAGAAGATGGAAATTCATGACGGCAAGGCCGGAAAATACGCACAGTGCCGACCGTGCAACGTCATTGAAATGCTGGGCGATAAGCAGGGCGGCCGGATTAATAAGCATCAGGAGAAAAAACTGATCAATCAATTCAGCGATAATGTGTCGCTTTCGAACAGCCTGGCGGATGCCCTCAAGGCAGCTATGAGCAAGCAGGAAGACGACAAGTAAGGAATCAAGCAAGTTAGCGAGCAAGCTAGTAAACAAGCTAGCCAGCAAATCAGTATGGGGATAACCTAAAAAGCTTCGGCCTGCGATAAAAAAAGCAGGCTGGAAGCTTTTTTCTTATAAATAGGCTTGACTAGTGTTAACATTGGATTTAGCGTTATAGGGGCATAGAGCGTATAATCGTTTTCGTAAGCGTTTTCTTTGAAATATAGGAAAGTATAGCAATCCGCGATACCTTCTCTATATTTCTCGGAATGAAACGCGCCGCCAAAGGATGGCGAGAGCCGTTTCACCTTGAGGAGAAACGCTGTTGTGAAGCAACTATTTTGGCAGTGGCAGGAGGAACGTTCATGTGGAAAGCAGATCAGCTATTAAATCAGCTTTATGAGGAAGCGCTTGAAGCGCATCGTGAAGCGGCGGAAGCAGTGAGCAGGGAAGGCAGAAGGCTGCAATTAAAGAGCGAGCTTGCATCAGCGGTAGGTTCTTTTGAATCAAACCCAGGGCATGAGCCTGTCGTGCTTGAACGGGTCCAATGCGATGGTTATACGAGGGAACGGGTGGAGCTATCCGCTACACCGGGGCTGTCCTTCGCAGCGTATGTGCTTATTCCAGACGGCGCAAAGAGCGGGCAGCTGCCCGGTGTATTGGCGGTGCATGGACATGGTTATGGCAGCAGGGAAATCGTCGGTTTGCTTCCGGACGGGACGGAAGACCATGGGGAGCCTAACATTCATCAGCATTTTGCCGTTCAGCTGGTAAAGCGAGGTATGGTTGTTATTGCGCCCGATGTCGTCGGCTTCGGTGAACGGAGGCTGGATGCGGATTTGCAGGAAAATCCCGACGCCCCAAGCTCCTGCTACAGATTGTCCACCCAGCTCATGATGCTGGGCAAAACGCTAACGGGCCTTCGGACGGCCGAAGTGTTGGAAGCGCTTAACCATTTGGCGGGCAGGCCAGAGGTAGATCCAGCCCGCATAGGGGCGATGGGATTTTCCGGCGGAGCACTTATCTCATATGTAGCCGCAGTGCTGGATGAACGAATAAAGGCAGTTGTTTTGACGGGCTTTACGAATACGTTTAAGGAAAGCATATTTGCGGTGCATCACTGTATCGACAATTATACGCCAGGCCTGCTGGCCCACGCCGAGCTTCCCGAGCTGATCGGGCTAATTGCGCCGCGTCCACTGTTTCTGGAATCTGGGCAAAACGATCCGATTTTCCCGGTTGAGGGCTTTAAAAAAGCGGCAGCAGAGCTGCAGGCGATTTATGAACGCGAAGGCGTGCCTGAGAGGCTGCAATGCGATATTTTCCCGGGTGGCCACGAAATCAGCGGCCGAGTTTCCTATAATTGGATGCGTGACACGCTTTTCATGTAGGGAAGGGTGAAAGGGTAATGTAGGCAAAGTATAAGCGAATAACGCCATCCACCCCATCAAAATAGACCATTTAGAAAGAACAAAGAGGCTGCCGCCGGGCAGCCTCTTTGTTCTTTCGCCAGCCCTTGAATAGCGGCTGCATGCCTGCACGCCTACATGCGTAAAGCCGCCCAGCAAGGGATGGACTATACCATTGCCATTAATAGGGACGGTAAAATTGCTTTAGGTAAGAGGAGGGAGACTCGCCGTACATTTTTTTGAACACTCTGCTGAAATAAAATGGATACCCGAGCCGATCGCTAATATCGGAAATGTTTAAGGAATTGCTGCGCATTAGCGCTAAGGCGTGCTGGAGCCTTAGTCTGGTATGCGCCTCAATGATGGATTGTCCGGTTACGCGCTTGAATGTAGCGGAAAGATAGCTGTAATTCAAGTTCAAGGCAGCCGCCAAAAGACTGGCTGAAAAAGGCTCGCAGCTATGCGATCCCAGAAAAGCGATAATCCGCTCGGAAATTTCATCAGCCCCTGTGCTTTTTCTTTCCAGGACAGACGCTTGGTGAAGATCCAGAAACAGCTCGTATACGCTGAGTCTAATTCTAGTCATCTGATGGGAACACCCCTTCTGGGGCGCCTTCATCAGCGCGTTCAAACGGTTTTCCATGCCCGGAAAGGCAGTGCCCTGCTTTGGCAAAGTTTCTTTTCTCGATGGCCCTGTCGTCCTTGCAGGCTTGACAGCGGAGGAGCGCAATCTTACTGGTGATCCAGCTCATCCGGCAACGCTGCTGAAAACTGACCGCGAGCGCAATCTTAGCTGGTGGAATAGCGGCTATTACCGAACGGCAAGCATCGACCGCAGTTTTCGGTTTATCCCGCTGTACGAGGTTAAGGACGAGTCGTATACGGTTTATTTTTCAATTAAGCCGAACTAAATAAAGGTCTAGCTGGCATTCGCAGCCTTTACAAGAGGGGCTTCTTACCTGCGTCAATCATCCAAGAGACAGACGTCTTGCCGACATATGCTATAGAGGAGGAAGCAGGAAAGGAGCTGGTAGCTTTTGAGCGAGCATCAGGGCAGGCAGTTGGCGAGCAAGTGGGCGAAGACGGCCGTATTATTGTCACACGCGGGTATTGCTCCGCATATTCCCCCTACCAGACGGTATACTGGGGAAAACTTGAGAAGCATGCTGCAAACGCATCGAATGGTAGTCATCAAGCCGGTTTGCGGAGCAGGCGGGCACGGGGTTATTAAGGTGACGCAGGATGGAAGCGCAAGCTATTCTTACACCTACTACGCAAAGAAAAAGCAATTCAGCAGCTTTAACGCTCTGAAGAGCGCGCTTGATAAACAACGCAAGAGAAGGGCTTATATTATACAAAAAGGCATCCTTCTTGCGTCCGTCGGCAGCAGGCCGATCGATTACCGCGTAAAATATGTAAAGACCGATACGGGTTGGGTATATCGCTCTATGGTAGGCAGAATTGCTAGAGAGGGATTATTTGTAACGAACCTTTGTCGAGGCGGAACGATGGTCAGCGCGGCGGAAGGCATCAGGCGCTCGATTTCCGGTGCAGTCGTTCGATCGAAAAAATCGAAGATGAGAGAATTGACGGTGCAGGCGACACAGCTCCTGGAAAGCCGATTTCCGGGCATTGGACAGCTGGGCTTCGATTATGGCATCGACAAGAGCGGGAAGATATGGATTTTCGAAGTGAATACGCGTCCGCAATAAACCCGAAAGGGTTTATTTTTTTGCTTCCTCACCGAATTTCCATAAGAGAAAAAATTAACTAACGGCATTAAACGATAAGATTGATAGATTAAGAGATTGTAATTAAAGTTTTTTATGGAAATGGTAAAATTTGAGACTGTGTATAACCGTATCCACAATGTACACAGCGCGAATCCTCAAGATTCGACGTTTATACACACGCCATACACACCCTGTCCACAAGCAGCTGTGTATAACCAGAACGGTTGTTCTATCGTTTATACCCGTGATAATATGGTGAAGCATTAGCAAAAGCCAAGAAAGGAAGTGCCGATTATGGAGCTTATGTCCGACGATTTTCTTAAGGACACCTACTATGCGGCGGTCCAGTCTAAGCTAGATCAGGAATTTATTCAAATGCTGCTTTATGAAATGAAGCGAAGGCAACTGACAGACGAGGATGTGCGCATTACAGCCTGAGACGTTATTCCTGCCATTCCCTTATGCACACTTCTATCGTATGCGCGCAGCTTGGGCACAGTGCCGTATGTAAACAACCTGCATCGCCTATTTGATTGCGGGTGGAACCGGAGATGGATACAGGCTCGTATGGAGCATAAGGATCACTCCATTCCAGCGTACGCCCGCAATCGTTCATCGCTTCATTGCACTTGTCACAACTTACTTCCACTCTCTTGATGCCATTGCAGACTGGACAAAACATAAGGGTATCCTCCTTGGCTTGCACCGCTTAACGCCATGCATTGCTCCAAGGTAGAATACCCTTATTTGTGTGAATTTACTTCATTGTATGAATGGAAGGCTGCGAGCGTCTCCTGCTTACAGCTTCATATTGCTGCTGTGGCCCGGGGAAAGCTTCGCTTCCGGATCTACATATACTTTAGCATTGTTAATCGCGGTTGGCGCTTCGCCAAACCCGACAGCAATCAGCTTGAGCTTGCCTGGATAAGTCGTAATATCGCCTGCTGCGAACAGTCCAGGAATATTCGTTTCCATGCGCGTATCCACGACGATGGAGCCGCCCTGAATTTCAATGCCCCATTCGGCAATTGGGCCAAGGGAGGATACGAAGCCGAAATTGACAATAACGGCATCGACATCAAGCTCGGTCGTTTCTTTCGTTTTCACATGGGCAAGCGTTACTTTCTCGATTTGGTCCTCGCCATGCAGCGCGGTAATTTCCATCGGAGTCAGCACATTGACCTTGGAATTCATCAGGTTTTCTACACTGTGCTCGTGCGCGCGGAACTTGTCTCTGCGGTGAATGAGCGTTACACTCTTCGCAATCGGCTCCAGCATAAGCGACCAGTCAACCGCGGAGTCGCCGCCACCGCTGATCAGGACGTTCTGGTCTTTAAAGCGCTGCAGGTCGCCGACAAAATAATGCAGATTTTTCTTCTCGTAAGCGGCAGCTTCCGGAAGCTCCAGACGACGCGGCTCAAAGGCGCCTACGCCAGCTGTAATAATAACGGCCTTCGCGTAGTGGGTTTCTGTATCAGTCGTAATTTCAAACAGGCGCTCATCCTTCTTAACAACCTGTTTAACCTTTTGCTCCAGGCAAATTTCAGGTTTGAAGTGGTTAAGCTGCTCGACTAGGCGGTCAACAAGCTCTTGAGCCGTTACTTTCGGGAAGCCTGCAACATCATAAATATATTTCTCTGGATAAAGAGCAGCCAGTTGTCCTCCAAGTTGGGGCATGCTTTCAATAAGCTTAACGGATGCTTGGCGCATGCCGCCGTAAAAAGCAGCGAACAGGCCAGCGGGACCGCCGCCAATAATTGCGATATCGACAATGTTTTCAGGTAGTTCAGTTTGAGACAACGTAGGCACCTCCATATATTTGTATCTATCCTTATTATTATAAACTTATGGAGACAAAGAAGGAAATAACTAATTTGTATGCCCTTCTAAACTTTTTCGTATAAAATGCCATTGAACTTTTGTTTAAAACTCTGTAGTATGTCTGTTGTATGTTAAGGTTGGTACAGCTGGAAATTGGTGAATTAAAGGGAGACTAAGTTGCACATTTAATCCTCGTAGAACATAAATGTAGAAAGAGGTTTGTGTAATTTTTCACAATATAATTAAACGCATAGGAATGGAAGGGATCATACGATGAGCAACATACCTAAGATTGTTATTCTGGGTGCGGGATACGGCGGAGTACTGACGGCGTTGCGTTTGCAGAAGGAGCTTAACTACAACGAAGCAGATGTTACATTGGTAAACAAGCATGACTATCATTACATTACCACACATTTGCATATGCCGGCGGCAGGAACCGATAATCCTGAAAATGCCCGTGTCAGCATTTCGAAGCTGATTGATGAATTTAAAATTGATTTTGTAAAATCAACGGTTGTACAAATTCGCCCGCAGGACAAAAAGGTCATTTTGGAAGACGGTACGCTGTCTTACGATTATTTGGTTGTGGGACTGGGCGGCGAGCCGGAAACGTTCGGCATTCCTGGTCTTGGCGAGCATGCCATGAACATTCGCAGCATTAACTCGGTCCGCCTTATCCGCGAGCATATTGAATATCAATTTGCCCGCTTCAAGCGCGAGCCGCATCGCACCGATTATTTGACGTTTATTGTAGGCGGAGCAGGCTTTACCGGCATTGAGTTCGTCGGCGAGCTGTCCGACCGCATTCCTGAGCTGTGCAAGCAGTTCGATGTGGACCCGGCGCTTGTGAAAATCTACAATATTGAAGCGGCTCCGACGGCGCTGCCAGGCTTTGATCCTGAGCTTGTGGAATATGCGATGAATGTGCTGACGAAGAAAAACGTCACGTTCCGAATTGGCACAGCCATTAAAGAGTGCACGGCAGAAGGCGTTGTTGTTGGCGAAGGGGAAGAGATCAAGTCGGCAACGGTTATTTGGACGGGCGGCATCCGTGGCAATCGCTTGATTGAGGATGCAGGCTTTGAAACGATGCGCGGTCGCGTGAAAATTGACGACCAGCTGCGCGCGCCAGGCCATGAGAATATTTACATTTTGGGCGACAACTCGCTCATGTTTAATCCGGAAGGCCGTCCATATCCGCCAACTGCGCAAATTGCGATGCAGCAGGGCGTCGTGTGCGCACATAATTTGGTTGCTTCGATTCGCAACCAGCCGCTTAAAGCATTCACATTCAGCAACAAAGGTACAGTAGCCTCTCTTGGCAAAGGCGAAGCAATCGGTCTTGCATTTGGCAAAAAATATAAAGGCCGGGTAGCGGCATGGCTGAAGAAAATGATCGACCTGCGCTATCTGTTCATTATCGGCGGCATTCCGCTCGTTCTGCGCAAAGGGAAGTTTTTCTAATGCGTCACTGCAGCGTACAGGTTCGGGGGTTGCTAACGCGGGATGAGCTGGATCGCTATAATGCTCTAATGGAAGTAGGCTCTTTTCTAGAGTCGCAAAATCGGTATGATCTGGCTTATCCGGTACAAAAGGAAGTCGACCTGCTCATCCAGCCGGCCATTGAACGGTTGAAGGATAAGGGCCGCGAGCGCGACCGTGCGACGCAGGAATATTTGGAAGCGAAGCGCCTTGGCCTGGATGAAGAGGACGACGAGGAAGAAGATTAGGCGAAGCGAATAAACAAACAACCGCCCCGGCATAGTGACGAGCATTCGTCAGCGTGCTGGGGCGGTTATGCGTTATTTTCAAAAGGAAGAAAAAAGGTCTACACTTTCAGCAGAGCGGTGAATTTCGCCGAATCAAGCAAATTGCCGACGTAGAAGTCGCCAAAGTCGCCGTAACGCGCGCTGACTTCATCAAAGCGCATTTCATAGATCAGCTTCTTGAATTGCAGTGCGTCCTCTGCGAACAGTGTAACGCCCCACTCCCAATTGTCCAATCCGACGGAGCCGCTAATAATTTGCTTCACTTTGCCCGCATATTTGCGGCCAATCATGCCATGGCTGCGCATCATCGTGCGGCGCTCGTCCATGCCGAGCATATACCAGTTGTCGTTGCCATCGCGGCGCTTGTTCATCGGGTAGAAGCAGATGTGGCGCGCTTTTGGCAAAATTGGCTTGAGGCGGGCGAGAATTTCCGGATTTTCCATCGGATCGACGCCCGGTTGGTTCACATAGTTGCTAAGCTCCACAACGCTTACATAGGAATAGGCCTTTGTTGTAAAGGAAGCAAACGCTGTTTTATTGAAAGCCGTCTCGATTTCATTCAGCTCCTCCAGCGTTTCGCGCAGGTGCATGAATACAAAATCAGCTTTCTGTCCTACGATGGCGTAGACAGCTGTGCTGCCTTGCTTGCTTTCCTCGACATCGGACCATTGTTTCAAAAACGTGTTGAGCTCGTCCAGCATGCGGTTCTGCTCTTCTACGGTGCTTAGTCTCCAGGCAGCCCAATTGACGCTGCGGAAATCATGGAGGCAGTACCAGCCCTCTAGTGTAATTGCTACTTCACTCATATCAGATAACCCCTATCTTTGGCATATTTTGCTGTGAACATTGTAACGTAGTTTAGGGCGGTAGGGCAAATGTCGGACTTGTGACAATTGGCAGATCGGAATTGACTTCCTTAAGCGGTTTCATTAAAATGTTATCGAGAGTCTGAGAGGGGAATCGTACATGCTTCAACTGATTATTGCGACGGTGCTGTTTTTGGTCATGATGTTCGGCATCGGTTTTATTCTGAATATGCTATTGAAAACGACATGGTTTCCCATTTATATGTTTATTATTGTTCTTGTGCCGTTCTATGTATGGAGCACGTGGGATAAGACACTCTCCGCTTCCGAGAACTTTACGAGTTTTACATTCATTGATTTAGTGCCTGTATTTGGTGCATTAATAGGTGCGTATTTAAGCGGCTGGACGATTCAAGCGCTGCGCAAGGGCGGCTACAAGATGTTTTAAGCGTATAAGCAAATCCCTCACTTGGGGGATTTTTTTCTATTCAAGCGTAAACGACTGAAGCTGTCCTTTGGAGGCTAAGCTACCGTTTCAAGGGTGAAATATAGGCTTATTATAAGTGTGAAGCTTATGAATGCTTATATTTCTCTGAAATGAAACGCGCTGCGGCGCCAACGGATGGCGACAGCCGTTTCACCTTGAAATATAGGAAAGGATATCTTAATGCGATCCTTTCTCTCTATTTCTCGGACTGAAACGCGCTGCGCTGCCAACGGATGGCGACAGCCGTTTCACCTTGTGTTAAACTGATAGAAAGTATGGACAGGATGGAGTAGATGCCATGCGCATCGGTAACTTATTGCAGTTTACGGAGCATCACCGCTATTATATTTTTCGTGATTTCTCATTAAGCAGTTTGGATTATAAAATATTATCGCTCATCTATCAGCCGATGATTGGCGCCTTCGCGGTTGCTTTGTACCAGCAGCTGTACCACGGCATCTCGGATGGGGCTTCTGGCTATTCCTCGCTGGAGCCGCAGCGCAAGCTGTTTCTCGGGCTGGGGCTTGAGATGAATGAGCGCGGCCGCAAGCATCTTGTCGAGCAGGCTTCGCGCCTCGAGGCAGTTGGCCTGCTGCAAACGTCGCGGCTGGCGCTGCCGGAGCAAAGCGACCTGATTTATGAATATGAGCTGGCTAAGCCGCTCACGCCGGGCGAGTTTTTTCAAACCCAGCATCTGGTTATGCTGCTGCGTGACAAGGTCGGCAAATATGCGCTAATTGCGTTAAGGGAATCATTTGGCGCGCAGGAGCCGGACGAGCTGGCCAGCGTACAGCTGAGCAAGGAGAACATTTCCGTACCGTTCTATGAGCTGTTTCAGCTTAATCCCCAATCCGTGGACCCGGAGCTGGAGCAGGCATTAAGCGAGGTAGCGCCATCTCGGCAAGCAGCCCCTAGGCTTAAGCAGGAGACGGCAGGCATTCCTTATGGGGAAATTATTTTGCGGTTTCCGCGCAATTCCGCCAACCGCAGCTATGTAGAGCGGCTGCGCGGCGATGGCGAGCAGCTTGGGCAGCTGAATTACGTCGCTTACAAATACAGCTTGAATGCGAGTGATCTTTGCCGTCTGTTGGATGAGGATGGCGTTTTTGCTCCTGACGGTATGCTGCTCATTGACGAGCTGCAAATGCGGGCCAATCAAATGTATCGCCAGGATAAGAAGCGCGAAGGGGATCGCCAGCGTACGATTGCCCGCGTGCAGCAGTCTCAGGCGGAGGTTACTGAAGACAATATTGAAGAATTTGGCGTTCAGGAAGAATATTATTTAAGCGTTCCTAGCTTGCTCGATGGCAGATGCGACATTCATCAGTACAATATGCTTATGCGCAATGAGCCGCATACCCGCTTCTTGCAGCGCTTTTTCCCTGGGTCTGTACCGGACTGGATTGAACGCTCCTTCGAGCGCATTGATCTCAATTACCGGCTGCCGGCCCCTGTAATTAATGTACTTATTCATTATGTTATAGGCATGAACGACGCCCATCGGATGACGAAAACCTTCGTTGAAGCGGTCGTATCCAATATGCTCGTCAAGCAGGTAGATACGTTTGAGAAGGCTGTTGGCTATGTGCGCGAGCAAGGGAAGGTTGAAGAGGCCAAGGAACAGCGGCAAGAAAATGCGCGTATTGTTGGCGCTGCTAGTCGTGGCGGCTCCCGAGCAGGCGCAAGAGGCGGCGCTTCCCGTAAGCCAAGCATCCCGATTGTGCAGGATACGGAGGCGGCTAGCGTATCGCCAGAGAAGCTTGAGGAAATGCGACAGCTGGCAAGGAAGCTGGATGGAAAATAAGATTGCGGGGTGATTAAGAATGGAATCGCTGGGTGAGCTTCTGAAAGCATGGCCTGCGGGCAAGTCATTAACGGATCAGGCGGACCGCAAGCTGGAAGAGCTGCTTGCCGATCCGCTTGTGCATCGGCTGCGGGAGAAGCATCCCGAGCTGGATGAGCAGGCGGTTCGTCTTAATTTGAACCGGGTCTATCAATATGTAACCGAATATCGGAACTGTACGAACTGCCCGGGACTTGATCAATGTCCGAATGACTTTGAGGGCCATTATACACTGCTTTCATGCGATATCGTGCAGGAGCGCGTACAGCTGCATGACCGCAAGGTTGCATGCAAGAAAATGATCGCTCGCCGCAATGAGGAGAGGATTAAGAAACGGATTCGCAGCTTCTATGTGGATGACCGGGCGCTCAAGAGCGGCTATTCGGCGCTCGAAATTTTGGACAAGGACCCTACCCGTGCCGAAGCGGCTTACCGCGTCATTGAATACATTGACCGGACGAAGGAGCAGGGCCTTCAGCCTAACGGGCTGTATTTAGCTGGAAAATTTGGCACAGGGAAGACCTTTCTCATGTGCTATCTGCTGCATGAGCTGGCGAAAGCCGATTATTCCGGCGTCATCGTCTATATGCCTGATTTTGTCGAGGATTTGAAATCGATGATGCATGAGCCGGCGAAGCTGCGGGAAACGGTGGAGATGATGAAGGAAACGGATCTGCTCATCTTCGACGATATTGGTGCGGAGAACTTGAATCCTTGGGCGAGGGATCATGTGCTTGGCTCCATATTGAATTACCGAATGAACCGGAAGCCGACGCTGTATACGTCCAATTATGAGCTTGATGGACTGGAACGCCATTTCAGCTTCACAAGCAAAGATGGCGATGAAGTGTATAAAGGGCAGCGATTAATGGATCGTATTCGGCCCTATGTCGATGTGATTATGGTCACAGGCGACAATAAGCGAGGATTAAAATAAAAAATTTGTTTAAAGCTTTTGCCTATTGGATATTCTATTAAACCTGTCGAGAACGTTTCGACAGGTTTTTTTGCATCTGTAAACATTTATAAATGTTTTACTTTTATATCGAATAATCAATGATGGTGCAATCGCGAGGGCAATAACCAAAAGACTGGGATACAACGGTTCATGGCGAATGAATAAAAGTGTATGAAGCGATTTTTTGGACTAAATATGTAAACGCATTATTGGTAGTAATTGTTAATTTATACGAAACTAAAAGTTAAAATGTTTGCGTTTTCATTGAAAAAAAATTAAAATATTTTTTTGTGTCGTTTTTAATCAAATGCCGTATTTTCGGACATAATACCTTACGCAAAACAGTCGTAGTATGTGATATTGCTCAGTTTTTAAGAAATGGGTAGTTGATTAAGTCTGATTTTATGCTATAATCTCTAGCATCAAATAGAGAATCTCAAACTATTCATAATTATTCCTTATGCCAAATATATATTCATCCTTACATTCAGTGGATAATATTTTTTTATTTCGGTTCTGCACAAACATGAACGTATGTTCAATGTATAAGGAACAAAGGAAGAATAAGAGAGATTCATATTGAAATATTAATTGGGAGGAAATAAACGCATGAAAAAGAAGTATTCGTTTTTACTCAGCACGTTGCTAGTCATGACTTTGATCATCAGCGCTTGTGGCAATGCAGGCAAAAACACAGGCACCAATAATCCGGGAGAGGCTAGCCCAGAGGCTACCGCTACCGAAGTGAAATTGGCTGACAATCAAGAGATTAGCGTGAACATTGCATCTGAGCCCCCGACACTTAACCCTGGTAAAGCAAGCGACTCCACATCCGGTACGATTTTGCGCCAAACGTTCGAAGGTTTGACTCGTATTGGACAAGACGGTCACCCTGAAAATGCAGTAGCATCGAAAGTTGAAGTTTCTCCTGACCAAACGGTATACACATTCACCATTCGCGATGGAGCTAAATGGTCCAATGGCGATCCAGTAATTGCCGGAGACTTTGAATATGCATGGAAATGGGTTCTTGACCCAGCTAACGCAGCAGATTACGCTTACCAGCTTTATTATATTAAAGGAGCAGAGGCTGCTAACCTCGGCAAAGGAAAAGTTGAAGATGTAGGCATTAAAGCAGTTAACGACACTACTCTTGAAGTTACGCTTGCTAACCCGACTTCTTTCTTCCTTGAATTGACAGCATTCTACACGTACCTGCCAGTAAACAGCAAAATTGCTGCAGCCAACAAAAATTGGGCTAACGATGCAGGCGACCAATACACAACAAACGGTCCTTTCCACATGACCGAATGGAAACACAGCGACAACCTTATTATTGAGAAAAGCGATACGTATTGGGATAAAGACAATGTGAAATTGACTAAAATCAACTTCTCGATGATCAATGACTTCAATACTGAGCTTTCGATGTTTGACAATGGCGAGCTGGACTGGGCTGGACAGCCTAACGGCCAATTGCCAGTTGATGCGATGCAAGCTTTGAAAGACCAAGGCTCTTTGCATACACAACCAATTGCTGGTGTGTACAACTACAAGTTCAACACGAAAGTTGCTCCTTTCGACAACAAAAACATCCGTAAAGCATTCGCTTACGCGATGAACCGCCAAGAACTGATCGACAATATTACACAAGGCGAGCAATTGCCAGCGATGGCGCTTGTGCCGCCAACGATGTTTGCTGAGAACGAAAAAGGTTATTTTGCCGATAACGATATGGCAAAAGCAAAAGAATATTTGGCAGAAGGCTTGAAAGAAATGGGGCTGAAAGACGCATCTGAGCTTCCTCCAATCTCTATTTCTTATAACACGAATGAAGCTCACCAAAAAATCGCTCAAGCGATTCAAGATATGTGGTCCAAAAACCTTGGCGTAGAAGTAACGCTTGATAACGCTGAGTGGGCTGTATATATTGAGAAATTGCATGCTGGCGATTACCAAGTAGGCCGTCTGGGCTGGCTTGGCGATTTCAATGATCCAATTAACTTCCTTGAGCTGTACCGTGATGCTGATGGCGGCAACAACGATACTGGCTGGGAAAATGCAGAATACAAAAAATTGCTGATTGATTCCGCATCTGAGCAAGATGCTGCAAAACGTACGGAAATGTTGAAACAAGCAGAAGCGATCTTGATGGAAGATATGCCTGTAGCGCCAATTTATTTCTATACGATGAACTGGGTTCAAAACGAAAAACTTAAAGGTGTTGTAGTTAGTGGTCTGGGCGATTTGACTTACAAATGGGCCTATATCGAAGCTTAATACAGGTAGGATGCAAATAAGAATAGTCGACCATAACCGGATGCAGCGGTATGGTGGGCGGAACATCCCGGATCACATTTTCGAGTGGTTCGGGGTGTTCCTTTGTTATGAAAATGCGGGGCTGTACTCCCCTTATATGTAAATAAAGCTCGAAACTAATAGGAGGTGCCAGACTATTATGGTGAAATATATTGGCAGACGTTTGCTGTATATCCTTTTGTCGTTGTGGCTGATTATTACAGCTACCTTTTTCTTGATGCGTCTTGCTCCGGGTAACCCGTTTACGTCGGAGAAGCAGCTGCCGCCGGAGATTAAAGCCAATCTGCTGGCTCACTATGGTCTGGATCAACCGTGGTATGCGCAATATGGCGATTATTTGCTGAAGGTGCTGCAATGGGATTTTGGTCCTTCCTTCAAGTATAAAAGCCAGACTGTTAATGATTTGATCAATACCGGTTTTCCTGTTTCGCTTGTGCTTGGCCTCGAAGCAATCTTCCTGGCGCTTGCAGTCGGTGTTATTCTTGGTGTTATCGCTGCTCTCAAACATAATCGCTGGCAGGATTATACCGCGATGATTATTGCGGTGGCAGGGATTTCGGTGCCTTCCTTCATTATGGCAACTGTTCTGCAATATGTGCTTGCGATTAAATTTGGCATTTTTCCTGTCGCCAGATGGGGAACCTTCATGCATACGGTTTTGCCGGCGATTGCACTCGCTTCCACGCCAACAGCGTTTATCGCTCGTCTTACGCGCTCCAGCATGCTTGAAGTACTTAGCAATGATTATATTAAGACTGCAAAGGCCAAGGGCCTAAGCGAATTTATGATTACAATCAAGCATACGCTTCGCAATGCGCTGCTGCCTGTCGTTTCTTATATGGGGCCGCTGTCTGCTGGTGTCATTACAGGAAGCTTTGTTATTGAACGTATTTTCGGCATACCGGGTCTTGGCTCTCACTTTGTTGTGAGTATTGGTAACCGTGATTACACGGTTATTATGGGGGTTACGGTGTTCTACAGTATTATCCTTCTCTTTAGCGTACTCTTGGTTGACATTTTGTATGGATTAATTGATCCCCGTATTAAACTTGGGCGCGGGAAGAAAGGGGCTTGACGATGGAACCAATATCTAAGGACCGGTTTAAGCTGGTAGGCTTACAGCAGCAAGGAACAGATAATGTGGCGAAGGCAAGCCTTTCTTTCTGGCAGGATGTCGTTCGGCGCTTCGCTAAAAATAAACTAGCTATGGTCGGGATTGTTTTGCTCGTTATTTTGGTCTTTATGGCTGCGTTTGGTCCATTTATGACCGAGTTTGATTACAAAACTAATGATCTTGGCAACAAAAACCAGGCACCTTCCGCTGAGCATTGGTTCGGCACGGATGATCTGGGGCGCGACATGTTTGCCCGTGTTTGGGAAGGCGCACGAATTTCCCTGTTTATCGGTCTTGCAGCCGCGCTTATTGACTTGTTTATTGGCGTCCTTTGGGGCGGAATTGCCGCTTACAAGGGCGGACGTGTGGATGAAGGCATGATGCGTTTTGCCGACGTTCTTTACGGTATCCCTTACTTGCTGCTTGCGATTATTTTGATGGTCGTATTCGGGCAAAGCTTGGGAACGATGATTGTAGCGATGACGATAACCGGCTGGATCAACATGGCGCGTATCGTTCGGGGACAAGTGCTGTCGCTGAAAAACCGCGAGTATGTGCTAGCCGCTCGTACACTGGGCGCAACGATGCCTTGGATTATGAGAAAGCATTTGATTCCGAATGCGATGGGCCCTATTCTGATTACAATGACGCTGACAATTCCATCGGCGATTTTTACAGAGTCGTTCCTCAGCTATTTGGGACTAGGCCTGACTCCGCCGATTGCGAGCTGGGGTACAATGGCATCCGATGGACTGCCTGCGCTTAAATATTATCCATGGCGTTTGTTCTTCCCGGCCATTATGATCTGTGTAACGATTTTCTCATTTAACGTAATTGGCGACGGATTGCGTGACGCTCTCGATCCGAAAATGCGCAAATAATAGGAGGAAAGCATAAATGGAAAAGCTGCTCGAAGTAAAAGATTTGTGCGTTTCCTTCGGTACGCACGGCGGCGAGGTACAGGCGGTCAGAGGCATTAGCTTTGACCTGTACAAGGGCGAGACGCTTGCCATCGTAGGGGAATCGGGCTCTGGTAAAAGTGTCGCTTCACAAACGATTATGAAGCTCATTCCGATGCCGCCAGGCAAAATTACGAATGGCGAAATTTTGTTTGAAGGCGTAGATTTAGTGAAAAAGACGGATAAGCAAATGGAGAAGGTACGGGGCAAGGATATCAGTATGATTTTTCAAGATCCGATGACCTCGCTTAATCCAACGATGAAAATCGGACCGCAAATTATGGAGGTGCTGAAGAAGCACCAAAAGCTTTCCGGCTCCGCTGCAAAAGAACGTACGATTGAATTGCTTCGTCTCGTCGGCATTCCGATGCCGGAGAAACGGATTAACCAATATGCCCATGAGTTTTCCGGCGGTATGCGCCAGCGGGCGATGATCGCGATTGCGCTTGCGGCTAATCCAAGATTGCTCATTGCCGATGAGCCGACGACGGCGCTTGATGTAACGATCCAGTCGCAAATTTTAGAGCTTATTAAAGATTTGCAGCAAAAAATCGGCATGTCTGTTATTTTCATCACGCATGATTTGGGCGTCGTTGCAAACGTGGCTGACCGTGTAGCGGTAATGTATGCGGGGCAAATTGTCGAGGTCGGAACCGTTGATGAAATTTTCTACGATCCGCGCCATCCTTACACATGGGGACTGCTTGCGTCCATGCCGAGCCTTGATATGACGGATAAAGCCGAGCTGCTGGACATACCAGGCACGCCTCCTGATTTGACGAATCCGCCTAAGGGCGATGCGTTTGCACCACGTAACCGCTACGCGCTGGCGATTGATTTCGAGGAAGAGCCGCCGATGTTCCAAGTATCCGAAACGCATTATGCCAAAACATGGCTGCTGCACCCGGATGCGCCAAAGGTGGAGCTGCCGGAGCAGGTAAAACGGAGAGTTCGTAAATTGGCAGCGTCTTTCGATAAGCCGGTGCTTGCGGAAGGAGAGGCTTAAATGGCTAAGAAGCTGCTAGAAATCAAAAACCTAAAGCAATATTTCAATGAAGGCCGCCCGAATATGGTAAAGGCCGTCGACGATGTCAGCTTCGATATTTATGAAGGCGAGACGCTTGGTCTCGTTGGTGAGTCGGGCTGCGGCAAATCAACGACCGGCAGAACGATTCTACGACTGTATGACGCGACGGATGGCCAAGTGCTGTTCAGTGGCGAGAATGTTCACGGACGCAAATCTAGAAGCGAACTGAAGCGTCTGAACCGCAAAATGCAAATGATCTTCCAAGATCCATATGCCTCGCTCAATCCGAGGATGACCGTTGGCGATATTATTGCCGAGGGGATCGACCTGCATGGTCTTGCGAAAAATAGCAAGGAGCGCATGGCGAGAGTGCACGAGCTGCTGGAGACAGTAGGCCTGCACAAGGACTATGCGAATCGTTATCCGCATGAAGCGTCCGGCGGACAGCGCCAGCGGATCGGCATTGCCCGCGCCCTTGCGGTCGATCCTGATTTTATTATTGCGGACGAGGCGATCTCCGCGCTTGACGTATCGATTCAAGCACAAATCATCAACCTGATGAAGAAGCTGCAGCGTGAGAAAAACTTGACTTATTTGTTTATTGCCCATGATTTGTCTATGGTTAAATATATTAGCGACCGTATTGGCGTGATGTACTTCGGCAAGCTTGTAGAGCTTGCTTCTGCGGATGAGCTGTACAACAATCCGATGCATCCATATACGAAGTCGCTGCTGTCGGCCATTCCGATTCCCGATCCGGAGACGGAACGCGTGCGCAAACGGACTCCTTATGATCCAAATGTGCATCAATATACACCAGAGGACCTTCCGGAAATTCGTGAAGTGAAGCCCGGGCATTTTGTTTATTGCTCAAAACGCGAGATGGAGCAGCTGCAAGCTTCTCATTAAAATGGGTTTAAGCTACTCAGCTTAATGCTTGCATGAATACAGCTTGCAGCTCAAGTAGAATGGACTGCCCTCAAATCAGTAAAGCCTTACGGCTGTACTGGTTTGAGGGCAGTCCTTTTTTGCTTGGAGGACTCTCGATTCCTATCGTTTCCCCCAGGTGGGGAGGTGGAGGAGACAGCGGGAAAAAAGCGATCTTTTTACCAAAATGATTTTAACATTATGGAATAAACCTAATTTCGAAAACGCTATTGACTAAACAAAATCACGCTGGTAGAATCCTTCCATAACCAACTAAGCGGGTAGGAATAATATTTTATCTACCGGACCACCGGCGGCAAAACATTACTCATTTATCCAGGACTGCAGGAGAAAAAAGAAAAAATCAGGGGTGTGAGGATTTATGTTAAAGGGGAAATGGTCGGTTTCATTATTGCTCGTATTGGTGCTCATCTTGTCCGCATGCGGAGCGAACGGAGGCAACCAGGGAACTGGTGGAGGAGCAGGAGAGTCGCCAGCTGCATCAACAGAAGCAAGTTCCGCAGGAGAGAAGTCAGCAGAACCAGTCGAGCTGCTAAATGTATCGTATGACCCGACTCGTGAGCTGTACGAGGAGTATAATAAAGCTTTTTCAACGTATTGGAAAAATAAAACCGGCCAGGACGTGACGATTAGCCAGTCCCATGGCGGATCAGGCAAGCAAGCCCGTGCAGTCATTGACGGCCTGAAAGCAGATGTCGTCACACTGGCGCTAGGCTACGATATTGATTCCTTGGTAGAGCCGGGCCTGCTGAGTGCAGACTGGCAATCCAAATTCGAGCATAACAGCTCGCCGTATACGTCAACCATCGTGTTCCTTGTACGCAAAGGAAACCCGAAGGGCATTAAAGACTGGAATGATCTGATTAAAGACGGTGTAGAAGTGATTACGCCAAACCCGCAAACGTCGGGCGGAGCTCGTTGGAACTATCTTGCAGCATGGGGCTATGCGCTCAAGCAAAACAACAATGACGAAGCGAAGGCGCAGGAGTTCATCACGCAGTTGTTCAAGCATGTGCCCGTACTCGACACGGGTGCACGCGGAGCAACAACGACCTTTGTAGAAAAAGGAATTGGCGATGTGCTGCTGGCTTGGGAAAATGAAGCCTTCCTGTCCATCAAGGAGCTTGGACCCGATCAATTCGAAATCGTCTATCCTTCCGTCAGCATTTTGGCGGAGCCGCCTGTAGCGGTCGTTGATAAAAATGCCGAGGCTAATAAAAGCACTGAAGTAGCTAAAGCCTATCTAGAGTATTTGTATTCGGATGAAGGCCAAGAGATTGCAGCTAAAAACTACTACCGTCCTATTAATGAAACGATTGCTGCAAAATATGCAGATACGTTCAAAAAGCTGGATTTGCTAACGATCGACGGAGATTTTGGCGGCTGGAAAGTGGCGCAGGAGAAGCATTTTAATGCGGGCGGCATATTCGAAAAGATTTACACGCCAGGCTCGTAATGATCGCTAGGCACAGCAAAATGTGGAATGGAGCTGACTGAGCATGTTAGGTTCCAGTAGGAGCAAAGGAAGAAGCAGAGGCGGCAAAGCGCGAAACGTTTTGCCCGGCTTCGGCCTATCAATGGGATTTGCAATTGTGTATTTGAGCCTGATCGTTCTAATCCCGCTGGCCAGCGTATTTATTAAGACGACAGGACTCAGCTTTGCCGAATTTTGGAGCACGGTAACGAATTCAAGGGTTCTGGCTTCTTATCGCATCAGCTTCTTCACCGCTTTCAGCGCCGCAGCCGTCAATATGGTGTTTGGCCTGCTCATTGCGTGGGTGCTGGTCCGCTACCGTTTTCCTGGCAAAAAATTTATCGACAGCCTCGTCGATCTTCCATTCGCGCTGCCGACAGCGGTAGCGGGAATTGCACTGACGGCCATTTATGCGCCGAATGGCTGGGTAGGCAAGCTGCTCCAGCCGCTCGGGCTCAAGGTGGCCTATACGCCACTTGGCATTACAATAGCCCTTATCTTTATCGGCATTCCCTTCGTCGTTCGTACGGTGCAGCCTGTGCTGCAGGATCTCAATAAAGAAATAGAAGAGGCCGCAGTTATGCTTGGCGCCTACCGGATGCGCACCTTTTGGAAAGTGATTTTGCCTGAGCTGATGCCGGCACTGCTTACGGGCTTCGCTCTAGCTTTTGCGCGCGGCATTGGCGAATACGGCTCCGTCGTATTCATCTCCGGCAATATGCCGATGAAAACCGAAATCGCCCCGCTTCTCATTATGACGAAGCTGGAGCAGTTTGATTATGCAGGGGCTACCGCAATCGCGCTCGTTATGCTCGTCGTTTCGTTCCTGCTGCTGCTGTTCATTAATTTCATGCAGTGGCGGATTAACCGCCGCGTCGTAGAAGGAGGCTAAGCCGGATGGCTGGAGCAATTACAACCCATTTATCGAGCGAGGCCTCCAAGCGGCCTAAGCATATTACGGAACCGGCAATTGTGCGGATTGTACTCATAACGGTAGCGCTTATTTTCCTCGCGCTGGTCGTGCTGCTACCGCTCGTTTCTGTATTTGTTGAAGCGTTTAAGAAGGGCTTTGACGTTTACCGAGCCGCAATCACCGATCCCGACGCATTATCGGCACTTAAATTGACTTTGCTCGTAGCCATAATCGCCGTGCCGCTAAATACGCTGTTCGGTTTATCCGCTGCATGGGCGATCAGCAAGTTCCGTTTTCGCGGCAAGCAGTTTTTAATTACGCTCATTGATTTGCCGTTTGCCGTATCTCCGGTCATATCGGGACTTATCTATATTCTAATGTTTGGCGCGCAAGGCTTCTTCGGCCCCTGGCTCGATTCCCACGGCATTCAGCTCGTCTTCGCCCTGCCGGGCATTGTTCTGGCGACTGTATTTGTAACGGTGCCGTTCATTGCCCGCGAGCTTATACCGCTTATGCAGGCACAGGGAGTCGCAGAGGAGGAAGCTGCGGCAAGCCTTGGCGCCAAGGGCTGGCAAATTTTCTGGCGGGTCACCTATCCGAACATTAAATGGGGCCTGCTGTACGGCATTATTTTATGTAATGCGCGAGCGATGGGCGAGTTTGGAGCTGTCTCAGTCGTATCCGGCCACATTCGCGGGCAGACCAATACGCTGCCGCTGCACATTGAGATTTTGTATAACGAATACCAATTTTCAGCTTCATTCGCCGTTGCTTCGCTGCTCGTTATGCTGGCGTTCGTAACGCTTATCGTCAAGTCGCTTATGGAGTGGCAAATGAATAAACGGGCTTCTGCCCAAATCGTCTGACGCTTGCGATAAGGTGAATCGGCTGTATTTTTAGTATTAAAAAAAGGAGGAGAAGACAATGGCAAAACCTTTGGAAATTGATCAGCAGTGGCTTAAGCGAATTGCCGATCAGGTGGGCGGGCTGCAATATGGAAGTGTAAATATTACGGTGCATGACGGCAGAATCGTTCAGATTGACCGGACAGAGCGGACGCGCTACGATCAGCCCTCCGGCAAGCAGCAGGAAACCCCAAGCGTCAAGCAGCAATCGGGCAGCAATAGCCATAATAATAGCAACAGCAGCAAGCATCAAACAGCCTGAATTTTGAGAGAGGCAGTTGTCACCAGAAAATAATGTTTTAGACTGACCCTACAAATTGAAACAGCGACAGCCAAGGATGAGAAAATAGAGTCCTAAAATGTCGCTGTTTTAAATAATTTCCCCAAATGCAGTTGCCACTAAAATCTTTGGTGGAAATCGAGCATGCAATACTCCATCTTTAATCTGTCCACCGAAAACGGGAAAAGCTGGTAAAATTCTATCCCCTACGATATCCAGTTATGAAGAAAATCCAATTGAATTACTAGTCATCGTAACTATATTTTTGCTTTGATTATCTTTTAGAGCTAACAACGCTGATTCAGATCGATCGTAACGAACAGTAACGAAAATAAAATCGTATACATCTTCATTTTCGAGCGTATCAATGACATTCACTTGTATCGATTTAACGATACCTTGTTCTTTATATTGCAGGCCATTTTCTCTTAATGTTTTAAATCTATTAGAATGTGCAAACAGACTAACGTCAAACCCTGCTTCAATAAGCTTAATTGCGTATATGCTCCCGATGACACCTGCACCAAAAATTAGAATTCTATTTTGATTTTCTGGCATAAATACCACCCCTACGTATTAACATTTCCATTTAATTATCAGACAATATGTTGTCTGATGAGCTGGGCTATGACAAACAGGTAATATAAAGAAAGAAAAAGAACCTTCGAATCATCCGCCAAAAGCGGGATTGAAGGTTCTTTTTTTTAAATATAGGCCATTTTGAAGTTTCTTCCTTATAAATGGCTTATATTTCTCGGAATTCTCGGAATGAAACGCGCTGCACTACCAAAGGACGGCGACAGCCGTTTCACCTTTTTGCTATTTGTTTACGATATGATAAATTTCACGATAACAGCTGCAGCAAACATGACAGTCATTAGACCAAGCATGCCGCCAAAGCCGAACACTACGTCCATCAAGTCGTGGCGCGGTTCTTCATTATAATGCTCGCGCGGGTCTCTAACGTTCTCCATAACAAGCGTCCTCCCTTGAAAACGATTTAGCTATCAACAGTATACCCAACTATCCGAATAATTGTAAAGCAAAACACGGCAACTATTGTAAACTTGAGGACTCGGCTACCGGCACCAATCTATGTTACAATAAGGCATGGGAACAAATGTCCGTGAGGGAGGTTTGGAAATGAATCAGCATGAGGGGAAACAAGCGGCCAGCCAGGCTGAAGCAGCGGAATTAATTCGTCATAAGCTAGCGCTGCTTCCGGACCAGCCCGGCTGCTATTTAATGAAGAACGGCGAAGGCACCATCATCTACGTCGGCAAAGCCAAAATATTAAAAAATCGCGTCCGCTCGTATTTCAACGGCTCTCATAACGGCAAGACGCAGCGCCTCGTTGCGGAAATCCGCGATTTTGACTTTATATTGACGAAGAGCAACATGGAGGCGCTCATTTTGGAGTGCAATCTCATAAAGCAGTATCATCCGCGCTATAACGTCCTGCTGAAGGATGACAAGTCCTTTCCTTATATAAAAATTACGCATGAGCAGCATCCAAAACTCGAGGTAACCCGCAGGATGGCCAAGGATAAGGGGAAATATTTCGGCCCTTATCCGAATGCTTATGCCGCCCAGCAGACGAAGAAGCTGCTGGACCGGCTGTATCCGCTGCGCAAATGCAAGACGCTGCCCGACAAGGTATGCCTGTACTATCACATGGGGCAATGCATTGCGCCTTGTGAATATGAGATTGAACCCGGCACCTATGAGGCGATGGTTCAGGAAATTACCCGTTTCCTCAATGGCGGCCATGATGTGGTACGGACGGATTTGCAGCGCAAGATGGAGGCTTCCGCCGAGCAGCTGGAGTTCGAGCGGGCGAAGGAGTATCGCGATCAGATTATTGCCATTGATGCGGTGATGGAGAAGCAGAAAATTACGATGTCGGACGCCTTGGACCGCGATATTTTCGGCTATGCAATCGAGAAGGGCTGGATGTGCGTCCAGATCCTATATATGCGCCAAGGCAAGCTTATAGAGCGTCATGGTACGACCTTCCCTTATTATGGCGAAGAATACGATGATTTTATGACCTTCGTAACCCAATATTATAGTGAAAACCCTGCGCTGCCGAAGCAGATTTTGCTGCCACTTCCCCCAGAGCAAGCAGATCTTGCTTTGGCTGCAGGCAAGCCGGAAGTAGGGAAGCAGGAGTCGGCTGCAGCCCATCTTGAACAGGAGGCGGCGTCAAGCACAAATGAGGCAGCAAAGGATATGGTAGATGCAGCGAGCTTAGTCGTTGTGGCTGACGAAGACATGCAAGAGGAAGCCCAGCAGCCTAAGGAGAAGGAGCTGTCCGTTGCCGAGGAGGCGGCTGCTGCGCTGCATCACTGGCTGAAGGTCAAGGTGCTTCTGCCCCAGCGCGGACGCAAGAGCGAGGTCGTTTCGATGGCGACGGAGAACGCCAAGGTTACGCTTGCCGACAAGTTCCGGCTCATTGAGCGGGACGAGGAGCGCAGCGTCAAGGCGGCGGCAGGGCTTGCCGAATGGCTCGGCTTGCCGCAGGCGGCCCGAATTGAAGCGTTTGACAACTCCAACATTCAAGGGACGAATCCGGTATCGGCTATGGTCGTATTCATTGACGGCAAGCCGGACCGTAAGGAATATCGCAAATACAAGGTCAAGACGGTCGTTGGGCCAGATGATTATGAGACGATGCGCGAGGTTATTCGCAGACGCTATGAGCGGGTGCTGAAGGATCAGCTGGCGGCACCGGATCTCATTGTCGTCGATGGCGGCAAGGGGCAAATTTCCGCAGCGATTGATGTGCTGCAAAATGAGCTGAACCTGTTTATTCCGGTATGTGGCCTCGTCAAGGATGCCAAGCACCGGACGGCACAGCTCATGACCGGCGATCCCGCCGAAATTATTCCGCTGCCGCGCGACAGCCAAGAGTTTTATTTGCTGCAGCGCATACAAGACGAGGTTCACCGCTTCGCAATTACGTTCCACCGCGAGCAGCGCGGCAAGTCGATGGTCGTCTCCCAGCTCGATGCCATTCCGGGCATTGGCGAGAAGCGGCGCAAGCTGCTGCTTAAGCATTTTGGCTCCATTAAAAAAATAAAAGAGGCCACAGTGGAAGATTTCCGGCCTCTTTCAATAGGAGATAAGCTTGCCGCACAAATTATTGCGGCACTTGGGGAGGAGGCGTCGCCGTAAGCTGCGGCGGCGTTCCTCCTTTTTTTCTATGCCATAACCGAATGATATAGGCAATTGGAACGGGCAGAACAGCATAGAAGATGGCTGCCCCGATATTTAAAGCACCGCCTACAGAAATGAGCGAGAAGCCCATTAACAGCGAATCAAATATTGCATGAACGAATATGGCGGTAATGAGGCTGTAGCGCAGGAAAATGTAGCTGAAGATCATCCCAATAATAATTAGCTCAATCAGCCTGGTGTAGTACGGGAAGATCGGATAGGAAACATGTCCAAGCGCCCACAGGATGGTTGGAATCAAGGCGGCGACATAAATATTTTTGAACCATCTGCGGAACAAGGCAATGCCGAAAAATCGGTAAATGGCTTCCTCGGAAATCGCAGCGCACCAAGCCAGCATCGGCATGAGCCACAGCCATTTGATGTTGTAGGGAGACTGGGTCGCATCGCTTGTGCTCCAACTGCCGATCGCTGTTTCGAGAACCAGAAAAATGACCGACTGCACGCCTAGCAAAATAAGGGCGATCAAATAACCGAGTCCCATGCTGCGCCAAACATGCTCGCCGTAGTTTTTTTCACGGAAGCCAGGCCATATCGGACGTTTCCACGAGCGCCACATGCCGTCACCGGCCACGAAGGAGAAATAAACAGCTGCGCCAACCGGGATGAGCAGAAGTGCAGTAAACCAGGCCATAAAGGACACCTGGGCATCTCCCATCACCTGTTCGCCCTGCTGGGCAATGACGCCGTCCATAATGCCAAGATTGTTAATAATATAAAATCCGGTGAAAATAAGGCTGATGGCGATCCCGCGTTTGAATGTCGTATGGCGGCGGTATAATATCGCATAGATAATAGCAAGCACCAGCGTAATGAAAGTCATGTAAATGAGGCTGATCAACGATAAAGCGTCGGCCGTGCTTTTTTGCTGCTCAATATTGGCTACATAGTCTGCGGGTGGAACAAAGGCTGGCTTATAAGTCGAAATGATGGTTTTGTCGCCATGTTCAATGAAGCCCACACGCAGCTCAAGTTGGGAACTGCCTGCAGCGTACCCTGTTGGATGAATGACGACCTGTCCAAGCGAGTTAACGGCAGCATCGTTCAAATCTTTGGCTTGAAAGCCTTGCGTAGTCGCAAAGCTGGCCGCTGCATCTAGAAGCTGCTTCTGTTCTTTAATGGTGTTCATGCCCGAGCCTGCTCCAATGAGATTCCAAGCGACAACACTGCCGCTTTGCATATGGAGGTAGACGAACGCGGTGCTGCCATTGTCAAGCGTTACTTGCGTTTGATAGGTGTCAAGCGGAAACTGCTGCATATATTTGGTCGCATAATCCTCGTACAGCTTTTCCTTTATCAAATAGCCGGTTTCATTGCTATCGGTTTGATAAACCGTATGAGCGTCTGTAACGTTAACGCCGAATTGCTTGGCGGCAAATTCCGTTGCTTTTTGGAGGGCTGCCTCATTGCCTATAACGTTTCCCTGTGATTCCGATGTGCCTGATTCCGGACCACCAAGCATGGGGATGATTTGCAAAAATATAAAAACGACAGCGCTAATAACTGCGGCCCATACAAATTTCTTCCACTCACGTGGAGCAATAAATTCAATCATAACTCACCTCAATTTCAGTTTAATCGAAAAATTAAGCATAGTACTCTTACGATACCATATTAAACCATATGATCGCCAATCTAACAGCTTGGTCACCCTTTAGACGGCTTGTCAGCGTTGCCAGCATTCATAAAACAGAGAAATAACGATATCCGTCAAGCTAACAGGTGCTTATCCTCCTTGTAGGGCTGTTTTTGAATGAAATCAGCTGTTTTTATTGCAAAAGGCTGTTTTATACGCAGTGTGCTTTAAGCTTATAATCGTTAAGTCATGTGTAATGGAAAGCTGCAAGTGAAAAGAAAAATAGGCAATATGAAGGTGGATGCAATGAACATTTCGTTATTCTCGCTACTTAAATGGTCTCCGCCACGCATATTGGTCGTTGGCTTTGCGGTTATTATTATGCTGGGAGCTCTGCTGCTATCCCTGCCTTTTGCTTCGGCCAACGGAAGCGGGTTGCGTTTCCTGGATGCTTTGTTTACAGCTACGTCGGCAACCAGCGTGACGGGGCTTGTAGTCGTGGATTCTGGCACCTATTTTTCGGTCGCCGGTCAGGTTATTATTATGCTGCTTATTCAAATTGGCGGTCTGGGCTTCATGACGATGGGCACGCTGTTCGCGCTTGTGCTCAAAAAGCGCATTTCGCTGCGGGAACGGCTTATTTTGCAAGAAGCCATGAACCAGGGCAGCATGGAAGGCATTATTCGGCTCATACGCAAGGTCATTGTTTACTCCTTATCATTTGAGCTCGTCGGCACATTGCTGTTCACGATGCGCTTCGCCTATGATATGCCGTTTGGTAAGGCGCTGTATTTCGGCCTGTTTCACGCCGTGTCGCTGTTTAATAATGCAGGGTTTGATATTTTTGGCGACTACCGCAGCTTGACGATGTATGTGGATGATCCGATTGTGAACCTGACGGCCATGCTGCTTATTATATCCGGAGGCCTCGGTTTTATTGTTATCTCGGATTTGTTTGAATTCCGCCGCCGTAAAGGGCTATCCCTGCACAGCAAAGTGGTGCTGGTGATGACCGGCTCGCTCATCGGAATCGGAGCGGTCGTTATCTTTATATTTGAGTTTTCGAATGCGCTGACACTTGGCTCGCTCGACTGGGGCGGGAAAATCCTTTCCTCCTTCTTCCAGTCCGTCTCGCCGAGGACGGCGGGGGCTAATACGCTGAACTATGCCGATTTACGGCAGGCGACTTTATTTTTCACCATTATATTAATGTTTATCGGCGCATCTCCCGGCTCAACGGGGGGCGGGATCAAAACGACGACGTTTATGACGCTCATAGGGGCGGTTGTCGCGATGTTTCGAGGGAAAGAGGATATTGTGATGTTCCGCTATCGCCTCGGCAAGGAGCGGGTGCTCAAGGCGCTTACGATTACGATGCTGTCGCTGGCACTGGTCGTCGTCGTAACGATGCTTTTATCCGCGACCGAGGATCAGCGTTTTATAAAAATTTTGTTTGAAGCAACGTCCGCCTTCGGGACGGTAGGCTTGTCGATGGACATAACGCCAGAGCTAAGCGATTTTGGGAAAATAATTATTTCCATTACGATGTTCGCTGGGCGTCTAGGCCCACTGACGCTTGCTTATGCGCTCAATCCGAAAACCAGCAAGGAGCTTTATCGGTATCCCGAGGGCAAAATTACAATTGGATAGGGGAAACACAGATTTATTATGAAAAAGAACCAGTTCGTCATCGTAGGGCTTGGGCGTTTCGGCTCAAGTCTGGGCAGAGAGTTAATTCAGCTAGGCTATGAGGTGCTAGGCATTGATAAGGATGAGGAAGCTGTTCAGGAGCTGAGCAATGAGCTAACCTATACCGTATCAGCCGATTGCACAGACGAGGAGACGCTGCGCTCGATTGGCGTAAGGAATTTTGATGTTGGTGTTGTAGCGATTGGCAATGATATTCAAGCGAGCATTTTGACGACGATTTTGCTTAAGGATTTGGGCGTTAAGACAGTTGTGGCGAAAGCAGTGGACGAGCTGCACGGGCGGGTATTGGAAAAAATCGGCGTGGATCGCATTATTTATCCTGAGCGGGATATGGGCATTCGAGTCGCACATCAGCTGGTATCGCCGAATCTGCTCGATTATATCGAGCTGTCCAAGGATTATACGATAGCCGAGATTGTCGTCACGGGCAAAATGCATGGCAAGACGCTCAGCGATCTCGACCTGCGCGCCCGATTCGGGTGCAGCATTGTAGCGATTAATAAGCCAAATGGCATTATTATTGCTCCGACGGCAACCGATGTGCTGCACGAGCGTGATGTCATGGTCATTATCGGGACGAATGAGCAGATTGAGCAGTTTGAAGAGGCAGCAACAAGGTGACAATAAAGACAGCAGCGCATGCGGCTAATTGCATTGACGCTGCTGTTTTCTTATTGCTTTCGCTGTTCAGGACTTCGAGCGGGAGGCAAGCTCCTCAATCCACAGACGGACGGCTGGATGCAGCTGGGCCGGGTCGGCATGAATGAGTGAAGTCGTGCGCTTCGTCTCCGCCAGCTCTCTAATCGGAATGACGGTGAGATCATTGTCGGCCAGCAGCTGTTCACGCACATAGGATTGGGGCAGCAGCGTCGCAGCCCGGCAAGTGTGCTGAAGCCGCACGATCGCCTCGAAAGAGTCAATCTCCATGCGTACATCTGGCTGGAGATTATATTTGGCAAACAGCTCATCGGTTAGCATGCGATACCAGGTTCCTTTGGAGAAAAGGAGAATCGGCAAGCCGTTGAGGTCCTGGATACCGAGCATGCCCTTGCCCGTCACCACCATGCTTTTCGGCAAAACGAGCAGCAGATGGTCCTCGAACAGCGGGACGCAGTGCAATTGGGCGTCTTCAATCCGCGAGGCGACAATGCCGATATCCGCTTTTCCTTCCCTTACATAAGTAACGATTTCATGAGTTTTGCCCGTGACCGCCTTAATATCGAATTCAGGATGGCTGCCATTGAGCGCTTTAATAAAATCGGGCAGCGTCGTTTGGAGCGTCGTCAGGCTCGCTCCAATCGTAATGGAGGTCCTCCCTGCCGATTCATAATCGGCAACCTTCTGCAGGTAGCGGCGGTGCATCTGGCGTAGCTCAAGGGCGTATTCATAGGTCATCTGGCCGATAGGCGTCAGCTCCAGCCGCTTGCCGATGCGCCGGAACAGCTGCGAGCCGATATCCTGCTCAAGCTTCGCTACTTTACGGGAGAGGGCAGGCTGGGACAGGTTTAGCAGCGCCGCAGCCTTGTTCATGCTGGACTGCTCGACGATGGCGGCAAACATATGCATTTCTTCAATCAAAATAGCCAGCTCCAGTCTGCTTATGTTAAATGGTTATAACAAATTATAAAAAATAAGCAATTCCATTATAAGCCGAAAAGGAGTACGATGGGAAGTGTGACTAAACTGTGTCAACTTTTGTTGACGGAGAATGAACCGAAGAGTAAAATGTAGAATGATTTGTAGACAAGCATTTGAGGAAAGCGTAACCACAGTCTGGAAAGGAGACACAAAGGCATGAAAGGAAATTCGTATTTTTCCCGTAAGCTTCACTCGCTGCTTGGTATCATTCCGCTCGGAATGTTTATCGTTGTGCATGCGCTTACGAACTATCAATCGTTCGAGAGGGGGGCGGAGGGATTCAGCAGCGGCGTTAGTCTCATTAACAGCTTGCCATTGCTGCCGATTTTTGAAATTTTCGGTATCTACCTCCCGCTGCTTTTCCATGGCGTGTACGGCTTATATGTAGCCTATCAGTCAGACAGCAATCTAGGGCGTTTCAAGTACGGCCGCAACTGGGCGTTTACAGCGCAGCGTATAACGGGTGTTATCACGTTTATCTTCGTGTTCTGGCACGTATACCAAACCCGTTTTCAAGTGTACTTGGGTTATATCACACATGAAGAGCTAGGCTCCACGATGCACAATATTGCGACTAACCCGCTTTATTTTGTATTTTATGTGGTCGGAGTATTGGCAGCTACGTTCCACTTTGCCAATGGCCTTTGGGCATTTTTGATCAGCTGGGGCATTACAGTAGGGCCTCGTGCACAACGGATTTCATCCATTGTATGCATGGGTGTTTTTGTAGTCGTAGCGGCATTGTTTATTCTTTCGCTGGTTGCCTTCCGCGGTGACGAATTCAAGGAAGCAGCCGATCTTGCATTGGCTTGGAATACGATCGGATAGTTTGAAGACAAGGAGTGAAGCGTGATGGCTAACAATAAAATAATTGTCGTAGGCGGCGGGCTTGCCGGTCTTATGGCGACGATAAAAGCAGCAGAAGCTGGCATGCACGTTGATCTGTTCTCGATCGTGCCGGTGAAGCGTTCCCATTCCGTCTGCGCGCAGGGCGGCATTAACGGAGCGGTTAATACGAAAGGTGAAGGCGATTCACCTTGGGAGCATTTTGACGATACGGTATATGGGGGAGACTTCCTCGCGAATCAGCCTCCTGTTAAAGCGATGTGCGAAGCAGCACCAGGCATTATCCACTTAATGGACCGTATGGGCGTTATGTTCAGCCGTACGCCGGAAGGCTTACTCGATTTCCGCCGTTTCGGAGGTACACAGTATCACCGTACAGCATTTGCAGGTGCCACAACGGGACAGCAATTGCTATACGCTTTGGATGAGCAAGTTCGCCGCTGGGAAGCAGCCGGCCTCGTAACGAAATACGAGCACTGGGAATTCCTTGGCGCCGTTCTGGATGACGAAGGCATCTGCCGCGGGGTATCTGCACAGGATTTGCGTTCGATGGAAGTGAAGACGTTCGTGGGCGATGCGGTCATATTAGCATCGGGCGGCCCAGGCATTATTTTTGGCAAAACGACGAACTCGGTTATTAATACAGGTACAGCAGCAAGCGCGGTGTATCAACAAGGCGTTAATTATGCAAACGGCGAATTTATTCAAATTCACCCAACCGCGATTCCGGGCGATGACAAGCTGCGCTTGATGTCCGAATCAGCTCGCGGTGAAGGCGGACGCGTATGGACTTACAAAGACGGCAAGCCTTGGTACTTCCTTGAGGAAAAATATCCGGCATACGGCAATCTTGTGCCGCGTGATATTGCGACTCGTGAAATTTTCAGCGTCTGTGTTGATCAGAAGCTCGGCATCAATGGCGAAAACATGGTTTACCTTGATCTTTCCCATAAAGATCCGAAGGAGCTTGATGTGAAGCTCGGCGGCATCATCGAAATTTATGAGAAGTTCATGGGCGATGATCCACGGAAGCTGCCGATGAAAATTTTCCCTGCAGTTCACTATTCGATGGGCGGCATGTGGGTGGATTACAACCAAATGACGAACATCCCTGGTTTATTTGCAGCAGGTGAATGCGAATATCAATACCATGGTGCGAACCGACTTGGCGCGAACTCGCTGCTGTCGGCGATTTACGGCGGTATGGTCGCAGGACCGAAAGCGGTAGAGTACATTAAAGGCATGAAGAAAGCTTCTGCTGACGTGGCTTCCTCCGTATTCGACCGTGAGCAAAAACGCCAAACGGATAAATACGAAAGCATTCTTGCCATGAACGGTACAGAAAATGCTTACGTTCTGCACAAGGAGCTTGGCGAATGGATGACCAACAATATGACGGTTGTTCGTTTCAATGACAAGCTCGAAGCAACGATCAGCAAAATCAAAGAGCTCAAGCAGCGTTATAACAATATCAACATCAATGACTCGATGAAATGGAACAACTCAAGCGTTGCTTTCACTCGTCAGCTATGGAACATGCTTGAGCTTTCCGAGGCTATGACCTTGGGTGCCCTGCTCCGTGACGAAAGCCGCGGCGCGCATTACAAGCCTGATTTCACAGAGCGCAATGACGAGAAGTTCATGAAATCAACGATTGCGACTTGGACGAAGGAAGGTCCGCAAATTTCGTACGAGGACATCGATGTTTCCCTTATTACACCGCGTAAACGCGACTACACAGCGAACAAGAAGAAAGGAGAATAAAGATGGCCGATACGACTACTGCTACTAAAACCGTTAAGTTCATCATTACCCGTCAGGATGGACCGGAGTCTGCGCCTTACAAAGAGGAATTTGAAATTCCGTATCGCCCGAATATGAATGTTATCAGCGGACTTATGGAAATTCAGCGTAATCCGACGATGGCGGATGGCGGCAATACAGCTCCAGTATGCTGGGAATCCAACTGTCTGGAAGAAGTTTGCGGCGCCTGCTCGATGGTCATTAACGGGAAGCCGCGCCAAGCCTGCAGCGCCCTGATCGATCAGTTGGAGCAGCCGGTACGTCTGGAGCCGATGCGCACTTTCCCGGTCGTCCGTGACCTTGTTATCAATCGCGAGCGCATGTTTAACGCCCTCAAGCGCGTTAAGGCATGGATTCCGATCGATGGCACCTATGATCTTGGTCCTGGCCCGCGCCTGGCAGAATCGAAGCGCCAATGGGCATACGAGCTGTCCAAGTGCATGACGTGCGGCGTATGTCTTGAAGCTTGCCCGAACGTCAACGATCGCAATAGCTTTGTTGGCCCAGCGGCGATTTCTCAGGTTCGCTTGTTCAACGTTCATCCTACGGGAGAAATGAACAAGGAAGAGCGTCTGGAGGCCTTGATGGAGGATGGCGGCATCGAGGGCTGCGGAAACTCGCAAAACTGTGTTCGCTCTTGTCCGAAAGGCATTCCGCTTACGACGTCGATTGCGGCAATCAACAAAGATACGACGAAGCATCTGTTCAAAAAATGGCTTGGTTTTTAAATATACGGTCTTCCACCTGAGCGGTGGAAGGCTTTTTTTAAAATATAAGCATGTATAGGTTTACTTTTATAATCAGCTTATATTTCACCGCGAAACGGCAGCTTTGCCGTCAGAGGACGACGACAGCGTTTACGATTGTAATAATGATAATCAGTATCAATAATAAAAGAGATTATGGCACTTGTCAATGTTCAGCCGCGAATACGACATAAAGGCATCAAAAAAGAACCGCCTGTACGGTTCTTTTTTGATGCCTTTATGCATTTCCTACTAGTAGCTCTTAAAGCTGGCTTATTACAGCCACTCTTCGCCCCACTTTTGAATCGATTCAATGACAGGCTGCAAATGATGGCCTTTGTCACTTAATTCGTATTCAATGCGAACAGGCATCTCTGGATACACCGTTCGTTTAATAATGGAAAGTTGTTCAAGTTCCTTCATCCGGTCGGTAAGCATCTTGTCGCTCATCTCCGGAATTTGCTCCTTGATCTCCTTGAACCGCTTTGGTCCAGCTAGTAGCACCCGAATGATGAGACCGGTCCATTTCTTGCCTAAAATTTCGGCCGCTGCTTCATACTTTGGGCACATTGTTGAATAATCCAACCTGATCACCCCGTTTCTTCTTTACCCATTATAACATATCTACTTTGGAAAAGTAAGTGCATATAAACACCAATCACCATTTAACTTTATTTTAAATATTTACTTTACAAAAGTTAGTTTATATATTAAGATGGGTTCATGAAACGCAGCGAGCAAGTGTTGCAGCTGTGAAAACAAACAAAAGACGAAGGGTGAGGTTAAAATGTTAGACACAGGATTATTGATTATTCGGGTAGTATTAGGCTTGTTGATGGTTGGTCATGGAGCGCAGAAGCTGTTTGGCTGGTTCGGTGGCTACGGTCTGAAAGGCACTGGGGGATGGCTGGATTCGATAGGCGTTAAGCCAGGCGTACTGATGGCATTGGCAGCGGGACTAAGCGAAGCGGTAGGTGGCTTGTTGTTTGCTGCGGGCTTGTGGACATGGGTTGGCGCGGTGCTGTTGATCATCCCAATGATTATGGCGATTGTGAAGGTGCATGGCGCTAATGGATTGTGGTCAACGCAGAACGGCTACGAATATAATCTGGTGCTTATCGCCGTATTTGTCGGCGTTGCTTTGACCGGTGCAGGAGAGCTGTCCATCGACGCCTTGCTTAAATAAGGGCAGAAGCGGTTCTGTAGTGCAAGGTGAAACGGCCGAAAGCCGTCTTTTGGCGGCGTAGCGCGTTTCAGTCCGAGAAATATAGAGAATGTATGGCGAAATCATAAACTTTCCTATATTTGAAAAAAAGCCTGCTGCCAGCCGCTATAAGCGGATGACAACAAGCCCGATCATCATGCATGCGAATGCCGCCCACTGGGCGGCATTTAGTTTTTCCTTGTAAATCAGGATGGCGCCTGCCGCGACGACGAGGCTGTTCGTGGCGAAGATCGGCGCGGCTAGATTAGCGGGCACAGTTGCCAGTGCAGTAGCATAAAGCTGGAGGCCGGCGTAGGAGAAGAGGCCAGCGAGCAGTCCGTAAAGCAAGCCTGTCCGATACGCGGGCTTGCGGTTGCTGCTGTTTTTTTCTTTGCTTAAAAAGGCGAACCATAGAAAGGATAGCAAATAGCCCACGAATAATATCGGCGCGCTGGATAATCCCCATTCCTCCGTCACCTTGAGCCCGCCATTGCGGAAGGTGAAAAAGACGACCGCAGCGCCAACATAGAAAAACCACCGTTTCTGAGCAGGTGTGGTTTGTACCTGTTTTTTATAAGAAATGAGTACGACGGAAAGCAGCAGCAGCAAAATGCCGCAAGCTTGCGTAAAATGCAAAGGTTCCTTATATACAAGCGTACCTAATGCAACGACGAGCACGATGTTCATGTTCGTCAGTGGAGAGGTCAGGCTGGCCGGTCCGTAATTCAGCGCCTTCATAAAGACCGCGTTGCCGATGGCCGAGCCTGCTCCAATAATCGCTCCAGCGATCCAGATCCGGTAATCGGCTAACGAAGCGAGTGATCCTTCAAACGCGGCATGCACGCCAAACCCGACTGTACCAGAGGCATAAAGCCCGAGCAGCAGCGCCGAGGTCGTACCGCCGCTCATCTGGCTTCTTTTCATCCACCAGCCGGCTAATCCGAATAAAATGGCGCTAGAGATGGCAACCGTTAGCCACATGATGTTCAACTCCCTGATTGTTTACGGTATGATTGCATTTGTTACACAAATGAAATGATTCTGTTATACCCCTATTACAATACTCGGTTATTATAATAAACAAGACCCCCTTTTAATATATCGAATTCGGACCTGCGCTCGGTGCAGGTCCACTTTTTTTGTTCATTTGTTCGATGTTGGCCTTGCGCATACGCTCTCCATACAAAAAAAGAGGCTGCTCTGCTGATAAACAGCAAAGCAGCATGATTTGTTGGAATTCCATAAGCAGACGCCTTAAAGCGGTACGATGATCTGCTTGCGCTGGCGGTAGAACACCCATTTTTTGAAGCCAATTTCCTTGAGGCGTTTGCTGACGCGGTCCCAATCTTCCCCAACCCTTGCTGGAACGTGGGCGTCGGAGCCGAAGGTCACATTGACGCCAAAATGATGGGCACGCTCCAAAATTTCATCGGATGGATACCAGCCGCCTACATATTTTGTGCTGCCAGACGTATTAATTTCAATCGACACATCGTTTTCCGCAATGATGCGGAGCGTATCATCAATTTCGGCATCGGCTTTAATATCCGAGAAAGCGGGGTAATAGCCTTTCATTGCATCAATATGCCCCAGCACATCAAACATGCCGCTGCGCGCCGATTGGCTGATGAGATCATAATAACGGCGCTTATCCTCTAATTGCTGCTTCTCAGTCAGCTTTTCCCAGCGATTGCGATTAAAAATGCTCACTCCGCTCACCTGATGGACAGATCCGATAATGTAGTCGAATGGCACACCTTCATAGGCATCGCGATAAGCAGGAAGCCGTTCAGGGAAAAAGTCTGACTCCATACCGAGCAGCACCTCAATGCGCCCCTCATATTTTGCCTTAAGCTCAAGAACTTCCTTTATGTAGTTGTCA
Organism: Paenibacillus algorifonticola; assembly: GCF_050481745.1. Classification (GTDB taxonomy): domain Bacteria; phylum Bacillota; class Bacilli; order Paenibacillales; family Paenibacillaceae; genus Pristimantibacillus; species Pristimantibacillus algorifonticola_A. The sequence goes on along the minus strand of NZ_JBCNGR010000005.1, from coordinate 65,225 downwards.
AATTCAGATTGAGCCATGGCGATGCCGGGAAAAGGACGGTCGTCCTTATGGCCGAAATAAGGCGAATGATCAGAAATGCCGATGGCCTGCAAACCTGCGTCGAGTGCGGCAGTAATGTAGTCTTCAATCATTCCGTCGGCATGGCCGCAACGTTCGTGATGAGTGTGCAGATCAAATTTCATAGCTGTTTCCTCCTTGAGTTGAAAATGCGCTGTCAGTCTATTCGCTGCTAATAAATTGATGCTCCGGCATGCCCTTGAGATCGCTTAAAAACTGCTGCATCGCCGTATTTAAATATCTCCCGGACTTGTAGACGACGCCGACCGGATGGCTGATTTCGAGCTCATTCACCTTAATCATCTTGAGCGAGCCCCGCCGCAGCTCCTCGGCAATGGACAGCTTGGAGACGACGGCGGCGCCAAGATTAATTTCAACCATGCGCTTAACCTCTTCGCTGCTCGAAAGCTCCATCATAATGTTCGGCTGAATATTGTACTGGCGAAAAATTTTGTCTACGAAGCGCCGTCCTAGAGTGTCTGGTGCAAGCATGATCATAGGAATATCCTTGAGTGCCTCTACGGTAGTATGCTTCAAATCGCTCAAGGGATGCTCCGGAGATACAACAAGCTCAAACGTATCGTAATAAAGGGTGGACGAGTGCAGGTTTGGATTTTTCTCAAATAAATAAGAAATACCAATGTCAATGGTGCCATTTTCGACGCTGGCGGTCACCTGTGATGATGGCATCGTATGGATCGTTGTTTTGATCAGCGGAAACTGGTCTTGAAAGTAGGCTAATACCCGCGGCAAAATTTGTATCGCAATGGAAGAAGTTGTCCCGAGCAAAATATGGCCTTGAGGCGTTGTATTGAGGTCTGAAAGCTTAGCCTTAAGCTCTTCGACAATAAGCAAAATTCTCTCGGCATGCTCCAAAAAAACTTGTCCATGGTCGGTGAGGGTCACAGGCTGATTGCGGTCAATCAGAACCGTCTTGAATTCCTCTTCAAGCGTTTTGACTTGTGCGGATACAGCAGGCTGGGTCAAATTAAGCAGCTCACCCGCCTTGCGGAAGCTCATCGTTTTGGAAATGGTGAGGAGTGTTTCAAGTTGGCTAATATTCACTACAATCCCCCTCCAGGTTAAGTGAAGCGATTACACGCTTATTGAAATAGGCTTGCAGGCGTAGATGCCTTTCCTCGTGATAGCTTTGCTTACTATTATAAAGCAAATCCGGCACGACGGCAAAAAGGAGAAGAAGCTTTACGTATTATTTAAAGAGGATATGAAGTGGCGTTGTCGAAGTGTGTTGGACGAAGGTGCATATTTAGGGAGGCGTTACGACTGGACAGAAAAGCAATAAGAGGCTGGCTCATGTACGACTGGGCCAATTCGGCGTTTGCGACAACGATGATGGCGACCGTCATGCCGATATTTTATTCAGGTGTGGCAGCGTCTAATTTATCAGGTACGAAGGTGGAAGCCTATTGGGGTTACACCCAAAGCATTGCGATGCTGTTCGTAGCGGTGCTGTCGCCTATTTTGGGCGCAGTTGCCGATTATATGGGCTCCAAAATCAAATTTCTGACGATGTTTATGCTATTGGGAGCCGCTTCTTGTGCTGCTATGGCTTTTGTTGGCGAAGGGGACTGGCTGCTGGCCTCCATCCTGCTCATTATAGGAACGATGGGGTTTGCAGGAGGGAACACCTTCTATGATGCGCTGTTGGCGGATGGCGTGCCGATGGAGCGCAGGGATGTCGTGAGCGCGCAGGGCTACGCTTATGGGTACATGGGCGGCGGCTTGCTGCTGCTCGTTAATATTTTGATGATTCAAAATTTCGAGCTGTTCGGTTTCCCTACCAAAACCTTTGCGACCCAAATGGTGTTTATTACGGTAGGCATCTGGTGGTTTGTGTTCTCGCTGCCGCTGCTTCGTTCGGTGAAGGAGCCCGTGAAAAATGTCAGAATTGGCTTTGGCACCGCGCTTGGCAAAGGCCTCACGCGTTTGCGCGGGACACTGCGAACACTTAAGCGATATCCGGAGCTGCTTAAATATATGGCTTCGTTTTTATTTTTCAACGATGGCATTAATACGGTTGTTATTATGGCAACGATTTATGGCCAGGGAATCGGCATTAATACGGATGATATGATTACGGCGCTGCTTATTACGCAGTTTGTCGGATTCCCATGTACGATTGCATTCGGCAGACTAGCCGCGCGTTTTGGTTCGAAGAGACTGTTATATGTGTCGTTATGGTTTTACGTCATTATTGTCATTTTAGGATATTTTATGACGACCTCGCTGCATTTTTATTTGCTGGCGATTATGGTTGGCGTCGTGCAGGGAGGCAGCCAGGCGATTTCCCGCTCCATTTATTCGGGTATGGTGCCTCCGTCCAGGTCGGGTGAATTTTTTGGCTTTCTCTCGCTGTCCAGCAAGTTTTCCTCCGTTGTAGGACCGCTGCTGTTCTCGGTGGTCGCGACGGTTACAGGCTCTACCCGTGTTGCTATCCTCTCGCTAATTGCGTTATTCGTCATTGGCATTGTGCTGCTCATGTTCGTCAATTTGACGAAGGGCAGAGCAGAGGCGCTGGCGGGAGATGATGGTGCAGCTAAAGCATGAACATACGAAGCCTGGGACCATTCCTGCGACAGGGAATAGGCTCCGGGCTTTGCGCTTTATTTTCAAAGGGGCTATAAAGCTTCAGGCAGTATTTTTAAACATATTCTTCTTGTATATAGGAGAGGTCTGTGTCAGTTTGCTTGGTTGTTGTAACCAATAACCAAATATCTATTCCTACAAAAACGATAGCGAGGATCAGCCCAGAAAGGGTAAAATTTCGGTCGTGGAAAACTAAACCAGAAAGGTATCCAAAGCAACCATGTAGTAGGATATATAGCCAATAGAGATGTGGCAGCCATTTGGCTAATTCTATTCAAGACATAGTTGTAACTAATATAACTAAACAAGCCGTTATTAGTTTTCTTTCAAATGGGCGAAATGAAACTTTCCTCATGATCTCCCTCTCCTTATCTACTACTTGAAATTCAATTCCTTGTTACTGGATCATATCCAATCCTTGGATTAGGGAACAGTTCTAACTTTTATAGAACTAAAGTTAAGCACACATTCATGACTCGATGATTTTTTCGTAATAGGAGGGAAGGTTGGAGCATAAGATTGGTGTTCGAAAGATGGTTTTGTAATCGAGGCTGTCCATGAGCATATGTAAAAAGCGAATACTCTCCATAAATAACAGGCACAAAAGCAAATAAAAGCTTTTAAGCCGTAAAAAAGTAGAAGCCTGATGGAAAAGGCGAGCGGAGTAAAAGGTTTGAGATGGAGGAGCGCAGCGTTCGCCTTTGCATCTGCATTTTTACCGCAGCGCGGTATCCATTCAGAAAAATGCAGAGGCATCCCGGAATCCAAACCTTTTACCCAGCGACGAATCTTTTCCATCAGGCTTCTACGACAAGGTCTTAATAGCATTTATTTGGTTGTGCCCTACGGTCACAACCATTCCTTTTTGCGGAAAATAAAAAACATCCCAAAGCCCAGCGCAAGCATAATGCCGAGCAAAATATACGATCCGCCTCGCATATGCAGGCCGGGTATAAAGTCGAAGTTCATTCCGTAAATACCGGTTATGAAGGTCAGCGGCATGAATATCGTCGTCATCGCGGTAAACACGCGCATAATTTCATTGGCTCGCGCTGATATACTGGACTGGTAGGCTTCTCGCAAGTTGCCCATCAGCTCGCGGAACGTATCAAATGTCTCGGCGATTTTGACGGCATTTTCATAAATATCGCTGAAATATTTTTGCAGCTGATCATCAATCAGCTTAAGATCGCGTTTGTTCAGCGTAGCAATAACGTCCTTCTGCGGGCCAAGCACCTTCTTGAGCCACAAAATTTCACCGCGCAAACCGATAATTTCGTTCAGGTGCGATTTTTTCGTATGCATTAGGATATCTTCTTCGAGCGTTTCGATCCGCGTATCAATTCGATCGGCGACGAGGAAGTAGTTATCGACGACAATATCGACGAGATTGTATAAAAAATAATCGGGGCGGCTGACTTCCTGCTCCCACAGAACAGGCTTCAGGGAACGCAGCTCATTAATTTTTTGCTTCGTAACGGTAATAATATAATGGCGGCCAAGAAAAATGTTCAGCGCGCGCAGGAAAATTTCCTCATCATCAAAACGAATGCTGTTAATAACGATAAAATAATGGCTTTCATAAATTTCGATCTTAGGGCGCTGCTCCTCCTCGGTGAGGCAATCCTCTACCGCGAGGTCATGCATGTGGAACAGCGGCTGCAATACAGCCAGATCCTCCACATCCGCATCAATCCAATAAAAGCCCTCCGACGATGGAATGAGTGTATCAGCAATATCTTCAATAGGGGTAAATAAACCGTTGTTAACCAGACGGATTTTCATCTGTGCATCTCCTCTCTGAAATGGACAGGAGGCCGCCTTCGCCGCTTGCACAGAGCACTGTTAATTATAGAAAAACAGGGCGCGATACGCAGTGGCTGGGCAGCCGCCATATTCGGTTGTGTTCAGGCCTTGGTCGGTCGCCTTCCATGTCCGTATGCACTCCTTTATCATGTGGATTTTTAGATAAAAAACACCCATTTTTTCACTCAGCGTTTCAATCCTTGTCTAGTATACTCCCGCAGCAGCTTTACATTCAAGCGAAAAAACCGTAAATGAAGCCGAAAGATCAGCCTTCGATAGTATATGCCGTTCACAGGCTTGACGCGCCTGCCTGAATCCATTAAAGTAGGCTTATAAGCAGCAATTCCATAATTGAATAGAACTACTTTCTTATCAAGAGCAGGCGGAGGGACTAGCCCGATGAAGCCCGGCAACCGGCGTAAGCACGGTGCTAATTCTTGCGGAGACATTTCGATGTTTCTGAGAGATGAGAGAGGCGACCGCTTATTTTTTGAGCAAACGACCTTTTCTCTCGACAGAAAGGGTCTTTTTATATTTGGAAATGCTGATAATCTCATTAAAGGAGTGATTCTGCATGCCAATTAAAGTTCCCGACCATTTGCCGGCCAAAGAAATATTAAACAGTGAGAACATTTTCGTCATGGATGAAAGCGTTGCTTATCATCAGGATATTCGCCCGCTGCGTATAGCGATTCTGAACTTAATGCCTGAGAAGGAAACGACGGAGACCCAACTGCTGCGCTTGATCGGCAACACGCCGCTGCAAGTGGAGGTTGTGCTGCTTCGTCCGAAGACGCATACGTCGAAAAATACGTCCTACGAGCATCTTCATGCCTTTTACAAAACGTTCGACGAAATTTCCCATGAATTTTACGATGGCTTAATCATTACAGGCGCTCCTGTAGAGCATCTGGATTTTGAAAACGTGAATTATTGGGAGGAACTGAAGGACATTATGGATTGGAGCGCACGGCGCGTCACTTCGACCTTCCATATATGTTGGGCCTCGCAGGCAGGACTTTACCATCATTACGGCGTACCGAAATATGAATTGGATGATAAAATTTTCGGTGTGTTCCACCATACGATTGAGAAGCAGAACGTCAAGCTGCTTCGCGGCTTTGATGAAGCGTTCCTCGTGCCGCAATCCCGTCATACGGAAGTGCGTCGCGAAGATATTGAAAAGGTTGAACGTTTAGAAATTTTGTCGGAATCGGCGGAATCGGGCGTTTACATTGTCGCTTCCAAGGATGGCCGTCAAATTTTCGTCAGCGGGCATTCGGAATACGATCCTTTCTCACTGAAAAACGAGTATGACCGCGACAAGGCGAAAGGGCTCGACATTGCCTTACCTAAAAACTATTTCCCGGGTGATAATCCGGAAGCAGTGCCGTATTCCTCGTGGAGGGCGCATGCGAATTTGCTTTTCTCGAATTGGCTCAACTATTACGTGTACCAGCAGACGCCATTTGATTTGGGAGCAAACATCTAACTATATAATAGAAGGAGCAACAGCCCATGTTGAAAATCGAAAGTGAATTAGCGCAAATTGGTTCGCAAAAGGATACGGAAACCGGAGCCGTAAGCTTCCCTGTGTATCAGGCGACGGCATTCCGCCATCCAAAGCTTGGACAAAGCACAGGCTTTGACTACGCTCGTACAAAAAGCCCAACCCGTGCCGTATTAGAGGAGGCAGCTGCCAAGCTTGAGTCTGGCGACGCTGGCTTCGCATGCAGCTCAGGCATGGCCGCTTTGCAAACGGTATTCGGCCTGTTTCACCAAGGCGATCATTTAATTGTATCCCTTGATCTGTACGGCGGCACTTATCGCCTGCTGGAGAAGATTATGTCGAGATATGGGGTTACAGCATCCTACGTGGATACGAACGATATTGATGCGATGAGCGAGCTGTGTACACCGAATACGAAGGCGGTACTAATCGAGACGCCAACCAATCCGTTAATGATGATTACCGACATTGAGCGTGTCGCTTCATGGGCGAAGTCCAAAGGACTGCTGACGATTGTAGACAATACGCTGTTAACGCCGTTTTTCCAGCGTCCAATTGAGCTGGGGGCAGATGTCGTGGTCCACAGCGCGACTAAGTATTTGGGCGGCCACAATGATGTGCTAGCTGGCCTTATAGTGACCAAGGGACAAGAGCTGTCGCAGGAAATGGCGTTTTTGCATAACTCCATTGGCGCCGTTCTTGGACCGCAGGATTCGTGGCTGTTAATGCGCGGCATGAAAACACTAGCGCTGCGGATGGAGCGTCATGAGTATAATGCAACAAAAATCGCCAACTACTTGCTGGAGCATCCTTCTATTGAAGAGGTTTATTATCCGGCTTTGCCGCATCATCCAGGACATGTTGTGCAAAATCGCCAATCGTCGGGCAATACCGGCATTTTCTCCTTCCGCGTGAAGGACGCCCGCTATATTGAACCCATTCTGCGCCATATCCAGTTGATTGCTTTTGCTGAGAGCTTGGGCGGCGTTGAATCGCTGATGACTTATCCGGCTGTGCAGACGCATGCCGATATTCCAGAAGAAATTCGTCGCGCAGTCGGCGTTGATGATAGATTGCTTCGCTTCTCCGTTGGCATTGAGCATGCAGATGACCTGATCGCCGATTTGGAGCAGGCGCTTGCCGCAGCTAAGCAAGAGATTGGGGAGGTATAGCAGCATGAGCGACAGACATAACAAAGAGGAATTTGCCAAGCGTCATTTTGCAACGAAATTGCTTCATTTCGAAGGATCATTTGATGAGCAGACGGGTGCATCGAGCACGCCGATTTTTCAGGCTTCGACTTTCCATCAAAGTGATCTGACGCAAAATCCGCCTTACGATTACAGTCGGTCCGGCAACCCGACAAGGCAGGCGCTGGAGGATCAAATTGCGCTGCTGGAGGGCGGTACGCGCGGCTTTGCCTTTGCATCCGGCATGGCGGCGATTTCAACGACGTTCCTGCTGCTTTCCGCAGGTGATCATGTTATTGTGACGGAGGATGTTTACGGAGGTACATACCGTCTGCTTACGACAGTACTGAACCGTTTAGGCATGGAGACGACGTTCGTCGATATGACGGATTTTGAAGCGGTTAAAGCTGCATTTAAAGAGAATACGAAAGCGGTATTTATGGAGACGCCTTCCAACCCGACGCTGAAAATCACCAACATTTCGGAGGTGGCTTCGTGGGCGAAGGAGCATAACCTGCTAACGATTCTGGACAATACGTTTATGACGCCTTATTACCAGCGGCCACTTGAGCTTGGCGTAGATATTGTCGTGCACAGCGCGACGAAGTTTCTGAGCGGGCATAGCGACGTGCTTGCGGGCCTTGCTGTAACGGCTGATCCAGAGCTGGGACGCAGGCTGTATCAGCTGCAAAATGGTCTTGGCGCTGTACTGAGCGCCCATGAATGCTGGCTGCTTATGCGCGGCATTAAGACGCTGCAGGCGCGTATGGAGCATAGCGAGCGCAGCGCGCGCAAGCTGGCGGAATGGCTGAGTGACCATCCAGAAGTAACGAAGGTTTATTATCCTGGTCTTGCCGATCATCCGGGCCGTGAGGTTCATGAGCAGCAATGCTCCGCTTATGGCGCAGTCGTGTCCTTTGATGTGGGCAGCGGTGAGCGGGCGAAAGCGATGCTTGGCCGTGTGAAGCTGCCGCTCGTAGCTGTCAGCCTGGGCGGCGTAGAAAGCATTTTATCGTATCCGGCCATGATGTCGCATGCGGCAATGCCGAAGGAAGTGCGCCATGAACGCGGCATTACAGACGGTCTTGTCCGTTATTCGGTAGGCCTTGAGCATATCGACGATTTGCTCGCAGATTTGGATCAGGCTTTGCGCGGCTAACAGCCTCGTAAAGTGGAGGAAGAGACGGCTGTCATTACTGACAAGCCGTGTTTTTCCTTTTTTAAGGCTGAAATCCCTCTAAACGAAAGATGACGAATATGAGCATAGTATGATAAAATTGGCCTATACTTAATTAGTTTGTGAAAAAAAGCGCAACATCAAAACTACAGCGATAGATAAGGAGGTCTTGCGTAATGGTAACGTTGGACCAGATATTGGATAAGGCCCTGCGGGGTGAGCGAATAAGCTTGGAAGAATGTATTATTATGTTCGAATCCGACGAGATTGAGAAAATGGGTAAAGTTGCGAATGAAATTATGCTGCGCAAGCATCCCGAGCCTATAACGACTTTCGTTGTGGGAAGAAACGTCAACTACACGAATGTGTGCGACGTTTATTGCAGGTTCTGCGCCTTTTACCGTGCCCCAGGCTCCAAAGAGGGTTATGTGCTCGATAACGAGACGATTATGAACAAAATTCAAGAAACAATTGACGTGAATGGCACGGAAATTTTGATGCAGGGCGGAACGAATCCTGATCTTCCTTTTACTTATTACACGGACTTGCTGAAGGAAATCAAACAGCGCTTCCCGGACATTACGATGCACTCCTTCTCGCCAGCGGAAATTCAGAAGATGAAGGAAGTATCGGATGGATTGTCGCTCGATGAGGTTGTTCGCCAGTTGCATGAAGCGGGACTGGATTCGCTGCCAGGCGGCGGCGCGGAAATCCTTGATGACCGCACACGCCGTAAGATCAGCCGCAAGAAGGGCTCTTATACGGACTGGATCGACGTGATGAAGTCGGCTCATCGCCATGGCATGAATACGACAGCTACGATGGTATATGGCTTTGGAGAAACGATGGAGGAGCGCGCCTTGCATTTGCTGCGCATTCGTGACGTTCAAGATGAGTGCAAAGCGAATGGATACGACTCCGAAGGGTTTACAGCCTTTATTTCCTGGCCGTTCCAGCCGGATAATACGAGAATGCCGATGGAGAAGGCGAAGCCGGAGGAATATTTGAAAATTGTCGCGGTAAGCCGTATTTTCCTCGACAATATTGACAACCTGCAATCGTCATGGGTCACGATGGGCCCTGACATGGGTAAACTTTCGCTGTCTTATGGCTGCAACGACTTCGGCAGCACGATGATCGAAGAAAATGTAGTGTCCGCTGCGGGCACGACGCATAAGGTCAACATTGAGCTGATTTTAAAGCTTATTCGCGAAGCGGGCAAGGTTCCGGCGCAGCGCAATACGCGCTATGAAATTTTGCGGATGTACAATGAAAGCGACAAGGCTGAGCAGGATTTTGTGATGCAAAATTAGGTTGCGGTGAACGAAAGATTTAGAACTATTTTCAGTGATTAAAGCTAATAACGCTTGTCTGCTATTTTATCCGTTAAAGGATAGATAGGGATAAGCGTTTTTTTTGTATATATACAGTTTATATATATTTTTCTTGCTATTTTATATAGAATGGTATTTGTTATACACAATATTGGTTTATAATAAGGGGAAAAGAGGAAGATGAGTGAACTATATTGTATTTGATTAGAAGCGACTTGTTGGGAAAACGAAATTTTCACGATTGGATGGGGAGGAAGAATATGTTTTGTGCTTCTGGGGGTTTTACGATAAGAGCTAACTGAAGAAAGACTGTGAATTACATATGATTCACACAGAATGGACTAGAAATTAGATCAGCATCAAGCATCATCATGAGAAATTGATTGGAAATGAGCGAGGAGTGGGCATGGAAAGAGCGCTTCAAACGCTGAAATTTCCTTTGGAAGGGACACATCATAGGGGAATGGATGAGACTCGAAATATTTCGAAAATATTTATTGGCATTTTTGATCAGCTAACATTTGAATAATTGACATAAACGAGTAATAAAAAGGGGATATGATTTAGAATGAGTGGAAATAAGGGGTGTGGCAGCAGCCTAGCCATTCTAGTTGGCGTTATTCTTTTAATCCTTGCGGTTGCTGGAGTTAGAGGCTGTAATAATCTCGTTCATAAAATGGGTGTAGGGACTGTGGAAGAGCAACTTATTATCGTTCAAAATTTTGAAGAGAAAGTAAATGAGCTGGATAAAGAGGCGGACGGCCTAAATAAAAAGGTGTCAAAAGAATTATTGAAAATTGCAGACTATGAAATGCCAGACTTAGAATTAATTGAAAAAGCGGAGAAAACCAACAATTCGCTCTCTATTCGTATGGAAGATATTGAAATTCCTAAAGGTTTGACAAAAGAAAGAGAAGAGAAGCTTACTGAGATTAAAGCGGACTTTGCGCAAATGTACAAATTCAAATCCAATGCCATGTTTTATTATTCGTTAGCTTTTGAAGATAGTGATCCAGAAATGCTCCAAAGCTTTAAAGCTAATACAGATGTGGCTTACAACATTATGCTAAGTGCTACTACTGATTTAGAATTACTGAAAAAAGAGCTGGGCTTCTCACAAGACGAAGCTAAATCTTAGTTTTTAAATTTCCAAACCATTAGACTATTCAAACTGTAATCTTCTGTGTTACAATACGATTTAATCGAATATGAATCTTCAGGGCAGGGTGCAATTCCCTACCGGCGGTAAGGATGCGTTCGGAGCATCCAGAGCCCGCGACTCCTAGCTGCTTGCAGCCGGGACTGATCTGGTGAGAATCCAGAGCCGACGGTATAGTCCGGACGGGAGAAGATCAGAACCAGCTTGTTAAATGTCATTCATTTAACAGGTTTGTTGATGATGCCCTTGTCAGATTGCTGACAAGGGCATTGTTTCTTTTTCATAGTGAAAAGAAGGTTCAATTCAAAACTTTCTCAGGAGGTTTTTGAATTGCAGAACACATTAGAGCTGGCTAGCGAGAAAGCGGGCTGGCGAACATCACGCATTGCAGGCATTAATGGGATATGGTATGTGGCGCTTGGTGCGACACTTTGGGGTCTTGACCCGCTGTTCCGTATTTTATTGCTCAAAAGCTTTACCTCGGCACAAATTGTATTTATTGAGCATATTTTGCTCGCTTTTTACGCAGTCCCCGTATTATTTAAATTCCGCCGTACATTAGTCGGCAAGCTGTCAATTGGCGTCATTGGGGCGCTGCTGTTCATTTCCTGGGGCGGCTCAGCTGTAGCGACGGTGTTGTTCACTGCAGCCTTCTCGCATGGCAGCGCTAATGCGGTGCTGCTGCTTCAGAAGCTCCAGCCGTTATTTGCAATTTTGCTCGCCAGAGTCATGTTGAAGGAAAAGCTGCCGCAGAAGTTTTTCGTCTTTTTGCTGGCGGCGCTGGCAGGCACCTATTTGCTAACCTTTGGGTTTGGATCGCCGCTTGTTGGCCTGCATGATCTTGCTTTGCTCAGCTGCCTGTTCTCGATTATCGCAGCGGCATTGTGGGGCGGTTCGACCGTCATGGGCAAATATTTGCTGCAAAAGAAATTGTCCTTTTCCATTGTGACGTCCCTCAGGTTTCTGCTTGCCCTGCCGCTGCTCAGCGTCATTTTGCTGGCAAGTGGTGATGCATGGAGCCTCAATGCTCAGGGCAGCCAATTATCGCTCATTGCCGTCAATTTATTGTTTCAAGCCTTTTTCCCAGGCTTGATCAGTATGCTTCTATATTACAAAGGGCTTTCCTCAACTAAAGCTGTATACGCGACGCTTGCTGAGCTTTCCTTCCCTGCCGTCGGCGTATTGATTAACTGGCTCGTATTTGGCCAGACGCTGACTTTAGGGCAGCTTAGCGGCTTCCTGCTCATTTGGCTGACCTTATGGCTTATGAGCCGCAGCAGCAATGAACAGGCTGCTCAGCAAGCACAAGCTGCTGCTTAAACGGAGGCTTGTTCATAGCATATTTACAACCCCTTCATTCCCAATGTCTTCATCGTATATCGCTGCTGCGTGCGCCATATACTGTATGAGGGGAATGAAAGGGGTTGGCTTGTTTATGGAACTGTTTACCGTTACGCTGCCTTCCAAGCTTCAAGCAACGGCAGCTGGATTAGCGGCCTTAATGGCACAATATACGAATGAGGATTTACATATTGAAGCCGCATCGCAGGGGCATCTGGTGCAGTTCGATCTGCAGCCTGCCGGCAGCATAATGTGCCAGTCGGCAACGCCTTATTTTCAACTGAACAAGCATGGAGAATTGCTGTACCACAGCGCAGCCAAAGCGCTCGCTGAATATGTTGTAACCAATTTGGAATCGGAAATGCTCATCAGCATCATTAAGAAAAAATATCAGGGCGGCCATTCCACGGACGTCTCCATCATCGAAAAATATTGCAGTCAGCTGATGCAGGATACCGATCTGGATGGCTTGAACGCCAAGTTTCTGGATGCGGATAGAAAGCGGCGCAAGCTCAAGGTAGCCGAGGAAATTGAGCTGTATTTGAATGAAAATACACGGCTCGACCTTGGAGGTATCGCCACCTTCAGACTTCATGGGTATCGTCACGAGCTAGGCGACATTGTGGAATATGCTCTGGATGAATATGTGCTCGATAAGCAATATCAGGAATTTATTTCACTGCTTAAATATTTTGTTGGGCTGCAGCAGTCGAAGGTTGCCTTGGTACATCTGGTTCATAAAGGCAACCATGATTTTATGCTGTATAATGACAAATTTCAATTGTTTGAGCCGAAGCCGCATTCCGACCGCCTGGTGGCCGAAATGCTGGAAACGGAAATGAACATTGAGGATATGGTTATCAGCTCGCTGATTGCCGCGTCACCTAAGCAAATTGTCATTCATACGCAGCATGTCGAGATGCAGGTCATTCGGACGATTGAAACGATTTTTGACAATCGGGTATCGGTGTGCAATGATTGTGTCCTGTGCTCCCACGCAATGGGGGAATGGAATGATGGTGTCACTCAGCCTTAAAAGAAAAGCTGCAAAAGCTGCTGCTCGCCGATAATCGGCGAGTTTTTTTGTCATACTATTATGAAATAATAGCTGTTTATTCAATTGAAAGGTTATATTAATGTTATGATACATAACACTGAAAACGCTATATTTTTTATATAAAAATATGTAAGCGATGTCAATGTACGTGTTGAAAACGAATCAGAATGCCAAAGACAAAAATAAGCTAATAAAAACAAAATGCAGCCATTTCAATGTGATCTTAATTTACATACTATTGGAGATAGGCAAATGAAGCCGAGCTTGATTTGGGGAGGATAAAAAAATGAAGAAAAATGCAGCAGTTGGGTTTGGGCTAGTCATGTCTTTAAGTGTAGGGTTGCTTGCGGGATGCGGTAATTCGGGAGAGAGCGGCAGCTCTCCGGCAGCTTCCGAAGCAGCATCGCCAAGCGCTACGACGGAAGAAAATGGTTCGGCTTCCGGGGGGGCAGGCTCCGAAATTAAAGGCACGATTACTTGGGCGACACACCGCACCGAGCTGGTCGATACCGACCTCAAGAAATATGTAGAGATGTTCGAAGCGAAATATCCGGGTACGGAGGTCAAAATCGAAGGCTTAAAGGATTACGAGCAGACCATCCGCGTGCGCATGGCAGCAAATGAGCTGCCGGATGTGCTGTCGCTGGTCGAAACGACAAAAGCGGATTTGCCCAAGTTTTACGCTTCGCTGGACGATTTGGGGCTGAACGACGACATTTATTTTAAAGATTACAATTCCTATGATGGAAAGTTGTATGGCATTACGCAGCAGGTCGCCATCAATGGCCTGATGTATAACAAAAAAGCTTTTGAAAAAGCCGGCATTACGGAGCCTCCTAAAACTTTGGATGAGCTGTTTGCCGACGCGGATAAGCTCAAGGCAGCTGGAATAGTGCCGATGGCGACTGCCTTCAAGGATGCTTGGACGCTGCAATATTGGACCGATCCAGCCGAGTTTATTTATGGCAATACAGGCCTGCGCAATGACAAAATCAAAACCGATACGCCATTCATGCTGGATAATGCCTACGGACAAGGGTTAGGCATTCTAAAGCAGCTGTACGACAAAGGTTATTTGGAGAAGGATGTTTATTCCGCCACTTGGGATCAAACCCAGAAGGATCTGGCTTCTGGCAAAACGGCGATGATGTATATCGGCAACTGGGCGATTTCCAATCTCGTCAACAATGGCCTCGCGCTTGAGGATATCGGCTTTGTTCCGCTTCCTTATGACAACAGCGGCGCGTATAAGGGCATGATGCGTAATGACTGGGCCTATGCGGTGAGCTCTTCAAGCAAAAATCCGGCTGTTGCCAAAGCCTTTATCAAATTTATGATTGAAGAATCCGGCGATGATGCCGACCATATGATTATTTCTCCACTCAAGGATAAAGAGCAGAGTCTGGCGCAAATTACCGATTTCATGAGCTATAAGCCGGCGATGCTCGAAGCGCAATCCGTCAGCGAGGACGTAACAGCCGTCGAAAACAAAATGCAATTTGATCCTTTCAAATTCATACAGGAAACGACTGTTGGCAATATGCAGGACGTATTCGACAGCTACAACAAGAAATGGAGCGCTGCCAAGGCAGCGGTTGGCAAATAAGAAACAGCCCGCGGATGGCGCGGCATAGAGATGGACAGAAAGGCAAAACAGGCAAGTCCCGTTGACATTCTGCCTTCTGTTATCTCGATCGAGAGGGGAACTCCGATGATTCAACATATGTCCTACATTTTGCAAAAAAGAATGCTGATCGTATTATTTTTGCTCATACCGCTCGTTTTGCTTTCCGTATTTGCTTTATATCCGGCTGTTTACCTGGTGTATTTAAGCTTTATGAGCTGGGATGGGTACAGCCCTGAGAAGACGTGGGCAGGCCTTGCCAACTACCGGGAAGTGTTCGCCAACAAGGAAATCTGGGCGGCGTTCGGCCATAACTTTGTATATCTGGGCTGGGGCCTTCTGCAAAACGCGCTTGGCTTGTTTTTTGCGCTACTGCTCAACTCGCGCTTGCGGGGAAGAAATGTGTACCGGGTTGTCCTGTTCATGCCATATATTATGAACGGCGTCGCTGTTGCTTATATGTTCAACTATGTATTCAATTCGGAATATGGCTCTCTGAACACGCTGCTGCACGGAATAGGGCTGGATTTGCTGGCAATCAGCTGGTTTGGATCGCCGAAGGTAGTCAATCATGTGCTCGGCTTTATTACACTGTGGAAGTTCATGGGCCTCAATATGGTTATTTATTTGGCTGCCCTGCAGTCGGTTCCTTCGGAAATTATTGAAGCGGCCCGAATGGACGGAGCATCTCGCTGGCAGACGATCGTTCATGTAATTTTGCCGAATATGACCAAGGTCATTGAGCTGAATTTATTTTTGACCATTATCGGCACGCTGGAAATATTCGATTTGCCATTCCTTCTTACGAAAGGCGGGCCGCTTGGCGCAAGCGAAACGTTCTTGACGAAGACGATCGATACAGCATTTAAATTCAACAACTTCGGCATGGCCTCTGCGATGAGCCTGACCTTGATCGCTTCAGTCATCGTCGTGCTGAGTATTCAAAAAATAGTTACGCGGAGGTGGAGCGATTGAGTACGATGCGTTTCCGTCCGATTAATTGGCTGAAGCATGCGCTATTGCTGCTCGCGGTGGCGGTCATTATTTTTCCGCCTTATGTGCTCGTGCTGAATGCGTTCAAGTCCAAGCAGGAATTTTCGCAGACGAGCGTATTCGAGCTGCCGCACAGCTTCCTTAACTTTGAAAATTTCACTTCCGTTATGGAGCGCGCGCATCTGGGACAGGCTTATTTGAATACGCTGATCATTATCGCAGTTGCGGTAATCGGCAATGTGGCACTCGGTACAATGGTTGCTTATATATTGGGACGTTTTGATTTTAAGCTGAAAAAAGCGGTTGTCGGCGCATATATTGCGGTTTCCTTCGTCCCGACGATTACGACGCAGGTCGCGACATTTACAGTCATCAACAGCCTTCATTTGTACAATACGCTTTGGGCATCGATCATCCTGCACCTTGGAACCGACGTGCTGCAAATCTTCATTTATTTGCAGTTTATTCGCAACATCCCAAGAGAGCTGGATGAGGCTGCCATGATGGAGGGAGCTTCGCTGTTCAAAATTTACAGAAGCATTATTTTTCCGCTGCTTGCACCAGCAACAGCAACTGTCGTCATTATCAAGACGATCAATATTTATAACGACATGTTTATTCCCTATTTGTACATGCCATCTCAGAAGCTGACCGTTGTATCTACCAGTCTGATGAATTTCTCGTCGGAGCGCAGTACGGAATGGGAAATGATGTCGGCAGCGATTTTGCTTATTATGGTTCCAATCGTTGTGCTGTATTTATTCTTCCAGAGATACGTGTTTGCCGGTATTGTGAGCGGTGCAGTAAAATAAACGTACTTGCACACCGGACAACGAGGAGGAATGGCAGATGCCAAAAACGACAAAGACAAGCTTTTACCGCAGGGCGGCGGAAAAAATAGGGTTGGCCTTCGCCAATTTAAACATGCAGCAGAAGCTGCTGATCGTATTTTTAACGCTGGTCTGCCTGCCTTTGATCATAGCCAGCTACGCCTCCTCCTTCTATTATACGCGCTCCATTAAAGCGAACACGGCGGCATATGCGACGGAAATCACGTCCAAAATGGTCGTCAATCTCGACGACTATGTGACGGATTTATACAATATGTCCGCTATGCCGCTTTATAACAATGAATTTCTTGAATGGCTTGCCGATCCAGGCTTTAGCCTGAAGAAGGCGGATGGCATGGATCTTTACATTCGCAATTTGAACAAAATTAAGCCGGATACGGTATCGGTTTATGTTTTTGATAACTTTGGCAATGTGATGTATAACATCAAGACTGGCGGAAAACGCAACAATCTGAATCAGGTCAAGTCCGAATGGGCCAAAATTGCAGCGGAAGGCGACGGCAAGCCGATGCTCGTCAGCACCCAGGAGATTACGAACGACAACAGCCCTTATTATGCTTTTTCGGTTATCAGGGAGCTGAAGCAGGTGAAATTCGATCTCAGCCCGATCGGTTTTATCGTCTTCGATACGAATATTTCCGCAATCAGCCGACAAATCCGAGATGTGGACCAAGTAACGAAGGGCCAGACGATTTTGGTTGATGCGGACAACAAGGTGATTTTTGACAGCGACAATACGCTTATTACCCGCGATTTGTCAGGTGACGAAGCGATTCGCAAGGCAACGGCTGACCGGGGTTCTTTTCCGACTACGATTGATGGAAATGCTTATATATGTACTTATGCCAAATCCGCTTTGACCAATTGGAAAATGTTCGTTTATATCCCGATGGCGGAGGCGACCCGGCAGGCGGACGTAACCCGAAATTTGACCTTGCTGATGACGGGGATATTTGTGATGGTAGCCTTGTTCCTCGCTATAGCCGTCTCCTATGCGCTCACAAGGCCGCTTAGCAAAATTAAAAATCTGATGCAAGAGGTGCAGACCGGCAACCTCGATGTCAGCTTTAATCAGAAATACAGGGATGAGGTCGGGCTGCTTGGCAGGCATTTTAATATTATGGTCATGCGCATCCGGGATTTGCTAGAGGAAGTGAGAGAAACCCAGACGCGTAAAAAGGAAGCCGAATATGCGGCACTGCAAAGCCAGATTAATCCGCATTTTATTTACAATACGCTGGAGACAATCCGCATGCGGGCAGAGCTCAACGATGATGAAGAGGTCGCGGACATGACGTTTACGCTCGGGAAGCTGCTTCGCTACGGCGTCAATCATGGCGAGCAGACGGCTACCATCCGCAAGGAGCTGGATCATCTCTATAATTATATGGCGCTGCAAAATATGCGCTTCTCTAACCGCTATGTGCTGGAGGTCGAGGTGCCGTCAGGGGATCTGGAGCTGCCTTGCATCAAGCTGATGTTTCAGCCGATTGTGGAAAATGCGGTGCATCATGCGTTTAAACACCGGATGAACGGGGGCCTCATCAGGGTGACAGCCCGGCATGAGGGAGAGGATGTGCTGTTTTTTGTGGCGGACGATGGATGCGGCATGAATGAGCAGACGCTGCGAGGGCTGCGCGAACGGATGTCCGGCAATCGACTGGTAGGAGGTGACCGGGGCATCGGCCTGCGGAACGTAAATGAGCGCATTAAATTGCATTATGGGGAAGCATATGGCCTGCAATTGACAAGCGCTCAGGGACAAGGCACCGAGGTTGCCATTCGGCTGCCCCGTTACCAGATTGCGAAGGAGGATTCGCCATGCTTAAGGTGATGGTTGTGGACGATGAGGAGCCGATTCGCCTCGGCATTGTGAAAATACTTTCGAAATACCCGGGTGGACTGGAAATCGCGGGGCAGCATGCGAACGGCTTGGAAGCACTCGTTCAAATCTCCAGCATGAGCCAAGGCGATCTGGATGTCATTATTACCGATATTGAAATGCCTGTCATGGACGGGCTTAAATTTATCGAGCAAGCGAAGACGAAGCTGCCGGACGTCAGCATTATTATGCTCAGCGGCTACAATGATTTCGAATACGCACGCCGCTCCATGAGGGCGGGAGCGGCTGATTATCTGCTCAAGCCGATGGACAAGGTGGAGGTATTTCGCTTGCTCGACCGCTTCGCTGAGCGAAAGCAGCTTGCTGCGGCTTCTGATTCCGGCCCGCCTAAAGCGCCTGCTGCCGCAGAAGCGGATGCGGCGAGCGGGAATGTCATTGTGGAGCGGGTGCGGAAGCTGCTGGAGCAGGAATATAACCGCGATATTGATCTCACGTACATTGCGGGCAAAATCGGCTTCAATACGAGCTATGCAAGCAAAGTATTCAGCAGGGAAACGGGCGAGACGATTACAGATCGTTTGAATCGGGTGAGAATTGAGAAGGCGAAGCAGTTTCTGCGCGATCATCCGGGGCTAAAGGTTTATGAAATTGCCCATTTGGTCGGTTATGGCGATAAAATTTATTTTCAAAAGTTATTTAAACGAACGGTCGGCGTGACGCCGTTGGAGTATCGAACGGGGGCGCCCGACTAGGAGCAGGGGAGAGCCATGGGTGTATTTGAAATCGAAGGAAACGGGTTTGTTTATGATGGCAAGCCCGTGCGCATGATCAGCGGCGCCATGCATTATTTTCGCATCGTGCCGGAATATTGGAAGGATCGTTTATGGAAGCTCAAGGCTTGCGGCTTCAATACGGTTGAAACCTATGTGGCGTGGAACGTGCATGAGCCGCGGGAGGGCTGCTTTAATTTTGAAGGGATGGCTGATCTGGAACGTTTTATTCGCTTGGCCGATGAGCTTGGTCTGTACGTCATTGTGCGTCCAAGTCCTTACATTTGCGCTGAGTGGGAGCTCGGGGGGCTGCCTTCCTGGCTGCTCGCGGATTCGGATATGCGGCTTCGCTGCAGCTATAAGCCTTTTTTGGACAAGGTTGATGCTTATTATGATGTGCTGCTGCCTAAGCTGAAGCCGCTGCTCTGCACGTCAGGCGGGCCGATCATTGCACTGCAAATCGAAAATGAATACGGCAGCTATGGCAACGATAAAGCGTATTTGTCCCATCTCCGCGAAGCTATGCTGGCCCGTGGCATGGACGTGCTGCTGTTCACCTCCGACGGATCGGAGGACTATATGCTTCAGGGCGGGACATTGCCCAAGGCGCTCATGACGCTTAATTTCGGCTCCAAGCCGGAGGAGGCATTCGCCAAGCTGCTCGATTATCAGCCGGACAAGCCGCTCGTATGCATGGAATATTGGAACGGCTGGTTCGACCATTGGGGAGACGAGCATCATGTGCGCGGCCATGAGGATGTTGTGGATGTGCTGGACCGGATTTTGGAACGGGGTGCTTCCGTCAATTTTTATATGTTTCACGGGGGGACGAACTTCGGTTTTTATAATGGCGCCAATCATATCGATTTCTATGAGCCGACAGTAACCAGCTATGATTACAATGCGCTGCTCTCGGAATCGGGAGATATCACGGAAAAATATATGGCGATCCGCGAAGTAATCGGTCGCTACACCGAGCTGCCCCTGCCCGCCTTGGCGGAAATGCTGCCCTCGCCTCCGCTTCCAAAACGCAGCTATGGGGAAGTGCGGCTCACCGAGCGGGCAGTGCTGTTCGATTGTTGGGATCAGCTCAGCTCGCCCGTTTACAGCGTATTCCCGGAGACAATGGAACGTTTGGGGCAGGCGCATGGCTTCATCTGGTATGAGACGGAGCTGACGGGGCCGCAGGAAGCTTGTGAAATTATAATTCAGGATGTCAGAGACCGCGCTCTCATTTATATCGATGGCGTCTATCAGGGGCTTGCCGAGCGTTGGGGCAGCGACTCCGTCACGGTGACGATTCCAGCGCAGGGAGCAGTATTAGGCATTTTGGTCGAAAATATGGGACGAATTAATTATGGCTCCCAGCTGCGGGACATTAAAGGCATTACAGTAGGCGTTAAAGCTGGAACTAGGCAATACAATCAATTTCTGTTCGGCTGGCAAATCCGCACCTTGCCGCTTGATGATTTGTCGGGCTTGCGTTTTTCAGCGCCCCCGATTGGAAAAGCAGCGGAGGAGGGGCCTGTCTTTTATAGAGGGGCGTTTTCGGTCGATGAGCCAGCGGATACCTTTCTCAAGCTGGAAGGTTGGACGAAGGGTGTAGCTTATGTGAACGGGTTCAATCTCGGGCGTTATTGGGAGAAAGGGCCGCAGCAGACGCTTTATATACCGGGTCCGCTGCTGCATGCCGGCGACAATGAGCTGATTATTTTCGAATTGCAAGGTTTGAAAGAGTCCAAAGTGCTGCTGCAAGATTATCCCGTGCTAGGCTGAGCGCTGGAAAGCCTGTTCAGGCATTATTTTGATAGAGAGGAGAGTAGGGATTGGCATGAAAATCGGCATCATCGGTTATGGAGTAAGGATGGATTATTTCGTTGACCGCCTGCTGGAACTGGACATGGGGATTGAGTTGGCGGCGGTGGCGGATGTGGATATAGACAAGGCGAGAATGCTGTTGGCAGGGAAGGGAATTGAAAGCGGCGTTAGTTTCTACAGGGATGCAGATGAGCTGCTTGCGCATGAGCGGCTGGACGGCGTAATGATTGGAACGCGCTGTACGCTGCATGCGGAAATGGCCATGAAGGCGATGAAGCTGCATTTGCCGATTTTTCTGGAAAAGCCGGTTGCTGTTTCGCTCCCGGATCTATTGAAGCTGCAAAAAGCCGCGGCGGAGTCCACCTCCGAAATCGTAGTGTCCTTTCCGCTGCGGAATACGCCGATTGCCAGACTCGTCAAGGAAATCGTTGATTCGGGCCGGCTTGGCAGCATTGAGCATGTGCAGGCGGTCAACAACGTCCCTTACGGCAGCGTGTATTACCATAATTGGTATAGGGATGAGGGGCAAACGGGCGGCTTGTTTCTTCAGAAAGCAACTCATGATTTGGATTGCCTGAATTATTTGCTGGGCCTGCGTCCCGAGAAGATTGCCGCTATGGCGTCGAAGCGCGTGTTCCGGGGAGATAAACCGGCCGGCTTAAAGTGTCGGGATTGTGAGGAATTCCACACTTGTCCCGAGAGCCCTTATGTGCTAAAGCATTTTAAGCAGGAGGAGGTGACGGGCGAGGAATGCGCCTTTGCAGTCGATACGGGCAACCATGATTCCGGCAGCGTGATGATTCGCTATGAGACGGGGATGCATGCCATTTATTCGCAAAATTTCTACTCGCGCAAATCCGCCGCATTGCGAGGGGCAAGACTGATTGGGTATGAAGGCACGGTGGAGTTCGACTGGTATCGGGATGAAGTGAAGGTGCATATGCACAGTACACCTCGCAATGAAACGTATAAGCTGGAGGCGGCGAAACTTCCTCATTTTGGGGGAGATGCCCGTCTGGCCCTCAACTTCATCAATGTCATGAAGGGCACAGAATGCTCGGCTACTCCGCTTTCCATGGGCATTTCAAGCGCCCTGATGTGCTTGAAGGCAGAGCAATCTGCAGTAACGGACACGTATCAGCCGATTGCAATTGAATGGGAAGCTGCGGGGTGATAAAGACAATGAAAAAAAGTGCCGATTCTTTGGTCGCGCATGATGCGCAGGATGATCGCCATTATGGAGCGGTCCATGTTCCCGTGTATGACAGCAACTTATTCACTTTCTCATCGGTAGCACGGATGGAGAACGCAAACGCGTTTCCGGGAGACAGCTATATTTATTCGCGTGGAAATAATCCAACGGTTCATGAGCTGGAGCAGCGGCTTGCGGCGTTGGAGGGCGGGGAGAAGGCACGCTGTTTTGCTACGGGCATGGGGGCGATCTCGGCGGCGGTGCTCAGCTCCGTTCGGACAGGAGACCATATCGTGTGCGTCAGCCAAGCGTATGGTCCGGCACGCGAACTAATGGGAAGCTATTTGCTGCGCTTTGGCATTGAAACCAGCTTCGTTGACGGAAGCTCGCTTACAGCGATTGAAGCGGCTATTCGCGCGGAAACGAAGCTGCTGTATTTGGAAAGCCCGACGAGCCTGCTGTTCGAGCTTCAGGATTTGCGAGCTTGCGCCATACTGGCTGGAGGCCGTGGCATTCGAACTATTATTGACAACACATGGGCGACGCCATGCTTTCAAAATCCGCTTGATTATGGTATCGATCTTGTCGTTCATTCGCTGACGAAATATATCGGCGGCCATAGCGACGCCATGGGCGGAGTCGTCATTGGCAGCGCTGAGCTGCTTGAGGCGATTGACCGCCAGGAGCATGTGCTGCTTGGGGCAGTCATGCAGCCGCAGACAGCTGCCCTTATGGCCCGCGGCTTGCGGACACTGCCTCTGCGCATGGCCCGTCATCAGGCGAGCGGACTTGCGCTTGCCTCTTATTTGGCCTCACAGCCTTTCATTACGGCCGTCCATTACCCTGGCTTGACAAGCCATCCGCAGTATGAGCTGGCTCTAACGCAAATGACAGGCTTCGGGGGCCTGCTCTCCTTCGAGGCAGGCAGCGATCGGGAGCTGCTTGTACGATTTGTTGATGCTCTCACTTACTTCCGCATCGGCTTTAGCTGGGGAGGCTATGAAAGCCTGGTTTCCTTGCAGGAGGCAGCAGCGATGCCGAATCCGGTGAATGTGAGCAGTCAGCAGTGGAGGAGACTTTTGGTGCGGCTGCACATTGGCTTGGAGGACCCGGCAGATTTGATTGCCGATTTGGCTGCGGCCTTCAAGGCGGCAGGCTTCGGGCTGAAAAGAAACAATATGTAGAAATATGTGTACAAGAATGCGAGATCGTTCAGTTCAGCCTATGGCCTCTTGGGAAAGGAGCATGCCCAGAAATGACGGCTAGTCAGCAGTCGATTGCAATGGAAGCACGGAGCATCAGCTCACTGGAAAAAATATTTCCGCGCGGCACGCTCACCGCCCCGCCTCATAAAAATGGAAGTGCCCTTCGCGGCGAAGTTTATGCCTTTCAGGTAGCCTACCGCTCCGTGCAGGCTCAGCGCGCTTTTTATGTCAACGTGGCTGTATCCTCTACTGTGGTGGACGCCGCCATTATCATTCGCAGCGTAGGCTTGGCGCCTTCGGAGCTGCCCTGTTATGGTGACGCGGACGAGCATGTACTGCGCACGGAACCCGGTCTGTACCCCGACCCGCTGTATCCGCTGGAGCCGGGCAATCGGCTCAAGGTGCTGCCCAATCAATGGCGTGCCCTATGGATCGAAATCCCGGCTGAAGCAGGCGAACTGGCAGGTTTGCAGGACATTCAGGTTTCTTTTTTGACCGAGGATGGATCAACGGCTGCGAAAGCCTTATTTACGCTGGAGCGGATTTCGGCTGCTTTGCCGGAGCAGCAGCTGCTTCATACGGAATGGTTTCACGCTGATTGCATTTCGACGCAGTATAACGTAGAGGTATTCAGCGAGCGCCATTGGGAGTTAATGGAGACTTATGCCGGAGCAGCAGCCCGCCACGGGATGAATATGCTGTTGACTCCGCTATTCACCCCGCCGCTCGATACGCAGGTCGGTGGTGAACGTCCGACCGTGCAGCTCGTTGGTGTGCGCAAGCTCGGCTTGAATTACGAGTTTGACTTCACACGGCTATCCCGCTGGATCAGCATGTGTGAGCGTCAGGGAATCCGCTATTTGGAGTTTTCTCATTTATTTACTCAATGGGGAGCCAAGCATGCGCCGAAAATTTTGGTCGAAGAGCAGGAGGAGCTTGTTCCTCTTTTCGGCTGGCATACGAATGCAGCGGAAGCAGCATATACGCAGTTTCTTGAACAGCTTTTGCCTGCGCTGCTTGCGTTTATTCAGGAAAACGGCCTGGAGGGGCGCTGTTATTTTCATGTGTCGGACGAGCCCTTGGAGGAGCATTTGAACAGCTACCGGCTTGCGAGCGAACTGGTCCGCAAACATACGAAGGGTTTCCCTGTCATTGATGCGCTGTCTGATTTTGAGTTTTACGAGAAAGGTCTCGTTAGTCAGCCTATTCCGTCAAGCGACCATATTGAGCCTTTTATCGCCGCGGGCATAAAGGATTTATGGACTTATTATTGCTGCGCCCAATATAAGGAAGTGGCGAACCGTTTTTTTCATATGCCGTCGGCAAGAAGCCGCATTTTGGGCATGCAGCTCTACAAATTTGACATCAAGGGCTTTCTGCATTGGGGCTACAACTTCTGGTATTCGCAGTATTCGCTTCGCGCGGTTAACCCTTATCAAATCACGGATGCCGAGGGCGCGTTTCCTTCGGGCGATGCTTTCCTGGTGTATCCGGGTGAGAATGGGCCAATAGAGTCGATTCGCTTAAAGGTGATGCTGGAAGCGATTCAGGATTTGCGCGCCCTGCGGATGCTTGAGCAATTAGCCGGCCGTGAGGCCGCGCTGGAGCTGCTGGAGGAGGGACTTAGCGAGCCTATCACATTCAATGCCTATCCTAGACAGACACAATGGCTCCTTGGCAAAAGAGAGCAAATCAACAGGGCCATTCAATCGTACCGAATATAAGCAGCAATATCATCTATACGTTTTCGCGCACCGCTGGATAAGCAGCGGTGTCTTTTTTTTGTCCCCATACATAAATAATACAAAAAAGTGTATTACACTAAGACATAGAACTGTACTAAAAATCGGGAAGAAGGAAATGGCATGACGACCATACTGGTAGTAGATGACGATCCGCATATCCGGCAGCTGCTCCGTTTGTATTTGGAGGACGAAGGCATGGAAATTATAGAGCAAGGCAACGGGGCGGACGCATGGGATTATTTTTGCAATCATCCGGTTGATCTCATTATCCTCGACATTATGATGCCGCAGATGGATGGCTGGGAGCTTTGCCGCCGGGTGCGGGAAGCGGGGGACAAGCCGATTATGATGATTACCGCCAAAGGGGAGGCGCCGGAGCGAATTAAAGGCTTTCGACTGGGCACCGACGATTATATGGTGAAGCCATTTGATCCGATGGAGCTGGTCATGCGGGTGAAGGCGCTGTTGAAGCGGTACCGGATTTCAATTTCGCAAATCGTCAGGCTCGGCCAAGTGACGCTCGATAAAACAAGCTATCATATACGCTATAAGGATACAGGCTCAAGTGAATCGATTCCGCTCAAGGAATTTGAGCTGCTGTTTTTGCTGGCGAGCTATCCGGGCAAGCTGTTCAAGCGCGATGCGTTAATTGAGCAAATATGGGGCTATGATTACGAGGGTGATGAGCGGGCGGTGGATACGCATGTTAAACGTCTAAGGGAGCGTTTTGCCGCGTATGATCTGGATTTTAAAATCGTGACGATCTGGGGACTTGGCTACCGTCTGGAGGTATACCGTGATTAAATCGCTGTATGTCCGTTTAATTTTGATGTTTATCGCATCGGTTTTGGCGAGCGTCGTTTTAAGCTTTTTCATGACCCATTTTTTGTTTAGCTATAAGCTTCGCACCTATGTACAGGACAATTTAATCGCCAGCGGCAAAACGATAATCGAATCCTACAAACACTCTTATCCCAACAATTTGGATGCTTTAATGGAGGGCATTACCGCGCTGCCGATTTTTACCTTTATCGTTTATGACGAACAAGGCAGACCGCTGCACGAAACCGACAAGGTTGCCAAACATAAGCTGAACGTAGAGGGGGAAAGTCTGCGCAGCGTGCTCAGCGGCGGCGTTTACCGGGGCGGAATGGACAAAGATTATGACCGGCTCGTCGTAGGGCTCCCTTTTCAAATGGAAGGACATGCTTACGCCTTATTTATTAAGCCCGAAACGAATGGCGTTGCCAACCTCGCTGTCGGCTATTTCCGCATGCAGCTTATTTTCGTTCTATTAATTGGAACGCTTCTCGTCATTGTTACCTCCCGTTATATGGTGCGCCCTCTAAAGCATTTAACCTTGGCTACGCGCAAAATGGCAAAAGGCGATTTCAGCATCAGGCTCGCTACGAAACGCAAGGATGAGATAGGCGAGCTGACAGCAAGCTTTAATCAGATGGCGCAGGAGCTCGATTCGCTGGAGCGGGTGAGAAGGCAGTTCGTCTCGGACGTCTCCCATGAAATTCAATCGCCACTTACTTCGATTAAAGGCTTCACAATGGCGCTTAAGCAGAAAAAAATGGATGAGGAAAGCCGTCTTCGCCTGCTCACCATCATTGAGGAGGAAAGCGACCGCCTTTCCCGGCTGACGCAGGATTTGCTCAAGCTGTCCGCACTCGAGCAGGACCAGATTCAGCCGAATATGAGCCAATATCGCTTGGATGAGCAGCTTAAAGACGTCATGATTGCCAGCGAGCCGCTTTGGTCCGTCAAAAACATACAGCTCGATCTTGACCTGGAGCCTGTAGTCATTACAGCAGATGAAGATAAGCTGAGCCAGCTATGGACGAACCTGCTGAGCAATGCGATTAAGTTTACGGGGGCTGGAGGTGTCATTTCCATTCAATTGGCGGCAAGCCAGCATAGCGTGACTGTGGCGGTTGCCGATAGCGGGGCTGGCATTCCTGAAGAGGAGCTTCATCATATTTTCAAACCCTTCTATAAAATAGATCAAGCCCGTGAACGAGCAGTTGGCGGAAATGGCATCGGCCTCTCGATTGTTAAGCGAATTGTCGAGCTCCATGCGGGAGAGGTCAGGGCGGAGAGTGCATTGGGCAAAGGGACGACGATGACCGTTGTGCTTCCGCTCGCTCCACCAGATAAATCCAATTAGGGCAGACGGCGGCCCTGTACATAATTAGTACAAAATTACTCGTTATGATGAAGGAGGTTATACAGCGAGAGGAGAGATACACAGTGAATCGGTTGACCAAATTTAGTTTGAAAAATAGCGTTGCCGTCATTTTATTATGCGTTTTGGTGCTGGGGTACGGCTTGTATGCCTCCACGCAAATTAAGCAGCAGACGTTTCCGGATTTGGATTTCCCGGCCGTGTTCGTGCAGGCGGTTCAGCCTGGCGCCTCAACGGAGGAAATCGAGTCGGACGTTGCAAAGCCGATTGAAGACCATTTGAAGCGTGTGCAGGGCTATGAGTCGCTAACGAGCACCTCTTCTGAAAATGCAGCCAGCATTTTTATCCAGTTTCCCTTCGGCACCGACATGGACAAAAAATACAGCGAAGTTGAAGCTGAGCTCAGCAAGCTGAAGCTGGCTGATAATGCGAGTGTAACGGTGCAGCGCTTGTCGGCAAATAGCCAGCCTATTTATCAAGCGGCTGTATTTGCTGCCGAAGGAGACTCGGCTAAGCTTGGTGATGAGCTGCAAAACAGCGTCGTTCCTGAGCTGCAAAAGCTTGCTGGAGTAGGAAACGTAACGCTGAAGGGCGGTGCGTCAAATGAGCTAAGCATTGTTGTAGATAAAAATAAAGCAGCGCAGCATGGCATTACGCTCAGCTCCATCCGCACGGCGCTTCAGGCGCTAGACTACGCCCTGCCACTGGGCTCGGTGTCGCAGGAGGAGACGGTCATACCAATCCGGCTGACCGGGAGTCTCGACAGCTTGAAGCAGCTTGAAGCGCTGAAGCTGACGGCAACCGCTGGCGGCGGAGCCGCAGGTTCAGCGACAGGCAGCGCGAGTGGAGTGGGTGCAGGAGGTTTGCAGGGCAATGCGGCTAAGCAAGCTGCTGCTGGCAGTGCCGCAGGTTCTGCATCAGGAAACGCTGTCGGCGCAGGAGCATCGAATGGATCTGTAGCTTCAGGAGGTGCGGGTGCCGCAGCGGCTATCACACTTGGGGATATTGCCGACATTAAGACGGTATCTGAGCAAAATGAAATTACCCGCTTTAATGGGGAGCCGAGCTTTGTAATTTCGATTCAGAAGACGCAGGATGCCAACACGGCGGATGTATCTGATAAGGTGAGCGAGCTGCTCGGCACTTATCAAGGCAAAGGCGAGCTGGACTATCATGTCATCGTTGACCAAGGGCAGGAAATTAAAGAATCGGTATCCGGCCTCATTCGTGAAGGGTTGTATGGCACATTGTTTTGCGTGCTCATTATTTTCCTGTTTTTGCGCAATGTAAGGGCGACGATTATTTCGATTTTGTCGCTGCCGATTTCTATTTTTGCCACGATTGCGATTATGAATCAAATGGGCTATACGCTTAACATTATGACGCTGGGCGGCATCGCCGTGTCCGTCGGACGGATCGTCGATGACAGCATCGTCGTTATTGAAAATATATATAGATGGCGGCAGGAAAAAGGCGAGAAAATAAGCGGCAAGGAGCTGGCCTACCAAGCGACCCGCGAAGTGATCGGGGCGGTAGCCTCATCCACGGCAGCAACGATCGTCGTCTTCGCACCGCTCGCTTTTGTCAGCGGGATCATTGGACAGTTTTTCCGTCCGTTTTCGATTGCTGTCGTTCTCTCCATTACGATCTCGCTATTAGTGTCGATGATGCTAATACCTGTGCTGGGCAGCCGCTTTTTCAGAAGCGTGAAGCCGCATGCGAAGGAAAGCAGACTTTCGAATGGTTTTGAAAAAATCATCCGCAGCGCTCTGAAGCGCAAAGCGCTCATATTAGGGTCAGCAGTCGTGCTGCTAATAGGATCGCTAGGGATGATTCCTTTAATCGGCGTAGCTTTTCTGCCGACTAGCGCGACTCCTAGCTTAGCTATTGATGTTGCACTGCCGGCGCAAAGCAGCTTAAAGCAGACGGACGAAGTCAGCGGCAAGGTGGAGGCTTATTTAAGCAAGCTAGGCAGCGTAGAGAGCTATGAGGTTTCGGTTGGCGGTGCAGGCGCTAATCCTCTGCTGTCACGCGGCGGCAATAATAAAGCGACGATCACAGTTCAATTTGCTGAAGGAAGCGATATGGCGCAATTGACTTCGAAGCTTCAGACCGAGCTGCCGGCAGTCGTCACTGCGAAGCAAGCAGGCACGACGCTCAATATTAAAGCGGGCGAACAGCAGGGGCCGCCTTCGGGAAACAATATTGATGTCAGCATTTATGCGGACACTGCGGACAAGCTGGCGCAAACCGCCCTTCAAATTGTAAATCTAATGAAGGAAAGCAGCGATTTAAAGGATATTACAAACAATATGGATGAGGTAACGCCTAAGTGGGTCGTGTCCCTCAATCAAAGCGGAATCGACGCCAATATTAGCCCTTATTTGATTATGCAATTGACCGGCGAGCAGCTTCGGCCAGTCGATGCTGGCACTTACAAAATCGATAATAAGGAACAAGCGATAACCTTATCGTATAAACAACAAATTGCTACAAAGCAAGAGCTGGAAAATATACAGATTCCTACTGCAGCAGGCATGAAGAAGCTGAAGGACATCGCAGATATAACGGAGGAGAAAGCTTGGATCAAGGTCAGTCATGATGATGGCAAAATGTATGCCCTCGTCAGTGGAACGGTGAAGGATGACAGTGCGGTATCGGCCGTTACCAAGCTCGTGCAGGCGGATATTGATAGTCTGACGCTGCCTTCTGGAGTTGAGCTTAAGGTCGGCGGCGGGCTGCAAATGATCAATGATGGCTTCTCAAGCCTCGGTATTGCTATGGCGGCAGCGATAGGCCTTGTATTTATAATTATGAGCATGACGTTCGGAGGTTTGCGGACGCCGCTTATTATTTTAGCCTCGCTGGTGTTTATTCCGATTGGCTCACTCAGCGCTTTGCTTCTGTCAGGGCAAGCCCTGTCTATGAGCGGCATGATTGGCATGCTGATGCTGGTCGGCATCGTCGTCACCAATGCGGTCGTGCTGCTTGACCGGGTGGAGAAAAATCGTAAAGCGGGCATACCGATTACAGAAGCGATAGTAGAGGCGGCAAGAACAAGGCTTAGACCGATTTTAATGACGGCTTTTGCGACAATGCTTGCGCTTGTTCCGCTTGCATTATCCGGCTCCTCGACGAGCCTCATTTCGGGAGGGCTAGCGATTACCGTTATTGGCGGCTTATTCAGCTCCACGCTGCTCACGCTGATCGTTATGCCGGTCATTTATGAAATGGTGTGGAAAAAACACAAGGTTAATGAAGCGGATGCGTTCAATGATTAGGATGAGGAAGAGGGAGTGGGAGCAATGAATGGACGTAAAGGAAGAAGATTCATGATGTTTGGTGTATTTGCTGTATTAATGCTGGGGGCTGCTTTCACTGAGGTGCCGACACGGCAGGGCAGCGAGGTGGCACTGATGCCGCTCTTCCTCATTCTGCTTTCAATCAGCGTGTATAGAATCGTTCGCATACGCCGCCGCAGCCTATATAAAGGAAAAGGCTTGTCGTGAGCGCAGCGGGATAAAAGGGGCTTATGGCAATGTATGTCTTAACTCTTGACCTGCTTGCTATTGAGGACTATAATTATGCTGATATATGCTGAAAAAGCATTGATAAAGACATGTATTTACACATTCAACTGGTCCAGAGAGAGGAAACAAGGCTGTAATTTCCTTCCAGATAATTGTAAATATACCCCTTTGTAGCTGTATAGCCGAACAGGCTTCCATTTGTGAAGCGCCATTAAGCTGTGCCGGAAATCTCCGTTACCAGATAAATTAAGGATTGGCTGCTGCCGGGATGAAATACGCTGATTAGCGTTAGGCGAGCAATCGAATTAGGGTGGAACCACGAGCTTACAAGCACTCGTCCCTTCGCGGGATGCGTGCTTTTTTTGCGTTCAGAACGCAGCAGCTTGGAAGCTTAGCGAATGGAAAGGATGAAAACAATGGCGATTAAAGTAACTTTGCCGGATGGCGCAATAAGGGAATATGTTGCAGGAACAACAATTGAAGAGGTAGCTGGCTCGATCAGCAGCGGACTGCGCAAAAATGCAATCGCAGGAAAAATTGACGGAAAAACCGTTGATGTTTATACACCTATTAACGAGGATGCAAAGGTTGAAATCGTCACTTTGGATTCGGCTGACGGGCTGGAAGTTTACCGTCACAGCACAGCGCATTTGATGGCTCAAGCGATCAAGCGCCTGTATGCCGATGTAGATCTTAAGCTCGGTATTGGCCCCGTTATTGAGGATGGCTTCTACTATGATATCGATATGGAACAGTCGATCACGCCGGAAGATTTGGTGAAAATCGAGAAGGAAATGGATAAAATTGTCCAGCAAAATCTCGACATCCGCCGCCGCGTCGTCAGCCGTGATGAAGCGATTGCCGTATTTACCGATATTGGCGACACGCTCAAGCTGGAGCTGATCCGCGACCTTCCTGTGGAAGCGGAAATTACCATTTACGATCAAGGCGAATTTTTCGACCTCTGCCGTGGGCCTCACCTTCCGTCTACAGGACGGATTAAAGCATTCAAGCTGCTTAGCGTAGCAGGCGCTTACTGGCGCGGAGATTCCAAAAATAAAATGCTTCAGCGTATTTACGGAACAGCGTTTCCGAAAAAAGCGCAGCTCGATGAGCATCTACACTTCCTTGAGGAAGCGAAAAAACGCGATCACCGCAAGCTGGGACGCGAGCTGAAAATGTTCACATTCTCGCGCGAGGTTGGCCAAGGCTTGCCGCTATGGCTGCCGAATGGCGCGAAAGTTCGCCGTACCTTGGAGCGCTACATCGTGGATATGGAAGAGCGTCTTGGCTATGAGCATGTTTATACGCCTGTTCTGGCTAACGTAGAGCTGTACAAAACATCCGGCCACTGGGAGCACTACAGCGAGGATATGTTCCCGAAAATGGTGCTGGATAACGAAGAGCTCGTTCTTCGTCCAATGAACTGCCCGCATCATATGATGGTTTTCAAAAGTGATATGAGAAGCTACCGCGACTTGCCCGTGCGTATTGCCGAAATGGGAACGATGCACCGTTATGAAATGTCTGGAGCCCTGACTGGCTTGCACCGCGTTCGCGCAATGACGCTGAATGACGCACATATTTTCTGCCGTCCGGATCAAATCAAGGAAGAATTTGCGCGTGTTGTTAACCTCATTCGCAAAGTATATGAAGATTTTGGAATTAAGGAATACCGTTTCCGTCTATCGTACCGTGATCCACAGGATACCGAGAAATATTTCCAAAATGATGAAATGTGGGAAATGTCGCAGCGTATGCTTCGCGAAGTTGTAGAGGAGCTTGACCTGCCATTTTTCGAGGCAGAAGGTGAAGCGGCTTTCTACGGCCCGAAGCTGGACGTTCAGATCAAAACCGCGCTGGGCAAAGAAGAAACGTTGTCCACAGCACAGCTGGACTTCCTGCTACCAGAACGCTTCGAGCTGGAATACATCGGCGAAGACGGCAAGAAGCACCGTCCAGTCGTCATTCACCGCGGCATCATCAGCACAATGGAGCGCATGACGGCATTCCTGCTGGAGAATTTTGCTGGCGCACTGCCGCTATGGCTGTCGCCGATTCAAGCGAAGGTTATTCCGGTTTCTACCGTTTATGAGCCATATGCGCGTGAAGTGGCTGAGAAGCTGCAGGAAGCGGGCATTCGTGTAGAAAGCGATCTTCGCAACGAGAAGCTGGGCTATAAAATTCGCGAGGCGCAAATTGAGAAAGTGCCTTATATGCTCGTAGTTGGCGAGAACGAAATGCAAGCAGGCTCGGTCTCAATCCGCAAACGTGGCGAAGGCGATATCGGTGCAAAATCGATTGCCGAGACAGCGGACATGTTAGAGCAAGAGATCAAAACGAAGGCGTTATAAGAGCAGCTAGCAGCAGCTCGTCTGTATAAAGCTTGTACCACTTGGGTAATCTTCTTCAGAGGAGGAAGTGCCCAAATGGTTACAAGCTTTTTTCATTATAAAAAAATGCTGCTCGCAATTGCGGCGCTCGTATTGCTCTCGATCTGTATAACGACATTTCTAGACAAGAAACCTGATCAAGCAGCATTGACGCAGCCTGTGCCCGCAATAGTTGCTCCAGAAGCGGCCCTAAAGACAGGCATAGCGGAAATCGCTAAAGATAAACAGGTCAAAACCGTCAAGCAGCAGCTAACGCCCCAAAAACCGGCGTATGATAAAGTGAAGGTCGTTGCAACGGGCTACACAGCCGGAGTGGAATCGACAGGAAAGCGTCCTGGCCATCCGAGCTACGGCATTACTTATTCAGGCGTGAAGGTTCGCCGTGATATGGTTTCCACAATTGCGGCTGATCCGAAGCTGTTCCCGATTGGCTCTCTGCTTTATATTCCTGGATACGGGTATGGCGTCGTCGCCGATACGGGATCGGCTATTAAAGGCAGCCGAATCGATTTGTATTTTGAGACTACGGCGGATGTCTTCAAGCAGTGGGGCAAACGCACAGTGGAGGTTGAAGTCATTCGCAAAGGCAGCGGGAAGCTGTCCCAGGCTTGGCTCAACAAGGTCAATAAAGCAGCGGAGGCGGGCAAAGACTTGCCTGAGGCTTATCTGGAATCGTAACAACAGCATGCATATTAGAATCTTAACCCGCCATACTAACATGGACGGGGAGGTGAAAAACCAACATGGCCAAGAACAAAAATAATAAAGCAGCTCAATCGAACCAAAAGCTGAATACCGAGTTTGCCGAAGAATTTGGGCAAAACAATGAAACGAGCAACGCAGCCGCTAAATCGATACAAAAAAAGCAGAAGTAACATGCTGTCCTAATAAATAAGTGAGAAAAGGAGGCGCTATGGCTCCTTTTCTCTAATCTCGCGGGTAGCCGATGAAATAAGGAGATAAAAAACAGTTTTCAAACGAACCTGTTTTATTGTATGATTACGGTGTAACGAATAATCACATGATAAGACAGGTGAACTCTCATGACTGATCCTATAACATTCACAAACTATTCGGCTTCCGAGCATCGCAGAGCTGCTGAGGTGCTTCCGTTCATTGACGCTTATATCGGCAAGAAGGAACAGGAAATTATCGAAATCGAGCAAATGGTCGAGCGTTACGAGAAGCGCCGTCTCAAGGAAGAGCGGGCTTATCAATCGATGTCTGCTTTCAGGCGCATGTTGTCAGGGAAGAAGCCGGATCATCATTTGGCCGTGGAGCATATCCATTTCGTACGCAAGCCGATGGAGAAGGTTCGTGCGCTAAAGCTTGAAATTGAAAATGTACGCAAAATTCAGAACAGCTCAGCTCCAACGGATATGGTCACTGTTCCCTTTGAGCTGGCGAATGATTTGCTATAA
Organism: Paenibacillus algorifonticola; assembly: GCF_050481745.1. Taxonomy (GTDB): domain Bacteria; phylum Bacillota; class Bacilli; order Paenibacillales; family Paenibacillaceae; genus Pristimantibacillus; species Pristimantibacillus algorifonticola_A. Next base: position 30,411 of record NZ_JBCNGR010000005.1, on the reverse strand, counting down.
GACATAGAAGAGAAATTTCATTCCTTTCAAATAAAACAAAACCTCCATATTCCCGGATGCCAAAGCATCGCTGGAATGTGGAGGTTTTTTGTTAAAGTTATAAAGCTATTAATTGCCGCTCTTCAGGCGGTCTACATCAAGAAAATCCGTATCGTAGCTGTAAGCAGGAACACCGTGAATACCAACGTCCAGACCGATTAGCTCCTCGTCTTTGGAGACGCGAACCGGCATGATTTTGCGAATGAGCCATAATACGCCCCAAGTGAATACAAAACCCCATACAGATACGGTAACGAGGCCAAGAGCTTGTACACCAAGCAGCTTCAAGCCGCCCCCATAAAATAAGCCGTAATAGCCTTGTCCAACCTGGCTTGCGAGCTCTGGCTTGGCGAATAATCCGAGTGCCAGCGTACCCATGCTGCCGCTAATGCCGTGTACCGCGAAGGCACCGACAGGATCATCGATTTTTTTGCTTTCCATGTATTCGGTTGCGAGTACCATCATAATGCCACAAATCGCGCCGATGAAGATGGCAGCGCCGTCAGAGACGAATGCGCAGCCAGCGGTAATGCCGACAAGCCCGGCAAGCGAGCCGTTAATAACCATTGGGGGGTCGGCTTTTTTATAACGAAACATTGTGAACAATATGCAGGTGGCTCCGCCCGCTGCAGCGGATAGCATCGTCGTTACGGCGATATGCCCGATCGATGTGTTCGTCGCGCTCAGCGTACTTCCGGCATTAAAGCCGAACCAGCCGAACCAAAGGATGAAGGCGCCAACGGATGCGAGCGGCAAATTGGATGGCGAAACGATGTTCACCTTGCCATCCGGGCTGAACTTGCCAATGCGGGGCCCGACGAAAATCGAAGCAGCCAGAGCGGCAAATCCGCCAAGGGCATGGATAACAGCTGAACCGGCAAAGTCGATCATGCCAAGCTTGCCAAGCCAGCCGCCCGTTGACCATACCCAGTGGCCAGCAAGCGGATAAATGAGTCCGGTCATGGCGATCGTCAGCAAAATGTAGGCCCGGAAGTGGATGCGTTCAGCCACGGCTCCGGATACGATAGAGATGACTGCGATAACGAAGGCGCATTGGAACAGCCAATACGTTTCATGGGAAATATTAAGGACAATATGAGAAAGGTCGCCGCTCAGCAGGAAGCCGCTGGTGCCCAGCAGACCGCTTACGTCTTTGCCGTACATAATAGCGAAGCCGAAAAAATAAAAAACGAGCGCTCCGAATGCAATATCAACGAACACTTTCATAATGATGCTGACGGCATTTTTCTGGCGGACGAAACCGGCCTCCAGCAGCGCAAAGCCGCCCTCCATCAGCAAAATCATAGCCGCTGTCAAGACAACCCAGATTGTATCGAGACCTCTCGACAGTTCTGACAACTCCATTGTGTAGGCCAACCCCTTATAATCAGATATAAAATGATGTTACATTGCTAATTCGTTGATCATTATAATGATTTCGAGTTAACAATGTCAACGCTTTTATGTAATGTTTCGTGACGCATGTCAGGTTTGTCTGGTGTAATATTCCTTTGTCTCGGTCTAGAGACCGAGCTGGATTTCAATCGGCCGTCCCTTTCTTGTGTTTGGCGGGTCCGTTATACTTAGACGTATGAAGAATAGAACCAATTGAAGGCAGGAGTTGATGACCTCATGAATGGCAGCTTTTTCAATCGATTTATAACAGCGGGCATAGTTATTGCGATAGGTGTTGTCTTTTTTCTCAATCAAACGGGTGTCATTTCCACCCAGCTCAGCATTGGAGAAATCATCTCCAACTTCTGGCCGCTTATTTTAATCGTTATTGGGCTAAAAGGAATATGCTCGAGAGATTCTCACAAGCATGGCGGAGGATTTTGGGTGATGATGATTATTGGCGTCGTGTTTCTTGCTCGGAACATGGGCTGGTCGGATTGGTCCTTAGGTGATATTATTCCGTATATTTGGCCGATTATTATTATTTTGGTCGGCATTAATATGCTTCGCAAGCCGAGCAGGAAAAGACGGAAGCAGGATGAGCCTCCTACCGATGACTGGAAATCTTATGGTTATGGGGACGGAGATGTTCCTCCAGCACCGCCGCTGCATCCGGGCCCAACCGACCCTTTTGCTCCTGAGCAGGAGCAAAAACAAGCTGGTTCCGTTAATGGAGCACCATTTCAGCAAAATGGCTTTGAAGGTGGTAAATCTAAAATAAATTTAGAGAAGGAACAGCCGATTGGCAGCATGTGGAAAGAGCAGGCCAAGCAGCATTACCGCGATCAGCGTAAAGAATGGAAGCAGCAGTATCGGGAACAGCGTAAAGAGTGGAAAAATGAAAAAAATCACTGCAACGGCAAAAGCGAATGGTGGAACAATGACCCTAATACACAGACCCGCTCCAATTTTATTGGCGATATTCATATTGGCCATGATCATTGGGAGCTGCAGCCAATTAACATTTCACATTTTATCGGGGACACCGTTATTGATTTAACGAAAGCACAAATTGCTTACGGTGAAACGAAGATCACGGTATCCTCTTTTATCGGAGATGTGAAAGTGTATGTGCCTAATGATTATGAGGTGGGCATCCATGTGCAAAGCAGCGTTTTCATTGGCGATGTGAAGTTTCTTGGGAAAAAGGAGCACGGCATGTTCAAGTCGATGGATATGGCTTCCCCTTCCTATGCAGATGCGGATAAAAAAATCAGGCTGGTCGTTAGCTCGTTTATTGGCGATGTTCGTGTGACGAGGGTGGGATAAGCGTTTATGATGGTTCGGTTGCTTCGCAGTGGAAAATGGGAATTGATTGCCATGTTTGTGTTCGCTGCTGCTCTGGCTTATGGAGCGGCGGCGATAATCGCTTATGGGCTTATGCCGCATGCAGGGAGATGGGAAGTGTGGCTGACTGCCGCAGCCGTCTTCCTGCTTGTTGCTGCGTCTTGCGGTTATTGGGCCGGCAGGCGCATACAGCGCAGAGTAGATACGCTCCAACTCGCAATGAAACAGGCTGTAAACGGCAACTTTGAAATTCGGATTGCCGAGCGGGGCGGCTTGTCCTTTACCGAGCTTTATGAAGAATTTAATGTGCTTGCGCGGCAAATGGAGGAGCGAATGACTTACATCCAGCGTACGGGCGAGGAGCAGGTTATGGCCGAAGCTGCCTCTAATGAAGAAGCGGTGCTGGAAGAGCGCAAAAGGCTCGCTCGCGACTTGCATGATACGGTAAGCCAGCAATTGTTTGCGATGCATATGTGCGCCTCTTCGCTGCCTAAGCTTCAGCAGGTGGATAGCGAACGCGCGGCTGAGGTGCTGGGCCAGTTAATTGAGATGTCCACGCTTGCCCAGAAGCAAATGCGCACCTTTATTGCTCAGCTTCGTCCGATGGAGCTTGAGGGCCGCACGCTGCTCCAAGCGCTGGATAAGTGGTTTCCGGATTATTGCCGGCAAAACCATTTGCAAGGACAGCTGGAATGGCGGCTGGTTGAGCCGCTGTCGGAAGCGAAGGAGCATCAGCTTTTTCTCATCGTGCAGGAGGGACTGGCCAATATCGTCAAGCATGCAAAAGCAGAGGGCTGCTCGCTGACGTTTTCGGAAAATGAACGGCAAATTGTGCTGAGCCTGCAGGATGATGGAACGGGCTTCCGAGTAGATGAAGTCAAACGCGGTTCTTATGGGCTGTCAACGATGCACGAGCGTGCCCAGAAGCTAGGCGGGACGGCAGAAATTATAAGCAAGCCAGGCAGTGGAACGAGGGTCAAGGTGTCTATTCCAAAAATATGGCGGGGGAGCGATAAAAAATGAGCAGCCAGGATATGTTGAAAATTATGATTATTGATGATCATGATATGGTTCGAACGGGATTGCGCACTTATCTAATGCTGGAGCCGAAATTTGAAGTTGTAGCGGAGGCAGGCAGCGGGCAGGCTGCGCTTGATAAGCTTGAAGCCGGCATACCGAAAGGGATGCCGGATGTGATGCTGATGGACTTAATGATGCCCGGTATGGATGGCATTGAGACGACGAGGCGCGTAATGGCGAAATATCCGGATGTGAAAATCGTCATGCTGACGAGCTTTTTGGAGGATGATAAAGTGTATGCTGCCATTGAGGCAGGGGCGGTCAGCTACGTACTGAAGACGGTATCGGCGGAGGAGCTTATTTATGCGCTAAACGGCGCTTCGAAAGGCATGCCGGTGATGACCGCTGATGTGTCTCAGGCTTTGACGCGTGGACTTCGGCAGCAAGCGGCACAATCGGGAGATGAGGGGCTGACGGAGCGGGAGAAGGAAGTGCTGCTGCTTATTGCCGAGGGACGCTCAAACAAGGAAATTGGCGAAGAGCTCCACATCAGCATTAAGACGGTCAAGACGCATGTCAGCAATTTATTAATGAAATGCGAGCTGGACGATCGGACACAGCTGGCGGTGCTTGCTCATCGCAAAGGCTGGGCCAAAAGTGTATAATCGACTATAAACCGTATCTCATGATTAGTTATCACATATTGCAGCAAAAGGCGGGCTATACTAATGATGTACAGCGGCGAAATAAGCCGTACTAAAGCGTACATAAAAGGAGCGTCTTGCTATGATTTTGCTGTCATCAGAGCTGGAAGCCAGCCATCAATCCTTCATTGAAACCCGCGATATACTGACGCAGCATACGTTTGCTTTAGGCGGCAATTGGGATTATGCAGCTGGTTCATTCGATCGTCCATTGGATGAAGCCTATAAAGTATGGCTGCGGATTCCATTTGAAGTGACGGATGGCGCCATCGATAATAGCTCTTCGGATACAGATGCCACTATTAAGCTGGGAACACCATATGTGCTTAAGCATTTATATAAAGAAGGCAATGATGAGGAAGCTTCGGTGCGGCTGGTAGGCGCCTTATTCGATCAATTTCAAGCGCCGACTGATCCAGATGCTGACATTGAAAGCGAATGGGTCGAGCGGGCGAAGGATATTATGCAGCAAGTAGAACGGGCATTGTCCTGAGCTTGAGCTGACATTTGAATAATAAAATTAGCATGAAAAACTCCCTTTCATTGGTGATAGGGAGTTTTTTTATGTATGTTTAAATGTCTTTTAAGATTGTTTTAAGGTAGAATGTGCATGATAGGAGTACAACAATTAACCAGCAAGCAGCCTTTAGAGACTGAATTGCTTCATTGTATACCGATGAGGAGGAAACGGGAATGGACGATCAGAATAAAAAGAACGGCTTTGATGATTTTTTCCAAAATCGTGAGGACGAGCAGCGGAAGCAGGAGGACAACGTTCAGCCAGTCCAAGCTGATGAAGCATCTGCTGATTCTTCTGAACAGGCAAGCAAGCCTTCCTACTACTATTCTTACGGACCGTTTAAGTCGGGTGCACCCGAAAATAATGTGCTAACGGATGGGCCAGGAGCAGGCAATCAGCCTATTTCAACTCAGGCACAGGCATCCAGCCAGGAATCAGCTTCGGCATCCCAGCCGTACAGCCAGCAGCAGGGTGAGCAGGCAAGCTTCGCCGATAGCATGCCTCCTGCTCCAGTAAGGCCGTTCAGCTCAACGCAGTCATCCGCCAGAGGCGGTTGGCAGGTGAAGGAGCCGCAGCGCAGAACATCCTTCAAGGCGATGTTTTCTTCGTTTATTGCTGGGGTTCTAGTAGTAGGCTCTTTAATGTATGCTTCGGATGTGAACAATTGGTTCAGCAAGCCGGCGGAAGCGACTGTATCTCAACAGGGAACAGCGGCTACAGCAACGGGACAAAACAGCGGGCTGACCGCAGCAGCTGACAGGCCAGACGATATTGCCAAGCTGTTCGAGACTTCAAGCCCGGCAGTTGTGAAAATTGAGACTTTTGCTTCACCTACAAGAAGTAATGGCGGATCATCGGCTGATTCCTTCTTCGAGCAGTTCTTCGGCCAGGATTATCCTGGAGCGGGCAGCCAGGAGCAAAACAATAACAGCAATGGATTGCAAGCAACAGGCAGCGGTACCGGATTCTTTTTTGACTCCTCCGGTTACATTTTGACAAATCAGCACGTCGTGGGCGGAGCAGAGAAGATCGAAGTCACGGTGCAAGGCTATGACAAGCCGCTAACAGCGGAGCTGCTGGGCTCTGATTATAATCTGGATTTGGCTGTGCTTAAGGTAACGGATACGAAAGCTTTCCCTACTTTGAAGCTAGGCAACTCCGACAGCATCAAAATCGGTGATTGGGTTGCAGCAATCGGCAATCCTTATGGCTTTGACCATACGATTACCGTTGGCGTACTCAGCGCGAAGGAACGTCCGATTTCCATTCCGGATGAGCAAGGAACACGCAACTACGAGCATTTGCTGCAAACGGACGCTTCGATTAACCCAGGCAACTCTGGCGGACCGCTGCTTAACGTAAATGGCGAAGTAATCGGTATTAACACGGCCGTAAGCTCGCAGGCGCAAGGAATCGGGTTTGCGATTCCAACGAGCACGATCCAAGGCGTATTGGAGAATTTGAAAAATAACGTTGAGGTTCCGAAAGATCCGGTACCTTTTATAGGAGCAGAGCTTGCTGACGTAACGGATGCTATGGCGAAGCAGCTAGGCATGGATAAAGCGGAAGGCTCCATTGTCAGCAATGTTTACTACAACTCTCCTGCCTACTTGGGCGATCTGAAACAATTTGACGTTATTACCGGCATAGACGGCAAAGTGTACAACAATACGCAGGACTTAATCGCAGCGATTAAGAAGAGAGTGGTTGGCGATGAAGTACAGTTGAATATTATCCGTAAAGGTGCGAAAATGGATTTGTCGGTCACCATTGGCGACCGCAATAAGTTCAACGCAGAATAATGAAGCGGCCAGCATATCGGTGCAGCCGTTGCTGAATGGTTACAATCAGGCGCAGAGGCGAACAATCTCTCTGCGTCTGTTTTTATGAAGCTAAAGAACATGGGGGTGTACCGATGAGAACACAAATTATAGTTGTCGATGACGATGAGAAAATCACCTCTTTATTAAGGCGGAGCCTGATTTTTGAAGGATATGAAGTGACGACTGCAAGCAATGGCCTCGAAGGGCTGAAGCTGCTAATGACAGCGGAGCCACAGCTCCTCATACTCGACGTGATGATGCCGCATGTAGACGGCTGGGAAGTGTGTCGTAGAGTGCGTGAAGGCGGAAGCACGGTTCCGATTCTGATGCTGACAGCGAAGGATGATATTACCGACCGGGTGAAAGGGCTGGATACGGGAGCCGACGATTATCTTGTGAAGCCGTTTGCACTCGAAGAACTGCTTGCCAGAGTCCGGGCGCTGCTGCGCCGCAAGCCTGATAAAATCGAGGATACGGGCAGCAAAATCGTCTATGAGGATCTTGCTCTTGATCAAGATGCTCGCGAAGCGATTCGGGGTGGCCGGCGAATTGAGCTGACGGCAAAGGAATATGATTTGCTGCTGCTCTTTATACAGAACCCGCGCCGCGTATTGACCCGTGATGTCATTATGGAAAAAATATGGGGCTACGACTTCAGCGGAGAGTCGAATGTTCTTGAAGTTTATATTGCGATGCTGCGCCAGAAAATGGAGGAGGGCGGCGGCAAGCGCATGATTCAAACCGTTCGCGGTACAGGCTATGTGCTGCGGGGAGAGGGCTGATCAGCTATGACCATACGGCTGCGTTTAACTTTGTGGTATTCAGCATTGCTTGCGATGACGCTGCTGATATTTGGTTTTGCCATCTATATATTTGTTAATTACAATACGTACGGGCAGATGAAAGATCAGCTGAAGGGCGAAGCGGATAGCTACAAGGTAGTTGTCAACGATTTCAACCTTTTGATTGCTCCATCGCAAGGGCGATTTTACGAGCGTTCCTTTTATTTGCAAATTGTCAGATATAAAGAGGGCATTATTAATGCGAGCAAGGAGCTGCTTAGTACAGGCATAAAATATCCAATTCCTGACGTTAAGGATAATGTACAGGATGGTTTTATAAAGGCTAACATTCAGGTAAATGATGCAAATGTAACCTTTTTAATTTATCAGCGTCCTATTTACAGCGATAGTGCGGAGCCCGATTTAATCGGTCTTATTCAGGTAGGCGCAATTGTTACGAGTGAGGAAAGTTATTTGAAAGCTTTGCGCACGATTTTGTTTACCGCATCGTTTATCGCTGTCCTAATAGCCTTTACAATAGGCTTGCTTTTGGCCCGTCAGGTGCTGCGTCCAATTGAGCGTGTCATTAAATCAACCGAGAAAATTCAAAACGGTTCTGATCTTAGTGTGCGAATTCCAATGGATGGCCCTTATGACGAAGTCGGAAGGCTCGTCTACAACTTGAATGTCATGCTGGCCCGTTTGGAGACGGCTTACAATGAACTCGATGAATCCTATAAGGCGCAGCGCCGGTTCGTCTCGGATGCGTCGCATGAGCTGCGGACGCCGCTGACGACGATTCGGGGCAACATTGAGCTGCTCCAGCGAATGTGGGAAAAGACGAAGGACCCGGATGCATTTGACGGCATCGTGCTGGCGCTTGATAACCAGCGCTTCGGCCTTACGGTTGAGGCGATGCAGGATATTGCAGCGGAATCCCGCCGCATGTCGACGCTTGTTAATGATTTGCTGGCGCTCGCCCGCGCGGATGCCGGTTATGAAATGGAGAAAACAGTAGTATCGATGCAGCCGCTTGTTGAGGAGGTGGCACGCCGTGCCCAACTGCTCCCGCGCACTGCTGAGTGGCGAGTCGGCGACCTGTCTCCGCTCAGCGGCATAGAGGTCAGAGGCAATCAGGATTATTTGCAGCAGCTGCTGTTTATCTTTATTGAGAATGCTTTCAAGTATACGGTAGAAGGCCATATTGAGCTTAGCGTACGCAGCAAGGACAATCAAGTCGGGATTACGGTCAGCGATACGGGCATGGGAATGGACCCTGAGGAAGTGCCTCATATATTCGACCGTTTCTATCGAGTGGACGAATCACGTGGCAAAACGGTTGGAACGGGGCTTGGATTATCCATTGCAAAATGGATTATTGATGAGCATCGCGGCTCCATTGAAGTGCTTACGCGCACGGGTGAAGGGTCGGAGTTTACGATCTGGCTGCCCGTAGTCTTTTCTGAGACGACAGATTCGTCTATAATAGAAGGAACGGATCGAACTTTGGGCTAATGCCCACGGTTCAGAAAGCAGGTGCACCTACATGCAAATTGTTAAAATTTCACCGCGGGGCTATTGCTACGGCGTCGTCGACGCTATGGTACTCGCATTGCAAACAGCTAGAAATCTTGAGCTGCCGCGGCCTATATATATTTTAGGAATGATTGTGCACAATGCGCATGTGACGGAAGCGTTCGAGCAGGAGGGCGTTATTACGTTGGATGGGGAGAACCGTCTGGAAATTTTGGAGCAGGTCGAGCAGGGGACGGTTATTTTCACGGCCCATGGCGTTTCCCCGGAAGTTCGGAGACGTGCCAAGGAAAAGGGATTGACGGTTGTCGATGCCACTTGTCCAGATGTGACGCGCACGCATGATTTAATTCGCGAGAAAATGGCTGAGGACTACCATATTATTTATATTGGCAAAAAAAATCATCCCGAGCCAGAGGGTGCCATTGGCGTCGCTCCAGATCGCGTTCATCTCATCGAGCGTGTCGAGGATATCGATTTGCTGGAAGTGCCAGAAGGCAATATCGTCATTACGAATCAGACCACGATGTCGCAATGGGACATCCGCCATATTATAAGCAAGCTGATTGAAAAGTTTCCAACGGCGGAAGTCCACAATGAAATTTGCCTGGCAACCCAGGTTCGCCAGGAGGCCGTAGCAGGACAGGCTGGCGAAGCCCAGCTTTGTATTGTCGTTGGAGATCCGCGCAGCAACAATTCCAACCGCCTTGCCCAGGTATCGGAGGAAATCGCAGGTGTTACTGCTTACCGTGTGGCAGATGTGTCGGAGATTAAACGGGAATGGCTTATTGGCATTGAACGTGTTGCGGTAACTTCCGGCGCTTCGACTCCTACGCCTCTTACGAAGGAAGTTATTACGTATTTGGAGCAATACAACGATGATGACCCTACAACGTGGGAAATCGTTCGTACCGTCAATATGGAGAAGCTGCTTCCCAATGCCCGTAAAAAGTCAGTGGTTGCGCGCCCAGAAGTACCAGAGACGCCGTAAGGCGTCTTTTTTCTATAACCCCGCTAGCAGCGGGAGAAAAAAATGATCGGGGAATAGCGCAGGCCTAAAGTTTTTGCTTGACGGGCAGCGCTGCTTCTTATATAATCACTTTAACGAGTAAAAGCATAAAAGCCACAAAGCATAGAAGCGTCGAAGCGAACAAGCGTTTAAGTGGAAAAGGGGAGATTGACATGATCGTAATTACTAATCCGCATATTGAAGAAGCAAGAATTGCTGAAATTGTTACCCATATTGAAGCAGCAGGCGTTCAAGCCCATGTATCAAGAGGAACAGATCGTACCGTAATTGGCATTATTGGGAGTGCAGCACCTACATTAGCTGAGCATCTTCGCCAGCTCAAGGGCGTTGAAAATGTGATTAAAATTTCCAAGTCCTACAAGCTTGCAAGTCGTGATTTTCACCCAGATGATACCATTATTGACATTAAAGGTGTTAAAATTGGCGGAAATAATTTAGTTATTATGGGCGGCCCATGCGCAGTCGAAACACCAGAGCAAATTGATGAAATCGCCCGACTGGTTAAAGCGGCTGGCGGCCAGGTGCTTCGCGGTGGAGCCTTTAAGCCTCGCACAGGCCCATACAGCTTCCAAGGCGTCGGCGTTGAAGGCTTGGTCATGATGGCGGAAGCGGGACGCAAGCATGGCTTGCTAACGATTACGGAAGTGATGACGCCGGAATATGTAGATGTGTGCGCCGAATATGCTGATATTCTTCAAGTCGGCACGCGCAATATGCAAAATTTCGACCTGCTCCGCAAGCTCGGAACGATTCAAACGCCTGTTTTACTGAAACGGGGCTTCAGCTCAACGTACGATGAATTCCTAAATGCAGCGGAATATATTCTTGCTGGAGGCAATCCGAACGTTATGCTGTGTGAGCGCGGAATCCGAACATTCGAGACCTACACAAGAAATACACTTGACTTGTCAGCTATTCCTGTATTGCAAAGCCTCAGCCATTTGCCGGTCATCTCTGACCCAAGTCATGGCACGGGTCGCCGCGAGCTTGTAGAGCCAATGTCTAAGGCGTCAGTAGCCGCTGGAGCGAATGGACTGATCGTGGAAATGCATACAGATCCAGATAATTCGATGACTGGGGACGGGGTACAATCACTGTTTCCGGACCAGTTCGCTAATTTATTAAAGGATTTGGAAAAGCTCGCACCAATTGTTGGGAAAGAATTTAACACGGAGAAGGCGCCAGCAGAAGCTTTCAAAGAGTGGAAAATATAATTGACCTATAAAGCCGTTAATTCCTATGTAAATAAGGGGATTACGGCTTTTCCTTTTGCCGTGTAGGAGGAATTGTGAACAAATGTGTAAACCTGTAAGTATAGCTAACATGCGAATAAAAAATACCTCACATAACTATTGACGATGATAATATCGTAGTTTTATAATAACGTCATGGTTTGGAACGATAGGAGAACGTTACCCGTTCAATACTAAGCAAATGTTCGGAAATGGAGGAAATATCTGATGTCAGTTCAAAATGTTTTGGACACAATTAAAGAAAACAACATTCAGTTTGTAGATTTCCGGTTCGTGGATCTTTTTGGTCATGCGCACCACATTACCCTTCCTTCGACAGAAGTTGACGCCGATACTTTCGTAAATGGTGTAGCTTTTGACGGTTCCTCGATCCCGGGTTTCCGTGGAATCGAAGAGTCGGATATGGTTATGATGCCAGATCCTGAATCGGTATTTATCGATCCTTTCACTGATCACCCAACTCTAAACGTAATGTCTAACATTCATACGCCTGATGGTGAACGCTACGAGCGCGATCCGCGCAGCATCGCTCAAAAAGCGGAAGAGTTTCTGCAAAAATCCGGTGTGGGCACGACTGCATTTTTCGCTCCGGAATCCGAATTTTTCATTTTCGACGATGTTCGCTACGAAAGCTCGATGAACACTTCCTTCTATTCGGTTGATTCCGAAGAAGCTGGCTGGAACAGCGGCCGCAAAGAAGAAGGCGGAAACCTTGGCTTTAAAGTTCCAGTTAAAGGCGGTTACGTTCCAGTAGCTCCGGTTGACTCCCAACAAGACATCCGCAGCGAAATGGTTCGCCTGATGCAAGAAACAGGTCTTCGCGTTGAGCGTCATCACCACGAAGTAGCGACTGCTGGTCAAGCAGAAATCAACTTCCGTTTCGACACGCTGACTAAAACAGCTGACAACCTGATGAAATACAAATATATTGTTCATAACACAGCTCGCCAATATGGAAAAGTTGCAACTTTCATGCCTAAGCCGCTGTTTGGCGATAACGGTAGCGGTATGCACGTTCACTCCTCTATCTTTGATGGCGACACGCCTTTGTTCTTTGAAAAAGGTGCTTACGGCAACCTGAGCCCGCTGGCTATGAACTACATCGGCGGAATTTTGCACCACGCTCCAGCGTTGATCGCGCTCACTAACCCGAGCACGAACTCGTTCAAACGTCTGGTTCCTGGCTACGAAGCTCCAGTTAACCTGGTGTTCTCCAAAGGTAACCGTTCGGCTGCGATTCGTATTCCTATCGCTTCCGTTACACCTAAAGGCTGTCGTATCGAGTTCCGTACCCCTGACTCCACTGCCAACCCTTACCTCGCATTTGCAGCTATGCTGCTTGCAGGTCTTGACGGTATTAAGCGCAAGCTTGATCCAGTTGCTTTGGGCTATGGTCCTTTCGACAAAAACATTTACGAATTGCCAGAAGAAGACAAGAAGGATATCCGCAGCGTACCAGGTACGCTTGACGAAGCGCTTAGCGCTTTGGAAGCAGATTCCGAATTCTTGACTGAAGGCGGCGTATTCTCTGAAGATTTCATCGCTAACTACGTTGCATTCAAACGTAATGAAGCAAAAACAGTATCGATCCGTGTTCATCCGCACGAGTACAGCCTGTACTTCGATTGCTAAAAATTAACGTTGAAGGAGCCTCCTATATGGGGCTCTTTTTTTCTGCCTATTCGCTGAAGTGATATAACAAAAAAAAGACTAATTAATTGCGTCCCGCCGTCTCCCATCATAATAATGTGCTGAAGGATGCCCATATTATTGGTGTTACTCGTGAAGGCACAATGCAGGTAATAATGAAAGCGGCAGCAAAACACTTTAATTTGAAGAAAACCGAATATTAACAAGAAGTCAATAATAAAGTGTTCGACTTTTGTCACGAAAAGACGCCAGACTACTTGAAGCGGGCCTTTAAAATTGCTATTATAGCGTTATCATGTTAATAACTAAAGGTGGTTATCCGAAGATGAAGAGAGCATTCAATTTTAATGCAGGACCAGCCGCTTTACCGCTTGAAGTACTTGAGCAGGCTCAGCAGCAATTCGTAGAGTATCAAGGCGCGGGCATGTCCATTATGGAAATGTCGCACCGCAGCGAGCTGTATGAGCAAGTTAACAATGAGACACAGGCTCTTTTTCGCGAAATTTACGGCATTCCTGACCATTATCATGTTCTGCTGCTGCAAGGCGGCGCAAGCACGCAATTTGCAACCATTCCAATGAATTTCCTTTCTCCAGGCAAAGTCGGCGCATATGTGATGACTGGCGCATGGGCAGAGAAAGCAATTAAAGAAGCGAAGCTTATTGGCGAGACAGCGGTAGCTGCTACTTCCGAAGCTCACAAGTTTAATCGCATTCCGGCACTTTCCGACATTCAGCTGCCAGATCAAGCCGCTTATTTGCACATTACGACAAATGAGACCATTGGCGGTACGCAATTTGCAGAATTCCCGCAAACGGGCAATGTTCCACTAATCGCGGACATGTCGAGTGATATTTTGAGCCGTTCGGTAGATGTCAGCCAGTTTGGTCTGATTTATGCAGGCGCTCAGAAAAACCTCGGTCCTTCGGGTGTGACGGTCGTCATCGTTCGTGATGATCTCATTAAAGAAAGCCCTAAGACGATTCCAGCTATTTTCCGCTATGATACCCATGCGAAAGCAGGCTCGCTGTACAATACGCCGCCTTCCTTCTCGGTTTATATGGTCAATCTGGTGCTGAAATGGATTAAAGCAAGAGGCGGAGTTTCCCAAATCAATCAATACAACCGCGACAAAACAAAGCTCATTTACGATACGATTGATCAAAGTGGCGGTTTCTATTATGGCTTTGCTGCTCCAGAGAGCCGTTCGCTTATGAACATTACATTCCGCTTGCAGGATGAAGAGCTTGAGAAGAAATTTATTAAGCAATCCGAAGCAGAAGGTTTTGTTGGCTTGAAAGGACATCGTGATGTTGGCGGGCTTCGCGCTTCGACTTATAATGCGGTTCCACTGGAAAGCTGCAAGGCGCTTGCTGAATTTATGGCAGAATTCCAAAAAAACAACGGCTAATTGCGGCTGTCCGTAATTAAATGATAGAAAAACCGCCCGAACCTTTAGTTTATGAAAGGTTCGGGCGGTTCTTTCGTGTAATTAGGCAAGGGTTTGCTCCAGAGCGCTTGGGCCATGCAGCTTGTAGCCAACGTTACGAACGGTCATAATATATTCGGGGGTCCGGGCATTTTTTTCGATTTTATCGCGGAGATGGCTAATATGGACATCTACGATACGGGTATCGCCGAGGAAGTGATAGTCCCATACGCCATGAAGCAGCTGCTGGCGGCTCAGCACCTTGCCTTTATGCTTGCAGAGGAAGACGAGCAGCTCGAATTCCTTCGGCGTCAGCTCGATCAGCTTGCCGTCAATCAGCACTTCGCGCTCATCTGGGCGAACCGACATGCGGCCAATGTCAATGGCACTTGATGGTGCTGCGCCAGGCAGCGACTGCAGTCTGCGGAAAATCGCCTGGATGCGCGAAATTAGCTCCTGCGGGCTAAATGGTTTGGTCATATAATCGTCAGCGCCATTATCGAGGCCGGCAATTTTATCGGTAACATCCTGCAGGGCGGTCAGCATGACGATGGGAACGGCATTGTTTTGCTTGCGCAGCTCGCGGCATACTTGGATGCCATCCATTTTCGGCAGCATTAAATCGAGAACGATGAGATCTGGTCGAAAGGGGCGCAGCATATCAAACACGGCTTCTCCGTCATCTACGCATCTGACGTCGTATCCGGCTAGCTTCAGGTTGAATTCAATCAGCATGGAGATGGAGGGCTCGTCATCGACGACGAGAATTTTCTTCTTCAACATGTTGTCTTATTAAGCCTCCCTTATCCTAAACATGTCTTTGCTCATGACTACATTATGAAGTTAGACGTTCAAGCGGGGATTAAGAGTACGTTAACGGGATGTAAAATTTCATTCCTATTTCAAATAAAATAGTAATTCATGTATAATAGGCAAGGGACAAGGGGTGACAACGAGAAGATGGCATTTCATATTGTGTTAGTAGAACCGGAAATACCCGCTAACACGGGCAATATCGCGCGGACATGTGCGGCAACAGGTGCGCATCTGCATCTGGTGCGTCCGCTGGGCTTTCAAACGGATGACAAGACGCTGAAGCGGGCGGGCCTGGATTATTGGCATGCGGTTCATGTCGAGTACCATGATTCCTTTCAGGAGCTGCAGGAGCAGTATGCTGATGGGCGGTATTTCTATGCCAGTACGCGAGCGGTCAAAGCCTATAATGAGTTTCAGTACCAGGATGGGGATTTTTTCGTATTCGGCAAGGAAACGAAAGGTCTGCCCCAAGAGCTGATTGAGGCGAATTTAAGTACATGCATTCGGATGCCAATGACGGATAAGGTCAGATCGCTTAATTTATCCAATTCGGCGGCGATCGTCGTGTACGAAGCGCTTAGACAGAACGATTTTCCCGGACTGTCTTAAAATAGAGGCGGCTTGCGAATAAGTTTAGTTCTTGCAGATTCAAAGTGTGTTGGCAAGGTGAAGAAATTACTTAAGGTTTTAATTAAGGAATTACTTAAAGCATTATCTAAAGAGAGAAGCAAAATGGGGAAACAGAGGCAGAGCGTTAAGGCAATGAACTGTCGGGGTTTCACGAAAATGGCTTGCAAACTAGACACAGGAGAGGTGAACAACGATGAAACCAGCAGGTGTAGTAAGAAAAGTAGATCAACTCGGACGTATCGTTCTTCCAAAATCGTTGCGTAAACGTTACCAGATGAATGAGGGAGATCCGGTTGAAATTTTAGTGCAGGGCGACCATATTATTTTAGAACGTTATCGTCCGAAATGTGTGTTCTGTGGTTCTATGGATGAAGTACGCGAGTTTAAAGAACGTTTTTTATGCGGCGTTTGTGTGGCTGAAATGAGCCAGCTTGCCCGCTAACCTCATACATGCTTAATAGGTAGTAACCAAAAGAAGCTTCCCCATGGAGCAGCAATAGCTGCAATCCTTCGGAGAAGCTTCTTTTGATGTAAGCTGATGGTTCAACCTACAGGCCTTTGGTTTTGTCATCGTTGTAAGAAGACGTGAACATAGCCGTCAAGAACAAGACGAATACAGTCATTACAATAATGAATGTGATGGACATTAATGGCACCTCCAAAATCCTCATGCAACTGTTTTCATTATACCCAACCTGCCTGAAAAAGAAAACTTTAAATATGGGCTGTACCTTGATAACATAGAGCTATAAGCGTTAAAGCTTGCATCTTAGGAGGAGTCGAACCATGGATTACCGTTTTTCATCACGTGTGACCGCTCTCAAATCATCGGTCGTAAGAGATATTCTCAAGCTGACGCAGGGCAAGGATATGATTTCATTCGCTGGAGGGCTTCCGGCCGCGGAGCTGTTTCCGGTGCAGGCGATTCGCGAAGCTGCCGATCGCGTGTTTACGAAGGGCGCAAGCGCCCTGCAATACGGATTGACGGAGGGCTTTATGCCGCTGCGTGAACAGCTGTGCGAGCGTATGGGGCATAAGGGTATGAACGTACGCCCTGACGAAATGCTGCTGACGACAGGCTCCCAGCAGGCGATCAGCCTCATTGTTGAAGTGCTGACCGAGCCGGGCGATACGATATTGGTGGAAAGGCCGACTTATCTCGCTTGCTTGCAGGTGTTTGAGATGAATGGCTTAAATGTCATTGCTGCGGACAGCGATGAGTTTGGCATTGTGGCGGAGGATGCGGAGCGGCTTATTCGCGAGCATCGTCCAAAGCTAGTGTACGCCGTGCCTACCTTCGGCAATCCGACGGGACGCGTATGGAGCACGGAGCGCAGACAGCAGCTGCTCGCGCTTTGCAGCTCTTATGGTGTGCCTATATTGGAAGATGATCCATACGGGGAAATAAAATATGATGTAAATGCCGTTTATCCGACATTGTTTGCGCTTGACCAGCAAGCAGGCCGTTCAGGCTCGGTTATTTATACGAGCACCTTTTCGAAGACGGTTGCGCCAGGGCTGCGCACAGGTTGGGCGATGGGGCCAGCGGAAGTCATTGCAATGATGGCTAAAGCGAAGCAGGCGGCAGATTTGCATTCCAGCGCGATTGATCAGCAAATCGTCAGCGAGCTGCTGGATAGCTTCCCGCTGGATGAGCATATTAAAGTTATCTCTGCTTCCTACGGTGAGCGGATGCGCGAAATGCAAGGGCTGCTGGTGCAGCAGCATATTGAGGGATTGCGCTGGATTGAGCCGAAGGGCGGCATGTTCCTATGGGTGGAGCTGCCGGAAGGTCTTGATGCAGAGGCGCTTCTCCGGGCTTCCGTTCAGAAGGGCGTTGCTTTCGTGCCCGGAAGCTCCTTCTATGCTTATGACCCGCAGCGTAATACGGCGCGGCTTAACTTTACCTATAACATCGGAGCCAAGACGGCTCTCGGCGTAGAGCGCTTTGCGGAAGCGATCCGCGAGTTTACGGCCCGCTCCTAACCTGATTGCTTGGCAAAGCGGCCACCCAATCGGCGATGACTTCGGCGTATTCGTTCAAGGCGGCTGCTCCGGCAGGCAGCAGCCGGTATTTTCCGCGCTGCTGACGCTCGAACCAGCCGTAGTAATTGTCGCGCAGCACAGCGCCGCTGCGCGGGAAGCTCGTCAGCGCAGCAACCTGACTAGGCGATTGCGCCTCTCCCAGCTGCTGGAGCGCGTAGGCGCAGCGCAGCGCCTTCTCGCGATAGGCGGTCACCAGCTTGCGGCCGGTACTGCCGCCTACATTATAATCGCCGCTGCGCTCGCGAAATTCAAGAAGCAGCTTCGCCTGCTTCTTGCGGCGCGTTCCGCGCTGCGGCGCCTCTCCAGGCTCGCAGAGCACATCAATGACAGGCATCTTCGTTTTGAAGAAGGTGACGGTCATCAGGCCAATGCCGAGCATGCGGCACAGCTCGGTAATTTCACCGAAGCGCTGGTTGTGCGCGCCACTTTTTTTACGATTGCGCTCGACTACGAGCACGACTTGATCATTTATTCGAAGGCGTTCAATCCCCTGCAGCAGCAGGGCGAGATTGAACGTCTTTTTCATTTCCACGATAATGGTTTCTTCGGTATCAGCATGCATCGCAACGAGATCGCAGTGCAGCACCTCGCTTTTGACGACGAAGCCACGCGCTTCATAATAAGCTTTTACCGGGCCATAAAGTTCCTCTTCCTTACCCACTGCCACGTGCATTCCCCCACTTTCTTCTAACTATTATAACAAAGGATAGGGAGAGCGGGCAGATCGAATAGCGTACTTGTCGTAATATGCATGATTACCGCCTAAAATAGTGGTCAATTTCCATGCGGAATAAGCATAGACATGTAATACTTCAATAAAGTTAGTTCCACTCGCTGAGGTTCTTACAAGCAAATGCCGAGCGAAGTGAAAAATTGTGTATTGCGGAAGCGATGGGAGGAGGCACGGCATGGACATTTTCAAGCGAATATCGGAATATCAAGCAGAGAGTGAGAAGCTGGCCTGGAGTGGATCTTTCAAGGATTATATTGAACTGCTGAGACAGGATCCAACCCCGGCCATGACGGCGCACGCGCGTGTCTATGAAATGATTGAATCCTATGGAGTCGAGGAGAGGGATGGGAAGAAGCGGTACAAATTTTTTGAGCAGGAGATTTATGGGCTGGACCGCTCTGTTGAAAAGCTGGTGGAGGAATATTTCCACTCCTCGGCGCGAAGGCTTGATGTGCGCAAACGGATTTTGCTCCTAATGGGTCCTGTCAGTGGAGGGAAATCGACGCTGGTTACGATGCTCAAAAAGGGGCTTGAGAAATATTCCAGAACAAAGCGCGGCGCCGTCTATGCGATTAAAGGCTGCCCGATGCATGAAGAGCCGCTGCATCTCATTCCGCATGAGCTGAGAGGTGAAATCGAGCAGGAGATTGGGGTTAGAATTGAAGGCAATCTATGCCCGTCCTGCCAAATGAGGCTGCAAACCGAATACGGCGGCGATATTCAAAATGTTCAGGTAGAGCGCGTATTCATCTCTGAGGATAACAGGGTTGGTATCGGTACGTTTAGTCCATCTGATCCGAAATCGCAGGACATTGCCGATCTCACCGGCAGCATCGATTTTTCCACGATTACAGAATTTGGCTCGGAATCTGATCCGCGGGCTTATCGTTTTGACGGCGAGCTGAACAAGGCAAACCGGGGGCTCATGGAGTTTCAGGAGATGCTGAAATGCGACGAGAAGTTTTTGTGGAACCTGCTGTCCTTGACGCAGGAGGGTAATTTTAAAGCGGGGCGGTTTGCCCTTATTTCCGCTGATGAATTAATTATTGCCCACACGAACGAGACGGAGTACAAATCCTTTATTAGCAATAAGAAAAATGAAGCGCTCCAGTCACGGATGATCGTCATGCCGATTCCGTATAACCTGAAAGTGTCCGAGGAAGAAAAAATTTATACGAAGCTCATCGGCCAGAGCGACATGAAGCATATTCATATTGCGCCTCATGCTCTGCGCGCTGCTGCTATTTTCTCCATACTTACCCGTCTGAAGGAGACGAAAAAGCAGGGCATGGATTTGGTGAAGAAGATGCGGATGTACGACGGCGAGGAAATCGAAGGCTTCAAGGATGCCGATCTTAAGGAAATGCAGACCGAATATACCGAGGAAGGCATGTCTGGCATCGACCCGCGCTATGTGATCAACCGGATTTCGAGCGCGCTGATCAAGCAGGATATGCAGTGCATTAATGCGCTCGATGTGCTTCGCGGCTTGAAGGAGGGCCTCGACCAGCATCCATCCATTACGAAGGAGGAGCGGGAGCGTTATTTGAACTTTATTTCGGTTGCGCGCAAGGAATATGATGGCCTGGCCAAAAAAGAAATTCAGAAGGCCTTCGTCTATTCCTATGAGGAGTCGGCGCGTACGCTGTTCGAAAACTATCTCGACAACATTGAGGCTTATTGCAACTGGGCTAAAATCAAAGATCCGCTCACCGGCGAGGAGCTTGATCCGGATGAGCGCCTGATGCGTTCTATTGAGGAGCAGATCGGCGTTTCTGAAAATGCGAAAAAAGCGTTCCGCGAAGAAATTTTGATTCGCATCTCGTCTTATTCCCGCAAAGGAAAAAAATTCGATTTCACCAGCCATGAGCGGCTGCGTGAAGCGGTGGAGAAAAAGCTGTTCACGGATCTTAAGGACATCGTGAAGATTACGACCTCCACGAAGACGCCGGATGAAATCCAGCTCAAGCGGATTAATGAAGTGACGAAGCGGTTGATAGATGACCACGGCTATTGCCCCGTATGCGCCAATGAGCTGCTGCGTTATGTAGGCAGCCTGCTTAATCGCTAACGATCCAAATCGGAGAAGATCAAGAAGTTCGGTGGAGCAGCTGCCCACCGAACTTCTTGGCGTTGTCTGGGTGAAATTAAAGCGCGAATAAGCTAGAATAGGATAGGAGGACTGGAAAAATGGGACTATAGATTCAGCTTTTTTGGTGAATTTTGTAGAGATCTAGACAAATTCTCTTGAATTATTAAAGAAATGTCTACCTATATGAGGCTGAATGCCGATATACTAAATATAGCAGTTGTTATCTATTTAGAGACAGGGGGTTTTTCAATGATTAATGTCACAGTAGAACGTAAGCGACAGTTGGATTATACAGGAATCAAGGAGCAGGATTTACAGCTGCTTTCCGAGTGCAAGCCTATTTTTAAGCAGGTAGTTAATGAGGTTGTTGATCGCTTTTACGATAATGTGGGACTCTATCCCGAAATGGTAGCTTTAATGAAGAAATTCAGCAATGTGGATCGTCTGAAAGGAACACAGCGCGAATATTGGCTGTCCCTTGCTGACGGGGTTATTGATGAAGCGTTTATTGAAAACCGGATAAAAATCGGGCTTGTGCATTCCCGGATCGGCCTTACAACCGACTGGTATTTAGGTACATACATGACTTACTTGAACATTGCGACGGATGTATTTGAGCGTGTGCTTCCAGATGGATGGAAGCCGGTTATTCACTCGCTGTCCAAGATGTTCAATCTGGACTCGCAATTCGTGCTTGAAGCTTATAACCGCGCAGAGCAGACGAAGGTGCAGGAGCTTGCAGATGAGCGTGCAATTATGCTGACGACGGTAACGGAAGCAGTGCAGCAGCTGGCTGGCTTGATGGTTGAGCTGGAAGAAGGCGCCCAATCGATTGCAGCTACGGCATTGTCTACTTCAGATTCACAAGAGAAAGCGCATTCTTTGCTTGGCGAGCTGCAGGGCGAGCTGGACGGTATTACGGAGATGGGGACGATGATTCGGGAAATTGCCGATCAGACGCATTTGCTAGGGCTGAATGCCGCCATTGAAGCAGCAAGAGCCGGTGATCATGGTCGGGGCTTTGAGGTTGTCGCCAATGAGGTGCGCAAGCTGGCCGCGTCGTCACGGGGAGCGCAGGAAACGATTCAAAATAAGCTTAGTGAAATTGAGAAAAAGGTTAATTCGGTCCGCAAGGAGTCCGATCAGACGTCGGCAGAAGCGCGTAATCAAGCGGCAAAATCACAGGAGCTTGCTGCTTTTGTAAAAATGGTCGATGACGTCGCCAAAGATTTGAACAAGCTTAATGCAGCATCCGAATAGACCTCAATTTGTAGAAGATAACATTCAAAAGCAGCCGAAATCCTCAAGCAAGAGGATTTCGGCTTTTTTATATGACATATAAGTTGACATGAATATTCGGTTTTAGTATGATTGAGCTACAGAAATGGACGATTTTATGAAATTTAACGTCATAAAAACTAACATTAATATGTCGTTGGATCAAAAATGATCATTATTGTTACAGGAATTACATGTGAGGTTGAGCTATCTTGGAGGAGGCGGTTGGCATGTCGACGGCTAGACAGTCGCAGTCGCATTATTATGATTCACAATCATTTTATGACGAAATGTTTGAGAAGGATTTTTCGGTTCGTCCCCATTATGAAAGTGTTCATCGCTTGTTCGGGAGAATTAAGCCTTCTGAGCTGAACATTCGTCAGCATGCTCTTAATCAGCGAATGATGGAGGAAGGCATAACCTTCACGCTGTACAACAGCAATCAAAATGAGCCTCTGGAGCGGACGATACCGTTCGACTATATTCCCCGTGTCATTCCCCGGCATGAGTGGGACAATATTGACCGCGGCGTGCGTCAGCGCATTCGCGCGCTTAACGCCTTCACTCATGACATCTACCACCAGCAGCACATTGTAAAAGATGGCGTTATCCCCCGCAAAATGATTGTGTCCAATACTTATTTCCGCCCGGAAATGGTTGGGCTGGATGTGCCGTCAGGCGTGTACATTACAGCGTCGGGCATCGATTTGATCCGTGATGAGAAGGGACGTTACTTCGTGCTGGAGGACAATTTGCGTTCTCCTTCCGGCTTCTCTTACTTGTTCAAGGGCCGAACGCTGATGAGCGAGCTGTTTCATGACCTTTATTTGTCCTCGTCTGTCCAGAGCATCGAGCGCAGCCTCAACTGCTTCCTCAGCTCGCTCCGCGCGCTTGCCCCTAGCGGCAAGCGCGATCCGCTTATTGTGCTGCTTACGCCGGGCTCCTATAACTCGGCTTATTACGAGCATACTTTCCTCGCTCAGCAGCTTGGCATTCACCTTGTGGAGGGCCGTGATCTCGTGTATAAGGATCACAATATTTATTTGCGGGACTTGCGCGGGCTTCGCAAGGTGGATGTTATTTATCGGCGGATTGATGATGAGTTTATCGATCCCCTTGCTTTTCAGCCGGATTCGCTGCTAGGCGTTCCCGGTCTGATGAATGCGTATCGCGCAGGTAATGTGGCGATTGCTAATGCTCCAGGCACGGGAGTTGCCGACGATAAGGCGGTATATGCGTATGTGCCGGATATGATTCGCTATTATTTGGGCGAAGAGCCGATTTTGCATAATGTGCCAACCTATATTTTGTCGCGCAAGGAAGAGCGGGAATATGTGCTGGATCATCTCTCGGAGCTGGTCGTCAAGGAAACCTCGCTTTCCGGCGGCTACGGCATGTTGATTGGCCCAAGTGCGACAGCGGCGGAAATCAAAGCGTTCGCTGAGGCGATTAAGCTCGACCCAGAGCGGTATATTGCCCAGACTACGATGAAGCTTTCGCGAGCACCCGTAATGATGGATGGCGTCATGGCACCGCGCCATATTGATTTAAGAGCTTTTGCGCTAATGGGCGAGGAAACGCATGTCATACCTGGCGGGCTGACGCGTGTGGCAATGACGGAAGGCTCGCTCGTCGTCAATTCATCGCAAGGCGGCGGGGTCAAAGATACATGGGTGCTCAGCCGCTAGGCTTAAATATTGCGAAGCCTCGAAGCGGTAAAGCTGCTAAGCTGGTAAGCCGGCACGGAACAATGAGGCGGGGAGCCTAATAATGGAGGGATGGCTATGCTTAATCGGAACGCTGAGGCATTATTTTGGATTGGACGCTACATGGAGCGGGCGGAAAACCATGCGCGGTTGATCGATGTTCACTATCATTTGCAAGCGGAGGATAGCGCAGAATCGGAGGTGGTGGGTCAAGGGCAAGGAATGGCAGCTCCGACCTGCAAATGGTCGCGCATCGTGGATGCGCTGGGCAGCAGGGAGTCCTATGTCCAACAATACGGCAGCTACAGCGAGCAGGATGTGCTGCGGTATATGACGCTCGACCGCGACAATCCGAATTCGCTTGTGTCCTGCGTCAGTCATGCGCGGGGAAATCTTCGCACGCTGCGCGAGAAGGTGCCGAGCGAGATGTGGGATGCGGTCAACGGCTTTTATTTGTGGCTGCGGGAGAAGCGGCCAGAGGATTTAATGGCGGAATCGCCGCATTTGTTTTTCGGCAAAATCAAGGAATGGACGGCGCTGTTCCAAGGCATCAGCCAGTCTGTCATGCCACGTGAGAATGAGTGGCATTTTATCGAATGCGGCCGCTATCTGGAGCGGGCTGAGAACACGCTGCGCATTATTAAAGCAGCTTATAATACGGTGGTTGCGAGCGGAGAGAGCTGGAGCCATGCGACAGGGGCATATTCATACTTGCAGGCCATGCTGCGATCGCTGAGCGGCTATCAGGTGTTCCGGCGTTATTATGCCGATGGCATGTCGGTGGAATCGATAGTCGATTTTGTCATTTTGAATGAAGTGTTCCCGAGGTCTGTGCATTTTGCGCTGCATACGCTGGATGAGCATATGCGGGATATCCGCTTTCAGGATATGCAGCTGCGCTCGGCGCATGACAAGATTATTCGCCAGGTAAGCAAGGTGAAGGCGGATCTTGCCTGCCTGGACCGGGAAGATGTTGCACTGGACCGTGACGGGGCAATCGTCGGGCATTTGCTGGATGCTTGCCAGACGCTGGGCGACACCTTCGCCAAAACCTTTTTTCGCATGGGGGAGGCCAGCGCATGAAGCTGAATATTTCGCATGTGACGCAATACGATTATGGCACGCCGGTTACGGACAGTGTCAATGAAATTCGTCTGACGCCGAGCACGGATGAACGCCAGTCCTGCTACCAGCAGTCCATTGCGATTGAGCCGAATGCGCCGCTGTTCAGCTATGAGGATTTTTTCGGCAATCGGGTGCATTCGTTTTCGGTGAACGGCTCGCACCGAAAGCTCACGATTCGCTCGCAAATGACCGTTGTGACGAAGGAGGCACTTACGCCAGAGCAGCATGCCGCTGCTCTGAGCGGCGGCGGAGCAGCCGAAGTCGCTTGGGAGTGGCTGCAGTCCGAGGATGCGGGCAATCGTTTCGTGGAGTTTCTGCTGCCTACCGCCTATACGGCGCTGAGTCCGGAAGTGGAGATGTATGCAGTGGGCGTAGAGGATCGGAAAAATAATGGGCTGAGCGTATATGGCTGGCTGCTGGCGCTCTCCCATAAAATTCGCACCGAGTTCGTCTATGATCCAGATGCTACTACTGTAGAGACGAAGGCAAGCGATATGTTCGAACGCAGGCGCGGCGTCTGCCAGGATTTTGCCCATCTGATGATTGCCTGCTGCCGCTCTCAGCAGGTTCCCGCCCGCTATGTGAGCGGCTATCATTTCGTTGGCGATTTGCAAGGAGGAGCAGCAGATTTCGAGCAGGCGTCCCATGCTTGGGTGGAAGCCTATGTACCGTCGCTCGGCTGGTGCAGCTTCGATCCGACGAATGAAGCCCCTGTCGGCGAGCGTTACGTAAAGCTGGGCCATGGACGCGATTACAAAGATATCGTTCCGGTAAAAGGCGTTTATCGCGGAAGCGGACAGCAGTTGCTGAAGGTGACGGTGGATGTGCGCAACGTAGAAGAGTGAAGCGAGGAAATTCGAGAAAAGCCCTATGGGCGCATGGCTGCTGCTGCTAAAGCTTTGATGCAGCTGCACAAGCGCCCGAAGGGCTTTTTTGTTATGTTTTTGGAGGGTCTGAATTCAAAAGCATGGATTATTGGACGATGGTAAAATCATCAAAGTTCAAGCGGCTGCCGGATGTGCCTGCGACTACGATTTTAAAACGTACAGCTGAGCTTTCATTTACCGAAATCGTCTGTTCGGTTAACGACTGGGTGCTGGAGTAAGTGCTGCCGACATCCGTCCAAGTGGAGCCGCCATTAAGCGACTTCTGAAGCTTCCATGTCGCTCCCGTATCACTGCCAAAGCTCGCATGCTTCACTTTGACGCTTGTCGCGCCGCCAGTCACATTAAAATTCATATAGATGGCACCTGCTGACCTGACTCTCGCGGCTTTGGCTCCGTTTTTCTTATCTGTAGCTAGATCGCCAAGCAGTGCATTATCAAAGGTCCACGAGCCTGAGCCAAGCGTAACCGAACCTACAGTATAGGCTGCTTTCGTGCCTGCCTCGAAGGTTTCGTTTACAGCTCCGGATGTAGGTGGCTGCGACGTTGAGGCATAGCCGTAGGAGCCTTGCTTGAAGGTGGAGCTGTCCCACCATTTGTAGTCGGCTGCCGGTGCTGCCCATGGTTCAGCCTGCGGCTGGGTTGACGTTTGCGGCGTTTCTATAGCAAGCAGCGCTGTTGCATTGTCAAGTGTGAGGCCGCTTACTTGATTCAGCGCTGTATAGCTTTCTTTAACAGCAAGCCAGTCCACAAGCTGCACGAGCAGCGCGCCATTGCTTGCTTCTGTGAAGCCGTCGTAAGTCGTTTTGGTGCCGCCTGTTTCCTCGCGCAAATATTTAGGCGTACTGTCTTCGACAGGAGAGGAGTCGCCGATAACGGCTATTTTGCCAAGACTGTTTTTGCCGATTGCAACGTAAGGGCCTTCGGCCATTCCCCCGCCATTATAGACGCCTTGATCGACCGCATTTCCCCAAGCAGCCGAAGTCTGCTGCATGTAGACGATTCCCTTCGCCTTAGTCGGGTCTGTAATAGCAATAGTTGATCCGGCATGCATCGTCACGGAAGTAACGCTGCTAGTAATGCCAAAAGATTGCGACGAAGGCACAATCGTTCCTGAGTTTACGTTGCCTAGCGCGTTGTAACGGATGCGCATGCCGAAGTTGTTCGACAGCCAGTCGGAGCTGGCTACACCCTGCATAGCGGCTGAACTGGCTTCCGCTGAGCTCATGCCCAGCGCAGGATTTGACCAAGCTCCCCGTCTGTAGCCGTTGAATACTTCAGAGGAATCCCATCTGTTTTTATTTCGATCCGCATTATAGTGGTCTGCGATGAAGAAAATGCTGCCTCCGCCCTGCACATACGAAAGCATAGCCTGCTGCTCGCTCGTCTTGAACGGCACGTTCGCTTCAGGAATAACGAAGACGTCATAGCCGCTTAAGTCTGTTAGCGTAATCGGGCCGCTTTTGCGAAGCTCCTTGACGTAATAGCCTCGGCCTGCAAGAGCTTGTCCAAAATCGGAAAAGCTGCCGTCGATTACCCAATCTGCCGCCCCTGCTGTTTGGGCATGGGCATTGTCGAACAGAATTTTTTTGCCATTGGCACTTCCTGAGGGCTGTAGGATGGGAGCTGGATCAGATGGCCCTTCCGCTAAGGAAACTGCCGTACCCGCCGACAAAGACATGGCTAAGATAAGTGCTCCAGCCGTCAATCGCTTCAAAAAATTACCCTTCATCATCAAACCTCCGCTTCTAGTAGTTGATTCAATTAGAGCGGCTTCCTTGGTTGGAAGCACAAGGCAATTGTACTATTTTTTCTAAATAATAGAAATAGATTCGCGTGAGAAAACTGGTACATATAGTGTTAAGTTTGTGTAAGGGATATTGAAAGAGTTATTAATCGTTGCTGAACAGCTCGTTCAATACATTTTTTCTGTTTTCAAGAAAGCGTCGGGTTAGCTGGTAGTGTGCTGTGTCCTCGTAGCGAATTTCTTCTACGGGCTTGGCGTCAAAATTGTAAATTTGTGCGTTGGGATATCCAAGCAAAATAGGCGAGTGAGTCGCAATGATGAACTGGGCATCGCGCTCCAAATCTTTAATGACGCGAAGCAGCGCGAGCTGACGGGCAGGAGAAAGCGCGGCCTCGGGCTCGTCGAGCAAATAGATCGCTTTTTTGCCAAAACGGTGCTTGAACAACGATAGAAAGGCTTCGCCATGCGACTGCTCATGCAGCGATTTGCCGCCATAATAGGGCAAGCTTTCGGGCACTGTATCGAGATAAGAGGCGAACTGGTAAAACGTTTCTGCGCGCAGAAAAAAGCCGTTCGTGAGCTTTGGCATCCAGGAAAGCCGGATGTAGGGACCAAGTGCGGATTCAGAGGCATCTACGTCGTAGCTGTTGTTGCGCCCACCGCCAGCGGTGTTAAAGCTGCATTGATAGGCTATAGCTTCTAGAAAGGTGGATTTGCCGGAACCATTTTCACCTACAAAGAAGGTGATATGGGTATGAAAATGAAGCTTGCTCATTGACTGGATGACAGGAATGGAAAAGGGATACTTGCTGTAATTGGGAATGCGCTCCTTGAGCAGCTCTGCACTCCGTAAATACAAGGCGTTCAGCTCCTTTGGCAGAAGAGGTAGGTTTGTTTTATTTTAACAGATAGAGTGTGGGGTTGCATGTGGAGGAGGAAGGGAGAGGAGCAATTTGCGACTTATTGTGATAGTCCAAGGTCTGACAAACATATGACCTAATATAAATGATTAAGTTGGGGGATGTTCTTGTTGAGTTCCTATAAGAAGCGAATGAGCAAAATATCCTCATGCGATAAACCGAAACGTAAGCCGAGAAAAAAAGCTAGATGCGAGCATAAGAAAAAACGTCCTTGTAAACGAGAGACCGCTCTTAAACATAAATGTCCAGAATCGAAATGCTGCCCTGTTCCTGTTGTTGGGCCGACAGGCCCTCCGGGGCCAAGGGGTGCTGATGGCAAGCGTGGTCCTCAAGGTATGCAGGGGGAGCGCGGCCTAGCAGGAATGCAAGGAGCCGATGGCCTGCCGGGGATGACTGGGGCTGCAGGGGCGATGGGTGCCACAGGAGATCCGGGTGTTGCCGGAATCACTGGCTCAACTGGAGCAACAGGGGAAACGGGAGCTACGGGTCCGGCTGGCGGCACGACGGGCATAACAGGATCGACCGGGGCGACAGGGCCGACGGGAGAGACCGGACCAGCGGGTGGCGCGACGGGAGACACTGGTGCGACAGGATCAACGGGATTAACCGGGGCTACGGGCAACACAGGAGCGACAGGGATAACGGGAGCAACTGGGGCTACGGGAATAACAGGTACGACAGGTCCAACGGGAGCAACTGGGACTACGGGTGAAACAGGGTCAACGGGAGCAACCGGGGCTACGGGCAATACAGGAGCGACAGGAATTACAGGAGCAACCGGTCCAACGGGAGCAACTGGGGCTACGGGCAACACAGGAGCAACGGGAATTTCAGGGGCAACCGGTCCAACCGGAGCAACTGGGGCTACGGGTGATACAGGAGCGACGGGAATTACAGGAGCAACCGGTCCAACGGGAGCAACTGGGGCTACGGGTGATACAGGTGCGACGGGAATTACTGGAGCAACCGGTCCAACGGGAGCAACTGGGGCTACGGGCAACACAGGAGCAACGGGAATTTCAGGGGCAACCGGTCCAACCGGTCCAACCGGAGCAATTGGGGCTACGGGTGTTACAGGAGCGACGGGAATTACAGGAGCAACCGGTCCAACGGGAGCAACTGGGGCTACGGGTGATACAGGAGCAGCGGGAAACACAGGGGCAACCGGTCCAACGGGAGCAACTGGGGCTACGGGTGATACAGGAGCAACGGGAAACACAGGAGCAATCGGTCCAACGGGAGCAACTGGGGCTACGGGTGATACAGGGACTACGGGAAGCGCAGGAGCAACCGGTCCAACGGGAGCTGGGGCTACGGGTGATACAGGAGCGACGGGAATTACAGGAGCAGCCGGTCCAACCGGAGCAACTGGGGCTACGGGTGATACAGGAGCAACGGGAAACACAGGGGCAACCGGTCCAACGGGAGCAACTGGGGCTACGGGCAACACAGGAGCAACGGGAATTTCAGGGGCAACCGGTCCAACGGGAGCAACTGGGGCTACGGGTGATACAGGAGCAACAGGAGCAACAGGAGCAACCGGTCCAACGGGAGCAACTGGGGCTACGGGTGATACAGGAGCGACGGGCAACACAGGGGCAACAGGTCCAACAGGAGCAACCGGGGCTACGGGAGATACAGGAGCGACGGGCAACACAGGGGCGACAGGTCCAACAGGAGCAACCGGGGCTACGGGAGATACAGGAGCAACGGGCCCAACGGGAGCGACCGGGGCTACGGGAGATACAGGAGTCACGGGAAACACAGGTCCAACAGGATCAACTGGGGCTACGGGAAATACAGGAGCGACAGGGATAACAGGTGCGACTGGCTCAACAGGAGCAACTGGGAATACGGGTGATACAGGAGCGACGGGCAACACAGGGGCAACAGGTCCAACAGGAGCAAC
>NZ_JBCNGR010000004.1:0-104845 GCF_050481745.1 Paenibacillus algorifonticola | reverse complement strand
ACTCATATAATATATCACGGGTGCCTAGAGGATTGCAAGTGTTTTTTCAAAAAAACTTTCAACTTTTATTAAACCCGCATTACAGCGCCTTTTCCGGCGTTTCAAACCCTTATTTACCGCGAAAAACCCACTTCTTGCTGCCAATAAAATTGAGCACTGTTGTCACCCCTGTAACGAGCAGCTTTGCCAGCCACTCGTTAACAAGCATCTTTTCAGATACGAAATACAATAGGGGCAACGACAGGCCTAGAACCGTACAGCTCAAAATAGTAAACCTTATCGCCTGTGCTTTATCAAACTTGCGTTCTCTTCGCTGCTCCGGCCCTTTGCCGAACGTCAGCCAGGAATTCATAACGTAGCTGTTCACAATACCTGCTCCATAAGAAATCACCTGTGCACCAACGAAGTACACACCCAGCCATACCAAGAGGCTAAACACCATAAAATCGACAGCCGTATTTACGAGCCCTATCATATTAAACATTATAAACTGCCTGATTGTTTGCCTCATTGCACCCTGGGACATGTTGCCGCTCCTTTGTCTTCCTAACTTCTTTACTCAAATGTTTGTATGGCTCAGCTTCCTGGCACTAGCCGCTATAGAGCACCCAGCTTGGGAACCAACGCAATATATGAGCCACATATGTTTTGCTGAAAGGCAAACCTGATAATACAGGATAAAACATAAAGAACAGCACGACTGCTGCTGCGACGTAGAGGCCTAAATATTTCCTCCACTTCGGATTTTTCTCCTCTGCCGTCTGGAACATATAGAGTATCGCCATGATCATGAACGGCACCATCGCAAAATAATGATAAATAAACGTCAGCCTTGGCACCAGCATCCAAGGCAAGTATTGCGACAGATAAGCAATCCAGACGATGTACATGCGTTTATCCTTGCGCTTAAGGCTTATATAGAAGGCACCTATTACTGCAAACAGTCCCGTCCACCAAATAAGTGGATTGCCGAAGGCGGAAATCGACGATACATCATTCGCATTTTCTAAATCCTTGCCGCTATAATACCACACCGGGCGTTTCATAAACGGCCATTCCCACCACTGCGAGGAATAAGGATGCGTGGCAACCAGCTCGCTGTGATAAGAATACATATGCTCCTGCTGACTTACAAGTCCTTCAAATGTATATTTGCCATCACCTGCGTTCAGCACCGGGATAAAGGATAGGCTGTAAATAACAGCAGGAATGGCGATATACGTCACCAAACAGCTCGCGAGCGTCAATAGCGTATTGCGCGGGAAAGCTTGAATGACGCGCTTAAAGGTTTCCCTCTGCTCGGCATTCCCTGTTCCCGATGCAAGCGCACGCTTGGATGCCGCATATTGCTGGTAGCGTTCGAACAAGGATAGGCCCAACATAACGGCAAGCCCTGCCCCGCCGTAAAGGACGATCCATTTGGACGCGGCACCTATGCCGAATACGATCCCTGCAAGGGATAGCGGAATGAGCGTCTTCCGTAGGGCTACTAAATAGAAGTTCATTCTATAGTAACGGTACATGAAGTAGAACATAAGCATAATGAAAAATACGGCGTACACATCGATCGTCGCAATGCGCGTCTGTGTGAAATGCATGAAGTCGGCTGCTAGCAAAATTGCGCCTGCCGCTGCATAAACCGTGCGATAGCGGAACAACCGCAGCACGAATATATACATAAGCGGAATCATCGCAATACCGAACAGCGTTCCAATGATCCGCCAGCCGAAGGGGCTAAGTCCGAACAGCTTGATGCCAATGGCGATGAGTATTTTGCCCAGTGGCGGATGTGTATTTTCATAGACAGGCAAATCCTCAAGGAACTCATATGCAGTACGTGCATGATAAATCTCATCGAAGTATGAGCCGTTCCAATAGGTTGACTTGTAAGCAGCCGAGCTTTGCTCATCAAATAGATGCTGAGCAGGACCAAAACGCGGGTCCTCGGCCGCTGCCGCATTAGAGTCGATATAAACAATGTCTCCAATAGGCAGCGGCTGATCGCTTCCGCTCGGATAAAAGGCCATTTCCTGCAGCGAGAAACCAGTTGAAGCGACTGTAACCTTGGCATATCTCGCGCTCACATTAAGCGGCTGGACGACCCATTTTAGATCATCGCCGATTTTCAGCTCGACTTCTACGCCGCCGCTCCACGCATCCGGTGAATTTCCGAACTCCAGCTTGAACTTGCCGGCTCCCACACCTCCGAACATATTGACCCGCTCCAGCTGCTGCGTCTGGCCAAGATCAACATAAAAGCTCTGGCCATTCTGCTGCGGCTTCCATCCAGTATTAAGGCTATTGAACGAGCCCAAGTTAAGCAGCGCCACAATCGCATAGACAACGGTAATGCCGCCCATCCACCACCAGTCTTTGCGAGTGAGCTTATTGCTGTCCTTGCCTGGAGAAGAAGCTTGCAGTTCCTTCCCTTTAGCAGTGCTCTGCGGCTCCAGCTCCTTGAGTGCCTGCCGGTCTGCTTCACGAAGTTCTTCCTGCGTTAGCGGAGGAACTGGTTTGGGATCATTTTTCACATAAAGAGAATAACCGACATAAAGCAAATAGGCGAACAAGCACAAATTCGTAATGGAGCACAAAATGACAATGCCGTCGGTCACCGTATGCTGACCTGCCTCGCTGAATGCAAGCACGTAGCCGACATTAATGAAATGCGTGAC
This sequence comes from Paenibacillus algorifonticola, assembly GCF_050481745.1. Classification (GTDB taxonomy): domain Bacteria; phylum Bacillota; class Bacilli; order Paenibacillales; family Paenibacillaceae; genus Pristimantibacillus; species Pristimantibacillus algorifonticola_A. The sequence goes on along the minus strand of NZ_JBCNGR010000004.1, from coordinate 102,170 downwards.
ACTGAAACCCATCATGAGATGCAGCAGCCGCCGATCCTGCGACTCGATATAGGCGAAAACATACAGCAAGATGACAGGGAACAGATAACGCTCATGCATTTTTGTAGCAAACAGAAACACGATTGTGATGAGAATAATCGCAATAAAATAAGAGATGCCCAGATTGCGCTTTGGCTTGCCCTTGAAGGAGAACCATAGTGCGGCTATAACCGCTAGTACAATGGCAATGTTACCCCATGTTTTATAGGATAGCGCAAGCCAGCTGCTCTCCAGCGGTGCCCAGTTCCCTCCCGTAAGCGCGTATAAGTTGAACGCATTCAGCGTTGCGTACGGATAGGAGGATAACGTTGCTTTGTAAAGCTCAATAACACCCATTAAGCCGCCATTGTTCAAGAAAAATGGAGCCGCAAGCACTAGAAAAGCAATCACGCCATAAGCGACGCTCATCAAGGCACGCTTCCAATCGCGTTTATGCCAATAAGCGAGCAAGACGACCGGGGCGAATATTAAAGCCTGCGGTTTAATGAGCACAGCAAGCGCGAACCAGATACCGCCTCGTTCCAAACGCTCCCCCGCCATGCTGCTAATGGCCATAATGAGAAACAAGGTGAAGAAGGAATCCACCTGCCCCCAGCCTGCTGAATTGATCCAGATCGCCGGGTTAAAGACATAGAGAAGGGCAAGGCCTGCCGCTGCTGCCGGATTGAGCTTTGTTTTGGCAAAACGGTAAATGAGCCAGCTGGACACTAGATCGGCCACGATGGCGGGGAGCTTGAAAAGCAGTGTTGCTCCGCTTGTATCCGGATTTATGCTGAACCATGACTTGATGGCAGCAAGAACATACAAAATATAGACGTAGCCCGGCGGGTAGTCTGCAAAGACCCCTTTTTCATAAAACTGCTGGACGCCATTCTGGTAGGCGCGATCCGCCCAGTACATAAAGGTTTTAATATCGTTGACGTAGCCCGGCACCTTAATCGCAACCCATAGCCTGAAAATAAGAGCTGCTGTCATGGCGGCAATCAGCCAGCCACGATAGGAAGTGCTGGACTTGCCAAGCGGCTGCGTCCGAAGCATTTTTCGATAGAGAAAAACAAACAAGAGGCCGAATAAGGCCGATATCGATAATACGGGAAAAGCGGATATCTTTTTCGGGTCCTTTTCAGCTTCTGTCGATCCGCCCCCACCACCTGTCAGCTTCGATGGTTCGAAGGACATGATTTGCACGTTTTCAGGCTTTGCTGGAAGCTGCTCCATTTTCAAATCGTCGAACAGCGCTGTTCCCGTGTTCAAGCTTCCGTAGCCGCCCAGGCTGATGCCCATTTGCAGCTCCTTCTGCTCTGGCCCTGTCCGGCCGTAAAATTCGAGCAGCTTCCACTCGCCTGCCGTATCAGTCAACTGTGGAAATGGATCGCCCACTCCTAAAATGAACAGATTTGCCCCGATTGCATCGTTTTTCGCATCTGAGACCTTGACCCAGCCGCTCACATGGTAATAAGCGTCCGGACTTACGGTCAGCTTCTGTATCCATTTGGCATGGTTCGGTTGAAAGTTCTGAATCTTAGCTGCGCCGGTGCCCGAATAAACATCGGACTGCTCCAGCGTGAAGCGCGATACGCTCTCCCCAGCCTCCCACACATCCTGCGTCCATGACAAAGGTACACCAGACTCCGCATCCTCGAAGCCAGCATTATGTATAATATTAAATTCCTCCGCGAACACCTGCTTGCCGCCATAAGGCAAAAAACTGAATAAGAGCATTACCATGCATATGACCAACCGCAAACTTCTCATCGAACCTTTCAGCAACGTCTGTTCACCTCTAATTTCTATAGTCAATACCTCGCTAAGATAGCTTTTTTTGTCTGAAAATACATATTCACTTTAAAGGAAAATACGGCACGGGTCAATGGACGGAGCCGGCATTAGCTTATTGCCTGACATAAAGCACGTTTAAACAGCTTTCCTAGCCTATTATAGAAAAAAACCTGCTGAAGCCGCAGGCCTCAACAGGTTAGTAGAAAAATATGATCGGCTATTCGCCAGCAAGATTGCGCATATGCGGGAACAGCAGCACGTCGCGGATGGAAGGCGCATCGGTGAGCAGCATGACCAGACGGTCGATACCGATTCCTAGTCCGCCCGTTGGCGGCAAGCCGTACTCCAGTGCACGTATGAAATCGTCATCCATCTCATGCGCCTCGTCATTGCCCTGCTCCTTCTCCAGCAGCTGCGCCTCAAAACGTTCGCGCTGATCGATCGGATCGTTCAGCTCTGTAAACGCATTGGCATGCTCGCGCGCCACGATAAACAATTCAAAACGATCCGTGAAGCGAGGATCAACCGGGCTTTTCTTCGCCAGCGGCGAAATCGCAACCGGATGGCCCGTAACGAAGGTCGGCTGAATGAGCGTATGCTCACAAAACTCTTCAAAGAACGCATTCACAATATGACCAAACGTCATATGCGGCTCAACTTTGACGTTATGCTCCTTTGCAATGGCATGCGCTTCTTCATCCGTCATTTGAACGCTGAAGTCAACGCCTTTGATTTCCTTAACCAGATCAACCATTGAAATACGGCGCCATTGCGGCGTCAGGTCGACTTCTTGGCCTTGGTACATGATTTTGGTTGTGCCGAGCACATCCTGCGCGATATGCGCGATCATGTTTTCTGTCAATGCCATAATGTCCTTGTAGTCCGCGTAAGCCTCATACAGCTCCAGCATCGTAAACTCTGGATTATGGCGTGTCGACATGCCTTCGTTCCGATAAACGCGACCAATTTCGTAAACCTTCTCCATGCCGCCAACAATGAGGCGCTTCAAATGCAGCTCAATCGCAATACGCATATACAGCTGCATATCAAGCGCATTATGATGCGTGATGAAAGGACGTGCGGATGCTCCGCCCGGAATCGTATGCAGCGTCGGCGTTTCCACTTCCAGATAGTTCTGGCCATCCAGGTAGCGTCTCATCGATTGGATAATGCGGGAGCGGGAGATGAACGTCTGTTGAACATCAGGGTTCACAATGAGATCAACATAACGCTGGCGGTAGCGCAGCTCGACATCCTTCAGTCCATGGAACTTGTCCGGCAAAGGCAGGAGCGACTTCGTAAGTACGATCACTTCAAGCGCTTTTACCGATACTTCGCCGGTATTCGTCTTGAATACCGTTCCCTTGACGCCGATGATATCGCCGATATCAAGCAGGGTGAACGCTGCGAATTGGTTTTCCTCAACCGTATCCTTGCGTGCATAAATTTGAATTTTGCCGCTTAGATCCTGAATGTGGGCAAAGCTCGCTTTCCCCATGCCGCGCTTCTGCATAATCCGGCCCGCAATGCTTACCTGTACGGCTTTCTCCTCCAGCTCTTCCTTCGTAAACGACTCATAAGCGGACACGATGTCCTTCGCATTATGCGAACGCTCGAATTTGCTGCCGAATGGATCAATGCCGAGTCCTCTCAGCTCGTCCAGTTTGTCACGACGGATTTGCAGCAGCTCGCTTAGCTCTTGTTCTTGCTCATGACCTGTCTCGGTGTTCTGATGTTCCAACTTGATTTCATCTCCTAAGGCACCGCTTTAACGTTCAAAAAGCTTCCGCTTAAGGAAGCTTTCTGAATCAGACACAGTGCAAACCTTATTTTTTAATATCGACGATTCTATATTGTATAACACCGGCAGGTACGCTGACATCAACGACCGTGCCTTCCTTTTTACCCAAAATCGCTCTGCCTACAGGACTCTCATTGGAAATCTTATTGTTAAGCGGATCCGATTCTGCGGAACCGACAATGGCATATTCCATTTTATCGCCAAATTCCAAATCTTCTACGGTTACCGTGGAGCCGATGCTGACCACATCTGTATCGATCTCATCGCTGTTGATGATCCGAGCGTTGCGGAGCATTTTTTCCAACGTAATGATACGACCTTCGATGAAGGCCTGCTCATTCTTAGCATCTTCATACTCGGAGTTTTCGCTAATATCGCCGTAGCCAATCGCGATCTTGATCCGCTCAGCTACTTCGCGACGCTTGACCGATTTCAGCATCTCCAGTTCGTCCTCAAGCTTTCTCAAACCTTCCTGAGTCAGAATGATCTCTTTATCGCTCATCTTTCCGATTCTCCCGTCGTGTGACCAATTTTCATACCATGTATGAATTCACTGTTAATTAATATATTACGCTCCTCTTGCCTCAGACCAGCTGAGGGAGCAGATAAGCCGCGTTGACTATAGTCATTAAGGTTATATTGCACGATTATATGCAATGTTCTCCTGAATGTCAATCAAAGCCAAACGACTGGAACGACTTTCGCATAAGGCCTCTTGAAAGCGTTGCCCACCATATATGTACACCTGTCTGCAAGGAACACGCTGCTTGTAAATGCACCCGTGCTTGAACCCTCTATTTCAGTTGGCGGGACAGCCAAATAGCCCTTCTTTTTTATTCGTTACAAAACCGCACATTCCTTCCTAACATGTCTGCAAAAAACACAAAGTTCCAAATATATAAGATTTTTTACATAAGCCTACCATTTTCTCATAAGCCATCATGGCTCTCCTCATTTATCCTTTCCTATACTTCAAAAAGCAATGTGAAAAACCGATCTATGAAAAAACAACAAATGTTTTGTCGTTTGAGTCACATGAGCATAGGCAGGAGAGGCGCCTTTACAAGCTTATTTTTTTAAAAAAGGCAGGTCTCTGAACGTTCTCAGATAACCTGCCCGTTTATTTCATTTGTAAATCAAGTATAGGGAGTGTCGAATTCCCGAACAGCCGTTTCCTGAACAGCTTGCTCGTGCAAGCTAGAGACCTGCAGCAGCCAGACCTTGCTCTTCGAGCGACACCACATATTGATCCAAAATGTCCACCATCCGGTCCCGGCCGGTTTCTTCCATAATAACATCCTTCACGCGCGCACCGCCCGGCAAGCCTTTCAAATACCAAGCCAGATGCTTGCGCATTTCCCGTACGGCAGCCGTTTACGCCTGCTTATACGTTTCCGTTTGATTCCGAATCCGTCAACTCTTCATAGCTAACGCCAAGGGTGTTTGATATGTGAATCAATAACTTCGCGTCCGCCTTGCGGGTGCCGCGCTCAAGAGAGCCTAACACCGCTACCGACACGCCAAGTACTTTTGCTAATTCCTGCTGTGTATAGCCCTTTAGCTTACGAAATGCCCGGACTCGCTGTGCCAATTGATGATTTTCCATAACATGATGCCTTCCTTTCCATCCTGAAGCGCTGAAGCCGCGGCCGCAGCCACCTGTTCCTTAAGCGGATGGGACTGCTCGATTACATCACCAAGAGGAACGAGCACGAAAGAACGTTCCATCATTCGAGGATGCGGAAGCGTCAGCTCCTCGCCATCCATCACGACATCAGCATACAACAGCAAATCGAGATCTATAGTGCGCGGCCCCCAGCGTATATCTCTAACACGCCCAAGCTGCTGCTCGGTATCCAGCAGGACGTGCAGTAAAGCAAGCGGGAACAGCGTAGTTCGTACGGCGATAGCCATATTCAGAAAAGGGGGCTGATCCGTATAGCCGACCGGATCGGTCTCATATACGCCAGAAACGCGAAGCACTTCGATGTCTGGGCAGCCGCTTAACTGCTGGATCGCTTGCAGCAGAAGCTGCTGCCGATCACCTACATTTGAACCTAGAGCCACATAAGCATATGCGGGCGAATTAAACGGAGACAACGCGTCCATCAGCATCCCGCTTTCTGCGCAGCTCTACCGTCACGCCATCAAAATGAATGTCGAACGGCGGGTTCGGCTTCGTCACACGAACCGTGACTTCATTTATCATAGTATAAGCCGCCAGCAATTGGGTTGCAATGCTACCCGCTAAAGCCTCGATCAATTTAAACGGCGTTCCTTCGACGATTTTCTTCGTTAGCGCATGCAATTCGGCATAATTCACCGTTGCTTCCAAATCATCCATCGTTGCCGCCTTCTCCAAATCCAGCAGCAGCTCCAGATCGACACCGAATTTTTGCCCCAGCCTGTTCTCTTCTGCAAAAACACCGTGATAACCGTAGAACTGCATGCCTTTCACAAGCATTCTATCCATAAGCTTACGCCCCTTATACTTATATCTAAATCTATGAATAACGCGGATAGGTAATCGCATCCGACATTGTAGCTGTTCTTTTATTTGCGCGGACATCATGCACCCTGACGATTTGACAGCCTTGAGCAATGCCCAGCGCCGTCGTTGCTGCCGTACCCTCTACCAGCTCTTCCCTCGGCAAATCTAGCGTCTGCCTAATGAAGCTTTTGCGTGAAGTGCCCAGCAGTACAGGATAGCCGAGAGCGTGCAGCTCGGCGAGCCGCCCTAGAAGCTCCATATTCTGCTCATGGGTTTTGGCAAAGCCAAGACCGGGATCAAGCCAGATCTGCTCCTCTTGCACGCCCGCATGTCTTGCGATTTCGATGCTTTCTTTCAAATCGGCAATAACATCCTCCACAAAATCAGCTGCCAGGTAGACGGGATTCATCCGATTATGCGTTAAAATAACCGGGCAGACGTATTCCGCTGCAGCTGCCGCCATTTCCGCATCAAATTTGAGTCCCCAAATATCATTGATGATCGTAGCTCCTGCTTCGAGTGCATGGCGCGCTGTCTTTGCTTTATACGTATCGATCGATATCGCAATGTGGGGCAGCGCGGCACGGACAGCTTGTATGACCGGAATGACGCGGCGCAGCTCCTCCTCGGCATCGACCGGCACAAAGCCTGGGCGCGTGGACTCGCCGCCGATATCGATAATATCAGCGCCTTCTGCCGCCATCTCCACCGCGCGGCGGGCAGCCGCCTCCGCTTCATTAAACTTCCCGCCATCGGAGAAGGAGTCCGGGGTCGCATTCAAAATGCCCATAATCAGCGTGCGCTTGCCCAGCTCCAGCCGCTTCCCTCCAGGCAGCTCATAGCTCCTGCTGTAATATTCAAGCTTGCTTTCTCTTGTTATATTCATAAGTTCCGCTCACACCTTTAGCTATTCTAGTCTTCATGCGCAGCTGATTGACGCTTCCACCTTACTTGCTTCTCATCGTATCGGAGCGGTAAGCCTTGAGCAGCTGGCGCGTGATCGGGCCGGCCACCGTCCCGGCTTTCCCGGCTTCCGCTTCAGGTTCAAGCATGGCTCCATTTCTGGCCTTTCCGTAGCCCACGCCGCTTCCTGCACCCGCCTCTTTGCCAACCTTCACCAGAGTGCCGTCGGTACCTGATAACCGCGTAACTGGCACCAGCTCCTGAACGGAGCCCGTCAGCCAAATTTCATCTGCCCCAAGCAGTTGGTTCCAGCTGTAATGGCCTTCCTCCACCTGGAAGCCTGCCGCACGGGCCAGTTCCATAACGCGCTCTCGCGTAATGCCAGGCAAAATGCCTGTATCAACCGCGGGTGTCCGAATAACACCATCCTGGGTAAAAAAAAGATTGCTGACGATGCCCTCCGTCAGCAGGCCAGCACCGCTCAGCATCAATCCTTCTGCTCCCGGCGAGGCATTGCTCGCGGCCAGCTCGCGCTTCGCTATAATATTATTCATATAATGCAGCGATTTAAGCCGAATCTCTCCTTCTGGCGTATTGCGCTTCGTATGCAGCAGCCTAAGCTCGCGGCCATGCTCATACAGCGCAGCCTGATAAGGCGGCAGCGGCTTCATCAAGATCAGCTCCTGCGGCTGCTCATAATCACCCATCGGCAAGCCTAGTCCGCCATCGCCAGCTGTAACGGTCAGCCGGACATAACCGTCCTTCAGCTCATTCGCATGAAGCAGCTCGGCGATGCTCGCCTCAAGCGTGCTTTGATCCGTTTTGTAGCGAATGCCCAGCGATGCACAGCCCGCTTCCAGCCGCCGTAAATGCCGCTCCAGCAAATAAGCGCGACCGCCATAGGTCCGAAACGTCTCGAACAAACCCAAACCGTACAAAAAGCCGTGATCATATATTGAGATCACAGCTTGACCGGCATCCATGACATCGCCATTGAATGCGACCTTCATCGCGGCGCGCCAGTACGAATTTCCAAAAAGTTGCGCAGCAGCGTCAGCCCATGCTCGGAGATAATCGATTCCGGATGGAATTGCACCCCTTCAATCGGGTATTCTTTGTGGCGAAGGGCCATAATTTCGCCTTCTGCTGTTTCTGCGCTGATTTCGAGACAGTCTGGCAGAGTCTCTTTTTTCACGATAAGGGAATGGTAACGGGTTGCGGTGAACGGCGAAGGGATGCCTTCAAAAATGGTTTTGCCGTCATGCACCATTTGCGATGTTTTGCCATGCATTAAACGTTCAGCGCGAATGACATCTCCGCCAAATGCTTGTCCAATCGCCTGATGGCCAAGGCACACGCCGAAAATCGGAATTTTTCCTTTAAAATGCTCAATGAGCGACAGGCTGATGCCCGCCTCGTTAGGAGAGCAAGGTCCCGGAGAAATCAAAATATGATCAGGAGCCAGCTGCTCAATGTCCGCCAGCCCCAGCTCATCATTTCTTTTCACAACAATGTCCTCGCCAAGCTCGCCTAAATATTGCACCAGGTTGTAGGTAAACGAATCATAGTTATCTATTACGAGAATCATCGCATGCGCCTCCTCTAATGTTTGCGCCCGCTTGGCGCAGCCTGCCTGAACCGTTCACTATACTCAATCGCCTTCCACAGCGCCTTCGCCTTGCTTAATGCTTCCTTATATTCGCGCTCTGGCTTGGAATCAATGACGATGCCTGCTCCGGCCTGAATGTGCACCACGCCGTCTTTGACGACCATAGTTCGTATGATAATATTAAATTCCATATCGCCGTTATAGTCAATCCATCCGAGCGAACCGGTATATGGTCCACGTCTTACAGGCTCCAGCTCTTCAATGATTTCCATCGTGCGGATTTTGGGAGCGCCTGTTATGGTGCCGCCTGGGAAAGTGGCCGCAATCACATCGTAAGCATCCTTGCCCTCGGCAAGCCGTCCCTCAACTTGGGATACCAAATGCATCACATGCGAATATTGCTCTATGACCATCAGCTCTTCCACTTTCACCGTGCCGTAAGCCGAAATCCGGCCCAAATCGTTGCGCTCCAAATCGACCAGCATAATATGCTCGGCGCGCTCCTTCTCGCTCGTCCGCAGCTCCTCCGCCATGAGCTCGTTTTCCGCTTCTGTTCGGCCGCGTCTGCGCGTTCCGGCAATCGGACGGGCTGCAAGCAAGTCGCCGCGGCGCTCAACGAGCAGCTCCGGCGAAGCCGACACGAGCTGAAAGTCAGGACAGCGCAGAAAGCCCATATATGGAGAAGGATTAATGAGACGAAGCCACTCGTACAGCTCTTCTGGCTGCACACCCAGCGCCCGGCTCTGCCTCACCGATAAATTAACCTGAAATACGTCGCCTTGCCCAATGTAACGCTGAATTTGCCGAACAGCCTCCTCAAAGGCTTCCTTCGAAAAACGCGTGCTGATCCCGCCCAGCGCATCCAGATTGCTCTGGAGGGAATCGTCCGCGGTGAGCTCGAGACGCTCTTGTCGCAGCTGGCGGCTGCCGCTTGTGCCAGTGCTTGCAGCATGGCTCACACCTCGCTGCCCATTCACTCCGCTCCCGAACCGCTGCTTCCAATAAACGGCCATCTCATCCGCCCGTGAGCAAGCTTGCGCATAAAGCAGTCGCAGCTCCTCTTCACTCGCATCGCTTGGCACAAGCGTATGCACAGCGCAATAAAGCTTCTTGTCGCTATGATCGACAATCCACAGTTCATTTAAACGCAGGAACAAATAATCCGGCAAATTCAAATCATCTTCCGTCAGCTCCGGCAGCCGTTCAATCGAACGAATGACGTCATAGCTCCAAAATCCGACGCAGCCGCCCGTCCATTTCGGCGTGCCAGCTGCTTCAAGCTTCGGCGCGAGATAAGGCTCCATCCAGCTCCGCACCACTTCGAGCGGCTTGCCCTGATAGCGTACGACTGAATCAGCTGCATGCGAAGCATCGGCGAGAGCTGCACTCAACGCCTGGGCTTCCGCCTTCAGGCCTTTGCCGCGAATGACGCTTTCCGGCTGCAAGCCGAAATATGTATAGCGCCCGTCCTTGCCGCTCTCCAGCACAAAAGCATACGGCGATGCATCCCGCCATGCCTCTTCCCATGAAGTGACGCCTTCTTCTCCAAGCGGCAGCTCCCGCAACAGTGGAAAAGTCGTATACTTCTGCTCGGCGTGCCACCCTAACCAATAGTCCAAGGCGGTGAACATCACCTTCCAACCCCCGATCGACAAGCATGTTTATTTTGCCTAGTATACAGAATACCCGCCCAAAAGGAAAGAGCATTGCCGCCATATACCCAAGGCCAATTACGCCCATCAAGCGTAAACGGCTGCAGCCGTCCTCTGGCGGCAAAGCTAACGTTTCGAAAGTGAATTATAAGCTGTTTATAAGGTGAAACTTATAAATTCCAATAATTGAAAAAAGCCCCCCACTCAAATGAATGGAAGGCCAGTCAAACGGTACACCGCTCCTACTCAAGGCACGGCCCCGCTTGGAAATAAGCGTTAGTTCTCGAAGTTGAACAGCGGCGTACTGAGGTAACGCTCACCGTTACTTGGAACAACCGCGATAACGCGCTTGCCTTTGCCGAGTTCCTTCGCTACTTTCAAAGCAGCATAGATTGCAGCACCGGAGGAAATTCCGCATAAAATGCCTTCTTCTTTCGCAGCACGGCGTGCGTAGTCGAATGCATCATCATTTTCAACGGTAATCACTTCGTCATAGATCTCACGGTCCAAAATCGTCGGCACAAAGTTAGCACCAATGCCTTGGATTTTGTGAGGGCCAGGCTGTCCGCCTGAAAGCAATGGGGAAGCTGCTGGCTCAACCGCGTAAATTTTAATATCTTTGAAGTTCTTCTTCAGCACTTCACCAGTACCCGTAATTGTACCGCCAGTACCAATACCCGCTACGAATGCATCCAACTTGCCATCCAGGGAGTTGATTGCCTCAACAATTTCTGGGCCTGTCGTCTCGCGGTGGATTTTCACATTCGCTTGGTTATTGAACTGCTGCGGGATAAAATAGGACGGATTCTCTTTCGCCAATTCCTCGGCTTTGCGAACAGCTCCGTTCATGCCTTCCGAACCCGGCGTCAGAACCACTTCTGCGCCATAGGCACGAAGCAGGTTGCGGCGCTCAATACTCATCGTCTCAGGCATAACGAGAATAGCTTTATAGCCTTTAGCTGCTGCTACCAAGGCAAGACCGATACCTGTATTACCGCTCGTAGGCTCAACAATTGTATCGCCTGGCTTGATAATACCTTCTTGTTCAGCTACTTCGATCATGCTGATTGCGATACGGTCCTTTACGCTTGCACCTGGATTTTGATATTCAAGCTTCACATAAATTTCAGCGCTATCCTCAGGAACAAGACGATTCAAGCGAACTAGCGGTGTATCACCAATTAGATCAGTAATGCTTTGCACGATTTTTGCCATGTGTCATACTTCCTCCTTATTCCGACTAATTCAGTTGGTTTTTTAACTAATTCCATCTTATCAATGAGTTGTATTCGTTGTCAATACCTTCATGTCCTTCAATCGAAAACGGCTGGCTAACGCCATCACCGACCGAAAAAGTAACGTTTTACGATGAAATATAAGACTGATATAAGAGGAAGCCTTATAAATGCTTATATTTTGAAAAAGACGGATTGTTCGCCCATTTTCTAATCATCTTGCGAATACGGCTATATGATGCTCCAATATAATGGAAGCTTATAAACGAACCTAAAATTTCTTATATTTATGGGAAGGTGACCGCGTCATATTTCTCCAATAGCTGCTGCTCAATTTCGCTTAGCGAAGGAGCCTGTGATAAAGCTAGCTCTTTGCGAACCTGTTCATGCAATTGCTGCCCCTGTGGCTTATCCGTTGTATGGCGCTCCATCAAACGAATAATGGCGTATCCTTCGGCAATTGCGATTGGGCCGGCAATCTCTCCCGTACCCAGCTTGCTTGCTGCTGAAAGAATCGCCAGCTCATGAAACGGGTCATTCGCATCAATAAGGCCTAAATCACCGCCAGCCTCTGCCGTAAAAGCATCTATTGAGCTTTCAGTGGCTGTTTGCGCGAAATCCGCTCCTTGGGACAGTTTATCCAGCACGCGGTTCGCCTCTTCGATATTCGCCGTCACAATCCAGGATAAGCGATATTGCAGCTTGTCGCTGTATTGCTCCTCATGATCCGCAATGTATCGTTCAACCTCAGCATCAGGCACATCCACCTTTTGGATCGCAATTTTTTCAGTCAACAGCCTGTACTTTGCATCCTTCAAAACTTCCTCTTTGGACATGCCCAGCTGCTGATCCATGATGCGGTAAAAATCCTCTTCGCTATCATATCCCTCTGCCTGCTCCTCAACAGCTTTCTGCTGTTCCTGAGCAGTAACCTCAAGCTGCTGTGAGGCAGCTTCTTGGTCAATGGCGCTTTGAATCATCATCAGCTTGAGGGTAGCTTCGCCATATTGCTCGCTGAGCCTGTTCATTAGCTCGCTTACCCTAATGCTGTGATTGCCAATGATGGCAACAATTTTATCGTTTTCCGAGCTGCCGGGTACAATCTCATTGCCCGTTTCCGTACGTGTTCCCGGATCCGGCTCATGCTCTGGCAACCCTTCAGAAAAAGGCGACAATCTCACTACAACAACTACACTGAGCACGATCATGCACAACGCCTGAATGACAACGATCGTCCTGACTACACCGATTTTATTCATTGCCCGGTAGCCTCCATCTTAATGGATCGGCTTCGGTTTGGCTTGGTCGAGCAATTGCTCCAGCTCAGTGCGGTTAAACTGGTAAGCTTCATTACAGAAGTGGCATACGACCTCTGCTTTTCCTTCTTCTTCAATCGTTTGCTGCAATTCCGATTCGCCCATGCTGATCAGAGTCTGCTCTACACGCTCGCGCGAGCATTTGCATTGAAAACGCAAATCCAGCGACTCATGGATGACAACATCGTCGCCGACGACCCATTTGAGCAGCCCTTCTGGCGTCTCGCCCTGATCGAGCAGCGCAGTGACAGGAGGCATCGCACTGAGCGCTTTCTCCAGCTTTGTGATTTCCGCATCCGTAAGTCCTGGCATCAGCTGTACGATAAAGCCGCCAGCGTGGATGACGCGGCCGTCCTCATCGACCAGCACGCCGAGCCCAACTGCGGAAGGCGTCTGCTCCGATACGGCAAAATAATAGGTGAAGTCTTCGCCCAGCTCGCCGGAAACAATCGGAACGCTGCCGCGATAAGGCTCTTTCAGACCTAGATCCTTTGTAATATGAATATAACCGCTATGGCCTACTGCACCAGCAACATCAAGCTTGCCCTGCGCATTGCTTGGAAGCAGAACGAGCGGATTGTCCGTGTAGCCTCGCACTTCTCCATGAGCATTTGCATCAACAACGATTTGTCCCATTGGGCCTTCGCCCTTCACTTGAATCGTCAGCTTTTCTTCGCCCTTCAGCATGGCGCCCATAATAGCTCCGGCTGTTGCCGTTCTGCCGAGTGCCGCCGTTGCTGTCGGCAGTGTACCGTGCCGTCGCTGCAGCTCATCGACCAATTTCGTCGTACGGGCAGCGAAGACCCGAATTTTGCCTTCCCATGCCGTGCCGCGCACCAAAAAATCTTTCCTTTGCTCCATCGTCTATCCCTCCTGATTCCGTTCATATATAATACGCAAGCCTTCTAATGTCAGAAGCGGATCAACCTCATCTATCGTTTCCGATTCTGAGCTAATTAACTCAGCCAAGCCGCCCGTCGCGATGACACGCGGCGAAACTTTAAATTCCTTGCGGATTCTGCGCACGATACCGTCCACTTGTCCAGCATAGCCGTATATAATTCCCGCCTGCATAGATGTGACCGGATTGCGGCCGATTACGCTTGGCGGCTTCACCAGCTCAATTCGCGGCAGCTTCGCCGCCCGCTGATAAAGCGCCTCTGTCGAGATAGCAATGCCCGGTACAATTGCGCCGCCCAAATAACTGCCAGCCGCATCAATGTAATCAAACGTCGTTGCGGTGCCAAAGTCGACGACAATAAGCGGGCTGCCATATTTGACGATGCCCGCCACCGAATTCACGATGCGGTCAGCGCCGACCTCGCGGGGATTTTCATACCGGATATTGAGTCCTGTCTTCACGCCTGGGCCGACGATATACGGTTTCTTGCGCAAATACTTCATGCACAGCTGCTCCAGCGTCCGCATGAGCGGTGGAACAACGGATGAAATAATAACGCCTTCCATCTGCTCCAAACGCATGCCGGCAAAATGAAACAAATGATGAAAGTTAATGCCATATTCATCAACTGTAGCGGAACGATTCGTGCTGAGCCTCCAGTGATGGAGCAGCTCCTTGCCTTGATAAATACCCAGCACTATATTCGTATTGCCGACGTCAATGACGAGAATCAAGACATGGCCCCTCCCTTCTTCGCAAACAGGTCGAGACTAATATCAAGCGATTGAAAGGAGTAGGTAAGGCCTCCTACCGAAATGACATCTACACCGCAAGCGGCTATGCCGTGAATCGTATCAAGCCGCACATTTCCCGAAGCTTCTACAATAACATGTGGCGCGCGCTGCTTGATTTGCTTTACAGCGGCTTTCATCATCTCATGCGGCATATTGTCCAGCATAATAATATCAGCACCGCATGCAATCGCCTCATCGACTTGCTCTAAAGACTCCGTCTCCACTTCGATTTTCATCGTATGGGGAATACCTGCTCGCGCTGCTTCCACCGCTTCTCGAATACCGCCTGCGCCCTTAATATGATTATCCTTGATCATAACGGCATCATACAAGCCAAATCGGTGATTCGAGCCGCCGCCTACACGAACGGCATATTTTTCAAGCAGACGATGGCCAGGCGTCGTTTTGCGAGTGTCGACCAGTCGGACCGGCAGGCCTTGCAGCGCCGCTACAAATTCACTAGTCTTCGTCGCCACTCCAGACATCCGCTGCATTAAATTAAGCGCTAGTCGCTCCCCAGTGAGCAGACTATGGATGCTGCCCTCTACTTCAGCGAGTACAGTGCCTTTTTCAACATACTGCCCATCCTCGACCTTTGCTGTGAAAGCTAGCGATTGGTCAACGATTTCAAACACAAGACGCGCAATCGGAATGCCGGCAATCCGCCCATTTTCCTTCACATGAATGACGGCCTTCGCCTGCGCTCCACGTGGAATAGTCATAGCTGTCGTTACATCGCCGCTCCCGATATCTTCAGCGAGCCAGCCACGTATTTGCGCGCGCAGCGCTTCATTATAGCCATCCAGCGTTGTCTCAAACATTGGTTAACCGCTCCTCTGTCCTCCCGTATACACGGTGCATTACGGTATGCTTGCGCCATACTTGATCATTGCGCTCCGGGAAGTCCTCACGGTAATGCGCGCCGCGGCTCTCCTCCCGCTGCAAAGCGGATTCCGCCGTCAACAGGGCGCATGTCAGCATATTGGCAAATTCAAACTCTTCCCGCTTGGTCAGCATGGCTTGAAAAATAGTCAACTGGCGCCGCAGCTCCTCCAGCCCCTTCGCGAGACCCTTGGCATCGCGCTGCAAGCCCGCGTACCTGACCATCACTTTTTGCAGCTTCAATCTCCGCTCCACCACTGCCTGAATCGGCACGCTGCTGCGCGGTACGCTGCTCTCTATTATAGGCTGAATCTCTGCATGCTCTGCAAGTTTATCAATCGCCTCGACGATCCGCTTGCCGAAAACGACCGCTTCCGAAAGCGAATTGCTCGCTAAGCGATTCGCTCCGTGAACGCCTGTCGAGGAAACCTCGCCGCACGCAAACAACCTTTTAATATTGGTTTCTCCATCGAGATCGGTTTTAACACCGCCCATCATATAATGGGCAGCAGGGGCGACCGGAATCCAATCCGTCGTCAGATCCAAACCGTATTGCAGGCAAAATTCATAAATATTCGGAAAACGATGCTTCACCATATCCGGCGACTCATGCGTCACATCCAAATAAACAAAGGTTGATTTCGTTGCCTCCATCTCGCTAATAATGGCGCGGGCCACCACGTCACGCGGCGCCAGCTCCAGCTGAGGATGGTAACGCTCCATAAAACGCTCGCCCCGCGTATTGCGAAGCACGGCTCCTTCGCCGCGCACCGCCTCTGAAATCAGAAACCGCGGCGCTCCTGGGTAGCATAGGGAGGTCGGATGAAATTGAACAAACTCTACATCCTGGATATAAGCCCCTGCCCGGTAAGCCATTGCAATCCCATCGCCTGTGGCCACCTCAGGATTCGTCGTGTAACGATAGAGCTGGCCAGCACCACCAGAGCATAGAATGGTTGCCTTGCCGCGCACAAACAGACGCGAGCCGTCCGGTTTTTGCACAACAGCGCCAACGCATTCTCCATCATTAGTCACCAAATCGATGACAAAATGGTCGTCCCAAACTTCAATACCCGGTTTAGACAACGCTTTCTCCGATAAGGCTCGTACAATTTCGTAGCCCGTCGCATCCCCGTTCGCATGCAAAATACGGCGCTGGCTGTGAGCGCCTTCCTTCGTCAGCGCAAACTCGCCATTTTCCAAATCGAACTGCGTCCCCATTTCAATGAGCTGATTTACCCCTTCCGGCCCCTCATGCACGAGCACATTGACCGCATCCTCTGAGCACAAGCCTGCTCCTGCAATCAACGTATCCTCGCTGTGGTAAGTGGGTGAATCATCCTCCGATATGACCGCGGCAATGCCGCCCTGCGCATAACGGGTGTTGCTGTCGAGCAGCGACTTCTTCGTAATCATCAGCACGGAATGCCGATCACTTGCCCGAAGTGCGGTAAAAAGACCGGCAATGCCGGCCCCAATCACAATTACATCCTTCTCGATTACCGGCAGTTCGTCCAAATTGATGTCTACAAGGTATCTGGGAATCATTTTTCGCGCCTCCAGGCATAGGAGTAGCGCATGCTGCTCCTATTTCACGAGTAACATGCGCTCCAGGGACAAGCGTGCTTGATCCGCCACATGCGGCGGTACATAGATTTGCGGCTGCATCGTTTCGAGGCATTTTACCAGCTTTTTGAGGTTATTAACCTTCATGTTCGGGCAGACCAAATATTTAGATGCAAAAAGGAATGTTTTGTCCGGACTGTCCAGCCGCAGCTGATAGCCCGTGCCATCCTCCGTGCCGACAATGAACTCCTTGCAATCCGATTCCTTGCAATATTTAATAATTGCTGTCGTACTGCCGACAAAGTCACCCAGCTCCACCACTTCAGGGCGGCACTCAGGATGCACAACAAACTGTGCATTCGGGTATTTCGCTTTCATTTCCTCTACATCCTTGACCGTCAACATGTCGTGCGTGTTGCAGTAGCCCTCCCAGATAATCATGTTCTTATCGGTTTTCTGCTGCACGTAATGCCCAAGGTTTTTGTCCGGTACCCAAATGACGTCTTGGCCTTCAACGGAGTTCACAACGTTAACCGCATTTGCCGATGTACAGCAAATGTCAGTCTCTGCCTTAATTTCGGCAGATGAGTTAATATACGTAACGACGGTCGCATTCGGATGCTGAGCTTTCAGCTTGCGAAGACCATCGACATTGACCATATCCGCCATCGGGCAGCCTGCACGCTCGTCCGGAATAATAACCGTTTTGTTCGGTGCCAAAATTTTTGCGCTCTCGCCCATAAAATGCACACCGCAAAATACGATGACATCCGCATCCGTCTGTGCCGCTTTTTGTGCTAGCAAAAACGAATCTCCACGGAAATCTGCAACCTCTTGAATTTCATCACGCTGATAATAATGAGCAAGAATGATGGCGTTGCGCTCTTTCTTCAATTGCATTAGCCGTTCCCGCAGTTCGCGGTTCTGCTCCGCCTTGCGTTCCAGTGCCAGTGCTTCCACAGTTAATCCTCTCCTCTTATGAGGGAAGGGCAAGCTGATTGCCCATTCCAGATATGGCTACTTCCGACTTTGTGAATTGATGCACAAACCTAAAAAGTCGTTCGCCTTTCATTTGACCTTTACGGTAAATTCATTTGATAAGGTTTAATTTACTCCAGGCAGATCATGCTGTCAATGCGTTTATGACAAAAGTGTGAATTACCTATGAAAATAACTCCTGACGCAGCTGAACTTTCCATCAATGGCGACGATTGTGTATAAATGCAGCATTTACACACATAGTTATCAACAAGTTATCCACAATCGTGGATTTTCTGTGACTAACCTTGCGCAAATGATCAGAATACAAAAACTTCCCTTGGATTAATCACCAGATACGTGATATCCATGGGAAGTTTGGTGCTCTTTAGATCCTGTTAGCGTTTTGCCGGATCGTATGGTTCGCCAAGCGAGCCTGGAGCAGAAGAACGTCCTACTGCACCAACGAGTACAACCAGCGTCAATACGTATGGCAGCATGTAGAAAAACTCGGTCGGAATTTGCTGCGACCAATCGAACAGTTGGGCAAAGTTGCGAATCGCTTGCGCGAAGCCAAAGAAAATAGCAGCTCCCGCAACGCCGAGCGGATTCCATTTTCCGAAAATAACTGCCGCGATAGCGATAAAGCCTTGGCCCGAAATCGTATTATGGGCAAAGTTGCTCGTCGTTGTTAACGTAATGGTCGCACCGCCAAGACCCGCAAGTGCGCCGCTGAGCAGCACGCCGATATAACGGTATTTCGTTACGCTGATACCCACTGTATCGGCCGAGCTTGGGTATTCACCGACTGCGCGGAGGCGCAAGCCGAAGTGCGTTTTGTACAGTACAATATAGCTGATAATGACAAGCAAAATAACAACATAGGTCGTCGGATAAGCTTTAAAGAACGCCTCTCCAAAAAACGGAATATCTGATAAATAAGGGATTTCCCATTTGTTGAATACATGAGTCAGCGTTGTTGTTTGTCCCGAACCTTCATACAAGCTTTTGGTCAAATAAATCGCTATGCCCGCTGCCAAAATATTAATAACGACACCAACTATCGTCTGATCCGCCTTAAATGTAATGGTAGATACCGCATGTAGAAGGGCAAATAACACGCCATATATTGCTGCCCCCACTAAGCCTATCCACGGAGCAGATTCCTCATAACCAGCTTGTATCGCATAATCGGTAATGACTGCTGCCGCGAACGCGCCTGACACCATCAGGCCTTCGAGACCGATATTAATAACGCCAGACCGCTCAGAAAAGAGACCACCTAGACCTGTGAAAATAAGCGCCGTAGAAAATACAAGCGTAACGTTAATAAGCTGACCCAATATTTCCAGTGCATTCATATTAGATCGCCTCCTTACGCTTGTCTGCACGTCGTCCAAGGAATGGTTTTATGAAAAACTTTACTATGCCATGCGAAGCAATAAAGAAGATGACCGAACCAATAACGATTCGAACGAGCTCCGGCGGTACACCCGCTCCAAAGCTCATACCCGCAGAGCCATAGCTGAGACCACCGAACAGTATAGCACCGAACAACACGCCAATTGGCGTATTGCCGCCAAGCAGAGCAACCGCGATACCATCAAAGCCATAGCCCCATGGCGCTGCTAGAATCGTCTGATAGCCAAATACGCCCAGCGTCTCAAACACGCCTGCCAGTCCCGCAAACAGTCCGCTAATAAACATCGACTTTACAATGGTGCGATTGACATTAATCCCTGCATACAGCGCTGCGTCAGGGCTTTGTCCCACTGCTCTGAGCTCATAGCCCTGCTTCGTTCTCCATAGTATAATATAAAATACACCAATACCGAGCAAGGCAATGACCGTGCCCCAATGCATACGGGCATGATCCATCGCATCGGACAACCAGCCAATCGATACCAGTGCAGATTCTTGGATTGGATCTGATTTTTGCTGCCCTTTTGCCACAAAAAATGCGCGAATAATGTAATTGGACAAATAAAGCGCGACCCAGTTCAACATAATCGAAGAAATAACTTCATTAACGCCGCGAACAGCCTTTAAATAGCCGGTCAAGGCCGCCCATAAGCCTCCGCACAGCGCTCCGACAATAATAGCAAGCGGAGCATGCAGAAACCACGGTAGGTCCAGCGTAATCCCTATGACGGTTGCACCAGTCATACCCATCATGAACTGGCCTTCTACCCCGA
Organism: Paenibacillus algorifonticola; assembly: GCF_050481745.1. GTDB lineage: Bacteria > Bacillota > Bacilli > Paenibacillales > Paenibacillaceae > Pristimantibacillus > Pristimantibacillus algorifonticola_A. The sequence continues at coordinate 82,029 of NZ_JBCNGR010000004.1, read as the reverse complement.
TATTAAACAGACCTGTACGGAAAGCGAAAGCAACCGCTGTACCTGTGAATATGAGCGGAGTAATCGCACGAATAGCCTCGCCCATATCGTAAGCACTGCCAAACAGCTTTTTAATCAGTGATTGGTAAGCCAGTATAGGATCAAACCCGCCTGCCAGCATGGCTATTGCCCCGCACAACAGACCCAAAATGATAGCCACCAAGGGGACCAGGAAGGATGTTTTATTGAATATTTTGTCCGCAATTCCTTTGACTTTATCCATGGTTGCTAACTCCCCCCTTTGCTCGGCTCATTCGCCGCCGAATTGCCTGCCATCATTAGACCCAGCTGTTGATCGTCACGCTGATCTGCATCGGCATACCCCATAATTTTACCTTCATACATAACCGCAATGCGATCAGACAACGCGTACAGCTCATCCAGCTCGAACGATACAAGCAAAATCGCTTTACCTGCATCCCGCGCTTCAATCAGCCGCTTATGCACATATTCGATCGCACCTATATCCAAGCCACGAGTCGGCTGCACAGCAATGAGCAATGATGGATTTTTCCAGAGCTCACGGGCTATAATAGCCTTCTGCTGGTTGCCGCCCGACAAGGAGCGGGCCTTTGCCCCAATACCTGACGAACGTACATCAAACTCCGTTACTAATTGATTCGCAAGCAAGTCTATTGCTTTATAATCGATAAAGCCGTTTTTGCCGAACTGCGGATCAAAGTAAGTATCCAGCACCATATTTTCGCTGAGTGTGAAATCAAGCACCATACCATGCTTGTGTCGATCCTCTGGAATGTGACTGACGCCTGCTACGGACAATTGGCGCGGCGTTTTATTGATCATTTCCTTGCCCTGAAGCTTTACAGATCCGCTTGATGCTTTACGCATTCCTGTAATGGCCTGTACCAGCTCACTTTGTCCATTGCCGTCAACACCAGCAATACCCAAAATTTCGCCCGCACGGATATCAAAGGCTACACCGTTCAGAACGAGTTTTTTCTCTTCGCCCTTCATCGTAAGGTTGTCAACGGATACGATAAGCTCTCCGGGCTCTTTCTTAGTCTTTATAGCCTGGAAATTAACATCGCGGCCTACCATAAGCTCAGCAAGCTGCTGCTCATTCGTTTCTTTGGTCGTGACGGTACGCACAACCTTGCCACGACGAATAACCGTAACGGAATCCGCAAGTGCCATAACCTCTTTGAGCTTATGCGTAATCAAAATAATGGACTTGCCTTCGGCAGCCAAATTGCGCAATATGCCAATCAGCTCTTCGATCTCCTGTACGGTCAGCACCGCTGTCGGTTCATCGAAGATCAAAATTTCGGCCCCGCGGTACAACGTTTTCAAAATTTCCACACGCTGCTGCATGCCCACCGTAATATCTTTAATCCGCACCTGCGGATCTACTTTCAATGCATAACGCTCCGAGATGGAACGGACTTTGTCATTTGCTTGCTTATAATTGACGAATGTGCCAAACTTGCGCGGCTCATTGCCAAGCACAATATTTTCCGCCACCGTAAATGGCTGTACGAGCTTAAAGTGCTGATGCACCATGCCAATTCCAAGTTCAATCGCCTTACCTGCACCTTCAATAACTGTTTTATTGCCGTTAACCCAAATTTCTCCTTCATCCGGCTGATACAGCCCGAACAAAATGTTCATCAATGTGGACTTGCCTGCACCATTCTCGCCCAGCAATGCATGGATTTCGCCTTTCTTGAGCTCAAAATCAATCGAATCATTGGCTACAAGCCCGGGAAAGCGTTTCGTAATCCCCTTAAGTGTGACAGCCGCTGCACTTTGTTTCATCCAGTTATCCTCCCCGGTTTGTTAGCTCCCAATCTCAAAAAAGGACAAGACCAGCTTATAGCAGGTCTTGTCGGCTGTACATAATAAACAAACGACATCTAAATAGATTGATTGAAAATTATTTAATATCAGTTGGAACTACAAGCGAACCGCTAATAATTTGTTGTTTGTAATCTTCAACTTTTGTCATAATTTCTTCAGATACGTTAGGGTTGTTTTCTGGCAGACCTACTGCACCGTCTTTTAGACCAAGAACAACCGATTTGCCGCCTTCCCATTTGCCATTAATCAGTTCAGTGGAAACTTGGTGAATGGCAGTTTCAACGCCTTTAAGCATGGAAGTAAGTGTGACTTCGTTGCCGAACTCGATGGATTGGTCTTTATCAACACCGATTACCCATACATCTTGCCCTGCTTTTTTACGAGCTGTTGCTTCGTTGAATACACCGTTGCCAGTACCACCAGCAACTTGGAAAATAATATCTACGCCGTCATTGTACATGACAGTTGCTGCTGCTTTACCCAAGTCCGGTTTACCGAATTCGCCCGTGTAGTTGCGGATAACCTTCGCTTCAGGGTTTACTGCTGCTACACCTGCATTGAAGCCTGCTTCAAATATAGTAACGCTCGGAATTTCCATACCGCCCACAAAACCAATTTTATTCGATTTTGTTGTCAAGCCAGCAACTACACCAGCAAGGAAAGAGCCTTCGTTAGCTGCGAAGTTAACAGAAACAACGTTTGGTGCGTTAACAGTACCGTCGATGATGCCGAACTTGGAGTCCGGATTGTCTTTCGCTACTTTACCCATTGCATCTTCAAACAGGAAGCCTACGCCCCAAATCATATCGTATTTCTCAGAAATGAAGGCACGCAGATTTGGTTCCATATCAGCGTCGCCTTTACTTTCCAAATATTTCGTTTCGGAGCCTGTATCTTTCGTTACACGTTGCAAGCCATCCCAAGCGCTTTGGTTAAAGGATTTATCATTTACGCCGCCTGTATCTGTAACCATGCCGATTTTGAGCTTAGCACCGGCTGCTGTCGATTCTTCAGGTGCAGCAGACGAAGCCTCAGGCGATGCCGTTCCGTTCGTGCCAGAAGTACCCTTGTTGCCACCGCCACAAGCAGACAATACTAATGCGAACATAAGAACAATAGACAACATAAAACCTAAACGTTTTTTCATCTTCGATTTCTCCCCTTATTATAGATGTGTTGTAACTGCAACCTGCTTGCTTATATTATTGTTGTTGTGCTTGGCTGCTATTCTCTTTATTATAATTGCTTATCCACATACGTCAACATTTTTACGTCATGTAACATGACACAGAAATTTTGTTCACGCCTATATCTCACAATTATTTAACATTTGTGCCAAACACGCCATTAAAAACCTCACACACACCCGACAAAACCAAATAATGGCTGCGTTTTACCTCTATTATTATAGGCTAAACCCGAACATTAATAAAGTAAAATTAATCAAGCGTGAACGGGTGAAACCGTCCTATGGCGGCAAAGCACCGTTGCGAGGGTGAAATATAAGTCCATTATAAGGGCGTACCTTATAAATGCTTTTATTTCAAAAAAAGACAGCTATTTTCTCGGTCACTACTGAGAAAATAGCTGTCTCCATAAACAACGGGAAAGGACGTTTGTTCAACGACCGACAATACCGGGTATAAAACACGTCCTTATCCTGTTTATTTCGGTTCTTCCTCATCGTTCGGTTTATCATCAGGCTTATCCAATGAAGGCGGAGTAATTTCTCCCGCTTCTCTTGATTGAATACGAACCTTTACATCGCCAATCGTATCGACGATTGGTTCAGTCGTTGGTTCAACAGCGACACTCTCTGCTTCGCCTTCCGCTATTTCAAGAGTGCCAGTTTCGATCAACCGTTTGATTTGATCCATTTCAAGCGTCTCTACAGACAGAAGCGTCTCTGCAATCGTGTGAACCTCTTTCGATCTCTCGGTGAGCAATTTTTTCGCACGTTCATAACAAGCTCCGATAATCGCCTGCATCTCTTGGTCAATTTCATAAGCGATCGCATCGGAGTAATTTTGTTCATGGCCGATATCACGTCCAAGGAACACCTGTCCTTGCGAGCTTCCGAATTGCAATGGGCCAAGCTTGTCGCTCATTCCGTATTCCATAATCATTGCACGAACGATGCTGGTTGCTTGTTTAAAGTCACTGTATGCGCCTGTGCCGATTTCGCCGATAAACAATTCCTCAGCTACACGTCCGCCAAGCAAGCCTGTCACTTTATCCAGCAGCTCCTGCTTCGTTACAAGCATCCGATCTTCCTTCGGCAGCATGATGACGTAACCGCCAGCTTTACCACGAGGAATAATGGTCACTTTATGAACGAGATCCGCATGCTCCAGGAAGAATCCAATAATCGTATGTCCAGCTTCATGGAAGGCAACAATGCGCTTCTCACGATCGCTGATTACACGGCTTTTCTTCTCTGTACCTACGATAACGCGGTCAATCGCTTCATCAACCTCAACCATTGCAATGTCTTTCTTGTTGCGACGGGCAGCAAGCAGTGCTGCTTCGTTCAGCAAGTTTTCAAGATCTGCTCCGGAGAAGCCTGTTGTACGTCTTGCGATAATATCCAGCTTGACGTCCTTGTTAAGCGGCTTATTGCGGGAATGCACTTTAAGCACCGCTTCACGGCCTTTCACATCTGGACGATCTACCGTAATTTGGCGGTCAAAACGTCCCGGACGCAGCAAGGCAGGGTCCAAAATATCAGGGCGGTTCGTTGCTGCAACGATAATGATACCTTCGTTCGCTCCAAATCCGTCCATCTCGACGAGCAATTGGTTGAGCGTTTGCTCACGTTCATCATGACCGCCGCCAAGACCAGCGCCACGTTGACGGCCAACGGCGTCAATCTCATCGATAAAGATAATACATGGTGCATTTTTCTTCGCATTTTCGAACAAATCACGGACACGGGATGCGCCGACACCGACGAACATTTCCACGAAGTCCGAACCTGAAATACTGAAGAATGGCACGCCTGCTTCACCAGCTACTGCACGGGCAAGCAACGTTTTACCTGTTCCCGGAGGACCATTGAGCAGAACACCCTTAGGAATACGGGCGCCTACCAGATTAAATTTACGCGGATCTTTGAGGAAGTCAACAACTTCAACAAGCTCTTGCTTCTCCTCATCCGCCCCTGCCACATCCTCGAAAGTGATGCGCTTCTTCTCTTCATTATAAAGCTTAGCGCGGCTTTTGCCGAAGTTCATGACTTTACCGCCGCCGCCTTGCGCTTGATTCATTAAGAAGAAGAACAGAATGAATATAATCACAAACGGAATGATGGAAGTAAGGAGCGTAAGCCAGACACTTGGCGTATCCATTGGTTTATACTGTAACTCAAAACCGTTCTTCACTGCGGCTTCACGCAATACCTCGCCTGAATCAATCCCTGCACGCGATGTGAACTGTATGCTCTTCGCGCTTTCGGGCTGTTGTTTGTATTTACCAGAAATATAATAAGACTGACCATCGTACTTTATCATCATTTCCGCGACGTTGTTCTCATTAATGGCAGCGCGAAGCTGATCATATCGTATTTCGACGGTAGTATCATTCTGATTGCTGATAAACTGAATAATCCCGACGGTTACCAAAAAGATGATCAAATAAAATCCAGTGTTACGGATGATCCGATTCATCTCCTACCTCCTCTCAAGACGCTTTTCATATTTTAACATAGCATGACTTTCCATCACAATAGAACCACTTGGAGGATAGCCATACTGGCTAAGCCCATTTAAAATTACTTCTCGTACACTTCCGGTTTCAAAACGCCAATAAACGGCAGGTTGCGGTAACGCTCGGCAAAATCAAGGCCATAACCGACAACGAATTCGTCCGGCAGCGTAAAGCCCGTGTAGTCCGCTTCGAGATCTACCGTACGGCGCGCTGGCTTATCGAACAGCGTAGCCACCGTAACCGATTTGGAATTGCGGCGCTCCAAAACATCAATCAAGTAGCTCAGCGTCAAGCCGCTGTCAATAATGTCCTCAACAATGAGCACATCACGGCCTTCAACCGATACATCAAGATCCTTAATAATCTTGACCACACCTGAGGACTTGGTCGATTGACCGTAGCTCGACACCGCCATAAAATCAATTTCCAGCGGAATTGTCATTTCCTTGATCAGGTCGGACATGAAAATAATGGCCCCTTTAAGGATACAAATAACGAGAGGGTCACGCCCTTCAAAATCCTGACTGAGCTTCTCGCCCATCTCACGCACCTTGGCCTGAATCTGCTGTGCATCGTAAAGCACTTCTTGAATGTCGTTTAACAACGGAAATCCCCCTACAGTACTTATGTTTATGAGTGTAATAGTGCTTCTTATTCTTTCGTCAAACGAATGAATAACAGTTCCTTCGTGCTTGTGCTGATTAGCGCATGGCCCGATCGCCTGAAGCCTGGAATCCACAGCAGCCGCCCGTCCGCATCAAATAGCAGGGGATAGCTTTCACGCTGTGAAGGAGGCAGCTTTTCGTCAACGAACATATCTTGCACTTTTTTAGACCCATTTAATCCTAAAACTTGAATTCGGTCACCACGGCGCCGATTTCGCACAGTTAGCGGAAACGTAAGCTGCTCCATATCGAAGCACGCTTCATGGCGCCCTGCCCGTTTTCCAGCAGCCTGATCATCAGCTGTCCGCCGCTCAAACGCGAGCCTCCAGCCGCCCGCCTCTACCTCTATGTATTGCTGGGTCAATGGTACAACTGCAAGCGCATAGTCCGTATTCGTGTCCTCCTGCTTCGGCAATCTGACAAAACGCATATGGTCGTATTCACGCAAACAGCGCAAGCCGTTACCAATATCCATACGCCAAGTGCTTGAACTTTCGGGCGCTGCGGCAAGCCGCATAGACTCGATATTGTCGAAGGAGACCACATCAGCATCCCTCGAAAGATAATCTAATATTAGTTTAATCAATCTCCTTTGTAAAGCGACATGAAGGCCTGCCAAACGACTGCAGCTTACAGAACATTCCTCCGGCTTGGTATAGGCTAATTCTTCGAATAAAGCTTTAGTCTGGCTATCCAGCCATTCATCCTCGGCCCCCGCCACTTCAGCAAGGCGGCCAAGCGATTCAGACAGCTGCGGATTGAAGCTGGATAACTGCGGAATAACATCCAGACGGACAACATTGCGAAAGTAGTGGCGCTTCTCGTTGCTGCTGTCCTCACAATACGGAATGCCATGATGACAGCAGTATTGTAAAAGGTCTGTTTTGTTCTTACGCATGAGGGGGCGAATGAGTTCCACGTTTTTTTCCCGCCTGCGCACCGCCATGCCGGAAAGCCCCGAAATACCGCTTCCGCGTATCAAATGCATGAGTACCGTTTCCGCCTGATCATCCGCATGATGGGCAAGGGCAATCGCCTGGGCTCCCCACCTCTCTGCAACCTCATGCAAATAGGCGTAGCGTTTCGCGCGCGCCGCCGATTGTGCATTCATTTTTGTTTCTTCTATATAAGCAGGCAAATCGAGTTCTGCCAGCTCAAAAGGCAGCCCAAGCTCGCCTGCATAGCGCCGAACGACCTCCGCCTCCAGCGCCGACTCCTCCGGCCGGAAGCCGTGATTCACATGAGCCGCCACAACGCTTAGCGCACCGCTCGACCTCAGGCGGCTCATGAGATGCAGCAGCGCCATGGAATCCGGTCCCCCGGAGACGGCAACAACTATGCAGTCTCCTTCGCTCCACAGCCGTTCAGTCGCTGCCAGCTTCTGGACTTCGGGAAGCATATCGATTCCTATCGTCATTTTCCCTTCCCTCATTCCCTTCTGGCTTCGCCTTCTTCAACATACTGGCGAAACCTTCCTATAACATCTTATGTCATTACATACCCACGCGAAGCAGCCAATAAACCGATACAGCCAGCATAATCGCCGAACCCGCAACTAGCCCTTTAAGCCAAAAAGGAGTCGGTGCAGCCTGCTTGCGGTTCGTTCCATGCATCAACACGCGCCACGCCTCCGCGCCTTCAGCAGCATCTGCGAAACGTCCCGCAAGCGCTTCTGCAAGCCAGCCTGCAATCGGCTTCAGTGAAGCATTGGTTGCAATGAGCTGCTCCAAATCCTCGGTCGAACGATTTTGCGGGAGCAGCGTCAAGGTGAGCTGGTGCAGCCGCTTCGGGTCGTGCATCTGGATGCACAGCACCGCGAAAGAAAATAAGTCGTATTTCAAATCGGCTGCCCGAGACCCTGCATTCCAGTAGCCGCGGTCATAAATTTCAGTGAACTGGCGAATGCTCTTCCCTACCGCCGTCACCCCGCCGTAATCCACCAGCTCGACATGCCCGTAATCGGCCACCATCACATTTTCCATCTTCAAATCGCAAAATACCCAGCCCTTGTTGTGAAGCTCCGCCAGTTTATTCAATAAATTGAGGCTGACCAGCGGGAACCATTCCTTGCCGTTTTGCAGCAAATACGCAGACAAGTTCACTCCGCGCACATACTTCATAATATAAAAAGGGTAATCTCGTCCATCGGAGCCTTGCAGATCATCCACATCATACAAAAATGCAGGTGCCTGGCGCCTTCCCTGCTTCGCAAGCGTCTGAAGCACATTGATTTCCGACTGCAGGTCGACCGCATCAGCGCCTACCTTAAGCGCGACCCAGCCCTGGTCCGAGTGGACCAAGTACACTTTGCCATTGGCGCCTTCCCCAAGCAGACGCTCGACCCGATACTTACGGCGCTTCCATTTTCCAGTCACCACAGTGCCACGGTGGAGACTGATTCTAAACGACGTAGTCACTCATCATCCCATCCGTTTCTTCTCTGCTCCTCCTACCATAATCCCCCTGACGATAAAAATCAATGACCTGCATCAGCGCAGGACCCGTTGGCGTCGTTCCGCTCATTTGCAATTTTGGAAAAATGGACTGTGCTCCCGATAAATTATCCGTCCAGCCCAAATCCATTTTGCACTCTTCTCCATGCCTTCCGCCTGGAAAATGAAAGACAGCGATTTCGCTTTTCCCCTGCCTTGCTTGCAGGCTCAGCATTAGGTCGCGGATCGCTTCTTCTACCGCAATCAGCTTGGGCTTCATGCTGGCGCTGGCGTCGATAAGCAGCGCCACCTGCAGACTTGAGCTTTCCCCAAGCTCATCCATGACCCTCACGACCTCGCTGCGTGTCTCCGGCGGCAAATCCTCAATCGCCCCGCTGCCCAGCACATGCTTAAGCTCCTTCTGCACAGCCAGCTGAATCGTCTGTACAACCGTCTTGCGGGTCATCATTTGGACCGTCTGGGCCAGCTGGCGCGTTTGGACCATCCGGCTGATGCCGCCGCCCGCCCTTGCGATCTCCTCAATCTCCATGCTGCCGGACTCGCCTGCATCGCCGTGATCAAGCACCCCAACGACATTGACTGCAATACCTTCCGCCTTCGCATGGGCCGCCGCTATTATCGGACTAACCCCTACATTTGAACAACCATCGGTTATAAGCAAAATTTGTTTCATCCCTATCAATCTCCCCTCACAAGCGTAAACAGCCACAAACCAGCATGCCGCCCCACTTAGGGGGGACAAGGAGCTGATTCTATCAGCTTTGCCCATTTTAAGAGAGATAAACGGCTGCATGCAGAAAAAAACCAGCATTCATTCATAGCCGCTCCACTTTGAAGCACGCTATGAATGAATGCTGGTCCGGCCTGTCACCTCCAGTTAATCCATAAATTTAGCAGCCGCCCAGCCGTTTCTCAACCTTCTTTCCTTTCTCCTTTCTTCTTTTCATCTTCTCCCCTTATGCTAGCTTACCGTCCGCGGCCGCTCCATCCGCGTCAGTCCCGGCCAGCGGAATGCCGCCCACTCTGGCAAATGCTTGTCCACGCGTGCCACCAGCACGGTCATATCGTCGATAATCTCCCCCTTATGATGACGCACTACCGTATCGAGCAGTACATCCGCCATTTCCTGCGGGTCCTCCGTTTTCAGCTCATGAATAATTCGTTTCATCCACATCTCCTTATTGACCGCATGGCCCGGCGCATCATAAATGCCATCGCTCATCATAATGAGCGCATCTCCCGGCTGGAGCTGCATTGAAATCATATCCACATCAATATCCTGTAAAATGCCGATCGGCAAATTGTTAGCCGTAACTGGAATCACTTCCTTGCCGCGCTTAATAAAGCTCGGCGTTGATCCGATTTTCATAAACATCGTTGAGGCGGTATAAAGATCGATAATGGCGAGGTCCACGGTTGCGAATACTTCATCTGAGGAACGCAGGAGCAGGATGGAGTTGACCGATTTGACCGCGAGCTTCTCGTCCATACCCGACTTGAGCAGCTGCTGCAAAATCGACAGCGCTGCGCTGCTTTCCTGGCGCGCCCTCTCTCCATTTCCCATGCCATCGCTAATCGCCACGGCAAATTTGCCGTTGCCAAGCTCCACCATGCTAAAGCTGTCGCCTGACAGCAGATCGCCCCCTTTGGCCGCACCAGCAACGCCCGTTTCAATTTCAAATACTTTGGCGGAGCCAAATACGACTCTTGTTGCTTCTCCATTTTTCTCCGGTTCCTCCTCGAGTTTAACTGCAATATGCTCACCTAAAATGTCCGTAAGCAGCGGCGCAATAATTTTGCGACACTCATCATATCCCTTGCTAAATGTATGGTACAGCTCAATATCAACATTGCCCTCCTCCAAATTAATCACTTCAATTTCTCGAATCGACAGACCCAGCCCCTCCAGCGCCTCCCTAATTTGCTCCTCCTGCAGATGCAGCGTTTGTCCCTCGCGGCGAATTTCCTTTGCCAAGTCCTCCATAACCTGGGATACGCCGGTCAATTGCTCAGCCACCAGCTGACGGGAGTCGAATATTTGCTTCTTCCAGTGCATATTATTTTGATAAAGCTCGTACTGCTGCTTCATGACAGACATCACCTGCGTCGACTTGGAGCAATGGGCAGTCCACGTTCTCGGCATATCCTTGGCTCCAGGAGCCCGCTCCTGCTCTACCGTCGTCATCATCTCGGTCATCACTTTATAGGTCTGATAAAATTTATCCCCCCAGCATGCGTTTTGCCGATGGCAGCTGGCACAGCTTCGAGCCGCCACCTCATTCATAAAATGAGTAATCTCATCTTCGCGGTTCATCGCCACAACACTGCCGTTTAACTGCCCGAAGCTCCGCGAGAGCTGCCGGAACATCTCCGAATATTGCGTGACTCGCTCCGCCGTCACCTCACGCACCCGCTTCGCATATTCATGCTGCGACTTGGCATGCTCATTCGTTCCCGGCACATAGCGGGATATCGTCCGGATCATGACCCGCGGCGTCAATATCAGCATAATAGCCGCTGTAACCGATTCCCAGGTGGACGCCATCACATCGCCTTGGCCGCCTACATATACAGCTAAAATGGACGTCCCGAGCAGCATGCCGAAGGCTACAGCCATCTTCCCTCCATCCCGCAGCAGCCCCGCCAGCAGCCCCGCAAAAGCCAGCAGACTCATCTGCACAATGGCGTTGAAGTCCGCAAGGCTGAGTATGAGCCCCGCAATGACCCCGACCGATGCTCCAAGCGGCGCTCCCCCAGCAAGCGCGAACAGCACCAGCATATACCGCGACATAATATGCTCCACCGACATGCCGTAAATCACCCAGCCCACTGCCCCTGTCATGACAGAAGCGAGCAAAATCATTAGACATATAATCTCCTCGCTCCGCAGTGCCGCCGTCTTCTTAGACATGGTCAGCACCGGTATGGCTTGAATGAATACGAGGGTGAGAACGAAGCCAAGCGCCGCTTCCACTACAACCAGCATGATGCTGTACCAGGTCAGCGTATCCAAGGTGAAGGCATGAAACAATTGGACAAGCAAGGTGGCGGTAAATACGAGCAGCGGAGCCGAAGCAAGCTCAGCTTTCTCATAGGCTTCGAGCCCCTTGAACAAAAGAAATAATGCCGCAATTTCCATCGCAATCCAGACCGGGGAGGGTGTAACCGCAAAGAAGCTCCCCACCACCACTGACAGCCCAACCCAAGCAACCGCATCCTTTCGAAGAAAATAAATGACGGCGAAATAAGCGGCGGCAAACGGCATAAGCGACTCCAAAATGACGGCTCGTCCAAGCAAAAAACCAACAGCAACAAGCAGGAAGGTCCATTTTTTCGCCAGCACCAGCTGAATAAATCGCTGCGAGGCAACGCGCTCCTTGATTTTACCGATTCGAGGCTGCAGCCATCCTTCTTTCTTTCCTCTGGGAAATACGAGTACACTTTCCTTGTTCATCCGCAGACACCACCATTTCCGAATGTATTGTGTTTCCCATTATAGGAGGTCGTCCACAGGAAGTTTGTCAGTTTAACGTAGGCGGCCCAAAAGTTTTTTCCGACAAAATCAACTGCCCTCGCAGTCCTTGTCAAAAGCAAATTTTCGCTTGCCCTGTCTGGGCTCATACCTGCTTCTTTGCAGCCATTGCCTCGAACAGCTTCAACAAAAACCGTCTATTGGCACTTCTATTTGTTGGCGAATATACAGGTGAACGTGTCGGTATTGAAAGAGTAGGGGAGGAAAAAACTTGGAGGCGGCACATAAACGCAAAAAAAGCAGAACCATAAAGGCTCTGCTCTTGTCATTAAAATATAGCTCTTACTTAAACCCGCTTGGCTCCGCGTCCACCGCGTTTGCCTTCGGTATTCTTCTTCAGGGAGGAAATGCGTTCTTCACTGTCTTTCAGGAAGCGCGACACTTTATCCTCAAAAGTTGGTTTTCCGTAAGCTGGTCTCCCGGCCTGCTGCTTGAATGGACGTCCACCACCGCCGCCGCCGTGTCCTCCACGGTCGCCACGATCCTGACCGCCACCACTGCCGCCGCGATTAAAGCGCTCTCCGCCGCCACCAGGTCCGCCACTCGGCCGAGTGCTTGGACGTGATTCGCGTGCAGGAGGCAGTTGGCCTTCTGGTCGATCAATTGCCTGTTTAATGGAAAGTCCAATTTTTCCGTCTTTGTCAACGTTAATCACTTTGACCTTGACCACGTCTTCGATCTTCAGGTGATCTTTCACGTCTTTGACGTAATTATCAGCAATTTCCGAGATGTGAACGAGACCTGTGACACCTCCAGACAAATCAACGAATGCCCCGAAATGCGTAATGCCTGTCACTTTGCCCTCTAACTTCGCGCCTACTTCAATTGCCATAAAATAAAATGTTCCTCCCTAAAAGTTTCGCTTAATGTACTATTAACGTGATTATAACCGAACGGAAGAAGGAAGGTCAACAGACGTTCACCCGTTTGTGCGTCTATTTAACCACCTGTATCTGTTGTTCGCCCTCTTTAACCATGCCTTGACCTTTGGTTGCCAGCTGGGCAATATATTCCGGATCGTTAAGCCGCTCAATTTCCTGTTGCAGCTGCTGCGCTTGATTGGTGGCTTCTTCCTTCTGTTTCATTACAGCTGCAAGCCGCAGTTCGGTAGCGTTTTGCTGCTGGATTTGTCCAAAGAAGGTATAAGCCGCCCAGCCCATGAAGAGGACAATAAACATCATCCACATCTTGATCCGACGCTTGGAGCCTGGATTAACGGTTAACTTGTTTGCTGCTGCTGTCGCCAAATGCTTGTACCCCCTTAAGAAATAGAACCAGATGCATCCATCACTCGATCTGCTCCCTGCCATGAAACTTAGAATAACTTCCGCCAAAGTGCAACTACGCGTGCAACCGCTGCCTTAAAGCGTTCTGCTAGCTTAAGCTTATTGGCAGCCTTCGTGAATTGACGATTCAACGGACGTATGATAGGACCTAATACCCACCATAGCAATAGCCATAATGGACGAGTCAATTTTAACACAATTTTTAGAACAAAAATAGTGAAAGCAGTCCCAAATCCCAGTACTACAATACCTAATTTGTATAATAGAAGGATCGGCTTAATAATGACAAATTCCACTGTTTTGACAATTCCTCTGATTAGTGCGCGGATGGTGCGAATGATGCCCTGTACCAGTTTGATGACTGGCTTGCTAAACAGAAAGTAATAACTGGTCACACCTATTGCCAGCCCTAGGAAAACGTACGCCCGCACCTCGCCATTGTTGCTTGCGTACAGCACACGGAACACAATAATCGACGCTACCAGCCAGTAAATAATATCCAGAACCGGCAGCCACCACCGCGGAAACCGCAGCTCATTCGACACCACACGGTAGCCGTCAAAAGCGACTCCCATGCCGATTCCTGACAGAAGCATCATCGCGATCGTGTACCACTGCATCGTCAGCGTCACTTAAATAATTTACCAAATAGGCTTTTGGATTTGCTTGGGGCATTGCCATCCAGATAGGCGAGCGAATGAACGAGCCCCTCTATAGCGACAAAGCCTTGCTCCAGGCTGAGATGTTTAATATGCAGGTTCTGCCCTTTAATCGTCAGGAAGCCCAGATCCGTTTCCAGCAAAAATTCCTCGCTGTCAAAGCTCTCCACATTCAATACGCCGGTAATCTCCAGAAGCTTTCGATTGAGCATCTTCACTTCCTGACGCTTCTGTCCTTTATTCTGTTCCACCATTGACCCGTCCCTCCACTTCAAAAGCGTAGCTTATGCTAAAGCTTATGGGAGTGGGACGAACTTTAGAACCTGTCCAGTGGGACAAATCTATGGAGTCTATGAAAGGACTCACGAAAATAGAGCAGCTACCGATATATACCCTATTCTATGATTTTGAAACCTCGCAACGCCTTACCTTCCTATCTATTAAAAGAAAGCTTCTATTGCGTTCAGCGGGCGCTTTTTACCCGTTTCAGCTGGGCCACAATAATGATGCTGATCACGACGAGCAGCAGCCATGAGCTGATTTTGCTCACATGAACGAGCGTCCATTGCTTTTCCTGATCCGGATAGGCCCATGCCCCGAAAAAAGTCATAATATTTTCCGCTATCCAAATAAAAAATCCGGTTAGAGCAAAAGCCAGCGTCAGCGGCATCGCATACACGGCATCTCCAAGCCTGAAACGGACGCTCGTGCGCCAGAATACGATGATCAGGCCCGCCATCAGCACCCATCTGAAATCCCACAAATAATGGTGGGTAAAAAAGTTCAAATATATCGCTGCGCTGATCGCTACCGCATACGCCATTTTTGGCCAGCCCACCATCTCCAGATGGAGCCTGCGCCAAGACTGACAAATATAGCTCGCTACGCTCGCATACATGAAGCCGCTGTACAGCGGAACGTCGAATACTCTTGACCAGCCTTCGCCCAGATACGTCCAAGAGCCCATTTTCACTTTATACACCTCAAGCACCAGCCCGATAATATGAAACAGGCAAATGACCTTTAGCTCATCCCACGTCTCCAGCTTCGTAGCTACCATAACGACCTGCATGGCCAAGCAGATGAGCAGAATAAGATCATACCGGGCAATGCCCGGCACATGGACGTAATGCGTAAGAGCCATAGCCCCGAAGATCGTAACCGGAAACAGGCAGTTCAGCGCCTGCAAGTAGCCGAACAACAGCAGCTTTTTCAGAAAAAAAATCATTTCGCCTCTACTTCGTCAACCACACCGCTCAAATGCAGCGCACAATTAAACCTCTCACATGTCCAGCCGCCTGCGGCATTCGCATAAATCGTCGAGATGGACGTATTTTGAAGCGGCTCGTTCTTATAGGCATCCGGCACAAGCTCCTTCAAGCAGCGGCCGATGAGCGCACCATGGCTGACGATGAGTACATTTTCACCTGGGTGGTTAAGGGCTATCTCGCTCAGCACCTCGCTGCCACGACCAACAACCGATTCATGGCTTTCTCCCTGCCAGTCCATTTCCCGCCAATCGGCTCCCCACTTCTCGATACGCTCCGCCTCCGTCGTGCCCTCCAGCAGGCCGCCTCCCATTTCCCGCAGCCGCTCATCCTGTTTGACCGCCACACCGCCGCCCAGACGCTTTGCCACCGCCTCAGCCGTCGCAAGCGCTCGCTGCAGATCACTGGAGTAAATATGATGCCATTCCTCCTTGCTGAGCCGCTCCGCCAACACCTCCGCTTGCTGCAAGCCTTCCTCATTCAACGGAATATCCGTAGAGCCCTGCGCTCTCCCCTCGACGTTCCATTGCGTAACCCCATGCCTGATCCAACCTATTTTCGTCATGCTCCAGTTTCCCTCCTTGATTTTGCTCCATCCACAGTTATATACGTATACCTATAAAAAAAGGGTCGCTCTGCACATAATTACCATGCGCGAGCAACCCTTTATCTTTATTGCCATTCGAGATCATTGTCACGCGGACGCTGTTCTTCCTTCAGCACCGTGTAGAGCTCACCGGCTTCATCCTTGCGGGTCGTTTCGGCAATTCGCTCAATTCGAACGGTTACTGTCTTCTGCCCGTATTGGATAGCAAGCTCATCCCCAACCTTTACGGCGCTGCTCGCTTTCGCTTCACGGCCGTTGATCCAGACGCGTCCCTGCTCGGACACATCCTTAGCGACTGTACGCCGCTTGATCAGGCGGGATACCTTAAGAAACTTATCCAGACGCATGAATTACTGGATAGCTTCTTTCAGCTTGTTGCCTGCTTTAAATGCAGGAACTTTCGATTCTGGAATGTTAATCTCTTTGCCAGTTTGTGGGTTGCGGCCAACACGGCTGGAGCGTGTGCGCGTTTCGAAAGTACCGAAGCCGATCAATTGTACTTTGTCTCCACCAGCAAGAGCATCTGTTACTTCACCAAGAAAGCCGTTAAGAACAGCCTCTACATCACGTTTAGTCAAACCGCTTTTTGTTGCAATGTTGTTAACCAAATCTGTTTTGTTCATTCTAAAATCCTCCTAATAATAAGCTTAGCTAATGGTATAGCCGCACAGTGCGGCCTACGTTCGTGAAAGTTTGAAACTGTTACACTTACGAAGTTAACTTATTCTGCTTGCCGACATGAATTCCTGCCGCTGACCGCAAATTTTTTTCACGAAAAGTGCGGAATCTTTGCTGCTCTTAGCGAACCGCGTAACTTACTGTCGCTTTGCTTCTTCCCACCAGCGGTCCATTTCTGTTAAATCAGTCTGGTCAAAAGTTTTGTTGCTTATACGAAGCTGCTCCTCAATATAAGCAAAACGCGACTTGAATTTACGGTTCGTCATCGTCAGAGCCTCCTCTGGGTCAGCATGGATGAATCTCGCTGCATTGACGACGGCGAACAGCAAATCGCCCAGCTCGCCCGCCTGCTCCAGCTCGTCCTTCGAGGCAATCGCTTCACGAAGCTCGGAAAGCTCCTCCTGAATTTTATCGAGCACAGGCCCAAGATCATCCCAGTCAAAGCCGACCTTCGCCGCCTTCTTCTGAAGCTTGTATGCCTTCATCAGCGCCGGAAGGTCCTGCGGAATGCCGTCCAGCTGCGACTGCCGGCTGGCAGCTGTGCCATTGCGCTCCTTCTCCTCAGCCTTCATCTGCTCCCAATTGCCAAGCGCCTCAACGGCATCCGCAGCGCTGCTGGCGCCAAATACATGCGGATGACGGAACAGCAGCTTCTCGTTCAGCGTCTCAATGACATCATAGACAGTGAACGCGCCCGTCTCCTCCTCCATCTGGCTATGCAGCATCACCTGCAAAATCACATCGCCGAACTCCTCGCGCATACCGTCCGGATCATCATTATCTATCGCTTCAAGAGCCTCGTACAGCTCTTCGATAAAGTTTTTGCGGATAGACGAGTGCGTCTGCTCCCGATCCCATGGGCAGCCTTCCGGGCTGCGCAAAATGGCCACAATCTCATGAAGCCGATCAAAAGAACGGTTCAGCACCGCATCCTCCGACGTACGCGGCACGTACAGCAGCGATAGATTGCCAAAGCCTTGTGTACGATCAAGCTCATAGAGCGGCACGCGAATAATCTGCTCTTCGCCGGCAACACCGAGTGCATGTCCGATGACAACCTCGAAGTCGTCGGGATAACGCTCCATTAAAGCCAGCTTCACGTCGGATGCGGTAAACGCATCGTAAATTTGCCCAATAATCGTATGTACCCGTGGTTGAAGCATGGCGGGCTGAAGCTCTGCGGCATCCAGCAGCGCAAAACCTTCAATCGGGTCAATGCCGAGCCGAATAAACGCTTGATCCAGGAAGCTCTCTCCACCGATAATGTCAAGCTGCACGCCTGCATCCGTACAGCGCTCGCGGAGCAGCTGAACCGTACGTTCTGCGACCATTGGATGCCCCGGAACGGCGTACACGACCTCTCCCTGCGACGATTGCGCCTCTAACAGCAGCATGGCTGCTATCGCCTCGTACACCTCTGGAAACGTATCATGCTGTTCATACACCGAATCAAACGAGGTATACGCAAGCTCATGCTCCTTAAGCAGCGAAATCGCAGGATGCTGCTCCGTCCTGACATAGACGCGCGATGCCTGCTGGAGTCTGCGCCATACGCCAAGCGTCATTTGATCGGCGTCGCCAGAACCGAGGCCAACAACCGTAATATGCGGTTCACTCATTATTCTCCCACTCTCCTACAATTGGCTTGTCCCATTAGTATACTAAAGAAGATGCTGCTACTACAAAAAAGCGAACAAGCCCCCTTCTCAATTCCCTCAATTGGAAAAACGGGGGTACTACATTAAAAAGGTTTATCATTTCCAATTTTTAAACTAATTTACAGCTCCTATAACCTGAAAGTTGAGCTCATATATGCTCAGACATCCAGTCCCCAGCAACACAAACAAATAATAGCCCGGTGCTTAAACAGCTATCCTGCTGTGTGCACCGGGCTTTGCGTTTGAAGAGACAGCCTGTTTTACTGCTCCATTTGCTTCGCTAAAAAGCCAGCAGCAGTCTCTGCCATTTTTTGCTCCATAATCGACATTTTCACAGCCTCATCCTTGCTTAGCAGCACAACGGTACCAATCGGGTCTCCGCCTGCAATAATCGGCGCTACAACGAAGGCTGAGAAAGTGTCGCTTATATCTTTAATCATCTCATAAGCCCCGGGAGTCGTTTCAGCCACAGCTTTGCGGTTCTCCATGCAGCTTTCCAGTATCGGCCCTACCTGCTTGTCCAGCAAATCTTTCTTGGAGGCGCCGGCTACCGCAATAATCGTATCCCGGTCAGAGATGAGCGCCACATGATTCGTGCTCTCAAACAACGATTCTGCGTATTCTTTGGCAAAATCCCCGAGTTCGCCAATAGGAGAGTACTTCTTAAGAATAACCTCCCCGTCGCGATCAACAAATATTTCAAGCGGGTCACCTTCCCGAATGCGTAGTGTCCGGCGAATTTCCTTCGGAATAACTACACGCCCAAGATCATCAATGCGGCGTACAATTCCAGTTGCTTTCATTTCATGTTGCCCCACTTTCCTAGAGGATTTTAAGTCTACTGGGTACGAACTGCCTGTCTAATAGCGTAAACGGCTCTCGCCGTCATTTATCGGCAAAGGCTCGTTTTGCGCTGAAATATAAGCGGGTTATAAGCAGGAACTTATAAAGTCTTATATTTAAAAAAACACGGCTAACAGGGGAAATCCTCGAATGCTGAAGCAGTCGTTTTCCGATGCATGACGAAGGCCGCCACTCGAAGGACCGTTCTTTACTTGATCAAGCCGGGCAATGCGTTTGCCTGTGAATCTGACCATAGTATTCATCCGCTCCCAATTTCTTATGCACGAACCTTGAACAGCAACCCTTTAAACTATTTTACCCTTTACTTCCCCTTCATTAACACCGCCTTTCAGCACTCCTGAAAGGCGGCGGGCAGCTCATTCCCAGACTAATTTCCTAGTTCCAGCGGGTGAATATCCACGAAATTTTTAAATATTTGTCGCTTCATCCAGCTATTAACCAGCAGCTCCACCATTTTGATTTAACCCTGATCTGGTTAAGCCTTTTGTTCTTGCCCTCCGCGAGCCTCCTCCTTTTGCCCTTCTTCTCCCCGAAAAGAAAAACATCCCGCTGCTCCATTAAGAGCCGCAGGATGCCTGAATAACATGACGGTAGCAAGCAAAGCCATAGCCGCAAGCAGTTTGGGACGAGCCTTGAGAACCTCGGCAGTAGGGAAATTCCGCTGATCCTTCTGTTCCTCTTCCAGCACAGCCCTATTCAGTTGCTCCATTATTAACTCCTCCTTTAAAATCACTCAATCATGCTTCAGCAGATCGGCAAGCTCGCGCTTTAAAGCTAAAAATGATGGGTGCTCACGCACTTCTGGCGAACGCTCCGCAGGCAAGTTCACTTTAAATTGCTTTAAAATCCGCCCAGGGCCAGCCCCCATTACGACAATCCGCTGGGACAGAAAGATCGCTTCATCAATATCGTGCGTAATGAAAAGCACGGTAGTTTTCTCCTTTTGCCACACATCCAGCAGCATCTCCTGCATCTCCAGCTTCGTCTGGGCATCCAGCGCGCCAAATGGCTCATCCATCAGCAGCACCTTCGGGCGATTGGCAAGCGCCCTGGCAATGGCCACCCGCTGCTTCATCCCCCCTGAAAGCTGCTTCGGATATGACTTGTCAAACGACTCAAGACGGATGATTTTGATCCAATAATTGGAGATCGCCCGTCGAGCAAGCGTTGGTACCCCTTGCAGCTTGAGACCATATTCGATGTTTTCACGCACCGTCAGCCACGGAAACAACGTGTAGCCCTGAAAGACCATGCCCCGCTCTGCACCGGGCCCGACAATCTCTTCACCATCCAAAGCCAGCATGCCGCTCGAAGGCTCATCAAGTCCGGCGACCATGCGAAGCAGCGTAGATTTGCCGCAGCCAGACGGGCCGAGTATGGTTAAAAACTCATTGGAGCCAATAGTGAGCTGAATATCGCGCAGCGCTTCAAAGCTGCTTTTTTTCGTTTGGTATACTTTATGGAGACCGTGTATTTCGATCATTCCGCTGCCAGCTGCCAATGCGGAAGCTGGCTCGTTTTGCACCAATACTTTCTCCTCCAGCTGTTCTTTCGCTGTTACCGTCGCCATATTCACACATGACCGCCTCCAAAAGTGTTTAATTTGCGCTGCCCGGTCTGCTTGCATTCCAGCAAGCAAACCGGCACTGGATTTGAATAACTGCCGCTCAATTTGTCAGGTAATCTAACAATTTTAATTAGAATACCGTAATTTTTTACTGTTTGTCAATTTATATGTTAGGTTTATTCACATAATGCTTATGGACTGCTGATATTTCCTCCAGCTGCCATAGGCCGAAATTCGCTCTGCCCCTTCACGAGCGTACCCTTCACAAATAAAGCCCGGCACCTCTTCCCCAGACTCCAGCTCCACTTTCCCCATGCCTAGAGGCGCTGGTATAAGAGCCGCGAACTCACCGAAACGCGCCAGCGGCATTCGCCAAAGCTCCAGCGCGACCGATACGCCGCCTCGATCCAGCTTAATCATGCCAGGCTTTGCCGGCGTCGTAGGAAGCTTGATTAGCTCGTATTTAGCCACTGTGTTCGCTTCCCTGAAAAAGCTTGCTCCGAAAGCATGCATTTGCTGCTCTAACGCGAATCCGCGCATATGGAGACCACATACAGCCACTAGCGTCGTCTGATCGGAGTCTTCTATTTCGGATGCCGCTGCAGGATCTATTCTAGCCGCTACAGCGCCATTTTGACTGCATTCCGCCCGGCCCGACTGCCCAGACTCCATTATCTGGTTGTCATATAACCTCCCCAAGCCTTCAAGCAGATGCTCTTGATCCGCTAAAGCGAACAGCGTTATGCCAAAAGGCAGCCGCTCCGCCGCCTCCCCTGAAGGAAGAGCTACCGCACTTAGATCGAGCAAATTGCAGTGGTTCGTAAAAGCGCCCATTGCCGTATTCGTCTGTATAGGCTGCTCGCGCACCTGCTCACGCGTCCACGTTCCGCCACAGGTAGGCATAACCAGCACCGCATCATCAAGCAGACCCTTTGCCGCCAGCTTGAAGGCTTGCAAGCGATGCATGGAAGCAAATACGGAAGCTGCCGTATGGCGCTCGGCAGCTCCCGAACGAAGCACCTGCTCCGTTGCAGAAACCGCAATTCCGGGATGACCTTCGATAAAACTACCCAGTTCAGCCCAGCGTTCTGCCACCCAGGGACCTTCATATAGCTCAGCTGCCGCTTCTGCAAACAAGCCGCAATCCACATTTTCAATAGCAATCCCCAGCTGCTGCAGCTGTTGAACGGAGGCATCCCATGCCTGAGCGTAACCGCCTGCAAACGGTCCATAAAAAGCTGGTGGCTCTAGCGGCAAATACAGCTTGGACGGCAGGCCGCTTGCAGAGCGCGCAACCTCCCTTGACCATGGATCAGCGGGATCGAGGCCGCGAGCGGAGCTGTCGACGGCGAGCGCATCATCTATACTGTGGGCGAATACCGTCACACAGTCCAGGCTGGCGCAGGCAGGCACGACGCCCTTGGTCGGCCACGCGCCAAGGGTCGGCTTGTAGCCGACAAGCCCGTTCAGCGCGGCCGGCACCCGGCCGGAGCCGGCGGTGTCTGTGCCAAGCGAGAATACCGCTTGGCCGCGGGCAACAGCGACAGCCGAGCCGGAGCTCGAGCCGCCGCTGATCAGCTCGGGGCGCAAAGCATTATGCGCCTCGCCGTAAGGGCTTCTCATGCCGACCAAGCCAGTGGCGAATTGGTCGAGATTGGTTTTGCCCAGCGGAATGGCTCCCGCCCGAACTAAACGCTCCACTACAGTGGCGTTTTCTTCTGGCGTATAGGCAAATTCCGCACAAGCTGCCGTTGTCGGCAAGCCAGCAACGTCGATATTGTCCTTGATCGCGAAAGGGATGCCCCAGAGCGGTGTTTTTGCCGGATCAAGCAGCGCGAGACGCTCCAAATAGGGCCGCAGCTGCGCAAGCGCAGGCGGTGTAATCCAGATGTTCATTGCGGCATCCCGCTCGGAACGGCGAATGATTTCTTCAATTACCGCCTCAGGCGCAAGCTGCTTGGCGGCATATTTTTCACGCAGCCACTGCATGGTAAGCACATCAGGAAAAGTAACAGCCGTCATACGAGTGACACCTCTTTCTGGATTTGCATAATGCCAGCAACAAGCTGGCCGGTATGAACCTCATCACCAGGCCTGACATAGATCGAAGCAACGACCCCGTCACAGGATGCCTGCTGGGAAAACTCCATTTTCATGCTCTCAACAATGATAAGCGTATCGCCCTTTTTCACCCGATCGCCCGGACCTACGAGCACTTTCCAGACACTTCCCGGCATATTGCAGCGAATGGCCTCCGCTCCCGCAGGGAGCTCCTCTTCTTCGCCCAGATCCGCACTATCCTGCTCCGACACATATTCCGCAAGCCCAAGCGCCTTCCAACTCTCACGCTCTGCCTTGAACGCCGCCTGCTGGGTGTCGCGGAACGATTCTGCATCCTTTTCAATAGAAGCAAGAAACAGCAAATAGTCATTCAACTGAAAAGTCGTTTCCGTAATTTCGACATCAAAGCGCCCACGCGGGAAGTCCTCTCGCATCTTCAACAGCTCATCCGCAGCTACCGGATAAAACTGAATTTGGTCAAAAAACCGCAGCAGCCATGGCTTGCCCGCCGCAAAACTCTTCGTCGCCTGCAGCTTATTCCACATTTGAATCGTGCGCCCAACAAATTGATAGCCGCCCGGCCCTTCCATGCCATAGACACACATGTAGGCTCCGCCAATTCCAACTGCATTTTCAGGCGTCCACGTCCGCGCCGGATTATATTTGGTCGTCACCAGACGGTGCCGCGGATCAATGGGCGTAGCAACTGGCGCACCCAAGTACACATCGCCCAAACCCAGAACCAGATAACTGGCGTCGAAAACGATTTGCCGCACAGCCCGCCTATCCTCCAAGCCATTGATCCGGCGAATGAACTCTATATTGCTCGGGCACCACGGAGCATCAGGACGCACCGTTTGCTGATAGCGGTCTATCGCCAGCTGCGTGGACGGATCGTCCCATGACAGCGGAAGCCGCACAATTCGCGATGGAACTTCAATGGTCTCAAGCGGCGGTAGCCCGCTATCCAGCTCCAGCAAGCGGCGGCAAGCATCGCGGGCCGTGATGCGAGTGCGATCGATATGCACCTGCAGCGAGCGAATGCCCGGCGTAAGATCAAGCACCGGAAGCGAAGCATCCGCCCGTATGGCCTCCATCAGCACATGCACCTGAAAACGGAGCAAAATGTCCAGCTTCAGCTCGCCATATTCCACGAGCAAATTCTCATCCCCACTGCAACGAATGGCGATGGGAAAACGCCGCCCCGCCTCCTCGCGGACGAGCAGCGGATAGGACGGCGAAAGCAGCTGCCCCCTTGGCTCAGGAAGCTTCAGCTCTTGCAGTGACGCCATGTCGCCTTCGCCAAGCGCCCGCAGATTAGCTTCCTGTGCTTCACGCAGCTTATCCGCCTCTTCAAGCGTCAATAGCTGAAAATAGACCTTATCGCCGGGATGCAGCTGCCCCAGCTTCCAAAATTCGGCCGAAGCCGTCGTAACCGGGCATACAAAACCGCCAAGGCTCGGGCCATCTGGCCCCAGCAGGATCGGCATATCGCCCGTCAAATCAAGCGTTCCTACAGCATAGGCATTGTCGTGAATGTTAGAAGGATGCAGTCCGGCTTCTCCACCATCTTCTCTAGTCCATAGCGGCGCGGGACCGATTAATCGCACGCCTGTGCGGGAGCTGTTAAAGTGAACCTCCCACTGCGTTTCGGTTAACTGCTGCAAATATTCAGGCCGCAAAAATTCCTCCGTACAATGCGGTCCCGGTATAACGCCAATTGTCCATTGCCCTGCAATGGCTGGACGGTACGCAGGAGCAAACTCCTTCGCTAACGGTGCAGACAAATAGTCTCGCGACAGCTCAGAGCGCTTTTCAGAGAGCGCCATTTCATACGATAGCATGCTGCTAGCGCCGTGAACTCTCAGCACATCTCCAGCTCGCAGCGCCCGGCCGCCATGACCGCCAAAGCCGCCCAGCGTAAACGTTGCAGCGCTGCCCAGTATGAGCGGCATATCTAGTCCGCCTGCAATTTGCAAATACGTCCGAAGCCCTGCAGCCGCCTCGCCGAAGCTGAGCACCTGTCCCGCCTTCGCTAGAATAGGCGCATACAGCGGAACAAGCTTGCCGTCCAGCTTCGCTTGCATATCAGCGCCCGTCAGGCAAAACTGCATAGCTGCGCGGAAGCGATAAGAACCTCCGCGCAATGTCAGCTCCAGGCCCGCCGCCTGATCAGAATTGCCGAGCAGCTTGTTGCCGAGGCGGAAGGAGTAAGGGTCCATCGGTCCGCATGGCGGCACACCGACATCCCAATGCCCGACTCTTCCGGGCCAATCCTGCACCGTCGTCTGCACGCCGCCATCCAGCACCTCAATGGCTTGCTCCACTGGCGCAAAGCCTTCCAGCATTCGCGTATAAACAAGCCCCTCCTTGCAAGCCGCATCCTCAAGCAGCGCCTGCACATATTGCAAATTTGTCGTCAGGCCGTACATCCGCGTCTGGGCCAGCGCCTCGCCCAATTTACGCAAAGCATCGTCGCGATCCTTGCCGTGCACGATAATTTTCGCCAGCATCGGGTCATACAGCGTCGTAATGGTCATGCCATCTCTCACCCATGTTTCATTGCGCGCTTGCTCCGAAAATCTCGCTTGATCCAGCTGCCCCGCACTCGGGCGAAAGCCCTGCAGACAATCCTCGGCGTAAATCCGCGCCTGAATGCTATGTCCCTGCGGCTTCTTCGCGAGCGTTTGCAAATCGCGCAGCTCGCCCGCCGCTTCCCGCACCATCCATTCCACGAGATCAAGGCCAAGCACCTCTTCCGTAACGCCATGCTCGACCTGCAGCCGTGTGTTCACCTCCAGAAAATAAAACGCGGACGTTTCCGGGTCATATAAATACTCCACCGTCCCCGCACTGCGGTAGCCCACTTCGGCAGCGAGCCTCGCTGCCGACTCCATCATGGCCGTGCGGACACTATCCGGCAGATGGGGCGCTGGGCTTTCCTCCAGCACCTTCTGATTGCGCCGCTGCACGGAGCAATCCCGCTCACCAAGCGCAACAACCTCACCATAGCTGTTGCCGAAAATCTGTACCTCGACATGGCGCGCCTTGGCGATGTATTTTTCCAAAAACATTCCGCCGTTCTTGAAATTCGTCTCCGCCAGATGACGAACACCCTCATAAGCAGCAAGCAGTGCCTGCTCATCATCACAAACCCGCATGCCGATACCGCCGCCGCCTGCCGTGCTTTTCAAAATAACCGGGTATCCGATTTGCTCCGCACGCAGCACCGCTTCTTCCACACTGTCAATTAGATCGGTTCCTGGCAGCATCGGAACACCCGCCTTTGACGCCAGCTCTCGGGCTGAGTGCTTAAGACCAAACTGCTCCATTTGCTCCGGGGTCGGGCCGATGAATACGATGCCGCGCTCGGCGCAAGCACGGGCAAAGTCTGCATTTTCGCTCAAAAACCCATATCCCGGATGAATCGCCTCCACACCTGCCGCTATCGCCGTCTGAAGAATGAGCTCCGCGTTCAAATAGCTCTCTTTGGCAGGGCCATCTCCAATCCATACCGCTTCGTCGGCATTATCGACATGCCTGCTGTCTTGATCTGCCTGCGTATAGACGGCGACAGATTGAATGCCCAGCTTGCGCAGCGTGCGTTCGATTCTCACGGCAATCGCGCCGCGATTTGCAATCAGTACCTTTGTAAACATAGCGACCTCTCCCCGCATTCATTTATTCGTTCCAGATCAGCACCTGCACAGGTGTTGGGTTATAGGCATTGCAAGGATTGTTAAGCTGCGGACAATTGCTGATGAGCACTGTTGTCCTGCCATGCGATTGCATCTCTACGTAATAGCCAGGCGCCGATACACCGTCCGCAAACTGCAAGCCTCCCTCAGCCGTCACCGGCACATTCATGAAAAAATTCACGTTCGGCGCCAAATCGCGCTTTGTATAACCCGCCTCCCGCTTCGACAGCTGGAGCATGAACGTATCGCGGCAGTTGTGCATATGCAGCTTTTCATGGGCATATCTCACCGTGTTGCTCTGGGCAGAGCAGGAGCCGCCAATCGTATCATGGCGTCCGCATGTATCGGCAATGATCGTCACGAGTGGCTTGCCCGACTCCGCCCGCAGCACCGACCCTGCCGATAAATATACATTCGCTTGCCCCGCAATCGTTGCAATGGCACTATAGTGATCTTCCGGCTGATCAGCGTCGTAAAAAAGCGTGTCCGCCGCCTGATTGCCTTCCAGGTCGACAATTCTGAGCACTTGGCCAGGCAGCAGGTCATGCATCCAGCCATCACCCGCCAAAATCGTTTTACTGTAAACAGCCTCCGCCGCCTTGCGCGGGCTTTCTATCAGATTAAAAGCGGCCATTATTATTCGCCTCCTCGTAAAGCGTCGTATTCCCACGTATTTTCAAACGCACGGCGATTTTCCGCACGGTAATTCACACAGTAATCATGATCCCGATCTACCGGTTCCGCAGCCAATACTTCAATCAACACACGAACCGATGGATAAACCCTTCTTGCATCGAGCGGATTAGGCGTATTCGATAACATTAGCAGCACATCCATTTCTGTTCTAAGCGTTACAGTGCTGCCTGCCTGGCAATGATGCTCCACATAATGCATATCACCCTGCTCATCGCAGCTGACTTTAGAAAACCAATTGACGACCGGCATCAAATCTCTGACACCCATGCCGTTTCGCACTAACTCCACCGCCAAATTTTCCTGCCCGCTTCGCAGCCAGCCGTTTCGAAGCTCCTGATAAGTCGTCGCGCCATAGCGCTCATCCGTCAGCTCGCGGCTTGTGTAGCCGCCAAGCGGATCATGCCAGCCCAGTTCATCTTCTACAATGCTGACCATTGCGCGCCCATTGTCGCTCATCAGCACATTCCCTTTGGTTAGATGTGAGGTATGCTGCGCCTTAAGGGTATCCGGCATATTGTAACGTTCATTCAGATCTGCGGCACTGAACAGCATGGCCGACACATTTGCCCCACCTTCAAGGGCAGTCAAACGAACGAGCTTCCCCCGTCCAATAACGCCTGACCACTTGCCTCCACCTTCAATCATCTTGCTCCACCCTTTACTCATTTCCACTCCACCTCTCCGAGAATATAAAAAAAAGCCTGGGAGATTGATCTCCCAGGCTTTTATCCTTCCGTGTTATACAGCGATTCGCGCCAGCAGCGCTATAGTTTCGACTGTATGCCGTCTCTCGGACCAGACTTAGCTTTCATCAGATGAGGAAACCCCCACAAGCAGCTAACGGAACCCTAGACAGCGGTTTGTTTCCAGTTTATGTCGCAACGGAAACCCATATTCAATTGTCACATAACCTAACGTTAGATAGATTATATGACTGTTGAATATCATTTGTCAACAGTTGCGTTAGATAATATAACATTAAATACGTCGCTATATAAACACATCAGCCCTCTACGGCATTGAGTATGCGTCCAATCGCTCCTCTCGGTTTAGCGAAATAGTAGTCTTCTTGATTTTCCGTTCACTTGAAGCGAACCAATTTTGAATTTCTTCAAACCCAGCTTTAGATGATTGCAGATCAGCAGAACCTATCCAAAACTGATTATTATCTACCCATTCGTAATCAGGAATCGGCCAAGTTGGCGCGTACATATACACTTTAGCCAGCTCCTCCCTCTCATAAGGAATGACCTTCATCTGCACCAAATCAACAGCAAACAAAGCATGCCGAACAACCTGCCCGCCCTCATTGTAGCCAAATCTCAATAGCAGCCTATTTTTCTCTGGAGAAAGCTTATAATCTTGAAAAATGCCATCCGCCAAACCAACGCTCACTAATTCGGAATCATGTTCCTTTACCAAAATAGTTGAGCATTGCTTATTAGCACAATTGTACTTCAGCAAAATAAAACGTTCTTGACCCGCGATATCGAGCATTTCCAATTGAGTTCGTTCGACTTCATTTTCAATTTCAGCAATATCAGCTTGCAAGCCCAGGTATTTCTTATAGAGCGGGATATCGCTAATAGCTAACTCTATCTTCTCACCGTTAGCCCCTCCCACCACTAGTACCTTAGGTACAACCTCCTCCGTCTCCATGCGAACCAAATTAGCCATTTCTGTATCGGCAGGAGCCACCTTATGATTGCCCTTCAAGAAATAAACAGCCGCTGCTCCCGAGACCAATACAAATGCCATCACAATAACAAGCACCAGAGATGACCTCTGCCGCATTTTGTTCATTTTCATCCCCCCATCCGTCATACCATTACCCTCATGCCTGCAACCTGCATACTAATAGCTTTAAAGTTAACGACGCTTCCTTCTGTGAAAAAGTTACAAGGCAGCTGCGCTCATTCAATGACCGCTGACCCTGCGAATCACCCACCTCAAACAAAGCAAACAGCAGCTTCATCGTCCTTAGACGGCAGCTGCTGTTTGGCTTTGCTCTTTCCTATAATCAGGCTCTTTATCTGCTTCTCTCTATTCCTTAGGCTCACCAGCATTTTCCGGAGGCTCGGCAGGCTTTGGCTTTGGCAGCCTGCCAGAGCGGCTAAGCGCCTCGCGCAGCAGAAACTCAATATGCCCATTAACGCTGCGAAATTCCTCATTAGCCCATTGCTCCAGAGCGCGGTGAATGTCAGGATTCAGTCGGAGCGGAAAAGCTTTCTTTTCTTTTCCCATTATCGACAGCTCCTTACGTGTACAAAGACCCGGTATTAATGACCGGAGTAGCAGAACGATCCGATACGATCGCCACCATCAGATTGTTGACCATCGCCGCACGCCGCTCCACGTCCAGCTCAATTCCACTGTCCTCCAATTGCTTCAACGCCGCATCCACCATACCAACTGCGCCTTCAACGATTTTCTGGCGAGCCGCCACAATCGCTGTCGCCTGCTGCCTTTGCAGCATTGCGCTAGCAATTTCCGGCGCATAGGCCAGATGCGTCAGCCGCGTCTCAATCACTTCAACTCCCGCAACAGCAAGCCTGCTTTGCAGCTCCTTGAGCAGCTCTTCAGCCACTTCCTCCGAATTGCCTCTCAGCGACATCGCATTCTCATCCGTATGCGTATCATACGGGTGCTGCGCCGCCGTGTGGCGAACAGCCGTCTCGCTTTGGATTTCCACGAAACGCTCATAATTGTCTACATCGAAGCTGGCACGAGATGTATCCGTTACTTTAAATACAACAACCGCCCCAATTTCAATCGGATTGCCATCAGCATCATTGACTTTCAGCGTATGGCTGTTAAAGTTGCGCACTTTAAGCGACACCTTCTGCTTGTTCGTCAGCGGAAGCGTCATCCACAGCCCCGCATTCCTTACCGTACCGATATATTTTCCGAAAAAGGTGATGACCTTCGCTTCATTAGGCTGCACAATCGTCAGCGAGGAAGCAGCGATAATAAAAAGAAGAATCAGCAAAGCACCTGCAATAATCAAAAGGAAGTCCGGCTGTGAGTCCGATGCGCCAAACACAATAAGAATGACTCCCCCAACAAGTGACAATATGCCAATGAGCAATGCTAAAAATCCATTCACATGCCAAGCTTTGTACTCCTTCATCTGTCAGAACACTCCTTAGTATTAATTTGATATATTTATGATATCACTTTTTACATTTATATGCAAACAAGCGCAAACAGCTGAAGCCATCCTCTGGCGGCAAAGCTGTCGTTGAAAAATCATATACTTTCCAATTTAAAAAAGGCCCACAATCCTCAGGGAACTCTCCCTATTGGACTGCGAGCCTCGCATAGCAGGTACTGCTATTCTTTTTTATACCCAAGGAAATAATCTGCGGTTCAAAAAGGCAAAAATGCGGTCGCTAATCAAGCCAAGCAGCCCAATAACGAATATACCAACAAAAATTTCCTCCGTATTCAAAAACCGCTGCGCCTTCATAATTGCATATCCCAGCCCGCTGTTGACCGCAACCAGCTCCGCCACAACTAGATATGTCCACGCCCAGCCGAGAATAAGCCGCATCGTATGCATGAGCTGCGGTTGGATCGCCGGTATCAGCACCGTCTCAATCGCCTTCCAGCGCCCCGCCCCAAGCGTAAAGGAAGCTTGCAGCAAATCCTGTGACACCCTTCGCGTATTGTCAGCTACCATCAGCACCAGCTGAAAGAAGCAGCCGATGAAAATAAGCAGCACCTTGGCCCACTCCCCAATCCCTGCCCAAACCATAATAAGCGGAATGAAGGCGACCGCCGGCATATAGCGAATAAATTCCATCGGCGGCTCCACCAGTGCTTCGCCGAACTTGAACGTTCCAGCCAATATCCCGATGGGAATGCCCAATACACATGCCAACAGGAAGCCCGACATTACGCGAAATAAGCTAACGCCAATATGATTCCAATAATCAGAGCTGCCGAGCAGCTCTATAAAGGTAGTCAGAACGACATGCGGCTTCGGCAAAAATACGGGGTTCACAGCCTCCGTATAGCTCAGCAGCGACCAGAGCAGCAGAAGGAGCAGAAAAGAGCAGCTAGCTGTAAGCGCAAACGCTCGGGGGCTGATATCTTTAAAAATCTGTATCCGATGCGGCTTCCGCCGCCGAACTGCTTTCATCGCCATCACTTCCCTGCTGTTGTATTTTTGACGAATTGCGAGTCGAATAGTCCGCTCACATCATCTATGTCGCCGACCATATCAAGTCCGCGCAAGAAATTCGCCGTCTGCCCTGCCGTATATTCAAGCGAGGTATATTCATCACGCTTCTCAAAGGCATGGAGATTATCCGCTTGCGAGAACAGCTTGATGCCGTCAAATCCCAGCTTGAGATCCTCCGGGGTCGTCTCCGCCTTAGCCGCAAGCAGCTTCAGCACTTCTTCCTGATTGGCTTCATAATACGCAAGCGCCTCGAACCAAGCATCCACCACCTTCTGCACTTCAGCGGAACGCTTCTGCACGACCTCTTCACGGAACACAAGCAGATCTGGAATAAGCCCAGGCGTATCTTTAGAAGAGAACAACACCTTGCCTTTGCCCTCCTTCACCGCAATCGTCTGAAACGGCTCCCACAGCACAGAAGCATCTGACTTTCCGGAAATAAAAGCGGGTCCCGCATCATTTACGGTCATATTGACGTAGTTCACATCTTCTTCCTTCATGCCATTTTGCGCCAAGGCAGTCAGCAGCAGCAAATGATCGACAGTTCCAAGCTCCGTCGCAACCGTTTTTCCCTTCAAATCCTGAACGGACTGGATTTCCGGTTTGCTGACAATAGCATCGCCGCCAAAAGAATTATCATTTACCAGAACCGCTTTAAGCGGAATTCCTTTTGAAAAAGGAGCAAGCGTATCGCTCAGCGTCTGGCTGTTCGCATCAACCCTTCCCGTCGCTAAAGCCTGCAGCGAGTCGCTGTACACCGGGAAAAACTCCAGCTTGACGTTGACGCCATGCTTTTCAAAAAAACCTTTCTCCTCCGCTACATACCACATGTACCAACCCGGCCACGGACTAAGAGCAATTGTAATCGGCTCCCCTGTCCCATCTCCTCCTGCTTTGCCATCTGAACTGCCACAACCTGCAACAACAAACACCGACACGATAAGCAACCCCAAAAGCCAAACCTTCCACGACTGTCTCATTGTCCCACCCCTTGTCTTTAAAGCTCCAATCTCTCAATAAAGGGAGATTGGGCCAAGCGTAAACAGCTGTCGCCGTCCTCTGGCGGCAAAGCTGCCGTTTCGAGGAAGAAATATAAGAAAGTATAAGTGTGCAGCTCATACATTCTTATATTTCTAAAAAAAGCAAAAGCCCGGGAGATTGTGATCTCC
Source organism: Paenibacillus algorifonticola (assembly GCF_050481745.1). GTDB lineage: Bacteria > Bacillota > Bacilli > Paenibacillales > Paenibacillaceae > Pristimantibacillus > Pristimantibacillus algorifonticola_A. Next base: position 49,420 of record NZ_JBCNGR010000004.1, on the reverse strand, counting down.
CAGGCTTTTATCCTTCCGTGTTATACAGCGGTTGCCGTCATCCCTCAATGGATGCACGCTCCCCGTACGCCGTCTCTTGGACCAGACTTGATAAACCGCAAGCATGCTCGCGACCTGTCAACGGAACCCTAGACAGCTTGTCGTTCCCGATGTGTACAGCCAGCATAGGAACCATATTTTCTTTTTGTTAGATTACCTTACATTTACCTGTATTATAGTAGGGCATCCAACACGCTGTCAATACTCATGTCATGTTAATTTACGTTGTTTTCATCTAAAATGCTTTGTATTATGCAGCAGCTTTCACTGTAGTATCTTCCGGCACTTCCAGCGCTCCGTAAGTAGTGAACCATTTTTGCATAGTTGGGAAATCGCTTGTGTAAGTCAGAGTCAGCATAAGCAGAATACGAGCATGAGCTGCATTCAAATTATCTCCTGCCAAAATCCCATCGCCGCCGCCATAAATATTGCCCGATCCGGTTCTTGTCGTTGTTACAAAAACAACACCCTTTTCAATCGCCTTCGTACGCTCTTCTCTCATCGCCGCGGAAATACCGCCAGCTCCTGTACCCGCTGTAACAATCCCTTTTGCCCCGCCGTCTACGAAGCCTTTGATCGCCTCGCCGCCAGCACCTTGATACGAATAAGCAATTTCAACCTTCGAGAAGCCAGCCTTTGGCAGCTTGGACAGATCAAACGGCGTCACCCACTCTGCATCGGTTTTCAGCGCTCTTGTCGGCACACGGTAAATTTGAATAATCGATTCGTCAATGTAGCCTAGCGGGCCAAATCCTGGCGATTCGAATGTATCGAGACGCAGCGCATTTGTTTTCGTCACTTCGCGCACAGCATGAATCTCATCATTCAGCATGAGCACGGTGCCGAATTTCTTCGTCTTGCCGCTCGCCGCCAGCTTGATCGCATTGAACAAGTTCGCCGGAGCATCGCTTCCGATTACTGTCCATGGACGCATAGAGCCTGTAATAACAACCGGCTTCGAGCTGCGAACCGTAAGGTCGAGGAAATAACCGATCTCTTCCATCGTATCCGTACCCGTCGTAACGACTACACCGTCGTATTTCTTCAACGCTGCATCTACTGTCATCGACAGGCTTGCCAGATCATCCATCAGGTAAGCTGATGAGCCTTTGTTGCCAAATTGCACAGTCTCAACGTCCGCCATCTTATCCAGATTCGGCAAACTCTTCACCATATCTTTAATTAAAAGCGTACCCGCACGGTACGTTTGAAAGCTTGTCTCATCCGTCGATTGTCCAGCAATCGTGCCGCCTGTACCAATAACCAAAATGTTAGGGAGCTTCGATTTTTGGAAGGAAGCAGGCACCTCAGGGAAAGCAATTGCCTGGATAGCAGCCTCAGCGGCTCCTACGGGAGAAATAAATGTTACGAGTGCGATAATGGCAGAAAGCGAAAAAACAGTCATCCTTTTAATAGACAGCATCATCTTGGTTCCCTCCACTTAACTATAATGTAATCTCTATTGCGTTATATTATCTCACATAATTAAATAGAGCAAGTGACTTTATACCTAGTTATGTTAGAATATATAACATAAATTAATAATGGTGTGATGTCTTCTATATAAAGCGCTCTGCACATGTGCAAGCATTGACAAAATAATTTTAGTGCTATACAGTACTAATATGAAAACAAAACAATCCAACCGCGAGATCGCCTTGCACACGGCCCAACAGTTGTTTTTAAGCAAAGGTTATTTGGTTACGAGCATGGATGACATTGTCGCTGCCAGCAAAGTATCCAAAACGAACATCTATTATTATTTCAAAAGCAAAGAAGAGCTGCTGTCCGCCATTATTGAACGGATGATCAGCCAATATGAAAGCTTATTCCAGCACATTAGCGGGCAGACTGACACCCCTGTACTTGCACGTCTGGATAAACTAGTCCAGCTATTGACCGAGCAGGATGCACGCTGCCTTGGCGGCTGCCCATTTCTGACCCTCTATACGCAGGCACCGCTGGAGAATGGCCCTTTCCGCGAGCAGTTCCGCCGTTTTTTTCAAAGCCAGCTTTCCTTTATCGAGCAATTGCTGCACGAGGGGATAGCGCGTAAAGAGCTCAAGTCCGACTTACCAGTCGAACCAACCGCCGCGCTCATGCTGTCTACGATTGAAGGAGCTTTATTTTTGCAGCATGCCAGCCAGAATCCAAATACCGTTCAACATGCGTTTCACGCTTTAGCAGCCCTGCTAAAGTAATTTTTTTGAACATTTTAGTACTAAATAGTACTATTCCTTGAAAAGATGATTCCCTCTTAACTAATAAAATGATTGAAACAGAAGGAGCAAGCACATGACACATTTATTTGTTACAGGCGGTACAGGATTTATTGGACAACGATTGATACAGGCACTTGCACAAACCAAGCAGCATGTGACCGTTTTAGTTCGTTCTTTAAACAAGTATGAGCAGCTTTTGGAAAAGCTGAACCTTCAGCATAATGAGTTCATCAAACCGGTATGCGGTGATTTGACGCAGCCTTTATTGGGCTTGAATGAAGAGGATTTGGCGCAAGTGAAAACAGCAGAGGTCATCATTCATGCGGGAGGCCCTATGGATATCAGACTGAGCGACGAGCAGGCAAAGCGGGTGTTTTTACAAGCCTCGCAGCATATGGCTGAGATAGCCTCACTTATTCATGCGGAGACGACGCTGCGCCATTTTATCCATTTGGTCGGCTTCAAAAGCCCATTTCGCAATGAGGATCTATCGCAAAAAGAGCAGGCTATTGCGTCTCTAAACCATGAGCCGCCTTACGAACAGGCCAAGTTCCTCGCTGACCTTCACGTGCGAGAGCAAAGCGCCAAACATGGCTATCCCCTGTCCGTTGTTCACCCCGGCGTCGTCATTGGCGATTCCGCAACAGGAGAGACGGAGCAGCTCGGCGGTCTAGGTCTGTTAGTTGAAGCTGCACGCCGAAAGTTGCTGGCACTTGTGCCGGGAGGCAAGAAATATTGGCTGCCCCTGTTCCATCTCGATCACGCCGCAGCCTTTATCGTCGCGCTTGCTCAAGAAGAGCATCCCATCAGCCAAACGTATTATTTGCTGCAAGCAAAGGAAGACAACCCTAATATGATGCAGCTTATTACAACGATGGCAGAGGAGCTTCGCGTAGCAAAACCCATCGGTTCTCTGCCTCTGGGCTTCTTATCCAAGGTGCTTGGAAGCCAGCTGGGCAGCAAGCTAGGCATTCCCCAAGAATCGCTGAGCTTCGTCGTAGACGATTCTTATTCGCTCGATTCAGCCCGACATATCCAACAAAAATATACGCTGGACTACACGGTGACGCCATCTGCTTTGCGCCACACGATCGCCGACCTTGATTTTCGCCTCTCGCATTCAGTGACGGCACATAAAGGCTATAAGCAGAGCAAGTTAGGCAATATGACTGCACTGCATAATAGCAACAACAGCGGGAAGCCGATTATTTTTATACCTGGCACCTTTAGCGGAGCGGATTGCCTGATTCCTCTGGCTGATCATTTTCAGAATGCCAATGTATGGCTCCCCGACCTCCCTGGGCTGGGCAGAAGCCCTTATCACCACAAGTCCTATGTAATTGATGGCCACGTGGATAGTTTTATAGAAGCCATTGCAGCAATGGATACTCCCGTCACCTTAATCGGGCATTCTTATGGCGCGCTCCTCGCTGCCAAAATCATGGAGCGTCTGCCGGAGCGAATTGAAGCGCTTGGACTGCTGCAGCCCGTTTTTCATCCGGCACCTTCCATGTATAAACAGCGCTGGCTTACAGAAATGGCGCTCTCACGCATGAGTGAGGCTGCGCTGGTGAAGTCGCTGATCAAGCAAAGCTGCTTCGAATCAGAGGCACAAATTCCAGCTGAATACATCCGTTATGTGCAGGAAGAGCTGCGCTCACCACGAGTAAGGAAGACGCTTGCCGAGGTGCTGCGTGAGCTGACACGCCCGCAAAGCTTTCAGCTATCGCCGGAGCAGTGGGATGAGAAGAAGGTGCATATTTTATGGGGAGAGAAGGAGCGGAATTATAAACTGCCTGATCGTTACCGCCATTTGAAGCTGAGCAGCCTTCCTTATGGGCATCATTTTCCGATTTCTCATCCAGAGCAAACTGCCCAGCTGCTGTTGCAATAGCTCCTGCATTAGGCAGGCCTACGTCTATAAATAAATTGAATAACCAACTCTGCTATTAGAAGGTTCAAGACCATAGATCCATAGATGCCGATCGTGTAGCTGGTGACGTAATCCAAGCCAAACCCTTGCTGCGATACAAATGTAAGGCTATGAATGAACATGTTTGTAAAGCAAAAAACATAGCTTCTTACCATCCATTTGCGATGCTTGACCACCTGATTCTTTCTAATTTGAACAATTGCTGTAATTGTCATCGCTGTCCATGCCATATTGATTATATTGAAGGGTATGCTGTTGATTTTCCCACCTGTTGTATAAGGGGCCATATAGCCTGAGCTAAGGACAACAACAAGAACGGCAATTAAATACACATAGCCATTGACCCGGTGAAGCTTTCTAAATCGGGCTAATACTTTTCCTGAAAAATTGACTGCCCCGGATACCATCGCAAGGCTTGCGAACACAATATGCACATACATGACAATCAGCCAGGCAGCCGCATTGGTCGGCCGTTTCGTTTTATGCTCCAAGAAGGCGGTCGCCTGTGGGTCATAGAAGAAATTTTGATAAACGACGTATCCGATGTAAATCACTGCTGAGACAACCATTAAGGAATATAAGGTCCTGCTTGATAGAGACTTCATAGGCTATTTCCCCTCCTTTTAAAAACCGAACCGTTCGGTATTTTTATTGTAGCTCATTCGCTTCTTTGTTTCATCTGCAAAATGTTACAATACTTAGACAACGATGAAACGAGAGCTGTAACCATAGAGAGGAGATTGACCGCCCATGCGTAAAGGAGAAAAAACACGCCGTCATATTATTATAAAATCGGCGGAGCTTTTTAATCAAAAGGGAATTACGGGATCGTCGATCCAGGATATTATAGAGGCAACTGGCGTAACGAAAGGCGGCATCTATCGGAGCTTTAGCAGCAAGGATGAAATTGCTCTTGAAGCTTTTGCCTATGCGGGAGAAGTGCTGCAAGAACATTTCGAGAAGGCCGTGGGAAGTGCAGAAACAGCACTCGGCAAAATCATGGCGCTTTGCCATATTTACAGTGATACGGTCAACAATACTCCAATAAAGGGCGGCTGCCCGTTTATTATTAGTGCAGTCGAAAGCGATCACGCTTTACCTGCTCTTCGCGGACACACGATTGCCGCTTTTGAAGGCTCGCTTGCCATGTTACAGGAGATTTTGAAGCTGGGCATAGCCAGAGGCGAATTTCAGGCGGATTGCGATTTAGAATCAACCGCCTCCTTTATCTTCTCCTCCCTTGAAGGAGGTATTATGGTCAGCCGGCTCACACAGGATAATAAATATGTGAATTATTCTATAGATAATATAGAAACATTTTTAAAGACCACAATCGCCGTTTCTTAATTGAAAAATAGATTTTTTTCAGGAAGGACTACCGCTTCATAACTACACGTACGAAAGTGAACCTGGTGATTGCCTGTTATGGAGTTATTATCGCAAAAAGAAAGCCTTACTCTTCTAAAGGCTCCTGCCTAGAGTAAGACTTTCTTTTTTCGCTTATTATCTGCTTTGAGGCGGGGATACCAAAATCGAGGTATTACACCGTCAAATATTTCTTGATTACGTCGTCGCTCAACTGTGCGAGTGTTCCTTCCCATGCGATAGCGCCCTTTTCTAAAATATAAAAATAATCGCCCACGCTTTTCACAAAATCGAGGCTTTGTTCAACGAGCAAAATCGCCGTTTGGCCATCCGCTTTAATGGAACGAATGACTTCGCGAATATCATCCACGATGGAGGGCTGAATCCCCTCGCAAGGCTCATCGAGCAGCAGCAGCGACGGCTGCGAAGCGAGCGCTCTGGCGAAAGCAAGCTGCTGCTGCTGCCCGCCGCTGAGATCCCCGCCGCGCCGCGCATACATTTCCGGCAGCACCGGAAATTTCGCAATGGCATCGGGCGGAATTATATTTGCCTGCCCGCGCCTCTCCCTTGGCGCAGCCTCCAAGCCGATAAGAATATTTTCGTATACGGTGAGCTGCCCGAAAATCTCCCTGCCCTGCGGTACATATCCCATGCCGCTCTTCGCTCTTCTGCCTGGTGCGCGCTTCGTCAAATCCACGCCGTTGTAAGCTACTGTGCCATGACGTACTTTCAGCAGCCCCATAATGCTTTTCATTAACGTCGTTTTGCCGACACCGTTACGCCCGAGCAGGCACACAACCTTGCCTGCCTCCACCTTTAAGGATACATCGCGCAAAATAATGCTTTCTCCATAACCCGCCTCAAGCTGTTGAACGGCTAACATCCGCATCCCGCCTTTTTCCCAAGTACACCTCCGCAACCCGGTCATCCCGCTGCACATCCTCCATCGTGCCTTCCTTAAGCAGCTTGCCCTCATGCATAACGGTCACCTTGCTTGCAAAGCTGCGCACAAATTCCATATCATGCTCAACGACGACAATGGAACGTTCACGCGCAATTTCTTGAAGCAGCTCCCCCGTCTTATCCGTCTCCTTATCGGTCATGCCGGCCACCGGCTCGTCGAGCAGCAATATATCCGGCTCCTGCAGCAGCATCATGCCGATTTCCAGCCACTGCTTCTCGCCATGCGAAAGCCCGCCAGCACGGCTATCTTCTTGATCTGCCAGCCCGATCATCTCCAGCTGCCGCTTCATCCGTTTCTGTTCTCCCGCCTGAAGCCTTGCAAACAGAGTAGCGAACACCCCGCGCCGCTGGCGCAGCGCAATCTCCAAATTTTCCAGCACGGTCATAGACGGGAAAATAGATGGGGCCTGAAACTTGCGGCCGATGCCCAGCTCGGCAATTTGATGCTCTTTTTTTCGCGTAATGTCGATATCGCCATTGAATGTGACCTGGCCTGTTGATGGCCGCACCTTGCCGCAGATCACATCGAGCATCGTCGTTTTGCCAGCGCCGTTCGGACCGATCAGGAAGCGCAGTTCTCCTTTTGCCAAGGTGAGGCTCATGCCCTGGATCGCTTTAAAGCCGTCAAACTCCACCGTCACATCATTACACTGCAGGATACTCAATGGTTGGCTCATTTTTCGTCACCCTCCGCTTTTTGCCGAGCTTGATTTTGCCAAGCAGTCCCGTTAAGCCATTCGGCAGGAATACAACAACGATGACAAACATCGCACCGAGAAAATAGGTCCAGCCTTCGGGGTAAGAGGTGCTGAATTCGCTTTTTGCCCAATTGAGCAATACAGCGCCCAGCGCCGCCCCAATTAAAGTGCCGCGCCCGCCAATGGCCACCCACAGCACCATTTCAATAGAGGGCACAATGCCCATCATGGAAGGCGAAATAATGCCGACATGGAGCACAAACAGCATGCCCGCGATTCCCGCAAATGCGGCAGATAAAGTGAAAATAGCCATTTGGTACATCGCAGGATTGTACCCGATGAAGCGCACGCGGTTTTCCCCGTCGCGAATGGCGCGAAGCACCTTGCCGAAGCGGCTGCCGACAACGTATCGGCAAGCTACAAAAACAGCAATCAGCACCAGCACAGTAACAAAATATAAAATCCGCTTCGTATCAGGGGAGGCGAGCGAGGCACCTAATATTTTGCTAAACCCTGTCACGCCGTTCGTCCCGCCCGTAAAAGCTTGTTGCCCGACCAGCAGCGTTGTCGTAATAATAACCAACGCCTGCGTCAAAATCGTGAAATAAACGCCACGAATTCTGTTGCGGAAAGTGAAAAAGCCGAGAAATAGCGCCAGGAGCGCGGGCATAATAATGCCCATCGCTACCGCAAAGCCAAAGCTGCTGAACGGCTGCCAGAACAGCGGCAGCTCCTTGAGCCCGCTCCAGCTCATGAAATCCGGCAGCTTCCCGCCGCTCGCCTCCAGCTTCAAGTACATCGCCATCGCATACGCGCCAATGCCAAAAAAAATGCCATGGCCGAGGCTGAGAATGCCCGTATAGCCCCAAATTAAGTCCAGTCCTAGCGCCACAATAGCAAAAGCAAGAAATTTTGCGAGCAGATTGAGGCGGAAATCACTTAAAAACATCGGTGCCGAGAACAACGCCGCGGCCGCAGCCGCATAACCTGCCAAAATCCACAAACGCTGGGGTGATAACCTTCGCTGTTCCATTTTCACCCGTCACCCCTTTCCCTATTAATCAAGCGAGCGTGTACGCATCGCCACAAATCCGGAAGGACGCCATTGCAGGAACGCCACTATGCATAGGAACACCAGCACCTTTCCAAGCGAAGCATTCGTCCAATATTCAAACATCGTATTAAATACGCCGATCCCGAGTGCGCCAAGCACCGTACCAACCAGCTTGCCGACACCGCCAAGCACGACGACCATGAACGCATCAACAATATAGTAGGTGCCCAGAGAAGGGCCGATTGGCCCCATCAGCGTTAAGGCACAGCCCGCAATTCCTGCGATACCTGAGCCAATCGCGAAGGTCATTGCATCTACACGGCGGGTCGAGACGCCAAGGCAGGCCGCCATATCGCGATTTTGCATAACGGCACGCATGCGTCGTCCTTCAAGGCTGCGGTAAATATAGAAGTACATGGCGATTAGACAGGCCGCGACCAAGCCGACAATGAACAGCCTTTTGTAAGGAAGCACGACATCGTTCAATATGCGCATGCCGCCATTCAGCCATGAAGGGCTGGTTACCGCCACATTGGGAGCGCCAAATATGGAACGTGCCAGCTGCTGAAGTACAAGACCAACGCCCCAGGTTGCCAGCAAGCTGTCAAGCGGCCTGCCATACAGATGGCGGATCAAGCTGACTTCCAGCAGAAGGCCAAACAAGAACGCAATCAGGAAGCTCGCCGGAATCGATAGAACAAAATACCAGTTGAACCAGGAGCCCGGCATATAGGCGTGAAACAGATTTTGCGTCAAATAGGTGGAATAAGCGCCAATCATAATCAGCTCGCCGTGGGCCATATTAATGACCTTCATTAAGCCGAACGTAATGGCCAGCCCCAGTGCGATCAGCAGCAAAATCGAGCTTACACTAATGCCATTGAACAGCTGCAAAATAAATACGTCCATTCCGCTCTTCACCTCCTGCGATGGCTTGCGCCATCGCCATTATCCCGCTGCTGTTATAGGCAATTCACACCCAAGGGGCATTCAAAAAGCATGAGCTGAGCCTAAGCTTTCTACTCAGATGGCTGTATGCTTGCAGCCCATTCATAGCTTTTCAAATAGGGGTCTGGCTTCACTGCTTCACCGGAATTCCACAGCTCCTTAAACTGTCCGTCTGCTTGAACCTCGCCAATCCTTACGGTTTTGTAAATATGCTGCGTCTCGCCGTCAATGCGCACCTTGCCTTCCGGCGCATCCCACTCCAGCTCCTTCGCAGCCTCCTTTACTTTGGCAACATCAGTAGAACCCGCCTTCTCTACGGCTGCTTTCCATAAGTACACTGCTGTGTATCCAGCTTCAATCGGGTCAGCCGTCACTCGATCCTCCCCAAATTTCTTCTTATAATTCGCTACAAAAGCCGTATTGGCCGGGGTATCCGTCGTCTGATAGTAGTTCCATGCCGCCAAATGCCCTTCCAGCACATCTACGCCAATGCCGCGGATTTCCTCCTCCGCTACCGATACCGACAATGTCGTCAAATCCTTGGCGGAAATGCCTGCATCCTTCAGCTGCTTGAAGAAAGCGACGTTGCTGTCGCCGTTCAGCGTATTAAATACGATGTCCGGCTTCGCTTCTTTAATTTTGGTAATAATGGTGCTGTAATCCGTATATCCAAGCGGCGTGTATTCCTCACCAACCAGTTCACCGCCCTTAGCCTTGAGCTGTTCTTTAATAATCAGATTAGCCGTGCGTGGAAATACATAATCTGATCCGAGCAGATACATTTTTTTGCCGCGGTTTTCGAGGAGCCAGTCAACGGCTGGCACAATCTGCTGGTTCGTCGTCGCTCCCGTGTAGAAAATGTTCGGCGATGCCTCCAGCCCCTCATATTGCACCGGATACCAGAGCAGGCCATTCAATTCTTCAAATACCGGCTTCATCGCCTTGCGGCTTGAGGAGGTCCAACCCCCAAACACTGTCGCTACCTTATCTTCGGAAATCAGCTTTCGTGCTTTCTCGGCAAAGGTCGGCCAATCCGATGCTCCATCTTCAACGACCGGAATAATTTGCTGGCCCAGCACGCCGCCTGCTGCATTAATTTCTTCAATGGCCATCAGCTCTGCATCTCTTACGGACACTTCACTAATCGCCATCGTACCGCTGAGCGAGTGCAGAATCCCTACTTTAATGCCCTCTGCCGCCGCAGTTCCACTACTTCCCCCCGTCGTTTCCGAAGGTGTGGTCGAGGCTGTCTCTTTATTTCCCCCGCATGCCGACACAACAAGGCTAATAAGCAACAAGATCAATCCCGCTTGAATTACATTTCTGTTTTTCATTTCTCCACTCCCCTAAGTTAAGCATTATTTGTATAAGAGATATCTAAAACCGAACGTTAAGAGAAATTATGTATGAATCGTTCGTCCAGAAGGAACGTTCGCAGGTTCATTATAGATTGGCAATTTATCTCATGTCAATATATCTAACACAACTTTTTCTTATTCTATTCCATTCGACAAAAAACTTGTTTTTATGACATAATTATTCAGCCAAAAGATGATTCTAGCGCCTCATTTGCGCACCACCTCACTCTTCCCTTTATATTTATGTTATTTTATCTAACATAAAATTAGACTTCCAACTTACTTTTGCGCAGGACTATGCCCCCTTGATCATTTGCTGCTCTTGTTCTCAAGCACAAAAAAGCAGCTATACGCTTAGCGCATAGCTGCTCTACCCATTGTTTATTGATACGACTTCCTTTTGTTGCGTCTGTCTTTATCATCGCTTAATCTTGAACGGCACTTCAACGCTTTGAACCTGTCTTTACTTAGCGAGTGCGCCCGAACCCACTGCTACAGTTCCTTTTGCAGCCTTATGCTCCAGTTCATGCTGCCGCTCAGCTTTGAGCAGAAATTTCCGCCCCCGCCAGCGAAACAGAGCTAGGGCGCCCCGAATATACTCATCTAAGATCATGCAGGCATAAATACCGAGCAGACCCCAGCCCATCTCGATGCCGACCCAATAGGCCAGCGCTGTTGCAATGAGCCACATGGAAATTAGCGAGCTCCACATCGTGAATCTTGTGTCACCGACTGCGTTTAGCGCATTCCCCATCGCCATATTGACCATTTTTCCCGGCTGCAGAATGAGGTTGAGGCCAAGCAGCGAGACGCCGAGCGCTATTATTTCATGATTTTCCGTAAACAAACCGAGCAGCTGCTTGCCGAATAAGAAGATAAGCGTGGCATTGACCGTAACGATGGCAAGCCCAATCCACATGGCGCGATACGCTATGCCGTAAGCTTCTTTAATTCTTCCCGCTCCATACAAATGAGCAATCTGAATTTGCACGGCCAAAGCAATGGAATAGCCCAGCATAAAGCAAAATGATTCCAGTGTATTTAAATACGTTCGCGCTGCCAGCTCATTCGTACCGAGCATCGCCAAAAATGTATAAATAAGCAGCTGCGTAAACACCCAGCAGGACATATTGACGCCAAGCGGCCAACCGATTCGCAGGACATCGCCAAACAGCCTGCGACTGAATTTTGCAAGGTCGCGTATCCGAATCGTTCGTTCAAAGGCATGCATGAACATAACAAACAGCACCGTCACGGCGAGCAGACGACAGATGACTGTCGATATGGCTACCCCTTTCAGCCCCCATTCCGGGAAGCCGAAGGCGCCAAAAATAAACGCATAGTTGAGAACCACATGTACAATGTTCATGCCAATGGCTGTATACATCGGTCCCTTTGTATTGCCGGTATTGCGAATCGCCGTACTAAGCGCCGCCATCAAGGAAATGAGCATCATGCCCCCGCCTACGATGGAAATATAAGTTTCAGCAAGCGGCATTAGATGCTCTGGCAGCTTGAGCAGCGAAGCAATTTGCCCCGGCATCGTATACAGTACGATGCTTAGCCCAACCCCAATTATGCCGCTCACACTGACTGCCATTATCGCAATCGTGCGTGCTTCCTCGCTTTTGCGAGAGCCCAGCTTTTGGGCAATGAGAATGCCGGCTCCACTCGCCACTGTAATAAACAGCGTCGTAAGCGCCTGAAACAGCTGATTGGAGAAGCCGACAACAGCAACCGCCTGATCGGAAATCCGGCTTACCATCAGCGTATCTGCCGCACCTAGCAAAAATTGCAAAAATAATTCAATAAAGATTGGCCATGCCAGCAGCCACAGCGAAAATTTTTTGTTCGTTACTGCCATTTTCCTATCTCCCTCTGGAGCCAGCCTTGCTCGCTCTTCCGTTGCTCTTGTATCATTCGTCATCTCAAATTATAGATGCTATACTGAGCATGATGTATCATTTTCAAAACCGAAACTATTAAGATACAAACTTCAAAGCAAGGAGGAAGCACGGCCACATGACGATGATTCATTTGACAATTCCCCCGCTTCCCCATTACATTATAGGCGGCCTCTCCATCGCCCCGGCGGGACGAAGACACCCAAGCAGAAGAAATATTGGCGTGTTCGACCTGCTCGTCGTGACGAAGGGCTGCCTTTATATCGGTGAAGAGGAGCGGGAATATGAGGTGCATGCTGGTCATGCGCTCATTTTGCGGCCGGATGCTTACCATTATGCGACGATGGCATGCCAAGAAACTACAGCTTACTACTGGATTCATTTCCAGACGACCGGAGCATGGAGCGTTTCAGAAAGGCTCGCCGATCAGCAGGCTGGCGGCGGCAGCCTTGAGCGTATACAAAACAATAACTATTACACGATGCCAACCTTTACAAAACAACTCCCGCAATTTGCGAAGCTGCTTCAGCCTTCCCGCATGGACAGCCTGCTGCGGCAGCTTGTGCAGCTGAATACGAATGATCATATTCCCGGCGTCAAGTGGAAGCAGCAGCTCGCTTTCCAGGAAATTATGGAGCAGCTTTCCTCCTCCTTGGAGGTAACGGGGCCTTCTCCCTCCGCGCAGTGCGCTGAGCAAGCCGCCTCGTATTTGCGTGAGCACTACCGTGATAACATAACCGCGCAGGAGCTAAGCGAGGCGGTCAACTTCCATTCCGTCTACATTGCCAGATGCATGCAGAAAGAGTTCGGCTGTGCGCCCTTCGATTATTTAATGCGCTTCCGACTGGAACAGGCCAAGCTGCTTCTGCTTCAAACGGACCTTGCAGTCGCCCGCATTGCCGAGGAGGTCGGCTTCAATCAGCCTGCCTATTTCACCTCCTGCTTCTCGCGTTATGAGGGGCTATCGCCGCGCCAATACCGCCTGCGCTTCTCGCATGGCTAAACGCGCGCCACGCGTGCACAGCAAAAATCCCCATGCCTCCAGCTCGTTAGCTGGACATGGGGATTTTTGCCTATCCTTAAAGCTTATCGCATGCATGTGCGATAGGCTTTATTACTTCGCCACAGGCGATGCGGACGGTTCTACCGACGCGCTAGGGGAAGCCGATGCAGCTGGCTCTTTCGATGCCGCAGCATTGTCAGTCGCTTTCGCATCGTCGCTTGCTGCCGGGGATTGCTCTGCACCTGGGGCAGGAGATTGCTCAGGCAGCGTAATTTTCACTTCTTGATTTTTCATATCTTCGCTCATGAAAGTGCTCATGTGGGCATAAGCCACAGCGCTCTCTACTGCTTCTTTCGTCGTAGCATCAAGCTTGTCATACGTCAGCTCATCGCGTTTCTCAACCATAATGACATGATAGCCATATTCGGTTTCCACTGGCTCGCCAATTACGCCGATTTTTTGCGTCATAGCTGCATTTTTGAAGTTTTCAACCCAGTCGCCTGGCTTCTTATCTACATATTGGCCGCCATCTTCTTTGGAGCCCGTGTCGTCCGAATAGACCTTAGCAAGAGCCGCCCAGTCGCCACCTTCATCCAGCTTCACTTTTACTTCTTTGGCGATTTTCAGGGCTTCCTCTTTCGTGCGCAATTCCTTCGATTCTTGCGTTTCCGGGTCTGTCTCGGAAGTGGCAATAAGAATATGACGAAGAGTCACCGTCGTATATTTAGCAATATTCGTTTCGAACTCTTTCTTAAGCTCTTCGTCGGTCACTTTGGATTTCATGTGATCTACGACAACCAGCATCAGCTTCATGTAGGTTTTTACATCGCTGTTCGTGATTTTTTTTGCTTCCAGCTGTGTTTTCAACTCGGCTTGCTTCTCCAGTGCCGCTTCAAAATCCGCATACTGCTTGTCCGTATCTGTAGCAGCCTGTTTCACGGTTTCTTCGCTTGCTTGAGCCGCCAAGATTTTGTAAGCAATGTACTGCTGCAGCAATTGCTCCTGGAACTGTGGCAGAGCCGTTACGGACTCATACCCTGGCTGCAAGAAATTAAATACCGCCAAATACTTGTTGAATTCAGCCTCTGTTACTTTGCCATTGTCCTTATAAGTAGCAACAGTCGCTCCTTCGCTTGTACCGCTGAACGAGGTACCGTTTCCTTCTTCTTTCTTCGAGCCGCAAGCCGCCAGTACCGTCATGACCAGCACTGCCGCGACTACAAGCAGAGCCAATCTGCGCCATGCCGATTTGCGTGTGTTATGCAACATTAAGAAATCTCCTCTCAAATCATAAAGTTGATTGTATTGTAACAGATATGTGGACCCTATTGCGAATTTACAGTAAATCAAGGAGCTGTGTCCTGCAGCTCCTCCTTCACAATGCGAGCATCCGCGTAACGCTTCAAAAACTGCTCAAGCAGCAGCAGACGCTGATCCATATCGAGTCCCTTGCCTCGAAGGGTAACGACCGGATTATCCTCCAGTGAGCTGCCTTGATGGAACCGATTTTCAAAATGCAGGCACAGCTTGTCGACCTGCTTTCTATCGATCCGCTTCTTCTCGGCGGAGGCAAATCGTACGACGAGCTCATCATTGCGCTGACTAATCTGCTCAATGCCATACATCGCACCATACACCTTCAATTTCGCTACCGTCATCAGATTATCTACCGCCTGCGGCAGGTTGCCGAAACGGTCGATGATCTCCTCGGTAAGATCCTCCGCCTCATCGAAGGAGCGAACGGAAGCCACCTTCTTGTAAATCTCAATCTTCTGAATGCTGTCATAAATATAGTCGGATGGCAGGTAGGCATCTACGCTGACATCAATGAGCGTACTGACGACTCGACTTTCCTGCACAGGGGCGCCATCAAGCTCCGCCTTGCGCTTGCCAATCTCATCGGCAAGCATTTGCGAGTACAAGTCAAAGCCGACCGACGCAATAAAACCATGCTGCTCCGCGCCCAGCAGGTTGCCGGCACCGCGAATGGCAAGGTCGCGCATCGCGATTTTGAACCCGGAACCAAGCTCCGTAAACTCTTTAATGGATTGCAGACGCTTCTCAGCGACTTCCGTCAGCACTTTATCGCGCTGGTAGGTGAAATAGGCATAGGCGATCCGATTAGAGCGGCCAACCCGTCCCCGCAGCTGATAAAGCTGCGACAGGCCCATTTTATCCGAATCATGGACAATGAGCGTATTGACGTTCGGAATATCAACGCCCGTCTCAATAATGCTTGTGCTGACCAGCACATCGGATTCGCCGTCCAGGAAGTCGAGTATCGTCTTCTCCAACTCCTGCTCCGACATTTGCCCATGTCCGACCGCTACCTTCGCATCCGGCACCAGCTCCGAAATCAGCTCCGCCATCTGGTAGATTCCCTGAACGCGATTGTACAAGTAGTAGACTTGGCCGCCACGGGCCAATTCACGCTCAATCGACTCTCTCACAAGCGCAGTATTGTATTCAACCACATACGTCTGTACCGGGAAACGATTTTCCGGCGGCGTCTCGATTACCGATAAATCGCGAACGCCCAGCATCGACATATGCAAGGTGCGCGGAATCGGTGTTGCCGTCAGCGTCAGCACATCGACGTTATTTTTCAGCTTCTTGAGCTTCTCTTTATGTGACACGCCAAACCGCTGCTCTTCATCGACAATCAGCAGGCCCAGATCCTTGAACACAATGTCCTGCGACAGCAGCCTGTGCGTGCCAATGACGACATCGACGGTTCCGGCTTTGAGGCCCTTCATCGTATCATTCTGCTCCTTGCGGGAGCGGAAACGGCTCAGCACTTGAATATTGAACGGATACCCGGAGAAACGCTCGCGGAACGTCTCATAGTGCTGCTGCGCAAGAATGGTAGTCGGCACGAGAATGGCAACCTGCTTGCCCTCAATCGCCGCCTTAAATGCTGCCCGTACAGCAACCTCCGTCTTGCCATAGCCAACATCGCCGCAAAGCAAACGATCCATTGGCATTGGCTTCTCCATATCCCGCTTGATTTCCTCGATCGCTCGCAACTGATCCCGCGTCTCATCGTAAGGGAACATTTCCTCAAATTCGTTCTGGTAAGCGGTATCCTGTCCAAAAGCAAAGCCCGGCGCCGATTGGCGCTGCGCATACAGCTTGATCAAGTCATCGGCAATGTCCTTAACCGAAGACTGTACCTTGCTTTTCGCTCTTGTCCATTCGCTGCCGCCCAGCTTATTGATCTTCGGCTCTTTTTCCTCATTGCCAACGTATTTCTGGATCATATCGACTTGTTCAATCGGTACAGACAGCTTATCCCCGCCTGCATATACGATGTGCAAATAGTCTTTATGAATGCCCGCGATTTCCAGCGTGCCGATGCCGACATATTTGCCGATGCCGTGGTTCTGATGCACGACATAGTCGCCAACCTTCAGCTCGGTGTAGCTCTTGATCCGCTCGGCGTTGTCTATCTTCTTGTCGATACGGCGCGCCTTGCGCTGCTTCTGGGAGAACATTTCTCCTTCTGTAATGACGACCAGATGCGAAGAGGGCAGCTCAAAGCCAGACTGCAGGTTGCCTTCCAGCAGTGTAGGCGGCTCAATATTGTAGTCGAACAACACGCGGCGCATGCGCTCCATGCGCTCTGCATTGCCGGCCAGCATGAGCACGTTAGCCCCAATTTTGCGCCAGCGGTCCATCTCTGCCTTGAGCACATTCATTTGTCCGTGGAAGTTTTGCATCGCCCGGCTCGTCATATTGAGAATATTTTGCGGCTGCGAATGCGGAATTTGCCTTAAAAACAGCGATAAGAACAATGTGGGAAACCGCTTACCATACAAAACTTCCTCCGACTTGCACGCAAGCTCAAAACCTGGCAGCGACTTGCCGTTTTGCAGCAAATGGGTTGCCCATTCTGCCTCATCACGCTCGAGCTGCTTCGCCGTTTCGATCAAGCGGGTAGGCTCATCCATAATGAGCAGCGTATCTTCCGGCATATAGTCCATAATGGTCTGACGTTCCGGATACAGCAAGGAAATATATTTATAAATATCGGTGAAATACATATGCTCGCGCAGCTTCTCCAGCTCGCCGCCGATTTCCGAGCGAAGGCGTTCCTTCGCCGTACGGTCGGACATTTTGCCAAGCTGCTGCTCCAGCAAGGCTGCCGCATGGCTGGCTGCTGATGCAAAGCGCTCTGCGCTCGCGACAACTTCCTGGCAAGGCGGAACCGTATACGTCTGAATATTGTCTTGTGACCGCTGGTCGACCGCATCAAATGTCCGAATGGAATCGACATCATCGCCGAACCATTCAATCCGGAAAGCGGAAGCCTCAGTCAACGGGTAAAAATCGACGATTCCCCCGCGTACGCTCATTTCACCACGGGATTCAACGCGGTCTACGCGAATGTAGCCCAGCCCTGTCATTTTTCTCAGGAAGCTGTCAATCGGCAGAACATCACCCACGCTAATCGTAATTTTCGCCTCTGCCATAACCCCGCGTACTGGCAAGTAGCGACGCACACCGGAAAAGGGCACGACAACAATCCCGCGGAAGCCTTCGGACAGCTTGATCAGCACGTCCATTCGCTGCGCCAGCGTCTCAGGACTCGAGATCGCCGATTCGGCAGCTACCAGCTCATTAGCGGGATAGAGCAGCACAGTATCCGAAGAGAAGCATTCCTGAAGATCCTCTGCAATTTTCTGCGCTGAAAACATATTATGTGTCACGACTAGCATCGGACGGTCAATCTCTTCTTTCACTGCGGCCATCAGCACTTGTCTGGATGAGCCAGCAAGCCCTGATACCATCTGCTCGCGCATTCCTGAACGGATTCCGGCTATGATGGACTGCACATCCGGATCAGCCGCAAAAGCCTGTATTAACGCTTTCAATCGTCTCGGCACCCCATTTCTATAAACAGACCACTTATAAACTCTTAAATTAATTTCAAGCAAAACCGCCCACCTAAAAAGGTGAGCTCAGCGCTTTGCATGTATGAATCGCTATCATCGAAAAGAAGCCTCAGCCAGCCGCCAAGGCCTTACATTACTTGTGAGCTCAAGGTGAATTGACTGTCGCCGTCCTTGGCGGTGCGGCGTGTTTCATTCAGAGAAATATAGAGAAAGGATAACAAATGATATGCTTTCCTATATTTGAACGTATTTGAGCATATTCCAACCGCTTCCAAAACACTTCCATGACTTGCCTTTTACTGCAACGGGCTCGCGATTAAGTTCAGCTCAGGATTCGCCTCCAGCGCTTCCCGGCAATAATCGCAAATCACCTTAACCGTCACGTCGCCGTGCTGGTCATACGTAATTATATCGCTGCGCTCTTCAAGGGTCAAGAAATCGAACCCCAGCTGCTGCTCGGTAATCCCGTCCCCGCCTGCAATCGTCCCTATAGGTGTACGGCAGTGTTTGCAAATATAGTTTACAGCCATATGTATGCCTCCTGAAGAATGGTTATACCCTTCAGTATGCCCGGCTTTACCCTATTTTACGCATTATTTCTAGAGGTGTGCTGAAAAAAGAGGCATCACAGCATGAGCTGCTTAAACAGCTTAGCCTTTTTCCCCAAGCTAGCGATTAAACTTCGCCATCGTTTCCTCAAACGACGCTTTCAGCGAGAACTCCGCCGCATCGCATGCCTGATCAACCATCGTTTTCAACTGCTCCTGCTCGCTTTTTGGAAAATTGGACAGCACATAATCGGCAATGTTGCCGCCAGGCTGCGGACGTGTAATCCCCATGCGAATCCGGTCAAATGTCTGCGTGCCTAAATGCGCAATCAGCGATTTAATACCGTTATGCCCGCCTGGTCCCCCTTGAAAACGCAGACGGATACGCCCAACCTCCGTATCGAGATCATCGTATATGACGAGCCCTTCGGTCACATCGGATTTAAAATAATCGATGAACGAACGCACCGATTCTCCAGATAAATTCATATACGTCATCGGCTTGATCAGCACAACCTTCGTTCCATTCACATTGCCCTCGCCAATCAGCGCCTTGCATTTGCTTTGCGTCACTTGGATGCCCCAACGCCGTGCTAGCTCATCAATAACCATAAATCCAACGTTGTGCCTCGTACCCTGATATTGCGATCCAGGGTTGCCGAGTCCCACAATCCATTTCATAGCGGCCTTTCACTCCTTGCTGTCTCGATCCTTATTGATTGTTATGTTCTCCATTTTACCTTATTTTCCTTCATCGTGGGCAATATATTGCAGCAGATGATCAAAATTATCGATAATGCTGCACCCCTCTTTTACAAGAAATGTTCCACGTGAAAAAAAACTGACCGCCAGCGGGATCATCCCTTGCAACCTAACTCACACTAACAACGTCCATTAAACATGGGAAATATACATTCCATATTCAACCATACCAGCTATAAGAGAGGAAATAGGCATATGCGATTATTTCGTGCATTATTATTGTTCACCATCATCACCAGCCTGATCACAGGCACCGTTTCTGCCAGCAGTGCGGGAGACACCAGCTCGCAAAAGGAGACGAAACCAGCGGCTGAAGCCCGCAATTATTTGTATCTGATTAAGAAGGACGGCAAATACGGCTACATTAATCAAAGCGGAAAAATCGTCATTGAGCCCGTATACGACGGCGGATCACGTTCCTTCTCCTTAAAACCGAATGAGCCAGTCCAAGTCACTGATAATAAACAGAAGACGAACATCTATTTTTCGGCTGAAGGAACGAAGCTGTTTGAATGCCCTCAGACACGCTGCGTTGGCATTATGCAGAACGAGCGGGTCATCTACACAGAGAAAGTTGAGGGAGCGGATGGAAAGCTGCAGAAGAGGTACGGTTATTTGAATGCCAAGGGTGAAAAGGTAACCGAGCCGATTTTTCATAAAGCCCGTGAGTTTTCCGAAGGGCTCGCCATCGTAACGGTGGGCAAAGGCAGCGGCTACATTAATACAGAGGGCAAGCTTGTCATTCCTTATCAGTTCAGCAGTGCAGCCAACTTTTCAGATGACATGGCCGTAGTTGGATATTTAAAAAAAAGCAAGGAAGGCGTGACCATCAAATACGGATTTATTGATAAAACCGGAAAGGTTGTTATTCCAGCGCGCTTCAACTATGCTGATTCGTTTACTGAGGGTGCTGCACGCGTGTCTTCTGGAGATACCTACGGCTTTATTAACAAGAGCGGCGAGTTTCTGTTCGAGCCCAATTACACCGCTGTTCAGCCTTTCTCAGAGGGCCTTGCCTACGTGGAACGCAATGGCAAATCCTTTTTCGTCAATAAACAAGGAAAAAGAGCAACCATGAACGTGAGTTCCAGCGGCCCTTTCTCAAACGGACTAGCCCCTGTTCAAGCAGGCTCATCCTTTGGCTATATCAATCCACAAGGTGCTTATGTGATCAAACCGACAGCTGCATATAGCTATGCCGAGCCGTTTCGGGGAGAGCTGGCTGTCGTCGAGCTCCGCGAAAATGCTAAAACAAAGACGCCCGCTATGAAAGCCTACATCAATAAGACAGGCGCAATCGTTTGGAACAATATCGACGACGAAAAATGGCAGAGCTAGCTCCCTTTTTCACCTGCATGACCGTTATGCACAAAATAGTCCTGGGCTTCCATCCACTGGCGCGCCACAAAATCACGGCCCCGGACACGTACGCCCTGCTCGTATACTTCTATATAATAGCCTTGGCTGCCGACCTTATGGGCATCCTCATCGGTCCATAAATAAGCGACGGATGCCGCATTGAACATGGTCGCGATCTCGCCTTGCCCATCAAACACCGTATGCGGCGCACCCAGTTCCCAGTGGGTGTGCCCGGTGAATAATATCACCTGCGGCCAGCCGGACAGTACCGCGCGCAGCTCCTCGTCCTGATTCACGCCGTACCACTCCTGCTCCTCCAGCGAGCCAGCAACTGTATTTTTTAGCGGCTGATGAAGAAATAGGAACACAGGTTGCATGTCCCCGCGGTGCTCCTCCAGCTTCTTTCCAAGCCACGCCAGCTGCGTGCTGGACAGCTCCGCATTTTTAGCCGTCTGAAGCTCGGAACCTAGAAAAATAAAATGGCTGCCGCCAATCCAGCGGTCATAATAAACAGCGTTCATCCCCGTAGATTGCTTGAAGCCGCTGAGCTCCTGCCCCTGCTCCCAATCCTTCCACGTATCATGGTTGCCGATTGTATAAAGCATAGGCGGAAGTCCGCCCTGCTGCTTAACACGCTCGACAATCGCTGAAAACTGCGCATATTCCGCTTCATGTCCATGATCCGTAATATCTCCGGCATGCATAATGCCCGCACTGCCCGAAGCAGCCGCCAGTTGTTGAATATCCAGCAGCGCCTGCTCAAAATGATGATTATGCACATGGCTTGGGTCAACCGTTACATGCGTATCCGTAATGACCTGAAAATACATCAGCGGTTCGCCAAAGCTGGGCACCGTATCCTTTTCACACCACAAACTAACCTGCTTCATGATCAAAACTCCCTTTGCTGAGGTTGCCACCTATGCTATATTTGCAACTTTTACTTACCTAGCCTTAGCTGCTTCGCCGTTCTAACTTCGCTAATTCCCTCTAACGGCTGCGCCATGCGCGCTAATGCTCATATTCAGCCCGACAACCCCGATGACGATGACTCCTACCCATAGCAGAGCCGATAGTGGGATACGCTCGCCGAACCAGATATAGCCCGCTCCTGTAATCAGCGTAATGCCTATGCCTGACCATACCGCATACGCAACGCTTACATGCATATAACGCAGGGCGAAGTTCAGGCAGGTAAAGCTGCTTCCATAAAAAATAAACATAGCAATCGACGGAACCATACGCGTAAAGCTCGCCGATAGCTTCATAGATATTGTTCCTGACAATTCCAGCACAATCGCCAGCGCCAGCCATAGATAACCCAATGTTTACTCACCCTTCAGTATGAGCTTCCTCCACAACAAGCTGCGAATAGGAAGCAATGATGACATCCGCCGAGGGAAGCACGCTCGCGGCCTGATTCGCTATGCCAATACAAAGTGCCGCTCCTGCCGCCTGCCCCATTCGCATATCGCCATCAGTATCGCCAATAATAGCAATCGACGACGGGGCAACGCCAAGCTTCTGGCAAGCCAGCTCCAGCATATCGGGATACGGCTTGCTGCGCGGTACGAGGTCCGCTCCTACGATGACGGAGAAATGGGGCAGCAGCCCCATCCACTCCAAATGCTCGCGCGCCGCTTCGGTATCATCTGCCGTGACGATGCCAAGCTTCAGCCCCGCTTTCTTGCACTGTTCAATGAAAGGGACAACGCCAGCAAGCGGGATGGCAGATTTGCGCCTTTTCAGCTCCCTATCAGCCTCTTCCTTGCTTTCCCTGACTAGCTGCATCGACTCGCCCCAGGACAAGCCAAGCTTATAGCATTGCAAGGCTGCGATGGCATTCAAGTCATTCATCGTCCCCATCGCGAGCGGCCCGTTGCGGTCATACGCGCATACATTCCCCGCCGCATCAAGGCTGGTTCCCCAGAGGGAGGGGAAAATCCCTTTCGGTAGAAGCAAGCCTTTAGCCGCAAGGCGCGCTGTATAACGGCGCGCCAGCAGCTCACTCCAATTCCCCCACATCGAGACAAAATCAATAATCGTTCCATCTTTATCAAAAAGAATGGCTTCAACGTCCCAAGGTTTGCCCCCGTCAACCTTAAGGCCAGCAACGGTAGGCTGCTTCCCTTGCGCTTGTTCCTGATTTCGCTGCTGTTCCTGACTTCGCTGTAGTTCCTGCTCTGAGACATCTTGCAGCGCTTGTAGAGCTTCTGAAAGAGCTGAATGTTCTGCCATCCCTTATTTGCCCTTCAACGCTTTATCCAGCTCACGCTGTGCGGTTTCCTTCGCCTGCTTCAGCGCCTTCTCTGCCGAAATGTTCTCGATTTGCACCTGATCAGCCGCTACAGTCAGCGCATCGTTGATTTTGCCGCCCGTCGGATCAAGGAATGGCTTCGAGCCGTGCGAAGCTTGCTGCAAAGGAATTTTTATTTGCGGATTCGTTTCGCTGAATGCCTTGAAAGCCGGATCATCCTGCGCGGACAAACGGACAGCAATGTAGCCTGTGTTCATCGACCAGGCGGCTGTGTTCTCACTTTTCGTAAAGAACGACAGCCATTTAAAGGCCGCTTCCTTCTGCTCATCCTTCGCTTTGGCAGGAACGCCCGCCATAATAGCCTGCGCGACTGGCTTGCCTTCGCCTACCCCTTCCCAGCCGGGCTGCTGCATGGCACCAACGATGCTGAAATCCAGATCGCCTTGGTCGCCGCTGGAGCCCGTGTAGCCTGCTGCTTGGCCCTTCATGACGTCGTCTATCGTTTTGTACCAATATTCCCAGCCTTGTCCACCGGAGTGTATCGCCATCGTTTTATCTTCATGCAGCCATTTGCGGAATAAATCCCATGTCTCTATCCATTCCGGCGAATCGAATACGATTGTTTTTCCGTCATCGCTTAAAATTTTGCCGCCTTTGCTAAGTGCTGCATCAATCATATTACCCGATCCCCACATTGGCTCCCAGCCATAAAAGGTCGTTTTGCCGCCATCCTTCACAGCCATCGTTTCCGCCGCTTTAGCCAGGTCTTCCCAAGTCTTGATATCCTCTGCCTGAATTCCCGCTTTCTCGAACGCATCCAGACGGTAATACATCACTTGAGTCGTCCCATACATCGGCATAAAATACTGCTTGCCCGCTACTTGTCCTTGCTCCAGAAACGTTTGGATAAAATCCTCTTTCTTAAAATCTGGCGCAGCGGCGATATACTCATCCAGCGGCTCAAAATACCCTTTGGCCGCCCAATCCACATTGGAGGCCAGCACCGCAGCCGGAGGCTGTCCAGCCGCAATATCTGCCTGAAGCTTTTGCTCCGTTTCGCTGTAATCCCCCTGCACGACGCCTTTTACAATAACCTCGCTCTGCGATTCATTGAATTTCTTAATGAGTGCTTCCACATTTTCGCCCAGCTTACCGCCAAGGCCGTACCAAAACTCAATTTGCACCGGCGCTTTCGGCGCCTCCGAGGCTGCTGCCGATTGCTCAGGCGTACTGCTGCCTGCTCCACCCGTCTGTGTGCCTGCTGTCTGTCCACATGCGCTAAGCGTCACCATTGCAAGTGTGAGCGACATCGTGCTCACCCATTTCATTTTTTTCAACATGGTCCATTCCTCCACTATTTATATTGTCGCTTTCGTAAAGCTACCCCTTAATGCCAGAAGATAAGTTAACACTCTGCATAATCGTCCGCTGGGCGAACAGAAACAGCAGCAAGAGCGGAATAATCGTGAAAGAGCTTGCCGCCATAATGAGCGGCCATTTCAGCCCGTAAGCACCCCCTTCCACGAAGAAGCTGCGCAGTCCCGCCGACACGAGCTGAAGATCGGGATTTTTCGTAATAAGCATCGGCCAAAAATAGTTGTTGTACTGCGAGATAAACGTGATGAGCGCCAGCACGACGAACGAGGCGCGGGTCAGCGGCACCATAATCGTCCATAAAATCCGGCTGTGCGATGCGCCATCGATTTGCCCGGCCTCCACCATCTCATGCGACACTTGGAGAAACGCCTGCCTGATGAGAAAAATCGAGAAGACGCTAACCGCGTTTGATAGAATCAGGCCCGCATACGAATCCAGCAAATAGAGCTTGGACAAAATCATATAGCTGGGCAAATATACCGCTGTGCTTGGAATCATGTAACCGAGCATAATGATGCCGGTCAACAAACCTTTCATCCGAAATTTCATATGGGTCAAGGCGTAAGCCATCATAGCTGAATTTATAATTTGCAAAAGAACGATGGCACCCGCAACGATAACGCTGTTGGCTATATATTGACCGAACGGCGCCGCCACCCACGCCTCCACATAATTGCTCCATAGCGGCAGCTCCGGCCATAATGTCGGCGGAAACTGCCAAATCTCATCGTTTGTCTTCAGCGCGCTCGTCATCATCCAATAGAATGGAAATGCCATCGCGAGCGCAATAGCCAGCAGGCTAATATGCCGCAGCGCCAGCCCTGCTTGGTAAACAGCCTTCATAGCTCTTAATTCCTCCCTATTAGCTAGTTGTAATGCACCATTTTGCGGCTGACCGTAAAGGACAGAACGGACAACAGAACGCAAATGGCAATCATAACGATGGAAATCGATGATGCTTCGCCAACCTGGAACGATTCGAAGGCCGATTGGTAATACAGATAAAGCAGCGTACGCGTAGAGCCCGAAGGACCGCCTTGCGTCAATACATTAATAGAATCGTAAGCTTGCAGCGCATCAATCGTCTGTACTACGAACAGGAAGAATGTCGTTGGCGAGATAAGAGGCAGCGTTACGTGCATAAACTTTTGAATCGCGCCTGCTCCATCGAGCCCTGCCGCCTCCAGCATATCCGTCGGCACGCTTCGCAGCGCTACAATGTAGAAGATCATCGCCCATCCGACCGATTTCCAGATGCCCACCAGCAGCACCCCGACCAATGCCCATTTGGGGTCTTGCAGCCAGCCAATGGCCGGAAGTCCAATCGCCCCTAGAATCGTATTGCCAAGCCCCACCTTAGGCTCTAATATCCATGACCAAACGATTGAAACGGCTACTGTTGGCGTTACCCAGGGCGCAAATACGAGCGTTCGATACAGAGCGGAGCCCTTAAGCGAGCGCCCAAGCAGCAGCGCCAGCCCAAGCCCGCCTGCCATAATCGGCAGCACACTGCCGAGACAAAATAGAAGCGTTACCCTTAGTGACTGGTAGAAGGCAGGATTTTGCAGCAAATATACATAATTGTCCAAGCCGACGAACAGCTTATCCGGACTCATAAAGTCCCATTCCATAAAGCTCAAATAGAAGACATACACCAGCGGCGCCAGCCAGAAGACCATAATCGGAATCATTGCCGGCAGCGTAAACAGCACTGCTTTTAACTCGTTCAACCATCCTGTCCGTTTCAACACCCAAACTCTCCATTCAATAAAAATTTAATTAATGATCAATTTAGCTGTTTTTCCGAAATAAAAATCTATGAATTCAAATTTTATTGTATACTCATTATGTCGCAGAACTATTAACGCATCGTCATCACCAGCTTAATTTCTTGTAAAGATATAAATATAAAGCTGGATTTTTAAGAGTTCGCTATAATATGGACATGAGGCAGACGGGAGAAATGGAGGATGGTTATGCCAGACCATACGGAGGAGCAGGAGACGCAGCGGCTGGCCTTGCGCCAAACGATGATTGACGCAATCGCGCAAACGATGAATTTATACGGGGCGAACTATTCGTTCGGACAATTATATGGCATTATGTTTTTTGAGGATAAGCCGATGACGCTCGATGAGATGAAGGCGCATATGAATATGAGCAAAAGCAACATGAGCTATGCCGTGCGCTCGTTAATGTCATCGCAAATGATTATGAAGCTGCCAGAGAAGCGGGAGCGGCAGGATCTGTATCAGGCGGAGACCGATTTCTTCAAAACGTTCCAAAACTTTTTCACCTCAAAGCTTCAACACGAAGTGGATGTCATGACAGAGGCGGCCGAATCGACTATCCCGCTGCTCAGCGAACTGATTCTGGACATGAAGACGAGCGAGGAGGAGCGTATGCGCTGCCTGGAGGATTTGCAGAAGCTGCGGCATGCCGTGCACTATTACGCTTGGCTCCAGCAATTCGTGGACCAGCTCAAGGCGGGAGCCTTTTTCGAAAAAGGTACCTGAGCATGCACTACATCGCACTATTAGAAGGTTAGCTTCAAGAGGCCGCCATCCATTGCATTGACGTTTGACGGCAGGCAATTGCCTTAACAGACACACAAAAAGCGGCCCCCTGCAAATGCATGGAGCCGCTGCTTTTATCATATGGAAACGCTTAGCAGCGTTTCGTTGACACCTATATAATGACCCAGCAGAAGCTGCCGGTCACGCTTTTCCTATGAGATACGAGCCTGCAAGCTACGAGCTGCTGCCAACCTCTTTCGCATCCTCAGAGCGTATCTCGTGAGCGAACGTCTCGGCTGCCGATTTCTCTGCTTCCTCTTCGGAAATTTCCTTCTGAGGAGCCAGCACGGTCACTACGACCTGCTCGGGATCAGACTTCACTTCTACACCGCTCGGCACCCCGATATCGCTGACAAGCAGGTTGCTGCCCATCTCCATATCCGCCACATTCAGCTCAATGGAATCTGGAATGCTGCCTGGCAGGCATTGCACCTCAAGCTCATGGAGCATCACCTGCAAAATGCCGCCTTCCTTCACCCCGTTCGCTTCACCAAGAAAGTCGATACGAACCTGCGTCTTCACTTCTTCATTCATGTTAATTTGATGAAAATCCACATGCAGCACTTGGCGCGATACCGGATCACGCTGTACGTCCGTTATCATAACCGGCTTTTTGCCATGGGATGGAATATTCAGTTCCAGTACGGCCTTTGGATGCGAACGGAGCAAAGCCAGCAATTCTTTCTCTTCAAGCAAAACAGATGTGGATTGGGCCAGCTGTTTGCCATATACCACGGCAGGCACTTTGCCCTGCTGTCTCAAGGAGCGCAGCTCACCGTTTGTAAGAGCAGTTCTTGTTTCGGCAATCATCGAGTTAGACATCATGGAAACCTCCTAGAAAAGTGATATTCCATATAGCTTTACCCTAATGAGCCAAAAAATAAACAAACCTAAACGGCGCTTCCTTTTTTTAGCGCCGTTTTAGAGGCAGCATTCGTATCGCGGTGATATACAATCCGCGAATAGAATGTCTAGAATGCCACCCCTGCTTCCCAAGGTGAAACGGCTATCGCCGTCCTTTGTCTGTGCAGCGCGTTTCATACCGAGAAATGTAGAGGGAGGATGGGAAAATCAGCCCTTCTTGCTCTTTTCCTTCTTCGCCTTCGCACGAGTACGAATCTTCTCGGCATAGCCTTCCTTATTCTCCTGACGGGCACGAGCAACCGCCAAATCGCCTGCTGGCACATCCTTTGTAATCGTCGAGCCTGCAACGACAAAAGCACCGTCGCCAATCTTCACAGGAGCAATCAAATTAACGTTGCTGCCGACAAACGCGCCATCACCGATTTCTGTTACCGACTTATTGAAGCCGTCGTAATTGACCGTTATCGCGCCACAGCCGATGTTCACGTCTTTCCCAACTACTGCATCGCCCACATAGCTCAAATGCGATACCTTGCTGCCGTCACCAAGCGAAGCATTTTTCAGCTCGACAAAATCGCCGATTTTGCAGTCTTCGCCCAGCTTGGAGCCGGGACGCAAATTCGCGTATGGCCCAACCGAGCTTTTATTGCCGACTTCAGATTCGGCGATAACCGAATATTTAACGGTAACGCCGTCTCCGATGACTGAATCCTGAATATCCGCATTTGGCCCAATGATGCAATCCTCGCCAATAACCGTAGAACCGCGCAGCACTGTGCCTGGGTAAATCACCGTGTCAGCACCAATTTGCACATCTGCTTCAATATAAGTCGAAGCTGTATCCATAATCGTAACGCCTTCAATTAAATGCTTGCGGTTAATGCGTGCCCGCATCAAGCCTTCCGCTTCAGCAAGCGCTACACGGTCATTAATGCCGATTGCTTCCGCCGTGTCCTCCGTGCAATAGCCTTGAACGGACTCGCCTGCTTGGCGGAAAATGCCAATGACATCGGTCAAATAAAACTCGCCTTGGGCATTATTGCTTGTTACCTTGGCAAGCGCCTCGAACAGCTTGCGGTTATCGAACACATACGTACCCGTGTTGATCTCCTTCGTCGCTGCTTCCTCTGGCGTGCAATCCTTCTGCTCAACGATTCTCTCAACCTCGCCGCTCTCGCCGCGAATAATCCGCCCGTAGCCAGTCGGATCAGCGAAAGAAGCCGTCAGCACCGTTGCCGCCGCTCCGCTCGACTGCTGCAAAGCCAGCATCGCCTGGATCGTCTCTGAACGTACAAGCGGCGTATCGCCGCAAATAACGATCGTTTTGCCATCTTCCGCGCCAATCAGCGCCTCAGCTTGGCGTACCGCATGGCCCGTACCGAGCTGCTGCTCCTGCAGCACATATTCCGCCTGCTCGCCCAAATAAGCTTTAACCGTCTCAGCGCCATGTCCGACGATGACAACCGTCCGCTCGCTAGCCGCCTGTTTCACCGTATCCAGCACATGGCCTACCATCGGCTTGCCGCATACATGGTGAAGCACTTTATATCGTTTGGATTTCATCCGCTTGCCTTGACCTGCTGCAAGCACAATCGCCATTACTTTCAATTGCTATTCCTCCCAAGTTAAAAGTCCAGTAAGCACAAGCGCCTTCTCAAGCAAAAACGACTTCGTCGTCCTTCTAGGACGAGCGAAGAGCTTTGCCTTAGAATTCTAAGCAGATATAAGGATGAAACTTATAAATTCTTATATTTTACATGAAAGCGGCTTTTCTCTACCAGGCTCTAAATCTTTGTTGTCCTATTATATACGGTCTGCCGCATCGATCTATCTACAAGAATATATCCCATCTTGGGCAAAAAGAAAAGGGAGCCCCCTTGGCCCCCTTATCCCCTCATGCAGATACTGATTTTTGCCCTCTAACGAAGCTGCTATTAAGCACCCTCTTCAATGGCCACTTCTTCTTCCGTTGCAGCGCGCTCGTACTCAGCGAGTACGGCAGCTTGAATTTTCTCCCGAGTGGTCGAAGAAATCGGATGAGCGATATCTCGGAATTCTCCATCGGGGGTACGCTTGCTCGGCATTGCAACAAACATTCCATTGTTTCCGTCGATTACACGGATATCGTGAACGACGAATTCGTTGTCAATCGTGATGGAAGCAATAGCCTTCATGCGACCTTCCGAATTGACACGGCGGAGTCTTACATCAGTAATTTGCACTTGTGTTCACCACCTTTGCCTATCTGGGACTTGGTGTAATATTCCACATTTTCGTGCCAATTCCTTCTCCTATTTTGGAAAAAACATGCATATTTTTAAAAAAATTTTCTATTTGAATTTTATCTGACTCTATTCGACAGGAATCGCTGCAATCACTTCAATTTCGACAAGCACATCCTTCGGAAGCCTTGCCACCTCTACTGCCGAACGTGCTGGTTTGTGGTCGCCAAAGTAAGAAGCATACACTTCATTCATCGCCGCAAACTGGTTCATGTCCTTCATAAAGACGGTTGCCTTCACTACATTTTGCAGGGTTGCTCCCGCTTCGGCAAGCACAGCCTCCAGGTTGCGGAATACTTGGTTCGCCTGCACCGTAATATCGCCCGTCACAAGCTCGCCAGCTGCGTTAAGCGGAATTTGTCCGGATGTAAAAAGAAGTCCTCCAAGCTGAATCGCTTGCGAATAAGGTCCGATAGCGGCAGGCGCCTTATCTGTTGCAATAACCTTCGGCTCTAAATGCTGTGACATCATTTATTCCAACCCTTCTTTAGATATAATCGTTATTATTCCGTGCGAAAATAATTACCCGGAATGACTGTCGTCTGTTTGGTCTTCAAATCCACGGCCGTCAGCTTGGCTAACGACACATAATCTTCTAATAAACGTTCTTCGAGCTCCACCTCGCCCGATTCTACAAAGACGCCAACGCCAGCAACGGTCGCTTTGAATTCAAAGAGCAGATCCATCATCCCTTGAATGGTGCCGCCTGCTTTCATGAAGTCATCAATAATAAGCACACGGGACTGCTCTTTAAGTGCGCGCCTTGCAAGCGACATCGTCTGAATGCGCTTATTCGAGCCAGAGACGTAATTGATGCTGACCGCAGAGCCCTCCGTCACCTTATTATCCCGGCGTACGATAACGACGGGCAGGTTCAGGCAGGCAGCTGTTGCATAAGCGAGCGGTATGCCCTTCGTTTCTACCGTCATAATGACATCAATCTTCCTTGCTGCAAAAGCGGTCGCGAACATGCGGCCAATATCGGCTAGCAGCTCAGGCTGGCCAAGCATATCCGTCATATACAAATAACCGCCGGGGAGCACCCGTTCAGGCTGCTCCAGCTGACGGCAAATATTATTCATAATGCCCCGTGCATCCGAGGCATGCATCTTCGGTGCGAACTTTACGCCGCCTGCGGCGCCCGCAAGGGTATTCAGCTCGCCAATGCCCTCTTCCTCAAATACTTCTTTAATGATCGCCAGATCCTCGCTAATGGATGATTTGGCTGACTGATAACGGTCCGCAAAAGCTGTTAGCGAGATTAACGTATGTGGGCGACTTAGCAGGTATTGCGTCATCTCTACCAGTCTTGCGCTGCGTTTTAACTTTTTCAAGGAATTCTCCCCCTGCTAAAATCCGAATATTATAATGTTAATATAACATTTTTATACGGATTTAATCAAGGGAAACGTCACTTTTATGTTAGCATTCTTACCACGTAAACTTCCTTGCAAAAGCCACGCAGTCCATTATATATGCGCGGGAGCTTCCCTTCTTTGGAAACGAGCCCGAATACTGTGGGTCCACTGCCTGACATTAACACGCCATCCGCTCCAAGACGAATCATGCTCTCCTTGAGCTGGCGCACCTCCGGGTATAGATCAAGCGTTACCGATTCCAGCACATTGCCTAGTCCTCCGCACACATCGGCGAAGGAGGCGCGCTGAATCGCTGACACCATGTCAGCGGCAGACGGATGCTGGCCAATGCCCGCTACCCGAAACTTGCCATACACATCTGCGGTAGAAACATTGATTGGCGGCTTCGCAAGGACGACCCAGCATTGCGGCGGGCTTTCAATCGGCTCCAGGCGTTCGCCGCGTCCGGTAGCGATGGCAGTACCACCTGTGACGCAGAACGGAACATCAGAGCCCAGCTCCGCTCCGAGCGTACACAGCTCCTCCTCGGGAATGTTCAGCTCCCACAGCCTGTTCAGCCCTCTAAGGGCTGCTGCCGCGTCGCTGCTGCCGCCGGCAAGGCCAGCGGCGACCGGAATCTTTTTGTCCAAATGAATATATACACCTTTACGCACATCATAGCGGTCTTTAATAAGACGTGCCGCCTGAAATGCCAGGTTTTTCTCATCTAAAGGTATGTAGCCGGCCTGGCTCGAAATAATAATCGTGTCGCGCGGCAGCTCCTGCATTTCAAGGCGGTCTGCAAGGTCTACCATCGTCATAATCATCTCTACCTCGTGGAAGCCGTCTTCACGCTTGCGAAGCACATCGAGCAATAAATTGATTTTAGCCGGAGCTTTTTCATAAATTTTCATCCTAAGCTCTCCCGTTCCTATCATTAACTTATCCAATATTATAGCAAACGGGCAGAAGAAAAGCTAAGAGTACTACCGCTTATGTAAAGAGCGGCGACTCTTAGCCGATTATTGCTGATTTTGCCTCGCATCGCAGATGGTCTGGTTAAGGCCGATTGATTCCATTCGCTGCGGCTTGTTCGGCCATTTGGATCGCCCGCTTGACCATATTGCCAGCGTCTTTGGCGCGAATGCCGCCCCAGCCTTCCTTTTGCACCGTATCATAAAAACCTAGATCCTTCGCCAGCTCATACTTTAGCTCCTCGGACATTACACTGCGTTTTCTGCGGCTCATGCGTGAGATCCTCCCTTGCTGCTGAATTGGTTATGCCCCCTTAGTATGCGACAACCCAGCAGCCCTATACGCATGAGCGCCCACCGAACGCTTCCAGCTTAGAAAATGAAAAAAAACGCGAAGAACTGTCGTCTCCGCGTTTAGTATAGCCTGTCGGCATCTATAGATCTGATGTTATGTCTGGGTAATTCGGACTTGACCTTCATCATTGCATACGGTCACTTCCACCGACTCCGTCAGTATATCCGCATAACTGTAGGAAACACGCTTGAATGACTGCGATTCCTGATCCAGTTTAACAATGAAAACAGAAGGGTAGGTTTCTTCCAACACACCGGTGCGCTCAACGGTCTTACGACGACCGCCATTTGCTCGCAGACGAATCTTGGAGCCCACATGAGCTTCCAAATTGCGTTTTATATCCAGTAGGGCATTTTTTGCCATTGTCCACTACCACCTCTTTCCTTGTCCATTATAACAAAATGGAGAGGGGTTGTCAAACAAAGCAAAATATTATATCAGTCAACTTATTTAATTGTCAACGGTGTTTTCATCCATTTTTATCATTCCATGAATAATTTATCGAAAAATTATAAAATCAATGGAGCCGAGAACGGTTGCGAGTCTCAACTGCACTCGGCCATCTGTTAAGAAATGCTTTGCAAGGATGACTCGACTGCCTTAATTTTAGGCTTTGGCAAGCCAATGCGATACCTTCCCAACGTCTCAATGCCGCCTACGCCATCAATACCGCTGATCGTGCCATGAATGACATCTGCCAGATTAATGGTATCGCGTATAGACGTATAGCTTGCTTTGATTGCAATGTATACCGGGTCTAACGCATGAATCAAAATTCTCCCGGGCGAGCTTGCGAAGTTCGAGCCGGCTTGCAGCAGCGCTTCAAAATGAGACTGGCACGCTCCCGCAATGACGACAAGGCCGTCGCGGTTCTTCTCATACTCCCGTGCTACGCGGACTGCATTATAGAAGCTCTGCGAGTTTTTATAGCTGCTTAGGCTGTGCAGATCGGCTTCCAGCCTTGTTTTCAGCACACCGTCATGTCCCGTAATGACCACAATGTCCGGCTTCACTTGAGGCAGCAGCCGGTAAAGCAAATCAGCCATCTGTGACTCATGCGCATGCACGCCATGCGCCGGTACGTTCATCGTCTGGTACAGCTGCATGCTTTTACGCAAATAATTGCCGTCACCGTCCAAATGCAGCACTTTGCCGGGCACCTCGAAGAAAGGCTGGCTTTGTGGCATCGCATGCCGTATATCCGCCTTCACCTGAACGGCCATTTGCTCATGCTGCTGACGTATGCGGCTGAGCGAGTCGTTTACTTTCACTCGAACCAGCTGCGTAGCTTTTTCTTTTTTTGGATCGCGAACAACCGATAAATCAGGAATCGGTGCATCCGCAAGCAATCGGTAATCCGTGCCTTTCAACAGGGCATGATGCGTTCGAACAGCTTCTACGCGGAATAGCACGTCACCGCCATACGATTTGCGGACGACCAGCTCCCCTTGCTCCATAGGTAAATCACCTCTTCGTCTATCCTATGGGCGTAAGGCACGTAGTGTGCGCAAAAAACAAACGGGCGCCCCGAGGCCATTGCCCAGCAGCGCCCATCTTTATTTAGCCTTTCCAGCCCACTTCCAAAAATGCACGGCTGATCTTGGCGAATTCCTCCAGCGACAATGTTTCACCCCGCCGCGCAGGATCGATCGCAAGCCCCTGCAGCAGCGTTGTAAGGGCCTCCCGTTGTTCTTTGCCCACAAGCGCCGTCAAATTGTTGTAAAGCGTCTTGCGGCGCTGTGCGAAGCTGGCCTGCACGACGCGGAAGAAATGCGCCTCGTCGGGCACATCAACAGCCGGCTTGTCCCGCAGCGCAAGCTTAATGACAGCTGAATCCACATTCGGCTGTGGAATAAACACGGTATGCGGAACGGTGCAGACGAGCTTTGGCTCGCAATAATATTGCACAGCCACGCTCAGGCTGCCATATTCCTTGCCGCCTGGCTTTGCTGCCATCCTCTGTGCGACTTCCTTCTGAATCATGACGACGATATTTTCCAGCGGCAGGCGCTCCTCCAGAAGCTTCATCAGAATCGGGGTCGTTACGTAATATGGCAGGTTTGCCACGACGCTAACCCCCGTTACCCCGCTAAAACGCTCTTCGAACAACTGCTTTAGGTCTAGCTTGAGCACATCGCCATGCACAATGCCCACCTTCTCTTCGCCTTCAAAAATATCATGCAATATCGGAATGAGCCGATTGTCGATTTCAACAGCCGTTACCGTTCCCGCAACTGCAGCAAGGCGCTGTGTCAATGCTCCGATACCAGGGCCGATCTCAAGCGCGCCTTTTGTCTCGTCAAGCTCAGCTGCGCTGACAATATTGTTTAAAATATTTTGGTCGATGAGAAAGTTTTGTCCCAAGCTCTTCTTAAAGGAGAATCCGTACTTCGCAATAATTTCCTTCGTCCGTTTAGGCGTGGCTACCTCTGCAGCCTTAACTGCGCCTTTATTCAAGCTTTGTTGCTCCATCATAGGCCTTCGGTCACCCCTGTTCCTGTTGTTCCATGGCTTGCAGCGCCTTCTCAAACTCTTCGCGCGTAATGCAGAAGCTTGTGCAGCGCTTGTAGAACTGCTTCCCGTTCGCGTAGCCGATACCCAGCAGCTTGCCCATAACCAGCCGCCGCTTCGCCGCTTCCTCATGTACGATTAAGCCAGCCGCCATCAAATCATCCCAAGTAATGGCCCCCACGCTTTCAGCCGTTTCTGTCCGCAGCTCCGAGAGCGCCTGCCTGATTGCATCAGGAGCCGCATTTTCAATGCCGATATCCCCTTTATAGGAGGCCAGCTCCTGCGGTAAAAAAGCATGCTTGCAGCCCGGCACGCGCTGAGCGACAATTTTACGAATACGCTCTCCTGCATGGTCCGGATCTGTGAATATAATAACGCCACGGCGCTCCTGTGCCAGCGCAATGCGCCGCAGCACATCCTCGCCAATGGCCGATCCATTCGTCTCAATCGTATCGGCTTCAACGGCCCGCTTAATCGCTGCCGTATCCTCTTTGCCTTCTACTACAATCATTTCCTTGATCACATCGAACAATCCTTTCACAAAGGGGAACTTATCTTCAAAAAATGGGCGATGGCTGCAACAACAACCCGCTCATTTGCGTCTGTTTTATTATAACCCCAATTAACCATTCAAGCGAATCTGATGCAAACAAAAAGAAGAGGCAAGGCCTCTTCCGCATCCTGTCATATTTAGCTTATGATTGCGATAAACTAGAGCACAATCCATAAAGAACTGCCACCAATTAGCTAAGCGATGGCTTGTTAGGACCAATCACATAAACGGTAAATCCTTTTTTCTTACCAAATTTATTTGCTTGCTTTTCACTGTCAAAATAAACATCGATCTTATTGCCCTTGATCGCACTTCCGGTATCTTCAGCACGGCGGAAACCAATGCCCTCGATATACACCCACCAACCGAGTGGAATGATATCCGGGTCAACGGCAATTGTCCGTCCTTCCGATACTTTAGCGCCAGAGGCCGTAATTCCGTAGTCCGGGTGGCCTTCACTTTTGCCCGTTGAAGCTAAGCCAGCTGAATAGGCCGTCAGCGTGACGTTGCTGAGCACTTTTTTGGATGTGAGCGTTGTGCCGTCTACCGTTACATTGTTGCTGGTTGTCGCTGTCGACAGCACAGTAACTTTAGGCTCCGGCTTTTTCGTACCGACTGCAACGACCTGATTAACCGCAGCCGATTCGACTACCTTGTCTACCACTTTCTTGGAGACAAGCACGCCATCTTCGAACTGCTTCTCAATTTTGATCGTTACGACGCCTTCTTTGCCCGTCTGCACAACCTTCTCCTTGCCTACTTCCAGGTTCGGATCTTCCTTCTTCACAATGGTGAACGGTGTTGTGCTGGACGACTTGCCTAGCTTCGTATCGACGCGAATGACCGTTACAGTCATATCTGCGCTGACGCCCGAGCCAAGCGAAGGTAATACTTTATCATCATCTTCAACAGGAATATTTAATTTCATTATCGCTGCCTGCACGGTTTTCTCTGTCGTGTACACCGTTGATGTTTTGCCATCAGCTTTTACAAGAAGCGGTACCGCATGCTTAATTTCAAAGCGGTCCCCATCCTTTACTGCCGTATTCAGAGGTACAGATACCTCGTCATGCGGGCCAATTGTAATAGCTTGTTCATCCAGTAGGCGTTGCAGGACCCATTGTTTCGTTGAAACAACAGTTTCTTGTCCATTCACTACTACGGATACGCTTTTGTCAGCCGATCCGTACAACAACACCAAAAACATGAAAGTCATAGCGATTGAGATCGTAGTACTCAAAAGAATCAAACGCAAGTTTTCACGCTTCCATCGCAATGCGAAAGACATGCTGGATGATCGTTTCCCATGGGTCTCACTTGCTTGAATAATGCCCACTTCATCGGTCCTCCTTCATAGCCCCGCCGTCGAATTACGCATGATACCATTGACGCGACTATAGTATATTGGCGTGCTTCTAGCACGCTCCAGTATATTTCCTCTGCAACCTCCTAGATTTACCCTATGACGACGATTTACCCAATATTCAAAAATAAAAAGAAAGCCCGTCGACAGAGGATCTGTATCGTGGCTTCCCGGGAACGTCAAAATAGACTATTCAGGAATGGTGGATGCACGAGGTTGATCACTCTCTATAAACGCTTACGAGGTTAGCTGTCGGGTTCGGGCAAGAGAGCTGCCCTATCGTCGGAAGAATGCTCATGGCAATCCCCGCCAAATTCACCCCTAGAAGAATTTCAAGTGCGCGTGCAATGTGATCCGCAATTTCCTCACAGCATCGTGCCTGGTTCCCCCGCTCTCCAAAGTTCGAAGATTAAGCGCAAACTGGAAATCCAATACAAAAATTTAAAGCTCTGAAATGAATCATACCTTCATCGGAGCCTAATTGTAAAGATCAGATAAAAACCGATTTAAGCGAAATTTTAGGATATTTACGGAAAAGAGAGTCTATTTCAGCATGAAAAATTAGTTTTATCGCCGGAAAGGTCACTTATTCTCGCTTTTATAGCTGTTTTTACTCAATTCCGAAACATTTTTTACCGTTTTCGGTCGTCAAATTGGCGATTTCGGCTACCGATTTTCCTAATATTTCTGCTGCCGCTTCCGCAACGAGCGACACATAAGACGTCTCATTTCGTTTCCCACGGAATGGATGCGGGGTCAAATATGGGGCATCCGTTTCGATCAAAATTCGGTCACTCGGAACCATCGAAAGCACCTCTTTTGGCACCCTTGCATTTTTGAATGTAAGCGGTCCCCCGAACGATATATAGAAGTTCATATCGAGGCATTTTTGAGCCGTTTCTGGACTGCCGGAAAAACAATGCATAACGCCCCCGACCTCAGAAGCATTTTCCTCCTTCAGCAGCTTGACAACATCCTCATGAGCATCCCGATTATGAATAATAATTGGTTTTCTCAACTTCTTGGCTAAGCGAATTTGCTCGCGAAATACGCGGTGCTGGACGTCTTTAGGGGACGTATCCCAGTGGTAATCTAGTCCGATTTCCCCAATAGCTACCACTTTAGGATGAGAGCAAAGCTCTTCAATCCACCCCAGATCCTCCGGCAGCATGTCGATACTGTCAACGGGGTGCCAGCCAACTGCTGCATATATAAAATCATATTTTTCTGCCAGTGCAAGTGTTGTTGGAATCGTCTCCCTATTGAAACCAATATTAACCATTAAATCCACCCCTGCCGCACGCGCTCTTTCGATAACGGCTTCGCGGTCTTCGTCAAAATGCGGGGAGTCTAAATGCGTGTGTGTGTCGAATAAAGAAATCATAGCTCAGCAAACTCCTTCTATATTATAGTTTAAGGTGAAATGGTCAAAAGCCGTCCTTTGGCGGCGCGGCGCGTTTCAGTCCGAGAAATATAGAGAAAGGATGGCAAAATCATATACTTTCCTATATTTTAAATAACATTCGTACTTTATCGCTTAATTGATCAGCGGCAGCGCGCAGCTTCTCTTCCGGATAATACAAATGGGACTGGCCCTGATGAAGTCCGGTAATGGAACGAATGATGTCGGATTTCGTGGAAATTTCACTGACAGCCTCGTAGCCGTCCATTAACAAAATCGGCGTCTTTTCTTCTTTTCCGCCTTTTTTCGTATCAGGCTGATACACATCATATGGTTGATCAAATGGAAAATCAATTTCCATATGGTAATCCGGATTCAATCCGATTGCTGCAAATTGTTGTCTTACTTCATTAAAGAGGCCAATATCCGGTTTATCCAACATGATGTATTTATAGAGACGACGCGTCAAAAAACGATCGCATAGCTCCGCCAGCAGTTCATCGCCTTCATCGCTCCATTCTATAAAGGCTGTCTGCAAGTAAGCCTCATCCAGCTTCAAATATTGTTTAACCGCAATTGTCCCGTCAAGCAGCCGTTTCAGCGGCTCCGGCATCCAACCAAAAGTGTAGCCACCCTCATAAAGCTCCTTCGCTCTGCGAAATATTTGTCTGAGGATGATTTCCGAGCTTCTCGTCACCGGATGGAAATAAACTTGCCAATACATTTGATAGCGGGACATCAAATAATGCTCCACGGCGTGCATGCCACTTTCCTTAACTACAATCCTTCCATTAATAGGACGGAGTACACGCAGAATACGCTCCAGATCAAAGTTGCCATAATTGACCCCTGTGAAATAAGCATCCCTCAATAAATAGTCCATTCGGTCCGCATCAAGCTGACTGGAAATCAAGCCGCTAACAATTGGATTCGGATATGTCTTATTAATAACAGCAGTGACATGTTCAGGAAAGTCGTCTGCTACATTTCGTAGTATACGATTGACCTCGGTGTCCTCAAGCAAAATGCTGCAGGTCCACTGCTCGTGATGCGTATCAAATACTTGTTCCAGCGAATGGGAAAATGGCCCATGACCAACGTCATGCAGCAGTGCAGCGCAAAGCGCCAATAGCCGCTCCTCCTGTGGCCAGCCGGGAAAACCATTGCGTTCGAATTGGGAAATGATCTTTCTAGTGATTTCATACACGCCAAGGGAATGGGAGAATCGGCTATGCTCAGCGCCATGAAAAGTAAGATAAGACGTTCCGAGCTGCCGAATACGCCGTAATCTTTGAAACTCCTTCGTATTGATTAGATCCCATATCGTCTGATCCTGAACATAAATATATTTATGAACAGGGTCCTTAAAAACTTTTTCTTCCGATAGCTGTCGGTTCATTCAACAAATCAACTCCTTTTGTTCTCTGGTTCGACATAAAAAAGTAAAAAATATGTCGAAGAATGTCGCAAAACAGTTTCCAAAATGTCGAAGCTGTTGTATTCTATAGTAAGAGTAATATGACCTTACTATATAGTCAAACTCCCTTAGTAGCTGCAATTTTCTTCAATAATTTCAGTTGACTATTATGGGAAACGTTGGTATTATAGTAGACATAAAAAGAGAAACTATGTCGAAAAGTGACGAATACACTTTTTGATGAGAGGGGAAACAAATTATTATGATGAAGTCCACAGGTATTGTCCGTAAGGTTGATGAATTAGGTCGCGTTGTTATTCCAATCGAGCTTCGCCGTACGCTTGGTATCGGAGAGAAAGATGCACTAGAGATTTATGTAGACGGCGAGCGCATTATGTTGAAGAAATACGAGCCAGCTTGTATCTTCTGTGGTAACGCTGAGAACGTATCTTACTTCAAAGGAAAAATTGTTTGTCACATTTGCCTATCAGAAATGCCTTCACCTGTGACAAAATAAAAAAAATAGGTTATAATAACCTTATTCAACTAGTTAATTCTAACCTTTTAATACTCCTTATTGCCTTCCTGCGCTAGAACCCGGCCAGGAAGGTCTTTTTTTCTCTATTTTTTGTTTTTCTAGCGGTTTACTTCATTATAAACATCACGCTTTGATAGACCACGATCCGTAGCTGCCTTTTTTATAGCATCCTTACGTCCAAGCTCAGCTTCGTAATGCTGCACATGCTCTTCCATGCTCAGCTCCGCCCACCAAGCAGCAGCAAGCTCCCCCGTATTCTCATCTGAGCTGCTTCCTTCTATTATAAGGCAATACTCTCCCAATGGCGGATTTTCCTCAACCCAAGCGATACATTCCGTTACTGTACCACGCGCCATTTCTTCAAAACGTTTCGTCAGTTCCCGCACCATCGCGATACGACGGTCTCCAAGATGCTCCAGTATGGCATCCAGCGTCTTCCGCAAGCGATGCGGCGACTCATACAGCATCAAGGTGCCTTCCTGTGCTTGGAGCTGAAGCAGCCATTTCGCAAGCGACTTTTTGTCTCGTGGCGGAAATCCGGCGAACATAAAACGCTCCGTTGGCAGGCCTGATACAATTAAAGCCGACAATGCCGCATTTGCACCCGGAATCGGAACGACAAAAATACCCTGCTCCACCGCCTCGGCAACCAAATCTGCACCTGGATCGGATATAGCAGGCAGCCCTGCATCACTTACAAGGGCAATCGATTGACCCTCTTGCAGCAATCGAATAAGCTCGCTGCCACTCGCTTGCTTATTATGTTCATGATAACTGACAAGCCGTGTCGCAATTTCAAAATGGGAAAGAAGCTTACGCGTTTGTCTCGTATCCTCGGCAGCTATAAGTTCCACTTCTTTCAACGTACGAATCGCGCGAAAGGTCATGTCCTCTAAGTTGCCGATTGGCGTTCCGACTAAATATAACGTTCCGGCACCATTTTGCTGCGGCCCGCTAAAGCTTTTTTGCACAAACATTGTTGAACCCTCCTTCTAGCATCCCACTAAGCTAAGTATCATATACCATAATCGGCGGCAGCAGCCTTAGCTCTGGTCTGCCATCTCGCATAGCCTCAATAAGCACCATATTGGCTTCGCCATTTTTATTCGGATGAATGAACTGTACCCGCTTTGGCTCCAGCTTATACTTGCGCATCGTCTCAATTATTTCTACAAAACGTGATGGGCGGTGCACCATGGCGACTTTCCCAGCTGGGCGCACCAGTCTTGAGCATGCCTCAACAATATCCTGCAAGGTACCGTGGACCTCGTGCCTGGCAATCGCATAATGCTCATTTTCATTAGAGTCGCCTGCTTCAGCCGACATATAAGGCGGGTTGACCGTAACCGCATCATACGTTCCATAAATCGCTTTATTCGCTGCAAAATGTCGCAAATCTGCTTCCACAATATTAATTTGCTGCTCCAGCCCATTCAGCTTTACACTCCGCCTTGCCATATCCGCAAGTCTTGGCTGAATCTCCACTGCATCAATTTGTGCTTTCGTCCGCCCTGTCAATAGCAGCGGTATGACACCATTCCCTGTACAAAGGTCAATGACCTTCCCTTTTTTCGGGATGCTTGCGAAGTTGGAAAGCAGCACCGCATCCGTCGAAAAGCTGAAAACTTCCCTGCTCTGGATAATTCGCAGTCCGGTGTCCATCATTAAATCGTCCAAACGTTCATTGGCTTCCAGCTTGATTTGATCTTCCACGACTTTCCCACTGCTCCCTTGACATAAAGATACCGTCCTCTTAGCAAGGACGGCATAGTGTTGACCGATTGCATTATTTATTTAAGAAGGATAAGCAGAAGAGACAATCTCCTTCTGTCCGCAAATGCCCATAATAGACATTGCAAATATGGAAGCCTTCATGGTAAAGTCTGGCCAAATTATCATGCCCTTCTCCTACTGAATATGCAGCTGCATCTTCGGCGGAGGTGAACAGATCGGCTGTTTCTGTCTGCTGCTCTACCTTTGTGCTTGTCCCCATCGTCTTGCTGGCAGTTGATTTTGAAGCCCCTGCTGTCTTCACAGGCAAAGGCTCCTCCACTTGAGGCGGAACCGTTTCCCGCTTCAAAATTTTGCGCAGCTGATGGTTTTCCATGCTTAACCGCTTATTCTCTTCAAGCAGTTCCTTCACTCGCAGCTTCAGATCCCCAACTTGACGATGAAACTCGCCCATTTGGGTATCAAGCTGATCCATTTGAACAAAAATCTCTTTTTTCTCCAAGTTCCCACCCCAGAGCTTCAAGCATCGTCTTGCACCTTAGCTGTAAGCATTGCGCTTGGTCGTTTGGACATGCTATGAATTGTTCTTATTGCTGTCATTTCAAAATGACATCGTCTAACGGAAGTTCCTTCGGTTTCCCCGAAACTTCAAACAAGTGCACGTACACGGTTTTGGAACCAACATTGATTCCCGTTACCTTGCCTTCACCAAGTGAAGTGATAACGATCTTGCCAATCGCTGGAAGCTCTTCTCTCGAGCTTTCATAATTGTCATGCTCGAA
The DNA here is from genome assembly GCF_050481745.1 of Paenibacillus algorifonticola. Taxonomy (GTDB): domain Bacteria; phylum Bacillota; class Bacilli; order Paenibacillales; family Paenibacillaceae; genus Pristimantibacillus; species Pristimantibacillus algorifonticola_A. The sequence goes on along the minus strand of NZ_JBCNGR010000004.1, from coordinate 6,029 downwards.
TTTCAAGCAGCACATCAAACGGCCGCATAAACCAGAAATCTTAGTCGGATTGAGCGACAAATTCTGGTCCTTCGCCATCTTGATTGATACCGGCTCAAAATCGCCCAGCCATGAGGAGCAGCATAATATCCGTCCACATGGTCCGATTCCGCCAAGCATCTTCGCCTCGTCACGAACCCCGATTTGCCGAAGCTCAATCCGAGTACGGAACACGCTTGCCAAGTCCTTCACAAGCTCGCGAAAATCTACCCGACCTTCAGCTGTAAAATAAAAAATGATCTTGTTGCGGTCGAACGTGAATTCGACGTCAACCAGCTTCATTTTCAGCTGATGGTCTTTTATTTTGTCTGAACAGGTTGAGAATGCAGCTTGAGCAGCAGAACGATTCTCTTCTACAACCTTCGCATCCACGTCGCTGGCAATTCGTATAACACGCTTTAACGGAAGGACAACATCCGATTCACCGACTTGCTTCTGTCCAACCACTACTTTGCCATACTCGATCCCCCTGGCCGTCTCAACAATGACATGCTGGTCCTTGTCAACGGGATGCAGGGCTGGATCAAAGTAATAAATCTTACCCGCCTTCTTAAAGCGGACACCCACGACATTATACAAGGATTTAGCCCTCCTGTAAGTTTACCATTAATTGCTCTAAAGCGAGTTGAGCAGATACATTCGACCGAATACGCTTGCTTGCTTCGAGTGTATGCTCCATGCAAGTGACCCAGCCTTCCACTGGCCGGCTGAATGCATGCTTGCCTATCCATTCCAACTGATCTATATATACAATATCTTCTTGCCTTCCGGCCTGAAATTTAATCATGTCCTTAAACCATAATACAAAAAGAGATAACAGCAGCTGCGGATCTTCACCAATATCCTTCTTAATGAACTGCTGCTGGACGGTAATCATTGCCGCGGTGAATCGGGTCAGACTGTCCTTCCCTAATTGTATCACTACGTTTCGGATTTCTGCAAACTGATTCTGCTGGATGATTTCCCTAGCACCGTCCAATCCCGAGCTCAGCTGTACGGCTGCGCGAGCAAGAATGGAGGGCAGTCCTTCATTTGTTAACGTTTGAAGCATCTCGGCGGAAGACATCGGGAGGAACGGCACCCACTGTGTGCGCGAGCGAATGGTCGGCAGCACAGCTTGTCCATTATCGGTTATCAATATCGCTACAACAGGGGATAGCGGCTCCTCCAAAAATTTTAGTAGGCTGTTCGCCGCTTGAAGTGTCATTGTTTCTACTCGCTCAATCATGTATACTTTGCGTTTCGCCCCGCTGCCCCGCAGCCCAAGCTCCCGCTGCAGCTCGCGAATTTGATCAATCTTGATCGACTGCCCTTCCGGAGCAATCCGAATCATATCCTGCTGATTGTTATTATCAAACTTACGGCACTCCAGGCAGTGGCCGCAGGCATCATCGCCACCGCTCGTACAGAATAAAGCTTTAGCGAAAGCTTCCGCCATCGCCATTCTGCCACTGCCCTTCGGTCCATAAAATAAATAAGCATGCGATACTTTACCGCTTTGCAGCGCATGCTGTAAAATACGCTTCGCTTTCCATTGACCGGTTAGCTGCTCCATGCTCATAAGCTCAAAAATTCCTTCCTCGATCGTAACCTTTCCAATCTAAAACAATAAATTAATCAGCATGCCACGCACTTCACCGATCCGGGCTAGCAATTCAATACGCCCTTCTTCGGTCTCCAGCAGCTCCTCTGCCATATTAACGAGCTCTGCATCAATCTCGTCAAGCAGCTTATAGCGCTTCGTACGGCCTCGGCGATCAAACCCTCTAAGCTCTTTAAGCCCGATGCCGCGCCTAACGGTGTCCTCCAGAAACTTCTTAACCATCTGGCGGTAAAGCTTTAATTCCCGCACCGTCATTACTCTGGATAAATGGTCACCCTGCCTATGAATGTCCTGCAGCTTCTGCTGCAATTGCTCCTGTGTCCGCTGTGCTTCCTGCTGAACCATAACATCGCCGAAGCTCTTCATCTGCGGCTGCTTGGAAGCTAGGTCGTTACTGGCGCGATTCGCCCCAAGCGGACGAAACCCTGGATCAATTTTCATCCGTTATCACGTCCAATCAGAAATGTTCAAAGCGTTCTACCGGAACGACGAATACGGCAGCACCACCAACTTGTACTTCTACTGGGAAAGGAATATAAGAATCCGTTGAGCCGCCGATTGGCGATACAGGCGTAACTAATTGATCGCGCACTTTGCAGTTGGTTTTAATCACTTGAAGCACTTCATGTACTCGCTCGTCTTCAATACCAATCATAAACGTTGTATTGCCAGCCCGCAGGAAACCGCCTGTACTTGCCAGCTTCGTTGCTCGAAATCCTTCTGTCACAAGCGAATTCGACAAGCGGTTGCTATCCTTATCCTGAATAATCGCAATGACTAATTTCATCCTGATTCCTCCCATTATTCGTTATCGTTAACGTAATCTTTTCAACCCTGCCTTATTTCAAAAAACGCTAGATCCGGCTCTCTATTGCGGCCAAAACATCTTTCAGCACCATACCCTGCTCCTGATTTGCATCAACTCGGACTATTCGGTCAGGAAACTTCTCCAGCAATATAAAATAACCTTCCCTTACTCGCTCATGAAAAGCGATTTCCTCCAAATCAAGCCGATTAATCTCACGCTCATCCGATTGTCCAATACGGGCAAGACCTACCTCTGGCGTCACATCCATATAAATTGTGAGCTGCGGCATCGCCCCTTCAATCGCAAACTGATTAATCGACCATACCTCTTCCATGCCAAGTCCGCGCGCATGTCCCTGATAGGCTAGGCTGCTGTCTACGAAACGATCGCAAATAACAAGCTTGCCTGCTGTAAGTGCCGGCATGACCTTCTCTACAAGATGCTGTCGCCTTGAAGCCGCATACAAGAGTGCTTCTGTCCTAGCATCCATTGCAGTATGATTCCGATCCAGTATGACCGATCGGATCTTCTCCGCGATAGGAATGCCTCCCGGCTCACGAGTGGTCAACACTGCTTTGCCCTGCTGCTGCATCTTATGCGCAAGCTGCTCAATCAGTGTAGTTTTCCCCGCCCCTTCGCCGCCTTCTATTGTAATGAAAATACCCTTATTCAACGGTTTGTAACTCCTAATCTATGAAACTGAATTTTTCAGCGTAATGCTTACTTCCATTTTAACAAAGCGACTTTCCCTTGTATACGAGCTTTTGCCGCTTAATCATATTTATTCCACGATTGCAATGGATTGCATGGCTGGATCTTCCGCACCTTGGAACTTCGCTCCACTGCTTGCAAGCTCTTTAATATAGCCCAGCATTTCCGCAGTAAGCAGTTCACCCGGATATACAATAGGAATGCCCGGTGGATATGGGACGACCATCTCTGCCGCCCTGCAATTTATCGCATCTTTCAGCTTCACTCTTACCACAGTTCCTTTACTCACTCGCGAAAAGGCAATTGGTTCTACCGATTCTGGTAAGAACAATAGGCTCCCAGCTCTTGCAAGCGGTTGTTCAGTTATTACCCGTCCTTTAGATGCGATAATCATCTCTACTGCCTGACAAGCTTGAATGAGACGATCTGCATCCTCAAATTGAATGCCAATCCCCAGCAAAAGCACGACATGGCGCATATCCGCCATTTCTGCCCAGCAGCCCTGCTGTTCCAGCAGCTTCAATATTTCAAAACCGCTTAATGCCCCCGTTCGATCACATAATACAACTCGCAATGGATCTAATTGATTGTAAGCGGGCATTACCGATAGCCTATCATCGCTTTGCTTCAATATCTCAATTGCCGCACAGCACTCTTCTATTCCTTTACGCAAATATGCAGCAACAGCTAGTGCATCATCAAACCAGTCTGCGCCTGCCGCCTCTATCATTGCACGGGAAATATCGAGCGAGGCCATAATTGGAAAAGACGGACTAGAGCTTTGAATCGTAGCTAAAGCTTCTCTAATGGCGGTTCGGTTAAGCAACGCACCCTGCACATGAAGCATCGCTCCCATTGTAAGCGCAGTGAGTGTTTTATGAGTAGACTGTACGACGGCATCTGCTCCAGCCGCTATCGCTGAGACAGGCAGCTTGGGATGCAAGCCATAATGGGCGCCGTGTGCTTCATCAACAAGCAGCAGCATGCCGCACTGATGAATCGCTTCAGCATACGGCTGGAGGTTCACACTCATCCCATAGTAATTCGGATTATTGAGAAATACAGCCTTCGCCTGCGGGTATAAGTCCATCGTCATCTTCACCTGTGCTAGGGAAGGCTGCGTCGCAATTCCTGTTGGTTCATCGATTTGCGGCATTATAAATACCGCCCTGGCACCCGCCAGCTTCAAGCCATTAATGACTGACTTATGCACGTTGCGCTGTACAAGAATATAATCCCCAGGCTCACATACAGCCAGCAGCATAGCTAGATTTCCAGAGGTGCTCCCTCCCACGAGAAAAAAGCTTTCTTCCACACCAAAGCAGCGTGCTGCCAAGCTTTGAGCTTCGGCAATGGCTCCCTCTGGATGATGCAAATCATCCGTAGCGGACAGTTCTGTCACATCCAGCTTCATAATTGCTGCAAAAGTCTCTTTCATTTCTTTTATAAAAACGGGCTCCTGCCCCTCACCTTCCTGCTGAGGCTTACCAAGTCTAAATGCTTTGCCGTAGCGGTGCCCCGGCACGTGGAAACTAACCGGCTGCGATTCTGCATGTTTAAGCAGCATTTCATATAATGGAGCATGTACATGTTGTATCAAAGATAGCCGTCCCTTTCGCTATAAGCTTAAATCTATTTTAATGGATATGAACGAGCATAAACGGCAGTCCCGTCCTCTGGCGACAAAGCTACCGTTTCGAGGGTGAAATATATGCCCATTATAAGGGTGAAACTTATAAATGCCTATATTTTAAGAAAAAAAGAGCGAATTCTTAGGTAGAGTTCGCTCAAGCGTTTTTTTCAATGAAGATTTGCTTCATCTGATGGATAAAGAATGGATATTTAGCATCTTTAACGTCAGTTTGCACCATTTCTATTTCGCATGATTGGCATATAAATTCGGTAACGATGCGAATTCCTTCACCTTCTGCTTTATGCTCACCGCATATAATACAATGAAGCTGATGATTTTCAAGCATTTGAATCCCGCCTTTCAACCTAACTCTATAGCTACTATTATGGCATATATTCTAGCTTTTTAAACTTGTTTCATAGCCCATTTCAAATATTTATATATCGTATGCCGCCAGAGCCCAGATGGTGAATACAAAATTAGCCGTATGCTATCGCGGGAAAGCTCTAATTAACCGATATATATAGGATAGGCTTGAACGTTATGGAAGGGATGTTAGAAAGATGCGTCAATCATTATCTGAGCAGCAAGCTGCAACGATTTATCAATACCAGCTCGTTAAACGTAAAATCATTAGGCCTGAGCTAGTCCAAAGCCATATCCTTATTGCGGTTATATTCGTCGCTTTTCAGCTTCTTATGTATGGAAGAGCTGGACTTTTCAGCTGGTTGTTTGGCTTTGCTGTCATTCAAGTCATTCACCTGATTATATTGCTGCTAACCTTTATCCGAGTAGAAGAAGCAGCTGATCGCCGCTGGGTATGGGGTATTACACCACCTTGGTTCGGCTTTAAGCCTGCAAACGATATTAAGCTTCAGCTTTTCCGCCGTGTACACCGCCAGTTGTTCTGGTTAGGCCTTTGCGGCACAGGCATCTTATATCCTTGGATTTCGGAATCACTTATGATCAGCATCATCTGTTGGCATTTATGGCTCATCGTTCCGCGCCTCCTTTTGTCCATCGCTTTTCGCAAACAAAAAAAAGAAGGCATTCTCCGCCTCGGAAAATACGAAGCTTCGTATTACCATCGTTAACTGGCTATCCTATACAACAATTATTTATGATTATGAAAAAGAAGCTGCTCCTCAGTCATTAGTGGAGGAACAGCTTCTTTAAATGCATATTTAACCTTTAAATCAATGATTATAAATTAATAACGAAACAAAAAACCTGCC
>NZ_JBCNGR010000003.1:0-301917 GCF_050481745.1 Paenibacillus algorifonticola | reverse complement strand
GTTCCTGCAATGGCTGCTCCTGCTAACACGGCACCAACAACGACCGCTCCCGCTCCTAGTGTCGCTACCGTGAAGGCTGCTGCTACCGCGACTACTGCGACGACAGCCAATCCTGCCAGCACATTCCTCGCTAGTTTTCCCCAACTGAATGGTGGCTTTTCCGGCGGTGGCGGTGGGGGAGGTGGCTCGCCTTCTACTGGTGCATCATCATACGGCGCGTAGCTTGTCCGATCCTTCCCTTCCGTTCGGATCTGCGCCCCCATCAGGTTGTACTCGCCTTCCAGCGTGATCCCGCTTGGTGCGCTCGTCTTCTTTGCTACCAGCAGCGCTTGCGCACCAATCACTACACGCTTCGGCGTAAACAGCGAAATCTCTTCCTTCGCCGTCATCGTCAGTTTGCGCGGACTGCTCAATATAATGCCTACGGCATCGTCCAGCTTCAAAAACAGTGGCTCCTTGCTTCCGCCTGTAAACTCGACCCCCGTAGGGGACAGCTTCATTTCACTGCCATGCTCCGTGCCAAAATATCGGTTGTTCGGATCAGCCGTCTTCTCCGCACTTGCCCCGTTCGTCCTTACACCACCCGTGACGATCGCTTCTTGACCACCTGCATCTGCCAGATACAGATTCGCTTTTGTTCCTACCTGCGGCATACTGTACATCGCGCTTCCCGTCTCCGGAGCATAACGATACCAGTGCGCCGCCCCCTTGTCCTGCTTATCATCGATCGCCAGATGCACCTGCACCTGTTCCCCTTTCACCGCCAGGATTTCTCCTTGCAGTGTCAGGCCTGATAGCCTGCGGTTCATCATAGGCTGCTCTCGTATCCCCGCTTCCCGCGACAGCCTATATTGGTAGATCAGCTGACCCTTTTCCAAACGCGCCGTCATCGACGATACAATCAGCTCAATATAGCCCCGAATCTTAAAGCGATCACCCAAACGATAGAACGTCTTGGATTGTATTTCATAGCCGAAAAAGTCTGTATCATGCAGGCCCGCTTCCTGTCCGCCTGCCTTCTGAAATGCCGCCAAATCCTTGCTCACCGAATACGATGCGCCATCAGGCAGCTTATGCTCTTTCCCCTCTGGCATCCCAATAAACAGCTTCGGCGTTTCTTCCAATATATCACAGACGACGACCGACTGGAACTGGCTAGCTAGACGTTTCGTCAGCTCCCAATCCGTCTCCTCATATTGAATGACAGGCTCAGATGGTTTCTCCTTCTCTCCCTTTTGAAGCAGCACATCCCCGCCTGGATACGCACGCAGTACGGTAGTTATGATCTTCTCGTACGTCTGGCTCGTATCCTGAAAAGATCGCTTCCGCTTCTTCAGATCGCAATAGATGCTTCCCGATACCGCCTCGATCTCGACCGTGTACACCCCATTGCGATGCACCGTCTGCACGGATGTGACGACTCCCTTAAACAGAGGCTTCCGCGCGCCCTCTTCTTCGTCGTACAAGGCGATTTTATCCTGCCAGACCGCTTCCAGCGTGGCATTCGTTCGCAGCTCTTCCTCCACGATTCCGCTTATCCGCAGCGTCCCATGCTCGCCCGGCTTCCAGCTCATCGCCACATCCGTGATATGCTTCAGCTTGCAGGGGCCTTCCACCCGCAATCGATCATATCCGATCACATGTATGCCTCCTCTCAGTTCAATTTCTTTTTTGTACACGTTTAAGTTCTCATTTCATTAAACTAACTTGTAGTTCAACCCTGTGCAATGCTAGTAAATCTAATTCCAATGCCACTTGGAAATATCCATTTCCATGGTCAAAAATGGATATTCGACAAAATAAATCATTTCCCTTCAAAATCCATCATTTCTATTTTTTATATATTAGAAGATGTAATCTCCCAAGTTACAATTATGAGCTTCTATATTGCTGACTAAAGCCTGTCTCGACTGGAACGATTCTAGCTTTTAAAATTGCAGCAATTCACATAAAAAAAGCGGACAGGCGACCTTTCCGCCCATCCGCTTGCTTTTTGCATTATGCATTATGCATTATGCTTTTTGCTTTTATTCCAAATCCAAACTCACATCATAACCCAGCTTGCGCAAATCTGCTACGCGCTTCATCTCCTCCAAATCGGCGGCGACCATATCCTTGACGAGATCAGCAAGGCTGCTGGCTGGCGTCCAGCCAAGCTTCGCCTGCGCTTTTCCCGGGTCGCCAAGCAGTAGCTCCACCTCGGTCGGGCGGTAATATCGCGGGTTAACCTGGACGACCAATTGGCCAACTGGAAGCTGGCATTCCGGATGCTTGCAGCTGACCACATGTCCCAGCTCATCCGCACCTTCGCCCGTAAAAGCAACCTCGATGCCTGCCTCGGCAAAAGCGAGCCGCACAAACTCACGCACTTCGGTTGTCTGCCCCGTGGCAATGACATAATCCTCCGGCTCGTTTTGCTGCAGAATGCGCCACATCGCTTCTACATAATCCCTCGCATGGCCCCAGTCACGCTGGGCCGACAAGTTGCCGAGCTCCAGCGTCTGCTGGAGGCCAGAGGCGATGCGGGCAACAGCACGGGTTATTTTTCGCGTGACGAACGTTTCTCCGCGCACCGGGCTTTCATGGTTGAACAAAATGCCGTTACAGGCATACATGCCGTATGCTTCCCGGTAATTGACCGTAATCCAATAGCCGTACAGCTTGGCGACCGCGTAAGGGCTGCGGGGATAAAACGGTGTCGTCTCGCTTTGCGGAACCGCCTGCACAAGTCCGTACAGCTCTGACGTGGATGCCTGATAAATTTTCGTTTTATCGGTCAGACCAAGCAGCCTTATGGCCTCCAGCAGGCGCAAAGTACCGATGCCATCGGCATTTGCCGTATATTCCGGCATATCAAAGCTGACATGCACATGGCTCATCGCCGCCAAATTATAAATTTCATCCGGCTGAATATTCTGCACCAGCCGTACCAAGTTCGTCGAATCCGTCAAATCGCCATAATGCAAATGCAACCGCTGCTCTACGCGATTCGCTTGCTCCACAATCCGGTCGATCCGTCCCGTATTCGCTAGCGAGCTGCGCCGTCTCAAACCGTGAACAATGTATCCTTTAGCCAGCAGCAGCTCGGTTAAATACATGCCGTCTTGTCCTGTCACACCTGTAATGAAGGCGACCTTATTCATGGCTCCCTCCGCATTCTCTCATATTTGGATAATGGCTATCCTATTCCACTATCTTATGAATAAGAGAGGAATGTCGGCATCGGGCAAAACACCATTTTTCACAAAAAATGGCCTAACCATACAAAGGCGTGACATCTTCGCAAATGCGAAGGCATCACGCCTTGTTTACTTCTCCATATTTCGATTTATCCTACTTTAATGATTTGCACGCCCCACGGCGCAAGCGTAAGCTGCTCGCCGCCGCTGACCGAACGGCCCTCAAGCAATTCTTGCCCCGCGCCATGCGGATAAACGAAGGATACCGGCTCAGCCGAGTAGTTGAAATAGTAGCGCAGCTGTGCTCCCTGCCCATTAACCCCATGCTTCACGATGATCGGGAAGCTGACCTGCTGATCTTCCTCCCATAGTCCCGCCTCTTGAACGGTGCCCTTCAGCACCTCATGGGCAGAAGCTCCATCCGTCAAGCAGCCAATGTACGTCGCTGTACCTTTGCCGTAGCGGTTGCGGGTAATGGCCGCATATTCGCCCCACTGCGGATGGTCGTAATGCGCCAGCACCTCAACTTCGCTGGTAAGCGGCGTCAGCAGCTCCATCCAGCTCGTAACCGTTCCTGGCGCTGCATCCAGCCCCGCGCCTTTCAGCCCGACATTTTTCGGATCGATAAACAGGCTGTAGCCGACGCCGCACGCCTTTCCAATAATGCCCGGCTGCTGCGAGGTACGCACTTTAATCCGCTCGTCGGCAAAGCCGCTCTTGAACGAATATACGGCATGCCCGCCCTGCTCGACAAAAGCGTTTAGCCGCTCAAGCGCCAGATCCGGCACCGCATACAAAGCCGGAACAATAACGACCTTGTAATCATCCAGCTGCTCGCAAGCTGGCGTAATAAAATCGCAGCCGATGTTCATTTTGTACAGCTCATCATACAGCCAGCGCACAACATCATTGTACAATTTGCCGTCCGGCAGCTTGAACCACTCCATCGCTGTCAGCGCTTCGTTGCTCACCATAACGGCAACGTTGTTTTGCTTGCGCATATGCACCAATTCATCGCTCAGGCGGGCAAAATCCCGTCCGATCGTCCCTGCTTCGTTATAAACCGGATTAGGCAGAAAATCGTGGCTGAGCAGCCCTTTCCAATACGTCTCGAACGAATTATGGATCGAGTGCCAGTGCCAATAAGCAACCATATCAGCGCCAGATGCCACATGGCTGAACGCCTGCAGCCGCAGTTGGCCTGGATAAGGCGTCCAGTTCGGGAATGCCTGTGCCTGCGTTTCCAGCACCAAATAATTGCTGCCCTTCAGCGAACGCGTCATGTCGCCGCCGAAGGAAATTTCAATGCCCGTCAGCTCATCCTGTGACGGATGATAGATGTCTACACCGGCAATATCGAATGGCACTGCCGCTTCGAAATGGTTGACCGAAGGCTGTACGCCAAAGGAATGTCCGCGCCATTCAAAATCGAAGTTTTGCGTCACGAACTGCCCTGGCTGCTTGTATTCATTGACAAGGCCGACCTGCCATGCCAGAAACTCATTAACCAGCCCGCGTTGGAATTTGGCAAATTCTGCGCCTAAGCTGCCATTGATGGTTCCGACAACAGACGGAAAGTCCTCCCAGCTGTTAATGCGGTTGCTCCAATAATCAAGGCCGAACATGTCATTTACGCGCTCTAGTGTCTCATAAGTATCACGCATATATTTGACGAAGCGCAGCTGCACATTTGGTCCAGCCGTGCCGTAATGCTTCGTCTCATTATCTGTCTGATAGCCGATAACCGCCGGATGCTTGCTGACGCGCTCGATCAGCTTGCGAATGATTCGCTCAGCATGGAACAAGTATACCGGATGCGTAATATCCATAATTTGGCGTGCGCCGTATTTGCCAGGTCCGGCTGCCGTTTCCGCAAGCACATCTGGATGCTCCTTGACCATCCACGTCGGAATGGCATACGTCGGCGTTCCGACGATAACGTGGATACCCGCCTCATGCATCGCATCCAGCACGCGGTCTACCGAGCTGAAATCGAATACGCCATTTTGCGGCTCATGCGTGCTCCAAGTAGATTCGGCAATGCGGACTACATTAATCCCCGCTTCCTTCATCATGCGAATATCTTCATTCAGCCTCTCATAAGGCATATATTCATCATAATAAGCAACGCCGTATAATAATTTATCCATTAGCCCTTCACTGCTCCTTCTGTAATGCCCTCCATAATAAAGCGCTGGAAGAAGGCGTAAATAATAATAACCGGAATCGCCGTCAGTACAAGCGAAGCGAGGATGAGTGTCCACTCTTTGTTGTATTCTCCAAACAATGTGTTCGTGGATAAAATAAGCGTATAATGATCCGAATCCGTCAGCATCAGCATCGGCAGCAGGAAGTCATTCCAGATCCATAGGAAATCGAGAATGGCAATCGTCACCGTAATCGGCAGCAGCAGCGGAAAAATAATCCGGAAAAACGTCTGGAACTCACCGCAGCCGTCCATATGAGCCGCTTCTTCCAGCTCGCGTGGAATCGATTTTACGAAACCATGATAGAGAAATACGGCCATATTGACGCCTAGTCCAATGTAAATGAGTGCCAAGCCATAAGTACTGCCCTGTACGGACAAGCCGTTCGCCATGCGGGTAAGCGGAATCATAATCGAGTGAAACGGCACGAGCATCGAAGCGACGAATAGGAAAAAGATGGCCGCGCTTGCCTTGCCTGGTGTCCTAGACAGCTTATAGCCCGCTAGCGCGGCGCAGAACACGATGCCGCCAATGCCCAGCACCGATACGATTACCGAATTTAGCGTGCTGTTAAGCATATTGATTTTGTGAAAAGCCTGCACGTAATTGTCAAAGGTCGGCGCAGACGGCAAAGCCACGAACGATTGAAACATTTCTCCCTGCGTTTTAAACGAGTTGGCAATGGCCATATAAATCGGGAAGAAGGAAATGGCGGCGCCGATCGAAAGAAACAGCGTAATAAATAACGAGCTTGCGCTTCTGTTTCTCATGCCTCCACCTCTTTTCTTTTCATGACTGCAATCTGAATGAGTGTGAAAATCAATACGATGATGAATAAAATAACCGATTTCGCGCTGGCATAGCCGTAGCGGAAATTATTCGAAAAGGCCTCTTCATAAATATTCATCGTAATCACCTGCGTCGACCGGCCCGGACCTCCGCCTGTAAAGCCATATACGACCTCAAACACTTTAAAAGCGCCGTTCAGCGTCAAGAAGAAGCAAATCGTAATCGCATGTGTAATCATCGGCAGCGTAACCTTCATAAAGCGCTGCAGCGGGTTCGCTCCATCAATAATAGCCGCTTCCATCAAGCTTTGCGGAACTCCTTGCAGACCCGCCAAATAAATAATCATCATGTAGCCTACGCCATTCCAGAGCGAGATAACCAAAATCGCATAGAAGGAAAACTTCGGATCGCCAACCCAGGATTGATCCAGGAAGGTGAACATTGTTTTTTCCGCCAGCTGCGGCAGCACTTGTGTAAACACGAATGTCCACATAAAAGCGCTAATAATAATACTGATCATATTTGGCATAAAAAATATCGTGCGGAAAAATCCTTTGCTTTTGCTCCGCGATTCAATGAGAACGGCAAGCAGCAGTGCGATTACATTTTGCAGCACAAGCATATACAGCACATATTTTAATGTGAACAGCAGCGAGTGGACAAAATCCGGGTCGTCCTTCAGCGCCTCCACAAAATTGTCGAGACCAATAAATTGATAGTTGGTGTTCAGTCCATTCCAGTCTGTAAAGCTGTAATACATACCGCCAATAGTCGGGATCAGCAGAAAAATGGCGTACAAAATAAATGCAGGCGCGACGAAGGCCAGCAGCGATACATATCTTTTTAAAACACCCTTCATTGGCACGGTTGCTCACCTCTCCTAAGATGATGATGGGAAGGCCCTAGCAGGGTGGGGGACGCCTCGCGTCTTCTCCGCCCTGCCCGCCATTCCTTCTTTATTTGTTTATTTATTAACTTTGTTAAACGATTTCCATGCCTTGTCGAGTGCCGCTATAACACCATCCTGCGACAATTGTCCTGCGTAATACGATTGCAGTGCTTTGCCTGACTCGTCCTTAACCGCTTGCGGGATGGAAGGATCCAAATACGATTTGCCTTCTTTAACGTAAGTCATGGCATCTTCTACCCAAGGATAAGTGGTGAATGAATGATTTTTGGCAACCGGATTAAATTTGAGCGCTTCGTAAAAAGCATTAGAGTCTTTGTCATCCAGCACGTAGTTGACGAAGTCCAGTGCCACTTCCTTGTTCGCACTGTTTTTCGATACAACGAGTGAAGTAGATGTACTCAGGTTGATCATCGTTGCATTAGGATCATCATTAATCGGCAGCGGAGCTACGCCAAAATCCATATCGGCATTTGCTTTCAGAATTGACTCTGCAAACCATGGCCCTTGAATCCACATAGCCGCTTTGCCTGTAGCGAAAGCTGCCGATCCATCGTCGCCGCCTACCTCCATCGCTTTATCCGTACCATTCTGGTTGACCAGATCGATAACTTCGAACATCGACTTCATTTCGTTGAAGGAGCCTTCGTCCTTGTTCATTCTTTCCACAAAATCTTTATCTGTCGTATTGGAGATGGCGCCTACTGCCAGCGGCAGGAACAGCTGAGGAATCCATGATTCCTTGTAGGACAGCAGGAATGGCGTTATTTTATTTTCCTTCAGCTTCGCGATAACCGCTTTCATTTCTGTCAAAGTAGTTGGCGGCGTCAAGCCGAGGTCCTTGAAAATCTTCTTGTTATAAACGTATCCCCATGACAGCGTTTCCATAGGTACAGCAACGATTTTACCGTCTGTTGTCGTAACGGAAGGCTTTACACTGTCGAGTAGCTTGTCGACAAACGGCTGTCCGGACAAATCCTCCAAATAGCCTGCTTTGTAAAACGAAGGAATTTCATTGATCGCATGAACGGCGAACACGTCCGGGGCATCATTGGAAGCCAGTCTTGTTTTCAAAATTTGCGGAGCCGTGTCTGCTGTCGGCATTTCAAGTTGAACTTGAACATCAATATTTTTCTCTGCTTTTTCCTTCGCTACAAATTGCGCAATGTATTTATCGTAGCTTTCTTTGAGCCTTGGCTGAGCGATGAACATTTTGAGCTTAACCGTTTTCGCGCCGCCTTCGCCTGTCTCTTTGCCATTATTGGTTGCTGTACCGCTGTTCGAGCCGCAGCCCGCCAGCAGTGTTGTAATTAATGCTGCGCTTAGCGCTGATTTCCAAAGCTTCTTTTTCATCTGTAATGACCTCCCGTAAGCTTGTTTGTTTACGCTTTCATTGTATCTGATTTATGAAAGCGTTTAATTGGACAGAATTAGACTGTTCACTTGGACATTTTTAAACCAAGTTAAAGATTGTCCAATCTGTCCAACCTGTCCACTTAATCGCATTAATTCTCGCTGCCACGCCGCATTTCCCCTGGGGCAATACCGAAATGCTTTTTAAACACGCGATAAAAATACGTTACATCTTCATAGCCTGCCATTTCCGCGACGGTTTTAATCGGCAATTTTTCATCAAGCAGCCACTCCCGCGCCTTATCCATGCGAAGCTGCAAAATATAATCGGTCATATTGCAGCCATATTCCTGCTTAAACGTTTTACTCAAGTACTCCTTGCTAACGAAAAAAGCGCGAGCTACCTGCTCCAGGGAAATCGGCTCGGCAAACCGCGCCTCCATATACTGCCTAACCTCGTCCAAATTAAGCCGTTTCTTGAATTTCCGCTGCTGAATCAGCTGCTCCAGCGCCTCCTCATAACGGGCAGTCAGAAAAGCGGCTGCATTCGCGCTCGAGGCGAGCTCCGCCCCGTCTCTTGCGCCATCCAGCGCATTTGCCTCCAATGAATTAGCCAGCAGCAGCTCCTTCAGCATGAGCAGTAGCTCTTGGATAATGCGCTCCAGCAGCTGCGGCTTGCCAGCACCACTGCTGTCTATCTCTCTGGCCAGCTCCCCGAAAAGCTCCTGCATGCCTTCGCGGTCCAGCTCATTGAACCGGGCACGCAGCCGCTGCTTCATCGATGTGAGCGACAGCAGCCATTCGAGATCCAGCGTCAGCATGCGCCGGCTCTCCGCCGCCGCCGCGATCCCCGCTGCACATTTTGAGAGCACCGCGTTCAGCTCTTTCGGATCAATCGGCTTCAGCAAATAATCTACAGCCTGGCAGCGAATCGCATGCTGCATGTATTTGAAGTCATCATAGCCGCTAATGACGACAATTTGAATATGAGGCAGGCGTTCATGCAGCTCATTCAGCAGCTTCACACCATCCATGCCCGGCATTCGCATATCGGTAATGATGAGCTGTGGCATATGCTTCTCAGCGAGCCGCAGCGCCTCTTCGCCATCCTCCGCCTCGGCGACAATTTCCATCTCATATTCCGGCCAGCGGCCGAATGTGCGAACGATGTCTCGTCCCCAGCTTTCATCATCGACCAGCATTACTTTAATCATGTAGTTCTCCCCCTTGCATGCCGCCAGGTATATGAATGCTGATACGCGTGCCAGCCCCGACTTCACTATCTATCGTCAGTCCATACGCTTTGCCAAAATGCATTTGCAGCCTGGAGGCCACATTGCCCAGCCCAATTCGCTCTCCGCGAGTCCAAACCTCTCCATCCGCATAGCTGAGCCTTTGGCGAACTTCCCGCAGCCGCTCAGCGCCAATCCCTACTCCATTGTCACTGATTGTAATGATTACTCCTGCGCCTGCTAATGCCCCAACTCCGTCCTCCGCTTCTGCGATGCTGGCTTGAGCTACCTTTACGTTCAGCTCCCAGCCTCCGGCCTGCGAATCGAGCCCATGCATAAACGCATTCTCTACGATGGGCTGCAGCGTCAGCTTCGGAATGCGGCTTTGCAGCAGCCGCTCGTCCACCTCTAGACTATATTGCAGCCGCGACTGAAAACGCTGCTGCTGAATGACCATGTAATTGTTCATATGCTCCAGCTCCTGCTTGAGCGTAGCGAGATCATCTGGCTCGCGAATGACATAACGGAACATTTCGCTAAGCGAGCGAATCGTTTCATAGCTTTCAGCGGGCTTTTTGGAAAAGAGCATGCTGCCGATCATTTGCAGCGTATTTTGCAAAAAGTGCGGATTGATCTGCGCCTGCAGCGCCTTGAGCTCCGCTGTCTTTTTTTCCAAATTCATGCTGTATTCACTCTTAATATGCTCCCTAATTCGATGAGACATATTGTAAAGCTTTGTCTCCAGCAAGCCAATTTCATCCATGCGTCCACTCAGCGGCTTATCTCCCTGTCTGATAAGATTCAGCCCTTGCATGGAGCGCGCAAGCAGCACAATCGGCGTTGCTGTGCGCCAGGCAAGCAGCACGGCAATTAAAATCGCAGCGGCCACCGTTATCGTGCCAATCCATATTCCATAATGCATCGTCGCTTGCGCGCTTTGGTTAATCGCGCTGAGCGGAATAATTTTAATCAGCTTTAGCTTCATGGGATCAATCGTATTGTAAAAGACATATTCATCCCCCTGTCGCTCATAGCCAGGCTCTGTACCGCCCTTCACGATTTTCGCAACCTGCTCGGCCGAAAGGGCGTCGCTGCCCATTTGGTACAAAATTTCTCCATCCGGTCCTGCAATAATTACGGTTTGGTCTTTGGCCGGATTAAGCAGCGACAGCGTCTGGTCGAGAATGGCCCAGCGTACCTCCAGCGTAATCCCGCCAAGAATTTCACGGTTTTCAAACCGGTTAATGCTCCGTATCAGTTGAAAACGGTCGCCTTCCGGACTGTTTTGAATCATAAAATCCTTACGCTGATTAAACAGCTCATTATAAGGCGCAGGTACAAGGTCCAGCGTTTTAATTTGATTCTGAGACGCATTCATCGTGAACAGCTTGCCGCTTCTTTTCAAATAAAGCTCAATGCCCGATATATAATGATTGCCCGAATAAAAAAGCGAGGCCATTGCATCCTCAATGTTGCGCTGGGCCGAAAACTGGCTGGACAAGCCCGATTCCTCTTCGCTGGCAATATACTCATTCAAGTTCGGGTTAATGAGGACGGAATATAAAACGCTGTTCATTTGCGAAAACTGCTCCCCGAGATAAATGCTCGTCCATTTCATATTGGATACATTCGTCCCTATAAGCTCGGTCTCCATCGATTGGCGATTATTGTCCACGGCAAGTGCAGTTACCGCTATAATCGGCAGCACCGACACAACAACCATAATGAAAATCAGCTTATTGCGAATGCTGCGCCGGAACGGGTGCAATATCGCCCGATATATTTTCGATAACAGCCCCATTGCTCTTCCTCCCTGCTTTTTACTGTTAATAACGACAAAACAAACGCCATGCTTAAGCGCAAAGGCGTTTGTTCATTGAATTTATATTATATACTAAGACAGCACAAGCGTATGGAAAGATTCCGGCTCCAGCTCGAATACATGCTCCGCTTCTCCACCCGACAGCCTTAACTCTTTTGTATCGCTATACGGGTTCGCAATTACAATGACCCGCGAGCCGTCTTCGCGCTCGAACGCAATGGAATGGCCGCTCCACGGGCCTTCCAGCCCGATACGCTTCGAGCCCGGTGCCACAAAATGGCTGAAATGCTTCATCACGTAATATTCCGGATTGTTCATAGCCCGCTTCGTATCCGGCTCTATTGTAATCATGGCATTTTGCTCCCAGCCCCATGTGCTGCGCCCCTTCGGCTCCAGCGCCATATTCCAGTAAATGTAGCTGTTCACGCCGTTGCTGAAATAATGCTGGTACAGATGAAACACATATTTGGCATACGCCCATGTGTTTTTGCCATCTCCACATTCATTCTCCGTTTGCATATAACGCAGCTCCGGATAGCTCTGCGACGTCCGGGCTATCGCATATTTGCCTGCCCACTGATAGCCGACGCCTTTAATGTATTTATAAGCTTCGGGGTCGCTCAGCACAAGACCCGCATAAGCGTCGTAATCGTTCGTCGTCCCTTTCATCAGCTCCAGCCATGGATCGGGCGCATTAATCGTTCCAAGCCAAATTTCCGTATCCAGTCCATGCTGTTCAAAAGCAGGTCCTAAGTAATCGCGGATGAACTCCTTAAGCTGCTCGCCCGTCCATACGCAGGAAGGAAACTTCTGATCGGCTACGACTTCATTTTGCACATGAACCTGATGAATCGTAATGCCTTCCTCTTGGTAAGCCTGAACGAATTTGATGAAATACAGCGCATAGGCTTCGAGAATTTCCTTCTCCCAGCGCAGCGTTCCGTAGTTATAAGCTTTCGGCGTCTTCATCCACGTCGGCGGACTCCATGGCGAAGCGAACAGCTTCAGCTCCGGATTAAGCGCCAGTGCTTCTTTTATATAAGGAATCAAATACTTGCGGTCGCGTTCAATGGAAAAATGCTCCATCGCCACGTCCCCGTCCGTTTCATTCAAGCTGTACCACTCCAGCGCGTAGTCGCTGGCTCCGATAGGCAGGCGGCAAATGCTAAAGCGCTGCTCGCCTTCCGGATGGAACAGCTCGTGCATGACCGCAGCGCGTTCTTCCTCCGATAAGTGGCTCAGTGCAGTAAAGCCCAGCTCATTGAAGCAGCCGCCAAAGCCTTCTACTGTTTGGTATGCGCTTTCAGTTATTGTCAAGTTAGATAGAGCAGGTGAAAAGGTGCGTGATTCTGTGCTTTTCTCCGTCCAGCTCGCTGTTTGTGTACTTGAAAACCATTTTACTGTTTGTCCCATATCGACACACCCCTATCGTTTCATCACTTTTGCTTATTGCTTTAGCTTGCCCTCTTAGTATAAATTAAATAGAATAAATCGCCGATTGTCCAAACAACGTGAAATTTACCCAAATCAAAGGTGGTTCTGCCTAATGGATCATGAAGTGACACTTTCGCCGTGGATTCAAAATGTGCGTTTTCTGCCTGCCATTGACTGGAACATTAAGTTTTTCGGCGCGCATGAACAGCGTGTAGACAAGCATTGGCAGATGCCGCTGGAATCCCATATCGGCTTTGAAATGATTTTTATTCAGGAGGGCGCGCAGGAAACCGTCATTGGCGAAAGCAAATATCAGCTGGGCGCCGGTGACTTTCTGCTTATTCCGCCCGGCTTTAAGCATAAGAGCCGCTGCATTTCGGAGGAAGGCATGGCTTATTTTTGCGCTCACTTTAATGTGGACGATCCGGCTTTTCGCCAAGAAATGATTCGGAGTGGCCGCCTGCTGTTCCCCGCCGGAAGCGCCGATCATGAGCGCCTGCTGCCCATTTTGAAGCAATGGATTGCGATGCTTAGGCGGGGAGGCGGCTATACGACGGCGGATCGCTTTCGGCTGCAGGCGGATTTGTTTGAACTGTTCGGGCTATTAGTGGGTACGATCTGTTTGCCGGAGGAGGAGATGGCAGCTATGCCGCCAGCGTCGGTACAATATGCCAAGGCGATTGCCGAGGCGATCAAGGGGAATTTTGACCCGCATAAGCTTCCAGGCGAGCCGGTGGTAGAAAGCGCTTTTTCTATTGAAGAGATTATGCGCTCACTCGGCATCAGCCCGGGCTATGGGCTTGAGGTGTTTCGCAAAGTGTATGGCCTGTCGCCACGGCAGTTTTTATCTGAGCTCAAGCTGCAGGAGGCTAAGGTGCTCATTCGCCAGCCGGAGCTGTCGCTGAAGGAAATTGCCGCACGGCTGGGCTATTCCCAGCTGTCGCATTTCAGCAGGCAATTCAAACGCTGGACCGGGATGAGCCCGCTCCATTACCGCCAGCAGCATTTTCAGCTGTAAAGGTTCGCCCGCGATAACGCGATTAGCCTCCGTGTTTTGTCAGCGCGGATAGTCTCTCTTATAGGACCTCTCCTTTTGGAGGACTGAGGTTCCGCTATTTTAGCTATTTTTGTGATTTGAGTATGTAGGTGGACAGGAGAGCCTTTATTATTCTCATTATCTCGGCAAAATAGCGATTGGGGGATCATTAGGGGCTTCTGTGTCCACGAGGCATCTCCATGACATTGGATAGCGTAAATAGCGGATTTGGGGTCCGCCAAAATAGGGGCCATCGAATTAAAGCTCGAAGAGCTTAGAATATGAAATAAGGCGCAAAATTTTCGCTGCTGCAAAAACCCTGCGCCTTATTTGTTTTTTCTTAACTGACCACAATTGCAACAAAGCTCCCTAGATATATTTTAGCAGCTCTTGCAGCTCTTGCAGCTCTTGCAGCTTTTTCAGTTCGTGTAGCTTTTGCACTTGCAAGCTCTACCCATTCTACCCTAGCAGCCCTTCCTGAAAGGCAACAACCTGATTATTCTTTGCCGACTCATACGCGCCATCCAGCAATGAAACCGTATGCAAATTGTCAAACGCGCTATTTTCGGCTTCTACGCCCGTTTCCAGCCAGACGAGCAGCTGATTGAGGCCGTCAAATATCGCCTCCTCAATCGGCAGCGCATGCTCCCATGTCTGCACCGGCTGCGGGTTCCAGTTCGGCTCCCCGCTCGGTTCGCGCCGATACAGCCCGATCGTATTGGACGTCGTGCTGAGCACGCCTTCGCTGCCAAGCACGACGAGATCATTTTTATGAAACGGACTGGAGAAGCTTTGGGTAAAATGGGCGCGCACGCCGTTCTCAAACGTCATCAGCACGGTCGCATCCGTCTCCCCTAAACAATCGACCGCCTCCGAAGAGTAGGCGCTGCAATAAATGGAAGCCGCCTTGGCACCCGCGATTCGGCGCATACCGTCAAACCAATGAATCGCCATGACGGACAAGGCATGACGCTCCGTGTGTACTCGCCAGCCTGCATCCTGCCGATAAAACAAGGAATCAAATTGAATCGACTCCAGCTTGCCAATTGCGCCTGACTTAACCAAATCGCGAATAAAATCAAATTGATGATGCTTGCGAAAATTTTGATTAATGCATACCGGAACGTTCAGCTGCTGGGCAAGCTCCGCTATTTGCTGGGCCTCGGCAAATGTGTCGGCGAAAGGCTTTTCCAGAAACACCGGAATGCCTGCTTCCAGCAGCGGCCGCATGATGCTTCCACGTATCGTCGAAGGCGTACAGACTACTGCGGCATCTAGCCCGCTATGCGCCAGCATTTCCGCAAGGTCCGTGTATCTCCCCGCAATGCCGAACTCATTTGCCCGCTCCTGGGCGGCTGCTTCGCTTGGGTCGCAAATTGCAACGACTTCCACGCGATCCTGATGATTGGCATAACCTCTCAAATGCAGCCGCGTGACAGCCCCCGCGCCGACAAATCCAATTTTATATTTTTTCATTCCGCCACTCTCCCAACACCTGATTTCATGAACGGCAAGCATTGCTGCATGCCCGTCACTATCTCACCGCCGCTTTCCTCATCCGCCGACATCCAGCCCGCATAGTCTATCCGCTTCACTTCCGCCATAATCGGCTGAAAATCAATCGAGCCCTCTCCTAATATCCGATATTCGCCAGCCGCAAAATCCTTCATATGAAAATTATTGATAAATGGCGCAAAGCTGCGAATGACCTCCGCCACATCGGAAATGCCCGACTTCACCAGATGCGCCGTATCGACCGTCAGTCCAACCCCGTCCTCCGGCCGCAGCTCGCTGAAAAATATATCAAAATCCGCCCGGTGCATCACCGGCTGATCATAATGATGATGCAGCGACAGCTTGAGCCCGCTGTCTTGCGCCTCCTTGCCCAGCTCCGCGAACAGACGCGCAAAGCTAGCAATAGCTTCCTTTTCCAGCCCCGTCCTTGGGACGCTGTGGCAGTAGACAATTAGCTCCGTGCCCACCTGCTTCCCAAAGCGGAAAATACGGCGCAGCTCATCCTTGCTATCGTCGCTAAGCAGCGTACCTCCCGTAATAAGCGCGGATGCGAGGCCCGGCGGCTGTCCCCAGCGTTCCATAAACCGCTCCGGTTCCTGCACGTGGGGCATATATTGATTCCATTTGAGCTGCAAACCCTCGTAGCCTGCCGCCTGATAGCCATGAATTAATGCCTTCTCTTCCTCTGCCCCTGCCGTTGGCCGGGAAAAAGCATACCGGATTCCCACTTATCGTCCTCCCTGCTTCCTACGTTCTATGTTCTGCATTCATACTAGGCCGCTCTATTCGCCCACCGTCTGCCGATCGACTGCGGAATACGCAATGATCATTCGGCACGGCTCCCAGCTGGTTGCCTTGGCATGATGCAGCACGTTTTGCGGAATGCGCAGTGCCATGCCTGGCTTCAGATGATGCATTTCATCCCCCAGCGAATGATCGCATTCGCCCGACAGCACAAAAATAATTTCCTCGCAGTTTGGGTGCCGATGACGCCCATTTTCCTGGCCTGCATGAATATAAACCTGCCCAAATGTCATTTGGCCCTCAGGATCGATTTCTTGTCCATATAACCATGCTATTTTGCCCCAGCCCATTTCCAGCACGTGCTGCTCCTCATTCAAATCCGCCGCTTTGACCATTTCGTCCCTCCTTCAAGATGATTGCAGGTTTATTTTAATTCAACTAGGTTGAATTATCAACAACTTTATTGAACCGTTTTCAACTCAGTCTTTTTATGATACGATAGAGGGCAAGTATGACAAATAAAGGTGTGTGACTGATGAGCCTCGGCAAAAGAATCCGGCTGATCCGCATGGAACAGAAGCGGACGCAGGAAGAAATCGCTAAACAGTGCGGCTTTACGAAGAGTCTCCTGTCCAAAATTGAAAACGATCTATCCGCTCCTCCAGTGGCGACACTGATGAAAATTGCCGGAGCTTTAGGCGTCCGGGTGTCCGACCTGATTGAAGAGCAGAGTTCGAATGCGACCGTATTCAATTCTAGCCTGCAGTACAGCGATAAAGACCGCTGGCTCCGGACAGACAGAGGGTATTCCTTCTACGCGTTTGCCAGCGAGCGCAGAGACAAGCTGGTCCAGCCTTATTTGATTACGGCCCGTAAAGGCGAGGTAAAGCCGCACGGCTTCTCCCATGAGGGCGAGGAATTTATTTATATGATCAGCGGCGAGATGACGTATAAGGTTGGTGCGACTGAATATTCGCTGCATCCGGGGGATACGCTTTATTTCAATTCGCTGGAGGAGCATCTCCTCTGCCCCGTATCGGACGAAGTGACGTATATGGCTATCTTTACGCAAAAATCACTGGAGCAATAACGGCCGCGGCCAGAGACGAGCATTTACTTTTTCAACGAAAGCGGAGGAATTAGGGTATGAAATACAGACGCATCGGTTCAAGCGGCATTAAAGTAAGCGAAATCGGTCTTGGAAGCTGGCTCACTTATGGAACAGCTACCGAGCAGCAAGCGGCTGACGCTTGCATTCAGCAAGCCTTTGAAAGCGGCATCAATTTTTTCGACACCTCCAATGCCTATAATCGCGGCGAAGGCGAGCGGGCGCTCGGCGCTGCCCTGCGGCCTTTCGAGCGCGCAAGCTACGTGCTTTCGACGAAGGTCTTCTTCAATATGGGGGACGGCCCCAATGACGGCGGCTTATCGCGCAAGCATATTATGGAGCAGTGCGATGCCAGCTTGAAACGTCTGGGCACAGACTATATTGATATTTATTTTTGCCATCGCTATGATCAAAATGCTCCGCTGGAAGAGACGCTGCGGGCGCTGGACGATTTGACGGCACAGGGCAAAATTTTGTATTCCGCTGTCTCCGAATGGAGCGCCGCTCAAATCGCCGATGCGACTGGCATTGCGAAGCGGCTTAACCTGCGTCCGCTTATTTCCAACCAGCCGATCTACAATATGTTTGAGCGATATATTGAGCAAGAGATCATCCCTGTCAGCGAGCGGGAAGGCATCGGCCAAATCGTCTTTTCGCCGCTGGCGCAAGGCATTCTGACCGGAAAATACAGAAAGGGCCAGCAACTGCCTACAGATAGCCGCGCTGCCAATGATTCGATCAACCATGTGCTGAAAAGCTATTTACGGGACGATGTCCTTGATTGCGTAGAACAGCTTGACGGGCTGGCTAGCCAGCTTGGCGTCTCCATTTCCCAGCTCGCGCTGGCATGGGTGCTGCGCTTGCCGGGCATCAGCTCCGCGCTGATTGGCGCGAGCCGTCCGCAGCAAATCGTCGAAAACGTCAAAGCGGTCGAGCTGCAGCTTTCGGCAGATGTCGTCCAAGAAATCGAAACTATTTTAGAGCAAGTGAAGCATTTCGCACCGCTTAGATAACAGCTGCGTGCGCTAAATCCTGCATCTTGCTGGATATTTTCCAACAGAAGAACCCTTCTCCTTGATCGAGCAGCGTTCGGCTTGCCGGAACTGCTATAGCTCAGGAGAGGGGCTTTTTGTGTTTAGAGAACGGCGCGTTTCCTACTCTTTCTCGCCCCGCCCTCCCTATTATGACAAGCTTATCCACTTAAAGGTCAGGATCGATCCCTTTGGTTTCTTTACCCAGAAAAGCAACCGCCAGCGCACCGCATACGATTGCCACAAAGAAAATGATGAATACCGTTTGAATCGATGTACCGCCTGCCACGAGCATCCCTACCATGTAAGGGCCGACAATGCCGCCGATCCGGCCGAAGGAGGCGGCAAAGCCTGCTCCCGTTGCGCGTACCGCCGTCGGATATTGCTCCGGCGTGTAAGCATACATCGCTCCCCAAGCGCCCAGATTGAAGAAGGACAGGCAAGCTCCGGCAGCAAGCAGCATGCCTTCTGTCGTCGCACTGCCGAACCACATGGCGCTTACCGCCGTCAGCAGCAAATAGGTGACCAGCACAAATTTGCGCCCCAGCTTCTCGATAAAGTAGGCCGCTGTAAAATACCCCGGAAGCTGCGCAAGTGTAATGAGCAGCACATATTGAAAGCTTTTGACCAGTCCGAATCCCTTCAGCACCATGACGGTCGGCAGCCACAGAAACATGCCGTAATACGAGAAGACGACCGTTAGCCACAGCAGCCACAGCATAATGGTCGAACGGCGATGCTTTGGCGACCAAATCGCCGCAAGCCGCTGGCGCAGCGGTAAAACCTCCCCCTTTTGCGCCACATAACGCGGTGAATCCTCAATGGCTCTTCGCAAATACAGCGCGTACAGCGCTGGAACCGCTCCAATAATAAATGCCGCTCGCCAGCCATAGGCCGGTATAACAAAATACGAGACGAGCGCAGCGACAATCCAGCCGCCTGCCCAGAAGCTTTCCAGCAGCACGATCGCTCTGCCTCTATCCTTCACGGGAACCGACTCGGACACGAGCGTCGAAGCGACGGGCAGCTCGCCGCCAAGTCCAAAGCCGCCAGCGAAACGCAGCAGGCACAGCACGGTAAAGGTACCCGCCAGCGCCGACAAGCCGCTCGCCGCCGAGAAAATGAGCAGCGTCCACAGCAAAATCGTCCGGCGTCCGTAGCGGTCCGCAAGCGCACCCGCTGCTGCCGCTCCCACTGCCATGCCGATGGAATTAATAGCCGTCAGCTGTCCGATCTGCTCGGTGCCTAGCCCCCATTCTACGCTCAGCGCAGCCACGATAAAGGACAGCATGCCGACGTCCATCGCGTCAAACATCCAGCTGAGCCCAGCGCTGAACAGCAATTTGCGTTGTTTTTTGTCTTGCAGCAATGATGCCTGTTTCATTATGCTTTAGCTCCTTATGTAAGCATGTGATTTATTTATCATCGCATCTTCTGACCTTTTGGACAAGCATCATTATTATAACCGCCCTCGCAAAACGCTAGCCCCCTGTCCCTTCCTGAAGCAAAACCCAAGCTGGTCGAAATTACCTGCCCAAGAAACCTTGCATAGAGAACATACATTCGGTATATAATACGTAATACGAATAAACGTTCGCGTCATGGTGGTGTAGCTATGAGTGTCCATTCAATCATCGAAACGGAAGAGGATCTGCAAATTATTAAGAAACATACCTTGCTGCCGATCCTTCTCGATATGTTAGCCAGAGACATCAACGAATTAAAAATGTATCGAAATAAAATCATTTATAATCATATTCTTTTTTATCTCAATGAAATGGAGCAAAGCATCTATCTTGAACTGCAAACCATTAAGAAAAAAATGAGAGAGCGGAATATTAAAGCGTTAAACACCGAGATGAATGCGCGGGGGGTCCATGTTGAATATAAAGTTCGCGGTTATATCCACCATTTCACCATGCTGAGAAGCTTAGTGAAAGCCGAGCTAATGACCATGCTGATGAATATGCGGAGGCGGTTGGAATGAGGGAAACAGCTGAAAGGGTTATATTGCTCGCAGATTGTCAAAGTTTTTACGCAAGTATTGAAAAAGCCAGCCATCCGGAGTGTAAAAATAAACCCGTTGTTGTAGCCGGCTCTGTTGAGCGCCGATCAGGCATTATTTTAGCGGCTTGCCCCATTGCCAAGCAATACGGCATCACGACAGCCGAGCGGCTCGGAATCGCATTAAATAAATGCCCGGAGCTCGTCGTCCTGCGTCCCCGCATGCAGCATTATATTGATGCCTCCATGATGATTACGGGCATTTATGAGGAGTTTACGAATCTGGTTGAAATCTTTAGCATCGATGAGCAGTTTCTGGACATTACGGCAAGCCTCCCTCTTTTCGGAGACCCGGTTACGATAGCCAAAGCCCTTCAACAGAAGGTTCTTCAGCAGACAGGCGTGTGGATAAGGGTAGGCATAAGCTCCAATAAAATGCTTGCTAAAATGGCCACGGACATCTGGGCAAAAAAGAATAAGGATGGCATCTTTACCCTCCCTAAAACAGAAGTCGAAGCTTTGCTGTGGCCGCAGCCGGTTCAAAAAATGTTTGGGGTCGGCTCACGCATGACCACCCATTTCACCCGGCTTGGCATGCATACCATAGGCGATATTGCCAAAACGCCGCTTCCTCGTCTCAAGGATCGGCTTCGCTTTCGCTTTGGCAAGCAATCCGATATTCATGCCGAGGTGCTGTGGCGGACGGCCAACGGCATCGATGACAGCCCGGTTACACCCGAGACCTTCAACACCCCGCCAAAATCGGTTGGCCATATGATGACTTTGCCAAGAGATTATATGGAGCCATGGGAGGTAGATACCGTTTTATTAGAGCTGACCGAGGAGGTTTGCCGCGATTGCCGCCGCAAGCAATATATGGGCCATGTCGTTACGGTCAACTGCATGTGCAGCCCTTACGAAGCGCCCACCGGATTTTCACGCCAAATGAAGCTGCTCGATCCCACTAACCACACCAAAACGGTTTTTGAAGCGGTGAAGCAGCTGTTTTATAAATTTTGGGATGGCATGCCTGTGCGCCGGGTCGGTGTGACCATCAGCCAGCTCATGGACGATCAAAACTATCAGCTCACCCTCTTTGAGGATCAGATCAAGCTTAGAGCGCTGGAAAAAGTGACAGACGCCATCAAAAATCGTTACGGAAGCACCGCAATTGTAAGAGCTTCATCCCTTACTGCCGCAGGGCAAGCAGCGGATAGGTCCATAAAAATCGGGGGGCACTACAAATGAGCAAAAAACTTGAAAAGAACGGGCTCTGGGAATCTAGCCGAATGATGCTTCCACAGCATAAGGAGGCTTTTCAGAACAGATTTCAAAATCAAGCCCTTCAGCCTGTTCGTCCAACAGCGGAAGAGATTCTTATGATGAAAGATTATGTACTGCTGCCGATCATGCATGCGATCATCGTCAAAAAAGCCAGCGAGGCAGAGCAATCCTCAGAAACGCTAAGATTGCTCTATTCTAAAGCGGCCCAATTGCTGGCTAGAAATGTCCATGACGACTTAACCCAATTAAAGAGAGGATTGACGGAGAAAGGCATTCGCGTTTTTGAAGAGGAGAAAAATCATCAAGAGGCTCGTTACCGCTATATTTGCCGGGAATATGAAGATCATTTCACCATCACCAGAGACTACATGCGTGCCGAGATCAGCATTCGAATAGGACGTTATGTGGATGGTCTTGTGACAACCATTACAAGTGCTGGAAGGACGAATGGATGAATGGATGAATGGATGGATGGATAGATGTCGGCTCAAATTTATTCAGCAGCACGCCTCTACAATCATTCAATCAGAAAGGACCACCGGGCAGCAGCCTGCCGCAGTGGTCCTCCGCTTTTACCCTTTAATCGAACCGATCATAACGCCTTTCTCAAAATACTTCTGCAAAAACGGATACAGCACTAAAATCGGCAGCGTAGACACGATAATGACGCCATATTTAATCTGATCTGCGTATTTCTGCGCGTAGCCGCCGGAGTCGCCGCCTGTCCCCGCCCCGCTTGCAAACACCTGGTTCGATAATAAAATATCGCGAAGAATAATTTGCAGCGGCTTCAGCTCATTGTCCCGAATGTAAATCAGCGCAGTGAAAAAGTCATTCCAGTGCCCGACCAAATAATACAGGCCGATGACGGAGATCAAGGCTTTGGACAGCGGCAGCGCCACCTTTACGAAATAGACGAAATGCGAGCAGCCGTCCATTGCAGCCGCCTCGTAGAGCTCCGAAGGAAGCGTCGATTCAAAAAAAGTACGAGCGATAATTAAATAAAAAACATTAACGCTAAACGGTACGATAAATACCCAAGGCGTATTTGTAAGATGCAGATCCTTCATTAGCAAATAAGTTGGAATGAGCCCGCCATTGAAAAACATCGTAAACACAAATGCAAACATCATATATTTTCTTGCCTTAAACTCCTTGCGTGACAGCACGTAGGCAGCAGGCAGCGTGAACAGCAAATTGACTAGCGTACCAACGGATGTGTAAAACAACGTATTGCGGTAGCCGGTCCATATGCGTTCATCCTTAAAAATTTCCCCGTAGCCGAAGAAGCTCGTTCCCTTGGGGAACAGCAGCACTTTACCGGTTGAGACGAGTGTCGAGTCGCTTACCGAGGCGATAATAATAAAATAGAGCGGGTAAGCAACCGTCAGGAAAATAACGGCACATACGATGACCAGCATGATTCTAAACAAAATTTCACCGCCGCCAAGACGCGGCCTTATCTTTTCCATTGTATTCCCTCCTTCCGCCGTAGGCTAGAACAGACTGGTGTCGGACACACGCCTAGAAATGGCGTTCATCGTATACAGGAATATAAAATTAATGATCGTATTAAACAAGCCGATAGCTGAAGCATAGCTGAATTGATTAGACACAATCCCCATTTTGTAGACATAGGTCGCAATCACTTCGGATACAGGCAAATTCAATGCATTTTGCATCAAAAATATTTTTTCAAAACCCGTGCTCAAAATGCCCCCCATGCTTAAAATGAACAAAATGACGATCGTTGGCATCAGCGCCGGAAAATCAATATAACGGATCGTCTGCCAGCGGTTTGCTCCGTCTATTTTGGACGAATCATAAAGCTGGGGATCGACACTTGAGAGCGCCGCTAAATAAATAATGCTGTTCCAGCCGCAATGCTGCCAAATATCCGAAATCACATAGGTAGGTATAAAGGTATTGCTTGAGGCAAGCAAATTGATGTGCCCCAGCCCTATCGCTTTCATCAAATGGCCGACGATGCCGGTCTCAGGGGAAAGCAGCACGTTCAACATGCCAACCAGCACGATGACCGAAATAAAATGCGGCAAATAGACAGTCGTCTGCATCATATTTTTGAACGATTTCCGACGGATCTGGTTCAACACGAGCGCGAGAATAATCGGAGCCGGAAACCCGATAATAATGGTCGCGAGGCTGATCAAAAACGTATTTCGCATCAGATCGCTGAACAGATAGCTTTCGATAAACTGCTGAAAGTAGAATAGTCCCTTCCATTCTCCGCCAGTCAGCCCTTTGCTGAAATCGTAATCGCGAAAGGCCAGCTGTACGCCATACATCGGAATATAGTTGAAGATAAAAATAGTGGCAAGCGCCGGCAAAATCATCAGCCATAGCTGATAGTCACGCTTGACGGTGCCAAGCTTCGTTACTGTACGCATCGCCGCGCCTCCTTTCATGAGTAAACCTGCACAACAGCCTCCGCTACAGCTTGCTTACAAATTCATCGTAATACTTCTGCATAATTTCCACATTTTTATCAAGGCCGGCCTTCTGGCTTTCCTTCACATAAGCGTCCCATTCCGCCTCGATTCCGCCTTTCGTAACCCATTTGGCGAACGTCGTATCGGCCAGGTTCATAATGTTCGTATTGTTTAAGCTCATCGCATTGTTATCTTCATTCGTATATTTAACGAAGGTGCCCGGATAAATATCGATCTGGGAATCTACTTGTGCAAGTGCATCTTTAAGCGGCTCTGACTGGGTCAGCACCTCCTGCATATCTTTGCCGAGCGTCAGGTCGATCGTATCCGAAATATAGAAAGCGCCATTATCTGCCCAAGTAGACGTCCATTTCCATGTGCCGGGGTCCATCTTCGAATCTTTTGGTGGAAGCACCGCATAGGAGCCATTGCCTTTGTCCTCAATGTTAGGGCCAATCGAGCCAAACAGCACTTGAATGCCAATTTCCGGCTTATACAGCTCATTAATGAAGCGCATAGCTGCTTCCTTGTTTTTCGTTTTGGCCGACATCACAATATTATTGGCGCCATAATTCAGTGTATAGCTGTCATAGCTCCACGACACTGGGCCCGAATAGCTCGCAGAGGATTTAAGCGGCGACATCGACGCATACTGCGGAGCAAGCTGTTCTCCAAACCGATCTGATGCTACCCAGCCCCACGTAAAGCCAACTTTGGCTATATCCCCTTCCCCGCGGGCAACAGCCTGCAGCTTCGTATAATCGTGAGTGAACACCTCCGGGTTAATGAGCCCCGCCTTGTATAGCTTGTTCAGGAACATAACGAGCTCCTTGTAGCGATCGTCGGTCAGGAAATTTTTCACCTTGCCGTCCTCAACGAAGTAGCCTTGCCCACTCACATCGGAAGACAGCTTAATGCCCATACCGCCTAGCAGCACAGCTGGATTAAAGAAGCCGCCGATTCCGCCCGACCAGTCCATCGGAATTTCATCATTAGGATCTCCGTTGCCATTCGCATCCTTCTCCTTGAAGGCGACCAGCACATCATACAGCTCATCCCATGTAGTAGGCATATCTAGGCCAAGATTGTCCAGCCAAGTCTGATTAATATATTGTCTGTTAACCGTATCCGGCCAAAATCGCTGGTACTTCGCAAGTCCATAAATTTGACCATCGCGCTGGGTGGAAATTTGCTTGGTTTCCGGTTTCTCTTCGAACATTTTCTGAACATGGGGAGCGCCTTCCATTAACTCGCTCATGTCCTGAAATAATCCCTTGAATTGGGCAAAATCAGCATCTGTAATCACATTCGGGCCAACGAATAAATCTGGAACATCACCGCTGGCAAGCATCGTTCCTTTCTTTTGCCCCCAATCCGCGGTAATTTCTTGCCACTGGATGTCTACGCCCGCCGCATCCTCAATCTGCTGAAGCCATTCCATCTCGGCAAGCGGCTTCGTTAGCGGATGCTTGACGATAACACCAGTCAGCTTAACCTTCGAGCCGCTTTGCCCAGCACTTCCGCTCGGGTCGCTTGCGCTGCCTTCATTAGAACTGGAACATGCTGCCAAGAGCGTCGTCCCGACCACCAACAACGACAACATCGTAATGATCTGCTTCTTCATGTGCATTACCCCCGATATTCTTTTAGTCTGCCGACCCGTTTATACTGCTTACTCCCGGATTCAAGGAGCAAGACTGCTGTCTGCATCTTCTCGGCCCCCTTACTCTAACCGTTCTGCTGCGAACCTGTATACAAACAGTTTTTGACCAATCAACACTTTTTGAGAGCGCTTTATAACTGATTTTGTAAGCGATTTCAAAATAGGCATATACTCTTTTTGAAATTTTGCATATGCTCAAAAAGTGTACGTTCTACCTACAAAAATGGTCTGCGTCAGACTACTCCATTTGGACGTGTATTTCAAAAAAGCTGCCACCATGCCAAGACGGCACAGCAGCAGCTTTATCACACTTATTTGCAAGAGTCCCGGTATTGGCCGGGAGTTGTTCCAACCATTTTCTTGAAGGATCGAATAAAGCTCGATGTGTTCGAGTAGCCTGTCTGCTGGGCGATAGAATCCAGTGTCCCTCCTGTGCTGCGAAGCAATTGGATCGACTTCTGAATGCGAAGTCTGTCAATATATTCTTTAAAATTATGGCCAATTGTTTTTTTGAAATGATAGCTGAAGCCCGACTGCGACATGCTGAAGTGGTCAGCGAACATTTGCAGCGAAAAATTAGCGTCAAAGCCTTTTTCCGCAATGACGGCCAAAATCTCCTCTTGAGTTGCGACGCGGGCAGCAGGCAGCGTCTCGCGAATAATATCGCATAGCTTGCTGCAGCTTTCCCGCATAATGCCCACCATCTGCTCAATTGTATAGCGGTGCTGAAAGGCCGCATCCGTAAGCCTGAGCAAATGGCCACCATCGTGACGGAACCTTTGCAGCCCGCCCAAAATAACGCTGATCGTATTCGAATAAACCGTTCTGATCATATGCGGCGGCATGCCGCTGCTAACGAGATAATCGATGATTTTCTCAAGCACGGATTGCACGACGTTAGGCTCGTTTTTGAGAATCGCCATCTCCAGTGATTGCAGCAGCTCGGCAAAATAAGAAACCATCCCATTTTGCGAAATTTCGATGTCGCCAAACGCTAGCAGCTCGTCCTGCTGACGAATACGCAAATATTCACCGGCACGTACCGCCTGCAAATAGGACAAATGCATACCTTCAGGAGATAACCCGCTCTCAGCCAAGCCGATACCAATTAACACCTCCCGCCCCAGCTGCTCCTTCAGCTTGCTCTGCACGCCGGACAAATACGTCTTGACGGCAACGCCCTCCTGATGCGAGCAGACAAATATCCATTCTTGGTTGTAGATACTTGCGAAGAAATGACCCTCTAACGTTTCAGGCAGCTGCTGCTCCTCCTGCCGCAAAAATTCGGATACTTCCTCCCTATCCTCCTTGCTCGCATCGAAAGATAGAACAGCAGCCGTTACCGCATCGCGGTTTTTAAATACGCCGTAATCCGCCCCTTGCGAATGAAAAGCCTCCCAAGTCGCATAATGGCCGCTGACAAGCTCAAACAGCACATTGTCGCGCAAAATCGGCAGCGTTCTCTGAACCCGTTCATCCAGCTTCGTATTCGTTAAGGAAAGCTCATCCAAGGCGTAACGAATTGTATCGATCTCGTTCATCCGGCCTGGACTGCTATCCTTATGCTTGAAAACCTCTGTGGCAAAGCCCACAAGCCGCTTGATCGGATGATAGTTTTTGCGAATCGAAATGTAAATAACGATCCCCTCTATAAAAAGGATCAGCAGAAGAATAAGTATCGTATTCCACTGGATGGAGCGAATATCCTGCAAAGATTCGGTAACGGGCAGCATGCTGACATATTGCCAGCCATTTTTGTCCGATACATTGTGTGAAACGATATAGGATTTGCCATCAATCGTCTGAATCGTTGACCCTGCTTCGCCTGCACCAAGCTGCTTAACCATCTGGCGGAAATCGTCCGTCTCACTGTAAGCCGCTTCTTTAGATGCAACCAGCTTATTTCCCTTCTGGTCAAAAATATAAAACTCGCCATTATACGATTCGGATACCGCATTCATCATGCGAATAATCGTTTCCTCTTTCACGAGAATGAGCACCGAAGCTGGCGAATGCTCCCCGCCCAGCGGCATCGGCAGCATAAAGGTCAGCATCCTGATGCCATTGTTGCCCGGAACGATGACATTTTCGGCCGGTCTGACCGAAGGCAAGGTGAGCTTGTCCAGCTCCTGAAACATTTCATTATGAGGCCATGATTCATAATAATAGCCGACGCCACGATTAGCAAAATCATCTACACTGTAGACACTGCCCGTTTTGGCGAACAGGTAGCCGATATTTTTGACATATAATAGCGTGTTGTAGATAAAAGCATCGGTTGCATTATATTTGCGCATCTCATTGGCAATGACGATACGCCGATAATCGTCCTCCATCGCCATGTACATTCTCATATCCCCATTGCGCATTAATTCCGAGGGCAGATCATAAACATAGCGGGTAAAAATATCGAGAGAGGTCATGAATTGCTCCGTCACATGGGCATTCCATTCCATTTCCTTCTCCTTGGCCGCTTTGGTCGAGTGAGGATAATAGTAGAGCAAAATGCTGACGATCGGCAGCAGCAGCACCAGCACATATGAAATTAGAAATTTGGCCAATAAGTTCACTTTTATTTTTTTCAAGCAGACCCGCCCTTCCGTACCTTCCCTATGAACTAAACGGCTTGCCCCAAGGCTTTTGTCCATATCGACGAATCTAGAAAACGCTTACAAATCAAAAAAGGAAACCAGCCTCTCCATACTTCAACTTGCCTATGTATTCCCAATGTGGAATTCGCGGCCGCTTCTTTCTCATTTTATAGGATCGGCTTTACCCTTTCAACCATTCGTTCACATATACAAGCGCTATGTCCAGGTTATAAAGTAACTTAAAAGCTTTATAAGTCTGGACATATTAAAATAAGCTCCAGAAAATGGTTCTGGCCGCGAATTTATTAATTAGCACGATTAGGGCTTCCACTGCTGTGAAGCCAGCACAGCCAGTTCAATTTTATTCAGCAGCAGGCTGTATTCATTGGTCATTTCAAAGGATTGCGGCAGCGGCAGTTTTTGAAAATAAGGAAGCACCTGCGCTGCCTGCTGGAACCAATCGCCAGGCTCAGGCGCCTCAACTGCTCGATCCGGCCAGACGCCGCTCAGCTCCGGACTGAATAAAGGAGCGGCACCAGGCGCCAGCCGTCTCCCCGATAGCCGCTCCCTGTAAGGCTTCTTTGGCGGATCACGCCTGACTACTGCAAACAAATGAGGGGCATAATCCGCACGTGAACCCGTGTGACGAATGGCTCGCACGAAAGCAACGGCGCCGCCATACACCTCCGGCACACTGAATAACAGCGCATACAGCCGTTTGCCGAACTCAATTCGCTCTTTAAGATTATCAAAGTTTTCCAAAATAAGCCCCGCCAGCTTCATTTCTTCCCCCCCGGAGCGATAACAAAACACAACCGCATTAAGCTGTAATAACGACTGCAAGCCAAAAAACACCGTATCCAGCACCTCCTTGCGGAAAAAGGGATGCTGCACAATTCGCTTTTCAATGTAATTTTGCTCATTCACGATCAGCGCCACCGACAAAATAGCGGAATCGCGGCTCTCCCAAAACGTTTGCCAGACCGGGACCATAAAGCGGGAAACACCAAGCTGCGGCAGCAAATGAAACAACGGACGCCCAGCTTTGCAGCTTGCCTCATACAGCAGCAGCTGCGGATAAGCATCCTGAAAAATCAACGCATTCGCGCGCTCTAAAAAGCGGAATACGGCCTCGCGGGCGGAACGGCCCAGCAAATACGGCAGCCACTCTCCCTGTAAATCGGTCATATTCCAGCCGCCATTACGCGAAACCAAATGCGCCAGCAGCGCCCAGTGCAGCTCGGGCCTGCGTTCATAGATCGCCAAATAAGCTTCCGTTCTCGTCACATTGTTGCGATTCAAATGAACGGCGTCCGCTCGAATCGCTGCAAGCAGCGCATGCTCGGCTGAGCCAGCAACGGCAGCGCTATTCACAGGAGGACTGGCATTAGAGATCGCATTTGGTTTAGCATTGGGGCTGGCATTGGAGCCGCCCGCTTCCTGCTCCCGCTCAAGCAGCGTCCATGAGGCTGCAAGCTTAGCAACGATTGCGGGCTGCATCACAAGCGGGCGCGCCGCAGCAGCCATTTTTTGCGACTCGCCAAAGCTATGCCATTTGCCAACTGCATACAGAAAGGCGTCTGCCGGCAGCTGGATACAACGCCGCAGCCACGCTCTAAAACCGCTCACAAGCTTTCCGCCAACGCCTCCCATAAGCTCCCCTCCAACCTTTTTCACGAACGCCATTTTCCAAAAGCCACAATGATGCTAAAAAGATAGTATAGCCGGAAAAGAAGCGCACTAGCAGCGCAGCTGCAAGAAAAACTTAAATCCGCTTATATTAAAAAAAGCTGACCGCAGACGGTCAGCGAAACATGCCCCAAAGCTTGAGCAAGTGAAACGTATTGTTGGGGTCGATCTTCTGGGCGAGAACGAACGCGACGATCTGCTCCTCCTGCGTATCCGTAAGCGGCTCCTGCAAGATGCTAGCGGTTGATTTCACCAGCTTTCTAACTTTGACGCGATCCTGCAAGTCGAATTTAGTGACATTAGCGAGCATCAGGCGCACGCGGTCCTTTAAAAGCGGATTTTTCAGCTTTGCTTTAATACGTTCGACCAATTGCGGGCGAATACCGTACTTTTGGTAGCTCAATGTTCCAGACACCTCCATCTTGGCATACCGTTTTCACGTTTAACTATATGCCGGAGATTCCCGGAAATTGCCTAATCAAGCTGTTCTCCTTGAAAAAGTTGATCCCGATTCAGCTTAGCCTGTATTCTTGCATAAGCCGGATTATCCCAAAAATCATCGCGGGCGCACAGCTCAGCCGCATCATCCCGCGCCATTTCCAGCACTTCGAAATCCGCCGCCATGTCCGCGACACGAAATTCTGGCAGACCGCTCTGCTTCGTTCCAAAAAAATCGCCCGGCCCCCGGATTTCGAGATCACGGCGCGCCACCTCGAAGCCGTCATCCGTTTCCGTCATGACCTTCATGCGCTCGCGCCCTGTCTCCGACTTTGGATCGGCGACCAGCACGCAATAAGATTGATGAGCACCACGGCCAACCCGGCCCCGCAGCTGATGCAGCTGCGACAAGCCGAACCGCTCGGCGTCCATGACGATCATCAGCGTTGCATTCGGAACATCGACGCCAACCTCAACTACGGTCGTAGCCACGAGTACATGCAGCTCGTTCGCGCCGAAAGAGCTCATGACCTGCTCTTTCTCAGCCGCGCTTAGGCGCCCATGCAGCAGGCCGATTTTCAGATCAGGAAAAGCTTGCTGAACCTGCAAATACTGGTCAATGGCATTTTGTACATCCAGCTTCTCCGACTCCTCAATAAGCGGGCATATCATATAGGCTTGTCTGCCCTCTCCTACTTCACGGCGGATAAAACCAAGCACGCGGTCCATCATACTATGCTTGACCCAATACGACTTAATCGGCTTGCGCCCATGCGGACGCTCGCGAATCGTCGATACATCCATATCCCCGAAAGCGGTAATGGCCAGCGTTCGCGGAATCGGCGTCGCCGTCATCGTCAGCACATCGGGATTCATTCCTTTGCGCCGCAAGACGCTGCGCTGATTTACGCCAAAGCGGTGCTGCTCGTCCACTACAACCAGACCGAGACTACGGAAAAAGACCGTCTCCTGAATAAGCGCATGCGTACCGACGACAATATCGATCAGGCCCATCTGCAGGCCAGCGAATACATCGCGGCGGCGGCGCTCCGTCATGCTTCCCGTCAGCAGTCCAACCTCTATATCCATGCCCTCGAACAGCTTCGTCAAGGAACGCATATGCTGCTCCGCCAATATTTCCGTCGGAACCATTAGCGCGCCTTGATGGCCGGACTTCACTGCCCCATACAGCGCAATAGCGGCAACGACCGTTTTACCCGAGCCGACGTCGCCTTGGAGCAGCCGATTCATGCTCGCAGGCTGGCGCATGTCGACCAAAAGCTCATTTACGACCTTCTTTTGCCCATCCGTCAGCTCGAATGGCAGCGTAGCCGCGAATTGCCTAATCGTCTCCGCTTCAATCAAATGAGCGATGCCATCGCCCCGCTTGCGGCTGAGCATTCGGTACGCCTGCAATTTCAGCTGAAATAGAAACAGCTCCTCATAAACCATCCGCCGCCGCGCTTCGAGACCTTCGTGTATATCACCCGGCTCGTGAATGTGCAGCACCGCATCACGGCGAGGAATGAGCTGGTGCCGCTCCAAAAGCTCAAACGGCAGCACCTCTTCGATCATCGCGCCATATTGCTGCAAAGCCTGCTTAATCGTCTTGCGCATCCATGGCTGCGTAATCGCCCCACCGACGGAATACACCGGCTGCAGCGTCCCTGATTTGGCAGAGCCGGCCCCTTCCGGAAACTCGGACTCCGAGACGGTCATCTGCTGGCGATGCTGCTCCCACTTGCCCGTCAAAATAATCGTACGGCCAGGCGTCAGCTGATCCCTTAGAAAATGGCGGTTAAACCACACCGCCGTAACGAGCAAAAAATCGATCTCCATTTTACAAGTGAGCCGCGATTTATTTTTCCCGTAACGCTGCAGCACAGGCATGCCCCGCACAACTCCTTGCACGGTAGCTTTATCTCCATCCTTGACATCCGATAGAGCGCGAACGCGATAATCCTCATAACGAAATGGAAAATAGTCCAGCAAATCGGCAACGGTATGAACGCCAAAGGCGTGAAGCTCTTGCTCCTTCGGAGCGCTCACGCCTTTAATTTGCCGGACGGAATATTGCTCCAGCGTCATCATAATCATTCCTCACACTTTATACATAAATACGGCCGATGTACCTGGTCCCACATGAGTGCCAATCGTCGCACCAATCGTTATAAAATCAATGAATGCCACATTAGGCTTGTCTCTCAGCAGCGCCGCAAGCTCCTGCGCCGTCTGCTCGCCATGCGTCCAGCCAATCGTTGCCCCAACGCGATCACTGCCAAAATCCTTGTCGAGCATTTCCATGATGCGCTGCATCGCTTTTTTCGTACCGCGCACCTTATCGACAGACTGAACCGTACCTTCCTGATCCAGCGAAAGAATCGGTTTAATATTTAAAATCGAGCCAAACAACGCCGCAGCCTTACCGATTCGGCCACCCTTCTGAAGAAATTCCAGCGATCCAACCAGAAAATAAAGGCTGAGCTCTTGTTGAAGACGAGCCACTTCTGCCAAAATCGCCTCTTTAGAGGCGCCTTCGCGAGCCATCCGTGCTGCCGTAACCACCTGAATGCCATAGCCATACGAAGCCGACTTGGAGTCAATGACCGTTACGTCCGCCTGCTCATCCAGCATCGACTTAGCTATGACACCAGACTGATAAGTACCGCTGAGTACAGAAGCCAAATGAATAGAAATAATAATCGCTTGCGGGTCCTCCTGCAAAATCCGTTCATATACTTCAAGAAACTCTGCCGGAGACGGCTGTGAGGTCGTCGGAAGTACAGGAGCAGCAATCAGCTTTTCATAAAATTGTTCTTTCCCAATTGTCACGCCATCCAAATAGGTTTCTTCACCGAACAGCACCTTCAGGGGAATAACCTGAATGCCAAGCTCTGCACATCGTTCAGCCGGAATATCGGAAGTGCTGTCGGTAATAATATGAATGTTTCCCATCTTCGCCACCCCTTTCATACCCTATAAACGATTGCGATTTCACTAGTTCCCCATCCTTATTCCACTGCGAACAAATAGGGATAAAGCGGTTGTCCGCCCTCTTGAACTTCAAGCTCTGCATCCGGATAAGCCTCTGCCACCCATGCTTTCAGCGCTTCCGTATCTTCAGCCTTCGCCTCTGCTCCGGTCAGCACCGTAATGAGCTCGCCGCCGTCAGCCATAAGCTCAGCTATGAGCAGACGGCAAGTCTCGGCCAAATCTGCATGTGCCGCAACAATAGCCTTCTCCTTAATGCCGATAAAATCGCCTTCTCGAATGCTCACGCCATCAATCGTCGTGTCGCGAACCGCATGCGTCACTTGGCCAGAAACGACTTGCCCGGCAGCATTTTTCATCCAATCCGTATTGCGCGAGGCGGTCTCATCCTCTTTGAAAGCCAGTACCGCTGCAAGCCCCTGCGGAATCGTTTTTGTCGGAATAACCGTCACGTTGCGTTCACTAAGCTCCGCCGCCTGTTCAGCAGCAAGAATAATATTGCCGTTATTCGGCAGCAAATAAATATGATCCGCGACGAGCGATTCAATCGCCTTGACGAAATCCTCCGTGCTTGGGTTCATCGTCTGCCCACCGGACAGCACGATATCTACTTCATTATCCAGAAAAATGTTCGAAATGCCTTCGCCCAGCGCTACAGCAATAATGCCGAATGGCGCCAGCTCATGAACTTGTCCAGGCGGTACGGCCGCTCCCGACGTTCCCGCCAGCAGCTCTGGCGAGGAAATGCTTCCCGACAGCGCATAATCAGGCAGCACTGCGTAGGATGGAATCGCTGCTTCCTCCTCTAGAAGCTCACGATGCTGATCACGCATGTTCAAAATATGCAGGTTCGTCAGCTCGCCATACGGCAGCGCCAAATTCAGCACATCACCCGGCCTGCGGGAATGCACATGAACTTTAATGATATCTTCCTCAGCAATGACGAGTATGGAGTCCCCATCTTTGCCAAGCGCCTTCTTGAAAGCGTATTCATCAAAAAACGGCGCAGCTTTGCCCCCAGGCTTGCGATTTATAAAAAACTCCATGTCATAGAAAAATTCAATATCCGCCGTCTCCAGACGGGATTGTGCAGCAAAATGCGTTGCCTTCCGTGGAGCTGAAGCTGGCTGTGCCGTCGGGACACTTACTTCTTCAGGTGGCGCTGCTTCAGATAGTAGCAAATAGCTTTCATATGCACCTTCGCCTTCAACTAGATAACGCACAAACCCTTCATAAATAAGCACTAGCCCTTGTCCGCCAGAATCTACAACGCCAACCTGCTTAAGCACAGGCAGCATATCCGGTGTGCGCTGGAGGGTTTCATTCGCTTTTTCATATACCTCTTTCATCAGCTCAGTAACATCATTCGTACGGCGTGCATAAGTAACCGCATGCTTCGCTGCTTCCTTCGCCACCGTCAAAATCGTTCCTTCCACCGGCTTCACAACAGCCTTATAAGCAAGATCTACACCATGCTGCAACGCCGCTGCAATCTGCTGAGGACCAGCTTGTTCAGCGTTTGCAAGTCCCTTCGAAAAACCACGAAACAGCTGTGACAAAATAACGCCTGAGTTGCCTCTAGCCCCCATCAGAAGACCTTTGGAAAGCACTTCCGTCGATTTGCCTAAATGGTCGGACGGCTTGCTGCGCAGCTCACGAATGCCCGAGGCAATCGTCAAATTCATATTCGTTCCCGTATCGCCATCAGGCACAGGGAAAACATTCAACGCATTTACCTTGTCGACATTTTGATTTAACAACTCAGCGCCCAGCACGGCCATGGCGGTAAAATCGGAACCGTTAATGAAGCCCTTACTCAATGAAAATTCCCCTTCCTGCTATGTAGATACCCTTACATCCTGCACAAATATATGGACCTGGTCCACGTTAAGACCAATAACATCGCTCATTACATATTTTACCTTCGTCTGAATATTATGCGCTACTTCTGAAATTTTCGTGCCATAGCTCACAATAATATACAAGTCAATATAAAGTTTATCCTGTTCTCTGCGAACTTCAACGCCGCGGGCCAGATTGTCTCTGCCCAGAAGCTCAGCTATGCCGTCCTTTAATTGTTTACGAGAAGCCATCCCGACAAGGCCATAACAATCCAGCGCAGCGGAACCTGCCATGACGGCAATGCATTCCTCTGTTATGAAAATTTGGCCAAGTTCAGTGCTGAGCGCAAGTGGCATGGAAATTCACTCCTTTATCGTGTAGATCTCACAGCTATTCCCCGTCTAGCATGAATTACCCCGTTTAAAGTCAAATGCTGCTGAAGCTGCAATAAAATCTTTGACTAATTATTATTGTACTATAAACTGTTACGTTATAGAAGGGCAGACGGTGCCAACCTTGGGCAAATCGCCATAAAAAACAACAGTTTTAGTTGCTCAGACCCCACAACTATGATACGATATCAAAGTATGTTTATGTGCAGGCTTCTTCGACGCTTTTTCAAGCCAATGAAGCGGTTTTGCTCACGCAGAACCGGGAGCTTATGCTACGATGCGGTTTTGCTTATGCAATAACTGACAGCTTATGCTAACAATGCGCTTTTAGCTCAGCACTACTTGAAGGAGGTGTACTCATGTCCCGCAAATGTTTTCTAACAGGCAAAAGCCCTGGTACAGGCAATAACGTTTCCCACGCTAACAACAAAAACCGTCGTTCTTGGGGAGTAAACGTTCAGAAAGTTCGCATTCTAGTTGACGGTAAACCGAAACGTGTTTATGTCAGCGCGCGCGCTCTGAAATCCGGTAAAGTAACTCGCGTATAATTCATCTCCTGCAGCTTTGTGCTGTATGGTAGACAAAAAGCACCTGGGCTCAGGTGCTTTTTATTGTTCACATAAACCACGATCATTCGAAGGCGGCTGCAAAGGAACTAACTTTTTTGGAAGGTATTCAAAATCGCCTTTACGAACCCGCCCAAAAATTTCGGCAGCTTGATCGTGTAAAATTTCATGCCCATCCCTCCTCAGACACGCTCATCGAAATGGTGACTTACATGCTTTTTCTTCCCGCAAACACATGCTATGTTTCATGCAAGGTGAAACGGCCGAAAGCCATCCTTTGACGGCACGGCGCGTTTCATTCCGAGAAATATAGAGAAAGGATAGAAACATCATATGCTTTCCTATATTTCAAGGTGAAACAGCCGAAAGCCATCCTTTGGGGCACGGCACGTTTCATTCCGAGAAATATAGAGAAAGGATAGTGCTGCGATATACTTCCCTATATTTCAAAAAAAATGGCTACACGAACCTGCGTTCATGTAACCATCCTATGCACTTTACCGTTGTCCTATTCCATATATGAACGAGTGTGGAAAGCCCATCTTTACGATGCTCACGCCAGTGGCGGCGGATTCTCATTGATGAACTGGATTGCCGTATAAACCAATACGGCCAAGAAATAAAACAGCAGCCCCAGCACGATTACCATTATTCGTGCCCACAGCTTCTCGACCCTTTTGAAAAATTGAAAAATTAAATACAAAGCAAGCAAAGAAAAAACGTATTTGATCATCACAGTCACAATAGAAAAGGCCGCAAGCAGCAAGCCTATGCCGAGCGCAAATAGGAGCACCCACAGCCATGTCTTTCCTCGAGATGTCTCGTATTCTTCCATTACAGCCTCCCAAGTGCAAACAGCTGTGCCGCTATAGCAGCCAACAGCGTTCCACATCGAAATACAAGTCCGTTCACCGCGCAACCCTTGCAGCAACTATGTAACTTAATTTAAGATATGCATCCCTAGCGTAAAACCGATATAGCTGCCGCGCGATCTGCTTGGGCAAATACTGCATTACCGGCTACAAGTACATTCGCGCCCGACTCCGTCACAAGCTTAGCCGTTTCTTCATTGATGCCGCCATCCACCTGCACATGAACATGCTGTAGTTCGCGCTCCACTAGCATGGTGCGAATTTGACGCAGCTTGTTCAGGGAATACGGGATAAACTTCTGTCCGCCAAAGCCCGGATTTACCGTCATAACCAGTATGAGATCCACATCGCCCAGCACAGATTCCAGCACAGATACTGGAGTTCCTGGATTGATGGCTACACCGGCCGGAAGTCCCAGCTCCTTAATTTGATAAATCGTACGATGCAAATGCGCACATGCTTCTGCATGTACCGTAATGCGATCAGCACCAGCAGCTGCGTATTGCGGGATAGACAATTCCGGACGCTCGATCATCAAATGAACATCGAAAGGCAGCTTTGTTGCGGGTCTTACAGCTGAGATAACAGGAGGACCGAAGGTTAAGTTCGGCACGAACTGTCCATCCATAACGTCTACATGAATCCAGTCCGCTCCTGCCTGCTCAATACCGGAAATTTCTTCTCCGAGCCGGCTGAAGTCAGCCGATAAAAT
The DNA here is from genome assembly GCF_050481745.1 of Paenibacillus algorifonticola. Classification (GTDB taxonomy): domain Bacteria; phylum Bacillota; class Bacilli; order Paenibacillales; family Paenibacillaceae; genus Pristimantibacillus; species Pristimantibacillus algorifonticola_A. The sequence continues at coordinate 264,066 of NZ_JBCNGR010000003.1, read as the reverse complement.
AGAGGGTGCTATTATAGTCATGGGTTTGTCAGTACCTCCGTTTTTTATCTTTCATTTCATTTAAAAACTGCAAGTAATTATCATGACGGCTTGGTTCGATTTTCCCTTCTGCCAAAGCAGCAAGGACGGCGCAGCCCGGTTCCTGCACATGCGTGCAGCCACGGAATTTGCAATCCGGAGACAACGCGCGAATTTCCCGAAAACAGTAGCCTAAATCTTCAATGCCAAGCTCGGTAAAATCGAGCTGGCTAAAGCCAGGCGTATCGGCTACATAACCACCGCCAATTTCAATCAGCTCCACATGCCTCGTCGTGTGCTTGCCCCGTCCAAGACGGTTGCTGATCGCATTCGTCTCAAGCTGCAGCCCCGGAACAATCGCATTAAGCAGCGAAGATTTACCTACACCGGATTGTCCGGCAAAAACCGCCAAATGCCCTTGCAGCCGCTGCCCAAGCTCCTCAATACCCTTGCCTTGTCTGGAACTTGTCCCATATATCTCGTAGCCAATAGCGGAATAAATGCGATTGACGGAAGCAGCAGCCTCAGCAGCAGCTTCCGTCTCCTCGCCATCATGCTCCAAATCCTGCTTGCTAAGGCACAGCACCGCTTCGATTTCCGCATGCTCGATATGCACAAGAAACTTATCCAGCAGCGTCAAATTGAGCGCTGGCTCCGTTACGGAGAAAACCAGCATAGCCACATCAATATTAGCCACCGGAGGGCGTATAAGCTCGGATGAGCGAGGCAAAACACGCTCCACCGTCCCCTCGCCGTTCTCCGTAAGGCTGTAAACCACTTCGTCGCCGACTAGTGGCGTAATTCCTTTATTTTTCAAAACGCCGCGCCCGCGGCATTGTACCGTTGCATCCTGAGATTCAGCATCATCAGGCAGTACGTAATAATAGCCACTGAGCGCCTTCACAATGCGCCCGCGAAGCTCAAGAGATGCGTGATTATGGCTGCTGCTCTTCTTTTTCTTTTCCTTTTCCTTTGCCTTTTCCTTCCGCTTCTCCCTGTTCGCTTCCTTGGTCATTGCTGTTGTTAACCTCCGATTGGTCCGGCTCCACTGTCTGTTCAGGAGCTGGCGATTCCGATACTTCCGGCTCTTCTGTAACAGGCGTTGTCACCTGTTCGTCTTCGCCCGGCACCGTCACGGTAGATGAGCTGCTGCTTTGTGCCAGTTGATCGTAAGTGACAGACTTCGTGTCGACAAACTGACTGTCCCGATAAATCGTAATCATGGCCTCGGTATTCGGTGCCAGAATAACGGTTACGGGAAATGTCTGGGTATCTTGAATTTGGTTTCTGCCCCATTCAATGTTTTGCCCTCTGGAGTCGGTATAGACGATGCGAACTTCGCTCGTTTTTCCAGCCTTCGCTGGCGAAATGACAACATTGAACTGATGCTCCTTCGCTTCCGCAGAAGGACCTGAGCTGACTCGGATGGTGATTTTTGTTCCTTTTGGAACAGGATCATTTGGCTTGTATTGATCCTGATTCAGTACAAGACCCTTGGCTTGCACATAGCTCGGCTCATACAAAATATCATCGTCTGAAAGCGTCAGTCCATTTGCCTTCACCATATCTTTAGCCTCAGCTACTGTTTTGCCAATTAAATTCGGCATCTTTATCGTTTCCATGCCTTTGCTGACCATAAACTGGAACTTCACCGTGTTCGGATCAAAATTCGTTCCTGGCTCCGGCTGCTGTGTCACAACCGTATCCACTTCCTGCTCGCTGAATACTTCTTCAGCATCGATTTGCGTATCTGGATTAATGCCCAGCGCAGTCAGCTCATCTTTAACCGCCTGCAGCGTCTTGCCCCGGTAATCGCCAAGCTGCTTCAGCATCGGCCCATCACTCACAGAAAGCTGTATGAACGAGCCCTGCTTGACGCGCATATTTCTCTTCGTCTGCTCAAATACCTGATTGATCGGTATATCGTCGCGGAACTCCCGTATCGTCGGCTCCTGCACCTTCAGCCCTAATTCTTTAAGCTTTGCCGTCGCTTGCTCCAAATCGAGACCAACAACGTACGGCACATCCACTTCCTCTACATCCAGCCGGTCGAGCAGTGTCACGAATCCCCATATAATGAATGCCAGGACAACCAGCGTACTAGCCACGATTATCGTCGGTCGCTTCCAGCCTTTTGCTTTCTTATTCAGAACTTCTTTATCTCTCTGCCGGCCCGTCTGTCCCGAAGAGACCTCCGCCTTGTCATAGCTTGACTCGCTTTGGCGAATAGGACGGATATCACTGCCGCGAATGGCTGGCATGACACGAGTTTCATCCAAATCATTCACATGGGCAAATGAAACCTTCTCCTCGTCCCTCCGATCAGGCGCAAGGCAGGTTTCCAGATCGTTCAGCATTTCCTGGGCCGAATGGTATCGTTCCCCTGGATTTTTGCGCATCGCCCGTAAAATGACGTTCTCCACACTTTGCGGAATATGAGGATTCACAACACGCGGCTCCTCAAAGGTGTCCTGCAAATGCTTCAAAGCTACGCTGATTGGGCTTTCTCCCAAAAAAGGCAAATTGCCGGTCAGCATCTGATAGAGTACAATACCCAGCGAATACAGGTCGGATTTTTCGCCTGCACTTACCCCTTTCGCATGCTCGGGAGAAAAATAATGGACCGAGCCCAGCACCGAGCCTGTCTGGGTAATTGTAGAAGAAGTAACCGCACGGGCAATACCGAAATCGGTTACCTTGACCCTACCATTTTTACCGATCAAAATATTATGTGGTTTAATATCGCGATGAATAATATGATTCTGATGGGCATGACCAAGCGCATCGCAGATTTGAATGGCAATACGAACCGACTCATCCGCCTGCAGCGGGGCACGCTCCACAATAATCTCATTAAGATTGCTGCCTTCGATATATTCCATAACGATATAATGCGTATCTTCCTCTTGTCCTACATCATAGATGCTAACGACATTGGGATGGGATAACGCAGCTGCCGACTGCGCCTCACGGCGAAATCTGCGAATAAACTCTTCATCATGCACAAACTGCTGGCGCAGCACTTTAACCGCTACATTGCGGTTCAACAGGACGTCATGGGCTTTATAGACAAGCGCCATGCCGCCTCCGCCGATGCGAGTCAGAATTTCATAGCGACCGCCTAAATTATGCCCTATCATCAGCTGTATACTCCTCTCGATCTGCGCTGGAATTTACTTGCAGCAGCACGACGGTCACATTATCGTCCCCGCCGGCGCGCAGCGCCAAATGGATGAGATGCTCCGCTTTATCTTTCAGGCTCGCTCCACCCTTCGTTACAGTATGCATTATTTGATCATCGCTGACCATGTTCGTCAGCCCATCGCTGCACAGCAGGATGAAATCATCGGCCGAGTAGGAAATCGTCTGTATATCCACCTCAACAGATGCATCGGTGCCCACCGCACGGGTAAGCACATTGCGCCGTGGATGGACAGCCGCCTCCTTCTCGCTGATCTGCCCTGATTTAAGCAGTTCATTGACAAGGGTATGATCCTCCGTAAGCTGTACAATACAGCTTTTGGAAATGACATAAGCGCGGCTGTCGCCAATATGCCCGATGACGGCTTCCCGCCCTTGAAACATGGCAGCAACTATCGTAGTGCCCATATTATAATATTGCTCATTGCGTGATGCCATGTCATAAACAACATCATTGGCGCCTACAATGGCTTTGCGCAAAAATGCTTTGCCTTCCTCAATAGAAAAGTCAGGTCTCGCCGCAATGGGCTCCAGCATTTCACGGAATGTATTCACTGCCAGCTGGCTCGCTACATCGCCCGCCTGATGGCCGCCCATCCCGTCAGCGACTATAGCAAACGTGATGCCATTATCCAGCTGTCCTACCCATGAATGATCTTCATTGACTTGACGAACTTTTCCGATATCGCTCAGGTTTGCCGTAATCAACCGTTATCACCTCGTCGTAGACTCCATATGCTTCGCACGAAGCTGCCCGCAAGCGGCGGCAATGTCATGCCCTTGCTCCCTGCGAATCGTTGCATTTATTTTGTTTTTCTCCAGTATACGCTGGAACTCAAAAATATCCTCCCGCGGCGTACGCACATAATTTCGCTCCGGCACATGGTTGACCGGAATCAAATTGACGTGGCACAGCAGTCCTTTAAGAACATCTGCCAGTTCCTGCGCATGCTCGGGACGATCATTAACCCCGCCGATCAAGGCGTATTCAAACGAAATCCGGCGACCTGTCTTGGCCAAATAATAACGGCAAGCCTCCATCACATCGTCAAAAGGAAAACGGCGGTTAACCGGCATCAGCTTGGAGCGCAGCGTATCATTCGGCGCATGTATGGAAAGCGCCAGATTGATTTGCGTATTTTCGTCGGCAAATTTGTACATGCTTGGCACGATCCCGCTCGTCGAAACGGTAATATGACGCTGCCCGATGTTGAGACCTTTCTCATGAATCATCGTGCGCAAAAACATCATCGTCGCATCATAGTTTTCAAACGGCTCGCCGGAACCCATAATAACGATGCTTGATACGCGCTCATTCGTAACGTCCAGCATTTGCTGTGCTACAACAACTTGAGCAATAATTTCTCCTGCCGTTAGGTTCCGCTTCAAACCGCCGAGCGTCGACGCACAAAAAGTACAGCCAATCCTGCAGCCCACCTGCGTGGTCACGCAAATGCTGTTTCCATAGTTATGGCGCATAATAACCGTCTCGATTGCATGGTTATCATGCAGCCCGAACAGAAACTTGACGGTTCCGTCCTTGGATTCGAATTTCGTTATTTCGGAGAGCGTTACAAATTGAAATTGGTCAAACAGCTTCGTTCTGAGCGATTTGGACAAGTTGCTCATCTCTTCAAAGCTGTTTACACGCTTAACGTACAGCCAATCGTACAGCTGACCAGCGCGAAACGCTGGCTCGCCATTCTCTTTCATCCAATCTTGCAGCTGTTCGAGCGTATAGTCGTAAATAAATGGTTTCATTAAATTATCACACCTGACTGTATAATAGCGCGGCAAAAGCTCTCTGCCTGCGCCGCTGATGATTTATTTTACCACAAACGTCCATCATGAACCACAAGCAACGATTAGGCGCGCCTCAGCAGGCGGGCAATGAAGAAACCATCGCTGCCATAATGCTGCGGAAGCAGCTGCGCATAGCCCTTAAACGCCTCATCGATCGCTCCAGCCTCCTGCAACGCCTGGAGAACAGATTCCGGCCAGTTGCGGTCCAGCTCAAATTCAGGATGTGCCCGCAGAAAATGCTCCACCTGATCCTCATTTTCGGATCGTTCAATCGTGCACGTGCTGTAGACGAGCACACCGCCCGGCTTAACAAGGCCGCTCACCGCTTCAAGCAGCTCGCGCTGAATATCCGCTATAGCGGCTACATCTGCAGCCGTCTTCGTCCACTTGATTTCCGGCTTTCTCCGAATGACGCCAAAGCCTGAGCAAGGCGCATCCAGCAGCACAGCATCCATCGAACCGCTGGCAAAACGCTCAGACAGCTGCGCTGCATCGCTTGTTATGGCCTCCACGTTCGTCAAACCGAGCCGCGAAGACTGGTCAATAATTAGCTGCCGTTTATGCGGGTGCAAATCGTTTGCCCACACCTTGCCTTTATTGCCCATGAGCTCGGCCAGATGCGTCGTTTTGCCGCCCGGAGCTGCGCAGCAATCCAGCACCTGCATACCGGCTGCTGGTGCAACGACCTCGGCTACGAGCATGGAGCTTTCATCCTGCATCGTCCACAGCCCTTCCCGGAAGCCGTCCGTATCCACCAAGCTTCCGCCGCGGCGAGTCGTAATGCCTGCGGAAGCAAGCGGCGATGCTTCGGCGTCAAGTCCAAGCTCAGCAAGCTGCTCAATCGCTTCCGCCCTTGTTCCTCGGATGGTATTGACCCTTACGCTTCCATGCGGAGAATCATTGCCAGCCGCGCAAATAGCTTCAGTCGTATGCTCGCCGTAAGCGAGCAGCCAGCGCTTAACGAGCCAGTCGGGATAGGAATGGAGGATCGCAAGTTTTTCCGCCGGCGATCCCGCTTTAATTGCAGACGGTACAAGCTCTGCACGACTGCGATCCATACTGCGCAGCACCCCATTGACCATGCCGGAAATCCCTTGATGCCCCCGCTTCTTGGCAATGGAAACCGCTTCATTAACTGCGGCATGAACCGGGATCCGGTCCAAATACAGCAGCTGATATGCGCTCATCCGCAGCAATTGATGCACCCACGGCTGCAGCTTATTAAAGCCCTTCGCTACAAATCGCGCCAGCCAATAATCGAGTGTGCGCTGATGCTGAATCGTCCCGTATACCAGCTCTGTAGCAAGACCCGCATCCGCACGAGATAGATTAGCATCCTGCAGCGACTGGTTAAGCTTGAGATTGCTGTAGGCACCGGCGCCAGCAACGCTTACCAAAATATCCAGCGCCAGCTCCCTTGGCGTACGAGGTACACGTGACGAGCCGCTTTTGCGCGCTCCCGCTTGACCTGCCGCTTGGTCGCTCCGGCTGGACGCTTGTCCTCCAGCCGATCCAGCAGAGCGGGATTTGCCCCCTGATTTGCCCCCACCCTGCGGGCGACGTCCTTGCACAGCAGCCCTCGATGAAGGCGCCGCTGAATTTTTCTGCTGCGGCCGTCCAGGCTTTACTGCTGGCTCTGCAGGCTTAACTTGCTTTTGCTCACTCATTGCTCTTCACCACTTGTCTCGCTCGCTTCGCCGAAGACAGTACCTTCAGCCAGCCGTGAGCCTTTCAGCCAGTCAGCCGCTGACATCGCTTTTTTGCCTGCTGGCTGAATTTGCGTAAGCACGATTACGCCATCACCCGTCTGTACGGTGATGCCCGCTCCACTTGCTTCGCGCACCGTTCCCGGCAGCGCTGCAGCAGCAGCTCCAGCTCCAGCCGGCTCGGCAGGCTTGGCGCAAGCCCATACTTTGAACAGCTCGCCGTTCAAATAAGTGAATGCACCGGCCATCGGCGACAGGCCGCGCACTTGATTATAGATTTGGCGGGCAGATTTCGCCCAATCAATTCGTTCATCCTCACGCGACAAATTCGGCGCGTAAGTTGCCAGCTCATGCTGCTGCTCCGTTGCTGTCACAGCACCAGAAATAATGCCCGGCAGCGTCTGCTCCAGCAGCTCCGCTCCAGCAGCGCTCAGCTTCTCAAATAGCGAGCCCGATGTATCCTCATCGGTAATCGCAACTTCGACCTTGCTGATCATATCGCCAGTGTCCAGTCCTTCAGCCATATACATAATCGTTACGCCTGTTAGCGTCTCGCCATTAATAATCGCACGTTGAATCGGCGCGCCCCCGCGATAGCGAGGCAGCAGCGAGCCATGAACGTTGATACAGCCAAGTCGCGGCAGCTCCAGCACACCCTTCGGCAAAATCTGCCCATAAGCTGCGGTCACAATTAAATCAGGGCGATACTGCGCCAGCGCCTGGACCGCTTCGCTGCTGCGCATTCGCTCAGGCTGCAATACCGGCAAGCCTAAAGCCAGCGCCGCTTCTTTCACAGGCGGAGGCGTAAGCGTCCGCTTACGCCCCTTTGGACGATCCGGCTGCGTGACAACTGCCACGACCTCATAGCCGTTATTGATTAACAACTGCAAAGAAGGGACGGCGAACTCCGGCGTCCCCATAAATACAATACGCATGGCCTTATTCGCCGCCTTTTTTCTGTCTTTCGGAAATATCGTACACGCTCTCTGCGAGATCCGTGAACAAAATGCCGTTCAAATGGTCAACCTCATGCTGGAACGCGCGCGAGAGGAAGCCTTGCGCTTCAACCGTAAACGTCTCGCCATCGGAATTTTGACCTTTGACGACGATGCGGTCTGAACGCATCACATCTCCGTTTAAATTCGGAATACTCAGGCAGCCCTCAGGTCCGAGCTGCTCGCCTTCTTCTTCCACGATGACCGGATTGACCATTTCGATCAGTCCATTTTCATCGCCGATATCCACCACGATAACACGCTTGGAAATGCCGACCTGCGGAGCCGCTAGACCGACGCCATCAGCGTCATACATCGTTTCCGCCATATCTTTAAGCAGCTTTTTTAAGTTGGAATTAAATTTAGTAACTACCATTGCTGGCTCCCGCAATACGGGATCAGGATCTTTTACAATAATACGAATGGCCATTGCCGTTCCCTTCCTTTACGACGAAATCTATAATATGACTTGCGGATCTACATCAATGCTGAACTGCACAAGCTTCTGAGGAGAGCCTGCAATGAATGGCGCAAGCGCACCGCGCAGAAGCGCAGGCACATCAATGTTCCCCCGATATTTTATCACACATTGAAAACGGTAGCGATCTTTCATTCTCGATATAGGCGATGCGACTGGTCCAAGCACCTCAAGCGCACGCGGCAAACCCGCACCAAGCGGCCCTAATACGCCTTCGTCAGCCGCCTGCTCGCGCAGCCGCTCCGCAAACTGCTCTGACACCGAGGACAGCAGCGCAAGCTGCTCATGCGACATCGTGACCAGCACCAGCCGGCAATAAGGCGGGTAGCCCATCACTCTGCGATGCTTGAGCTCTTCTTCAACAAACCTAACGTAGTCATGCTTTTGCGCGGTTGTAACCGCATAATGCTCGGGTGAATACGTCTGGACAACGACCTCCCCTGGCAGCTGGTGGCGGCCAGCACGGCCTGCCACCTGTGTCAGCAGCTGAAACGTCCGTTCCGCTGAGCGAAAATCCGGCAAATTCAGCGACGTATCCGCTGCAATAACGCCCACGAGCGTAACGTATGGAAAATCAAGCCCCTTCGCCACCATCTGCGTGCCAAGCAGCACATCCGCCTCACGGTCGCCGAAGCGCTTCAGCAGCTTCTCATGCGCGTTTTTCTCCGTCGTCGTGTCCACATCCATTCGAATGACCCGAATGCCGGGAAACAGCTTCGCAAGCTCCTCTTCTACACGCTGGGTGCCCGTACCAAAAAAACGGATATGCTCGCTTTCGCAGGACGGACAGGTTTGCGGCGCCTGCTCGGCATGACCGCAATAATGGCAGCGCAGCGCCCGTGACTTCTGATGATACGTCAGCGAAATATCGCAGTGCGGACAAAGCGCCGTGTAGCCGCAGGAACGGCACATGACGAAGGTCGAATAACCGCGCCGATTGAGCAGCAGCACCGTCTGCTCGCCGCGCTCCAGCCGCTGTACGAGCCCTTCATGCAGTTTGCGGCTGAACATCGAGCGATTGCCGGCCGCAAGCTCCGCACGCATATCAATAACCGTTACGGACGGCAGCGGTCTGCCCCCCACGCGGTCTGGCATCGGCAGCAGCGACGATTCGCGCCCTTCTGCCGGGCGCCTGCTCGCCGCCGCATACGATTCGAGCGACGGCGTCGCCGAGCCTAATACGACAGCCGCGCCATGCTGCCTTGCCCGCTGGACAGATACATCTCTGGCATGATACTTCGGGCTCTCTTCCTGCTTGTAGGAAGACTCATGCTCCTCATCAATTATGACGAGGCCAATGCGCTCAAAGGGGGCAAAAATCGCCGAGCGGGCGCCGATGGCTACCTGTACTTTGCGGCTTCTGATTTTGCGCCATTCATCGTAGCGCTCCCCATTGGACAAGCGGCTATGCAGCACCGCTACGGCATCGCCGAAACGCCCTTTAAACCGCTCGACCATTTGCGGGGTAAGCGCAATTTCCGGAACAAGCACAATCGCCTGCTTGCCTTGCTTTAGACAATGCTGGATCGCTTGCAAATAGACCTCGGTTTTGCCGCTGCCCGTCACGCCATGCAGCAGCAAAACTTGCGGCTCGCCGCGCGTGACCGCATCTGCTATGCGGGAGTACACACTCTGCTGCCCCTCCGTGAGCGGAAGTGGAACCGTCCGCTCGAACTCGCGGCTTCCGTAAGGATCGCGCTGCTGCTCGATTTCTCGCAGCTCCAGCAGGCCTTTGCCTGCAATCGCGCGTACGCTCGCCGGTGATCCGCCTGCTTCTGCGAGCAGCGCTTGCAGCGCAATGGGCTCGTCTCGCTCCAGCATGAAGGCAAGCAGGTCGCGCTGCTTGCCGGCCTTTGCTGGCCATGCTGCCAATGCTTCTGCGGCCGCTTCCTTATCCGCTGGCGGCAACACCGTCAGCACCTTGCGAATGGCCAGACGGTCGCGAATTGCTGTCTGCTCAAGCAGCACGCCTTCTTCCAGCGCTGCTTTAATATCCGGCGCGTATTGCGGGAACCGCTCCTTCAGCGATTCAAGCTTCGTCTGCCGCTGCCGCGAGAGCATATCCAGCAGCTCCTGCGGCAAGCGCCTTGCCAGCTGCTCCAGCTCCTCACCCAGCGATTCGTTCAGCGACACATAACGCTCGGCCTTGCCTTTAAGCGCAGCGGGTATCATCGCTTGCAGCGCGGTTGTCCAAGAGCAGCAATATTTGTCGCTCATCCATTTGGCTAGTCCGATCAAGTCAGGAAGCAGCGGCGGCAGCGGATCAAGCAGTTCGGCAACCGCCTTGAGGCGGCGACTGTCAACCTCCGCCTCTTCCGCCAGCTCCACAACGAAGCCTTGCAGCACGCGGCCGCCGAATGGCACGCCAACCCGGCTTCCCACTTCAATCCAGCCGGACATTTCCGCAGGAACCTCATAATCGAATGGCCGGTCCGTCTGGCGGCTCGGCACATCTACTATCACTCTGGCAATCATTCGCCATAGCTCCTTTGGATAGGGAGCTGTGAAAGCCGCTGCACCGCGACTTCCAAAATACGCCTTGCCGTCTCGCGTTTGGACAATAAAGGAAGCGCCTCGATCAAGCCTTCCTTGCCAAACAGCTGCACAACATTCGTATCGCCGTTGAAGCCTGCCCCTTCCGCGCTCACATCATTGGCTACGATGAGATCGCAGTGTTTGCGCGCCAGCTTATCCATCGCATAATGCGCGATCTGCTGGGTTTCGGCAGCGAAACCCACGAGCAGTTGATGCGTCTTGCGCTCGCCAAGCAGCTGCAAAATATCCACCGTGCGCTCCAGCTCAAGCGTGAGCGTCTCGCCTGTCTTTTTCAGTTTCTGCTTCTGTTGCTGAGCTGGACGGTAATCGGCAACAGCCGCCGCTTTAACGACGATGTCTGCCGATTCAAAATGCGCGGTGACCGCATCCAGCATTTGCTGAGCGGATTCAACTCGCACCAGCTTCACGCCTGCAGGCGGATCTACACTCGTCCGCCCAGCAACAACGGTAACCTCTGCGCCCATCAGCAGCGCTGCCTCCGCAATGGCAAAGCCCATTTTGCCCGAAGAATCATTGGTCAAATATCGCACGGGATCCAGCCGCTCCACCGTGCCGCCTGCGGTAACCAGAACATGCTTGCCTGCAAGCTTGCGGCTGCGGCTGAACCACTCTTCGATCGCATGTACGATTTCCTCTGGCTCCGCAAGCCTCCCTTTCGCCACATAACCACATGCGAGCTGTCCCTCGCCTGGGTCCACGAACAAAACACCGCGATCCGCTAATGTCTGTAAATTTTGCGCCACGGCCGGATGCTCATACATATGCACATTCATAGCTGGAGCCACAAGCACCGGGCTCGTTGCCGCCAGCAGGGTCGTGCTGAGCATATCATCGGCAAGCCCATTTGCCATTTTGCCAATCACATTTGCAGTGGCTGGTGCGACAACAATGAGATCGGCATGATCAGCCAAATGAATATGGGATACGACCGCCGGGTCCCTCTCATCAAAGGTGTCGATATGCACCGGGTTGCGCGAAAGCGTCTGGAGCGTCAGCGGCGTAATGAAGCGGGCTGCTGACTCGGTCATAATGACGTGCACCTTAGCCCCTGCCTGCACAAGCCGACTGCAAAGCGTAGCCGCTTTATAGGCTGCGATACCACCCGTGATTCCTAATATAATTGTTTTATTTGTAAGCATAGCCTATCCCCCATTACAACAATGCTCTTAATCTATGGTATTGACTGATTTGTGCCAGCCCATTCCTTGGATATTTGCTTTCAAGCGTAAGGCAGCCGCTTATTTTCTTCAAGTATGATGGCGTATGGCCGCACCCAAGACGCTAGTTTTGAAGCTAGCTTTTTCCTATCATACCATATGAGCACTGAATTCGCAGTCTGTTCAATGCCAGCGCCTTTTCGGCCAACATTTGCTCTCCCGTCTGCGGACAACCGCGAAAATTGGCATTTATCCGCTTAAATCCGTATACTAGAGGGTAGGATTTATACTGATATTTTTAAATAATAGTCGAGGTGACCCCATGGAAGATGTAAAACAAGCCTACGCGAAGCTGGGCCTTCCCGAAAACGCTTCAAAAGAAGAGGTCGAGAAGCGCTATACCCTGTTGCTCCGCCAATCCCGCTCCCGCGCACAAACCGCAGACAATGAGGGGACAACGGCAGATGAATTCAGCCAAGTGACCGCCGCTTATAAACGGATACTTGAAGCGGAGGACCAGAAGTTCAAGCAAGCGTTCAATGAGAAGGAATATGGAAAGTTTAAAAATATGGCGTCTGCCGCCGAGAAAACCGACCATTTCTGGCGCTACTATAAATACCATGTTTTCGGTGGCATTGTGGCAATTGCTCTCATTATCTATGGCGTTATTGCTTATATGGATCATCGCGAGGAGCAGCGCTACCTGGCCAGCCTGCCGCCGGTGGATTTGTCAGTCATGTATTTTGGCGAGTATTTTACAGAAGACAATAAGCAGGATATGGCTGTTCTCGAGCAATCGCTGCTGGACAAGTTCCCCGAATGGAAACGTTTTAAAGTTAACCTGACCTATGTGCCGCTTGATGCTAAAGATGCGGTCGATATGGCTTCCCAGCAAAAAGCGATGGTTGTGCTGGCAACGGAAAAGCCGGATATTTATATTCTCGATACAGCCAGCTTCAACTGGATTAGCCCGCAGGGCATCCTTCAAAGCCTTGATGATGCTGTAAGCGGCAAGCTGAAATCCTCGGTTACCGAGAGCGAGCTGGTCAAAAAAACGACGGAGGATGAACCAGCCGAGCATGTATACGGCATCGATATTAGCAATAGCCCGCTGGTGAAAAATCTCTCCGTGCTTACGCCGAAAAACTATATCGTGGGCGTCCGTGTGAACAGCGAGAACACGGATAAAGCGATTCAATTTATCGACAAGTTTTTGCAAGCCAAATAACCGTCCACCCCTAAATAAATTTTCGAATAATAATCAAAAAAAAACGAGCCTATAGAATCTTAAACTGTGCCCTATAGAATAGACACTTTGAAAAAAGTCTATCCTGTAGGGTATTCTTACATTAAAATGTAATCCTCATGTTCAAGCAATTAGTGACAAAGCCAAGCTCGATCTAATTGAAAGGCGGATGTTGCAGAAGAAATCAAACGTGTAGCGAAACAAAAACTCCAACTCATTCAACAGATGATTGAAAACTATATTTCAAAAGTTGGGTTGGGATCATGCACCACAAGAGTCCTTCTTTGGTCATTTAAAAGATGAAATGGATTGGAAACGCTGTGGAACCTAAAAAGGATGCCGCCTGCACAATACAGACAGCACCTCCTTCAATTTGCCTAGCTTTTTTTGAAATGCCCTTTACATAGGGCACAATTTATCTCTCATCTATGGCTCGTTTTTTTTGTATTTGATCGGAACGATTTGCTCATTCCACTTCTATAGTAACGCTTCGCTTTTAGCCTTTGCTTCTGAAGGGAACTTTACTTGACTGTAAGCATAAGTAATGGATTGGAACGTCCGGCTGTCGACTTCGCTGGACGATTGTACCTGCCAGAGCTACCGCTGCTGGTCACACATATTTCATCAAAATGCTTTCAACGTGGTGCAAATGCTGCCGCATCGACAGCGACGCCGCTTCGGCGTCTTGTACTTCGACCGCTTTATAAATGGCCAAATGCTCCTCATAAAGCTGCTCCGCAACCGAGCGGTTCGCATACAGCTCCACCCTGCGAATTTCACGAATGGCGGTTTCCACCTGGTTCATGACCGTCTCAAAAAGCTGCACCAAAATCGTATTATGCGTCGCCTTTACAAGCGTCAAATGGAATAGCAGATCAGTGCGCTCCCCTTCCAGATCATTGCCTGCGGCTGCCTTCATTTGGACGACAAGCTCCTTCAATACAACCAGATCCTCCTCCGTCCGTTTAGACGCAGCGATAGCGGCATTTGATACCTCGAAGGACTGGCGTGCCTCCAGCAGCGCCAACAGGGTTTGGCGATTCATACGCAGCGATTGCAGCTCGGGGAGCTCGAACTCCACAGGCAGCGTGCTTATGACCGTACAGCCGCCACCTTGGCGAATGTCAATCAGCCCCATCGCTTTAAGCGCACTGAGCGCCTCCCTAGTCGTAGACCGCCCCACTCCAAAGCGCTCGGACATCTCCTTAGTGGAAGGCAGCTTGTCTCCGACCTTAAGCTCTCCATCCACGATCATACGTTTAATTTGCGCCGTAATTTCCTCGTAATGGTTCCGCTTTGTCAGCTTCGTCACTTGCAAGCCACCCGCCTCCTTTACCTAAGCTCACTTGAAAAATAGCCCAAAATCCTATCCGACCAGCAGCGCATAAACGACGCCGGGACCGTGAACACCAATCGTCAGGTCGTTTTCAATATCGGACGATCGGCTTGGCCCGGAAATAAAATGAACGCCCGCCGGCAAGCTTTCGCGGCCTGCTTCATCCATCGGAATTAAAATTTCACCCAGCTTCGTCTTCAGCCGCTCAAGTGGAATAATGACGATGAGAACAGTTGGCAGCAGGCTAACTGAGCGCCCCTTGTCCTTTCCTGACAAAACGGCAATGGATGACGTATAGGCGGCCGCATAATCAGCTACAACAACCCCAAAATCCGCTTCTGCCGCGCGCGCTTTCCAGTTTTCATTTTCATCGCTGTTCCACACGCTTAAGCTCACATCAGGAAGTGCTTCTTCCAGCTTCATCTCGGCAAGCTCCGGCTGATTTTGCCTAATGATATAACGCGCCCCAAGCTCCTCTGCCTTATCCTTAATGAACTGCTTCGCTTCGTCCATTGTAGGCAAATGACTGACATGACCGCCATTACTATGAAAATTCGCTGTAAAACGCTCAATTCGCTCTTCCAGCGTCCATTCGTACTCCTGCCAGAAGTCCGGGGCACCGCGGAAAGGATGTACCGGCTTCTCTAGTACGCGCGGACGTCCCAGCTTATTTGCGATATCATTCATAAAAGCTTCCTGCTTGCGGCGGGAATCCGCTGCAAGCTCCTCCAGCCATTGCTCATGCGTCTGTTCAGCCATGCCCGTGGCCTCCTCCATTTTGTTCTCTATTGCGAACGAGCTGCTCCATCCGGCTGCGCGCATCTGGGCTCAGCTCATTCAGACCATGGCGAAGCTCCTCTTCGAGCGTACCCCACTTATCGCGGAATGACTGCTTCGGCAGGCTTGGCGTAACCCGGTAGCTGTTCCAGCCCTTCAGCGGCCCCAGCTTAAGCCGGATTTCGCCGTTGCGTGAAACGAGCTTCTGTCCCAGCTTGCCCAGCTTGACTACGCCCTTGAAGCGGCCCGAGTTGCCCATAATGGCCGAAAATCCTTTCATGCCTCCCGCTTCCGCCAAATCGCGATGTCCGCCCTCTTGCTTGCGCCTGCGCAAATAAATGAGCATTTCGTGCAGCGGGATTTTGACCGGACATGCTTCATAGCAGGCGCCGCACAAGCTGGAGGCGTTGGCGATATCATCCCAGTCGCCGACATTTTTTTGGAGCGCGGGCGTAAGCACCGCGCCAATAGGGCCGCTGTACGTTCCGCCATAGGCATGACCGCCAATGTGGCGATATACCGGACAAGCATTAAGGCAGGCACCGCAGCGAATGCAATTGAGCAGCTCCTGAAACTCGGGGTCGCCAAGCTGGTTCGAACGCCCATTATCTACAATTATAATGTGCATTTCATCTGGCCCATCGGCGTCCACCTCGCGGCGAGGTCCAGTAATGCCGGACATATACATCGTCAGCTTCTGCCCAGTTGCTGAACGCGGCAGCAGCGTCGCCATTACTTCGAGATCCGACCAGGAAGGAATAATCCGTTCCATGCCCATGAGCGTAATTTGCGTTTTCGGTACCGTCGTCACCATACGCGCATTGCCTTCATTTTCAAACAATACCATCGACCCGGTTTCCGCAATTGCAAAATTACAGCCCGTCATGCCGATGTCGGCTTCAAGGAATTTCTCCCGCAGTTTTTTGCGGACGAAGCCAGCCAATATCGTCGTATCCGCTTCAAGCGTCTCGCCCGCTTCTTTAGACAGCAGCTCCGCAATTTGAAAGCGGTTCTTATGAATGGCTGGGATAATAATATGCGAAGGCGTCTCGCCCGCAAGCTGAATAATATATTCGCCCAAGTCGGTTTCAATCGCTTCAATTCCAAGCCCTTCCAGCGCATGATTGAGATGCAGCTCTTCCGTAACCATCGACTTGGACTTTACGACCGATTTCGCCTTTACCTGCTTGGCGATCGCAAGTGAAACCTTTACCGCCTCGGCCGCCGTCGAAGCAAAATGCACATGAACGCCATTCGCCCTTGCATTGTCAGCGAACAAATTCAAATAATAGTCCAGATGGGCGATCGTATGCAGACGAATTTGCCGTCCGCGTTCGCGCCAATCTTCCCAGTTGCCATGCTCGGCTGTAGCGGCATGCTTGCCGTTGCGAAGACGCTCTGTCGTAAATTTAACGGCCTTGCGCAAAAACTCGTCGTTTAACGCCAGATCTGCCCGGCCTTTGACCGTAGCCGGCACTTTCGATCCTGCTGGTGCACTCATGCCTGCTTCACCCCTTCATACAATAGCTCAGCCAAATGCATCACTTTCACCGGTTCGTTGCGGTAACGCAAATTTCCGGCAATATTCATCAGGCAGGCAAGATCAAGACCGACGAGCACCTCTGCTTCCGTTTCCAGCACATGGTCTGCCTTCTCCGTCACCATTGCGCCAGATATATCCGCCATCTTGACGGCGAACGTCCCCCCGAACCCGCAGCAGTCCTCTGCGAACGGCAGCGGCACAAGCTCCATACCTTTGACGTGCCGCATCAGCTCCATCGGCTCTTCCTTAATGCCAAGCAGGCGACTGCCGTGACAGGATGGGTGATAGGTCACCTTGTGCGGGTACACCGCTCCTACATCCTTCACCCCAAGCACCTGAACGAGGAACTGCGTGAATTCATAAGACTTCTGCTGGAGCTTATTCGCTCGTGCGAGCATGACAGGATCATTTTCAAACAGCTTCGGATAATGATGAATCATTCCTGTGCAGGAGCCGGATGGCGAAATGACAAAATCACTGTCTTCAAAAGCGTCCAAAATCGTCTTCGCTGATTCCCGCGCTTCCTTCCAATAGCCGCTGTTAAAGGCCGGCTGGCCGCAGCAGGTTTGTACCGTTGGAAAATCAAGCCGTACGCCGTATTTCGCCAGCAGCCGAACCATCGCTTCACCGACTCTAGGATACATCGCGTCACTCAAACATGTAATAAATAAGGATACTTTCACCTTTAGCACCTCTTTTGCTCGGATGAATAACAAATGTATAATATCAGGTTGTCAGACAAGTTGGACAAAGCAAGCGGGACTGCAAAACGTCGGGAAAGAATCCGCATGCTGCAAATACTTCCCAACAGCCTTGTAACAAGTCCCGTTTGCTAGAACAGCACCTTACACAATCGTCAAATCCATTGATCTTGCCTTCAGCTCGGCAACGGTGTCCGCACCGATCCGTTTGTCTGTAATAATGGAATGGACTTCACTCAGCTCTGCCACCTGTGTAAAAGCTTGTACGCCGAACTTGCTGGAATCAGCCAGCAATACGACCTGATCGGCAATGCCGATCATTTTCAGCTTAATGCGCGCCTGCAGCTCGCTCGATTCGCTGATCCCCCGCTCCAAATGCACGCCCTTGCACGATAAAAACAGCTTATCGACGTAATACGCATCAAGCGAGCGTTCCGCGAGCGGACCAACGTAGGACAGCGAGCGCGAAGCGAGCAGCCCGCCGGTGGAGATAACCTCAATCTTCTCCTTCGTGCTCAGCTCCAGCGCGACCTTAATGGAATTGGTCAATACCGTGAGCGGTATATCCGGCAAATGCGAAGCCATATACCAAGCCGTCGTACTGGCATCGAGTACGATCCGGTCCTTAGGCTTAATAAGCTTAATCGCTTCCTGTGCAATTTGCCGTTTTTCCTCCGCATGGGTAATTTCCCGTTCGGTAAAGGGCGTCTCCGGCTGCTGATCCTTCACGTTCACCGCGCCGCCGTGCGAACGCCGCAGCTTGCCTGCCTGCTCCAAACGATCCAAATCGCGCCGTATCGTTTCCTCCGTTACGCCGCATAGCTCGCTGAGCTCGGACACTCTTATACTGCCTCTGTCATTCACCAGCTGTACGATTTTTTCATAACGCTCCGCAACCAGCATAAGCCGCCCTCCTTTCTTTCACAAAACTACAGCCCCGTCACCTGTGTAAATCGGCCGTAAGCATCCTGCCATGCTTGCTGCTCCGCCGGCTCGTAATGCTCCACTTCGAAGGAATCCCGAATCACCTTGCGAGCTTCCCAAATATCGGCCAGCTCGCCGCGGGCAATCCATTGCACAATCATATTGCCGATTGCACTGCCCTCAACCGGACCTGCCCATACTGGCTTGCCGATAGCGTTAGCCGTCCACTGACATAGCAGCTTATTCTGAATGCCGCCGCCTACCATATGCAGACCGTTAAACTGCTGCTCGGAAAGCTGCTCCGTTAATTCCAGCACATAACGATATTTTAACGCGAGGCTCTCCAATACACAACGCACAATTGCGCCCGGACTGCGCTCAAGCTGCTGCCCTGTCTGCTCGCAATAGGCGCGGATGCGCGCCTCCATGCCGCCTGGAGGCAAAAATACCGCTGCATCCGGATCGATGAAAGCAGTGAAAGGCTTCGCTTCTCCCGCCAGCTTTACAAGCTCAGCAAAGGATTGGTCATGCCCCGCTTGATCCCATTCGCGCTTCAGCTCCTGGACAATCCAGAGGCCCATAATGTTTTTGAGCAGTCGGTACGTACCGTCTACGCCACCTTCATTCGTAAAGTTTAGGCGGTAGGCTGTCTCATTAATGACTGGACGCTCTACCTCTGTCCCCATCAGCGACCAAGTACCGCAGCTCAAATAAGCGAATGGACGCTGCAGGGCTGGCACAGCCGCAACCGCAGATCCTGTATCATGCTCAGCAACGGCGATTACCGGGATACTCCCAACGCCAAGCTCGGCGCTCACGGAGGAACGAATACGTCCGGCATCCGCTCCAGGCTGAACGACCTGACCAAACATGCCGCGATTCAACCCAAGACGTTCGATCAGTTCGCCGTCCCAATTCCCTGTTAGCGGATTAAATAGCTGGGTCGTTGTCGCATTGGAAAACTCATTAAGCATATCGCCCGTCAAATAATACCGCAGCAAATCTGGAATCATAAGAAAATGCTGAGCCTCACTCAGTAGCGGCGATCCATTTTGCTGCATTGCAGCCAGCTGATATATCGTATTAAAGCTTAAAAACTGAATGCCCGTCCGCTCGAAAATATCCGTCTGCGGAATCGCCGTAAAAACCTTCTCCATCATGCCATCCGTATGACGGTCGCGGTAATGATAAGGATTTCCCAGCAGCTCGCCGCTGCTTCCAATAAGGCCAAAGTCTACAGCCCATGTATCAATGCCGATGCTTTGCGGCTCTACCTTCAACTGCTTGGCTTTAACCAAGCCTTGTTTGATCTCATAATACAAGCGAAGAACGTCCCAATGCAGACGCTCTCCTACTTGTACCGGATCATTCGAGAACCGATGTATTTCTTCCACTTCGATTTTGTTGTTGACGAGGCGGCCTAGCAGCGCTCTTCCGCTGCTCGCCCCTAAATCGTAAGCAAGAATGGTCACCAGCTGGCACCGCCCTTGCCTCTCGCTAAAATATCCTTGCCATAGCTGCTGTCCAAATACGCGCGCATTGGATCTAGCGGCAAGCCTTGCTCCTCGCGTACCGCGTGCAGCAGCGGTGTAACGTCGAATTCGAACGCTTTGCGAACCGCATCTTCAGCGCCAAGCACATCATCTCGGTTTTGCGCATCTGTTACTTCATCATGATTGATTAGGAGTGCTTTCGCGAATTGCGTCTGTACATTCAGTACCGATCGCAGCATCGCTGGAATTTTCTGCTCAATGCTGTGCGATTGGTCGATCATATAGGCGATATTGCTGACGTTGTTGCGGATCGCCTCATCATTATCTTGGCCAGCCAGCAAAATTTGATAGAAAATAAGGAACAGCTCATAAGGATTCGTCGTTCCTACAATGAGATCATCATCCGCATATTTGCGGCTGTTAAAGTGGAAGCCGCCCAGACGCTTCTCATCAATCAAGTAAGCAACGATATGTTCAATGTTCGCGCCTTGCAGATGATGCCCGGTATCCACAAGCACCTCGGCCTGAGGTCCAAGCTTCATCGCCAAGTTATATGACATGCCCCAATCTGCGAGATCGGTATGATAGAAAGCAGGCTCAAAGCATTTATATTCAATCAGCATCCGCATATGAGGATCAAGTGCACGGTACATTTCAGCAAGCGATTCCTGCATCCATGCTTTACGCTTGCGAATATCGCCTTGACCCGGATAGTTCGTGCCGTCTGCAAACCAGAGGCTAATATCGCGCGAGCCTGTTTCTTTAGCGATTTGCACACATTCCAGCAAATGGTCCGTCGCTTTGCGGCGAATTTTTTCATTTGCATTCGTTACGCTGCCGAGCATGTACTCATCTTCCTGGAACAAGTTCGGATTAACTGCGCCGATCTTGAGGCCAAGACTTTCCGCATGGCTTCTCAGCTTGCTGTAATCATCTACTTTATCCCAAGGAATGTGGATAGCCACCGATGGCGCAAGGCCAGTGTAACGGTGAACCTGCGCTGCATCTTCGATTTTCTCAAATGGGGTACGTGGAACGCCTTCCTTCTGATAAACCTTGAAGCGTGTACCCGAATCGCCATAACCCCATGAAGGCGTTTCGATTTTAAGCGTTTTCAATTGCTCCTTGACGGCATTCAGATTAATCCCTCTAGCCTTCTGCTGTTCTTCCAATAGCTGATACGCGCGATCGGACATGTTCAAACACCCTTCCACTATAAAATATTATATTATTTGATGGGATAACCCATCGTTGACATTAATGCATTTTCCGCTTGCGTGGAATCGAGCCTGCTGTACTGTACAATGACCGGAATGTCGCTTTGCAGCTCGATGGCATACGGAACGCCGATTGGAATCGGCACTCCGTTTTTGCCTAAAGAGCTGGTGCGGACATGCTTGGTACGTCTGGCAGGAATCACGACAAGAATATCGTTCATTGGGTCTCGATCTTCGAAAAAGATCGTAATCCGCAGCAATGCTTCTTCCGATGAAGTATTCAGTACGCAGATGGACTCATGGCTAGGCAGCGAGCCGGAGCTCGTCTCTGGAATGTAACCGTCCGGTATAAACCAATGCTTTTCTCCCTGAGCTTTATACATATCCGCATCTCTCCTAATAAATTTAGCGGGTAAACGCTGCCGGAACGCCGCCGTCAATCGTCAGCATGCAGCCAGTCGTCTTCTCCGATTTTGATGAAGCAAAGAAAGCAATGCCCTCGGCAATATCACGCGGATAAATATTAACCAGCAGCGTCGTACGCTTGCGGTAATACTCTTCCAGCTGATCCGGCTCAATACCGTAAGCTGCTGCGCGCTCATTGCGCCAGCTGCCGTTCCAAATCGCCGAGCCTTGCAAAATAGCATCCGGCAGTACCGTGTTGACGCGAATACCAAATTCGCCGCCTTCAGCTGCAATACAGCGGGCCAAATGTGCTTCAAGTGCTTTAGCGGAGCTGTAAGCCGATGCATTTTTACCTGCATATACCGAGTTTTTCGAGCCGATAAATACCATGTTGCCGCCGATGCCCTGTGTTTTCATTTGCTTGAACGCTTCACGAGCAACAAGGAAATAGCCTGTGCCCAGCACGTTCATGTTCAGGTTCCATTCCTTGAGCGACGTTTCGTCAAATGGGCTGGATGTAGCGAGACCCGCATTGTTGACAATAATATCAACGCCGCCGAAAGCAAGCGCAGTAGCCGCATAAGCAGCAGTAACCTGCTCTTCGCTCGTTACATCCATTTTAACGGCAATCGCCCTGTTTTCGCCATACTTGTCATTGATTTCGGCTGCTACTTTCTCAGCACCTTCCAGATTCAAGTCCGCTAGCACCACATGCGCGCCTTCAGAAACGAGGCGACGAGCTGTTTCGCTGCCGATGCCGCCAGCACCGCCCGTAATAAACGCCACTTTACGGGAAAATTCGGTTTCCGCAGGAGCAAGCGACAATTTGTAAAGCTCAAGCGGCCAGTACTCAACATTATAGGATTCATTTTCGCTAAGCGATACGAACTCGCCCAGAGCTGTCGCTCCTCTAATAACCGCAATCGCACGGTGGTAAAGCGCGCCGCTGACTTTGGAGTTGGCCCAGCTTTTGCCTGTATTGATCATGCCGACACCCGGGATCAAAATAACGCGTGGAGCGGCTTCAAACATAACATCGCCTTCATGCTTGTTGCGTTCAAAATACGCTTTGTATTGCTCTTTATAGGCAGCAACACTTTCTTTCAGCTTCGCTTTAAGGCCTTCTACATCGTCCGCGTTAGGCGTCCAATCTACAAACAATGGAACAACCTTCGTATGAACGAGGTGATCCGGGCAAGCAGCACCTACTTGGGAAACGACCCCGGAGCTCTGTCCGCCCACAAATTGCAGCACATCGGCTTCGTCATCGAATGTCAAAATCATTTTCTTCTCGTCGCTTACTGCTCCGCGAATCGTCGGCATCACTTGTGCCGCAATGCTTCTGCGAACATCAGCCGAAAGTGCCTCATGCTTCACGCCGCCAAACAGCTTCGCTTCATCAACGCGAGCTTCAATGTAAGCCTCTGCCTCGCTGATGATTTGAATTGTTTTTGCGTAGCACTCCTCTGAAGTCTCGCCCCAAGTAACCAGACCGTGCTTCTCCATCAGCACAAGCTCAGCTTTCGGATTGGCAAGCACGCCCTCCGCGATCATTTTGGAAAGGGTAAAGCCAGGACGCACATAAGGAACCCAGACGAAACGGTCTCCGAAAATTTCTTTCGCTACCGCTTTGCCGTTGTCTGCGCAGCATAAGCTAATAATCGCATCCGGATGCGTGTGATCCACATGCTTGAACGGCAGGAACGCGTGCAGCAGCGTCTCAATAGAAGCGCGCGGGTGCTTGGAATCAATCATACAGTTAACCAGATACGCGACCATATCCTCATCAGACATTTCCGAGCGCTCGAACAATGGACGAATATCTTCCATGCGCAGGCCTGTAAAATTGCCTGCTTTCATGGACGCAAGGTCGGAGCCGCTGCCTTTAACGAACATCACTTCCACCTCACGGCCGCGGAAGTCCTTTACGATTGTTTTCGAGGAAGTGTTGCCGCCTCCCCAGTTACATACACGGCGATCAGCGCCAATAATATTAGAACGGTATACGAGTTCACCTAAACCTGCTTCAACTTCTGCTGCAAGTGAGGCATTCCATAAAGATTGTACCATTTTGCAAACCTCCGAAATCATATTTGTTTTTGCTTGTTTTTATACTATCATATTTGTTTGTCTTTGAATATACATATTTCAAACAAAAACAAAGATTTGTATGCGATTAATTACACAAGGCCATAACAACATGATTTTCTCATGCTAAGTCCTTCACTTGGCCTCTCACATAAAAAAAAGACCATCCTGCACGAAGGATGGTCCACTCATTACCTATGATTGATTTAAACTCAGCATTTGCTAAATTCCCTATAATGGCTGTGCAGCATGACCATCAATCAGGAAATTGACAATTTCCTGATTGATGGTCTCGGGCTGCTCATGGTTAATCCCGTGGCCAGCCTCTTGTATAATTTTGTATAGAAAATTTCCGTCCTCTAATATGCGAATAAAATTCTTTTTAAAATTAAGCTTATGCCCCCCTAACAGAAAATAAAGCTTGTCGCTAATCGCAACCGCCTTCTCTTTGTCATACTTCTGAAGCTTATGAGTGAACATCGCTTGTTGGTTATGGTTTTTCATTAAAAGGATGAGATGCTCCGCTACTTCAGGATGCTTGTCAAAAACATGGGAATGCGGCGAGCTTAGCTTCTTTAATATTTTAAGCAGATTATTGCGGGTCGGGATCAACATTTCCGGGAACATCATAAGAAGGGTATTCAGCATCGTTTTGACTGGTGTCGTAACCATCCCTCCTTCCATACAAACAACCTTGTTTACTCTTTCCGTTTCATTGACTGCATAATTAAAAGCCATATAGGCACCATTGGATACGCCGGCTATGTTAAACTCGTCCAACTCCATATAATCTGCTATTTGATTGATCCAACTCACTTGATTAAACATCTGCTTGTTAAAGTTTTTATTAGGAACGCTTTTCCCAGGCCCACCAATCGTATCAACGGCAATACAATAAAAATATTGCGATAATTTTTGAATATTTAACAACCACATTACCGCTGAATTATCCCCAACCCCATGAAACAGAAGCAGCGGCGGGTTAGTCTTATGACCAGCTATAATACAATGCGTTATACCGTATTTCGTTTTAATATCCACCTCTGTATATTCAGTTAACCACATCTTAAGAAGATGGTTATATGATTGCAATATTTGTTCTTCACCCGTTTTGCTTTTAAATATTTTTATGAAAGTCTCCTCCTTCGTTGAGGTTTTTAGCATGAACACCACTCCATTTTACCAATAAAAGGTTAAAAAACAAAGGTAACACCACAATCTCACAAGATGAAACATATAAATTCCTTTATTTAAACAAAAAAAGCAACCGCCATAAATGACGGTTGCTCTCCTAAATGCCATATAAGCTGACTAAAAGGCCAGCAGCCTACTCGTCGATTGGTTCTTTCGATTCTACGACAACGATATCGCCGTAAATCTCTTCAAGCGCTACACCGACAAATTTTGCTGATCTTGGCGATTTCAGCTCGGATTTTTCCCCATTGCGCAGCATGCGTGCGCGTCTGGATGCTGCAACGACTAGCGAGTATTTGCTGTCGACTTTCTTAACCATTTCATCAATAGAAGGGTATAACATGTTCCATCTCCTCGCTTAGGCTTTCTCGATTGCAGCTGGCAGCTCGCCCAGCTCTGATAAATATTTGCTTGCTTTGCAATGCTCGGCGGTAAGGATGCTCTCGATCCGGTGACAAGCGGCCTCAATCTCATCGTTCACGACCGCATAATCATAATGGCTAAGCAGATTCATCTCTTCTTCCGCCACCGTCATCCGGTGATTAATCGTGTCCTGCGTCTCCGTGCCACGCCCCGTAATGCGCTGCTTCAGCTCATCCAAAGATGGCGGCACAAGGAAAATAAACACCCCTTCGGGAAACTTTTCCTTAACCTTCAAAGCACCTTGAACTTCAATTTCCAAAATGACGTCCTGACCGCCTGCCAGCGTCCGTTCAACGAAATCGCGCGGTGTGCCATAGCAATTGCCGACGTACTCCGCATGCTCCAGCAAGGCATCACAAGCCATCATTTCCTGAAACTGCTCTCGGGTCTTAAAAAAATAGTTTACGCCATCAATTTCCCCTTGCCGCGGCAAGCGAGTTGTCGCCGAGACAGAGTATACGAGATTAGGCATCTTTTTCCGCAGAACGGAGCATACCGTCCCTTTACCTACGCCGGATGGACCGGACAATACAATTAACAATCCCTTATTCATAAGACTCCCCGTACTATTCGTCGTTATCGTCATCCTTAGTGGAAAGACGGTGTGCTACCGTCTCCGGCTGTACTGCTGATAGAATAACGTGGTCGCTGTCCGTAATAATTACCGCTCGCGTACGTCTTCCATATGTGGCGTCAATAAGCATATGACGGTCGCGCGCTTCCTGGATAATCCGCTTAATCGGCGCCGATTCGGGGCTCACGATTGAAATAATGCGGTTGGCCGACACAATGTTGCCAAAGCCAATATTAATTAATTTAATAGCCAAGTAAGCTCCCCCTCCGGTCTCCCTCGTGCAACTGCCCGAATAAACAAGATATTAAGTATAAGTATTTGGACGATGAATGCACTCCACCTGCCAAATAACGGCAGAACTATTGCATTATTGTTGACGAAAAAAGTCCGGGGCATACGTTTTCCGCTAGGCGGACGTATAGACAACATCCGAACTGTACGACAGCCTGTCCTCGCCTTGCTATTCCAACAAGTCAGGGAGGCAGTACTCATTAGTATACATCTTAAATGATTTTGGCGCAACGAACAAGGGCAAAGCGCAAATTCTACCAAGGTGAAACGGCTGTCGCCTTCCTCTGGCGGCAAAGCTAACGCTTCGCGGTGAAATATAAGCCCATTTATAAATGTGAAGCTTACAAATGCTTATATTTATGAAAACAGCACTTTCCCCTTATTCATTTCGTTGCTATTAACGATGAACGCCTGTTTTCTTCCAAACATATTCCGTAAGCTGTACCGCCATATCATAAAACATAAACGGCGTAATCAGGTAAATGCCTTTGAAATGGAGAACTGCCTCGTCCAGAAGCTCCTTGGCTATACGGACGCCTTCAGCACGCCCCGCTTCCCCTTCTAGCCCAGCCATCCGCTGGCGTACTTCATCTGACAGCTGGATGCCCGGCACCTCATTGTGCAGGTACTCGGCATTGCGCCCGCTCGCAAGCGGCATAATACCGATAAACACAGGAATCGGAAGATGTTTTGTCGCCTCTGCCACTTGTTTAATCAAAGCCGGATCGTAGATTGGTTGAGTCATAATGTAATCGGCTCCGGATTTGATTTTCCGCTCCAGACGCTGCACCGCTTTGTCCAAATGCTTCACATTTGGATTGAAGGCGGCACCGACGATAAAATTCGCTTTTTGCTTCAGCGGCTTGCCGGAGAAGGCAATGCCTTCATTAAGCTGCTTCGTCATACGGATCATCTCAAAGGAGGTGAAGTCATAGACGGAGCTGGAATCCGGCAAATCGCCAAAACGGGCCGGGTCGCCTGTTACCGCAAGCACATGGTCAATGCCAAGCGCGTCAAGGCCCATCAAATGGGATTGCGTACCGATCAAATTGCGGTCCCGGCAAGCAATGTGCACGAGCGGCCGCAAGCCAACCTTCTCTTGAACGAGCGCTGCGAGCGCCAAATTGCTCATGCGCGTAACCGCCAGTGAATTATCCGCCATCGTAACCGCGTCCGTTCCACATGCCTTCAGCGCTGCTGCTCCCGCCATAAATTTGCTAATATCCAAATCGCGAGGCGGGTCGAGCTCGACAATTACAGTATGACGTTCGCGGACTGTATCCACGATGTTCGGCTCGCTTGGCAAACGTACATCTGGAATTTCCAGCTTCACTGGAGGTTGTTCATTAATAGCAATGGTCTCGACTTCCATTACGGCTTTGTCTCCAGCTGCCTGTGAACCGCTTTGCGGTGAATAGTGGTTCAGCGCCGCTGCCATAGCAGCGACATGCTCAGGAGTCGTACCGCAGCAGCCACCGACAATGCGCGCTCCGTAATCCGCAAATTCGCGGGCAGACGCTGCAAAATATTCCGGCGTTGCCGCATACGTATATTTGCCATCTACATAGTCGGGAATACCAGCGTTAGGAAAAATCGACAAAGGCCATGTGGCTTCCCCTTCAATCGCTTTCATCGCCCGCATAATCCCGTTCGGGCCGCTTCGGCAATTGAAACCAACCACATCTGCGCCTTCCTCGGTAAGCTGGTCGAACGCCTGCTTCAAGCTTACGCCATCCTGCGTACGGCCAACGTCTTCAACCGCAAACTGGCAGATGACCGGAATATCCGTAAGCTTGCGGGCAATCCGCAGTGCCAGCAGCATTTCGTCAAGATCGTAAAACGTTTCAAGCATAAAGCCATCAACGCCCTCTGTCAGCAGCGCAGCCATTTGGCGCTCATATGCATCGCTGACGCGGACGGTTCTTGTGTTTTTAAGCTTTCCGGCACGAATCGAGCCGACCGCCCCTACAACGTAAGCATCCGGACCGGATGCAGCGCGGGCAATACGGACACCAGCACGATTAATCGCTTCCATTTCCGCTTCCAAGCCGTAAATCGAAAGTTTTTCCAGGTTTGCCGAAAAGGTGTTTGTTTCAATGACCTGTGCTCCCGCCTCATAATAGCGGCGGTGAACATTTTCAATAACGTCAGGACGCAAAATATTAAATTCCTCATACGAAACGCCGACAGGGAACCCCATCTGATACAGAAAGGTTCCCATTGCGCCGTCCCCAGTTAAGATGCGCTCAGCGATTGCTGAGCGCAAATCCGGTTTGCTGTTCATCTCTCCCATAGCCGTATCCGCCTTATAATGAGCCGCGGAAAACTTCTGCCGCTGGCCCTGTCATATATACGTGATTGTCCGCTTCATTCCATTCAATGAGCAGATCGCCACCCTTCAGCGACACCGTTGCCGTCCGGTCTGTGTAGCCATTCAGCACCGAAGCAACGACCGTCGCGCAGGCTCCTGTACCGCAAGCAAGCGTCGGGCCTGCACCGCGTTCCCAAACGCGCATTTCCGTATGCTCGCGGGAATTAACCGTTACGAACTCTACGTTGATTTTGCGCGGGAACATCGGATGGGTCTCCAGCTTGGGACCCCATGCAGCCAAGTCGAAATTAGCCGCATCCTCTACATAAATAACGCAATGCGGATTGCCCATCGATACAGCAGTAAAGCGGAACTCATGGCCGTCAACCTCAATCGGATGCTCCACGACCTGCTCCTGGTCTACCGTTGTCGGAACCGCCAGGCCATTCAAAATCGGCTCGCCCATATCAACGCGAACGCTTTGAACTTTGCCGCCCTCTACCCTCAATTGCACCGCCTGTGCACCTGCGCCAAGCGTTTCAATTGTAATGAGTTCCTTATTGGTTAAGCCGTTGTCATACACGTATTTTGCGACGCAGCGAATCGCGTTGCCGCATTGCTCTGCTTCGGAGCCGTCCGAATTAATGATGCGCATGCGGAAATCCGCATGTTCCGAAGGCAAAATGTATACGAGACCGTCTGCGCCAATACCGAAAAATCGGTTGCACAATTCGATAGCAAGCCGAGCTGCGTTATCAGGCAGCTGCTGCTCGCCCGCAATAACGATAAAATCATTTCCTAATCCATGCATTTTCGTGAAGTTCATATGTGTACGCTCCTTTGCCGCGGCTATCATTGATAAATAAAAGATTCTGATTAATGATAGCATACTGCAAAGCTTGGATAAACACTATTCATTAAATACATCAACATTTGTACTTTTATGTCATCTGGTCGACATTTTGGAGCCAAACGTCAGCTTGCCGGGTTTGTTTTTAGGCTTGGAAGTGCCTAGCACGCTGCCAATTCCCATAAGGAACGTCGGGATTCCCGCTGCAACAAAGACGAGACACCATTCGCGCAGGCCAAGCGGCACCGTTTTGAAAATAGGCTGCAGCGGCTCAATGTACAGTACGCCAAGCATCATGATGAGCGACGATAATACAGCGAGCACCAAATATCGATTTTGCAAAGGATTGCGGTGAAAAATCGAACGCGAGCTGCGGCAGTCAAACACATGGATGAGCTGCGCCATAACGAGTGTTGCAAACGCGACAGTTTGCGCTTTAACCAAATGCTCCGTGCTTCCCGGCGCCTCAATCAGCGTAATCCAGAATGCCCCAAGCGTACAAAAGCCGATCAGCAAGCCGCGGCTAATGATTTTCCAGCCAAGGCGGCGGGCAAAAATATTCTCCTTCGCCGAGCGCGGCTTCTGGCTCATTAAATCCTTCTCCGCCTGATCAACGCCTAGCGCCATCGCCGGCAGCCCGTCAGTCACCAAATTGACCCATAAAATTTGGATCGGCACGAGCGGCAGCGGCAAGCCTACCATCATCGCAAGCAGCATCGTCATAATTTCGCCGACATTTGAGGCTAGCAAATAGCGGATGAATTTGCGAATATTTTCATAAATATTCCGCCCCTCCTCAATGGCCGAAACAATCGAGGCGAAATTGTCATCGCTCAGTATAAGGGCGGACGCTTCCTTGGATACATCCGTTCCGGTAATGCCCATGGATATGCCGATATCAGCCGCTTTGATTGCTGGCGCATCATTTACCCCGTCGCCCGTCATTGCAACGACATGCCCTTGGCGCTGGAGCGATTTGACGATGCGCAGCTTATGCTCTGGAGATACGCGGGCATAAACGTATACATTGTCAACGAGTCGATCGAGCTGCTCATCGCTCATGCTTTCCAGCTGCTTGCCGCTCATTGCAATGCCTCCGCGCGGCATAATGCCCAGCTGCCCAGCAATGGCTTCCGCAGTCAACTGGTGATCGCCTGTAATCATCACCGTCTTAATGCCTGCTCGGCGGCATACCGCGATCGCTTCCCTCGCTTCGCGGCGCGGCGGGTCAATCATGCCCGTTAGCCCGACGAATACAAGCTGGCTTTCCGCCTCCGCTTCGCTATTGCATTTATCCGCCGCCCGCAGATCGCGATAGGCGAGACCGAGCACGCGCAGCGCTGATTGGGCCATCTCTTCGCTGGCCTCGGCATATTTTTGCTTAAGCGTCCCTGTAAACGGTACAACCTTGCCATCCCACAGCACATAGCTGCACTGGTGCATGAGCACATCTGGAGCGCCTTTTGCATAAATGACGCGCCCTCCTTGATGGGCTGTCAATACCGACATTAGCTTGCGCTCCGAATCGAACGGGAACTCCCGCTCCCTCTTGTACAGCCCTTCCAGCGATTTGGCGGTCAAGCCGAGCTTCGCTGCCAGCACGACGAGCGCTCCTTCGGTCGGATCGCCATTGAGCACCCACTCCTGCTTGGCCTCCTCTGCATTTTTGCTGCTGCGCTTGCGGCCATCCTCTGGCTCCACCTGATAAATCGAAGCATTGTTGCACAGCGCGGCAATTTGCAGCAGCCGTTTTAGTGAGGCGTCATGCTTCATATCGACGGGCTCTCCGCCCTCCAAAATCGCTCCGACGGGCTCATAGCCCTGCCCGGTCACATCCAGGCGCCGACCACCCATCCAAATGGTCGTGACGGTCATTTTATTTTGCGTCAGCGTGCCTGTTTTGTCTGAGCAAATAACCGAGGCACAGCCGAGCGTCTCTACCGACGGCAGCTTACGGACGATAGCCTTGCGCTTGATCATCCGCTGCACGCCAAGCGCGAGCGCAATCGTCACAATAGCGGGCAGTCCTTCGGGAATAGCGGCTACAGCAAGGCTGACGCCAGCCAGAAACATGCCATAAGCAGGCTGTCCATGCAAAATCCCTGCTACAACAACGATAATCGTCAGACCAATGGCGACGGCGATCAAAATTTTGCCCAGCTGCTCCAGCCTGTGCTGCAGCGGCGTTTCCATCGACTCCGTCTGCTGGATAAGCTCGGCAATCGTGCCCATCTCCGTCTTCATTCCGGTACGAATGACCATTCCCTTCGCAGTGCCCCGTGTGACCATCGTGCCCATAAACCCAATATTGCGCTGATCACCGAGCGGCAAATCCGCTTCGGAAATCGCCATCGCATGCTTGCCGACTGGCACGGATTCGCCCGTTAAGGCAGACTCCTCTGTATAGCAGCTGTTCGCCTCAAGCAGCCGCACATCGGCAGGAATCCGGTCCCCGCTCTCCAGCATAATGACATCACCAACGACCAGATCCTTGGCTGGAATGTCCATCATTTGCCCACCGCGCAGCACCTTGGCCGACGGGGCCGACATTTCTTTTAGCGCATGCAGCGACTTTTCCGCCCGAAACTCCTGCACGAAGCCGAGCACGGAATTAATGACGATAATGGCGATAATCGTTACCGCATCCAAATATTCGCCCAAAAGCCCTGATATAAGAGTAGCGCCCATGAGCACCAATACCATAAAATCCTTGAACTGATTGAGAAATAGCATGATCGGCGATACCCGCTTGCCCTCGGTCAGCTCATTGTGCCCATCTCGCTGCAACCTTTCCGCCGCTTCAGCGGCAGCCAGCCCCTGCTCCGGGATGCTGTTCAGCGCTTGCGTCAGCTCCCCTTTACCCAATTGATGCCATTTCAATTGTTCCATCGCTTCTTTTCCCTCCCGTATATGCCTCAGCGCCCCTCGGACAGCCTCTCAAGCCTAAATGTATTCGGACAACCCGCAAAATATCCCAACAAGGGGTTAAGTTTTTGCTTCAACTATGGCATGATAGAGAGATACGTACCGATTTCAGGAGCCCTTCAGTGACCTGAAACATAAAGGAGCTAGCAAATTATGGCCTTAGACGGCATCGTCATACATGCAATTACCGATGATTTGCAGCGCTGCATTGGCGCCCGCATTCATAAAATCCATCAGCCCACTGCAAACGACCTCATCTTCAGTATTCGTGGAGCCGGAATGAGCGGCAAGCTGCTGCTGTCCGCCAATCCTACCTATCCGCGGCTTCATTGGACGACGGGCACATACGTCAATCCAATGGAAGCCCCGATGTTCTGCATGCTGCTGCGCAAATACTGCGAGGGCGGCGTCATTGAAGCAATCAGCCAAATCGGACGGGAACGAATTATACATATCGACATCCGGCACCGCGACGAGCTCGGCGACTTATCGTTGAAACGCATTGTTATTGAAATTATGGGGCGGCACAGCAACATTATTTTGCTGGATCCGGCTACCGGCATCATCCATGACGGCATCCATCATGTCACGCCTTCCATCAGCAGCTTCCGCATCGTCATGCCGGGCAGCAGCTACGTCTCTCCCCCTGACCAAGGAAAGCTTGATCCATTTGCTATTAACGAAGAGAACCAGTTCCACGAAGCGCTTCGCAAGCCGGAGACGGCTCATACGGAAGCAGCTGGCGATGAAGCTGACAGCACACCAGCAATAGAGAAGCAAGCTAGTGCAGATACTCCCGTTTTTCAGCAGCTTGTAGAAGCTTTCAGCGGTTTGAGTCCGCTGCTTGCCAAGGAGATTGCATACCGCGCTAATGAATCAGCAGATGCCTTATGGCCGAGCTTTTCTGCTTTGATGGACAAAGCAAAGCGGGGAGAATTTGAGCCCGCCATCGTAACGAACGCTAAAGGCAAAGCTTATTTTTCCATCACGGCGCTCACTCATTTGGAAGGGGAAACCGCAAGCTTCCCTAACGTCAGCGAAATGCTCGAAGCGTTCTATGGCGATAAAGCCGAGCGGGATACGGTGAAGCAGCGCGCCTCCGATCTAATCCGTTTTGTGCAAAACGAAAAAGCCAAAAACATTAAAAAAATCGACAAGCTGGAAGAAACGTTGGTTGACGCGCATGATGCCGATAAATACCGCGTCCTTGGTGAACTGCTTACCGCCTACATGCATCAAATCCAGCGTGGGGATAAGGTAGCGACATTGGTTAACTTTTATGATGAAAATCAAGCGACGGTCACGATAGAGCTTGATCCGCAGCTCACACCGTCTGACAATGCGCAGCGCTATTTCCGCCGCTATACGAAGCATAAGAACAGCATCGCTGTCGTTGGCGAGCAGATGGAGCTGGCCAAGGCCGAAATTGATTATTTGTCCTCCCTGCTTCAGCAGCTCGACAATGCGTCGCTTGCCGACACGGAGGAAATTCGCGAGGAGCTCGTTGCGCAGGGCTATCTGCGGGATCGCAGCAGCAAGCGCGGACCTAAACGCAAAAAAGCGGCACAGCCTTCTCTGCTCTGTTACACCTCTTCGGAAAATATTGCGATTTACGTAGGCAAAAACAATACGCAAAACGAATATTTGACGAACCGTCTCGCCTCATCCTCCGATACTTGGCTGCATACGAAGGACATCCCGGGCTCGCATGTCGTCATTCGCGGCGGCAGCTTTGGCGATGCTACACTTGAAGAGGCGGCTATGCTCGCGGCGCATTACAGTCAGGCGAGATCGTCCAGCATGATTCCGGTAGACTACACGTTGATTCGCCATGTGCATAAGCCGAGCGGCGCCAAGCCCGGCTTCGTCATCTATGATCATCAGAAGACGCTTTTCATTACGCCAGACGAACAGCGCATTAAAGCACTGCCTTCAAAAATCACCTAATTAAAGCAGTAGGCTTCAAAAGGCCAGCCTCATCTGTACAACCTGACCTTCCCTACATGGCCTAAATTGCCTGCATGCCATAAAAAGGACGTGAACCCGCTGCTAAGCACAGCTGGTCACGTCCTTTTCATTTAAAAAGACCTATCTTTACGAACTCACATCGTTCAATCCAGATTTCAATTGCTCCAAGACGCCCGCATCCACCGTCCGGCTGCCAATTGCGCCGTGAAATACTTTGCCTTCCCGTTCACCGTGATAATCAGAGCCTCCGGATACAATCAAGCCGTATTGCTCCGCAAGCTGCAAATATCTCGCTTCCTCCTGCGGGCCATGATCGGAATGATAAACCTCAATGCCCTGAACGCCGCCACTGCGGATCAATTCCTCCACCAGCTCATCGTTGCTGTATAAGCCTGGATGAGCCAGTACGCTCACGCCACCCGCTTCCTTGATCCACGTGATCGCTTCATAAGGATTCACGCGGGGCGGATTGACATAGGCTGCGCTT
Source organism: Paenibacillus algorifonticola (assembly GCF_050481745.1). GTDB lineage: Bacteria > Bacillota > Bacilli > Paenibacillales > Paenibacillaceae > Pristimantibacillus > Pristimantibacillus algorifonticola_A. Next base: position 229,399 of record NZ_JBCNGR010000003.1, on the reverse strand, counting down.
CCCGCAGCCAGATAACGGTCGAACGCCTCCCGCATGGTGGAAACTGCCCCTTTACGAATGAGCAGCTCCGCAATATGCGGACGGCCTACCGTCTTCCCGCCCGCCACATCGCCAGAGTGCTCCAGCGCGACCGCTGTAACCTCCTCCAGCGTTATGTCGATGCCCAGCTCTACCAGCTTGGCAACGATCAGCTCATTGCGTTTGTCACGAACTGAACGCAGCTCCGTAAGGCGCTGCTGCCACAACTCATCCCGCCAATTCGCATAATAGCCGAGCACATGTATATCCTGACCATCTGCGACCGTGCTTAGCTCTACTCCTGGCACCACCGTGATGCCTAATCGCTCGCCTTCCGCCAGCGCCTCTTCCACCCCAGCCATCGTATCATGGTCGGTGATCGCAATAGCTGCCAGCCCTGCTGCCTTTGCTAGCTGCACATTGTGGCTTGGAGAGCCTGTACCGTCGGAAGCCGTCGTATGTGTATGCAAATCAGCTTGTCTCATCTCACTGCTCCTCATAGCCATTTTCTCAAATCATTTTCTCTAAGAAATGTTAAAAAAGTGACCGCAGAAATCGGCAGCAGCGCGGATTTTAAATAAATCGAATAAAACTGCCGTTTAAACTTCGTATCTACAATCGGCACGCTATGCAGCAAGCCAAGCGCAATTTCATGCTTGGTCGATGAGGAGGACAGAAAAGAAATGCCTAATCCCGCTTCTACCGCACATTTTACCGCACCGGTGCTTCCAAGATCCATAACGACCTTAAGACCTGCAGGATCAATATTTTTGCGCTTCAACTGCTCTTCCATCACAAGCCTCGTTCCAGAGCCTTGCTCACGCAGCACAAAGGGATAGCTTGCCGCCTCAGTCAGCGTCACATCCGTCCGCCCCGCTAGCGGGTGGCCCTGCGGCACTACGAGATGCAGCTCATCGCTCATGACGGCCTCCATCTGCATATCCGGATGATTGACGGGCGCTTCAATGAGTCCAAAATTCAGCTGATGATTGATGATATCCTCCATAATTTGCGCCGTATTCATCACCTTCATGCTGATGGCAATGTCCGGATAAGCTTGACCGAAAGGGCCAAGCAGCCGCGGAAGTATGTATTCACCTATCGTCAGACTGCCACCAAGCAGCAGCCGTCCCTTTAATTGCTTCGTAAACAAGCTCATCGCTTGATCTGTATCTCTAATTAGCTCAATGCTGCGTCTTGCATACGGCATCAGCTCCTGCCCCGCTTCCGTCAGCTCGATTCGCTTTGTCGAACGCAGCAGCAGCTTCGTGCCAAAATAATCCTCCAGCGACTGAACCTGCATGGTCACGGCTGGCTGGGTCATATGGAGCGCTTGCGCCGCAGCTGAAAAGCTGCCTCGTTCCGCGACGGTATAAAAAATATGCAGTTGATGAAAATTAAGCGCCATCTGGCCGACCACCCTTTCCTTTGCCCTATATTATACTATATGGCTAGGCCAAAACGCACGAAAAAGCGCAGCTCTCGTTCATCGCACGGCTAGCTGCTGCTTCACCATGCTTGTGAATCGAAGATGCGCTTTCATTTTTAATTAAGTTTAAGGGCCAGATTATTTTTTCTTGCGGCTATTTTTAACGAGCGTCATTCGTCGGGAATGGCGCAGCCAGGAATAATAGGATTTCAAATCTCTAAGCTCCATCGTCTCCGACATGCGGCCAAGAAATGTCACGATAATCATTTTGTGCAGCGGGTTCCCCAAGATGTCCGTATCTGTCAGGGAAGGCGAAAATTCGGCTACGAACACCAAATCATTGTCAATTAAATAAACATCCTGTTCATTGCGGTAATACGACTCGATTCTGCCCTGCTTCAAGCATTCCCACAAAAATTCTGCGATGTCCTCATAGCCAGTTTTCTCATGTTCAACTCGATCAATCCAGCGGCTACGGGCATGATTCGTAATGACAATATCAGAAACTTTCATATCGCCCAGATCGACATAGAACGTTTCATAGGTGCTCCATCGTTTCGTCAACTTGTCCTTCATCACGAACCCTCCTCCTAAAGAACCAGGCCTTTATGACTATTATATCAAGTATTTTACCATGATTGACCGATTTTACAACAGAAAAAATGCTGAATCTCAAAAATAACAGTTGATGAGATGCCGCTACGACCGCGGTTCTGCTTATGATCCCGCTACAGGCTTGCTCACTCAGCATTACGCGTTCCTTTTCCGAAATCGATTTTAGCTTCTATCTTAAAGGAAGCTTCTTTCAGTATATTGCTAGGCATAAAAAAATAGCCGGGGTGGTTGTACTCCACCCGGGCTATTGCGCACAGCCTGTTCGCTGCCAGCAGCTACATGCTGTAAAATCTTGTTTTGTCTTCACTGTCTTTCGTATATTCCGTTCGCAGTTCATTCCGGAAGGAACGTTCAATTCTGCGAACGAAAGGCAAACGTCCAATATTGCGCAGCACTTCTTCGGCACGTTCGGCATTTACGTAGATGACGACATAGTGCATTTTGCGCGACATGTAATGAACGGTGCCGTGTTTTTCAAGCGATCTGGCCGCCTTTAGGTCACTGACCCATATAATATAACCCGTCCGTTCAGGTAACAATACGATTCCCTCCACCTGTGTAAAATTCACACCGAGCAGAGCCGCCTAGCCGCAACCGCCGCTTCCACAGCCGCATGATCCGCCGCTTCCGCAGCCGCCGCCGCTTGCTTCATTGCTCGGCACTTTAATCGTGTCCGATACTGATTCAGCAATGGTCCGTGATACCTCAAACAACATCGTATCAACAGCCTGCTCCGCTGATTTGAATCGAACGACCGCCTCGATTTGGGCGAGCTCAGCTTCAACCAGCTTAATTTTATCTTTGGCTGCATGAAAATCCGGATGAAAACGCCCAAAACGCTGGCATTCCTCAAACAGCTCTTTCGCCTTTTCGAACTTCCTGGTCAGCGCCTTAACATCAGCATCCTCGCTGACTGCGTCTTTCCAATATAAATATTCGGCAACTTCAGCCGACTGATTAATCCAATCACCCAGCTCGTAAGCACAAAGCAGCAGCGACGCCATATCGAGCGAAGAAACACCGCTTGCACCTTCAGGGTGTATGGGTAGAACAGCCGAGAGCTCCTTAGTAGCAGGCATTTTTCCACCTCATCTCATTCGCTTACTTTCTTATCTATCATAGCATACTAGCTTAAATAGTACATACCATTTTATGTATGAAAATTAATTCCTGGAACAAGCAACCGCATAGCCTGCCAGCTTTCAGGCGACAACCTGACGCTGGCTCCGTATTGTGCGCCTGAGAAGCTCCCCGTAACGGACCAACTATTGGATTCAGCATGCAGCTCCCAAGGTACAAAAACAGCCAATCCTTCCTCCAAATGCAGCTCGACAGGTGTTTGCCACTGCAGCGCACGCTCCATCATCTCCCGGCTTGTGGAATGATGGTAGGCGCGGCGCTGGCTCAGCCAGCTTGCGGGAATTTGCTTTAGCCCCGCATAGCTTCCCTGCTTGTTCTCTTCATCATGCTGAATAAGCTCATAATGGCCCAGCCAGTCCTCAGGCCCTGCTTTGGGTGCAGCCATTCCAGAGTCGGGATACAGCCGGAAACCAGCCGCAGGCTGCTGCTGGGAGCTACCCTGAAAGGAAGGGTAGTCTCTGCCTTTGCCAATGTTCCCAACACCCGGCACTGGCTTGCCCAGCTGGCCCAACCTGCTTCCCCAGTCCCGCAGCAGTAGAGCTGCTTCTGCTGCTGCGTCCTGGCTCCCGGATGCCCATTCCAGAAAAGCGAGCATCGCTGCTTCCGTTCGGCCAAAAGCTATTGCCCGTTCGATCGACTTGCGGCTAAGCCGGTACAGCCCCTGCTGCTCCTCGTTCACCCGCTCTGCCATCAGCTCGAGCTCCCAGCGTATACGCCCGTCGCATTCCGGAAGGACGATAATTTCCCCATTTGGCTGCACAATGACAGCTTCTCTTTCACTTGAAAGTGGTGCTGATGAACGGTCTGTTCCGTGCTGGGGATCCATCATCCAGCGAAACCAGCTGCGTTCCCCCGGCCATTCGATCCGCTCAAGCCAGCCGAAAGCTTGCAGCGTATCTAACCAGCCCAGCAACTGCTGCTTATCGCTCAAAGCCAATTGTCCAGCCGCAGTTGCAACAGCCTCACCCTGCACATGCTGCAGCCACGCTTCAGCCTCATACCAAGGCCCCATGGTTAGCACAGACAATGTCGATGCGCCATGCGCCAAAAGCGGCTTTCTATACAAATAATGCTCCACAATGAGGCTGTGCAGATAAGCTTCTCGGGCAAAGCTGTTTAAAATCAGCCACTGCTCCAGCTTATCCTTTACCCATAAGAGCCGCCCCTCTTCCTCCTCAAGCACGCCTAATCTTATAGCCGTTTCCAAAATAAAGGCAGGTATGCGCCCGTATTGGCGTATCCGATCATCCGATACATTTAAGCAAGCGATATTTTCCTCCGTTAGCGTAACGGAGATCCCAAGGCGGGCTATTATTTTTTTTGGCAATATTCCCTTATTCGTCAGCGTAAGCCCGCTTCGTGCGAGCTCCGTCCAGGCATCAAGCAATTGAAGTCCCAGCAGCCTCCCGGAGGCTTGAAACTGCACCTCTTCCTCCGCCAAAGCGTCCATTGCCTTCGGCTCCAAATGGTAGGGAAACAGCAGCTGCTGCCACAGCGCAAAGCTGTCGCGAGGCATAAAATATACGCGCTCGCCCCAATTGCGGCTTACCGAAAATACGAGCCCGCCGCGCTGCAGCTCCGCGAGAGCCCAGCGAAACTCCGCTCCTGACATGCGCGCCTGCTTCGGGCCGAGTCGAAAAAGCCTCTCCTCAGGAGCTGGATCAGCGCCGGCAAGCTTTATGATCGCTTTCAGCGCCGCAAGCGTCGTAGAAGATAGCGATTGGATTGCCTCAAGCATGGAGCGCCGATCTTTAACAGCATCGCTCCACTGCTTATTCTCTTTAGCCGCATACCACCACATCGGTGCTTCCATAAACGTTTGCTGCCGATAATCCGTCAGCTTGTCGGCGAGCTCGTGGACGTACATTTTTTATCCCCCTACATCATTTACCTACCTGCTGCCCTTATTCATGCAGAGATGCTCCTCGTGATTCCAGCGCATAGCGATATCCCTGCTCCACCATGAACAGCTGGCGCCGCAAGGCAAAATCCAGCTCCTTGGTGCCATCGCTGACAACGGTATAAAACCACGCTTCGTTTCTTCCTTGCTTTGGTCTGAGAATGCGCCCAATGCGCTGAGCCTCCTCCTGCCTGGAGCCATAGCTGCCCGATATTTGAATAGCTACTGCCGCATCCGGCAAATCCACAGCGAAATTGGCAACCTTTGAAACCGCCAGCACCGGAACCTCACCCGAGCGAAAACGATCATACAGCAGCTGGCGCTTATTCTGCTCCAGCTCTCCGGTTATAACGGGAATCGCGAGCGCTTCGGCAACCGCATGCAGCTGATCTAAATATTGTCCGATAATGAGCGTCGGCACGCCTTCATGACGCTTCAGCAGTTCCGTAATTACATCTGCCTTCGACGGATTTTCTGCCGCAAGCCGCAATTGGGAACGGGGAGCGGCAGCTGCATAACGCTTACGGACAGCCTCATCCAGCGGTATGCGAATTTCGGTGCAATGAACAGCCGCAATATGTCCCTCTGCTTCAACTGCCTTCCACAGCCATTCATACTGCTTCGGACCAATAAGCGAAAAGACGTCCTCCGCACAGCCATCCTCGCGTACGAGCGTTGCCGTTAGGCCAAGCCTCCTCGTCGCTTGAATGTCTGCCGTCATTCGAAATACAGGCGCAGGCAGCAAATGCACCTCATCATAAATAATGAGCCCCCAGTCGCGCTCGGAAAATAAATTCATATGCTGATAGGCCGCCGACTTCACCTTGCGGCTCGTCAAAATTTGATAGGTGGCAATCGTAACCGGCCGCACTTGCTTCTTCCCGCCAGCATATTCTCCGATATGATCTTCCTGCAGCGTTGTTTTGTCCAGCAGCTCGCGCTTCCACTGCTGGACCGAGGTTGTGCTTGAGGTCAAAATCAGTGTTGCGCTGCTTAGCTTTGCAAGAGCAGCCAGTCCCACAACCGTCTTGCCTGCGCCGCATGGCAGCACGACGACCCCGCTGCCACCATGCACGGAGCCTTCAGCGCAGAAAACATCTACCGCCTGCTGCTGATAGGCTCGCAGCTCGAACGGCTTGCCTTGGCGGGTTACCTCGCGCAGCTGCACCGTCAGCGCCTCGCCGGCGTGATAACCCGCCTGATCAATGACGGGGTAGCTGAGCCGGGCCAGCTCCTGCTTAAGCAGCCCCCGCTCCTCCCTGCGAACTTCTACACCTAGGCCGTTCAGGCATGCTGCCAAGTCCGGGCTAGCTAATTTCGGCCCAATTTTCGGATGGCGAGCCAGCTCCGTGAGCAGCTCCGCGCTGCCGCTGAGCATGAGCTTGTCTCCCGCTAGCTCTAAATGCAGCTTTCCATACCGTCCCATCCATTTGCGTATGCTCATTTCCGCATAGCCCGGGATGCTCGATGATGCATACTTCATCAGCAGCGCTATGACGTCCTCCGCCGCCATTCCTGAAGCGCAGGCTTGCCATAACGTCATGGCCGTCATCCGGTACGTATGCCAACCGCCTGGGCGCTTGACGAGCTCTGCGAAAGCAAGCAGCATGCCAGCGGCTTCCTCTGCCCCGGCCTGCTTCATATTGAGCAGCAGCGTCATATCGCTTTGAACAATAAGCAGCTTGCTGCTTGGTCCCAGCATGTTATCCCCTCCTTTTTTTCAGCGTGCAGCATGCCATTAGCAAAACGGCAAAGCCAACCCACCGGCCATAATGGCCACCTATAGGAGCAGTATGCGGAAACAGGCCCTATTTTATGCAAGCATAAAAGTCGTTGTTATCGTTAGCTGGTCATATAAAAAGAGAGCATGCCACCATAATCCTGGCATACTCTCCATTTATCGTGCTGCTACCGCCATGCTCATCCAGCACGCAGTTTAATACCATTTAATGCTCCGACACATAATCCTCAGCAAGCCGTATGAGCAGCTCTGCGGATTTAAGCATGGCGCCTTCTTCGAAATCGAACTTAGGATGATGATGGGAATAGCTGGTTGATATCTCTCCATTGCCCGCGCCTACCATCATAAAGCAGCCAGGAACCTCGTCCAAATAGTAGGAAAAGTCTTCTGCTACCATCATTTCATCACCCCGCACCGCATTGCCTTCTCCAAGCATCGGCTCCGCTATGCGAAAAAAACGCTCCGCTTCATGCTCATTATTAATGACGGCAGGATAGCCGACGCGAAGCTGAAAATCGTATTTGGCTCCATACATTTGGCATGTATGCTCAATAACTTGCTTCAAGCGCTCATGAATAGAATAACGGCTTTCCTCATCGAAGGATCGAACCGTACCTTTCATCAAACAGCGTTCGGCAATGACATTATTCGTCGATCCCGCTTGAAAAGATCCTATGGAAATGACCGACGGATGCAGCGGATTGATGCTCCGGCTAACAATCGATTGAATCGACTGGACGAGCGACGCCCCAACCACAATCGTATCAATTCCTTTATGCGGCATACCGCCATGTCCGCCCAGCCCGACAATTTCAATTGTAAATTCATCGGCTGCAGCCATGAAAGCGCCTGCTCTTGTCGATACTTGCCCAAAAGGGAGCGGAGCCCACAGATGAATGCCATAGATAACATCCACGCCTTCAAGCGCTCCGTCCTTAATCATATGAATGGCACCGCCCGGCGTCACTTCCTCAGCAGGCTGGAACAACAGTCTCCGCTCGCCTTTAATATCGCTGCGATGCTCCTGATAGAACTTCGCTATGGCCAGCATCGACGACGTATGACCATCGTGTCCGCAGGCATGCATAATTCCGGGTACGGTTGATGCATAATCACACTGCTTCTCATCTTGAATCGGCAACGCATCAATATCGGCGCGCAGAGCCACGACTGGACCAGGCTGATCGCCTTTTATCGTCACAACGATTCCATATCCGCCTACACCTTCCTCAAACTCGCAGCCGAATTCCGCCAGCTTCCCTGCGATCCATCTTGAGGTTTTCTCCTCTTGGAAGGATAGTTCAGGATGCTGATGGAGGTATCTCCGCCACTGCACCATCTCTGGATAAAGATGTTGCAGCTTTTCTAACGCATAGACACTGGTCAACATAACAGCAAACCTCCTTCACCTTTTACACAAATAACAGACCTGTCGTCTTAAGCGAGTTAACTTACTCTATTTTAACAGAACGAAGCTCACATAAGGAAGCTTAATTGCAGGAATGTTTATTTCTGATTGCTTTGTCGTCGTGGGTAAGGCTTGCACTGGCTGGGGAAACATACTATCATGAGAAATGAATGTTCAACAATTGGTTTTTGAATAATGAGGAGGAAACATCATGATTATTGAGAATACCGGTTTGAACGGTGTTCAGAGCGAGCTGTTCCATCTGGATGAATCAGCAGAAAAGCTCGGCTTCGTTCGTTGGCAGTGGGAATACTACCGCGCTACATATGATTTGAAACTGGAAGATAAGGCTACGAACGCTGAGTACTTTTTGCGCATCAATACGCGTGCCATTGAAGGAAAGCTTGAATCTCCACATGCTGTACTTGCAATTGAAGCCGTATACATTGGCAGAGCAACGTTCCCGCATGGCATGGAGTATGAATCCCCGGTGCCACAGCCTATTTTGAACACAGCTACGCAGCGATTGCAGCAACTAAAGCAATTGCTTGACTAGTATGAGCAAAACGCAAAACGGCAGCCGTGGCAGGCCAGATTTTCTGCTTCTAATTTTCACGCTTCTGCTCGTTGGTTTTGGGCTCGTGATGGTATTCAGCGCGAGCTCAAGCATTGCCTTGTATTCACCAAAGTATTTGAATGATCCGCTTTATTTTGTTAAAAAACAGGCTGTTTTTGCTGCAGCAGGCGTATTCTTCATGCTCATACTAATGAATATTCGGTATGAATTTTATAAAAAGTCTTTTTTGCTTTTCTTTATTCCTGTCGTTATTTTACTTGCCATCGTTCCTTTTGTGAGTGATAACATTAACGGCGCACACAGCTGGCTACAAATAGGGCCACTAACTATACAGCCAACTGAGCCGGCAAAGCTCGCACTGATTTTGTACTTGGGAGCACTCATTTCCAAAAAAGGCGAAAAATTCCGCGACTTCAAAAAAGGTCTCGTTCCCGTCATTTTTGTTACAGGCTTTATCTGTTTCCTGATTATGCTGCAGCCGGATTTAGGCTCCTGTATGGTGCTAGCAGGCTGTGCAACCGTTATGATTATGGCCGGCGGCGCAAACTTGAAGCAGGTATTCGTAACCGGCGTTCTAATGGGACTCGTGCTTACTGTTGTAGTTAGCATTTCTATAGCGATCAGCCCGACAAAATGGTCGTACCGTATTGCCCGCTTTACTGCTTTCTTGGATCCTGTGGCAGACAAGCAGGATACGGGGCTTCAGCTTGTTTCCTCTTTACAGGCTTTAGGACATGGCGGCTTGACTGGAGCAGGCTTCGGTGAAAGTGTACAAAAACTGCATTATTTGACCTATGCGTATAATGATTTTATTTTTGCCATTATCGCGGAGGAATTTGGCTTTATTGGCGCCTCGGTTTTTATTTTATTTTTTCTGGCTTTTTTATGGCGTTGCCTGATCGTCGCTCTGCGCTGCTCGGATCAATACGGCACCATTATTGGCGTCGGCATTGTTGGGCTGTTCAGCATACAGACATTCATTAACATTGGCGGCGTAACAGGCGCTATACCGCTGACTGGGGTAACACTCCCTTTCATCAGCTACGGCGGTTCATCGCTTATGGCCTGCCTTATGTGTATTGGCGTATTGCTCAGCATTTCCCGAGAAGCGAATCGCCATGCAAAGCCGAAAAACAAACGTCAAAACTAAAACAAGCTTCCCACCTGCTATGAGGCGTGGAAGCTTGTTTATTGTTGTGTCGTTATATCAGAATGAACGGCTTTATCCGCCCGTGCGGTACAAGCCATCACCGATTATTTTATACGCGGGGTAGCTGTTTCCTCAAACACTTCTTCTTCCTTAAACACAACGCCTTCTACTTTAACATTCACTTCAACGACTTGAAGACCGGTCATATTCGATACCGATTCCCTTACATTGAGCTGCAGTTGGCGGCATACTTCCTGAATAGGAATGCCATAATGTACGATAATACGCAAATCAATTGCGGCTTCGAGCTGTCCGACTTCCACGGAAACACCCTTCTGCACGTTTTTCCCGCTTAGGCGTTTTGCAAGCCCTTCGGAAATCCCGCCAGACATGGCTGCTATACCTGGAGTCTCAAGTGCGGCGAGTCCCGCGATTGTTGCTACTACGTCATCAGAAATACGAATAATGCCTGTTTTAAGGTCCTCGGTCATCTTCTTCACTCCTCCATTTGCTATATATGTATATTGTACTGGATGGATTAACCGGAAGCAACTTTTGTCGATTAAAATAACGGTTATCTGTCGAATAGAATTGGATATATTATATAACAGGTTTGCAGATTTTCACAAAGGGGGTGGCCATTTGAGACAGAAGCTGTTTTTCACTGGATTAATCGTCATGTTCGCCTTCAGTGCAATCGCTCATTTCGCCCATCTGGATATGACGCTGCAATTTGCTGTCTCCGCTATAGCAATTGTATTTGCAGCGGGCTTCCTCGGGAAAGCGACGGAAAGCGTCGCTCACTATGCCGGTCAGCGGCTCGGCGGCTTTCTCAATGCGACATTCGGCAATGCCGCGGAGCTGATCATCGCTTTTTTCCTCGTCAAGGAAGGACTGTTCGACATGGTAAAAGCTAGCATTACCGGCTCCATTATCGGCAATTTGCTGCTCGTGCTAGGGCTCAGCCTGCTCGCCGGCGGCCTTAAATTCAAGCAGCAGCATTTCAATCAGCAGCTGGCCCAGCATAACTCGACTCTAATGCTGCTTGCCGTCATCGGCTTGTTCGTGCCAGCCATCTTCGTTGGAGCCGAGCATTTCACGATGGAGAAAGATCATTTTCTCAGTCTATCTGTTGCGGTCATTTTGATTTTGGCTTACGTACTGTGGCTGCTCTTTTCCATGGTGACACACAAACAAATGCTGGCAGACAGCGAAATGAGCGCTGATCATGGCGAGGCGCCTGCATGGTCTAAGGGCCGCTCCGTCCTTATGCTCGTTGTAGCTACCGTTATGGTCGCTTTTATTAGCGAATGGCTTGTACACACGCTGGATACGTTTACAACGCGTTTTGGGCTGTCTGAGCTGTTTGTAGGGGCCTTCATCATTGCCATTGTCGGCAATGCTGCAGAGCACAGCGCTGCTGTTATGCTGGCACTGCGCAACAAAATCGGGGCAGCCGTCGAAATTGCGATCGGCAGCAGCCTGCAAATCGCCCTGTTCGTCGCTCCCGTGCTCATTATTGCCAGCGCATTAATGGGCAAAACGATGGACATTATTTTTACACCGATTGAGCTTACCGCTATCGCAGTATCCGTCTTTATCGCAAAATCCGTATCGGGCGATGGACAAACCAACTGGTACGAAGGTTCGCTGCTGCTTATGGTTTATTGTATTTTGGGCATTGCTTTTTATTTGGTATAAAGGACGGGAGTTTGTTGAAAAAGGATCTGGACTGCGCACAAGGCTTAACCATATAGCTAAACAGATAGACACAAAGTAAGACAGACAAAAAAAAGGAGCAGGCCGCATGGTACGCCTACTCCTTTCTATTCAACGCTTCGTAAAGCTGAGCCAGATTGCGCTCCAACCGACTTAGCAGCTCCTTGCCGCTATGCTCAGCGATCAATCCTGCGCGTACTGCAAAATCAATTTCCCGCGAGAATCCATACATCTGCGTGTCCAATACTTCCTCGTACAGCGGACATTGACGGGTCGTCAAGTTCTCCATCTGAACCTCAATCAATTTCTCTATTTTAGCCGCATCCTCCATAAGGAGACGAAGAGCTTTCTCATGCAATTGAACCGTGACTTCCGGTGAAGACATCGTTTTCCCCCCTAATGCGTGTACCCGCCGTCGTCTATACCTTTTATATTAGACGAAAAAGAGCCAATACACAAGGACAAAACAGAAAAGCGCCCCTTCGGCTAGCAAAGAGGCGCATGTACTGGTGTAACCTGTTTATTCAGAAACAACTGCAATATTCAGGTTATGCTTAGCGAAAACAGCTGCCATTGCGGCTTTTGCTTCTTCAGCATCTGGTCCATGGACGTGAAGCTCGTAGGAGTGACCGCCTACCAGCGTAGTAAACAATCCCAAAATACTTTTAACATCAATATATTTGTTATCTGCTTGCAGAACGATTGATGAGCGGAATTGACCTGCTGCTTGGGATATTTCTACAATAGCTGCGTTGTTAGACATGGGGAACCCCTCCAATTAAATTAGTAAAGCTTACCTTCGAAATCATGATAACCTGAAATTAAAGATCGGGCAAGAGGCAAATTGTAAAACGCTTCTTTTTCATTTATTTCAAATTTTCGGAATTTAATGCCTCTAGCTCCGGAATAACGAAGTGTCCATCCTTGCGGATCAGCACATCATCGAAATAAATTTCCCCTCCGCCATATTCTGGACGCTGAATGAGCACTAGGTCCCAGTGAACGGACGATCGATTTCCATTGTCTGTTTCATCATAAGCACGGCCTGGTGTAAAGTGCAGGCTTCCGGCAATTTTCTCATCAAATAAAGTGTCATTCATCGGGTGCAAAATATGCGGATTAAAGCCAATTGCAAATTCGCCAATATAGCGAGCGCCCTCATCCATATCCAAAATCTCATTCAAGCGCGCCGTATCGCTGCTGGTCGCTTTGACGATTTTGCCATTTTCAAACGTAAAGCAAATGTCCGAAAAGGTTACGCCTGAATATACGCTGGGTGCATTGTAGGAAATGGTGCCTTGTACCGAGTCGCGCACAGGTGCCGAAAATACTTCCCCATCCGGAATATTGCGGTGGCCGGAGCATTTTTTGGAACCGATATTTTTAATGGAAAAAGTAAGATCGGTGCCTGGCGATACAATTCTTACACGATCGGTTTTGTTCATCAAAGCCTGAAGCGGGTCCATCGCTTTGTCCATTTTGGCATAATCCAAATTACATACATTAAAATAAAAATCTTCAAACGATTCCGTGCTCATCTTCGCCAGCTGCGCCATGGATTCGTTCGGATAACGCATTACAACCCAGCGCGTACGCTTTACCCGCTGATTCATATGTACAGCATCGCGATAAATTTGCTCATACAGCCGCATTTTATCTTCCGGAACGTCGCTCATTTCATTGACATTGCCACCTGCGCGAATGCCGATGTAAGCATCCATTTGCTTCATGCGCTGCAAATCATATTTCGTCCACTCTTCGATTTGCTCTTTGCTTCCGTTTCGCAGCAGCGTGCGCGTCACCGCAGGGTCTGTAATTTCCACAAAAGGTCTGCCGCCAAGCTTCGCTACCTCTTCAATTAAAGCTTTCGTCAGCTCGCGCTCCGAGCCGATCACTTCAATAAGTACATTTTCTCCTGGCTGAACGCCGATGGAATAGCCTGCCAAATTGGCAGCTAGCTGCTGAATTCTTGGGTCACGCATGTTAAACTCTCCTCCAAATCATTGCTTCTCTATCGTTGATTACTACCAACTCCATCGTAACATGTTTAACGGGTGCGTGCATCCTTCATGGGGAAGGGGTGCCGTCAAAAGCGCTGAGCGAGATGTTCGTCGTCCGCTTCTCCGTAATCCGCTTTCCCTGCTTTTGATAGGCAAATGTCGTTTGCTCCTGCAACTGGAGCGGCACCAGCTTGCTGCGGTCGATCGTCAGCACGTATTGTCCATCCACCTCTAAGGTAGACAGCATTTGCTTCAGCTCCTGATGAGACTTCTCATACGTGCGCAGCCATTCCTGCCGGAGCGCTCCTTCCTTAGCGGGAGCCTGGCTCGCGAGCGCCGCCATTTCTGCCGTCAAGCGCTTCTCCCACCTTTTCTTCGCTGCCTCCTTGTCTACGGCCGCATGAAGCACGAGATGCCCTTCTGCTGTTGCCGCCGTTTGAATACTTACCTTATTTGTCGCTTGCTGAATCTCCTTAAGCAGCTCCGCTGGCGCGAAGGATTCACTCTGATCCGCAGCAGTTGCTGCATACGATTTGACCTGCTTATGATCCACTACTTCACCCGAAAAGCGCCGCGGAGTATAGCTCCAGCCATCTGCTCCAATAATGGAAGTGGTGCCGCTGAAGCTGTATTTATCCGTTGCTGCAAGCCCTGCTGCTGATAAAGAAAGCCATTGCTCCGGCGTTCGTTTGTCTGCCATATCCATACAGCCGCTCAGACATGCCATGTTAGTGAATAAAGCTAGTAGAACAGCCAGCTTAATTGTTTTCATTTTTCTTCCCTCCAAAAGGTTGCTTTTCCTTTCCCTAGCTTCCCCGAAGCAGCAGGCTCCTTATTCCTTTCCGGGCTTTGATTATCTAATGTGGCAGGAATGCAAAAAAAAGAAAAAACGCCTGAGCAAAATACACTAGGCGCTTCTCCTGTTTTTACAACCGCAAGTTTATGTCTATTGCCTGTTTTCACCCCACGCCGAGACGAATGCAGTTTCTTCCATTATTTTTCGCATCATATAAGGCCATATCTGCTCGATAAAATAGCGATTCCACGCTGATTTTATCATTTTCAAACGTCCATTCCGACACGCCGCATGATACCGTCACTTTAGGGTCTGTCTCCGCTTCCACAAGCAGACGTATACGTTCAGCGATTCGAAAGGCTTGTTCAGAACGAATGCCCGGCAAATATACGGCCAGCTCTTCGCCACCCCATCGTGCAGCGATGTCTCCCTGCCTAATCGTAGTCCGTATAATTTCGCTCACTTGGATTAAAATACGATCCCCAACCTGATGTCCGAACGTGTCATTAATACGTTTGAAATGGTCGACGTCGACGAGCACGAGTGAGCCTAACGGATCTTTGCGCTGACGTCTCTGGATTTGCTCGTTCAAGTAGTGGCGGGCATGCAGCCCCGTTAAATTGTCCGTAATAACCATGCGGCGAACCTCTGCATGCAGCGAAGCATTCGTCACTGCCAAGGCAATATGTGTGGACATAATTTGGAGCAGCTTATAATTGTCGTAGGAGAAATAATGAGGGTTTTTATGCGTAACCATGATCACGCCCACTACTTCATCCTCAACCATAATAGGGGCAGCGATAAGCGAGCGGGAACCAGTGTAATCCATCATTTTAGATGTTACGACACGGGTTTGCCAATAATCTGACAAAATAAGCGGTTCTTTCGTGCGGTTAATAATGCCGCTAAATCCGTAATCCGGCACGAATTGCTCGCGTGCAAGCGTAGGAATGTTGCTGGACATGACATTAAACTGATTGCGATCTTTATCCAATTGGAGAATCGAACAATAATCCGCTTCAAAAATATTAAGCAGCTCATTCGTCGCAAACTTGAATATATCCTTAAGCTTCAGCGATTGATTCAGCCGTTTCGCCAGCTCATTAATGACGCGAAGCTCGTTGATGAGCAGATTGGACTGCTCGTACAGCTTGGCATTCTCAAATGCAGATCCCGCTGTATCTGCCAGCAGCACGAAGGCCGGCATATTCGCAATATCCCAGCGCTCAGCGTCAATCGAAATGCAGAGCACCCCGTAAGCCGCCTGCTTGCCGCTCATTGGAACTGCTAGGCGTATCGTACCATCCCGCTCCTTCTGTGTCATCGGCTTGCCTTCCATGAAAGCTTTCGCAACAATGTCATGCGCTGCATTTTTAAAAATAAGCGGCTTGACTCTCGCGTCGCCATTCAAATGGTCTTGGGACAAATACAGATTGACCTCGGAGCTCGGGTAAAGCTGGCCCAAGCTGCTCAGCATTTCGGACAGCACGGCTGTAACGTCGAATTGATCATACAAACGCTTAGCTGCCAGAAAAAGGGCATCGCGCCTATTGGCATCCTTCTCCGTTCGTTTTTGCTGGAGCAGCAAATCCCGGACATAGATATGTTCGAAAGCGCGATAGAAGCAGCTGCGGAAATGAAGGGCACTAAGCCTTGCCTGCTGTTCGGCTTCGGCGGTACTGCTTGAGGCAATATGTATAAATATGCTGAATGGCTCGCCATTCGAGCGTTTGCGGACAGGAACAGCAGCAGCATGAGTAGGCGGCTCTCCAAACGACACTGAAGCTGCGCAGCCAGACTCAGCTACTTGTGCAGCAAGCATCCGCAGCTCATCGCGCCACAACTCTGCCTGCCCTTTAACAGCACCCGCGCTATCAATTAAACGTAGCTCCCAGTCAAATAATAATGTGGCGCCCTGGACCGCTTCCGCTTCTTCTCTTGCTTCCCTGAGCCATAGCTCGAAGCTGTCCTGAAGCAGCGGCATCATATATGGCCTGTCCGCATCGTTAATATCTTCGTGCATAAACCATATTTCAGGATGCAATTGCTCTACAGGAGCTGCAGCCTGAGCAAAGTGATCGTTATTATTCCCATCTCGGTTTCGATTGTTCATCTGCAACACCCAACCCTTCTGTCGGTCTAAACAAGGAGATGAGCAGTCATCTATGTATGAAGAAGATACCATCATCATACTTTATTTTTAAGAATATTGCACTAATTAACAGTTGGTTTATAGGCCTAAAGACTCTATACCATTTCCGATTAGGGTTAGAGGGTATTTTTCTTGACTTTCTGCCTGAATTTCATATAATATTAATTGTTGAATACATGGGCGTACGGTTTTGTGTCACCCTCGAGAATAAGTTCACTGACAGGCCTGCGGCTGAGGTGCTTGTTAGGCTCTAAGTTTTGACTTGAGCATTTGAGCTTGTTCCGCGAAACACAACCCCATCTTCAAAAATCCCATTTGTTGAAGGAGTTAACACGACGCATGTCACGTTATACAGGACCTAAATTTAAATTAAGCCGCCGCCTTGGTATTTCCCTGAGCGGAACTGGCAAAGATCTCAAACGTCCATTTCCACCAGGCCAACACGGCCCGAACCAACGCAAGAAATTGAGCGGCTATGGCGTTCAATTGCAAGAAAAACAAAAGCTGCGCCATATGTATGGTTTGAACGAGAAGCAATTCCGCAACTTGTTCGACAAAGCAGCTAAAATGAAAGGTATTTCCGGCGACAACTTCCTCGTGCTTTTGGAAAGCCGTCTGGATAACCTCGTTTACCGTCTTGGCCTGTCCAACTCGCGTGCTGGTGCGCGCCAATTGGTATCTCACGGTCATGTAACAGTTAACGGCAAAAAAGTCGACATCGCTTCTTACACCGTATCGCTTAACGACGTAATCGGCCTGCGCGAGCGCAGCCGTGGTCTGAAAACGATCAAAGAAGCTATGGAAGGCCGTCATCACCTGCCTAACTACCTTGAGTTTAACGACCAAGCGCTTGAAGGCAAGTATGTTCGTTTCCCAGAGCGTGCTGAGTTGACGCAAGAAATCGACGTTAAACAAATCGTCGAGTTCTACAGCCGTTAATAAGGTGAAACGGCTGTCGCCGTCCTTTAGGGCGCGGCGCGCTTCATTTTGAGAAATATAGAGAACGGATAGTGTTAGAGTATTCTTTCCTATATTTTAAAGGAAATCCCTGGTCATCTTATGATGGCCGGGGATTTTTTTGATTGCTTATTTAGGATGGATTGTTCTCGTCTTGGCCCGATTCCTTCGAGGACAGCAATTGCAGCAACGCATCGCTCGTCGAGGAAGCATTCGCCGGAACCGCGACAGTGGGCACTGCGGCAGGAGCTGATGTACTTTTTGTCGTTAATCCCTTCATTAAAGCATTCACATCAATGCCCGCTACACTTTTCAGCATTTCTGGCGCTGTAGCCATCAAGGAAGTGACGTAATTGCTTAGACGCATCGCCCCTTCGCCATTGCCCGTATCGACAACCGTAAGCTTATCGATGCCTTTGATTGGCTCAGCGACCTTGCCTGCCAGCTCAGGCAGCATTTTCACAATAATGTCGAGGATCGCTGCCTCTCCGAACTTCTCGAACGCCTCTGCCAGCTTTTCCTTTGCCTCGGCTTCCGCTAGACCGCGCAGCCTGATCACTTCGGCTTCCGCTGTACCTTTGGCCCGCTCAGCATCCGCTACGGCCAAGCCATCCAGACGCTTCTGCTCAGCCATCGCCTTCGCTTCCGCTTCGATGCTATACTGCAGCGCATCCGCCTCACGCAGCCGTTTGGATTTCTCCCCTTCTGCCGCCTGCTCGACTGCATAACGATCGGCATCCGCTTTTTTCTTCACCTCAGCGTCGTATTGCTTCTCTCTACGCAAAATTTCTTTTGCTTCAAGGTCAATCTCCCGTTCTTTACGCACCAGCTCAACTTTCATTTGCTCTTCGACCACGCTCTGCTTCGCCCGAGCTTCTTGAATGGCGTAGGCCTGATCCGCTTCTGCTTTCGCGGTATCCTGGTCTTTTTTGAAGGACGCGACTTTGAGCTCTTTCATTTTTTCTGCCTCCGCGATATTCGTATCCCGCAGCAGCTCGGCCTTCTGTCCTTCCTCTTCGGCACTCGCCTTCTTGATTCTAGCATCCCGCACAGCCTCGGCTTGTGCAATGTCTGCATCCCGCTTCACGGCCGCGATTCTAGGCTTGCCTAGCGCATCCAGATAACCATGCTTGTCGCGCAAATCTTTAATCGTAAAGGAGACAATTTGCAGCCCCATCTTTTTAAGATCTTTGGCCGCCACGCTTTGTACCTCTTGGGCAAACCGATCGCGGTTGCGATACACTTCCTCTACCGTCATTGAACCTAGAATCGCCCGCAAATGCCCTTCCAGCACTTCCTGTGCCTCGCTCTTCAGCTCTTCTGTCGGCTTGCCCATAAACTGCTCGGCAGCTGTTGCGACATCCTCTACGATACCGCCGATTTTAATGATCGCGACGCCATCCGCCATAACCGGAACACCTTGCTCCGTATACACCTCTGGAGTAGACACATCAAGCTTATGGGAAAGCAAAGAAAGAAATTCAGCCTTCTGGAAGATTGGCAGTATAAAGGCGCCTCCGCCTCTGACGATCTTAATGCGGCGGCCGCTATCATCTGTCAAAACATTGCGGGTTCCAAGAAATGAACCGGTTACGATCATCGCCTCATCTGGGCTAACGGTTTTGTAGCGAGCCCAGAACGCGAGTCCTAGTACGACGAATACAGCAACAACAATGATGGGAATAAGCAAAAATTCAGGCATAACATCTAGCTCCTCTCTATTTGTCAAATAGCCAGTTATAACAGTGGATCAAGGTGAAACGCTGTCGCCGTCCTTTGGCGGCGCGACACGTTTCAGTCCGAGAAATATAGAGAAAGAAATCATATCCTTTCCTATATTTCAAGCTGAGACACATACAGCGTATGCTCCTTCACTTCAATTACGACAATGCGGACGCCGCTTGGAATCGGGTCGCCATCAAAGCTAGCGGCAATTTGATTGGTAAATCCCGCTCCTGCCGGCATCAGCACCTCGCCGCATCCATTCGCCGGAATCGGTGTCAATACTTCCCCAAGCCGCCCGGTAAAATCATGAATCGAGACGGCTGTGGAATTCTCGCTTTCGCTCATCGGCTTCACATATAGGAAATATACGCCTCCGCCAGCGACAATCGCGACTAATCCAGCAATGACAAGAACTATTCCAGCTGTCAACGATGAATATCGCTGCAGCAGCAGCCCTGTGCCGCCAAAGGCGGTAATACCGCCTACGAGCGAGGTTGGCTGAAGCCAGCCATACCCCTCGCTAGCGAGGAAATCGAGCGCTCCATCAAAAGCAGAGCTTAGAAAATCGCCAAATATAACGCTTACAATTGCATAAAGCACGCCGCCAAACAGACAGCCCCAGAACAATGCCTCCACTTTGCCCCCCCTTTCTGCAACCAAATGCTGTTATAACTGTTTTTATTTATTACGATAATTCCTTGGGAATTGTTTCAAAAAAATAAATAAGTCTGCACAATTTGTCCCATATGCTTTGCTATATTTCTTTTTTTCTTACTAATTATTCCCTCGTTTAATGGGTATGTCATATTTCACGTATCCATAACATAGCAAATGAGTGAAGTCAATCATCTTTCCTCTTTTCGAAATGGTGTTTTATGCTATAATAGTTGGGTGTATTGGAGGAGGAGTTAATTCATATGCAGGAAGATCAACAACCATCATCATCCCGCAGAAGCGGCTGGCGCACATTTGGACTCGTTACATGGCTAACAGTAAAGTGGCTCTGTTACCTCGTCATATTCGTCGGTTTGCTAACGGGAGGAGCCGTAACGGGCTATGTGGCCTCTTTGGTTAAAGGAGAAGAAGTTCGACCGCGAACCTTAATTGAAGAGAAAATAAACGAAAACTCAGTTACCGGCTTTGTCTTCTTTAATGATGATACCCTTATTGGACAGCTTCGTACGGAAGAGGATCGTATTTTAGTGGATTACGATGAGCTTCCCCCGCAAGTCATTAACGCCGTGCTTGCTATTGAAGACAATAATTTTGAAACCCATTATGGCGTCGATTTGAACGGTTTGGGACGGGCAGTCAAGCAAAAGCTGCTTAATGAAGATACGCAAACGGGCGGCAGTACGCTTACCCAGCAATTGGCACGACGCGTATTTCTTAGTCTGGACGTAACCGACAGCCGTAAAGTAAAGGAAATTTTTCTCGCTCTGCGGATGGAGCGTTACTTGACTAAGGAAGAAATTCTTGCGGCATATTTGAATAAAGTACCATTCGGAAATGGCTCAAGCGGCTACAATTTATATGGAATCAAGGCGGCCGCCAAAGGAGTTTTCGGCATTACCGATTTGAGCAAGTTGAACATTGCGCAATCGGCTTATTTGGCCGGACTGCCGCAGCGTCCTTCCGCTTATACCGCGTTTAACGGCAAAGGTCAGTTCAATGAAGGCGGCTTTGACCTCGCCATTGAGCGTCAAGCGACCGTACTGATGCGGATGCTCCAAACCGGACGCATTACCCAGCAGGAATATGATGAGGCGAAAAAATTCGATATTCGCGGCTCGCTCGCGAAGCCAGTAGCGAAAGCCTATACGACGTATCCTTACCTCATGCTGGAGGCAGAGCGCCAGGCGGCGGAAGTTATGCTCATGCAGCAGGACCCGACGCTAACCGTAGCCGATCTTCGCAAGAAGGAAAACGCCGATCTTATAGAAGAAGCGCGCGAGCATCTGCTCCGCGGCGGCTATCAGGTGCATACGACAATCGACAAAGACATTTACAAAATGATGCGCGATATTGGGAATGATCCGGGCAACTTCACTCCGGACAGCAAGGAGAAAGGCATTGAGCAAATTGCCGCCGTTCTCGTCGACCACAAAACCGGAGCTATACTTAGCATGCTGGAGGGCCGTGATTTTTACGAGGAGCAGATGAACTTTGCCACTCAGATGACCCGGCAGCCGGGCTCAACGATGAAACCTATCGCCGCCTATTTGCCAGCCATTGATAAAGGGCTGATCCAGCCAGCAAGCATTTTGGATGATGCACCGATTATTTTGAAAAACAGTGGTTCCAGCTATCATATTCCAAAAAATGCAAATAACCGTTACAGCGGCCTTGTTACCGCTCGCGAAGCGCTCAACCGCTCGCTTAACTTGCCAGCGCTTAAAATTTTCCTTGATGAGGTTACGATTAAGGAAGCCTGGAAGTTTACTAGAAAGCTCGGCATTACAACGCTGCAGCCAGAAGATGATGCAGCACAGACTGGCGTTCTCGGCGGACTCAGCATCGGGGTATCCGTTGAAGAATTGACGAGCGCTTATGGCTCGATTCCGAATCAAGGCCTGTACAATGATTCTTATATGATCGCGAAGATTACCGATGCTAATGGAAAAATCGTCTATGAGCATCAGCACGAGCCGACTCGCGTCTTTTCCGAGCAGACTGCTTTCTTGATGACGGATATGCTTCGCACCGTTATATCCAGCCCAAGCGGCACAGCGAACTCACTTACTTCGCGGCTCAAAAACTACGGTAAAATCCCGTATGCGGGCAAAACAGGCTCTACACAAAACTACGGCGACGTCTGGTTCATGGGCTTCACCCCAGATGTCACGCTTGGCGTATGGGCCGGCTATGAGAAGCCGATCTACACGCTCGAAGGCGACAGCCGCAAGCGCGCCCGCGAAATCTGGGCGAAGATGATGAATCAGCTGGCCGATGAGAAGCCGGAGATGTTTGCGACCAAGGCCTTCAATCAGCCGGATGGCGTTGTTAAAGCAACTGTATCCAGTGCCAGCGGCAAGCTGCCGACGGCATTAACCAGATCCGCAGGCATGCTCGTAACCGACTGGTTCAACAAAAAATATATTCCCAAGCAAGCGGATGATGCCCTTGTGAATATGTCATTCATACGCTACAACGGCGTCAATTATGTCGCTCAAGATGCAACACCTTCCGATTTCATTTCGCAGCAGACGGTTATTAAACGCAAGAAGCCGCTTGATGAGCTGATGGATGAAATCAGCAAAGTGCTTTCCCGCGTTCCGGCAAACAGCCGTAGAGCGCTAAGCTATTACTTGCCTACAGATGCAGGCAAAAACGCGCCTTCCAAGGTCGATCCGCGCAAGGATGACGGAAGTGCGCCAAGTGCACCGGGCAATGTATCACTCATATCGATTGGCCAGGGCGTAGTTAGCCTTTCCTTCTCCGCTCCAGGCCAGAATGATGTCGTTGGCTTCCGGTTATATCAAGCGGTTAACGAAGGCTCCTTTAACAAGGTAGGAAATTCCATCCTGCTGGGAGATACCTACAGCGCGAGCTTCACCGTCAGTGCCAGCAACGGCTACAGCTTCTATGTAACAGCCGTGGATGTTGCCGGCAAGGAATCAGCACCAAGCCAAATTGTCCGCTTTGGCAAGGCGCCTGTCGCGCCTGTTATCCCTGATCCGCTTAATACGGAACAGCCACCTGAGGAAAGCGGTGATCCAGGACAAGGGCCTGATGTTCGGCCAACGCCGGAAATCGGCTTGGCTGCTCCAGCTGCTCCTGCAGGCCTTTCCGCACAAGGCAATGAAACAGGGATTACCTTGTCTTGGCAGGCAAGCGCAGCTGACGAGCAGGTCACGGTGTATCATGTGTATTTCGCCGCAGGCAACGATGGCAAATATGTGGAAGTAGGCTCCACCGCGGAGACGAGCTTCGTCTACGCCTCTCCGCTTTCGTCAGGAACGTTCTACGTGACAGCGGAGAACGCGGTCGGGCAGTCTGCTCCTTCCTCGAAAGCAAGCATTGGCGGTTAAACGTTATTTTTCACAGATGACTCGTTCTAAAGCAAAAGCTCCGGTTCCGCAACTAACGTTGCATGGAACCGGAGCTTTTTTTAACCTTATCACACATGCTAATCCTCAATCGTAGATAAATCGCCTGTTGGCAAATTCAGCTCCCATGCCTTCAGCACACGACGCATAATTTTGCCGCTGCGCGTCTTCGGCAGCTTATCCTTGAATTCAATTTCCCGGGGAGCCGCATGTGCAGACAGGCCCACTTTCACAAACTGGGAAATTTCCGCCTTCAGCTCATCGGATGCCGTGTAGCCTTCACGCAGGGCAATAAAAGCTTTAATGATCTCGCCGCGCATCGGATCAGGCTTGCCAATGACGCCTGCTTCGGCAACCGCTGGATGCTCAACGAGCTTGCTCTCGACCTCAAACGGCCCTACTCGCTCGCCTGCTGTATTAATCACATCATCAATACGGCCCTGGAACCAGAAGTAGCCATCCTCATCGATATAAGCGGAATCGCCCGATACATACCAGCCCTCCAGATGAAAATATTCCGCGTATTTGGCGGGGTTGTTATAAATTTTGCGCATCATCGAGGGCCATGGCGTGCGAATCGCCAAGTTGCCCATTCGGAATGGCGGCAGCACATTGCCTTGATTATCAATAATTGCCGCTTCCACGCCCGGCAGCGGCTTGCCCATGGAGCCCGGCTTTATAGTCATCGACGGATAATTGCAAATTAATTGTCCACCCGTCTCCGTCATCCACCACGTATCGTGAATGCGCTGCTGGTAAACCTTCAGCCCCCAGCGAACGACTTCTGGATTAAGCGGCTCGCCCACACTCAGCACATGGCGCAAGCTCGACAAATCGTAGTTCAATACAACGTCATCGCCTGCTCCCATCAGCATGCGGAACGCAGTCGGCGCACTGTACCAGACGGTGACGCCATATTTTTGAATGGTGCCATACCAATCCGCCGGGCTGAACCTGCCCCCTCTTACGACAATCGTAGCCGCATTAAGCCATGGGGCAAAAATGCCATACGACGTTCCCGTTACCCAGCCTGGGTCGGCGGTGCACCAGTAAATATCATCCTCTTTCAGATCGAGGACAATTTGTCCTGTATACTTATGCTGTATCATTGCATTTTGTACATGATAGACGCCCTTGGGCTTGCCGGTCGAACCGGACGTATAATGCAAAATAAGGCCATCCTCGCGTCCGAGCCATTCGATCTCGCTATCGGTCGATGCCTGCTGCATCTCGGCGGCGTAATCGACGATTACGTCATCGGTCTGCACCTCATCGCCGTAAACGATAATATGCCGCAGCGATGGAATTTCATCGCGCTTAATTCGGCTGAGCAGCGCTGGCGTTGTGATTATCGCAGACGCTTCACTGTCTTGCAGGCGGTCCTTGACGGCCGTTTCCATGAACGCTTCAAATAAAGGGCCGATGACGGCGCCGAGCTTGAGCGCTCCGAGCACGCTGATATACAGCTCAGGCGTTCGCGGCATAAACACGAATACACGCTCGCCCTTCGTTATGCCGAGCCCCCGCAGCACATTCGCAAATTGATTCGATTGCGCCTGCAGCTGCCCAAACGTATAGGCCTCGTCGCGCGAGCTGTCGCTGTAATAAAGCGCAACCTTATCTCCTTTGCCAACAGATACATGGCGATCTATCGCTTCATAAGCCATATTCACCTTTCCGGTCTGGTGCCAGCTGAACTGCTGCTCGATCGTTTCCCATCGGAAGGTTTTTACAGCTTCATCATAATCAACCAGGTTAGTATTATTGGCTATTGCTGGAATTCGCTCTTGATGTAGATCAGACATTCTATCACTCTCCCATCAAATCTATTACACCTTTACCGAGTGGAATACGCTTACATGGACGATTATAACATATCTGCTTTATTTTCGACCATGCTTTTCATTTGGCTGAATGTTTGCTATAACCATTAGTAGAACAAGCTTTACTATTCAGGCAGCACCACAGAGAGGGGAGTATGCCTTGCAGCATCGCAAACATTACCAGCAAGACAAAATCATACTCGCAGACGGCCGGGAGCTTGTGCTTGAAGGGCCTGTTCCCGCCGAGCAGCTATCTCAGCTTACTATGCATCCAGACCTTGATGCGTTTCGCAGGCCTGCCGAGCAGCATGAGGCGCTTGTGGAAATCGCCGCTTTGGAAGAAGGCCGCATTATTTTGGCCAGGGAAGCCGATTGCATCGCCGGTTATGTCACCTTCCATTACCCCGATGAGCTGGAGCGGTGGTCCGAAGGAAATATGATCGATTTGGTCGAGCTTGGCGCTGTCGAAGTAGCCAATGACTACCGCTCCTATGGGCTCGGCAAAAAAATGATCCAGCTCGCCTTCGCGGAGCAGCAGATGGAAAACCTGATTATTTTTACAACGGAATATTATTGGCACTGGGATTTGAAAAGCACGGGACTCAGCGTCTGGGACTATCGCACGATGATGGAAAAGCTAATGAAGTCTGTCGATATGATTTGGTACGCAACGGATGATCCGGAAATATGCTCCCATCCCGCCAACTGCCTGATGGTGCGGATCGGCAGCGAGGTGCCGCTGGCATCGATTGAACAGTTTGACCGCGTTCGGTTTCGGCAGCGGTTTATGTATTAAGGATAGATCGGCGTTATAGGCCAGAGGAGGACGTGATTCGTTTATGCCGTCAAATGCTATTTTTGTGCATCAGCCAGGCTGCTCGCTTTATAAATTTGGCGAGGAGCATCCTTTTAATCCGATCAGGCTGACGCTTACGGTTGACCTGCTTCAAGCGCTGGGTGCGCTCCCCGAGGAACATTGGCATGAGACGGACCGCCAAGCAAGCAGCCAAATGCTCGCGCTAGCGCATCGCCAGGACTACATAGAAGCGGTTAAGCAGCTCAGTACGCAGACGCCCGCAGCGGAAGAACAAGACAGCTCCGGGCAATTTGGGCTAAATACGGAGGATACGCCTTTTTTCCCGGGCATGCATGACGCAGCGGCGGCTATCGTTGCTGGTTCCGTCGAAGCGGCGGAGCAGGTGATGAGCGGCAAGACGCTGCATGCTTATCATATGGCAGGCGGGCTGCATCACGCTTTTCCAGAGCGCGGTTCCGGCTTCTGCGTCTACAATGACGCAGCGGTAGCGATTAAGCATTTGCGGGAAACGTATAACGCGAGGGTGCTTTATATCGATACCGATGTCCATCATGGCGACGGGGTGCAGTGGATTTTTTACAATGATCCCGATGTGTGCACCTACTCTATCCATGAGACGGGCAAATTTCTTTTTCCCGGCACCGGCTATGTGTATGAAAAAGGAACCGATGCGGGCATTGGCACATGCTTTAATCTGCCAATGGAGCCATATACGGAGGACGATTCATGGCTGGAATGCTTCCGCTCCTCCATTACGAAGGTCGCGGCCGCTTTCAGGCCCGACATTATTATTAGCCAGCATGGCTGCGATGCCCACGCCTATGATCCGCTGTCGCATATTCATTGCAGCATGCGCATTTATAGCGAAATGCCTGCCATTATCCATGAGCTGGCCCATACGTTTGCGGGCGGCAAATGGGTCGCGCTGGGAGGCGGCGGCTATGACCTGTGGCGCGTCGTTCCGCGTGCCTGGGCACTCGTATGGCTGACGATGATCGATCACCCAATCGCCTTGGCGCTTGCCGGCAAAACGGGGGTGAGGCCCAAGGAGGCGGAGTTCACGCCTGAGTACAATTTGCGGCTGCCGCAGCAGTGGCTCGATAAATGGCAAGAAAGCAGCCCTAGCGGGCTGCCCGAATGGTGGCTGGATGATTTGGCGCAAATTCCGCCCATTCCCCGCCGTAGTGAAATTGAAGCCAAAAACCGAGCTATTTGCGAAATTGCAATACAGGATTTATAAGCTGGCCTTCAGAGCTTTCCCTTATCTATCAAAGCTCGAATGTCTTTTTCAAATGAGCCTCAAGCTTCGCTAAGCCATCCTCCACATCAGGCTCACGCATCGAAGAATAAAGCGAGAATGTAGGCAGCGGCTTCAGCCCGCAATACTCTTGGGTTTTATGAACGCTGAACAGCACCTCGTCCTCGCTTTTTCCTTCCAGGAAGCCCGCTGGATCGGAGAATGCGGCAGCGGACGCTCCCCAGGTTAGCGACAGCATATATTTTTTATCGGTGAGCAAGCCCCCACGGCCAAACCCCACCGCTTTGCCGAAAAAGATGTTTGGCAGATAAATGTCGTCGATATATTTTTTGAGCAGACCGGTAATGCTGAACCAATAAATAGGCGTCTGAAAAATAATGACGTCGGCCCATTGGAATTTTTGGATTTCCTGCTCCACCTCATAGCCCTCTGCAACCGTCGTTGTTTGAACCGTATGCTGCGCCGATAGCTGTGAAACCGCCGCGGCAACGAGCGTCTGGGTCAGCTTCCCTTGCGCTCTGTCATAATAATCATGTCCGTTCACAATCAGAATGTTCGTCATCTGCTTGCAGTCCCCCTGTAGGTGTTTAAAATGGCAAGCTTGCTTAGGCTACTGATAGACCAGCTCTACCTTGCTTATTAAATCAAGTGCGGCCTGCTTCGCCTCCTGCGGCGTATCGGCCACAGTAATGACATAACCGAGCCTGTCATCCGAGCTTTTGGCTACGGAAATCTGGTCCCCTTGCTGAACCGATATATGCGAACGAACGATAGCGTCTCCCGGCTGCAAATGCTCAAGCCCTTCTACAGAGGCAACGGTGCCGTCCTTCTCGGCCAGCAAATAAGCGATCGCTGCTGCCCGGCTGCGGCTGGCATGAACATTGACAGGCTCTGCTAAGTAATAATGCACGGTAGCTTCAAAAAAATCAACGCCGAGCGCTTGAACGAGCAAATCGGAGGAAATATTGTCCCCACCAGGCCGGCCGTTCACCTCAATGATGCGCGGACCTTGCTCCGAAAGCTTCACCTCGACATGGCTAGGGCCATCCGTAATGCCTATTGCCCGCAGCGCACTTACCGCCGTTTCGATAATTTCCGCTTGCTTATCCGTATGCACGGAGGTAGGCAGCGTATGCGCCACCTCGACGAAATAAGGCAGCGGAGACGTTATTTTTTCGGTAACGACCGCAAACGCAGGCTCGCTATTTTCAAGAAAAATCTCCACGCTGAACTCCTGGCCCTCCAAATATTCTTCAACCAAATATTCCTCTCTCACTTTGAAATCCATATACGTTACTTTAAAATCCGAGATGATCGCCATCGCTTCCTTCAGCTCATCCTGCCCGGAAATAAAATAAACGTTTTGGCTGCTTGCGCAATTGGTCGGCTTAAGTACAATGGGATAGCCAATTTCACGAGCCGCAGCCGCAGCTTCCTCATAGGTTCTCACCTTCCTGTATTTTGCGCTCGGCACCCCAAACACCTCATAGGCTTCGCGGGCCAAATCTTTATTTCTTGATTTTAACGCCGCTTCATACGGCACGCTTCTAAGCCCCAGCCGCTCTGCCACCTTTGCCGTCAAATGCGAGGCATAGTCAGTCGCCGGAATTAAAGCATCCAGCTTGCCGAAATACACTGAGCTGCGAATCGCCTCGTAAAC
The DNA here is from genome assembly GCF_050481745.1 of Paenibacillus algorifonticola. Lineage (GTDB taxonomy): Bacteria > Bacillota > Bacilli > Paenibacillales > Paenibacillaceae > Pristimantibacillus > Pristimantibacillus algorifonticola_A. Next base: position 200,465 of record NZ_JBCNGR010000003.1, on the reverse strand, counting down.
GGACGCCTCATCTCTTATATCCGCAACAATTAAATCATGGTAAATGCCCTCATAGCCATACTTTCGCGGATTATCCACAGAAGATACTATCGAAATTACGGTGCAGCCCTGCTGAAAGGCCGCTCTTGCGAAGCTCACCCCGTAGAAGCTCGGCTCAACAAAAGCGACGATTTTAGGTTCGGTCATATAACCACTCTCCTTTAGTTCATGAATTTACACTTCCAGCGTTTTTTTCGCCTTCACGCCGCTGCTCGCTACTAGCATCCGGTGCAAAATCAACCCGACGAGCATCAGCCCGCCCATGCAGAGAAAGCCGACAGCTGCCGAATAACGGTCGATGAGCAAGCCCAGTACCGAAGCGGATACCGTCTGAAGCAGCAGCGAAATGGCCATCCACACCGACATCGCTCGGCCCATATAGGACTTTGATACCGTCTCCATCAGCGTCGTCGTCATGACGATTCGCAGCGAAGAATTGCTGAGGCCGATGAGCACACTTCCCAAATAAAGGACAAACGCAAATGTGTTGAATGCGACAGCGACTAATACACCGAAGGCTACGGCGAAAAATAAAGCAATCGCCGTATTTTTCGATAATTTCGCGGCCAGCGGAGCGGCAATGAAGCCCGAGAGCAGCCCGCCAATGCCATAAAACATATCCGACAGGCCAAACACGACGGAGTCGCCCTTTACGGCATCGCTCACATAACCCGGCAGCACGACATTATAAATCATCGTGGACACTAACGGAATAATGGCGATGACGCCGAGAAAAAAAATAAACGGGCGCTCAGCCAAATAGCTGAGTCCATTTTTAAAGCTGGAAACAAACGATTCTTTTTTATTTTCAACCGCAATCGCTTCGTAGCTGACCCGGTACAGCAGCAGGCTGCTGACGATAAACACAATCGCATTAATGAGCAGGATCACCTCAAAACCCGAATATTTATACAGCACGCCTGATGCTGCACCAGCCATAAACATGCCGACCTGAAGGCTGATTTCAATTAGGGAATTGCCCTTGATTAAATCCTTCTCAGGCAGCAGCTCCTGCACCAGGCTGCGGGAAGCCGACATATAGATGGTCCAGCCCATGCCATTTACGATCGTAAATAAATACAAATATTCCATGCGGAATCCGGTCCATAAAAACAAGCCCATAATAGCCAGCACAGCTGCCGCCCGGATGAAGTACGTCCACTGAATAATCGCTTTGCGATTAAACTTGTCAGTCAAGCTGCCGACAAACGGCGAAATTAGAAAGCCGGCGATTACATTTAGCGCCAGCATAAACCCAATCGCACTGATGGAGCCCGTCTCGTCCATTAGAAACCAGTTGGCGCCAATGGTGCTCATCCCTACACCGAAGCCAGAAATAATGTCCGAGAGAAAAAAATAACGGAATTTCGCTGGCCGCAGCACACTAAAAATCATCGGCATCTCCTCCGAGCTCTGTGATCTGTCTTGTCAGCGCTTCATAGCCAAAGCCTAAATAATGCAGCACATCAGCATGGCTGCCGCCATATATCGGCCATTCCTCGCCGCAATCATGCGAGTAGACCCGGCTCTCCGGCAATAACAGGGCGAGACTGGACGCTGTACCGCCAGCAGCCCGGTGCTCCTCTACGACGAGGAAGGTTCCCGCTGCCGCCTGCAGCTCCGCTTTGTAGCGCTTCAAGCTGTCGCGGTCGACATAGCAAAGATGCGCATGGTTAACCCGCTCATTTTCCTGATAAATCCGGCTGCATATTTCAGTAGCCTGCTCCCCTATCGAAACCAGGCACAGCTTTGCCTCGCTGCGGACAGCGCCTTCGAACAGCAGCTCGCGGCAGCTGCCTGACTCATCACGGGCAAGACTATCAAACTTGTCATTGCGCGACAGGCGGATGTAATAGGGCTCCTTCGACACGGCGGCCTCCTGTACGACCCGCCGCGTCTCCGCTTCCCCATGAGGACAGGCGATACGGATATTCTGGAACGTCTGGATAACTGCAATGTCCTCCAGACAATGATGCGTTGTCCCGAACCAGCCGCCCGATACACCGCCATAAGCGGCGACGATTTTAATATTTTCACCCATATATCCTAGCGCCAGCTTCACGCCCTCTGCTGCCCGCAGAGCAGCAAATGATGCAAAGGTCGAGAAAAACGGCACGAAGCCCGCCTTCGACAGCCCCGCAGCAATATCTACGCTGGCGAGCTCTGCTATGCCTAGATTGAAGAAACGATCCGGAAAGCTTTGCTGAAAAGGATGCTCTTTCCCACCCAAGTCCGCCTCCAAGCAAATAATGCTTCCATTATCCGCTGCCAGCTTCGTTAATTCATCTTTATAGGCCTCTCTTGCTGCCAAGCTGCTCATTGCAAGCCCCTCTTCCATTTCAGCGCTATTTTCTCGGAAATTTTGGCATAATGGGCATGCGGATTGCCTTCAATGGCAGCTACGCCCTTGCCCTTCACCGTGTGGGCCAAAATCGCCAGCGGCTTCTCCCCGCCTGGCTCCAGCGCTGCAATAATTTGCCCGAGATCATGGCCGTCGATCTCCTTCACATGAAAGCCAAACGCTTCAAAGCGCTCCCGCAAATTCGGCAGCGGCGATATGTCGGCTAGCAGGCCATCGTTCTGCCCCCTATTGCAATCGACGACATAAATAAAATTCGTAATGCCCTTCGCCTGCACGAGCTGTGCCGTTTCCCAGCACAGCCCTTCCTGAAGCTCGCCATCGCCGCCAATGGCAATGCCGAGCCCAGTCGTACGCCTCAGCTTTTGTCCGAGCGCCCAGCCAGCTGCATAGGCTACCCCATGACCGAGACTGCCCGTCGCAAATGGGATGCCCGGCAGCTTCGGGTTGGGATGCCCGGTGAATAGCGAATCTGCCCCGCCGTAGGAAGCAGCTGGATCATCGGACAAAATGCCGTACTGATACAGCGCTGCATATAATGCCGCTGCGGAATGACCTTTGCTCAGCACGATGGCCGTATCCGCATCTTGATGATATTTTGCATAGGCGCCAATGAGCAAATCGATGACCGACAAGCTGCCCCCGATATGGCAGCCCGTATCGCGAGCCGCCATATCGATAATCGAGCTGCGCGCAGCCTGCGCCTTTGCCAGCAGCACTTCAAAATCAGCTGAATGACTTGCCGACTGTACCAACGTACCCATAGGAACCCTCCTCTGATCGCAGGCGATACCATTCCTCAATCGCTCCCCGCAAAATCGCTCGCGCGCCATGTACCTCGCTGAGCTGCAAATACTCCTCATTTGTATGGTCGAGGCTCGCATCACCTGGGCCGTAAGCGACCATCGGGACGCCCTCCCAAGTCGTAGCCAGCGTATTCATATCGCTTGTTCCGCGCTTTTTAATATAATGAATCGCTTTTCCCTTGCTCGCAAAGCTGCGTACAAAGGCTTTCACTATTGGGCTGTTTCGCGGATTTGCAAAGCCAGGCGTAGCCCGCAGCACCGTTACAGAAACCCCATCGCCATAATCAAGCTGGATCTGCTTCGCATACTCCTTGCCCGCATCCGGGGAAATCCGAAAATTTAAAATACCCACAGCACTAAGTATTCCATTATGATTACTATGTTTTATGTCAATAAGAGATGACAAATGGTTCGGGTCAACGCCCCCTACCTGCTCCCGGATATCCGCCACAATCGTATAAAGCTGATCCAGCACGCTAATGCTGTCCTTGCCGGCGGAATGCTCCTGCGGCTTGCTTATGGCGATACTCAGCTTATATAGTCCGTAGTAGCCTAAGGTCAAGCTATCCTCCCCGCTCGGCTCTCCGATAATGACCGCATCCGCCCGGTAATGATCCCTTACATAGAAGGCCCCCTTGGATGAAGATACTTCCTCCTCCACCGCTCCAATGACGAGCAGCGAGCCATCCTCAGGCACCTTGGCGTCATACAGCATTTGAATGAAGCTCAGCAGGCTTCCCTTGGCATCCACCGTTCCCCGGCCAGCAATTCGCTCCTCATCGCAGGCAACAGGCCAATTATAGGGCACGGTATCCAGATGACCGAGCAGCAGCAGCTGATTAGGCCCGTTGCCTTTGCGGAATACCACATTGCCCGCCTCATCGACAAAGCCGTTTACCCCCGGCAGTTGAACCGCATTCAGCAAATAGTCCGCAAGCTCTGACTCGTCGCCGGAAACCGACGGAATGCGAATCGCTTTTCTAAGCAAATCTGTCCCACTGGTATCCCGCTGCATATTCCAAAACCACGTTTTGCCTGTGCCCGGCCGATTCAGCGAATGGGGGCCCGTAATGCTTACATCACAAATGCCTTTGCTGATGGCATGATTCGCCGCCCGTACCTTTTGCTTCATCCGTCCTTTGATGGAATGAATGTCATCGCCCAAGTAGACGTCGGATATCGTAGAAGCAGGTTCATCCACATTTTCCAAAAGCCCCGCCGTACCTGTCACAAATCGCAAATGCTCGGCTGCAAGCTCGGTTGCAAGATGAGCGGCCAGCATGTCCGCATCGATGTTAATATATTCGCCAAGCTCACGGTCATAAATAGGCGGTGTCAAGCATACGACATCAAATACCTGCAAGGCGCCCTGTAGAAAATCGACGTTGCAGCCTGTAAAAGAGCCAAACAGGGAATCGCGAACGATAACCGTTTTGCCATCCTTGAGCGCTTTGACCGGCTTCGATTTTTGTCCAAATACAACCTCATTGTCACCGCCAATTTGGGTGAATACTTTGAGCTTGTAGCTTTTTAATTGCTCAAAGACCTTCGCTAAAATAAACTCCTGATACGCCGCCCGAATGAGCGGCATCTCAGATGGAGAGCAGTACCGCGCCTCGTCTCCATTCGCTAAAGCGAGAACCGGAATGCTCCGGTTCAGCTGCTCGTATTTTTGCCGGATGCCTTCTGCTCCACCCGCTACGAGCAGCACCTTTTTCCCTTTTTGCACCAGATCATTGAGCTCGGCAAACACTTCGGTATGGTGCATAATAGTGCTGCTCCCGAGCTTAATGACGTACAAGCTCTGGCTTGACATTAAGGCCACGCCCCCTCTAGCTCAAATTGTAAGCCCGCCTCCTCCGCAATGCCGCTGTACAGGTTCGCCGCCTGAATCGCCTGTCCCGCTGCTCCTTTAATCAAGTTGTCGATCGAGGCGATCGAGACGCAATTGCGCCCCTCTACATAAGCGCCGACTTCAGCGTAATTCGTCCCGGCTGTCGTCTTGATCATCGGATACGAATAGGAGCCATTTTGGGAATTAAAATAATGGACAAACGGCTTTGCCGCGTAAGCGCCATAAAATGCTTTTTTCACATCGATTTCGCTCGCATGCTCTTTCAGCAAGGAGTAGGAGGTAACGAGAATGCCTCGCGGCAAATCCAGGCTGTGTACGGAAAATTGCAGCTCCACGGAGCGTTTCAGATGCTCCTCCAGCGCAAATTCGATTTCAGGCCTGTGGCGATGCCCATGCACTTTATAAGGACGGAAATTATGAGCGCGCTCCGCGTGATGCTCCGTGCTCGCCTTGCCGCCGCCGCTGGAGCCCGTCTTGGCGTCCGAGATGACGCGCGGCTCAATCAGATTAGCTGCCAGCAGCGGAAACAGCGTATAAATCGTTGCAACTGCCATGCAGCCGGGCAAATTGACCACCTTCGCCTCCAAATTAATGTCGCTAAACTCCGGAATAAAATAATGGCTGCCCCCTTGCGCTGGATGGCTGAGGCTTTCTGGATAATGCTGCCGGAGCAGCTCCTGATCGTTTAGGCGATAATCGCCGCTGACATTAATGACATACTCGGCATGCTCGGCAATATGGTCGATATGACGAGGCAATACCCCGGTCGGCAGGCAGGAAAAAATGAAATCGTAATGTCCGTCAAGCGCAGCCAGCTTCTGAAATTTCCCGCCCTCCGACCGCTTCTGGCGCGCCGACGATACAAAAAATTTATCCAGCGGCAGCCCCGCCTTCGATTCCGAGGATACAAAATCAACTTTAAAATAAGGATGCCGCTTTAGCAGCCGATAAAGCTCCCCGCCTGTAAAGCCATTGCCACCCAAAATAGCGACGCGCTTCACGCTGCTCCCAGTTACACTCATCCGAGTCTCGCATCCCTCTCATATGATTTTTTGGCCGCCGTATTCTGAAGCACGAGTTCACGAATAATCGCCGGGTTCGCATCAATTTTCTGAAACGCCAGCGCATAAGCGGCTATGCGCTCATATTCAATGGGCGAGCGCAGCTCTCGGCAAATGGTCAGCGTTGAGCGCAGCATGCTCAGCGTCTCGGGGAACCGGTTGATATGGTAACCAAAGTCTTTGCGCTCGGACAGCGTAAAGGGATACCCATTGCCGAACCCTTTGCGGTTTTGAAACGGCAGATGGCCCGGAATCGGCACGTTTTGCCACTCCCGTGCAAACACGCCTTCGCTCGCTGCCAGCTCTTGAATGGCCTCTTTCACCTGATAATCCAGCAAATCTCCCAGTCCCGCTGCTTCCGGGTTCAGCTTAATTCGGTACATATTATAGCTATGCTTATGCCCCTCAGGCACATGAGGCCCTTTAAACAGCTTCGTTTGCGCTAAAATTTTCGTTAAATAGCTCGCATTTCTCGCCCGAATCGCATCATAAAACGGCAAACGCTCCAGCTGGCTAATGCCAAACGCCGCAGCGATCCAAGACATGCGGTAATCAATGCCCGTCTCCTGCAAAAAGCTCAAAGCCCTTTCATAATCCTCCCGCTCCTTGAAGAAGGCGATGCCTCCCTCTCCTCCTACAGGGAAGTTTTTGTCCGCCATTAGGCTCTGACCCGCTCCATCCCCGATAGATCCACACAGCTGGCCGCCAATAGAGGCCGAATGCGCATGGGAAGCATCCTCCACCAGCCGCAGCTTATGCTTGTCAGCGAGTGCCCTGAGCTGCGCCAAATCAGCTGGCAATCCATGGACATGGACAGGCATAATGACCTTCGTCCTCGCCGTGATCGCCTGCTCCACGAGCGCAGGATTCAAGTTATAGGTCAGTGGATCAATATCCACAAATACAGGGATCGCTTTTGCCGCCACAACAGCCTGGGCAGTCGCAATAAACGTAAACGCCGGAACGATGACCTCATCTCCGGGCTGTACGCCAACACCAACGAGTGCCAGATGCAGGCTTGACGTCCCGCTTGCTGTAGCTATCGCATAATTCGCCCCCACGTAGCTGCGGTATTTTTCCGTAAACTCATGAATCACTTCTTCCGGGCTTTGCTGAATGGACACTAGCATTTGAACGATATCTTCTTTCGTAATGGAAGGAAAGGTCGTCTTCCGACTATCCTCGGGAATGACGGCTGGTCCCCCATAATAAGCAAGCTGCTCGTTAATCCAGGCTTCCGATGGCAAGCTCAGCGGCTTGCGAATAAAATCAGTTTTCATAGCCGCTATTCCTCCTTAGAAGCGATAATTTGACGCATGCCGCCACGAGCGGGCTGAGCCTATAGTTAAACTGTGCGCCTGGCTGAATGTCCGGCTCCGCCTCCTCCTGCGTCCACATCGTCTTCAAATCGAAGGCGCCGAATATTTTCAGCCGCTCCGCCTTGGTCCATACGCTCTCGTCATTTACCAAGATTGAGGCGCAGGGGCCGAAGCCAAGCTCCGTGAAATCCAGCACCAGCACGGGTGCTTTGTGCAGCTTAGGCTGCAATTCTTGCTCCATGCGAGGCAAGTTATCCCACGTCACTGTCACCTTCTCAAAGCCTTGCTGCACATCAGAATCCGTCACCAGCCCAACTCCGAGCCAGCTTGCAAATCGTTGATCCTGATCGCTCGCCCCCTCCAGCCGCGTCAGCGAGCCATGAACGATATCCTGCCCCCAAAGCGCGGCATGCACCGCGCCCGTATAGCTATTGAATAAGGAAACATATTTGCTTTGTGTCAGCTTGCCGATGCTTTTCTCTAACCCCTTTAGCTCACTCTCATTTTTTTCAATACTCATGATGACGCCCGAATTCAGCACACGGGATAAAACAAAGGAAAGAGAAAAATAGTGCTCCTTTTTGATTACTGGTGTCACCTTCTCTGGAGCTGTAGTAATTATCGTATGGGCCATCGCCGATTCTCCTTTATCCGTAGCTTGCTTTCGTGGTTCATATTTCATGGCTCATGTCTCATGGTTCGCCGTTTTAACTGGAGCTCCATCGTCTAAATGGCGTTAGGCGTTAACCTCCTGCCTCGTTCTGGAGGCCAATTTCCCCTGCAAATAAAGCGCAATATGAGCGGCTACGTCAACGCCATGAATTTTCCAAGACTTCGAAAACTCCGGGTTTTGATTAACCTCGCATACGAGATATCGTTTATTTTGATAGTCATAAAATAAATCCAGACCGTAGATGCCTTCACCGAGCACCTCGGTCAGCTTGCTGCAAATCGATTCTATTTCCTTATCGACAGCAATAGGCTCGACCTCAGCCCCCAAATGCGTATTCGTCTTCCAGTTATCGACCGACACCCGGCGAAACGCTACGATCGGCTTGCGGCCAACTATGACAACGCGAATATCATAATCCCCCTTGTCCACGTATTCCTGTACGAGTACTGGAAAGGACTGCTGGGTCGGATCAAGCGATTCCCGTGCCGCAATCCAGCCATCCAGGCATTCCTTGCCGACAATGCGGGCAATGCCTCTTCCCCAGGAGGAGCTGGGTGGCTTGATCACAAATATGTTGCCAAAATCCTCGAACGATTCGAGGATTTTGTCTGCTGTAAAAGCGATCTTGAAGCGGGGCTGCGGAATGTTATGCTTTTGGAACACGATCGCTTGATGAATTTTGTTCGTGCAAATGTTAATCGCTTTAACGGAATTAATCGTTTCAATGCCGGATAACTCCAGCATCGTTGAGCGGCTTAACGCTTTTTTCTGGGATAGGCAGCGAATGAGTGCGATGCCATACTGATCCGCCCAGCCCTGCTCAAGCGGCAGCTCCATCGAATCCAGATTTACTTGGACTTGATGTCCAGCCTGCTGGAGCAGCTCATAGATTCGCTTCTCTTCTTCACGCAGTTTCGTCACACAAAGCAAAATATCCGAGTTTGTCTGCTTCATCCCCTGGCTCCTTTACTCGCCCCAAGTTTCTTCAATCTCGGGAGCTAATGCAACTGAAATGCTATTATTTACGGCATGCACCTCATGCTCTTGTCCGCATGACGAGCACTCTACGATTTCACCGCTTATTGCGTCAAACCCAACATTAATTTCCGATTTGCATACGACACAGCTAACGTCTGCCATTACTTATCTCCACCTATCCTAAAGTTTAATTTGCGCCAACAGCATTGTTTTCAGAATATTCAGTCTTTTAAATCGTTTACACGCTGCTTAACGCTCTCTTTTTTCTTCTCTCCTCCTCATTTAACCAAAAATAGTAAAATGCTGGTGGCAAGAAGAATCGTACAATGCTTTTCCTATCGCTGTCAATTAAAATAGATAATTCCTATCGGAATATAATTATTTCTATCTATTCCCTATTTTGAATACCAATTTCCAACGACAAAAACCGCCATCCCGTGTGCCAGGATGGCGGTTTTGTACCTTCTTATGAACTAGATATGTCGAAGCATGTCATCAATAATGGCGTAGGAGTTGTTAGCTGCTTTCACCGTAAACTCTGGGAAATTGACATGCGCAGATCCGTCAGCCTTGTCCGACATAGAGCGGATGACCACGAAGGGCACCTCATTCATATCGCATACATGGGCTACTGAAGCGCCTTCCATTTCCGCACAAGCACCATTCATCGTCTCACGCAGCAGCGCAACCGTCTCGCGGCTCGCAATAAATTGGTCGCCGGATAACACGATGCCTTTCAAGCTGCGTCCTTCAAACAAACGATTGCTCGAATCAGCGGCCAGTTGGACTAGCCGCTCATCCGCCACAAATTCCGAACGCGCATGGAAGGGAATTTCACCGCGTGCGAAGCCTAGCGGCGTACAATCCATATCATGCTGAACACAGCTCGTGGATACGACAATATCACCAATATTCAGGCTTGGATCAACTGCCCCAGCTACGCCAGTAAACAACACACAGTCCGCACCCAAATCGATTAAAATTTGCGTACATACAGCAGCATTCACTTTGCCAACACCGGATTTGCAATAAATAACGGTCTTGCCATGAAACTGGCCTTCGTAATAAGTGATGCCAGCCTTAACGGTTTCTTTCGTTACTTGGACGTGCTGGCCGAGAAGTTCTATCTCTTCCACCATCGCCCCAATGATGCCTATTTTGTTAAAAGTCATGCTTCCTATACCCCTCCAACAGACTGGCGCACAATCATCTCATGCGGCAAAATGACTTTGGAGTGATCCACATTTTCTTTATTCATCAGCTTGGTGAGCAGACGCATCGATACAGCTCCGATATCATACATAGGCTGGGCAACGGCTGTCAATTGCGGACGAACCATCGAAGCCATACGGCTGTTATCAACGCTAATAACCGAAATATCGCCTGGCACGCTCAGGCCAGAGTCTTGAATCATATGAATGGCACCAATCGCCATCTCATCTGTTGCTGAGAATACCGCAGTCGGACGCTCGTCCAGCTCAATGAAATATTTCATGGCATCGATACCAGATTCATAACGGTAGTTGCCGATACGAACAAGCGTGTCATCATAAGCAATGCCCGCTGACTCCAGCGCGCGCTTATACCCTTGGAAACGGGCATAGCCATTCGCAGGATCCTGCAACGTGCCACTGATCATCGCAATGCGTCGGTGGCCTTGCTCCAGCAATTTGTTGACCGCATCAAAAGCCGCTTCCTCATGATTGATATCAACGGAAGGAATTTCGCCGTTCTCATCAGTCGTTGCGCATAATACGATCGGGACATTCGTTGTTTTGAACGCCTGCATATGCTCTTCCGTTACCGCTCCGCCCATAAAAAGCAATCCGTCAACCTGCTTCTCCAGCAGCGTGTTAATAACGCGGATTTCTTTATCCTTCTTCTTATCCGCATTACACAAAATAATATTATAGTGGTACATATTCGCAATGTCTTCAATGCCCCGTGCCACTTCCGCAAAAATAGCGTTGGAGATATCGGGAATTACGACACCAACAGTCGTTGTTTTCTTGCTGGCAAGGCCCCTAGCTACCGCATTAGGACGGTATCCCAAACGCTCAATGGCCTCGTAAACCTTCTTGCGGGTTGCGGGTTTCACATTCGGATTGTTATTAACAACCCGGGAAACCGTAGCCATAGATACTCCTGCTTCTCTTGCTACATCATAAATGGTTACCGTCAAGGTCCTTCTCTCCATTATCTCAGATTTTTCACTTTCGCCCATTGCACAATAGAATAATCATACGACAAAATATTACTTTTCGCAATGTCAGTGCCAGGGCGCTTTCATTTCCGCACAGCAACTGCTCGCAAACTCATCGCTTTACTTCGTTATGTATGCCTTGTCGGCCGGCTGATTTGGCCCAGCCGCTTCGTAATATCTGCTATCCATACTTGGTCCTCAAGCGCTTGAGCAAGCAGCAGCAGGTCCAGCAGCGCATCGATGCGCTCCTGAATAAGCCGTTCCACCGCAGCAGGATCGGATTGCTTCTTCGTGTTTCTGGCAATGACGAGCATGCTCGCCCATTCATTGCACTCATCGAAAAAAAAGGTCTGCTTCGATGGCTCTGCACCAAGCTGAGCAATCAGACCAGTCAAATCGGGCTTCACTTCCGGAAACACTTCGCTTCGACTGCATGCCACGCAGGAATAGATAGGCACATTGTCTATTTCCACTTTCCCAGAATAAATGACGGTACGCAGCTTCATCTTCATGATGTCACCACAATGACACCGCTTTTCCAAGTTGGTCCACTCCTTCACGCGGACGGCTGTACCGCCCTTCATCTCCGTTTATGCTCATAATTTGAGATGCGTAAAATATTCGACCTTTTTCGCAAAAACTCCTGCTTGCAGCCTTATGTAATTTTTACTATTGAAGATGAACAAAAAATGCTGAACCGGGGTTAACCGCCATTTCGAGAAAGCTTGGACTACCAGGCGATGCGCCGCCATAATCGGCGCACTGGCGGCAGTGCCACCAGAATAACCCACAGTGCCGCTCCAATCATGTCATTGCGGACATCGGCCGCATCCGGCATTCTGCCCCCTACGAAGGATTGATGAAATTCGTCTGTAATGCCATAGAGGCCGCACAACAGCACAATCAGCACTTTGATGCCCAGACGATCGGCTCTTGCACCGATTGCGAAATCGATGGTGGCAGCGAGCATAAAATAAGCGACAAAATGTCCCCAATCAAAGCTCGCCATTTGCGGAAACAGCTTTTGGAAAAAGGGCAGCAGCGTATTCATCTCTTCGCCCGTCGTCGCGGATGCGGCAAAAATCGCTGCCATGCCGAATACGGCTGGAATACAGCGAAGCACCCGCACCGAACGCTTTGCTAGGGTTTGCTTCATAAGTTCTCCTTCGATACAATAGGTAAGACAATATGAATTGGAGGGGAAATCCTTGTCATTACACAATAAAACCGTTATTTGCCTGCTTGATGATGAATTCGAAGATTTGGAGCTGTGGTATCCAGTATATCGCGCCCGTGAAGCGGGAGCTACCGTACTATATGCAGGGCCTGAGAAGGGCAAGAAGCATATTGGGAAATATGGCGTGCCCGCCGTTGCCGACCTCAGCTTTGATGAAGTGAACAGCAGCGACATTATTGGTCTGCTCGTTCCCGGAGGCTGGGCGCCGGACAAGCTCCGCCGCTACCCTAAAGTGCTTGAGCTTGTGCAGGAGCTTGATGCAGCTGGCAAGCCGATTGGCCAAATTTGCCACGCTGGCTGGGTGCTCATTTCCGCTAAAATATTGCAAGGACGCAAGGTCACTTCCACGCCAGGCATTCGAGACGATATGGAAAACGCCGGTGCCGAATGGTTTGACGAGGCGGTTGTCGTAGACGGAAACCTCATCTCTGCGAGACGTCCGCCGGATCTTCCGCCATACGCCAAAGCTTTCGTTGACGCTTTAGAGCAATACAAAGGCCAAGCGTAAACGGCTGAAGCCGTCCTTTGGCGGCAAAGCAACCGTTTCAAGGGTGAAATATAAGTCTATTTATAAATGTAATACTTATAAATTCTTATATTTTAAGAAATAGAAGCGCTTTGCCTTCTGGCATCATTTTCATCCATAAACTGCCCTAGCAGCTCATGAATATCCGCACTCGTGCGGCATTCCAGCAGCTTAGGCAGCAGCAAGCGGCTGTCTTCCTGCCTTGTGCGAAGCAGCCGCTCTTTCACCTGGAGCAGCGAATGCGAAGAAATACTAAGCTCATCTACATCGAGGCTTAGCCATATCGGCAGCGCCTTGGCATCCCCTGCCAGCTCTCCACAAACGCCCACCTTAATGCCGCTGCGGCGCGCCGCTTCAATTGTCAGCTTAAGCATCCGCAGCACTGCGGGATGGAAGGGCTCGTACAAGTGCGATATCTCCTCATTCATCCGGTCTACAGCAAGGGTAAACTGCACTAAATCATTCGTCCCAATACTGAAAAAATCAACCTCACCTGCAAGCAGATCGGCAATGATTACCGCAGCCGGAACCTCGATCATGACACCTACCTGCAAATTCCGGTTATACGACTGGCCTTCCTGCTCCAGCTCTTGCTTCGCCTCCGCTAATACCGCATTGGCTGCACGAACCTCCTCAACCGAAGAAATAAGCGGGTACATCAGCTTGACCTGTCCAAAATGGCTTGCCCGCAAAATGGCCCTAAGCTGTACTTTAAACAAATCTTTGCGATCCAGTGATATGCGGATAGCCCGATAGCCTAGAAACGGATTGTCTTCCTCGGCGATATTAAAATAATCGAGCTGCTTGTCACCGCCAATATCAAGCGTTCTAATGATCAGCGGCTTGCCTTCCAGTTTCTCTGCTACGCTGCGGTATACTTCGAACTGCTCCTCCTCCAGCGGGAAGCGATTGCGGTCCATATATAAAAACTCGGTGCGGAACAAGCCGACGCCATGCGCCCCGCTGGACAAAGCAATTTCCAGCTCCTTGAAGGAGCTGATATTAGCGGCAAGCTCCAGCCGCTTGCCATCCGGCGTCATCGACTTATGATCGACGATATCGCGCAGACGGGTTTTCGCCTCCTGCTGCTGCCGCTGCTTCGCCGAATACAGCGCGATAACTTCCTGATCCGGCTGCACATACATGACACCGTCCCCGCCATCGAGCACGATCATCTGGCCCGTCTGAATCGGTTCCTCCAGCTTCGCTTCCACTCCAACGACGAGCGGAACGCCTAGCGCCCTTGCCATTATAGCGGAATGGGAAGTCGTGCTTCCTGCCAGCGTTACGATGCCAAGTACATTTTGCGGATTAATATGGGCAAGCTGCGAAGGAGAAAGCTCCTTGGCGACGAGAATAAACGGCTTCGTGTTTGATGGAAGCTTAATTTCCGGCACGCCTAGCAAATGCTTGAGCAGCCGATTGCCGACATCCTTTATATCCAGCGCGCGCTCCTTCATATATTCATCATCCAGCAAATCAAACATCGTCACAAAATGATCAATCGCTTCCTTGACCGCTACCTCTGCTGCCTTGTATTGCCGGCTAATAATGCCTTGAATTTCATTCATAAACACCGGGTCGTCCAAAATCGCAAGATGCGCGTCAAAAATATGGGTTTCCGAAGGGCCAACCACTTCCCGCAGCTCGTCCTTCATTTGCTCGATTTCGAATTTTGACGTTCGGATGCCTTCATATACTCGCTCGAACTCACGGGCAAAATCAGCAACATCGATGCGCTGCTCCGGCAGCTCCCACTCCCAGCTGGGCAATACGAATGATTTTCCGATCGCTATGCCTGCTGACGCTCCAATACCTTGTATCATGGCCTTTCCCCTCCAACTTGTATCTCTTTAAGCACGACCGACATCACGGAAGATTGTCCTTTTTTAACCGTTTTATATGGCGCAAATCGCCATGAACGCACGAGATCCGAATTGGTAATCACCATCGGGGTCGCCAGCGATTTGCTCTCCTTGCGAACCTGCTGCAAATTAAAGCGGATGAGCAGGTCGCCGGGAAGCACCTTATCCCCTTCTTTAACAGCAGCTTTGAAATAGCCTTTGCCGCCAAGCAGGGACGTATCAATGCCGATATGAAGCAGCACCTCAAGCCCTTCCGGCGTTCGAATGCCAATCGCATGCATCGTCGGATAAATATGGATAACCTCACCTTTGACAGGCGAAACAAGCTCTCCTTTATCCGGTATGAATGCAACACCATCGCCAACAAGCTTGCCGGAAAAAATCGGATCGGGCACATCGCTGAGCGCAATCATTTTCCCCTGCATCGGCGAGCTGAACAGCACCTGCTCCTGATCCCGCTGAATGGTGTTCAAAATTTCCCCACGAATCAGCTCAGAATACGTGCCGAAGACAACCTGCACATTGCCACCGCCGAGGCGAATGACACCGGCTGCCCCCAAATTGCGCAGCGCTGCGATATCAAGCTGCTTCTCATTAGCCACCTTTAATCGCAGCCGTGTAATGCAGGACTCCATTTTCACAATATTGTCCTTGCCTCCAATCGCCTGTAAAATAAGCGGCGCACGCTGCGGAATATCGCCAGCCCACTCATCAAGATGCGAGCCTTCCTCGCGCCCTGGGGTTGGTATTTGAAAACGGTCGATTGCCCAGCGGAACAAAAAATAATAAATGAGCCCAACGACGATACCAATTGGAATCAGCAGCCAGCCTCGCGTAGCCAAATGCTCGTTGACGATAAAATCAATCGCTCCGCCCGAGAATGAAAAGCCATGGCGAATGCCGAGCTCATACGTCACCCACATAATGACGCCCGACAGCAGCGCATGCACGACGAACAAATAAGGAGCAACGAACAGAAAGGCAAATTCTACAGGCTCGGTCACACCAGTCAAAAAGGAGGCCAGAGCCGCGTACATAAACGTTTTGCGGATTTTAGGCTTAAGATCCTCTCTCGCCTCATGAATAATGGCAAGCGCAATAGCGGGCAGTGCAAACATCATCGTCGGATACATTCCCGCCATGAACACGCCGGCTGTTGGATCGCCAGCGAAAAACCGCGGCAAATCACCATATACGGTTGTCCCATCCGCCATCGTATAGCTGCCAATCTGGAACCAGAACACATGGCTGACGAGATGATGCAGGCCAAATACGACCAAAATCCGATGGACAAAGCCATAAAGAAAAACACCGAACCCGCCTCCTGAAGCTACAATGTTGCCAATCTCTTCAAGCATGCGTTCAATATATGGCGTAAGTCCAATCATAAATATGGAAAATAAGACCGATATAAAGCTGACAAATAGCGGTACAAACCGCGGCCCTCCGAAAAATTGTATGTATTCAGGCAAACGCAAGTTCTTAAATCGTTCATAACTAAAGCCTGAGATGATGCCCATCAACGTTCCGATAAACACCGTCGGCTCAATTTCCGGCACAGCCGTCTGGGTAATGCCCACATAAATGAACATCCCGCCAAGTGCCGATAATGCAGCTGCAAGCGCATTTCCCGTCATTCCAAGCGCAATGCCTACCGCAAACAAATAAGGAAGGTAAATAAAAATGGCGTGACTTGCGGCCTGCAAATAAAGCGTAAGCTGCGGCAGTCCAATATAATCCCACGGCAATTGACTGAGGCTCGAAAATATGGCTGCTGCTGGAAGCACAATCATTGGCAGCATAAATGCTCTTCCGAGCTGCTGCAGGCTTCCTAATATATTCACTTTCGTACCCCCTTTGCTGATTAAAATGTCTTTTTCTCGATGGTAAGGCTTTCCGCACGTTTTGTCAAAGTGAAGAGCGGGCCTTTCGGCCCGCTCCTGTTGATGATTCTTCCTATATAATGTTACAGCAGCAGGCTTAGCTTACCCCCATCAAATATAGCTTAGCGGTTTTGGCCAGACTGCCATCCCAATTGCGAAATGACCGGACCGGACTGTGCATAAGCGTTTGTTGCGTGGTACACCGGATTTTGTCCTGTTGCCGACTGTACGGGCATGCCGCCATGCGTTTGGTTTTGATTATTGGACATGCCTGCGTATCCGCCGCTCGAGAAGTTTTGGCCCGCGTACCCCGTGTGGGACTGAGCATAATGCTGCTGTGGGCTCGCTTGATAGCCTAAATGCGAGATAACCGGATTCGATCCATAATTAGCCGAGCTTAGATGCGACGTGTAGCTTGGAACTTGGTGATGCGACATGTTCGATTGGTAGCCGCTATTCGGCTGATATTGATGCTGCATCGTTCCTGCATGTTGTTGCTGGCTTGGCAAATATGCAGCAGAGCTGTAGCTGTGCTGATTCGTCGCCTGATAACCGTCGATTGGAGATTGCACAATGCTGCTCGGGTTTTGGTTAAAGGTTGGCTGGCTCAGTTGGCCTTGATAATGCGACTGTACGAAGCCCGATGGCTGAAAGTTGTTCGAAAAATGACCTTGTTGACCCATTTGACCTTGCTGCCCTTGGAAATATCCTGGCTGTTGCGACATTTGATTCACGTGTTGTCCTCCTCGACATTAAAAAAGAAAGTCTTCAAGAACGAAATGTTGCATCGCTCCGTGAAGCCTTTCATATTGTGCCTCAGTCGATCGGTTTTTTATTACAGTCAGGTTTTGGATATTCCTTGCGCAAGCGTAAACAGCTGTCGCCGTCCTTTGGTGGCAAAGCTACCGTTTCGCCATGAAATATAAGCCCATTTTAAGTAAAAAACTTATAAATGCTTATATTTATAGCAAAATCGAATCTTCGACCTTAATGCAGCGGTCCATAATCACTTGCAATCCACCTGCTTCAGCGATGCTTGCCGCTTCATCATTTGCGATGCCAAGCTGGAGCCACAAAATTTTCGCACCAATGGCAACGGCTTCCTCCGCTACTTGCGGGGTCTGCTCGCTGCGTCTGAACACATTGACGATGTCCACTTTAAATGGAATATCACTTAACGTTTCGTAGCGGGTTTCTCCCAAAATTTCTGCTGACTTCACCGCCGGATTAACCGGAATGATGCGATAGCCTTTAGCCTGCATCGCCTGCGATACCATATAGGAGACGCGGTCAGGCTTGTCAGACAAGCCGACCACCGCTACAATATCGCTTTGCTTAAGCAGCTGCTTAATTTCCTCGCGTGATGGATTTTCAAATGCCATATGAACCGCTCCTCCCTTATTCCACCTATTTATTTCGCCTGCCGCATGCTTATTCTACCCACTCTACGTTCGCACCAAGCGCCTTCAAGTGGTCAAAATAAATTGGATAGGACTTCGCTACATGGTGAGCGTCGCGAATACGGATCGGCTGCTTCGAGCGCAGTCCGACAATCGAGAGTGCCATAATGACGCGGTGGTCATAATGCGCATTAATCTCGACTCCGCCTTCAACGCCTTCTGGACGTCCGTGAACGATAATTTCGCTTTGACGCTCTTCTACATTAGCTCCCGCTTTGCGAAGCTCGTTCAAATAGTCGGTAATACGGTCGCATTCCTTATATCGCAAATTTTCAACATCATAGAAACGCGAGGTGCCTTCTGCAAACACTGCTGCTGCAACCATTGCCAGCACCGCATCCGTCGCTTGGTCGCCATCGAACTCAATGGCTTTCAGCTTGCCGTTGCCCTTGACATGAACAATATCATTGTCATGAGTTAGCGGCACTTCCATCATGCGCAGCACATCCACGATCGCACGCTCGCCCTGCTTGCTTTTCTCAGCGAGACGGTGCACGATAACATTCGATTGCGTTACTGCCGCAGCCGCAAGAATCGCCGCCGAGCCGGGATAATCTCCCTGTACGATATAGGTTTTCGCTTCGTAGCTTTGGCCGCCTGGTATGCGGTAGCTCATCAAATCCTCGCTAGCATGAATCACGATGCCCGCTTGCTCCAGCACCTCCAGCGTTTGTCCAACAACAACCTTGGATTTCAAATCATTCAGCACTTCAATTTCACTGTCTTCTGCAAGCAGCGGAGTCAGAAACAGCAGGGCGCTCAAAAATTGTGAACTGACAGCGCCGGACACTTGAATTTTGCCACCCTTCGCTTGTCCGCCTTTAATCGTAATCGGCAGCTTGCCTTCATTATGGGACACTTGCACGCCAATTTGCCCAAGCGCATCAATTAAATCGCTGTGCGGTCGTTTGCCTAGCGAATCCGGATAACGATTTACAAACGTCACATCCGGGCAAAGCGATGCGATGGCCATCAGGAAACGCAGAACAGCTCCTGCATTGCCTACGTCCAGTTCCTTGACATCCTTCGGATTACGGCCAAAGCCGGTAATGACGATTTTCTCTTCATCTTCTTCTACAGTAGCGCCCAAATCGCGAATACAGCGGCGCATCGCATCGCTATCCTCACTATGAGCTGGGTAATAAATTGTGCTCGTGCCTTCAGCAAGCGCAGCTACCAGCAAGTAGCGCGTCGTATAATTTTTAGAGGAAAGCGCTTGAATTTCCCCGTTAAGCTTAGGTGTTGGCGTAACCAAAACATCTGTCATTTATTTTGTCTCCCTTGTTTGTATAATAGTTGCGCATACGGCATGCACATTAA
The DNA here is from genome assembly GCF_050481745.1 of Paenibacillus algorifonticola. Lineage (GTDB taxonomy): Bacteria > Bacillota > Bacilli > Paenibacillales > Paenibacillaceae > Pristimantibacillus > Pristimantibacillus algorifonticola_A. The sequence continues at coordinate 180,881 of NZ_JBCNGR010000003.1, read as the reverse complement.
GCGATGTCGTGTCCAGCACAAGATGCGCAAAATCGTAAGCGTGCTTGCGCTGCTCCATAATCCGGTTCACATTCGCGGCAACGTCGCCTTGCAGCAGCGGCCTTGACGAATCGGACTGCACCCTCGCAATAATCTGTTCGGCGCTTGCCTTGAGTGCGACAACGAGACTCCCGCCCAGCATCGCCTCCCGGTTGACTTCACGCAAAACAGCGCCTCCACCGGTTGCAATAATGGCCGGCTCCTTGCGGCTTAGCAGCTCTTGTATGATGCCGCTCTCCAAATCGCGAAAGCCCGCTTCCCCGATTTCCGCAAACAGCTCTGCGACCCGCTTGCCCTGCGAGCGTTCGATTTCCTCATCGGTATCGAATCTTGCATAGCCGAGCTGCTCGGCCAGCAGGCGGCTGACGGTCGATTTCCCTGTTCCCATAAAGCCTACCAGCACAATTTTGCTGTGGCGGCCTGCTTCCTTACTCATTCTCTAGTGCCCCCATCAAATTAGTGTATCCTATTAATTTCTTCAACCATCATATCATTTTTTACAGCGAATCGGGTATAAAAAAGTTCATTTTGCCGTATCGTTGATAATAATTAGAACGATAGGAGGGCTGCCGTCATGACCAATGATCGTGAATACACAGCCGCACAGAAAGCGGAATTGCGTATTAGCCGTATTTTAAACCCCAATCATCCGCTTTCCCGCGAAGATGTCATCTGGATGCTCGAATATATTAAAAAAAAGGTGGCTGACGATGATCCTGCTTTAACAGGTTTATCGAAGCCACGATTGTTGCTTAATTTTCATTGCTTTGCAGAAGCGGCCATGAGCCTCATTCACCGTGGACGCGCTTCCGAACAGGAAGCCGATCGTTTGCGGAGCTGGCTCAAAGAAGCGTCTTACGGTTTAACCGCAGCAAAAAGGAGCGAGCCGCACGAATAAATGCCGCTCGCTCCTCTGCCAAGGCTCGATTAAGATTGAATCCAGTTGTAGTGGAATGTGCCTTCTTTGTCCAGACGCTTGAACGTATGAGCGCCGAAGTAATCGCGTTGTGCTTGCAGCAGATTCGCTGGAAGACGCTCTGTACGGTAGCTGTCGAAGTAAGCAAGCGCGCTTGCAAATGCAGGAACTGGCGTACCGTTTGCTACAGCCACGGATACCACTTCACGCCATGCGCCTTGGTACGATTCAACAATTTCCTTGAAGTAAGGATCAAGCAGCAGATTGCGCAGATCCGCATCGCGGTTGTAAGCATCCGTAATGTTTTGCAGGAAGCGAGCACGGATAATGCAGCCGCCGCGGAAGATTTTTGCGATTTCGCCATATTGCAGGTTCCAGTTATATTCATCGGAAGCTGCGCGCATTTGAGCAAAACCTTGTGCGTACGAGCAAATTTTACTTGCAAACAAAGCTTTGCGTACGGATTCGATAAATGCCGCTCTGTCGCCTTGGAATGGTTGTTTTGCAGGACCGCTCAGCACTTTGCTAGCTGCTACGCGCTCTTCCTTCATAGCAGAAAGGAAGCGGGTAAATACGGATTCTGTAATGATGGAAAGTGGAACGCCCAAATCAAGCGAGCTTTGGCTTGTCCATTTGCCAGTACCTTTTTGACCAGCGGAGTCCAAAATCACATCTACCATCGGCTTGCCTGTTTCTTCATCGTATTTCGAGAAGATGTCGGTCGTAATTTCAATCAGGTAGCTGTCCAGCTCGCCTTTGTTCCACTCGCTGAAAATGCTGTGAAGCTCTTCAACGCTAACGTCAAGCACGTTTTTGAGCAGGTCGTAAGCTTCGCAGATCAGCTGCATGTCCCCGTACTCGATACCGTTGTGCACCATTTTTACGTAGTGGCCTGCGCCGTCTGGTCCGATGTATGTGCAGCAAGCGTCGTCGCCGACTTTTGCCGAAATAGCTGTAAGGATTGGCTCAACCAGCTTGTAAGCCGACTCTTGTCCGCCTGGCATGATGGAAGGGCCTTTCAGTGCGCCCTCTTCGCCGCCGGATACGCCCGTGCCGATGAAGCGGATGCCTTTATCTTCAAGCGCTTTGGAGCGGCGCTGTGTATCAGGGAAATAAGCGTTGCCGCCGTCGATAATGATGTCGCCTTTGTCCAGATGCGGCAACAGGGAGTCAATTGTAGCGTCAGTGCCCGCGCCTGCTTGTACCATGATCAGAATTTTGCGCGGCACTTCAAGCGATTGTACGAACTCTTCCACTGAATAAGTTGCAACGAGGTTTTTGCCTGCTGCTTCCTGGATCAGGTCATCCGTTTTCTCGCGGGAGCGGTTAAATACCGACACCGTAAAGCCTCTGCTTTCAATATTAAGGGCCAGGTTTTTGCCCATGACTGCCAAGCCAATTACACCGATTTGCTGTTTAGACATCTGGTTCTTCCATCCTTTGTTATTGTATTTGGGTCAACAATAGCTCTATTTTACTCCTTTTGTGCAGAGAAGAAAACTAGTAGGGTTTAAAAATATAATCAAAACACCATCAGTTTTATTGACCGCTTTAGAAAGTTTACCTTATATTGCGCCAGAATGCGACCTTCCACAGCAAACGTTGTCGCCGTCCTGAATATATATTTAGAAAAAAGCCAAGCGTAAACGGCTGTCATCACCCCTGTCGGCAAAGCTACCGTTTCGAGGGTGTAATATAAGCCGATTATAAGTGTGAAACTTTTAAATGCTTATATTAAAAAAAACAGGAATAACCGCAATGGCTACTCCCGCTTTATCTATTTTGTACAACCTTTGTTCCCAAATAGACGGCGTTTACAATTCGAGTTGCAGCATTTCCAGCCGCAGCTCGCCAAGCTTCGCTTTTGCTGTCAGGACAGCAGCCTCATCTTCAGCTTCCAGCGCTTCAAACAGAACGGACAGCTCGTAATCAAGCTCATAGCGCAGCACCTGAGCGCGCTCCTCTGCTCGTTTGGATTGAAAAGCCTTGATCATTTCTTCCATGGTCACAAGCGGCTTCTTCTGATAAATAATCCGATGTTCCATACCGGACACCTCCACAAGTCGTATAATCTCACCGAACATAATGCTCTCAATGACGATTTGACGATCCTTCATTCGCTTGACCACCGCATGACCTCTCGAATCATTAATGAGCTTTTCCAGCAGCTCCGACAACCTCTCGTCCCGGATTAAATAGTCTCCCACCATCTTATAGCTATCCTTCATCCGCTGAAACTTAAGCTTCACCAGCTTGCGGCCTGTTCGAATCGAGATGAGAAACTGGACCTCCGTTTCGCTCCAATACAAGGAGTACCCTTCCTGAATGAGATCGCGGATGAGATTTTGGATTTGCCGCCGTTCAAATCGCAGCTCCAAATTGCAATACTCGACTTCGTGGCTCTTATTCACGGCAATCCCTCCTTCAAAACAGTGTCGTAACACCTTTCGCAAATTTGACTAAATGTTCTGACAATTCGTTCTTGTTTCTATCTTATACTCCATCTTATGTTATGGCAACTTGGTTTATTGACTATTTTTAAAGCAAACGTGGATTTTGGGCAAAAAAATAAAACAAGCCACCCCTAAATCGGGGCGGCTGTCATCATTCGCAGCAGCTTCTACGCGCTTACTGCGGCAATATAGACGTGCGGAGCTCCTTGTCTGGCGCATCCGTCGTATAGTAATACATGTGCAAATCGAGATTGTCTCCAGCGTAGTTCCGGAAAACCTCAGTCGAGCTGTTGATGCCATCGCCAGAGAAATTAGCGGTCAATATCTCGCTTGGAAAGCTTGTCTTTCCTTCCAGTCGGTACGTCTGGTTGACCCCGCCGAACGTCTTGTCGTCGCTTTCGTTTTGGACGAACACATCCGCGCCTTTGCGGTAATAGGTCCACTTAACCTCGTAGCCGCCCACTTCCGTTGTCATATACTGCTTCTCTTCCGTTATGCTGCTCAAGTGAATGACTGCATCCTTGTCCGTATGATCTGTGACCTCATAGGTTTGAATGAGCGCAATCGGCGTCTGCTCTGTAACCGTAAGCCCCTGAGGACGCTCAAACCGGATTGAATTGCTATACGGGTCGTCGCTCCTCCACAAATAACCTTCCAGTATGGTTCCTCCTACATCAAGCTTGTAATTTTGGAAGGAATACTGCATATGTTTTTGCTCATGGCTAGTAACAAGCCTAATTTGTGTTGGTGTAATGACAACCTGATCGATATTAAAACTGCCTTGTGTCAAATTAATCGGCACATGAACATCACGTTTAATGGTACCGGCGAGCATTGCCTGTTTATCGAGCTGAAGCGGGAGGCTCCATTCCCCATCAATACGATTCTCTTCACGCGCGTAGCTTAGGCTATACGTTATATTGTCACTCTTTAATTCGCTCAGTTTAAAATATTGCAGCATCGTATATTCACCATTAGGTCCCGGCTTCCCAAATGTACCGCTGCGGCTTGTCTGAACAGCCTGGTCCCCGCTCTTGACTGTCAGCTCCGGGTAAGCATAGCTTGATACGGTTTTATCTGTAAAGCTGAGCGCGGAGGAAAGCAAAACCTCATCTCCATTTTGCTTGAAAAGCTGGACTTCCAGCTTGCCCATACCATCCTTATCCAAATTAAAAACTTGTACGCCGTCGTTAGTTAGATCCAAATCAATCGAAATAGACGTATTTGAGATAAAGCTTGCACCCGACGCTGAAAAACCCACCTGATCCACTAGCTGCTCTGGCGTCCATTCCGTCTCGAAGTATCCGCGGTACGATTGGCTGGCCTCGTCCCAGCCTCTCATCAAGTAGCTGCCTTCAATCGTTTTACCGTTTGAGTCTGTCAAATGCATATTTGAGAAGGATAAATAACCGTCCTCTCCAGCTGGTGGAACGAGGCTGTATAGCAGCACAGAACGATTGTCATCTACAACCGCTGTATGAATCGTAAAGGTTGCACCATCCTGTACAGCCGATTTTTCAATATTTTGCCCCATACCTTGAGCTAAGGCCGATTGAATACCGCTTCTGCCATTCAGCAGCTGATTCCAATCCAATTGGTAGGCAAAAACAGGAGTGGCTGCAACTAAAGCAACTGCCGCCGCTATAAATAGACCACGCTTCAGGCTGCGGGGCTTCCGCAAAACGCGCACAGCTTCGTGCCCGGATGGTGCTGCATCAGCTCTTCCTTGCTGCAAGCCTGCTTGCTCGATCCTCCCCCACATCGCCTCAAAATCAGGATAGGCTGGCGGTTCAGCTTTTTTCAAGCGCTGAATCATTTCGTTCTCTGATGGTTTCATAATTTAATCCTCCTTGTTTAATGTGGCTCGAACTGCTTTCCAGCGACTGCTTCATCAGCTTTAGTCCTTTGTGCAGCCGCGATTTCACCGTGCCTACTGGAATACCTAAAATGTCTGCTATTTCTGGCAGCGTCTGCTCTTGTATAAAGCGCAGCGCTACTACTGTGCGAATTTTCAGCGGCAGCTGCTCCACGAGCCTGCTGTACTCTTGATGAGCTTCCCGCTTCTCGACTACCTGCTCTACCGATTCCGGCTGTCTGCGCGACAGCCACTCGCTTAAGCTTTCTTTCAGCCTCCCGCTTTTGGAGCGACGAATGGCATTCAGGCAGCTATTGACTGTCAAACGCATCAGCCAAGCCTTTAGCTGCTCTACCTGCCGCCACTCCTTGCGGAACGCTGTCACGAATACTTCCTGGCATATATCTTCTGCGTCCGCTGCATTTCGGAGCATGTAGTAGCATGTTTTATAGACGTCCTTGTTATATTGCTCAAACAGCTCTCTTTCCGTCATCCTGCTTTCCCTCCTCCCGTTCTCGTTCTCGCCGTGTACACCCTATTAACAATTAACGGAGTCAAAAGGTTCATTTTTCGCTCCTTATTTTTATTCAGCTCGATTTTCAGGCATTCTCAGCAACAAGTCGACGCAAAAATAGTGCAAGCACTCCCCACCAGCGGCTACGCTAATGAGCAAGTACATGCACGATTATAAACGATTCAATATGGAAGCTGAATCTTCATTATTGATGACTTGGACGAAGCACAGCTGCTCCGAAAATAAGCAGGACGACAGCGAACAGCATTAAAATCAAGATCGGCTGCGCGACATCTAGGAGCCCAGCACCTGTGCTCAGGCGGTCGACCGCCTGCAGCGCCCATTTTTGCGGCATGAAATTGGCCAGCTTCTGCAAAAATTCCGGCATCATCGATAGCGGAAAAAAACAGCCGCTGATCATCGAGGTAGGAGTGACAATGAGCAAATTGATTTGACTCAGCTGTTGGGCATTTCGCACGAGTCCCCCAACTGCTGTCATAACGCCAATCGCCGCCAGCATAAAGCATTCCAATACCAACAGCATCGCCCCGAAGGAAACGCCCGGCGAATAACCAAACACAAAATAAGTGAGCGAGAGCACCAGCACAAGCTGAATGGTGCCGACCAGTATGCTGCCTAAATAATTGCCCAGAGCAATATCAAGAGCGCGAAGCGGCGCCGTATACATGCGCTGCATCGTCCGCATTTCCCGGTCCTCCATAATGAAGCCGACAGACTGGCTGACCAGCAGCATGAGAAAAAGCAAGATCACTCCAATCATCATCGGATTGGCAGCAACGACCCCTAGCTTCATCGGAGTATGCTCTAAGCTGACCGCAGGCCTCTCCTGCTGCTCCAGCAGCTCGCTAAGCTTCCCGGAATCGGGAGCAGCCCCGCTAGAGGCCGCTTGCAGCAACTCAACGGAAGCCGCCATGCTTCGCGCCTGAGCCTCAAGCGAGGAAAGCAGTGAGGCGTTCCACAGCTGCTCCGTCCAGCGATATAGCACCGGCTGCGGCTGCTCGCCTGCAAGCAAACGCTCCGTGAAATCGGCAGGAATAAAAATCGCCGCATCTGCGTCACCAGCTGCAACAGCTTCCCTGATCTGCTTCCCCGTCAAATCCGTCTGTATGCTCACCTCATAAAGCGAGTCCTGATTGACAATGTCCAGCATATAAGCGCCAAAAGCTCCTCGATCTGCATTGCTGACAGCAATTATCTCTTTATCCGCTTGCAGGCTGCTGAACAAACCAGCAATAACCGACAAGGCAATTGCCGGAAGCAGCACATTTAGAAAAAAGCCCCGACGCGTGCCCATCGTTCTGCGAATGAGCTGCATCGCAATTGGCAAGCTACGCATGCTGCTTCACCACCTTAGGCAAGCGAATAATCGCTGCAATGGCAAGCACAGCAGCAATAGCTGCCAAAACACCGATATTTTGCCAAACGAGAGCGCGGCTCGATCCATCCATTAGCCCACGCAGCGCAGCATTGGCCCAAAAATTAATATTCAGCTTGCTGATGAGACCCAGCTTGTTCTGAATCATCGCAACCATGCCCCCGCTTAAAAAAGTCATGCTGAAAATCAGCGTGTTAAACAGCGTCTGCATCGTTTTGACGGTTTTAGCAAAAGAAGCTATCGTCAGCGCCAGACCCGAGCCCGCGATAATGGTCAGCAATGAGATAAGGGCGATTCCCCAGTATGCCCCTCCCCAATCGACGCCGTAAACATACTTCGTAAAAACAATCATAACAATCGTCTGCATCACGCCGAGCAGCGCCGCACCGCTAATGATGCCGGCTACAACTGCACTGAACGAGGCAGGGATGCCATATAAGCGCTGCAAGGTTCCCTCTCTTTTTTGCCGCAGCAGCGAAATGGCGCCCATCATGCCGCCATACTGCAAAAACATGATCAAATAAGCGACAGAATAATATTGGATAGCCGATACAGAGCCGAAGGATTGATCCGATCCGCCGCCCAGCGTCTGCACTTCAACGAGTGCGGCAGCATCTGCCTGTCGGCTCTCCCGTCCGGATAAGCTTTCAGGCCCAAGCACCTTGAAGGCCGCCGCCTGCATGTTCACCTGAGAGAGGTAAGAACGAACGATAGAATGGGCCGCAATGTTTTTACTCCCGTCATGGCCTTCGAGGGTATGCCAGCTGACGCTTTCCCCCGCGGCAAGCTTGTCGGAATAATCCGCAGGAATGATAACGCCGTAATCGGCCGTTCCATCCTGCACCGCTTTGCGCACCTGAGCCTCAGAGGAGAGCGTTATGGGACGGGCGTATGGAAGGATGTCAGCCCCTTGCCAAAAAGCATCTACACCCTCTCGCAGCACCCCTTGATCGGCATTGTATACCGCCACCTTCGCCGGCTTGATTTCGCTGTCAAAAGCGCTGCCGAGCAAATAGATGAGCAGCAGCGGAAGACCAGCGAGCACAACAAGCAGCGCGTGCATTCGGCTCATTTTTATCCATTCATAGGTTAACGTAATCCACCATGTCCGCATATTCAGCGCCCCCTATTCATCGCGCAGCGAGCGGCCGGTCAACTGGAGGAACAACGACTCCAAATTCGGCTCGACGCGAGTCAGCTGGCGCAGCGTAATGCTGTGCTTTTGCAAAATAAACAGCAAATCCTGAAGGACGGAAGGTGAATCCTTCACAGTGACCTCAAGCCTCCGCTGCCCCTCCTGCTCGTCTATGTGCTTGACTGCCGGATGCTCGCCCATCTCCTTCGCCGCAGCCGGATGGGCCTGATCGACTTCGAAAATAATCCGCTCCTCCTGCCCGACCTGCTGCCTCAGCTGCTCCTTGCTGCCGCAGGCGATAAGCTTTCCTTTATCGACAATGCCGATTCGCGAGCAAATAGCATCCACTTCCTCCATATAATGGCTCGTGTAAATAATGGCCGAACCCAGACGGTTAAGCTCGCGCACCGACTCCAAAATATGATTGCGCGACTGCGGATCGATGCCCACCGTCGGTTCATCCATAATAATCAGCTTTGGGCGATGGGTAATCGCGCAAGCAATGTTAAGCCTGCGTTTCATGCCGCCCGAAAACGTTGACGGCTTGTCTTTTGCCCGCTCCAGCAGCCCGACAAATTGCAGCGACTCCTCCACCCGCTGCTTCAGCAGCTTGCCTCTGAGTCCATACAGCTTTGCGAAAAAGGATACATTTTCCCAAGCGGTCAGCATGTCGTAAATCGCCAGCTCCTGCGGCACTAGGCCGATGAGGCGCTTGACCTCCAGCGGCTGCTTGCGAATGGAATGTCCGCCTACCGTAATTTCGCCGCCGCTCAGAGGCAGCAGCCCCGAAAGCATATGGATTGAAGTGCTTTTCCCTGCTCCATTGGGCCCGAGCAGTCCGAATATCTCGCCTTCGCCAATATCAAAAGTCAAATGGTTGACGGTAATGGTGCTGTCATATTTTTTAACGACATCTTTAAAGGTTACTAGGCTCATATAGCCCTCATCCTCCCAATTCATCATCTTGTGTCCATTATAAAACGCTGCCTCGCGAGCATACAGCTCTACAAAGTCACAAAATGAAGGTGACGAAAGTCATATCATTAGCGCCGGCTGTATACAGCCGGTTTTTGGGCGATTATGCTATAATGAAACGATAGGAATCAAAATGAAAAAACGCCTTAGGACGATAAAAGCCTATTGCGCTGCGGGAGCTAATCCGACATGAATGTACCGTTTCACTGGTTTCGGGGCTTATTGATTGCTGTACCCGCAGTCATCAGCGTATTCTCGATTTCAGCTGCAAGCTATGCCTTTTATACGATTGGCGTCTTGATAGCATTGTCCGTCATTAAACTAGATACGCTGTTTCCAAAATACGCGGTGCTCATTTTGTTTATGGAGCTGCTTGGCTTCGGATGGTTCGCCTATCATTACGGCGGCGTCTTGTTCCTGCTCCTCTTCTCTACTTTAATTGCGGCCTTAAGCACGAAGCCATCAGCTGGCATGGCCGCGATATGGATCATAGCTGGAGGGGCATGCCTCTGGATCGCCATGTACCGTCTAGCGCCGAGCATGATGGCTGCCATGCTGCTGTTGTGGCTGACGATTGGAGCGGTGCTGCAGGCTACCCAGCAGGTAGAGGGCAAGCGAAGCCAAGTAGAGGCGCTGTATGCAGCGCTTGCACAAAGCCATGAGGAGCTCGAAGCCGCAAGGCGCCGCATGCAGCGCTATGCCTCGCAAATCGAGCAATACGCGCAGACTGAAGAACGCAATCGCATTGCGCGAGATATACATGATGATCTCGGACATCGCTTAATCCGGGTGAAAATGATGTCCGAGGCCGCGCTGCATCTATTTCAGTCGGACCCTGCGCGCGCACAGGCGACAGTTGGGCAAATTCGCGACCAACTGCAGGACAGCATGGAGCGGATGCGCCAAACCGTGCGCAGGCTCGCGGTGCCCAGCGAAGGGGACTCCAGGCAATATGCGCTGGACCGCCTCGTTAAAGATTCCGGCGAAGCGCTTGGCATCACTGTCGCCTTTGAGGTGCAGGGAAATCCACTCCCTCTCTACCCGAGCATGGAATTTATTTTGTTCAAAAACGCGCAGGAAGCCATTACAAATGCGGTTCGACACGGAGGCGCCACAATGGTAATGGTTACGCTTCTATTTCAATCGCACACCGTAGCTTTAACGATCGCCAACAATGGGGCTGTGCCCGAAGGGGCCATTACAGCAGGGCTTGGCATGCGCGGCATGCGGGAGCGTATATCATTAATCGGCGGAAAGCTGTTCTGGCAGGCGGAGAATAGCTTCAGCGTGACGACCGAGCTCCCGCTGCTAGGCGGAGCTAGCAGGGCTGACGAGAAACAAGTATTTGTGAAAGGATAGGAGGAGGCCGCTGCTATGATTACCGTATTAATTGTAGATGACGATCCGTTTATTCGGGAAAGCATGCAGGTTATTTTGCAGCTCGACCCGGGGCTCCATGTGGCGGGAGTATGTGCCGACGGCAAGGCCGCAGCTGATTTTGTGCAAAGAACGAAGGTCGATGTTGTACTGATGGATATTCGCATGCCCGGCTGTGATGGGGTCGAAGGCACGCGGCTCATTCGGGCATTGGAACAGCCACCTGCAGTCCTCATCCTGACCACCTTCGATGATGACGACTATATTGTGCAGGCGATCCGCTACGGCGCTGGCGGCTATTTGCTGAAGAACGTACCGCCAAGCCGCATTATTAACGGCATTAAAACCGTTTTTGAAGGCTCGCTGCTTATTCATCCCGATATCGCCCGCAAGCTGGCGGGCATGATTACGATGCCAGACACAGAAGAAGCTGCCTTGATCAAGCTTTCTCCGGAAGAGCAGACCGGCAGTGAGCTTGCGGCACGTTACAGCTTAACGCAGGCCGAGCAGCAAATTATTCGCCTCGTTGCCGAAGGGCAATCGAACAAGGAAATTGCCGCATCGCTTTTTTTGAGTGAAGGCACGATTAAAAACTACATTTCCGACATGCTTCACAAGCTGGGGCTGCGGGACCGTACGCAAATGGCGATTTTTTATTTGAAATTATCATTCAGTCCAAGCAAGGAGAGATGAACGTATGAGCATAAATACGATAGCGAATAGCAAGACCGAATTTAAAGGATTTACACAAGAGGACTTCGAGGTGTTTCAGCTTCAGGGACTAGCGGAGCGGATGGCGGGAATCCAGGAAAAAATCCAGCCTAAGTTCCACGCCATTGGCGAGCGCTTGCGCACCGAGCTTTCCATGCAAGCAGGCGACGAAATGTTTTTGCATGTAGCAAAGCATGCCCGCCGCTCGGTAAATCCGCCTAAGGATACATGGCTGGCGATTTGCAATAATAAGCGCGGCTATAAGGCGCATCCACATTTTCAACTGGGTCTTTTTGACGATCATCTGTTTATATGGTTCGCCCTCATTTACGAGACGCCGAATAAATCCCGCATCGCCTCCGCTTACTTAAACGAGCTGGATGAGGTCATCGCACAGGTTCCTTCCTCCTATGTCATTTCGCTGGATCATACAAAAAAGGAATCCGTGCCCGTAAGCGACATGACAGGCGAGCAATGGAAGCATGCCCTCGTCCGCTTCCGCGACGTGAAGAAGTCAGAGCTGCTCATCGGCCAGCATATTGCGGCTGACGACCCGATTTTGCGCGATGGCGAAGCGCTTGTAAAGCTTGCTTCCTCAACCTATGAATCGCTGCTGCCGCTGTATCGCCGCTCGCTCGTGCAGGAATAAGACGTATAAACGTATCGCACATGCAAAAAGCCGCTGCCCTTGTCTCTTGCAAGGCGCAGCGGCTTTTTGCCGATTAGCAAATTTCGTAGCGATGGCCGCTTGAATAGAAACCGACAGGTAAGGAATCAGCTTGGTCACTTGGATAACTTGCGTTTCAACAGCCTTACCAAATAATAGGAAGCTACCCCAGCTAACATGACGGGCCATACCTGGAGCCATGCCCAAATAGGAGTGTTGTCCACCCAGCCAACGGTTACATTTTTCTGCAAATAGTCAACAGATGCATATTGTTCCACTATGTCGGGGACATAATGCTGTGTCATATATATGCCTCCAATTATTTGCACACCATAAAAAACAATGACAAAGGCGACTCCTGTCAGCAATGCGCGAAACAATGTTTTTTTCACCGCCTTCTCCCTCCTCTTGCATTCATCTCCTCATATTACCATTTTTTTCTTATAAATTAAACATCGTTCCCCTTTCTTCCTGCATAAAGAACTAGACTCTACGTATAGATTGCTGCTATCCAAAATATCCGAAACAAGCCTTTCCACTACATCGTTAGTATAGTATTATCGCTATATAAGGGAGGAGAGTTAATTTATGGTGAAGAAATTGATCATCGGGGACGCCATGTATGAGCTGGCCCAAACACGCCGAATACTGGAGCGCTTGCCCGAGGAGCATATGATGTGGAAACCACACGAGAAATCGATGACTTTGGGTGGACTTGCTACGCACCTGGTCAACCTGCTGAACTGGCAACTGGCTATTTTCCATTCTCCAGAATTCGATCTATCGACCATTCCGTTTCGGCGGGAAGCTCTGGAAAGACGTGAAGACGTACTGGAGGAATTCGATACAAACGTCGTCAAGCTAGAAAAGCTGTTAGCCGAATGCGATGAAAAATCGCTTGGCGAGGAATGGACCTTGCGCAGCGGCGACCATATTATTCTGCGCCAACCGCGGGCGCTCGCGCTTCGCACCTTTGGACTCAGCCATATGGTTCACCACCGGGCTCAGCTTGGGGTTTATTACCGGCTTCTCGATATTCCGGTGCCAGGCCTCTACGGTGCCTCAGCCGACGAAGCAGGCAAATGAATGAAGACGCACCGAACAGTCGCGGGGCATCGGCATGAACGCCGGTATTCTGCGACTATTTTATCGGGACAAATGCTTGTTTGCTCAGATATGCGCGCCCCTTATTCTCCCGTCAGCCGTTCAGATGCAGATCTTCCTCGCCGTCGCTTCTCGTTTGCGTTTAGCAAAGTCGATACCCACAAGAAAAAAATAGAGCTGCCCGAAGGCAGCCCCAAAAGCAGTGATGATTTTTTCTCATCATACAGCATACATATTTAGGCCTCTGCTGCTGTCTTCTTTTTATCCATTTGCCGGAATTGCATGAGCAGCAGCAGCGCTGCCAGACATAGAATGCCCCCTGATATATAAGGAAGCCTTAGATCAAGCGTGAACAGGAACGTTCCTGCCAGCGGCCCCGCAATACGTCCCAAGCTGTCCATCGACGAGCTGAGGCCAGAAGCAACGCCCTGTCCAACCGTCGTCTTCTGGGTAATTAATGACGTTACACAAGGGCGAATGAGCGCATTGCCAATGCCAAACACGGCCAAGGAGAGCGTGGCCCACCAAAGCGAATGCGCAGCGAGCAGCATGAAAAAGCCGATGCTGGATATGACTAGGCCAATCGCAATGTATTTGCCCTCTTCGCCCGCTTTGATTCTTCTGCGCACGACACCGCCTTGAATTAACGCCCCGACAAAGCCGCAGACGAAAAATAAAATACCCACCTGCAGCGGCGTTACATCAAAGCGCCTCATGCCGAAAAACTGCAAGGTCGCTTCCAGTCCTGCCAGCGTAAACGTGACGAAAAAAGCCAATATGTATAAATATTTTAGCGGCCCGGTAAAAGCTTTCCAGCGCGACTCGCGGCGGCTTGCCCCACTGCGGCGCTGCTCCGGTGCAAGCGACTCCTTGAGCTTGGCCCATGCGAGCACGAATGTAATCAGCGCAAGCGCAGAAGCTGCATAAAACGGCGTTTCCAGCGACACAAGGCTTAACAGCCCGCCAAAGCCAGGTCCAATCGTAAAACCGAGGCCGATAGACATGCCAACCAGTCCCATGCCCTTGGTGCGTTCCTCAGGCGTTGTAATATCCGCCACGTAAGCAACAATAACCGAGGTTACCGCACCGGAAAACAAGCCTCCCAGCACACGGGATAAATACATCAGCGTCAAACTGCCCGACGACAAGCCGAATAAGACAAAGCTTAAAGCGAAGCCAAGTACGCCAATGAGAATGATAGGCCGTCTGCCAATTCGGTCAGACAAGCTTCCCCATACCGGCGATAGCACAAACGATACGGCCGAATACACCGCGAGCATTAAACCCGTATGCGCCTCCGCGCCAAGCGGATCTGCTGCTTTAATAATTTCGGGCATGACCGGGATAATAATCCCGAAGCCAATAAATGTTGTCATTAAGGTAGCCATTACAATTAACAAGCGTCTGTCCATTAAGCTCATCCCCTCCACACGTTATGTTATCATAACTGGCTGTTTTCTGGTAATGAACAAATGGAGAACAAATAGGACGAGCAGCATTGCACCGCTTACTAAAAATGGTGCCTGATGCCCGAATGTATCCCACAGCTTGCCGGACAAAATCGTACCCAGCACCATGCCTGAGCCTTCGATTGTCAGGAAAAAGCCCCATACTGCACCGCGCTCCTCCTTCGGAATCGCTTGGGCAATTAAAGCATTCCATGCCGGGATAATGCAGGCATAGCCAAGGCCTACAATCGCCACAATAACAAGCACAAGCGGCAGTGAACGAGTCATGCCTAGCAGCGGCAGCGAGATCGCGGCGAGGAGAAAGCCGATATGCAAAAACCATTTTGTCCCGAGCCGGTCAACAAGCTTCCCGACCGGAATTAGCCCCAGCACCGTTATGGCGCCGCCCGCGATAAGAAACCAGCTGTACTGGGCAGGCGTCAGATGTAGCACCGAACGCGCAAACAGCGTTAAGATCGGCGTCAGCAGCCCAAGCGAGAAGTTCTGCACAAACATTGCCGGATACAGCAGCTTGCTGGCATGAAGCGACTTGCCTACCTTGGCAAAATAACGGCTGGCCCGAACTTTGAACGGCTCTCTTGCAGCATCACTTGTCTTCGCTGTACGCGGATCCGTCTGTGCCGCAGCCTCTTCCGCTGCGCCTGAACGCTGCTTCATGCGACCGCGACCGGGGAGAAACATCGTCGTCAGCACAACGACGATCATGCCGCCAATAATAAGGCGGAACGCTGCCGTATACGAACTGGACAGCAGAAAATTAATTGCAATCGGCCCAGCACCCACGCCGACCAGCCAAGCGACATAGACGACACTCATCGCCCGGCCGCTCGCTTCCTCTCCAGCCTCCTCTGTTGCTCCTGTAATGACGCAAGGCCACAAAGGGGACGACCCCATGCCAAGCAGCAGGCAAGCGACCACAATCCAGCTTGTATGATGCACGAAAGCGACAAGCAAAACAGAGGTGAACGTCAGCACAATACCCGCAAGCATTACGGAGCGGTAGCCCAAACGGTCAATGAGCCAGCCAATCGGGCTGCGGAGCAAATTATCGCCAATATATTGCAGCGCCAGCGCCCAGCCAATCGCATAGGCAGATAAGCCGAGCACCGTTCCCATGTACACTGGCAAAATGGAAATAAGCAGCGCGCCCTTTACAAATTCAATAATAAACATAATAATCAGCAGCTGAATAATAAAAGGAGAGCGCCAAATAACGACGCTTGATGGCTTTATGCTCCTTCGTTCTTTCATTAAATATCGAGCCTCCATTTCTGCTGCAAGCAAGCGATCAAGCGTAAACGGCTGACGCCGTCCTCTGGCGGCAAAGCTAACGTTTCGCGTAGAAATATAGAGAAAGGATGGAAAAATCATATCCTTTCCTATATTTCTAAAAAAGCTTCTTGCATTCCGACTTGTTTTTGCTATACTCAACCTTGTTTGTATTTTAACAAGAGAGGCAGGGATGAAAGCGATGGATCATAACAAAACCCCGCTCTTCAGCGCATTACGCCGCCATGCGGAACAGAATCCAACCCAATTTCATATTCCAGGACATAAGAAAGGGTTAGGCAGCGATGCCGAATTTCGTGCATTTATCGGCGATAACGCGTTATCGATCGATTTAATAAATATAGCTCCGCTGGATGACCTGCATCAGCCTACCGGCGTTATTGAGGAAGCCCAGAAGCTTGCAGCCGATGCTTTCGGCGCAGATTATACTTATTTTTCCGTGCAAGGCACGAGCGGTGCCATTATTACGATGATTATGAGCGTCTGCCTTCCCGGCGATAAAATCATCGTCCCGCGCAATGTGCATAAGTCCATTATGGCGGCGATTATTTTTGCAGGTGCCCGTCCGATCTTTATCTCACCCGTGCGTGACGAGAATCTCGGCATTGATCACGGCATTACGACACGCGCTGTCAAACGCGCGCTGGACAAGCATCCCGACTCTAAAGCCGTGCTTGTTATCAACCCGACGTATTACGGCGTATGTGCCGACCTGAAGGAAATCGTTGATCTGGTGCATACATTCGATATCCCTGTGCTGGTAGATGAAGCGCATGGCGTGCTCATTCATTTCAATGAAAAGCTCCCGATGTCCGCTATGCAGGCCGGCGCAGATATGGCAGCGACGAGCGTTCACAAGCTGGGCGGCTCCATGACGCAAAGCTCCGTGCTGAACGTGCGCGGCGGGCGAGTTAATCCCCACCGCATTCAGACGATTATCAGCATGCTGACGACAACGTCGACGTCGTATATTTTGCTCTCTTCGCTCGATACGTCGCGACGCAACTTGGCTCTAAACGGCCACAAGCTGGCTGAACAAGCGATTGAGCTGGCCGAATATGCCCGCAAGTCCATCAATGAAATTGCCGGCTTGTACTGCTTTGGACGGGAAATATTAGGCGGAGAAGCTACCTTTGATCTCGACCCAACCAAGGTCGCTATTCATGTTCGTCATCTCGGCATTACCGGCTATGAGACGGAAAACTGGCTCCGTGACCATTTCAACCTTGAAATTGAAATGAGCGATATGTATAACATTCTTTGCCTTGTTACGCCCGGTGATACATCCGATTCGATAGAAAAATTGCTGGAGGCGCTGCGTGCGTTGTCAGATAGCTTCCATGAAGGCGCCGAGGCTCGCGAGCTCGTTGTCAAAATTCCGGATATTCCCCAACTGTCGCTCTCGCCGCGCGATGCTTTTTACGGACAGACCGAGGTCGTTCCGTTCAAAGAGTCAGCTGGCCGGATTATCGCCGAGTTTATTTATGTTTACCCACCTGGCATCCCTATTTTACTTCCAGGCGAGGTTATTTCCCAGAAAAATATCGACTACATCGTCGAGCATGTTGAAGTTGGCCTCCCCGTTAAAGGTCCGGAGGACCGCAACGTAGAATTCGTTAAAGTCATTTTCGAGGAAACGGCTATTTCCTAGACATCGTTATATTTCAAGGTGAAATGGCTCCCGCTGTCCTTTGGCGGTGCGGCGCGTTTCATTCCGGGATATATAGAGAAAGGATAGCGTTAGGATATCCTTTCCTATATTTGAACAAAAGACACCTGCTGTCCCAGGAGCATTCGCCCTTGATGACGCAGGTGTCTTTTGCATGCACAGCTAAGGTGCATAATGGAATGCTAAGGCAGCGTAAAGAGAGGAAAACCTACTCTTCTTTTGCTGCGTTTTCAGTAACGGCGATTTCTTCATAAATCTTCGTTACGCGATCCCATTCTTCATCGTCTTCGATACCAACGAGGAAAGCCTCGTCGTTCTCTTCCTCGATGCGGAAAATAACGCCGTCTGCTTCAGGATCATTGCGATCCAGCAATACCGCGTAAGCGTTGTTTTCGGATTCAAACGTATAAACCATGACCATTTCGCGTTCTTGGCCCTCATCGTCCGTTACAATAAATACACTTTCTTCATGTTCATGGTCTTCTCCGCAACCGCAATCTGCGCCATGATTATGCTCAGTCATTGTTTTACCCCATTTCAGTCAATTATCCATACCTGAGTATCGTACCATGAGTCATTGCAGCGGTCAAACAAGTGTAAACGGCTGTCGCCGTCATCCGGAGGCAAAGCACCGTTTCGAGGGTGAAATATAAGAAATGATAAGCTTGAAGCTAATCATTTCTTATATTTCGAAAAAGCCCGTGTTTCCTCCACTTGGAAGAAACGCGGGCCATTGCCGTTATTGCGAAGAAATCAGCTTCTCTGATACGAGTGTCCAATCGTCTGACGAGTTCATTTTCAGGAAAAATCTCACCGCATATTTCCCCGAATACTCGAAATTGTACTTCAAGTCTTCTGTCCGATACCAGAAGTTATCCTTCGTAATTTTATCGGTCTGCGTCTGAATGACCTTCTCGCTGCCATACGGATCAAATATTGATACTTTAACCGCGGCAATATCCGTCTTTAAATTGTCGACCTGCGACAATACGCTGAACGTATACGAGTTGCCCTTCGTTACATTGCCAAACAGCTTGCTATCCTGCATGAGTACAATATGTACATTCGGTCTCGTTAAGGTTGCCTTCTTATTCTGCCCATCCCAATTGACAATGGTTTGAAGGCTATTGGCTATTTCCCGAATTGGCAGGTAAGTCTTGCCATCTACCATAATGCCGCCCTCTTCAAGCTCGCTGCCATTCAGGAGAACCTTAACAGTCTGCGATGCAGCATTCGCAATCATTAAGGTACTGCTGCATAAAAAAAGCGCCAGCAGCAAAACCGCTACTTTTCTGAATTTCATAGATGAGTACCCTCCATCCGCTTTGTCTGGATATATGGTTATACTCTTCAAAATGAATAGAGTTGCGCTGTTACAGAAACTTTTTCAGCCCTGTACCAGCGCTATATTTTGTCTCCAGCATAGGCGGGTGCTCTCCCTTTTTTCAGACGGTCATTTACAGGGGTTTTAGCAGCATGCCCGTGCGAAAAAAATTGTAGAAATGTGCGGTTGCCTGGGAAATATTCCGGTTAATGATACGTACGGGTGAGCACGCAAGGAACCCCTTTTCCAACTGCGCCCGGCTCGGACATTCGGTCCAAATACGCGAGTCCCCTTGCACAGGGTGTTGGGCACACTTCGCAGACTGGGGATAGCACCAATTTATAGTGGTACTGTTTCCGTTCACCTGAAGGTTGTTTCTTTTTAACGTTTTTACCTTTTCCTTTGCTCATTGATGCTCTGTCCTCCCTGCCGGATCTTGCTCATGCATTATATGTAGGTACTCGGCAAAGGGTATCTCTATTTGTCAGTTTGCCATTCATTTGATACATTGGAGATAGCGAGATGATTTCTATGACGGAGGTGTTCCAATGAATATACAAATGATCGGAACAGGGAGTGCTTTTGCCAAGAAATATGATAATAACAATGCGTTAATTGAGGTTCCTGGCTTCAAGCTGCTGGTCGATTGCGGCATTACGCTGCCTAAGGCGCTGCATGAGACGAATTTATCGTTCGATGAGCTGGATGCGGTGCTAATCAGTCATATTCATGGCGACCATGTGGGCGGGCTGGAGGAGTACGCTTTTCAGATGATGTTCCTCTACGGGAAAAAGCCCGTGCTGTACATCGCCTCCTCGCTAGTGGAGCCGCTGTGGGAGCAGACACTACGCGGCGGGCTGACGCAAGGACCGCTTCAATCCATTGATGATTTCTTTGAAGTAAGGCGGCTGGAGGAGGGCATAGAGCATGAGCTGCATCCGGGCTTAAAGGTGAAGCTGCTTCAAACCGAGCATATTGTGGGGAAAAACAGCTATTCGTTTATTTTCAATCAGCACTTCTTCTATTCGGCAGATATGAAATTCAGCCAAGCATTGCTGGAGCAGCTTGTGGAGAACGGCGTGGATACGATTTTTCACGACTGCCAGTTGATTTCGCCAGGTGTTGTTCATGCATGTCTCGACGAACTGTTGACACTGCCAGATCCGCTTCAAGAGAAGGTGTGGCTCATGCATTACGGGGATACGATGGAAAATTACATAGGCCATACAGGGAAAATGCGCTTCGTACAGCAGCGTGAGATTTATACGGTGTAGGTACGAGTCGCAGGAATGAGCAGTAACCATAACAAAAAGAGCCTGACGTTTTTTCGCGTCAGGCTCTTCTTGCTGCTGCATATACTTAGCTCAGGCTTGCCGTTTAAAACAGCGGAAGCTGGTCCAAATTGTTCGTAGGATCGCCGTCCGCGTCTCCACGGATATACGTTTCGCCATCTCTGCCTTTGAAAGCATTCACGCCAGCGATCTGCCCTGCCTGCACCTCTTGCAGCGCCGTCTGGTAATCCAATACACGGCCCGATGATGTTTTAAAGCTAGTCAGGTCACCGTCGCCATTTTTCTGCACCGCTACAATATGTTCTCTTTCCCCGCCAGTCATTTCATTCGTGCTCATTTCAAGGTCGCCTCCTTCGGATTGAGAGCGGCAATTATCGCCCGCCACTCGGCATTCAATCAATAGGATGCACAGCTTTTGAGACTTTTATACGGAATGGACCATAAGGGGACAAAATGACCTGATTTTATCCAATATGTCAAAGGCACAATCGATTCCATTAATCCGTGAATATAATAGATTACTAGTTGGGAAGGAGATGATTTGAATGGGATACAAAAATGACAAAAAGAAAAAGGTAAAAGTTATATTTATTAAACCCGGTCAAAAATTACTTGTTATCGGTAAGAAGCATTGGACAAAGAAACATCATTGCTAAGCTTGAGGAGTGCTTGCTCATACAAGCGCTCTTACATACTTATATATTAACCGAATTACTAATTGCTCTGATACGTCCATTTCTCCATCGACTACACAATTCGTGTTATCCGGCTTACCATTAGGGCAGTATGGATTTTTCGCTTCTCCTTGATCGGTCCCGGCTTGAAATCTAATGACGAGGCTAACTTCGATTCCCTTCTGATTGCCATTCAGCGAAGACTTGGGCATGCTAGGTAATCAACCTCTGCTGACATTTACATGCATATCACAAAAAACAAAAAAATCCTGAAATCCATATTTATATGGATTTCAGGATTTTTCTTTGTATGATCTGTAGTGGGCTCGAACCACTGACCCCTACCCTGTCAAGACTCCCAGCCCTCATTTTTAAATGTTGTTAAAACGCTGTATCCCTTGATATTATTGAGTAAATTCTAGTTGCTTTGTTACCGAATGTTGTTTAAATCTGGTGCCGATTTTTAACTTATGGCACCAGATTCGGCACCAGTTTTCACCTTGTTAAACTCACTCAAATACAGCTTAATAGAATATCATTTAATCAGCTGGAATCTCTATCATGATTGTAAGTTCAAAAAAGCTAATGAAGTTATTTCCGAATGAAGTCAGCTTTGTTTCATGTCTTCTTGCTGAAAAGTGACTATTATATCTGGAAGACATGAGTTTATTCAAATGTTCAAACACTTGATTAACAACATCGTCAAGGCTTCTTATACCTGTATCAATCAAGCCTAGTTTTTCTAACTGATTATCTATGTAAGAGGTGTAGCCTTCATTCTCATAGTAAAGCTTCAATTCTTCTGGATCATCTGGGAGATAGTTACTCTCTTGTATTCTCGATCTTTCACTATATTTAATCAGCCGTTTTAGTCCATCAATCCTCAATTCTCGAAGCACATCAAAATAACCCATCATTCTGCTTTCATCTCTGATATTATTTTTGTATGTATACTCAAGGCCATTCATAATTAGGTCAACTTTTTCTTCTTCTTGCTCCTCAAACAATTCATTTAGAGTGAATGGAAATGCTTTTTTACGTATGAATTCATTTAATAACTCATCATTCTTTTCAATCATAAGGGATGCGATCGTTAATAATCTGCTTTCAATTTTCTTGACTCTTGCTTGGAGTCTATGCATCTTATAGGCATTATACAATTTCCCTATATACGGAACGGCATCTGCTGATCCTTCCAATAAATCGTAAGCTGGTGAATCAGGACTAATCCCTAACATATCAGCTAGTAATATTAAATTATTAGACTCCATTTTAACTCCTCCACATACAATAATTAGTTACGCATTTTATCTCCCCTTACTTCTACAACCCATACAACCAAATGGAAATTAATCGAAATATTTAAAGTAACTAAACAAACCTGCCATGACCGATATACCAATCACTGGACGCATCAAGAATCGCGGCAAAAACCACGATATAATCCCCCCAACAATACCGCAACAGAACATAACAATCAGCACAGTAAGCAGTTTTTCGAATATGATATCAGCGCCATTCGGCACATTAGAAAAATCTATCATCTATAATCCCCCCATATTATATATCGGACAACTGATGCTGGGAGTATATACCCAATTCGAATCCATAGAAGGAAATTATTGAGCGCAGCCGCTATTTCCGATGACATTAAGAGCTGAATTATATTGTGGTTTAAAGTAAAGAAATATAATTTGGTAGTCGATTCGTAGTTCTCGAAAAACGAGGATACACGAAACCCCTTGATACATAAGGATTTATGCAAAAAATCGAGCGCCCCTTTCGGGACGCTCTATTCATGGGAGATGTGTTTTTTCATTCCTAAGCGTGGCTGACGTTGCCTGAAACTGCTTGCTATATATAGTGTTCTACCGCCCGTTACTTGATGGTTTCGGGCTTTTTTTGATGCTTGATGAAGCGTTTTGTCATCAATTCGTCATCAAGTGGTGAAGGTTATTTCTTCCTAATTTCACATTCACCGTCTATCAACTTTCTATAATTTTTACCGATAAATAGTATAGAAAAGGAGGAGTTTGAAGAATGTTTTTGAGTGTATCAATATTAATAGTGTACGGTATATTAGAGCTAATATTTACTATTCATCGTTACCAGCTAATAAATCGCCCTCTTTCAAAGCCTACTGACTCGTCTCCTGTGCGTGCTCATAATGCAGTATTTAGAAGGCAACTAGCTTACGAAAGACTGCCGGAAGCAGAATTCAAAATTATAAGTTTGGCATTGAGATCGTTAAGTACAACCAGCATTGTCGAAAAGGTAGTTGATGTATACTCAAAATTAGTTATTACGACCTTTTTTGGGGTGCTGGCAATTTTAATGTCAGATAATACAGATATGCTCCCGCAGTTCACTAATCTTTCCCCCTCAATTTATGAAGCTGTAGCTATTCTTGCAGGTTGTGTGGCCCTTCACTTTTTCTTTTTAGATTGGAAAAACTCGATGACACACGCTCATCTAGTTGTCATTGATGAAATCGAAAAACGAAGTCAACACCAACCACAGCCTTAAGTAAAATCTTCTTATCGCGAAATGAGAGAAAGTCCTATATTCTGATCAAACCGTATGGGAAAGCATCCCTGCGGCTTTTTCTTTTTACTTAGGAAGATAAAAGCACTTACGAATGGAGTTAGACAGATGTTCAATCCATATGACTACTACATAACACCAGAAGAATATGAAGAGGCTGCGAAGAACAGCATTAATCGCGAAAATCTCAATCAACGCATTCGCTCATTAGGATGGACTAAAAAGCAAGCAATGACTAAAGAAGTACGTATTTATACGAATAGATCAGCTATCAGACAAATAGCAGACGAACACGGCATCCCGTACTGCTTAATGAAGGAACGCATATATTTAGGCTGGAGCCAAATCAAAGCGGCCACACAACCAGTTAGAACAAAGAGTGAGTTAGTCGAGCACGCAAGGCGCTTGGGAAAAGCTGCAAGGAAATATCCTATTGAACTGGCGCAAGTAGCTGAGCAAAACGGAATTCCATACTCTACGTTCATTTATCGAATGCGGAAAGGCTGGAGCCCTGAACGTGCTTCCACATTGCCTCCATCGCGTTCGAACGTAACCATGCGGTTAAAAGAAATACACGGAGATAACTACTTTAGCGAGCTCAACAATCGTTTTTAAACAAAATGAAAAGCCGTCCGAATGGACGACCTTTATTATTAATGAATTTTTTTCAGAACAGATTTTTCAAAATCGTCCCAATTAGGAAATTCGTCTAGTGAATTGTAGTACGTTCCCCGGTACCCAAATGTTTTCCCGTCAAACTCGCTATCAACATACCTGCGACTTTTTCTTTCGTCATCTGTTGCAGTCTGGATATAAAAAATCCTCACTACACTCATAATATCTTCTGGGGATTCCCCTGATAACGCTGAATAAGAAGAGACGTCAATGGAAAAATTCTCGATTGTTGACTCATCAATAAAGCACTGTAGCTGCCCCTCATTCTTGCCTATCTTTGCATTAAAAATTACAAGATATGCGCTGCGACACAAAGTGTAGAATTCTTCTTGATAACCGCCGTTCAATATTTTTTTATTCAGACCAGAGCCTTCTATTTCTTCGTTTAACTGTTCAAAAAATGTAGTTCTACTCATTTCATTTATCCCCCTTTACCTTCCAGTAAAACATTTCGACATCGGGAAATAAACTCCTCTTTAACCAAATCCAATCCATTACCGATGTTTAATGAATTCCGCACCCGCACAGCCCCGCGCTTCCGTTTCAAGCCGTTGCGATTATCGGACGATAATTTATACCTACATTAGACCGAAACCGTAACACAAGCCTGTACGGGCTCCAAAAGCGGAAGCGGAAGTAAGTTTTCCAAAATAAATCTAGCGACAAACTGGGCTCGTCAGCACCCACCTTTGTTTTGAAGCCCAGAAGGACCCAAATTTCAAAGGGATGAGTCATGGAGCCTTGCTGTTCTTATTTGACAATCAACTCGCATTCGTAATAAGCTAAATATTATTTTGATTGTTAAAGGTAGAGGTTTAAATCCTCTGCTCTCCAAGTTTACGATTCAATTAAGAGAGAATCCGATTCTGAATAATCTGCTTGCAGGTATTCAGTCGACCGCTCTCGCAATTGTTCTCCCGCTTATTATTACAAAGGGGTTGGTGCCTATGTGCATAATCGTAATTCTGTTGTCCCTGGTTGCTTCTGGAGAGCTGGTGTAAATAGCACAATATACAATAGAAAGCGTTAAGGCCAGGGGCAACGCCCAACTACAATCCGTCCACTATGGGCGGTTTTTTAATTTGGTAAATTACCATTTTAAAAGCGACCCGAACCAGCGCAAAACTTCGTTGGTCTAACCGTCCTCAATTTAATGAAGGTCCCGCAGCCTACAGCATTGTGCTAATATTTGTCCTGTCCTTGAAGGACTTCACAAATTCAAGCAATTCACATTACTCAGCGCATAATTGCGCCCAGCTCTCTGAAACGGCAATCGGTTGCCGCAGCATAAAGCAATCCAGTCATTCCGATTCGGAATGTCCAAATCATTTGTTAATCATTCCAGCAAAATAAAAAGCCGTCCAGGTGGACGACCTTTAGAATATCTTATTTTACTTTTACTTCTTGCACTCCAACCACTAAAACAGCATCTGACATTATATCAACCTCTTTTGATTTCAGAGTAACATAACACGATACGCTGCTACTGCCTTGAATTTTAGGGTATTTGATTATATCCGCATTGAACAAAGCAGTAATTTTTTCCGCCCCCATATCCCTGTTCACATCATGGGTCCTATCTCGAAAGCCGTCAGCATTATAAAATTCGAATCTCGCTAACATTTTTCCACACCTCCACCATGTCACATTTCGACAAGAGGAAACAAATTCCTCTTTACTACCTAAATCAGAAGGCTACACGAACCCAAATCATTTTGATGTCGGTAGAGCTCGCCCGACCATCCCCCTAACCTTGTGAATCGCCATGTTAGAACACTCGCGCCTGGTCCCGCATAATAGACCGACGGCCATTTACTCAAAAACGAGTAAAACCCCGCTTGAATCTCACTCCCCAAATCTGGCGGCTCAAAGTTGATCCGTGAGCAGCAATGCGAGCAGCAGGCCTTCCATTGCCAGCGCGGCAGATCGGTCATTTCATCGGGATTATGAGCAGCAGAATGAGCAGGAAATTGAGCATCAAGCCGCTGCCTGTACTCAGTCCAAGGTTGGCCCCGACCCATGCTATCCGCTTGATGGATAGCACCGAATCGTGCCCATGTCGGAATCTTCGTGCCCACTTGTGGGTACGGCTATTAATTTCTATCCGTTATAAGGATAGAATCCTTCCCCCTTCCGGCTGGAAGCGAACTGAATTCCCTAAATGAATTGGGTTCAATTGGAATAGCTGGTCACAACGCAAATATGCGTTTTGATTCCCTCTGCGAGTGGCGACATCGCTTACTGAGAATTTAGTAAGCGAATACGACGACATCGCCGCTTTTGACCTCCAAGCAATTTGGTACGATCTCGTACCATTTAGTGCGACGTCGCACCTTTTGAACCGGGTCCACCTCCGCCAATTGGGACGATGTCGTCCCGTTCCGCCTGTAACTCACTCCGCAATTTTTCGGAACGGGCTCCGAATTATGCAAGTCGTCAATTTGACGTTCCCCCGTTTTGGCGAGCGTCATTCCGACGAATCCATAATTACGGAAACGTCACCTGCTGCTAGATGCGACATCGCATCTCCGTATTGCCTCTATGCTTGGAGACGTCGCCAAGTACGCCATGAGTCCCACATGTGGAACTGATACGGTGTTTCCGCCAGCATACCCGCAGACGTCTGCGCATTCCCAAACGGGGAATCGTTTCCTCAAATTGATGAATCGTTGACAGGACTCTGCACAATTGCTGAGTCGCTTTACATGCCCGGGCAAAGGTTCCTCGCAATTTGCAGGCCAGCTCCGCCAGATAGGGGCAGGGGGGGCAAATCTCTGGAAGGCTTAGGCAGCAGACCGCGCCCAACTCTTTTGCGCGAAAAAGTCCTGAAATAGAGTTTAGAGTACGAAGAGCCTGACAATTCAAATTTGATTTTTCTGAACGGCTACCCGAACGTGAATTTAGCGATGTCGCTAATTTTGAACCGTACTCAAATTGAGTATGGCTGAACGGAAAATTCCGTTGAGTAAATCACTCACCCGAATAGTCGGGGCAGCTCCCGCAAATTCCCCGATGTCGGAGAAAGTGAACACCAACTGAACGGCTGCACACCGCAGCAGGCACACGCTCCGGCTTTCCCAGCTCCGCGCTCTGAACATCCAGTGAACAACAAACCTTGAAATTCATGACTCGTAAATGGGCAAGCCTGGTCAATTCCCATACCCGTCAATCTGACGGATGTAAGATATTTACTATCATTTTGGATCCCCGACCATTAGGAATTTCATGAGGGTGCAGCAGTCGGCAGAATTGCCGAGTCATTGTTCAATTTTCGGTTTTGGGATTTTGCCATATCCGAATCATTTGCATTGCTCCCGCCGTTGCCTTCGCCTGCTTCATTGAGCTGGGAAGCAGCTTGCAGCGCGAGCCCGCAGCCTTCCCGTTCGTTGCCCTCGTTGGTGCTTCCAGCTAACAAAAAAGAACGCCGCACAACGTTGAAGCTCATTCGTTGTACAGCGTTCCTATTTTTGACTACCTCAGACTAACCCGACGCCGCTGGGCCATCATCGAATCATACTGCCGTTCAAAGGTAGCTGTCGCCTTAGCGACTGCTCGCTGAATCTTCTGCTCGATGTCTTCCCCACCACCGCCGTTAATCGTGATATTGAAGGTCGGTGAATAATTCAAGCCCTCACCGCCACCGCCGCCTTCCGGAAGCAACCCCATTGACGTACCAGCCGACTGCCATAAATCACGGCTTCGCTGGCTGTTGTTTTCAGGGATGATCCACTCATTGGACTTGCCCTCACCGACCCACGCAATTTCCGGCTGTGTGATGTAGCCGCCTTCGGCGTAGCCGTTGAGCTTCGGAATTTCAGGGATGCCCATGTTCCCGATTGTTTCTCCGCCTATGCCTGGCACCCAATCAGGAACGGTGAAACTCATGCCGTTAATGCCTCGGATCGCCGCATTGATGCCGTCAATCGCTACGTTAATCGGGAATACCAGAATGGCTCCAAGGCCCTCAAATAGTCCTGTGAAAATATCCTTGACACCTTGCCAAGCTTTTTCCCAATTACCTGTGAAGACTCCCGTGACAAAATCAATAACCCCGCCCAAGATGTCCATGACGCTGCCTATCACTACGCCGATAGCATCAATGGCATTCGTGACGACCGCCTTAATAATTGGGAATGCGATGTTGAACAGCATGACTATGTTGTCAATCACCGGCTTAATTATCATGATGATAACGCCGAACACGTCGCCTATTTTGTCGGCAACCGATTGTATTTTAGGCAATATAAGGGCAATAGCCGCCGATATCGCAGGCATGACCTCCGTTGCCAGATAGTCAAATATTTGCGACAGGATCGGCCAGAGCCTGGACATGATGTAGGTGACAACGGGCATCAAGGCCGCTATGACCTTCATACTCACTTGCTGGAAGGTCCTGCTTATTGAAAAGACAATCGGCATTAGTTGCTTCACGATCTTGCCTATCGAGCCGACCGCCGTCATAACATGGGGGCCTATCGTATCCCAAGCCTGCAGCAGCCCGTCTTTAAGGCTCATAATTGATTCAAATGTCGAGCCTACAGCGTCGATTATTTGGAATTGCGCGTCCTTGTTGATGCCCAGCTTGTCCATGATGTTCATAGCGTCCATTTGGAAATCAAAATTGAAGCCGTCTTTGAAAAGAGAGCCCACTAACCCCGACACGTCCGCAATCACCTTGCCCATGCTCTTGAAAGACTCCTGCGCCGCTGGCAAGACGTCCTGCAGCCATCCGCTGAACTGATCCAGCAACGGGAGCGCCAGTTTAGAAAGAGGCAGGAGCAGCCCTGTTTGAAGCTGGCGCCCTATTCCCTCGAAGGCCTTTCCGATCGTTCCGTACTTGATTTTGGCGACTTCTCCCATTGTATCTTTCGTCATGTCGAACTGGCTTCTTGCTGATGTCATAGCCGTTACTACACGGGCTTCCAAGTCTTCCGCTTGCGTCCCGAATAGCTGGACAGAAACGGCATTCGCGACAACCGGGTCCTTTATTGCTGCAATAGCCTGACTTGTCTTTAAAAACGCCTCCTGCGCCGTCTTGCCGCCTGCTGCGAACTGAGCTGTCATTTCTGCGCCGTTTAATCCAAGGGACTTGTAAGCATCCAGCGAAGCTTTACTGCCGTCCTTGGTACGGATGCCAAATTCTTTAATGCCATCACCCACTTTATCAAGCGAGAAAGCCCCAGCTTCCAAGCCTGCCGCGAATGTATCGAACATCTGATTAGCTGAAAAGCCCAGCTGCGCAAAATAGGCGCTGTATTCGTTAGCCGTGTCGAGCAAGTCCATTGTTTTTGAGAGTGGTCCTTGCGCACCTTGGGCCAGCAAGCTATACGCCTCATCGCTCGTAATTCCGAAATTTTTCATCATCGTGTCGGCTGTCCGGATGCTTTCCGCAATATCATCCCCGAACGCGTCCCGGTACGCTATGGCGTTTTTCGTGGTCGATTCCAGCTCGGAACCGCTCAATTTTGTTACCCGCTCGACAGCAGCTATTGAATTGGCAATGTCCATGAAATTTTCGCCCATGCCCTTGTTGTAAATGTTGACCATGGTATCACCCAAGCCAGCCATTTTCGCTTGCGCTGCGCCCGTGCCGACCTGTATTTGAGCCATGGCGGTTTGATAAGCGTCTGCTGTGTTGAATATACCCACGCCAGCAGCAACGCCAGCAGCACCCGCAGCGAGCGCCGCACCACCAGCGACAGCCGCGCCGCCCATAAGCATGCCGCCACCGCCAAGCCCACCGAGACCACCTCCGCCGCCTCCTGCACCGCCTCCAGAAGGCCCGCCTGCGTTCTGCAAGTCCCGCATGCTTCGTTCAAGCCGCTCAACGTCCCGCAGATAGTTCCTCATGTCATTGCCGAACATATTGCCTGGCATGCGTATACGGCTGATCTGCAACAAATTATCCAGCAGGCTCTTGGACTCCTTGGAAGCCTCTTTCAGCTCCGCATTCATATTGCCCATTAAGTTATTGGGCATCGGATTGCCGCGAATCTCCCGGAAATTCCGCTCCAAATCATGAAGTCCTTCGTTCAAAGGTCGGAGCATGTCGCCAGATATCCGCATCGCGCCAATCGCATGCATTTGCTTGTCAATATCCCCTAGATTGTCCAGCACCTTGCTCATTACTGCATTGTAGGAACCCTCCAGCTTCGCGGACAATTCAAATGCTATGTCGTAAATCTTTCCTGCCATTAAATCGCCTCGCTTTCGCCCGGCTCATCGAGCATGTGAATGATTAGCTCCAGCTTGAACGGCTTGTATCCCGCAGCAGCCGCGACCATGTAGCCCATTTCCTTAATCGCTTCTGCCGGAACTAGCTTTTCCAAAGGCTTCGCATACAGCGCCGCTACGATGGAATCACCGCTAACCTCAAGCTTCAATTGCTCAAGCATCTGTTCGTACTCCGCAAATATGACAAGCCGCTCCTGAATGAGTTTCTTCAAAGCAGCATGCCCGCCGTCCAGCCCGATTTCCTCCTGATCCGAATCCGAAAGCCCCGCCGATGTATTCGAAAATAAGCGTTTGAGCTCTCGCAGCGTATGCAAGTGTAGCAATTGCACCGCCAGAACGTCCGCCATTTTCCCTTGCAGCACCTTTCCCTGCTTCTCTGTCCCTTTGAACCTCATAGAGCTTGATATTTTGCTGTTTTGCTTCGTTGAATAGGCCGTCAGTTTCTTGATTCGGTCCGTTAATGTTGTTTTCATAGTGCTCCTTTCTGGAAAAGGGACGGCATGCAGCCGCCCTCATCAAATTGCTTTCCTACTTTCGTTCGCTTACTTTCCTTACTTTCGCTTTTGAGA
The DNA here is from genome assembly GCF_050481745.1 of Paenibacillus algorifonticola. Taxonomy (GTDB): domain Bacteria; phylum Bacillota; class Bacilli; order Paenibacillales; family Paenibacillaceae; genus Pristimantibacillus; species Pristimantibacillus algorifonticola_A. The sequence continues at coordinate 149,999 of NZ_JBCNGR010000003.1, read as the reverse complement.
GCCCAGAAAGCCGCTTCCTGACACCCTAGCCGCTGGACGCTTTAATGAAGCGGTTTTTCAACACAACGGCCTAGAATCGGCTCCTAGAATCTCAAAAAGTGAAAGGGAAAGTGATTTTTCAAATTAAAATCTAGCGCCAAACTGGGCTCATCCGCACCCACCTTTTATTTTGGACGCTGGAAGAACCTAAATCATTTGGGGCTAATCAACAACCCGCTTGATAATAATTCCAAGCCTTCGCATCTTTGTTTCATGTGTCGCAATCGTATCGACACCACCGAACTTGATTGCAGCACGGTTGAACTCCCCGCTCATGTAGGCTACGGCACGAACACTCCTCGTAGTGGCGTCAATCATGTCGCTTGAAAGGATCGCATACACCTCGCCAGAACCATCTACACTGGTTGAATCAACTGGCGCAGTAACAGGCAGGCCGAATGAATCAACCCCTGTCAATCTCCCAAGTGCCGTACCACGGGTCACGATACCTGAGCCCGATTGAATAATGACCTCAGTCTCCACCCGTTCCTTTACACCGCCTGCTATTAAATTGTCATACTCTTGACTCTCGTAACTTGGCATAGAATTACCCCCAATTAAACCGCGCTGCTGCATACGGTTCACATCTGTCAATTTGACAGGGATGAACTCCCCAGTGCTAGCCGTGTGAGTGGGTATGCTGAACTCTCAGCGCCCTGTCGGGGCTTGCTCAAAGTTGAGCGTACTCCGTACTTCCGCGCTGCTGATTAACCCATCTTGGTGACCGCCATCGGCTGTGCTTTCAACCGCTGACGGCATTCCTCATTCTCCCGTTCCGCAGCTTCAACCTCATGCCGCTTGGTGTACTCGATTATCAGCACGCCGTAGTTATGCGCGGCGCTCATTACCGTGCAGCCGGGATGGTCCAGCTTGAAGCTCTCGACAACCTCCGCTTTCGGTCTATCAGTAATCACTTTATAGCTGTGTATTGGCGCTTCTTTTAACATACTCACGCTTCATCTTCCTTTCAGGGTAGTAATGGGGCTGTATCCTTGAATGAAATGCAGCCCTTGAATAATGGCGAATCATTCCTTTATCTGCCGATAAGATTGCTAAGCGTCCAAGATCGTCTATCTTCCGTCTTAACTCCGCGCTTTCTTGCTTCTTCGTCCGTTACAAGCTGACCAGTTTTTTCATAGTGCTGAACCCACTCTGGAAGCTGCCCTAATATATAAGCATTGTTTAGTTCAGTTTCGGTTGGAATAACGCACCGATCACCGTTCATGTACATGGAGCCTGAAACCTGCTTCAATGTAGGTCCACTTGGTACACCGGGATTCCGCAAGTCTTTTTTCGGTATGTCCATCTTGTGATAAACGTTGTTTAGGTCCATAAGCAGTTCATAAGCCCTTTTGTAATGCGCGTTTGCTTCTTTAATTTTGATCGTGAGCTGAGCGCGTAACGCTCGCGCTTCTTCCTCAATTTTTTGAATTGCTGCGTTTTCCTTGGCAACTTCTTGGCTATACGCCTTCTCAATGTCTGGAAGGAATTTCAGCAGCGTTTCATGCTCACCCGACTCCAGCACTTTCAGGCGGTCGGAATCAACCTGAATTTCCAACTCCAGCGCTTCCGAACGCTGCTTGACCTTGCTCAGCTCCGTTGTCGAATGCGGCTTTGTACCCGATGAGTCTTCCAGCAGCATCTTCCGATAAAGTGAATCAGACTTCGCCTTTTCTTCCCTTTTTTGCTCGATAGAGGCTCGAAGGTCCGAAACCTTTGCTGCAAAATTGGCTTTCCCTTGTTCTAATGCTTCGATCTGTTTTTTCAAAATAATTCACTCTCCTATTTTTGTTTAGCGGCCTTTTGCGGTGAGTTGATGGGCATACAAAATTTGCTCGTCCTCTGCCAAATCGCCCGAACTCTCATAAACTCTTTTGTCACCCAGACGCGCCTTGATGGCGTTGATTTCAGCTACGACTTCCTTAGTGCGATTAATCAGGGAACCTTCATATGCCCCCTCTTTAAATATTGCGGTTGCTGCTTGCTCCGGCGTGCTGCCCAGCTTGATTGCAGCGTCGATTAGATGTGCATTTTGCGGCGTGCGCAAATCATTCAATTCAGCGATTCTTTGGTTTTCTTTGTTCATTTTTATCAACCACCCTACCCTTAATTTCGTATAATTTGGCAAGCTCGCGAGCTTCTTTTACCCACTGTCCAATTTCCAAAAATTCACCGTTAAGCTTATCGAGAAGCCCGGCATCTTTCGTCCGCTTCATTTCATATTTCAGCACACTTTGAATACCTTTTAATCTCTCGACTTGAAGCGCCGGCCGGGAACGTCCTTCCCTGTGCCAAGTTCTAAGAGTGTCACGCGCCGCCTGGTAACTTGCACTAAAAGCGAGGGATACTCTCTCTTTAGTTTCCTGCACATCCATCTACCGAATTCCTCCTGCCAATAAATTAACGGCCTACTGTATTTTTCTCTGTAAAAAACTCAGCGCTACTACAGGAGCCGTCTGCCCGTTCTGGATCGCGAAGTCAATTACCTCATTCCCAACTACAGAGCGCATTGCTTCAAGCTCAGAAATGCGATGCTGCTCTGACATACCGATAACCTCCGGAACTGCCGATCTTACTTGACCCATGAGCGCAGCTGCTGCCGCAACCCGGTCGGGAATGTTCTGTCCAGCTGCATTCGTCCCGATGGTTCGATTTTGATTCACCATTGCTGCTTGCTCCTTATCCATTTAGATTTTGGAATGCGATGATGCAGCACGGAATGGCGGCTCCCTTATAACAAAATTCAGCGTTCCTCCACCTCCTTTATAGGATAAACCTATCAAATGTGCATTGCTCATTGCCCTAGATTCCCCAGCCATCCTTTAGCTTGTTGATGAGCTTCATCATTTCGCCATCGTCCTTTGTAATGTCCGGGTGAAAGTTTTTGCTCAAATGACGGAATAGCTTTTTGAGCTTCGCTTTCTCTTCATCGTTGTAGTTACTGGAAGCAGCGGCAGAGTAACTACCGTTTTTGAAGAAGTCGCTGTAATCGTAGTTACTGCTTCTTCTTTTCTGATACCTACGCTCATCTTCTTCCCTTTCGCGCTGCGCCTCTTTTATTCGCTCCAAGGATTTAGGTTTCTGCAACTTGCCGAAAACGTCATAACAGAAGTCATAGGTATCTGGACCATACAATTCTTCGAATGCCCGCTTGCTTTCGCGGTACTCCTTCAAAATCCGTTCATGCTCCTGAGAGACGCGATATTCTTCTGTCTGCTCGAACTCTTTCCGCACCTGGTCAATAATTGGATTGAGTTTTTCATCAATCATGTCCCATAGTTCTGCTGCGCTTATCTTCATTTCAGCGAGCTTGGATTCCAGCGCGGTTCGGGTAATGCAATCCCCGGGCCAAGTCGTCAACAAGCTGTAGTAACTCATCGTGCAAATAACCCATTGCTGCTTTCGCACCTTGCCCGCCTCGCGGTAACTGTGGTGAATGGATATTTTGTAGGCGTCGAGATTCGGGCGCTCAAAGCGCTCTTGCCCGTAGCGGTACGAATACTTTGTTCGGTTCGTACCCCATAGATTGGAGCGGCGGGATTCGGCAATTAATTCTTTATGCGCCCCGTAAGGAACGGGTTTCTTATTCGTCACTTTTTGAATAACACAGAACATGGTTCACCCCGTAGTTACTTTGTTCGCTTGCGTGATAACCACATGAGCAAGGCAGCTAAATTAATCGGAATAGCCCCAAAGCGCTGCGAGCTTCTTAAAAGCCCTGTTCCTGATCTTCATAAACGTTGCGCTGCTGATTCCCATTTGATCGAATACATCCTTGTCACTGATGTAATCCAAATCCTCGCCCATGTAGCGCCCTTGTATGGCTCGCCGTTCCATTTCGGGTAGTCTTCCCACCGCTTTATCCACGGACTCCACAAAAGCCCTGTATGCCTCCTGCGCGGCTTCCTCGCTGCCGTCCATCAAGTGCAGGCAGAGGCGGTAGCGGTTGAAATGCTCATGTAATTTGCGCTTGACTCCCATTCGGGTATTCCCCCACGGCTTCAAGGCTCGCGCACTCGCTGCATCATGGATTCCCAAAAGTGAAAATCCATTTCCTCGACTTCTGGCCCCGGTTCCTCCGGCTTCTTCTTGTCCTTCACCCACTTGTGATGCGCGTTAATGCGGTCGATGAAGGCGTCCATGTGGTCGGGGTTGACGTTCTTCCACTCTCGCAGCATGAGCCGCAGCAGCGCTTCTAGCGTCTTCTTGCGTGGCCGATCTGTGACAAGTGTCAATTGATCACCTTTGAATGTCACCAGAAACGTGTTCGGTTCTTCCTTCGCCATGTTCATTCTCCTTTCTGATTTAGGAGGCGACTTTTTTTATGCCCCTCTGAATCTCTCTTTCACAATTCAAATCCCTCTTTATAGGCTCTACTTATTCAGTCCCAAACTATGGCTGTGAGGGGATAATAAATAAAAGGATGACGCCCCCCAAAACGCTGCGCAGGGATGGCTATATATAAAGGTGGGTTAAATTCGGCCGTTGTGAGCCTATTTTCAAAAAGAGTCGAAAATAAGCCTCACAGCCTTGATATATAAGGAAAAACTTGAAATGCTCTCGTGGGTTAAATTCGCCCCACGACAGGAGTGAAAAATGAACCAAAACAGCCTCTACGTGGGTTAAATTCGCCCGTTGTGTTAGGTTAAATTCGCCCTAGCCAAATTATTGTTTAGGCTGACGTTTTACTCGCGGCTTGACCTCGAATTGCTTCGTGCCAAACAGCTGCCACATGGTATGAAAACCGTAAATGTTTGGCTCACGTATACTCCAGCCCTGACGTATAATCTGAATAAATCCGTTTTCGATAAGCTGATCCATAGACTTTGTGAATGTCGCCTTGTTCATCAGCTTTTCACCTTCCGCATAGGTGAAACTTATGTCATTCTCGTTGCTGCCGGTGTATTTCGTCTTCATGGCCAGATACAGTACAACAGCATGAACCGAAAGCTCCTTCCATGCCACTGACTCCATCATGTTCCTAGTAATGCGAATGTGATGGTTATCAATTGAAGACGTTGCTTTTTCAAATGGCCTGAAACTATAATCCTTCTTTTTCTTGCGAGACATACCACCTCACCTACTCTTTTGCAGTCAATCCGGCTTGTTCCGTTAAAACATCTATACATGTGTTTATCTCAAGTGAGCCGTCAGCGCATTCACAAATGACCATGCACAAGCTGCCCGCCTCGATTGAATCAATACCCAGCACTTCGAACACGGCCATAACAACCCTATCCCACGCGCTAGTCAAACCATTGATCATAATTCCTGCAGCTTCGAGCGCTGCGTTTTGCTGGAATAAATCCCGCGCCAGCTCCAATAGCCTTGTTGCCGCCAAGCGCTTCGGGTCGGCTATCCCTGTCATACTTCCACCGCCTGCCCACTATTTTCACGTTCTTGCTGTTCAATCCACTTATCCAACGTAGCTTTGCGGAACAATATACGATTGCCAATTCGATAAGCTGGTATTAACTTCTCGCGAACCATTTCCCGCAGCTTGTATTCCGAGGCCCCGATATACGGCGCCGCCTCTTTGACGTTCATTCTCTCCATCGCCTCTTCACCTCCTCCTGTTTACAATGCTTGGCGAATTTCCGCCTATTTACTTGGAAGAATTTGCACCTATACCACTAAGGGGTACAATTAACCCAACAAACTACGATATGTGTATAATCAAAAGCTACTGTTTGAAAAATTAGAGAATAAGGACGAATTAGGTCTTGAATCGTTCCCGCGCTCGCTCTGCCATTTCAGCACGTTGGTCTTCCGTGTACGTTCTTTCGTTCGCGAACCGTAATTGCTTGTCGCTCAATTTCCACTTGGCAGCCACCACGCGACCATCTTTCTCTTCTTCCCAATACGGAGCCTAAATCTTATTGAGCTTCGTCATATGCTTCTGGACGCAACTGTATACGTCCCAACGATCATCAATCTTGTCATAGACGCAAACCGTCTCTCGTTCTTCGCTTGAGTAAGACATTGAATTGACCTCCTTCCTTAAAAACTCCAACAGTTGTTTGAATTAAATTGCCTTTCGTTAGTAAGGGGACTTAATATACCGCTCGGCGGCTTCCTCTAAAGAACTGCTGTCAAAAATCCGATGAAGTGCGCTAACCATCCGGCCTGTATCGTGATCGCTCAGCCCCACCTTCTCGGCGGCCATAAGCGTGTACCCGAAACAACTCTGATTGCTCCAGCTCTGCGGCGACACTTGCGCAGCAGCCTCCTTGCCGGAAATGTACGCTTTAACCAGCAACTCCTGAACCTCATCCATCAGCCGAACCGTGTCCGGCGTAAGTCCCTGCGGAAAGTGGCGCTGCATCAGCACATGGCGGTGTTTAGCCGCTGTCAATGCTACGTTATCCATTTCGATTACTCCCTTCATTGCGCTGCCAGAAGGCGAAGCGCGATAAAATTACCGCCCCGTGTGCGAATGTACAGCCGACCATTGCGGGCTACGCCGTAGCAGCGCATGACACCTCTTGGAGAGCTGGCCCGGTGTACACATGGTCGTGGGATACTCCGTAAAAGTGCAGCAGTTTAAATATGCTGAATGCCTCAGCTCGTCCGCTGTGAACGTTCTCCCAATATTTCAAGCAGCGAACGGGAATGTCCGTCTTTACTGCCACCTCTTCCATGGTCAAGCCCATGTTTTCGCGTAGCTGCTTGAGCGTCAATTGTTTTTTCATGCTCACACCTCCGGCGATTCTTGCGAAAATTTATAGCCTGCCATGAAGCCAGCGGCATAGGCGTCTTGCCCAAACAGGAACACCGCCTCGGCAGAGTTGTCCTGAATTTTATCCAAGTGACCTTTAACGGTTGCCGACCGGGAAATGCTCTTAATACGAAGGAGCGCAAATATTGCAGTTTCGATTGCCTCCTGATGCTCGTCAATCACGTTCTGCTGAGGGCCGCCGCCTGCGTCTCGGTACTTTTCGTATGCCTGGTACGCCATTTGACGCAAAACCAACTCAACGCCCATTTCGTATGCGAGTGATACCATTTGATCTGTGCGGCTGCGTGCGGAAGCTGGAACGAGACGGTGAATTTGATATGTGATTGACGGATTAATTTCAATTTCTTTTACCATTCAGAAGCACTCCCTTTTCGTTTATTCCAGAAGGCCACTATTGCTTTATGTTTCGAAAGGTTATAAGATAATGGACAATAAAAGCTAGACAGATTGATTGCGAGTCGCTACTGCATCCCGGCCAAGGAATGCGCAGTAGCGATTTTTTCATTTTCTCCACTCTGAATTGAATGAATGATGTCTTCCCGTTCCTCCAGCAGCTCAGCCCGGCGGTGCAGCTTCCGCGCACACTCCATGGCCCGAAACTTCTGAAAGTCAGCAACGTCTCTAGTAAGCTGCTCGACCTCCGCATCAATCTCCGCCAGCCTTGCGCTTTGCTTAGGCATTGGGCATTTCACCTCTTTCCTTGGACTATGTTCACATCAATTTGATGTCTAGCTTATTTCCTCACGGCTACGAAATTTTGTTCAACCCGTATAGCTCAGTAACAAGCTCCTTGACGTCGTTCTCGTATATCTTGCAAGCAATCTCATAGAGTTCAGGAATCTTGCTGAGAACTTTGTCGATATAATCCAGCTTATTTTTCAGCTTCGGTTTATGCGCCTCATTGTAGCTATCAAGCTTCCGCTGCAGGTTAACGTGATATTTCATTTCAAACTGCTTGTACAACTCATTCCAGCGATCCCTGACTCTTGCTGGCTCAGTGCCGCCTTTGCGAACGACCCGGTTCAATACCTGGCGCTTTGTAGCAAGGTCAATTTCATCGACCAAACCAATAATGACGCAATCTTTATGGTCGATCTCCCCTAGCTGCTCCGCAATGGTTTCCCTTTGTGCCTTGATAACCTCGTTTTGCTGCCGGACTGTTGCCAGCGTGGTTTTGAACAATATTTGCGTCTGCTCATCTACAAACGGCAGGTATGTTGCAAGGAAAAGATCCTCGTTATTAACATGACCGCCTGTTTTGCGAATATCTTTCAACACGCTCCTTACCCAACTGCGGAATTCAGTAGCTCGATCCGTCTTCGCCAACATCGTTGTTTCATAAATGCCGTCCTCGTTAAAAACCCTTGTCTCGTATAACTTCCCGTCAGTGCTCCTCATCTTGAGGGTAACTGAAAAACCTGCTTCTTTAAGCTGAGAATTACGGTCAATCAGATTGTCCATGCCCTTTTGCGGATCAGCATAACCAACTGCTTCCCCTAATTGCTTTGCTGTCATGAATATTTCGCCATCTTCGTTCTGCCATACATCGACGAACAGCTCACCGAATGGCTTCTTTGCTACAAGTTTCAAATGCTTCGCCTCCATTTTCATTTTCTTTTTCATTGGCGGCCGGGGTGACCTGAGGTTTGTTTATTGCGCGTGGTGCGGGGATAAGATATTACGAGTTTGACTTGGTACAGTTAGTTAACTATGCGGATAAAGTATTCCATGTGGATACTTTATCATATTTGTATCCAAATTGACAACATTGTTTTTGAAAATTGCTTATAGTTGTTTTATTTTGTTGCCAATATGGATACTCTACTGTAGAATCTTAATGATTGAAAAAGGAGGACCACCATGGAACCAAAAGAGTTTGGAGAATATCTGAGGAAGTTACGGAAGGGAAAAAAACTAACATTAGAGGCACTTGGAATAGAAATTGGATACACCAAGGCATATCTTTCTAATATTGAAAACGGAAGACGTGGGATTCCATCACCAGAGATTTTAAAAAAGCTTGCCCCATTTTTAGGGGTTTCACATACTGAATTAATGGAGCATGCTGGCTATATTTCAAAAAAGGAAATAACACAACTTACAGACATCGGAACACACTTTGCCACTAAAGCACGGGCAAATTCATTGTTTTCTGATGGCTTTTTAAATCAATTTGAAGAAGTATTAAAACGGATAAATGAATTAAATGAATTAATTGGAGATCCTGAATATAATTATGACCAACGACTGTTACTTGTAGATGAGATGCAAGAACAACTTGATCGGACTATGTATAGTATTGACAGAATTAAAAGTCGACTTGAAAAATCAGTAATCAAAGAACATTCTAAAAACGCACCGGATGATGTCGACACTGATTATGGTTACAATTTCACAAAAGAATTTTCCCAAGATATACGCGATAGAGGTTACTTTAAAATGATGGAAAAGTCAGGTTACATCGAAATACCGAAAACATCATCAAATTACGAAGAAAGAACCTCTTGGTTTGATTATCAATTGGATCAAATTATTCCAGCGATATCCATTGATAGTTCGAGATTTTATCCCGCTATTGTAGAAGCAATAGATGACTTTATATTTGAAGAAGCTTCTGATCTAAGAGATGTCATTAAGATATCACCTGAAGGTATAAGAAAATTCGTAAATGATTATGAAAATTCCAATTCGGAATTTATTAAAAAATTAATAGATCATATGCTCCCAATGAGTGAGCGACATATAGCAATGACATTTGACTGGCCTGAACATAACAGAAACTTATTTATCGAAATAGATACATGGTTATTACATGGGAGTGTTTCATATAAAAAAAAACCTCTCAGCCTAGAAGATAAGAAACGTATTCTAATAATGCTGGAACAACTTTTCCCTAATTTTCTATAGCCAAAGCAATACAGTACCTTTGCCTTTTTCAGAAACAACCTAGTTGTTTTAAGTTGCTTCCAAAGATCGCCTGTGGTTCAACATCAACAACCACTATTTCCGCCAAGGAGGGACCACGCTGGAACTCAAATACAACGAGGAAACTGGCACCAAAGCCATAGAAGAGTATATAATTCAAGCAATTCGAGGCTTAGTAAAGGTAAAGGGCGATCTTGACATTAGAATCAGACATCACCCAAAACCGAAGCCTCGTGTAATTATAAAAAAGAAAAAAGCTAAACCAAAGCCCCCGGCCCCGAAACCACCTGAACCTAAAGTGGAGGTTATACCAGCACCCAAAATAAAGCCTGCACCACGGATAGATATAAAGCTAAGTTCAGAATTAGACGACTTCCCCGAACATATGACTGTTGGGCAATTGATGAAATTTCTAAATATAGGTCAAAACAATGCATACCAGCTATTGCGCGACGGAGAGATTGATCACTTCTTGATTGGGACAAGAAATAAGCGTATAAAAAAGAAAGCAATAATCGAATGGATAAATCGGCAGTGACTCCCTTCGCCTTTTAAGCTCAGAAATGCAAATAACAGCAGCAGTTTAAAAGCACTTCTCTTTATCAGGTATAAACAAACAATACCTAGCTTAAGTGATGCTTTTTAACTGCTGTTGCAAGCCAAAATCACAGGAGGACAATTATATGGCTGTCACTAAGGACAAGAATGTCAAAACGAATCCATGGTACTTTACAATTGAACACGGCACTGGAAAAGATAGAGAACGAATTAAGCGAAGGGGCTTTAAAACTAAGAAGGAAGCCGAAGCAGCGCAGCGAACACTCTTGAATGAGCTGGAACAAGGTCTGAACTTGAATGCTGGCAGGACGCCTTACAGGGACTTTATGAAGGACTGCATACAAGACAAAAAACTCAAGGTTAAACCCAGCACACTAGCGACATATACCACGATGATTAACAAGCACATACTGCCCACGCTTGGCGATCTAGCTCTTAATGACATAACGCCGCGGCACATTCAGAACTTATACAATTCTTTATTTGAAACTAAGCAGCTATCGGGCGAGAACATTCAGAAAATCCATACCATAGTGAAGGAGTCCCTAAACAAAGCTGCAGCTTGGAATATGATCACTCGAAACCCCGCTCTCGCTGTTGACCGGCCTAAGGCTGAAAACAAAGAAATGCTTTATTGGACAGAGGAGGAGTCCCACTTGTTCCTGCGGATAGCTACAGAGGATAGGTATTACACAGCCTTCCTGCTTGCCTTAACAACAGGTATGCGCCAGGGTGAAATCCTCGGCCTGCGCTGGCAGGATGTTGATTTGCAGAATAGAACGGTTTCCGTTAGACAAATCCTGAATCACAATGGCAAAACGTTCGATGTTGGAGCAAAAACCGCTTCTGGTGTACGATCAATCGGAATTGATAAAACAACAACTTCTGTGCTGGACAAGCTGAGGCGGCGAATGGTTAAAGAGAAAATGGAGCACCGGGATATTTACGAAGATCACGATCTCGTCATTTCAACTCAGCTCGGAACCCCTCTCTCACCTCGGAATCTGAATCGTTCCTTTTATCGCCTCATTGAAAAGGCCGACGTTACAAAAATTCGGTTTCATGATATGCGGCACACTCACGTTGTTATGCTGCTGAGACTGAGGGAAAACAACAAAAGGATAGCCGAACGCCTGGGATGGTCCAGCGTTAAGATGTTGGATAGATATGCCCATGTGACACCACATATGCAAAGGGAAACAGCGGATGCATTCGGGGATATGTTTTTCAGTTCCGACACCAAAAATGGCACCAGTTCACTTTAATCAAGTAAAGGGCACCAATCCGGCACCAGATGCCAATTTTGGGGCGATCTTTAAGTATGCCCAAAAAAGCAAAAAAGCCCGAGAAACCACGTATAATGCGGCTTCTCAGGCTTTTTCTTTGTATGATCTGTAGTGGGCTCGAACCACTGACCCCTACCCTGTCAAGATAGTGCTCTCCCAGCTGAGCTAACAGATCGTATATTAGCGACGTTTATTAATATACCAAGTTCGAGCGGAAAAGTCAACCATTTTGCTTCTATTATTTTTTGACTTTCAAAAAAAGCTTCGTCCTCCTGCAAACCGGAGAATGAAGCTTTTTGTTTCCAGCCTATGTTCCATTTCAGCTCGGGAATTGAACATTTCCCGGAACTATATAAGCGCCTGATGTACCGTTTGCTGGAAGTGCTGGAATCGTGTCCAAAACCGCGTTCCCGCGAATATCGGTTATCCGAACCTGCAGCGGGCTTGTACCCATGTTGGTGCCCAAGAAATGGTTATAGTCCATTTTCTCCAGATTGATCCACGCGCCAGCCTTCTTATATTCCATTTTGATGACCGGATAAAAATGATTGCGCACTTGAATGGCCGCCCACCACTGGCTGCTGCCTTCCTTCACCCGGTACGAAAAATTGCCGGTTATCGGCGCTTTCACGACTTTCCATGAAATATTAATTTTGCCTGCCGACATTTCTCCAATTTTAGCAAACGCGTTTGGCGACAAGTCCAGCGCTCCCGGGGCACCTTCCGGGTACAAATCGGTGACATAGACGACCGTTTTGCCCTTAGGCCCCGTAACCTCCAAATAAGCGCCCGCAAGCGCCGCTTTGACTCCATTGTAATTCATATCAGTCGGATTTAACGCCGTTATTTCCATATTAGGATTAATCGGATCAAGCAGTACTGCACCACCCGAATATCCCGAGCCTGTATAAGTCGCATAGCTTGTACGCACATCGTTCCAAGCTGCAAGCGCCTGCACCGCCGGGTACAAAACGAACATCGCAAGACAAACGATTCCAAATTTGACTACACCATGCTTTTTTTTCATAACTGAAACCTCCTCCACATTTTTGAAACCCTAAATCTACCAGTAGAGTCCATTCTAAGTGGTGAGGAGGAATATTTGCTAGCACTTTCGATACTTCTTTTCTAGCATTTTAATGACATTTCCCAACAATACTAGACTTTATTCGTCAAAAACAAAAAGCGACCGCAGCTGCGGCTAGCCTGCGTTGTTGTTCACCTTCATAATATCCATGAACGGTATTTTGGTAATCTCTTCACCTTTCGAGACATGTACCAGCCTCGTACGGGAATCCATTTTTACAATGAGTCCTGACACGGGCTCTTCCCAGTTCCACACCTCAAAAAGCAGCTCAAGCCCTTCCTGATATGCTTCAACCAGGCGCTCCCCGAGCTCCTCTAATTCAAACTCATCCCTTGTCGGGCGCTTTGGTTTCTTTGCCATTACTTCCGTCTCCATTCTATGTTTTAGTACATGACCTTCGTTTAACTCATGCCTTTTTCAACCCATCTTTAAATCATACCCTTTCTTCAAAGCATTTGTCATGGAGATTATGAAATTAGGCAAAAAAACATCCCCCTGCCATAACATGGCAAGGGGTCGCTTCTTCTCTATTTTTAACTTAGAACGCATGGTTAAGGAAATACTGATTAGGTCAGGATTGAGCTAAGTCGTTTTTATTAATATAAACAGGAGCAAATGATGATAACCAATAGAATGAACAGTACAAGAATAGCGCCTGGGCTTGTGAAGGCACCACCGACTTTATTTCCGCAGCCACCGTATCCTGGACCTACTCCTACATTTCCTACTTCATATCCCATTTCGTTGCTCATCTCCTTTTTTTAAGGTACACAGCATCATATGGTCAAAAGCCAATAAGGGTTGGGTTTTCAGGCAAAATGGGTATTTGCCTCGACGGACGGGTGCCGCCGCTTCTTTTTTAATTTTCCAACGCCAAGGCTTCCCGGACACAATGGGATCATCAGATGGCCTTTAAATATAAATATAAATTTAATGTTGTTATCAGTTGTCATTCATTTTATTTTAAGGTTGGCTGCCTATACTAATCACATGACCCCCCACTATTTATATAGTTTATCCTTGACAACTCGCCTTCCGGCGGGTTCTTTTTTTTCTTAAAGACGCGCTTAATGGCGATTTCAATCATGAAAAACAGGATTAAGCTAAAAATCAGCTTCGTTTCATTTCTTTTTAAGGTACAAGGCGCATACTGACTTTACTCTCTTTTCGACATATATTGTTGTGACCCGCAGCGATGCGGGTTATTTTTTTTGCCTAATTGTATTCATCCCTCCGCCATGCTTGCCGATAATAAAGGTGGAGGTGGTGAATAATGGATATAGCAGCATTATCAACGTCACTTAGTCAAGCATCACTCGGCACGGCTGTATCGGTTCGCATGCTGGATATTGGCCAAGACCAGATGCAAGTGCAGGCACAAGGGCTTATCAAAATGATGGAGCTCAGTGTAAATCCAAATGTCGGCAGCCTACTAGATATTAAAGTATAGGGATAGGCAAGTATGGAGCGGGAAGGTCAATCCTTCCCGTTTTTCATGTTGGACAGAAAATAGAGTGATTGTTAATTAGTCTATAAGCGAACAAATGAATTGATTTTGCTTCGTTCTGCAACAATAAAAGAAATAGCAACGTCTGGAATCATATAAGGCAGCAAAAATTATAATGAGGTGACTGGAAATGAAGAAGAAACCACTACTGTTAACACTTATTTTAACCATGATGATGCTCACGATCGGACAAAGCGCCTGGGCCTTCAACGATGTGAAGAATGACCCGAATGCCAAAAAAATCGAAGCGCTCCAGCAGCAAGGCATTATTTCCGGGGACAAAGAAGGCAATTTCCGCCCGCAGGGCAAACTGACTTATGCCGAGGGCATCTCCATGATCGTCAAAGGACTTGAGCTTAACTTCGATCATATTCGTTTCATTAAACAGCCGCTGGCAGCCGACTACTATACGAATATTAAAGATGACAAATGGTACTCCCAAGCTTTCATCATCGCCCATTTCTACGATCTTGGTGTAGCTAAAGATGTGAAAGCAAATGACGTAATGACTCGCGAGCAATTCGCGCAGCATTTGTTCAAAGCGATTGACAATAAAGTGACTTATGCCATGATTGAAATGTATGTGATGCTTAATGATGAGGCCGATGTAAATCCGGATTTCATGAGCAATATCCAAAAGCTGATCCTCAGCAAAATCGCAACGCTTGACGCAAAACAAAATTTTTACCCAACGGCTTCCATTAAACGCAGTGACGCTGCAGCATGGCTGCATGATGGAATTGCTTTTATGAAAGAAGTGAAGGAAAACGAAGCACCTGTTACGGGAACTGAGCCAACGGATAACCCCTTCACAGATGCAAGATTGACCGTTACGCCAGTCAATGCTGAAGTCAATAAAGTGACGGTAACAGCAACGGTGCCTCACCCAGGCTATGGCATTCAAATTTCCGGAATCACGTTTGATGGCGACCAAGCCACTATTAAGTTAGAGCGCACGGAGCCTAAACCCGATCAAATGTATCCTCAGGTTATTACAGAAGTACAGGTTACGACTTATGTGGATGCCAAATTCAAGCCAGTCCTTCCAGCAGCCACTGTTGCCTTTCAAGGCAGTTCCACTGCTGCTCCTGCGCTCAGCAACACGTCTGTCGCTTCCTAAAAATTGAAGCTGAAGAGCTCCAGCTAAAGCCATTATAAAAAGCCGCTGAACTACGCGTAAGCCATTACGCAAGTTCAGCGGCTTTTGGTTTATGCATTGATGTCGCTATACAGCTTGAAAAATTATAATGCCGGTATGCTCCAATCGATTTCGCGCTCTCCCAGCTCGTTCAAATAACCATTTGCTTGCGAGAACGGTTTGCTGCCGAAAAATCCGCCACGGGCGGACAATGGGCTAGGATGGACAGATGTAATAATTTTATGCTTGTCCGTGTCAATAAGCTCCAGCTTCTTCTGGGCGGGATTTCCCCATAAAATGAATACGACCGGACGCTCGCGTTCATTAAGCACAGTAATGATCCGGTCTGTGAAGGTTTCCCAGCCCTTCTTCTTATGCGAGTTGGCTGCGGCCGCTTCCACGGTCAGCACTGTATTTAGCAGCAGCACCCCCTGCTCTGCCCAAGCTCGCAGCGAGCCATGAGCTGGAATCGGGCAGCCCAAGTCTGCATGAAGCTCCTTGTATATGTTGCCCAGCGACCTTGGCACCGCAACTCCCGGCTGCACGGAGAAGCTTAGGCCATGCGCCTGGCCTTCTCCATGATAAGGGTCCTGGCCTAAAATAACGACCCGCGTTCCTTCATAAGAGGTGTAATTAAGCGCATTAAACACATCCTCCTGCTTCGGATAAACGGTTTTGGTGCTGTATTGCTCCGTCAAGAAAACTTCCAATTTCTTGAAGTAGGGCTGTTCAAATTCAGATTGCAGCTTAGCTGCCCAATCATTGTTCAACTGCTGAAACACCGCGTAGTCCCCTCTCTATGTATAACGTTATTTTCTTCCAAAATCCGCTTTAATTTCTCCCCATTCCTCAGTGTTCCATTTGAGCACTTTATTCGGATAGGTGTTCGTCTTGAGCCATTTCTCCGCTTCGTCTGTCAGCGCCCAAATTTTTGCTGTAGAGGCGTCTCTCACGAGGGTCGATGCGACCTTCTTATTACGCAGCCAGCTGAGCGCTGTTCTGGAGTCGCTGTATACCGTTCTCTCGCTGCCCTTCTGCTTTAAATAGGCGAGTGCATGCACAACGGCGATGAATTCACCGAGATTGTTCGTTCCATTCGGAATCGGCCCTACATAAAATAAAATTTCACCTGTCTGCGTATCGACACCCTTGTATTCCACTGGACCGGGATTGCCCCGCGTACCAACATCTACAGAGATGCTGTCGTAATCGATTTCTCCAGACTCTTGCGGCTTGGAAGCCGATTTCTTAAAACCGCCCGAGCTGCTGCTTGCGCCGCCTGCTGTGCTTTTCCACTTGCCCCAATGGCTGCGCCAGCCCTCCTTGAAAGCGGCATCTGCCAGCGCCTTGGATTCAAAGGACTTATATTTCGCATCCTGAACGCCATTCACCTGCTCCTGACATTCCTTCCATGTTGCGAATACGCCTGCTTGCTTGCCTACCCAAACGACATAATATTTTGATTTCGCCATTAGCTTGTTCTTACCACCTTTACCTAACGTCCATCCTTCTATTAAATCGAAAAATGCTTCTCCTGTCCACCAAGGCGACAGAATCAAATAAAGTGAAACGGCTGTCGCCGTTCTTTGGCGGCGCGGTGCGTTTCAGTCCGAGAAATATAAAGACGGGATGAAACCATCCTATCCTATCCTGTATTTTCAAAAAGAGCGACCAGCAGCGCTGATCGCTCTTCCTTAAAAAACAGGTCCTTAGTCTCGGCTAGCACCAAGGAATCGCAGAATGAACAGGAACAGATTAACGAAGTCAAGATAAATGCTCACGACGATCATCGGAATGTCGTCATCGCTAAAGCCTTGGCGGGTAAGGCGCGAGAAGTCAAACAGCGTCCAACCGATGAAGATCAAAATACCGAAGCCGGATACCATCAGCTCTGTCGTTCCCGAGAACGGCAGGAATAAGCCAACGAGCGTCATCAGTACAAGTACAATCGTTGAAGCAAACAAGAAGCCGCCGAGGAATGAAAAATCCTGCTTTGACTTAATCGCGTAAAGCGCCGTACCGCCAAATGCAAGAATCGCAACGCCAAGGCCTTGCAATACCAGCGAAGCGCCCAGCATGCTAATATAGCTGACAATGACGAAATACATCGTCAGGCCGGATACGAACATAAAGCTGTACATCAGCGTATAGCCGATCGATTTCTTTTTTCGTAAAAAGAGCAGTGCAATCAGGAGTCCAATTTCCACTATGTACAGCGGCATAGCCAGTACAGGAGGAACGACCTGACCGATTAAGAAGCCGACCAGCGATACGAGCAGAGAAAGAAATAAGACCCGAAAAACTTTCGGCAGTAACAGCTGCGACGAACGAATCGTATCCATAAAACAAGCCCCCTTACTATTAAATTCGGTTTATTCTATTAGCTATTTTACACCAATTCCTTGAATAATAACACCTTATGTAAGCATAGCTTTCCAAAAAATTATAATGTTTATCGCCTGAATATTTATAGATCATAGAAATAAGCCGCGAGATCACAGTGATCGGCGGCTTATTTCTATTTTCAAGTAAAGATTAGGAATGCTGCCCGTGATACATCATGGGCTGAGTTTGCTGGCCGCCAGCCGCCATCTCCGAATATGTCTTTTGACACATCATATTAGAAATTCGCGGAATGTATACCATTTCTCCTGCTTTTAATTGAGCCGGGTTAATATGAGGATTGGCTTCCTCCATAATCGCATGAGGAACGTTGTATTTATGGCAAACTGCCGCTAGCGTCTCCCCATGCTGGGCCTGGTGCTGAGCGTAAATCATGTCGTCCGAGTTGCCTTCTCTGAAGAAAGGGAACAAAAATGGTGAAAAGAAGAAAAACGGGAACAGGAAACGGTTAGGAAAAAAAGGATGAGGGAACGGACGAAAGAAAGGACGACCGAACCCACCACCAAAGCCACCACCAGGAACAAATGCACGATCTGTACGATCCATAACAAAACCTCCGTTTTTTATATAGTCATTCGTCTATATAGAGTATTGTTTTGGGCCCCATTGGTGACAACTTTTTTGAAAAATTTCCAAATATGAGCTAGCTCGACAGCTCCAGCCACTGCTCCAAATGCTGATCCAGCCTCGCTTGCAGCGCTTCGCGTTCCCTCCATTGCTTCTCAAGATTTTCCATGTCGTCCATGCGATCCAATCGTTCCAGCTCGGCATCAGCTATTGCAATTTCGGCTTCAAGCTTAGCTATCTCCTGCTCCATAAGCTCCAGTTTGCTTTCAGCAGGTGCCGGACTTTCATTTGAGCTTAAGTTTTCCATGACTGCACCTTTAGCTGTTCCTGCTGCTTCTTTTGCGGTTAAGTTTGCTTGAGCAAGCCGTTCCTCCCGCTTCGCCTTAAAATCATCATAGTTGCCCAGATAAGTGGCGACCTTTCCTTGCTCCAGCTCCCATACCCGCTTAGCCAAACGATTGATGAAATAGCGGTCATGCGAGATCGCAAGCACCGTGCCGGGGAAATCCTCCAACGCCTCCTCCAATGCTTCGCGTGATGCAACATCCAGGTGGTTGGTCGGCTCATCGAGCAGCAGCAAATTGGGCTTGCGTCTTACGAGCAGCGCGAGCCGCAGCCGTGACCATTCTCCACCAGAAAGCGCTGTGAGCGACTTAAATACGTCCGCCCCATAAAATAAATATTTAGCCAGCACATTCCGTGCTTCGCCTTCCTCCAAGCCGCCCTCCAGCCGGAAATGCTCCAGCACCGTTTGCTTATTGCCCTTTAACGGCTCCTGCTGTGCCAAATATCCGATTTCCAATCGAGTTCCCTGCGCCACTTGCCCGCTGTCCGCTTCTATCATGCCTAGCAGCAGCTTAAACAGCGTCGTTTTCCCAGAGCCGTTATCGCCAAGCAGCACGACTTTCTCGCCATATAGCAAGCCGCCCTCTGCATCCCGTAAAATGACTCGTTCACCGAATTGCTTCGTCAAACCTTCAAACGAAATGACATTGCGTCCTGAACGGTCAAGTGGCGACAGCCCGAACTCCGCTGTATTCCGCTCCAAAACCGGGCGCTTCACCGTTTCCATCCGCTCTAGTGCCTTGCGGATCGACGCCGCACGCTTGAAAAACTTCTCATTGCCGCCAATGCGTCCCCATTCTTCCAGCTGGCGAATCGTTTCTTTCATTTTTCGAATGGCTTTCTGCTGCTCTTGGAATTGGGCGAATTGCTGGAGTAGCCGCTCCTCCTTCTCTTTCAAATAACCGCTATAGTTGCAGTGATAGGTGTGGGCTTCGCCATCCTCCAGCTCAATCATCTTCGTGCCAACGGCATCGAGAAAATAACGGTCATGCGATACGATGACACAAGCGCCTTCATATTGCTGAATGAACTGCTCCAACCATTCAATCCCTTTGAGATCCAGGTGGTTCGTTGGCTCATCCAGCAGCAGCAAGGCCGGACGGACGACGAGCTGTGAAGCCAGAACGATACGGGTTTTCTCGCCGCCCGACAAGCTGGCGAAGCTCCGCTGATCGCAGCTGCGATCAATGTGCAGGCCGCTAGCAACCTGATCAATCGCCGTATCCATGTCGTAGCCGCCGCCCTGCTCGAATTTTTCCTGCGCAAGGGCGTATATCTTCAATAGCCTCTCCATTTTCACAGCATCATTTGCCGCTTCTTCCCCCGCCATCTCACGCTCCAACTCCGACATATCCTGCCTGCAGGCCATCAGCTCCCGAAATCCGTAGGCCATTACCTCGTATACAGTAAGCGACTCGAACGCCTCAGGAATTTGTGGCAAGTAGCCGATTTGCAAATCCCTCTTTACAGTCAGCATCCCATCGTCAACCTGCTCATGTCCGGCAATAAGCCGGAGAAGCGTTGATTTGCCACTGCCATTGCGGCCTATGAGCCCTACTTTCTCTCCCTCCTGAAGCTGAAGCGTTACGCCATCCAGCACCAGATTTGCCGCGTGGTATTTCTTTATTTGTTGTACATTTACAATAATCATTTGAAGAGCCTCCTATTTGATGAGGAAGACCCTAGCTTGAAAACACAAGCAAAAACGACTTCGTCGTCCTTCTAGGACGAGCGAAGAGCTTTGCCTTAGAATTCTAAGCGAATATAAGGATGAAACTTATAAATGCTTAGAATTCAAGGTGAAACGGCCGAAAGCCATCCTCTGGCGACGCAGCGCGTTTCATTCCGAAAATTATAGAGAAAGGATAGAAACATCACATACTTTCCTATAATTCAAAAAGAGCCGCAGCAATAAGCCCGCGACCCTTCGAATGGCAAAGCAATCCGTTGTGGTTAAGGTAGGCGTCTTCTCGCGAATGGTATATCCGTATCGTTAAAAATGGACAGACTGATCCCGTTCGCGGAAAATGCATGAACAATGCCAGCCATAGCAATCGGCAGCTGGCTAATACGGTTATTGACCCATTCGTGATTCACCTACCTCACCTCCCTTTACGTTAGTGTTTTTAATTTACCATAGTTTGTGGTGCTGTGGCAATTTCAAAAATAAATGAAAAAGTTTATTTCACCGAAGAAATGTATGTTCTTAAACTATCCTCCACGGAATCTGCAATTAAGGCGATGAAAGGCTCCAACTGGTCATTGCTGCTGGCTTCTTCCAACGTCTCATAATATTTCAACCTTGCATCTGCGGCTGCTTTTACAATGGCAGGAGGAAATCCATGCTGCATTAAAACCAAATTCATTAATAAACGAGCCGTATGCCCATTGCCATCTGCAAACGGATGGATATAAACGAATTGAAAATGGAGCCCGGCTGCTAATTCAACAGGATGCAGACGGTTATGCTGCTCGTGATACCAGTGCAGCAAACTTTCCATTTTTTCAGGCACAAATACATAAGTCGGTGGTATGTGCTGCGATCCAGATATTCGAACATTAATGGAGCGGTAACGTCCCGCATTTTCGTCGTCAATATTTTTCAATACTAAATGATGAATAGATTTAATCACTGATTCCGATATAACCATATTATTATGCACGATATCCTGTACATAACTAATCGCTTCTGAATGATTAATAACTTCAAAATGCTCTCGGAGCTTTTTACCACCAATGGTTAGACCTTCCTCCAGCACCAGCTTCGTTTCCAAGAGCGTCAACGTATTTCCCTCAATTGCATTTGAATTGTAGGTCCACTCTACTCGGTAAACCTCCTCTAAATTCCGGACGGCCGCGGAAGGTAAGGGCCTTAGGCTATCGAGTTCCTGCTTTAAATCATTGATTCGCTGGAAATTCATTCCCTCACTCCTTTAACTAGCTTAACTATAATAACGAATTCATTTGAGTTGAAAAACACCCTGTTTTCCAAGCGGCTAAATATATCCATACTATATCTGATTTGGATAGGGGTTTCAATTAACAAGGACTAGTGTGGATCATAGTTAGTATTCATATATAGCAAAAAATAAGCAATGCCACGCCGATATTCGCATTGAAACTTCCTTTTTCACATGATACAATTTGTATCAAATAAAGAGGAGTGGGTGAGTCCGATTAAAAAGGAATTGGTTAGTGAAATTTATTGGCTGCGAGCAATTGCCTGCTTATTTGTCATTTTAAACCACGCTTTGGGCAATAATTTGGCGCTGTATTTCAGCGGGCAGGAAGGCATCGCCTTCTATTTGCTCAAAATTTTTCAAATGGCCATTTTATTTGGCACCGGGACATTTGTATTTATATCTGAATTTCTGAATGCCAAAACGTATCACGGCAAACCGCCACAAGGCTTTTTTCAAAAAAGAGCGCTCTTTTTGCTTATTCCGTTTCTGTTTATGAGCTTCATTTTTGCTATTTTTGATACGGCTCAAAATGGCGCCTTTACGTTTGCCGCCTATTCCATCGAAGCGGTCAAAAATATTTTTCTAGGCGATTTCGTTCTTTGGTTCATCTTATTGCTATTCCAAATTCATATTCTCCACTTTCTCTTTAATCGTTATGCCAGCAAGCTTAAACCGCAAACGGTTATAGTCACTTCGTTTGTGCTGAACTTCGGTTATTTGGCATATTTCAGCGCGACATCAGCCCCAAGCTCATCCGCTGTCACTACATACATTTGGGAAAGAGGCTACTGGCTGCTCGCCGTTGGCTGGATTTTTTATTTTACCTTGGCGTATTATGCTGGAAGGCATTTTGAACAGGTGAAGCAATATATTAGCAGACAAGGCGTCTGGCTGTTTGCGATCATCCCCGTCTGCTTCATTGCCGTAATGGGCTTTCAGCAGCAGGGCATTTTCACCATTATATCCTCGAAACGCCCCGATATGATGCTCTATACGATCGCAATGATTGGGCTGATCCTCTATCTATCAGGTAAAACCCGCTCCGTGCCGAGATTCATTATGCTCATCAGTAAATATTCGTTCAGCCTCTACTTATTGCACATGATCGTCATGAAGCTGCTGCTCCAGTTTTTGCCGAAAACAAATTTCGCCGTTTCGTTTGTTGTTTGTTATGTCGGGAGCATTGCCGTCAGCCTTGTGATCGCCAACCTGCTCAATCGTTTCTCATTCGGAAAATATTTGGTCGGCAATTTGTTGAAGACGCCAAAGCAGGATTCTGCGGCGAAGCCGGCGCTGCAAGCGGGAAAGCGTGCAGTTTAAAAATACAAAGCGCAGTTTGCAGCCATGTATGTAGAAGGCCCTGATCGCAAGCAAACATTGTCTTTTGGCCATCAGGGCTTTGTTGCGTGACCTAAACCTTGCCGCTTCTCAAGCAAACACAAAAATTTTGGTTGGTCATAAATGTATCTGGGCTTGAGGAATGGATAGCGAAGTATAGTACGATTTTTGACGGGGCCATCGTTACGAAGAAAGACCAGCAATGCGAGTTCATTTTGGGCAAAAATCACACCGACGTGCTACGCCAAGCTGAGCAGCAGCGGCTGGCAGAAATCCACTTAATAACGTCGACCCCGTTAAAAGTTGAGCTTCGGTTCCAGCCGAATTTGTCCCATGGCGCGGCGATTTTTATGAAATCGGTATAAGTTCGCAAAGTAATTTCCGTTATTCAGCAGCTCCGTTACCTTTGGATTTCCACTCCAATTCCGGAGTTTGCCGCTTTAGCTTGTACAGCTCATTCAACCGTTCAATGAAAAATGCTTGAATACTTTCGATATGATCATCTGTGGATAAAAATTGCAGCAGGCTTTTATCATAATGAATCATTGACCATGCGGTATGATCATCGATATCTTGCGATGACCAGCCTTCATTTTTCGCTAAAAAAGCTTTCATCGCTTGTATAAAGGCTGTTCGATTAGGACATTTAGGATTCACTTGAAACATAATGGAAATAATCGGGTACTCCTCATCCGACTGATGAAATCCATAGTTAATCGCACTGAAATTTCCTTGGTCATTTTGTTTCATATAGCGATATGAATCTTTCAATTGTGCAAAACGGTTTGTCCATGAGGTTGAGCGATTAAAAAGCTTAGTTATGGTATGCTCCACTGGCCCATCCAGACATGCGTCCATCATTCGTACGAGTCGCTCCATGTTTTGAATTGCATACATATCCTGCGGCAGGAAACGCCTGCTGTCATTCAACCCGATCTCCTCCATATACTCTAAAATCATATCAATAAACGCGCGTCGCTGCGTTTTCAGCCAGTTATAAACTTGAAACCACCGGATTTGATGAAAGGTCGCCTGATTACCATTTTGTAAAATATCGATCTCTCGCTTGGGGTCGTAAGCTTTCGTTATGTAAATGAGATGCGTGCGGCAGCCATCAGCTTCATAATCGCGCAAATGATCTGCATAACGCTTCAACTGCTGATCACCCTCGCCTGTACCCAGCTTATTTTCCATAAAAATAATATGAGATTGCTTGCCCTCTGCAAAACGTATCATCATGTCGGGCCTACTATCGGTTACATGGTCGATATGCTTCCCATATGTTTTCTGAGTGGTGATTTCATATATATTCGCTGAAGCCACGTTAATCGTTGTTAGTTGATATAGGAAATCTTGCAGCAGCCCTTCTTTTTCAAACACTTCCGCCAAAATCTCTGTAAAATAATCCTCCTGCTGATTGCGATCCTTATTGCTTAGCAGTTGATATAGCCGTTTGAATAATGTGCTCATGGCTGTTTCCCCTCATTTAGCTGCGCAATGTCTGTTTGTCCAAGGAGATAATCGATGCTTAGACTATAAAATTTAGATAATGTATACATTTTTTTTCACCCAACGCCATCATCATTTATACCATTCCTTTTTTCAAAATAAAAAACCGCTCCAGCGGAAGCGATTTAATAAATTGGAATATCCCTAATACTACGGCATTATTCCTCTGTGTCAATTATATCAATAATCTCGCGAATGTCTCTGATGTTCAGTGCTTCCGCAATTCGCTCAATATGGGCAAAGCTAATGCTCTCACGCTTCCCATTAGCCAGCTCGCTTAATGCAGCATGGCGAACATCGGATAAACGCGACAATTCACGAAGGGAGATTTTACGACCCTTGGTTAACTTCTCTATTTTCACAACTACTCTCTTAGCCATTCTTAATCACCATCATCCTATAAACTCTTCTTGACTATACGCATTAACGTACCATATAATAATTTCAAATTCGGTACTCATATGCGTATCAATTGGAAGTTTTATCTTGTTCTAAGGAGGAATAATATGAGAAGCCTTTTAGAAGAACTTTATCATGGTGATCTGCGTCCCATTGAAAAAAGAATATTGAGGGATGCTACATATTTACAAATGAATCAAAAAATATCTGAAGCATTAGAAACGTGGAGGAAACAACATTCCGAGGAAGAATTTGCAAAGCTGGAAGAGCTACTGGACTTGTATGCTCAAACACATACAATGGAGCTTACCTCAACCTTTACATACGGATTTCGGCTTGGAGCAGGCATTATGACTGAGGTGCTAACAGGGAAAGATGAGCTTGCTAGAAAACTAGGGACATGTCCTGAGGATTAGCCAAACAATTAATTGTTTCATGAAATTTAAGATTCAGTTGTTGTGATTAAACAAAAAAGCATCGAAATAGATGCCGTTTTCACGATATCTAATCGATGCTTTAAATATTTATAACCAATATTATATTCTTCTAAACTTTTGGATACATCCATCCCTAGGTTTGACCCCAATGTATTAAAGCAATTCTAAACTCTTGGCTGCTTTTAACAATACCTTTTCATTCTTTTCAAAAAAACTCTTAGACACTTTTGAATAAAAATGATACTCCATTGTGTAATCTTCATCATAATGAATCAAATGCATGACATATTTATCATCCTCATAACCAACAAGCAACTGGGCATCCAAACCATTATCTAGTGTAATCCACTGAATATCTAGATCCTCAGGAAGGGTATCAGTAACTCCTTCAATATAAAAACCACCATACACTCTAATATCCACATCGGGATTACCAATATAGAGAATCTTGCCGTCACCATTATGAGCTTCTTCTCCAGTTTCCCACTCACTTGGATAAGAGATGCTGTAGCCATATCGGGCATTTATATAGTGATGCCACCGACTCTCTGTTGCATCAGGTTTCTCAGTGGGAACCACCGCTTCTATTAAAACAGGATCTTCGGTTTCTGAAATGATTTCGTTCGGTATTGTCGATGGTGTAAAGGTTGCATCTATGCTCGGTTCCATCGCAATACTAGGCGCTGGAATTGAATTGTTTGAACTTGATGAGCAACCTGATAAAATCAGCAGCAACAATATTAAACCTAAAAAATTGCGCATGACACATACCCCCTTAATTATTACTTACATTCCCTCATATCAAGATTATTTCTCAATCAAGATCTTTGAGAAATAATCTTTTAGTATAATTTGATGCTCTTTCAAAAAAATAGAGCAGAAAGGATTTTTATCTTCAAAAGTTGTTCCTTCCATGATGGCTACAGAAAAACAATCTACAAAAACCTCTACCATTACTTCATCTGAACATTGCTCAAACATTCCTTTTGTTGCTTCCTTAAATGAAACTGGTACCTTAGTAGAATCCTTCGTCATATACATCTGAAAAACATGTCCTAATTCATGCATAAAGATATACTCTGGACTAGATTTACTGTCGAGAGCATTTTTATAAATAACTATTGCGTTAAAATAAGGGGAGTAACTTGCATTCATATTTTTATTTCCATATGGAACAAAGTAAAAATGGAGCGGTTTTCCCTTGCTATTATAAGCTAAAAAACGCCTTAATCCGAATTGATTAGTCAATTGAAGCAGGCTCTGAGCAACTGTCATCTTAAGCAATGGTTTTTTTGATTCATGAAGGTCATTTAAATCATTTAACAGCCCCTTTAATAACTGAATCTGCTTCTCATAATTATTGTCCGTAACACAAACAGATAGAAATTCCGAAATAAAACAAGATAATCCTCTCTTAGGTCCTACCATCATAAAGGTGCCTGCTAAGGTTACCTTTGATTCAATAAGAAAATGTTGAAATATATTGTAGAATGCTTGATTGCTCTGTTTTTTCTCAGCTCTATCTATAAGGATAGATACAAGCTCCTTCTTTGAGCTTAGTTTATTGTCGGACAGTAAATCATTAATTTTATTTTCCATAAATAGCTCCTTTTAATTTGTCTGATGCAGTAAAATTATCTAAAACTGCTTTCTAGCTCATGTATAAGTAATTTCACAAATATCAAAACGTTCCTTATTTCTTTATCCCTGCGTAATAACCCTTCGGAAAGGTTAGGCGAGATATTAACCATCTTTTACAAAGGATTCATCACATGGATAAGGATACCAAATTTTATTAATGTGGTAAACGATTTGCACACCTTTTTCACCAAAATGTTAACTGATTTCGTGGCTCCCCCTTTCTTCTCAATAAATTATGTCTACCAATAATGCAAATTCCTTAATAATAGAAAAACAGAGCTACCTGTATCCGTATAGGCAACCCTGTTTTAACGCTCTTTATTTTCCAGACCATATTGAAAGCTTACTTACCCCTTCAACGCGCCAACCATAACCCCTTTGACAAAATATTTTTGCGGGAACGGATACAATAATAAAATAGGTGCCGTCGTCACAATAATCGTAGCGTATTTCAGTGTTTCAGCCACATCCCGGCTTTGGACGAGCGTCGTCGTTCCAATCATATTTGCACTGTCATTTTCCAATATAATGTTGCGGACGACGAGCTGAATCGGGAATAGATCCTGATCCCGCAGGAAGATCATCGCATTAAACCAGCTGTTCCAGTGGCCGACGCCATAATACAAGATTAGCACCGCAACAACCGGCATCGACAATGGAAGGAATATTTTGAACAAAATCGTAAAATGCCCTGCGCCGTCTAGAAACGCCGACTCCTCGATCTCTTTAGGAATCGCCATAAAGTAGGTACGCATAATGATCAAGTTGAAGGTGCTCATCGCCGTAGGCAAAATCAGCGCCCACAGCGAATCTAGCAAGCCGTACGATTTTACAATGAGGAAGAACGGCACAAGGCCTCCTTGGAAAAACATCGTAAATACGATAAAAAACATGATCAGCTTTTGCAGCAGGACGCCTTCGCGCGAGAGGAAATAGGCTCCCAACGAAGTTAGCGTCATATTAATCGCCAAGCCTACGATCAGGACAAACAGTGTATTTCGGAAGCCATTCATAATCGTTGGATTGCTTAATACCGCTTTTTAGCCTTCCAGTGAAAAGCCTTGCGGCCACAATAAGAGACCCGTGTGTGAAAGGAGTCGATTTCCTTCACTGAGCGAAGAAAATATAATATAAAGCATCGGATACAAGGTAATGACAATTAAAATAAGCATAACGAGCACATTTATTCCGTCAAAAACACGCTCGCCCCATGAGATTTTAGTCATATGATCAACTCCTTACCAAAGACTGTTTTTACTGACCCGTTTGCTGAAATAATTGGCCAGGAGCAATATTCCAAAGTTAATGACCAAATTAAACAAGCCT
The DNA here is from genome assembly GCF_050481745.1 of Paenibacillus algorifonticola. Classification (GTDB taxonomy): domain Bacteria; phylum Bacillota; class Bacilli; order Paenibacillales; family Paenibacillaceae; genus Pristimantibacillus; species Pristimantibacillus algorifonticola_A. The sequence continues at coordinate 121,792 of NZ_JBCNGR010000003.1, read as the reverse complement.
ACGGCAGCGCTGTACCCGTAGTTGAATTCGAGTATCCCTTTTCGGTAAACGTAGGTCGAAATGACATCAGCTGTCTCGTAAATGCTTGCGCTATAAAGGAGAATGATTTTCTCGAAAGCAACATTCATAATATTTCCGAGGGCTAATATAAGCATAATCATGATCGTTGGAAGCATCCCGAGCAAAGTAATATGCCTTATTTGCTGCAGCTTGGACGCTCCGTCTATTTTAGCCGCTTCATATTGCTGCTGGTCTATGCCAGAAATGGCTGCCAAATTTCACTGGTGATATAAATAGGACGGAAAGCTCCAGGCTGCTGCAGAAACGAAAAACGTTCTCCGCCAAAAAAAGCAATCACATCATTAATGAGTCCATCTGAAAGCGTAAAATAACGGATAATGCCTGCTACCACAACGAGTGTAATAAAATGGGGCATGTACGTAATCGTCTGGGTAATGCGCCGAAAAATCGAGCTTTTGAGCTCATTTAATAGCAAAGCGATTGATCGTTTATGGCATCGCTTTAACGTTGCAGATAACGCTCATAGGCAGCTTGCTGAATTTCCAGCGCTCTTTCAATGCCTAAATCCTTCATTTGCTGAACATATTTATCGTAGCTGTCGGCAGTCTCATTTCCTAAAATAATTTTCAGCTCTGCTTCTTTAACTAAAGCGTTAATATCATTCATAATGCTGCTCATTTCATCCGCTTCCTCGGCCGTTGGCGTCACTGGTGGCAGCAGATGGCTCTCATGATTTGTTTTTTCCCAAATGCCGAGCGCTTCCGTCGTCTGCTCATATTTCGCTGGCAGATTATTATCCTGCTGAATCATCGGGAAGTTGGTGCCATGTGAATATTGCAGCATCACTTGGTCGCTGCCAAGTCCATTCGGATTGTTCACAACCAAATCCGTATAGACAGGCTTGCCGTTTTCCAGCTTATACGTGACCCCTTCCAGGCCATAGGTGTTCAGCATGCTTCCTTCAGCGGAATAGGCGTAATCCAGCCAGCGGATGGCCGCTTCTACATTTGCCGTCGTAGCGGAAATAGCCGCCGAGCTCGTGCCTGCATAAGCATTGTCCAGCTGGCCAAACTCTGGAAGCTCGCCTTTTGCCGCTGCTGGATAAGGGACAGCCACGAAGTTCGCCTTCGGATCGGTCTCCTGAGCGGCAGCATTGTATTTTTCAATGTAGAACTGCCAACCGATTGTTGCACCGCTGCTGCCGGAGGACATTTTTTTATCAACGGTTGCCGCATCGATGGAAGCAAAGTCCTTGTCAATGAGCCCTTCCTTGTACCACTGGCTCATCGTTCTTAAATATTCTTTATATTGCGGCTCCAAATAGCCGTACGTCACTTTTCCATCATTCATATAGAAGTTGCCCATTACACCAAACGCGCCGGCAAAACCGCCCGTGCGTTCGCCCAGAAACATCGACCGGAACGTGACAGGCGAGCTGGCCTTTTTCTTCTCTTTGAACGCCGTCAATACGGTATGCCATTCCTCAATCGTCTCGGGAATGTCCAAGTTCAGCTCGTCGAGCCAATCTTTACGGATAATAGGTCCGCCATATACACGGCCAGCATCTGAACGAATGAACGGGAAAGCATAATACGTGCCGTCATCTGTCTTGATCATTTTGTCGATGTCGGGATTTTCCTGAAGCACTTTCTTTAAATTCGGCGCATACTGGTCAATTAAATCATTCAGCTTTAATATATACCCCTGCTCCACAGCTCGATCTGGCCCGCCGGGATATTGAAGCCAAGTATTTAGAAAAATATCAGGAAGCTCTCCCGAGGCGAGCAGCAGGCTGAACTTTTGATCCGTCATCGGCGTTCCGCCCAAATGCTTGATTTTAACCCCCGTCCGTTTCTCGTACTCTTCATCAATCGGCATCGCTTCTGGTGTACTGCCCAGCTGCTCATTCATAAAAGAGAGCTCTGCATTTCCTTGCATCGGATAAGAAAAGGCTCCTCCTGATTGATTATTCGAATTCGACTTCGAATTAATAGTGCTTTCATTATTGCTGCTAGAGCTTGAAAGGCTGCAACCGGCCATTAGCATGGAGAGACTGAGTAGAAAAATGACAGGCTTGCATACCGTTTTTTTATTAAACCATTTTGCCAAAATAAAGACCTCCGTTTGTATGTTTTAGCTCTGCTCTGCTCGACTTACCTCTTAACTATAAGCAGCAGCAGTCTGCCGAAACAATGCTCAATATGCTCAATCCAGTGCCATAACAAGAAAAAGGCACGTATTTTCTGGAATGTACGCAGCCTTATTACAAATTGCCTATTCATTTTGTTATTGTAGATTTTTATATTTGCCTGGTGTAATTCCTTCATATTTCTTGAATACGCGAATGAAGGCGCTGCTGCTGGAGAAGCCTGCCTTAGACGAGGTCTCTTCTATGCTTGCTCCTTGCTGAAGCAGCAATTTCGCCTTTGAAGTACGCGTTTGACTAATGAAGTCATGCAAGCCGAGCTCCATCTGCTCTTTAAATAATCGTGATACGTATTGCGGGGTAATGCCGAATTCGGCCCCAATCATCGATACGCTGAGATTGATATCGTCAAAGTTTTTCTCCACGTACTCCGCCACCTGTTCTCCAATTCCCGTATTGGATAGCAAGGATAGCTTTTCATTGATTTTGTGGCACACCATTTGTAAAATTTGCAGCAGCTCCTGCCGGAACTCCCCCCTCGTTGTACAGGCGAGCAGACGTTTCATCGGCCGTGATTCTTCCCATATTTGAGCATGCTGCGCTTCAAGCGGAACGGATTTCATCATGGAGCTTGCCAAATCGATCATCGCACATTTGAGCATTTCAATAGAGGATTGGCTGCTGAACACTTGGTTCAAAATTTCATCTACCTTCTCTGTTGCTTTTTCCAGATCCCCCGTCTTAATCATGTTGATGAAAGCAAGCTCATCGTTGATCGACAAATAATATTCCGCTTCCAGCGGCTCGATATCTCCATACCAAATCGACACATTTTCTTCTGAAAATAATCGGTACTCTTGGGCCTCCAGCGCCTGCAGATAGGCGTGATGGATGCCAGCTACTCCGACCTCATGCTCGCTCCCCGCCATCACAATTTGCAAGCGGTAGCGCTGATCGGTAAATTCCAGCGTTTTCACCAAAGCCTGCTCCATATCCTCTTTCCAGACAGAAATTCGCTCGGGTTGAATGTTAATAACGGCAGCAAGCATGCCATCCATATCGGTAAAGCTTAGGCTATGAAATTCCTGAGCCACATCAAGCATAATATTCGTTACGATAAAATGGGATAAATTCATCGACGTGGCGCTTGCTTCATCTGGCTGAATATCGAACAGCAGCACGGCAAAATGCTCCGTGCTCCAATTCAACTGATAACGTCCCGCCGCCTCTTGGGCGGACAAGCCTTCCTCTGCCTGCCCTTTGAGCAGCCTCGTTAAATAGTAGGCCTGGAGCACCCGAAGCTGCTTGTATTCGCGGCTGCTCATATCATCCCGCTCGCGAATCGTCGCCAGCGCATTTTCCCTAATAAATGAAAACTCGTCTGCCCGCCACATGCTCCGCTCCTGCTTGGGGTAGGAAAAAACATTGACCAGCTCGCGAACAGGGTTGTAATTTCGGCGGGCAACATAATAAATGACTACCCCGCCAATTAAAAAACAGACCAGCAAGCCAAGCAAATTCAAATTGCGAATTTCCCTCGCTTTTTCCCAAAAAGTATTCGAAGGGAAAACGCTTACATATTTCCAGTCAGACGTATCCGAGCCTATAAAGGACACCATATTTTCCGTTCCGGCAATGGTCAAAAAGGAGGAATCCGCTTCTTTATTGTCTGTCTCTACAAAAGAAAAAATCGGCGGGCTTTCAATTTTATTATTTTGAAACATAATTTGGTTCGCTTGATCGACGATGTAAACATCGCCATTATTGACCCAATCGACGTTGGCCAGCATTTTTTGGACGGTATTGCTATTTAAAGCGATGAATAAAACGCCTCGCGTAGTGTCCTTTTCCTTTATATTCGACAATGGCTTAATTAACAAAACCGTATTTCCGACCCGTTTAAATTGGATAAAAGGCCTCAGCTTCCCCGACTGGATCATCGGCGTATCCAAAATTTGCTGCCATTCCTGCTGGCTGACGTTAAACGACTGACGGTTCATCTCGTAAAATAGAGCCGAATCCGTGTAGGTTTCATCTGTAAGCATCGTACCCAGCCTGCCGGAATACAAATAAATCCCTTTGATAAAATTGTTGGCGGATTTATATTTGCTCAGCTCCTGCTGTGTTTTAAAAATTTGAAAGGACCCCTGCTGCTCTGAGTCCGGATTCATATTCAGGAAGGAATTGACGTCATTATGAATAGACAGCAGCATCGCCAGCTTTTCTGCTTGGTTGATTTCACTGTCGACCATATACTTAACCTGTTTGAGCATCGCACCGCTAGCACGCTGGATTTCATACTCTACTACTTTTTTTGTTTGGGTGTAAACGACAGCGCTAACAATTAAAGGGATGAGCATAATAATGGCATAAGAAATGATCCATCTAAACGCAATGCTTTTGCTAAAAACAAACTTCTGCTGTTTCATACTTTGCCTCCGCAGGTTGAGTTCTTTTATCGCAAGCGTAAACGGCTGTCGCCGTCTTCTGGCGGCAAAGCTAACGTTTCGCGTAGAAATATAGAGTAAGGATGTGAAAATATATCCTTTCCTATATTTCAAGCGTAAACGGCTGTCACCTTCCTCTGGCGGCAAAGCTTACGTTTCGCGTAGAAATATAGAGAAAGGATGCGAAAATATATCCTTTCCTATATTTCAAGCGTAAACGGCTGTCGCCTTCCTCTGGCGGCAAAGCAGTATTTGAAAGCGCTACCTATTGATGGGTTTAGAATACTTGAAATACAGGGGCATCTGCCAAAAAATAAACCGGAAGCTTCGGATACTTCTCAGCTAGCATTTCAGCTAAATATTCCATCCCCGGCTCCTCGCTCTCGGCATGGCCAAGCATGATCAACGCTTTGCTGCGCCCTTGGTGCAGCGCATCCCTTATATATTCTGGCGTTTCCCACTCTGGTCCTTCTCCAGCTATAATCAAATCCACATTTTGCTGCTGGAGCAATGGAATCGCTGAGCTTCCGCCGCCTCTATATCCTACCAGAATACCTATGCGTTTGCACAGCATCGTGGGTTCTCCTGCTGCCCGCACATAGGGAATGTTCAGCTTGCTTTTCAAATATTCAGCCACTTCGGTGAGTTGCATCGCTGGTATATCTACGATTGCCTCAGCTGGCTGCGTTTCGGCTGCCATCCAACCGAGCTTGCGCAGCAAACCGATCAAGACAATGTCCGGCTGGTAGCCATGCATATAATCATGAAAGCGAAAAATGCCAATACCTGCTTTTTCAATAGCATCCGCTTTGGCCTCAACAACAGCATCATTGCTAAGCCAATCTCCTGCCTCATGGTGGCTATAAAATACGCCTTCATGCGATACAATTAAATTGGCGCCCAAAGCAGATGCCTGCTCAATAATAGAATGGGTGGCCGAAAAGGCTGTAACGATTCCTTTCACTATGGTATGCTCGTGCCCAAAGCTCAATTGATCAACGGTTGGAGCAGGAACCTCTATGCCTGCTTTCAAATCCTTTATTACTTGTCCAATGGTAATGTTCATCGCGGCCTCCTTTCAAGCTGTACATCCGACAGCAGCATCAGTAGCTTACTCATTCGGATAAACGACTACCTTCAAGCTGCCGCTCTTGTTATGAATAGCACGCTCTAGTGCCTCCTGCGTCTTGGCGAGCGGATAGCGATCGGTAATGAGAAAGCTCGCATCTATGGATTCAGATGCCAAAAAGGATAGGCCGCTAGGATAGGTATTAGCATAGCGGAAAATACCATACAAATCAATTTCATTGTCCGCGATAAAAGTAATGCTCAGCGGTGTCTCATCCTGCGGAGGCAGTCCGACGATCGCGAGCTTCCCTCCCCGGCGCAAGGAATATAAAGCCGAGCGAAGCGCATGGGAATTGCCCGCTGTTTCCCAAGCTACGTCCACCCCTTTGCCCCCGGTCAGACTCTTCACGACGTTAACCGGGTCCTCATTTTTGACATGAATGGCATGGGTAGCTCCCATCTTCAAAGCAGCTTGCAATCGGATCTCTTCCATGTCGCTTACAACGATTTGTGCAGCTCCGAAAGCTTTTGCTGCGGCAACCGCCATGAGCCCTACCGGGCCCATGCCCATAATCGCTACGGTATCTCCGGGGTGGAGCTTGCTTCTCCTCGCCGCGTGAATGCCCACCGAAAACGGCTCGATAAGCGCAGCCTCCTCATAAGACAAATGGTCGGGAATCGGAAACACCATATCCTCCCGAACCGCCAAATATTGCACGAAGGCGCCATCAACAGGAGGCGTCGCCAAAAAGCTCACATCAAGGCAAAGGTTATAGCGGCCTTCCTTGCAAGCCCTGCAATGGCCGCATGTCGTTCCAGGCTCTATAGCGACCCGTGTACCTACCGTGACAGAGCTTACCTTATTCCCGACAGCTGCAATAATTCCTGCACATTCATGTCCGAGAATAAGCGGCTTTTCTACGATAAAACGGCCAATTCGGCCATGCTCATAATAATGCAGATCCGAGCCGCATATGCCCACAGCCATCACCTTGACTAAAACCTCTTTGTCCCCAATCGACGGGATCGGCAGCTCTTGCAAAACAATTGCACCCGGCTCCGACATAACGGCCGCTTTCATCGTTTGAGGCAGCTGCTCTTGTTCTATTCTTGTTACACTCTGCTCTCTCATTTGAAAGTCTCCTTCGCAATCGAACATGTACGTTAATAAATTTTGCGGTGGTGCTCATCTTCTATGCCGCTTTTGCGCCAGAAGTACGTATTGATTTGATCCCGCCACTCTTCTGCATGCCGAGCCTGCTCCCTCAAACGCTCTTCAACCTGCGTATACAGCCCTTCCTTCATTCGGCCCTGCAGGGAGCTCCAAGCTGTCAGCAATTGCGTCGCCCGCTCTACCCCTTCAAAGTGTGTATCATATATATGCTGAATGACGGTTTTTCCTGAGTGAAGCACATGAGTATACGGGACATGATGGAAGAACAGCAGCAGCTCATCCGGGCAAAGCTTCAGCGAATTATAGATTTCGGCATTCTCTCCCATATATTGCGCACTGTAGCCGGTTCCGGTCTGCACCGTGCGGTCAACACCTAATCCTTTGTGATCTGCAAAATGGTACGTTCCCCATGGCGAATATTCATATCCATCGACATTAGGACCGTAATGATGGTTAGGATTGACCATCCAGCCTATGCCAAGCGGCGCCGTATACGACTCATAAATGCTCCACGAATCCATTAGCAGTCCGCTAACGATATCATGAACGGAGCTATCCAAACTTAGGGCCAGTTGTATCCACTCACTCGCTATTTGCTCCGCCGTTAAATCCGGGTTCCATGCCAGCCTGCCATAGCCGTACAAATTAGCTTGAGCTAGCAAATGCCCGCTCCAGTTCCAGTCCGCTCCGACATTGGTGACAGCTGCCATCCCGTTTATCCGGTTGCCCCACATGGAGCCGTCCACAATACGCTTGACCGGAGCCTCTTCTCCGCCAGCATACGTATTGAACTCCAATATTTCCTTCCATTGCGGGACGAGGTAGCACAGATGCCGCTGCTGCCCTGTATACTCCTGCGTAATTTGAAATTCAATCAGCTGATTCGTATGCTCAAGCGCACCAAAGAGTGGAGATACAGGCTCTCTGGCCTGAAAATCAAGCGGGCCATTTTTTATTTGCAGCACAACATTATCGTTAAATCTGCCATCAAGCGGTTTAAAATGGTCATACGCTGCCCGGGCACGATCGGTCGTGCGGTCACGCCAGTCCTGCTTGCAATTGTAAACGAAGCAGCGCCATATCACGATGCCGCCATGCGGCTCCAGCGCCTGCGCAAGCATGTTGGCTCCCTCCGCATGGTCGCGCTCATACGTAAAGGGACCCGGACGATTTTCAGAATCGGCTTTGACCAGAAAACCGCCAAAATCCGGAATGGCTGCGTAAATTTCCGAAGCTTTGCTGCTCCACCAAGCTTGCACTTGCTGATCCAGTGGATCAGCCGTCGCAAGCCCGCCAATCTGAATGGGGCTCGCAAAATTAATACTGAGATACAAGCGAATGCCATAAATCCGAAAAATATCAGCGAGCCTCGCCACTTGCGGCAGATAGGTCGGCGTAATAAACAGCGTCTCCTCCTGATGAACATTAACGTTGTTAATCGCAATCGTATTAATACCGATAGAAGCCATCATTCTGGCGTAATCGCGCACACGCTCCTGATCCTCGGTAAACCGATTATTTTGATATAAAAAAGAATTTCCGGCATAGCCGCGCTCAATGCTGCCGTCGAAATTATCCCAATGATTAATCATTCTTAATCCGTTTGTCGGAGCGCTGACAATATCAAGCCTATCAATAGAAGCGCCTGTGCCTATGAGCCTCAGCAAATGAAACACGCCATAAAGCAAGCCTGCTGGCGAGGCAGCACCGATTGCCAGACAGGAATCAGCAAGGCTCGTGCGGATGACAAACCCTTCCGCTCCTGCAGCTTGAATATCTTTTTCGCTAAACAAGCTTTGGTAGCGTTCATTCCCGGATGTGAAAGTTCCCAACGCGATATGACGCTGTCCCTGATTAGGAGCATGAGGAGCAGTGGATACGGAATCTACCAGCATAGCTTCAAGGCCGAGCCGCAGTTCAGCCGCCGCAGCCTGAATCGTCTCCTGTTCCTCCCAAGCGACTATTGCACCGCCCCATTGCTTATATTGCTCCAATTGGGTGCTTGGCAAGACCTTGTTATAGCTTAACCAAGCATGATAACCGCTTTCCGCTGGCTGTTGTTTCCTCGCAGTTTCATTCATCTTTTGCTCCACCTCGTTCTATTGTTTGATTTGACCTTAGCTGCTTTTGACAAGCGAATAGTCAGCCGACTTCTCATATAGCCACAAAATGGCGGTTACGCCGCGAGGGTAATATTTGCTGCCCACAATTTGGCCGGACAACACCTGGTCGCTCCAGCACCAGTAGGAAAGCTCGGGATGCAGCAGCCATGCCACATGGGCTGAATCAGCAAGCTCTCCTCTCTCTTCCCACGGCATCTTCATAATTTCCCTTGCAATAAACTGGCATAAATAAATTTTGCTAAGCCATGAATTGTTGCTGGTCGAAGACAATTTCCACGCACCGTCATCAAACAGGCATACGCCAGGCACAAGCACGGTGTTCAGGTGACGGTGAAGACTGCTCAAATATTCCGAAAATCTGCCGTTCGGATCCAGGGCATCCTTGCAGCCGGTAAATAGCGGGAATACAAGCCCTTCGATCGCAGGTATGATGCGTGAGTGATTGTTTTCACCGATAATGGCTGGTATGTAGCCTTCCTCTGTCAAAGCAGCTGTAATAGACGCCGCGCATTTATCTGCTTGACCGCCTGCCTCTGTCGACAATTCTGTCAAGCCTTCAGCTTGGAACAGACGCTCCAGCGCCACGTAAGCGGCCCAGCATTTTCCCGCCATATAAATATTGTTGCGGGACTGGCCCAAAGAGGCATCCAAGCTGTCATAGGTAGAAATTTCAGCGCCTCCCTGCGTGCGTGTGCTGTCCAGTGCCATGAGGCCATTGCGCAGCTCCTTTACAGGATGATCCCGGTTCAGCATGCTTTCAAAGCAGGAGCGAATAACGGGCAGCATGTTGGCTGTAAATTCCTCATCCTTCGTTTGCTCAATATATACAAGCGCCGTACATAGCCAATTGACCAGCTCTTCATGGGACATATAAGAGAAGCAGTCGTCCAGCCCCGCCAACTCATATGCCGAATATTGCGGACGGGAAAAAACATTCGCCACCCCGACATCATGGGTAAACGTTATGCCGCCCGGATATAGCTCCTGCCCACCAGGAAACGTAACCTGGTCCTTGTAGCTGTACCTGTCTACGAACAGCTCCAATTCGTTTCTTACCGTCCACGGATTCATAATCAATTCAAAAAACAGCTGATCCACCGTTAAATCCAGCGTATTCATCATCCGATATTCGCCTTCATTGACGATCCATAGCGCTTTGCCATCATGGTCCAGCATTTGAGTGCTTCCGTAATAGCTGTGAATAGCGTGCGAGAGCATAAATTTTTGATCGTCCGAAAGCTGTGAATCATTAATCCATTGATCCGCCTGCTGGCAAGACTCAGAAAGCTCCTGAAAATGCTCCAAGGCGTACGCAGCTACGCTGTCGATATTTTTAAAATAACGGGTATACGCGTAGGAGGCCTCAATGCCAGTTGTGACGATACCATCCCGGTAGAAGCAAATCGCAAACTTGTATGTGCGCGTCTCGCCCGGCGGCACCTCCATTAGAATGGCTCCCGTTCCGCCCAAGCCAAAAGCATAGTTATGCTCATATCGCTCATCCAAAATTTTCTCCATTGTAAATCCCAGCGCACTCTGAACATCGCCCGTATCGCAAGCGATAGCCGTCAAGCGGCCCTGCCCGATGCCGGCAAATTGCCCTCCGCTCGTATCGCCCAGTCTGCGCATCGCACTGTAGGGATCGCTGCCCTCATATCCAAAAAAACCTCTTCTAGCCGACGACCCGTTGCTGTTATCCAGCGTCAATTCGGCAAAAACAGCCGGAACAATCGCCTGCTTCAGCTTCTCTGGGCTCGCTGTTGCCGGATCCGGCACGGAGCGGACAGGAGAATAAATACGCAGCGTTACATCACCCGCCTGCCACGTATCCGTACCTGCGCCAAGCGTTCGCAAAATTTGATCGTCGTTAAAAGCTTTCAACTTCGCCGTCGCCTGCTGATCCTTATCGCTTGGCTCTACTTTTTCCACATCATATCTGGAGCTGTCGTCGGCAGCCGCTTCAAAAAACGGGAAGGCTTCATAAACGCTGCCATCTAAAGCCTGCATTCCGATATAAATGTTTTGATCGGCTGGCTTCCCTAGCTCGGAAGCAAGTCCGCCTTTCTTTCCTTTGAAGCCCAAGGTAAAGCTCGAAAAAGCTCCGATTGGCGAGTGCTGCACATTATAAAATTTATTTGGATTAGCCACTGTTGAACCCCTTCCTGACCGTTAATAAAAATAAAAGTTAAGCGTTTGCATGAATTATTTTTATCCTAGCACGTCAGGTTAACCAGAAGCCATTGTCAAATCGAGCAATTATTTACCCAAATCGGGCTAAGTACGTTATACTCGTAGTTAAGTACAGTGTGGAAATTCGCAAGGATTGGAACGGAGGTGTTGCATGATGGCAGCCACTTTTATCCCGCCTATACTTGGGCAATGCATTAGCGAGGCTATTGTTCCCGACGTCAAAACAACGATCAACCTGTTTGGCATGCATTTGCGTAAAGTAAGCGGACAATGGGATTATCCGGTGCATACTCATCCTCAATATGAGATCAATTACGTACTCGAGGGTGAGCAATTATTTATCGTCAATGACCTTCATTATATACAAAAGGCTGGGGCACTCATGTTACTTCAGCCAGGAGCCTCTCACGCCAGCAAAAGTGGGAATGGCAAACCGTTCACTTATTTTTGCCTGCATTTTGACATCGATGACCGCATGTTCTTATCCTTATTAAGTCGGCTTGACTCGGTTCTATTTGAGACCGACAGCAATGTCGTCCAGCAATTAAGGCCATCGCTCAACAAAGTCATCGAAATGTCGAGCCAGCTCGCTGAACATTCCGCTGCCAAGCTTACGGAACGGATGCGCCTCCAATCTGCGGTGTTTGAACTGTTTGGCCAGCTCTGGGAAGCACTTTCTGCGGAAGCCGATCTCCACTCTGCCGTCTCCTATGAGAAAGTTCAGCTCGCTCATCAAATTCGCAGCAGGCTGCAAGGACTCATTTACCAGCAATTCAAGCAGGATGCCGCTCTACTAGACCAGCATTACGGCATTGACGACATTGCCGCCGAGCTTGGCATCAGTGTCTCCCACTGCAATCGGGTGTTCCGGCAGGTTTTTGAAATATCGCCGCGCGTGTTTCTCTCCAAGGAGATGCTGCATGAGGCGAAGGTTCTGCTGAACGACCCCCAGATGTCGATCAGCCAAATTTCTGCGATTCTTGGCTATCGCGATATTTCGCATTTTAGCCGGCAGTTCAAGCGCTGGTATGGCGCGTCGCCAAGTGAATACCGTCGAGGGAATAAAGGGCGATGAGAGCTGCGAGGAAAAGCTCACGGGGAACACCAGAGTCCTATCTTCATCTAGGGCGTGCTCATGCTGCTCACCTTATTTCTTTATCATCCATCGCCCATAAAATCGCTTCTTCGAGGTAATCATTTCAAAAGTCCCATGTAAAAAAGCCATAATCTTGCTAAAATTCCCGGCATACTTCAAGCCGTTGCGTATCGCACCGTAGCCGCCCATAGATAAACCGCCAATAAAGGTATCTTCTCTCCTTTCCGACAAAGGGAACATTTCTCGTGTAAACGCGACCAGCTCATTGCCGACATATTCTCCAAACCTTTCTCCTTTATTCAGATCATCCACATAAAAATGATTTTCTCCAGATGGCATGAATACAGCGATGTGATGTTTATTGGACAGCTCCCTTATTCTTGTATAGCTAATCCAGTCCATGCAGCTGCCCGAATAACCATTCAATAAATAGAGTGCCTTCATCGGCTTATTCTCCACTGCCGCTTGACCCGGTATTTCAAACTTGTCTAAAGGAATCAGCGCATTAAAAGTGACTTCTCTTCTCAGAGATTTTGAATAGAAATGAACCTGCATCATGGCCATTATCCATGTCCCCTATCTATTTTTTATCGACATTAAGCTCCAATGCCAGTTCTAATGATGGATGCATATTTTTGCACTCCTTCTCTAGCGTCTTGACCTCTTACAAGTAGATAAAAGGCTCTTCGGCATCGATAAAGGAGACTGGAATACCGTGGACCAAAGGCGGCAGCCACTGCGCCATATGCTTCATGCCGGGCTCCTCGCTTCGTTCATGTCCTATTACCAGCATAGCTTTATTAAGACCAAGCATCTTGGCATCATTAACGTAGGCACAAAGCGTCCATTCCACAATTTCTCCGCACACCATCACATCAAGATTTTTATCCCGCATAAGCTCGATCGGCATTTGTTCTCTGCCAAGTCCCAAGCTGCCACCGCCGACGAGTATGCCAATTCTTGAACAAGGCATTGCGGGATCGCCCACGATTTGGATAACCGACATTTTTAGCTTTTGCTTGAAAAATTCAGCCAGTTCTCCCAGCGTAGTTTGAGCGATCTCGTAAGTATGCGGCTGGTTCTTTTCGATCATTTGCTCTTCCCAACCGATATCCTTCAATAGGCCATCATAGATTCGGTCTGTATGCCCCATATGCATATGATCGTGAAATCTCCAAATCGCGATTTGGTTGTCTTCGATAAGCTTCTTCTTTTCCAGATAAACGGGGTCATGTTCCAGCCATTGTATTTCATCCTTTCCCGTATAGTAGGTTGGCTCGTGGGTAATGATCATGTTCGCGCCATGCGCAATCGCCTTTCTGATCACCTCGACGGTTGCCATAAAGCTCGTGACAATGCCCGTCACTTCCATATTGGGATCGCCGCTCATGAGTACATCCCCTGATTTTTCTAATTTCCGATCGCCGCAAGTATCGAATATGACCGTGTCAATCACTTCTTGTACCTTCATTTTCTTCTCTCCTTTGACATTCCTTTGATTTCCTTTTGATTATCCTTTTACTGCGCCAATGACGACACCTTTAGTCAAATACTTCTGAAGGAAAGGCAGGACAACTAAAACCGGTAAAATGCCAATAACAGCCATTGCCATCCGAACTGCCGTGCTTGGAAGCTCTACGGCCCCGGCACCAATCATACTGCTCGCCTGCTCAGACTTTAAATATTGGATATTGTTCATTAACTGAATCAGAAGATTTTGAACGCCATAATATTGAGGCTTCGTAATATAATATAAGGCATTGATCCAATCATTCCAATACGTTAATGCTGTAAACAAACCAATTGTCACCAAAACCGGAATCGATAATGGCAGCATAATGCTGTAAAAGGTTTTCAGCTCGGAAGCGCCGTCGATCTGTGCCGATTCGATCAGGTCCACAGGCACATTATTTTTATAATAATTGCGAACGAGCAGAACGTTAAACCCGCTTATCAGATAGCTGGGCACGATTAACGCCCACAGTGAATCCTTAATATGAAAGATTTTCGTCCACATCATATAACTAGGGACGACTCCACCGCTAAACAGCATCGTGAAAAACACAATAAAAGCCAGAACATTATGCAGCTTAAAATCTCTTCGTGCCATCGGATAGGCAAGCATGGCGGTCAGAATCGTGCTGACTGCAGTTCCGACGATCGTGACGAAGAAGGAGACACCATAGGCTCTCACAAAAGTTGAAGCGGTTGTGTACATGTACACATAAGCATCCATGCTCCATTTTTCCGGAAAGTAGCTGTATCCGTTGCTGATCAAGGCAGGCTCATCCGTAAAGGAGGCTACGAAAATTAAAATAAAGGGTAAAAAAGCCGCTAAGGTGATTAAAGTCATAACGATAGCTGAGAAATGGGCAAAGGTCCGTTCCCCTCTTGTTTGTATCAACGTATTTACCCCCTAAAATAAAGCATTGTCAGCATTCACTTTTCTGACAATCGCATTCACAATCAACACAAGAATGAAACCAACTAACGATTGATAGAGCCCGGCTGCTGCCGACATACCAATATCATTTAATTGAATGAGAGCACGGTACACATACGTATCGATCGTCTGTGTCGTGCTGTATAAAGCGCCCGCATTCATCGGTACTTGATAGAACAAGCCAAAATCGGAATTAAAAATTCTCCCCACCGAAAGGAGTCCTAGTATAATGATCGTCGGTTTCAGCAAAGGCAGCGTTATATTAAAAATTTGCTTCAGCTTGCCTGCGCCATCGATCTTCGCCGCTTCATAAATGCTCTTATCGATGCCAGCGATAAATGCAAAATAAACGATTGACCCATAGCCCGCAGATTTCCACAATTGAATGATAACTAATAGATAGGGCCAATATTTGGCCTCCGAATACCAACTGATTTCAGGAAGCCCCAACGGACGCAAGATAGAAAGATTAATAAATCCACTATCCGAATTAAGAAAAGCAAATACGAGGTATGACAGCACCACCATGGAAATCAGATTCGGAAGTACTAGGCCGGATTGAAAAAACTTCGAGTATACCTTCGTTAACAGCTCAGACATTAACAAAGCTATAAATACAGAGCAGATCGTGCCTAACACAATAAAAGCTACGTTATATAAAATCGTATTTCTTGTCATGATGAAGGCATCGCTTGTATTAAATAGAAACTTAAAGTTAGCGAATCCAACCCAATCGCTGCCGAATATCCCTTTCGTAAAATCCACTTCTTTGAACCCAATAAAGATGCCCAGCATCGGAATATAATTATTAATAAGCAAATAAAGCAGACCTGGAGCCGCAAGAAGAAGGAGCGGCATCATCTTTTTTAATTCTCGGCGTTTTGCAACCGTAGCGTTCATCAACATGTCTCCTTTTGTCCAAGATGGGGCTTGCAGCAGGCTGCAGGCTCCACCTTGGACATCTTACTTGTTTTATTGCTTTTTGTTCGCCAGCCAAGCGTCAAGCTGCTCTTGCTTCGCCTTGATAATGGCTTCCGCGCCAGCATTATTCAGCGCTTCTATGAATTTTGGTATCGTCGTTTCTGGGTCAAGCGATCCGGTAACCAACCCAGGAAGATATTGATTGACGACATTGTTAATAGAGGTCATTTGCGTTTTCACACTGTTTTGGTCGAAAATAAATCCAAAATACGGAGACCTTTCCGTCGCTTTATTTTCTTTCAGCTTCAGCTCAATATCCGACCGATCCGCACCCTCAAGCTGATACTGAAGGGACTCCGAACCAACAATGCCGGAACTCAAATATGCGGTGTAAGCAACCGTAGAAGCATTTTTGCCTTCCGGGAACTTGACATGATGCTCATCAACCAACACATAATCCTCGCCTTCGATGCCATACAACAGCGTGTTAATAAGTTCAGCATCCGTATATAATAAATTTAAAAACTTCATGGAAGCATCTGGAACTTTACTCCTGCTAGAGATCATCCACACAACAGCGTTGACTGCAATGGTATCGAAATAGAAGGGTGCAATGCGTCTTGTCTCCACATTCTTTCCCGTTTGCGCGCTAAGCGCTTGTGCAAGAGCCATGCCGCTATACCCTCCCATAAAGGCGAACCCGCGGCCTGAGGATATGATTTCAGAAAATGGACTTGAAGCGGTTGCCGCATCTTTTTGCAAATAACCTTTGTTGTACCAGTCTCTCATCATTGATGCCCCAGCTTTAAATTCATCCGTCTCGTAAAAATTCCGCACCTTGCCGTCGTCTCCGATGACGACACCGACTCCCGTACTGTCTGTCAGAAAGTCGACTTTATGTGTTCCCCTTAACAGCCTCACCAAGCCCGTATCACTAGGGCTGACATTGATGGGTCCGAAAGGAACGACATCTGGAAGCTTTTCTTTCAAGGCATCAAATACCGCCGGCAGATCATTTACGGAATGGATATCGTCAGCGGACACTCCAATCTCCGACATCATATCGGCGTTATAGACCAGATTAGTTGGAAGCGCCATCCCTTTATTGGCGGGAATCCCGTAAATTTGACCATCAATCGTTGTCGCTTCAAGGAGATCATCACCGAAATCCTTGTCTAGAATTCCTTTCATTTCTTTCCCATATTGCTGTAGAAGATCATTCATCGGATACAGCTGCTTTTTCGATGCAAAATTTGCGAACTGCTCGAAGCCCGTAAAGATATCCAACTGCTCACCGCTTTGCAGCGCAAGGTTTACTTTCTGACTATAATCAGCTGGTCCGTACAATTTCAGTTCAACCTCTACATTAATCTTTTCCTTCGTAATCTTATTAATAGCGTCCGTTACACGGCTAAGATCATCAGGAATTCGGTTAAATGACGGGAGTGCGAATACCACTTTCTCAACATTTCCAGCAGCCTCTTTAGTCGTTTCGTTCGCGGATTCTGTGCCGCATGCGGTTAACGATGAACCGATTAAGGTTACGGACAAAAGCAGTGCAGTGATTCCCCTCTTTGTGCTCATTTGTTCTGCCTCCATTCGAATAATGAATCTCCTTCATCTTAACTGCAATCCACTTTCAACACTTTAATAAATCCGTGCTCTTTTTTAAAAAATAAGCACGATGCTTCGTATTTGAATCCCAATTCATCTTTTTACTCGATAAAAAAACAGCAACCTCGCCACCTCTTCTGGGTAACCTAGTTGCCGTTGATTATTTTTTCGGATATTAAATCTTTAGTACGTTATATTTAGCCCGAAACGCATTCGGTGTGTCACCTGTGACTTTTTTAAATACGGTGGAGAAATAGGATAGACTGTCAAATCCCGTTTGGGTTGCAATATGGCTAATGCTATCCTTACTATGGATCAGCATTTCTTGCGCAACCTTTACCCGGTACTCATTTAAATACTCCTTGACCGACAAGCCTGTTTCCAGTTTAAAGCGTTTAGCTAAATAGTCCGGCGTTAAAAATACGACTGCGGCTATATCCTCCCGATTTAAATCCTGATCGTAATGCTCTTGTATGAATCTTTTTGCCTTTTCAACGACACCTTCAGAAGCGATGACCAGCTTTAGAAAATCAATCGTAGTATTCGTTACATAATTTGCCCATTTCATGAATTCAAATACACTGGCATTCGAGCTTTGGGCCAATTGCTGAGCTGCCTCATCCGAAAATAATTTATGAGCCTGGATATTGTTTTTATACAATAGGGCATAGACAACCTGTACGAAATCCTGGTGTATGGCACGTATGGTATTCACATCCAGTTTATTAAGCGAGGCAAGCAGCTCTAGTTCCTTTTTCAACAATTGAACGATCTTCACTCTTTCTCCTTGAATGAACAACGTATTCATTAGAGCAGCATCAAGCGAATAAGGCTCAGAATGGGAATAAACAAAACGCTCCTTGCCATCATGCACTTTACCTTTATAAATGATGTTCTTTTTATCCATTTCCTCCAGCCTTATTTTAGCTTCGGCGATTTGGGAAATGGCATTCCCTTCAGCAAGATAGGAAGTAGCCGTGCAGCGGAACAGCTTCCTGCATTGTTTAATGAGTTTATTGCATTTTTCCTTTACCACATCAATGGCTTCCAGCTCAGGTATAATTAAAGCGCTGTAAAAAACATCCTCCATTTTGTAAGTCACGATTTGTGAGTGATCGGTCGTACCAAACCACATTTCCGAACACAAGTTATGAAAGGCATATTTGAACGTATTATCGTTCCAATCGATCTCCATATCCGTTTTACTGACGCAAGTAATCGCGAGAAGATAACGTTCCTCTAAATGGATGTCCAAATCTCTTTTCCGCATTTCGGACTGAATGACATCAAGTCGAGGAGGTATCGTTGCAAACATAATGTCTCTCCAGAAGCCCTGCTCTACGAGATCGCGGTTTTTCAACCATGCCTGCCCGTACCTGCTGTATTCATTTAGTTCCCTTCTTTGCTTGATTACATCTATCGCCTTTATTAGCGACGTCTCAAGCTTATCTTTATCAAAGGGCTTTATGACATAAGCATCCGCATTAAACGAAAGGGCTGTTGTGGCAAAATCAAAGCTTTCATGACAGGTAAAGAAAATAAAGCCGCAGTCGTATTTATGTTCTCTTACCCATTTGATCATATCGAGCCCGGTACCCTTTGGCATTTCAATATCGCATATGATGATGTCAGGAATGCTTTGTTCGAATAGCAGCTTCGCATCGGATATATTGTGTGCCGTCATGATTTTGGAAATACCGAATGCATCCCAGTCTACGAAATCGTGCAAAACGTTTACAGTAGGGATATCATCGTCAATTAATAAGCATTGCATCTGCTTCATCCCCTTTGTGTGGAGTTTACTCTTCGTTGTCCATAGGAATCATTATTTCTACTCTGGCGCCGGATGGCTGTATATTCGATAGCGTTAACAGCCTGTCCCGCTTGTATAAAAGCTTTAAGGTTCGTTGGATGTTGCTGATTCCCACCTTTTCCCCTGTTCCGCTTTGCTGCATATCCGAAAAATTCACTTCTTCCATCATTTCTTCGGGAAAGCCCTCTCCATTATCTTCTATTACTACCCGAAGGAAAGGCTGGCCATTTGTGAGAACGCTATCCCCTTTTATAAAAATGGACAGCATTTCTTTATGTGCTAAAGCATGCTTAAACGAGTTCTCAACAAAGGTTTGAATCAAATACTGCGGCAGCGGAACAGCTTGCAATTCCCGATCGATGTCCGCCATGTAAAATATTTGATTCGGATATCTAATTTCTTGCATCTGGATGTAATTTTCGACATGCTTCATTTCTTCTTGAATCTGAACCTGAACCAAGCCTCCTCTAAACATGTAACGCAAATGCTCGGATAAATGGCTAATGATCCGTCGTATCTCCTCATTCTTGTTATGGTAGGTTAGGCTTGATATAGTCGTTATTGCATTCAAGAAAAAATGGGGCTTTATTTGCATCTGCAAATATTTTAATTCCGTTTTATTCCGCTCAAGCTTCTCTTCGTAGGTGTTGATTTTCAACGTCTTTATCTCGCGTATCATCGAGGAGAAGGAATTGGACAACCGTGCAAACTCGATTGAGGAGGCTTTGTTAGAAAACGGATAGTCCCAGTTGCCTTTTTCCACTTCTTTTGCGCCTTTTACAAGCTCTAATATGGGTTGAATCAAATCCTTTGCAAAAAATCTGAAAATAATCGACGTGATGACGACTGCCAGCATACTTAAAGAAATAATAAGCCATTGCATCCATTCCAGGCCATAGAAAACATTTCGACTTGCGACAACGTTCGTTAAGCTTCCGAATTCAGGAATCTGCTCGGTAACGAAAAATGGCTTGGAGGTAAAGGTATGGTATGGTTTCTCCTTAGAAAGATCGACTGGATTCGTTGTCGAAAGCATGCGGTCCGACTTATCGGTTAAGTAAAATAAGTTCTGTTCATTTGCATTTTTCTTTATGGCAGCTATTAGCGTATCCGTCTTTATGACCGCTCCAAAAATCACATTAGAATAAGTGATTGATTTCAATAAATAAGCAACGCCGTTCACTTCGACAGGCAGCCACTCTGACCCGCCCGTTGTATTTTTGGCATCAAAGTCATGCTCCTTTAGAAAGTCAGTCAAAAACAGACCTTCCTTCGAATACATTCGATTACTGAAGGAGGCTAATAAAAAGTCCTCCTTCGGAACTGAAATAAACAATCCGTCACTTCCACTCGTATTAGACACCTTCGAGGCCAAAATTTCCTGCAATCTGATGGCATCAAAATACTTCTGGCTCTCATCCTTTGTTCCAAACGTACTAAAGCTATTAATCTGGGTATCGAACACTTCTAACAGATCCCTGGATGTATTATTCAAGCTATTTTGAATACTGTTAATATAAATCGCCAACGTGTTCTTGGAGCTTGCAATCTGATTTTTACGTACGACTTCCAACGAATAAAAATTACTCAATATCAGTGTGGCTAACAGGATCGCCAGCATCACCATCATTTGCACAGTAATTTTTCTAATCATACTATGCTGCTTCAACATCTTGCTCCACCGCCCATATGATCTTATGCGTTTTGCCTACGATTGATTATATACATTATTTCTAGTCGAGCCTACAACAATTCGTCTCGAACAATTTTTATTGAATTCTCGTTACTTTTAGTATAAAAAAAGAGGTTTTTCCAATGTCCACTATAAGGAGCATAATTCAGGTTTTATACGGTTTTTAATTAGGATGAAAGCCAGCAATAAGCATTAGACTCTCATAAACAAAAACGCAGCGGCAGATTAGGACGCGAAAACCAGCTCAAACATGTTCGTTGGGGGCAGGAGAGAACTGTTTTCACGACGGGGTTGACCTAATAATACGAATAGTAGAGTGAGGTTTTCCCTCATACAAAAGATACCTCAGCTTTGTTCATACAAGCTGAGGTATCTAACCGAACTGTTTTTTTGTTTTTTTACACTGTCCACTTGACAGGGAGCACTTCCGGGAGCATATCACTTTGAATGGAACACCACTAAATTGTGTAACTTCCTCGGGCTGAACCCATATGACTCATGATCATTTCGGCGGCCCGCTTGTAACCGCCAGCCTGGCGTAAAGATTCACCGATGAGGTAAGCCTGCCGTTTATAAAGTGAATTGTGTAGGACTTCTGTTAACGCCTCTCTCAAATCAGTTGCACTGAGGTTATGTTTATTCAAAGTAATACCCGCGCCCAACTCCTGTACCCGATCTGCAACAAGAGGCTGATCTGACGTTAATGGGATCATCACCATCGGAACGTTGTAATATAGCGCCTCACTCGTGCTGTTCATTCCAGCATGTGTAATAAAAACATCTGTATGCTGCAGCATGTCCAACTGTGCAATGTATGGCTTGACGATAAAATTAGGAGGAATTTGTTCCGTCAGCGGCTCCATATCCGTGTATTTCCCTGAAGATAGAACAACATTCACGGGTAGATCCCCTAATGCTTCAAAGCAAAGCTGATAGAAATCCAAGTTCTTATTTAAAATCGTACCCATGGCAATGTACACGGTTTGAGGGTACCGTTCACGAAGCAGCTCGTACGAGAAGGCCGGAGCATCTTGACGTTTTATGATCGAAGGACCAGTGAAAATAAAACGATCATCCAGCTTTTCTGCCTGCGGCTGAAAAAAACGGCTGGTGTACACGAGCTTTAACTGACCTGCATGTGCCGGAATCTCTTCCATGGCTGGAATACTCACTTGAAACTCTTCGGATAACTCAGTTGTTATCTTCATCGTAGTCTCATAAAGCTCCTTCGTCTCCGTCTCATTAAGGTCTGAGCCAGACCCGAGAGGCTCTACAAAAGCAAAGGAGGCAATCGAACACACCGCGGGAATTCCCAGTTTTTCTGCAAGAATAGTCCCTCCCCATCCCATCAGGGAATCAAAGATTATATAGTCAAACTTTTGATTCTCTATTACTCGCAGCACATTGGGGATGATCCTCCGAATAATACCGCTTACCATCATATGAATGAACTGATAAGAATGCTTGTACTCCTGGGGTTTCAACACCGGATCATGAGAGAAGGCATCTTGTGGAAATGGATAGGTAAGTATCTGGGCACCGGTTTGTTCAATTCGGGAACGATACTCCTCCGTGCACACATAGATGACTTCCTCACCATTGTTCGTCAACTGAGTAACTAATCCTAACGACGGATTCACATGTCCTTCAGCTGGAGTAATGACTACTAATACACGTGCCATCTTATCTACCTCCCAATGCAATTTGTCCCCCCGTTCTTCGTGATGTATTTAACGACGCGGCCGTCATCCGTTACATGGAAATGTTGTCCTTCACCTGGCTGATCGGATGATGTTCTTGATGAACGAGTTTGTTAATTCGTAGTGCTGCCAAGAAACTTAACAAGACTAATAGTAATTGCAGTGTTAACACGATCAAAACGCCTGTGGATATGCCCCATTGTAAAGTTTCGGACAAGGCAATCAGAGCGCCACCAACTCCAATGCTTACTCCCATATAGAAGGAATCCACAAATTGCAGATTCGCGGACATTTCTCCCTCTTTCCTGGGCATGGCATGTTGTAAAGCAATGGCTGCAGTAGTAGGGTTGGCCAATCCAACACCGAACCCTGTAATCATTTGCGAGAGAAGGATGAGTATAATTCCACCGTCCGTCAAAATAAGAGCCAGGATCACGAGTACAGTTCCAGCGATCATAATCCCAATGCCGGTCATGACTCTGCCCTTTCGGGCAAGACCTTGATCTCGTGCATCAAGCTTGGCTTGCAACCACGCTGCGGCGGACCAGCTCAGAGAACCTGCTGCTACAAGAAGGCCAGCAAGGTCAGCTGATAACCCCTTCACTTCGGTTAGTGCCAAGATCACAAAACTTTCCGTTGTAAAATAACAAGCAACATATAGCCCTCTGGAAACCAAAGTAGCAGGCAATCCTTTTTTTACCGAAAAAGTGCCCACAGGCAGCAGTTTACGCAATGGTGGGATCATGACGACTAATCCACACAAAGTGAGTACTATGCCTTTCCAATCGGTTATCATACCAAGTCCTGTGAGTAACAGCCCCGTTCCAACGGCAAGTAGAATCGCATAAATAATCTTCGAGTCGGTTGCTCGCGCTGGACCTGTCAGATCTTGCCGAAGCTGCAAATCACGGAAAGAGCGGAATGTAAGACTGAGCGCCAATCCAATCAAAGGTAGAACGATCCAGAAAACATATCGCCACGAGATATAGGAAGCAATAAGGCCTGCTACATAAGGCCCGATCAAGGAAGGCAGTACAAATGCCATGGAGAATGCGGCCAGGATTTGAGTACGAAGTGCATCTGGATAATGCAATGTCACACAGGTATAAACGCATGTGATCAGGGCCCCCGCTCCAAAACCTTGAAGGGCTCTTCCGGCAATAAGCATGTGCATATCGAAAGAAATAGCGGAGACCACAGTTCCTAGCACAAAAACACTAAAGGATACCAGCATGGATGTAAAAACACCGCGCTTGTCAACCTGCTGACCCATAACCAAGGTTCCAATAAGCTGAGATAACAAAAATGCGCTGAAGATCCAACCGTATAAATGAATGCCCTCTAAACTTTGTGCCATTTTCGCGGCAATAGTCGTGATAGCCAGTCCTTCGAAAGCTACGGTTGCCAGAACCAGCATAATACCAATTGTAGGCGCCCTGTACTGAGCATCAAAAATCCCAATCTGATTGTTGTTTGTCTTCCACACCTCCGTAAGTTGATGGTTATTATGGTAAATTAAACCTCTTATCATTCTGAATATACATGAAGTATTCTACTTTGTAAAGTTAAATGTTTAAAAAGTGGGGTCGTGCTCAAGAAGATGATCCACATATTCAATAGGAGATTTTGCTTGAAAATATGCCATTTTCATTACAGGCAATTTGGAGAAGTTCATCCTGTAAGATCCAGGCATCTGTTTTTTCGACAAAGAAATGAAATCCTTCAATGGATTGAACCAATGCGGGATCGACCGGTGTAGCACTCGCATTTATGCCAATCGTAAAAGCATCTGAGCCTCCTCCGATATATTTTGCATAAATCCTTACATATTGCCCCTCTTCCAATTCCCATTCATTCTTAAATGAATCGATCGCTTTATCAGATACTACAAAAGAAATCATTGCTCTGCACTCCTTCCTTCAGTTCAATCACATTTTTTACTTCGCCACGATAAGGGTATAAGATAAACCACTGCTTCCCCCTTCATCAACGCCTACTCTAAGGAAGGCATTTTGGATATTCGCACTTAATAAGATCTCGACGATTTTGTCTGATGCTGTATCACTGACCTCGATGATCATCTTCATTCCTCCCTGGTGGTATCTTTTTGAAAACCTGGAATCCCAAGGAATGCTTTCGAAAATTTCACCGAATTTCTTCGGACCTTGAGAAAGGGTGCATAAAATATGGATCGTCCATTTCGTTCCGATAATGCGATAAGCTGTAAATATTTTATTCGGATCTTCAGTGAACAATGGTCTGTACACCCACCTTCTTATTCATCAGCATTCTTTAAAATGTATTTTTAACCGCTACGCATCCTTAATGACGTGTAACGGTTTTTTTCATATTAGTGGCGTTGTGGTGAGATCCGAGTACTCGCAATTATTCTCATGACGATCAGTCCATCACACCGGGATAATACCGAGAGGGGCTGTATTTTACCGACCCTTTCCAGTGAATTATCCAGATCATCAGAAGAGGTGCGTAAGGTCTTTACCAAAGAGTTGAAACGAATTATTGAATTTATCTCTGATTTGGCGGATATAGATAAGTCTACTGGAAGTGCTTTGCTCAGTATCATGGTCGGATCGCTTGTGCTGGCACGTTCCGTTGATGATCTCAGCATGAGCGATAGCTTCCTTGCTGCAGGAAAACAACACGCCAAGAATTTACTGAAACATTCAATACCTACGTTTGATAATAAAAAATTGACTTAATGCCTATGATACAGAGAATAATTTTCTTAAATCATCGCTACTGTTAAAAAAAGAGAAGAGACAAATATCACTTTTCAGTCGATATTTGTCTCTGTCTTTAGCTGTTATATTTAGTTTTAGTTTTCTAATATTCCATATATTGGTTACAAAATAGACAGGAAACTGTATGTTTTCCATGGATGATTTTGCATCATCATAGATAGGCGGATTACACCAATGTTCGACCATCATGTCGCATAGTTCTTTTGCACGCTCCTGCGATTGGAAATGTAAAAGGAGTTCAGTAAAATTTTCAAAAGCTAATTCCTTTTGCAAACGATAATTTTCACCATTTGCGATATCTATCCGTTTACGGAAAGAACTCCACCAATATTCCACTAGTTCTTCTGGCGTCTTCGCATTTCCACTTTTGAAAACCCGCTTAATCACTAGACAGCCGCTGCATCCACTACTTTCAGAAAACGTAAAGCGTTCCTGTTGTCTTCATCCCTTCTTGATTCAAATATGCTTTATGAATCACCTCAGACATGGAGAAACTCGTTCTTTTGAAGAGTCTTCATGTAGTTTTCTAAACTTATAAACCCATTTACGAACTCTATCTTAATCTTGTATTCTAAACTTTTCAGTAATTTGTCTGTACGTCCACTTAGCTTCTTCATCTAAACGTAAGGCCTCTTGCCTTTTTTCCTTTGTGTATGATTTATTTGGCTGCTCTAACTTCCTCATAAAAAAATACACCCCCTAAAGTATCATCGGATTCCCATACGGGTTTTTCCAATATCCACTTTAAGGGGAGCACTTCGTAGTATGGGAAGGGGATCTTGGAATGCTACTAATAGAGTTAAATGTTATCCTTGCCCTTTACTTGCTTGATAACTGCATCGTATCTGTTAATAAGTCTCCAATTGACGATCTAGCCAATTCAGCTTTCATGGCCTGCTCCGCAGAGAAATATAGAGGCTCTAAAGCAGAACTAATATTCCCTCCGATTGGACAGATAGGGTTTGGCGTACTGTGATGATAATCAAAAAGTTCTTTCTGCTCAACCGCTTCATAAACGTTTAATAACGAAATCTTCCTAGGCTCTACTGCCAAGCACCACCCTGCTCCTGTACCATGCCTTACATTGACCAGCCCCGCCTTGGATAACGTAGACAATATTCTGCGTATAAAAACGGGGTTGGTATTCACACTTTTTGCTATAAACTCTGAAGTCAAATATTCTTTTGAATGTTTTGTGGCACTGTAGGCCAACAAAGTCAATATATGCAGTGCAACGGTATAACGACTTACGACTGCCATTGATTTCCCTCCTCCATTCACGCTAGCAATGAATAGCGCCTGATTAAATATCTTGTTCTGTTACATAACAGAATGGACTTTTTCCACAAGTTATTCTCGGCCGCATACTCAGCCAGAATAGAATCGAGTAGCCTTGTATGAGAAGCAAAGTTGCTGTGACTTCAAACTGCCCTTTTCCACTCGATTTATCATATCAGGATTTGATATCAGGTACAATGTCTAGCTGTATGAGTGGAGGCTCTCACACGGTTTGAGGTACTGTCAATCGCGGCCGCATAGACATTCGATTTGATTTATACCGCAGCGATGGCTAGATTGACCAATTGACACACCGAACGTCAAAAATGCGGTTTTTGCGCTGTAATTTTGCATCGTTTGATCACAAGCCGAGTCTCACCATTCCGGGCAGAGGAAGAATAGCTTATGAGGATATAGTTAATTTACGATAAAAGTATGAAAAGCAATTAGTTAATAATGCGAAGATAAATAATCCCCAAAATATATTAGCGTAAGCGATTGGGAGCGAATAATTATGTTGCCAACGCAGTGCACTAGATACCGCAGCAATACCAAATGCGCCACTTAAAAACTGTAAAAGTTGATATAGTCCTATACCAGAACTAATTTCCGATGGAGGAAGGATACGGGATATTTCATTAGAAACACTGCTTCCAAGCATCGTAAATCCAAGATTCATTAATAAAAAGACAAATATATTGGCGATCCAGAACCGAACGCCTATAATCGCAAATAGACATGTAGCTGCAAGAATAAGGATTGGTACAAAGCGTAGTATACTGCTATTGCCATTGCGATCAATTATGGCACCTATCTTCCGTGAGGCAAACATAGACAACAACGCCCCTGGAAAAATAACAAAACCCGCTTGACTGGCACTTAAATTAAAATGATTTATTAACACCTGAGGAAGTAAGTATAAGGATGAGAAATTGCACAAATAAGCTAATATCCCTATTAACGATAATGAGATATAGGTTTTGTTTATGAATAAAGAAGGTTGAACAAATGGTTTTGGTGTACGAAGTATTCGAAATACAAATAACGCAAGCCCAAGTAGACCAATACATAAAGATGACCATGATTGATTAGTCAAAAAAAGGAGTATGCCAGCGGTGCCGATGCTGATATAACAGGCTCCCTGCACATCAAACTTTCCTTTTACAAATCGTTCTTTCGGTATTAGTCGAAATAGGAGAGGGACAAGTATCCATGTTAAAGATGAAATAGCAAAAAGGTATTGCCAACCCAAAAATTCTACGACAAATCCACCAGTAATCGGTCCAAGACCAAGACCAAGCGAAACGGAGGACATAATAATGGACATTGTTTTCCCTCGCCGCTTAATGGGCACATATCTGGTTAAGAGAACGATGGATAAAGATATAATAGCCCCAGCTCCAGCAGCTTGCATTATTCGGGCGATTAATAATACCCAAAAGTGATGACTAAAAAAACCTACAATAGAAGCAAGTCCAGTAGTTATGAGGCTAGTTGTAAACAATAAATGGATGGGAACAAAGTCTGACAGCCTGCTATATGTAATCGAGGCAATAGCAAACATGATTGAATACCCTGTTATGGCTAAAGATATCGTTGATAAAGGCAATTCAAAAAAATGAGATAAATCTGATATGGCCAGATTGAACATAGCAGTGTTCATGATGACGAGCACAACTGCGAAGCCCAATAAGAATATAATCAGCCCTTCTTTTGGAAGAGCGGTCTCCATTTTTTGTGTAACAGGCTGGTTGGCTTCATTTGTGCTCATATATGATTGTATTCACTCCTTCAAATTTGTTCCTATCTATTCATTCTTAATAACAGCGGGTAAATCTGGCCACACATGATACTGTCCATCATCCAATTTCTCCTTATGCAACGAGAAAAGCCCTGCTCACACAGGGCCAATGCTCTTAGTTTAAATGATTCAAGATTTCGCTGTCGTAGGTTGTCCAGTCCGAAAAACGGGCTTCACTAACTTGTCGCAACCACAGTGGATTCGCTAGCAACGACCTTCCGATTGCGACCAAATCCGCCTCCTCCTTCCCCAGTATTTCCTCAAGCCGCTGGATTTGTTCCGTCTGCTCCCAAAAATCCTTTTCCAAGGCTACCGAGCCTACAGTTATTGTGGGCAGTCCCGTCAATTTCTTGGTCCATCCAGCCAGGTTCAGTTGAGAATTCTCAAACTCCGGCTGCCAAAACTGCCGGGTGGAAGCATGAAATACATTGACCCCTGCATCGACTAGCGGGCTGAGGAATTGCTCCAGTTGCTTCGGTGTTTCTACCAGCTTGGCTTCATAATGATTTCCTTTCCATTGCGAGAACCGGAACAGGATCGGAAAATCGGAACCAACGGCTTGACGGCATGCTTGAACGACCTCAGTCGCAAAGCGGGTACGGCTTATGAAATCCCCACCGTATTCGTCCGTTCTTCTATTGGTTTTTCCCCAGAAAAACTGATCAATCAAGTAGCCATGTGCTCCGTGAATTTCAATTCCGTCAAAGCCAGTTCGCTTTGCTGCAGCAGCAGCCTGCGCATAGGCCGACACCAAATCTGCGATTTCGCTTTCAGACATTGGTTCGTTAACTTTATTGCCGTCGGCATCTAGACCCGATGGACCGATTGGTAATGCCTCCGGATTGGGCAAGCTACCTATTTTTCTCGCGGTTCCTAGGTGCCATAATTGAGGGACAATTTTCCCACCTTCTTCATGGACAGAGGCAACAACCTTTGCCCACCCTGCGAGCGCTTCCTCTCCGTGAATATGCGGCCAATTTGGACTGGCCGATGCAGCGGGATGATCAATAAGGGTTCCTTCTGTTATAATCAGTCCCACACCGCTTTCCGCATGGCGACGGTAATATGCTGCTACATTTTCATCAGGAACCCCATTTTCAGAAAAACCTCTTGTCATTGGAGCCATGACAATCCGATTTTTTAAAGAGAGGCCGGAAATCTCAACCGGCTTGAATAAGCTATCTCGTACTGACTTTAAACGTTGATCCACCATTTTCCATTTCATCCTTTCATCTCTATAAAATTAGTTCCATTCGGAATTAAAATAAGGGTAATAAAATAGCTATATACTATAACTGTGGTCGTTCATAAATCGCTGGAAAAATTGACGGGTTCTCTCTTCCTTAGGCTGATTGAACAAGAGCTCAGGCGATCCTTCTTCGATAATCTTCCCGTCTGTCATAAAAATCACATGATTTGCGACTTCACGAGCAAAATTCAACTCATGCGTGACGATCATCATCGTAATACCTTCTCTTGCAATGTTGCGAATGACTGCTAGCACTTCCCCTACAAGCTCGGGATCAAGCGCAGAGGTAGGCTCATCGAACAAAATAATTTCCGGATCCAGGGCAAGTGCCCGGGCAATTCCTACACGCTGCTGCTGACCGCCTGAAAGCTGGCTTGGATACGACTCCAATTTATCTGACAATCCTACCTTTTCCAATACGGCTGCGGCTTTCTCCTTCGCTGCGGTTTTACTTTGTTTCTGGGCGACAATCAGGCCTTCCATCACATTTTCCAATACGGTCTTATGCTTAAACAAATTATAATGTTGAAACACCATGGCCGTTTTTCGGCGTAATCGAAGCACCTCCCGCTTGGTTGGTTTTTGGCAGGATACCATCGTATCCCCAACCGTAACCACGCCCTCATCCGCCTTATCTAAAAAATTGACGCAACGAAGCAATGTGGATTTTCCTGAACCGCTCGGGCCTAGAACCGTCGTGACTTCTCCTGTCTGCACCAAAAGATCAATGCCTTTCAGCACCTCATGTTTGCCGTATGATTTGTGCAAGTTTGTCAATTTGATCATGCTACTCCCCCGTCGCTATAAGTCTTCCAACGTTTCTCCAAGACAGCCGCAATTCGTTCAATGAACAATACAACTCCCCAGTAGATCAACGCCGCAGCCATTAGCGGTTCAAGGAAGCTCCACTTTTGACTCCCCAACATCATCGCGACCCCGTTGATCTCCAGTAGAGTGACCAAATAGGCCAGAGAAGAACCATGTAGAATACCTACTATCAAGTTGCATATCCCAGGAATACTGGCACCAAGCGCTTGTGGAAAAATAACTCGATAAACCGCCTGAAACGTCGTCATCCCGACTGAGTATGCCGCTTCCAACTGCCCCTCCGGTACTGCCATAAAACCTGACCTGATAATTTCTGACATATATGCTCCAGCCGTAAGAGACAAAGCTGCTATGACCAATGCAGTCAATGGAATATCTTTGGAGTAGATTCCCCAATGATATTGAGTCGCCATCGTATCCCAAACCACAGGAAGGCCTAAATATACAATGTACAAATGCAAGACGACAGGCGTTCCCCTTATGAAAGATACATAGAACTCGGCGAGTGGATGAAGAATCACTGTTTTTTTCAAACGAATCAAGGCTACTATCAGCCCAACGATTAAACCGATGACAATTGCCGAGATGGTAATATACAAGGTAAGCGGTAAGGCACCAATAATTTTGTTCAAAGCTTCCCAAAAAAATGAAAAATCGAAAGTAATGGATGCCACCTCCCGAATGTTGACGTACGGACAGCTATTAGAGGTCTGACTTTCACTTCGTCGCCGCGTACCATTCCTGCAAATATTTTCCCATCGTCCTAGCGATGGCTTTCATCCCACCAACACCAGCAATGGCTTCCGCTTCTGAATTATAATTCGTATTTGTATTGATATCGTACGTATAAGCAGTTCCCTCTCGATCCGTAATAAATTCTATACCGGCAAAGCTAATGCCGTTTTTCTTTAACATCGCTTCATAAACTGGGATAAGCGGACTTTCAAACGACTCTATGACTTGAAATTTCGCTTTAACTGCCTGACCAGGCGCTGGGCAAAATCTGTCGCCAATTTGGCATGCATCGGCTGGGCACAGCTCGAAACCTTCGGACGTATCGACACGGACAGCGTAATAAAATTTTCCATCAATAAATTCACATCGGGTAATATATTGCTCTTCGTTATGAATGTACTGCTGAAGCAGTGTAATCCCGTCGATTGGTTCTTCGAATGACGGACTATTCACATACCGTTCCAGATCTTCATACTTGTCGAACAGGTAAACACCCAGCCCTTTACCTGCCCGATTATGCTTGGTTATGAAAGGACGATAAGGGAAACGGCTTGCTTCTTGCAATAGATCTTCCTTTCCGACTGCTGCAACAGTAAAAGGAATTTTCACCCCATAGGAATGCAGTTTCAGATATTGTTTGATTTTGCTAAGCTCCAGCTCGAGCGCACGGCTCTCGTTGAGCACCTTTCGACCATGATGCTCAAGCCAAGCCAATACATTCGATGTATATTCAGGAGCAAAGCGATGTCCTCTCGTATGGGAAGAAGCACTCATCCGATTGTAAAAAACCCCTTGGGGAGGAGCTTGACTGATGTCGAGCACCCCATGATCGAGATGCCATAATTCATACGGGATATTTTCTTCTTCCAACGCTTGTTTTAAAGGTTCGACCCAGCTATCATTCTCATGTATCACATACGCTTTTGCCATTATTGAGACATTCCTTTCAGTCCGCACTTCCACTTTGTATGCTGACTCGCCGGCGTGCGGACTACCTATTTCAGGTGCTTGTCATGATACGTGTATATCGTTGCATTTTATGCTCTATGCGCGCGAACACATATTGAAGTGTCAAACAGATGATATAATAAATAATCGCTAAGCTGATATAAACTTCAAGCAACCGATAAGAAACGAGTCCGATTGCTTCTCCACGTCCCATCATATCCATCACTCCTACGGAAAAAGCGAGCGAGGTATCCTTCAGACTCGCTACTACTACATTTGACAGATGGGGCATGGCTATGCGAAATGCTTGTGGAAATACGATGCGGAAGAAGGTGCTCCAGCCTGTCATACCGACGGAAGCCGCCGCTTCAGACTGCCCCCGATCAACGCTATCGACAGCAAGCCGATAGATTTCAGCCAGAGAAGCACCGGTATTCAGCCCGAATGCAAGCACAACAAACACGGCAGGAGAGACCCTCGATAAGTCCACGCCTAGAGGTTTCAGCAATTCCGGCAGCCCATAAAAGATCAGGATGAGTTGAATAATAATTGGCGTACCCCGAAAAAAAGAAATACAGGCCCCACTCCATCCGTTCACAATCGGCCATTTGTACAGACGGGGGGCAGCTAGAAGCGCACCCACGACGCTACCAAGAATCAATGACAAGACGAGAATCATCAATGAAACAGGCAAATAGTGTATTAAAATAAGCAAGTATTTCACAACCGATTGCCAATCAAAAGTGTTTCCCATTCATTCGACTCACCTTTTTTACATTATTGATAATCCCTTTTCAGCCATTGTTCCGCCAATTTTGTCAGCGTCCCGTCCTCCTTCATTGCTTTTAACGCTTCATCCACCGCATTACTGAACACCGAACCATCCTTTTGGCGGAAAGCGAAATATACGCCCGATTCTGTATGAAGATTTTCGCCAATCAGTTTCAATTGAGCGTTAGCATCACGATTTAAGCTTTTTGCCAGACCTGAATCGATGACCGTTGCATCCACACGACCAGACTTAAGTTGATTAACCGCATTTGTATAATCACCATATATCACTTTGATCGCATTTTGATGATCTTTATTGTATTTTTCGACAAGTGCAGCTGAACTGGTCGACGGTGGGACAATGACGGTCTTTCCTTTCAAATCATCAATGGAATGAATGCTCGTGTTGGATTCATTGACAGCCACCAATAATTCAGATGAATCATAGAATTCTTTATTGAAGAGATATTTAGTTCTTCTTTCTTCATTTTGTTCCAGATGCATCGCAATAAAGTCAATTTTTTGAGCTTCCAGACTTAAAAACAAATTTGGAAAGTCCATCGTTTCGAATTCAAACTCGTATTGCGGCAACCTTCTATCGATTTCCCGTACAACCTCCACATCATACCCAGTCAGCTTCCCAGCATCGTCAAGAAAAGATACGTTTTTAATAACGGCCGACGTCCCGACTTTAATCAACTGTGGCTGCTCTTCGTTCGATGGAGACGAGCCGTTGACCGAGGTAACTGCCTCATTGTTCGCTGCTCCGCATCCTGTCAGAGAGATAGCAATGATAAGAGAGAATGATAATATCAATATATTTTTGAAATTCAGAATCCTCATTCAAATTTGCCTCCAATAATTATTTTTCTACATTATCGTTTCACACGGTTTCCGTTTGGCTGTATCGATTCTGAGGAATGGGTAAGCCAAGATTTCCACGGAAGGTATCTTTGTCATATTCAGTACGGAATAATCCCCTCTGCTGAAGGATAGGGACGACAAGGTCTACAAATTCATCAAATGCGCCTGCTTCACTTTCTCCCACAATAAAACCGTCTGCAGCTCCAGTTTCAAACCAATTCTGAATTTCATCCGCAACCTTTTCCGGAGTTCCAATAAACGGATGGCGTGGGTGCGTCACCTGCAATGCCACTTCACGGAGAGTCCAGCCATTTTCTTTCGCTTCCCTCTTGAGACGTTCTTGTCCCCCTTTAAATGCATTACTTCCTATATCACCAATATCAGGAAATGGCTGATCTAACGGAAATTGCGCAAAATCGTAATGATCAAAGAAACGTCCCAAATAATTTAAAGTATCTTCCGGACTAAGCAGATTTCCGATTTCATGAAATTTAGCATCCGCCTCTTCTTGCGTATTGCCCAGAATGGGTTGAATACTTGGCAAAATGGAGAGCGATTCGGGATCTCTTCCCAACTCAGATGCTTGTTTCTTCAAATCTTGATAGTAATCCCTTGCATTCTCAATAGATACCAAGTTTGTGAATATGCAATCGGCATGAGCGGAGGCAAATTTGCGCCCGATGGAAGACGTTCCCGCTTGAAAGATCACCGGTTGCCCCTGCCGTGATCTTGAAATGTTCAACGGTCCACGCACCGAAAAATATTCCCCTTTATGATTCAGCGTGTGCAACTTACCTTGGTCAAAGAAAACGCCATTTTCCTTGTCACCAATAAATGCATCGTCCTCCCACGAATCCCAAAGTCCTTTGACTACCTTAAGATACTCCTCGGCAATATGATAACGATCGTCATGTTCCGGGTGTGCCTTGCCATAATTTAACGCAGAGCCTTCCAGTGGGGAGGTGACAACATTCCAGCCCGCACGGCCTTTACTGATATGATCCAGAGAGGCCAGTTGCCTGGATATTGTAAAAGGCTCGCTATAAGAGGTGGAAATTGTCGCTACCAAGCCTACATGCTTGGTCACCGTTGCCAATGCAGACAAAATCGTAAGCGGCTCGAAGCGATTAAGAAAATGAGGTAACGATTTTTCATTAATAAATAAGCCGTCCGCGACAAAAAGCAGATCAAACTTGCCCAATTCCGCCTTCTGTGCCTGATGAATGTAATGATCGATGTCCACACTTGCTTTAATATTCGCTTGTGGTCTTCGCCAAGCGACATGACTTGTTCCAACTCCGGTTAATCCTAATCCTAATTTCAATTGTTTAGTCATCTAATTTTCTCTCCTTTTTGATATTGCTTTATACCAGCAGACAGCCACTCGTAGGCCTGTATTCTTTGCTCAAATTCATGAGCTGTGGGTAAAATCATCACTTCTTCAATGTTATGAAGCAGGCTGATTTCATGAATTTTGTTAAGCAACGTCTCTTTTGTTCCATAAACAAGGCTTGTCGGTTCGGCTTTAATTGTATAGGGTTCATTGGCTTGTTGCCCTAAGCGTTCAGCAAGCTCTAGCGAAAAGATGGAAATGGTTCTTCCGCTGTCGAAGTGAACCTTGTAGGTTATTTTTTCATCAGCCAGCCGCTTAGCCTCTTCTTCGGTATCGGCAAAAAGCACCGATAAGGCTAAAATGAGCCCGGGGGTTCTTCCTTTGGAGAAGTTGAACCTAGTTCTGTATACAGATAAGGAATTCTTGAGTAATTGCTCATCTCCATTAATAAAATGGGCATATACAAAAGGGAGCCCCTGTTTGGCCGCCAGCTCAGCACTGGATTCTCCTGTCCCTAGCACATGTAGCTCGGGTGGAACGGATGGTAAAGGCTGTGCCCGGAGTCCTTCAACCCCCTCCGACTGCAAGTAAAGATCCAGATGCTCCATTTTCTCAGTAAAAGGTATCGTTTCAGAATGTACTGCTGGCGACAATGCCCGTGTAGTAACTGGCAATCCTCCAGGCCCCCTCCCCACTCCAAGATCTACCCTGCCAGGAGCCAGCACAGACAACAAATTGAAGTTTTCCGCAACCTTGTATGGACTATAGTGCTGAAGCATCACACCGCCGGAACCTATACGTATACGATCGGTTTTGGAAATCAAATGAGGAATAAACACCTCGGGAGAAGAACCTGCCAATACTTCGGAGCCATGGTGCTCTGATACCCAGAAGCGATGAAATCCCAGTTCATCCGCTTTTTGCGCCAGTCTTACTGTGTTCAATATACCTTGTTCCGGGTTCTCCCCTTCATTTACGGGACTGCGGTCCAGCACGCTCAATTTAATGGACATCTGCTTCACCTCATTTTCGATTACAAGTTTTTTTTGAGAATTACAGAATTTCCACGTTCCCCTTTTTCACTTTCAAATACCAGTTCATATCCCCGTCTTTTATACATGTCAATCAGCCAAGGGTGACGAGTTGAGGTTGCCAAGGTAACCGCTGATGCTTGCAAGTCCCGGCGAATGATCGCCTCTACCTCGTCAAGCAATCTTCCACCTATTCCCTTTCTTTCATAGCTGGGATCCGTAGCAAACCACCATATAAACGGGAAGTCGTACGGGTAATCTATCACTTTTCGAACCGACTCGGCCTTCGCAACTGAGACCGTAGAAATGATTACATTATCAATTAATAAAATGTAGCACCGATTAAGATTGATATTGTTTTCCACCATGTTCAGATCTGCTGAAGCAGCCGGAAAATCAAGCCCAAGTTCGCGTATTGATTCGTATGCCCGATGCGTCAATTTCAAAATCCGTGGGGCATCTGTAAGCGTGGCTAATCTGATCACCTCTGCCATTGGGGGTCTTCCTTTCCTCATAATTAATTAAACATATAAAAATAATCGGATTTATAAGCGCGGTGAGTTTAACTATTCCGGTTCCATTTAAGGCATAAAAAAAGAAACACCCCTCCTGTCGTTTGGAATGTTTCCGCTGGTACGGTCAACATAATTGCGTAAATTATGCACTTGAAACAGGCACTCATTAATTTATTCCGATAGAACCAATATAGTTACAGTCATTCAATTTGTCAACTGATTAATTTAACTTCTTACTGCAGAATTTTAAACAATACGAGAAGTTGCCTGCATTCTGGACGGTTTATGCTCATTTTCACTTCCTGAACGCTTAACATCTTTTGCTCAATTAATACTATAATAGTATGTTAATTAATTTAATTTTACATAATATCCATATGGATGAAGGTAACTCCCTTTGATTCAGGCTACGCGATGATCGAATCAGACACCGTTGCAAACAGCTTCTGGAACCTCTACGAGAAACGGTCAGAGCACTCAGTTTCTGTGAACGGAGTCACTCCGTAGCAAAGAAATCGATCCAATAATACTCAATGATTCTCGTAATGTCATGCGTTCTGACGTTCTTATTTGGTTCTTTTTTATGCTAGGATTAAACCCTTTTCTCGTTCAACTTTTGCGATCCCCGCTCCTCCAAGCAAGGTTTTTAATTGATGACTTTGGCATGGCAATAGGATGTTGGCTTGCGTATTAGCGGGAACTTTAAAATGAAAGTGAATATGGTCTGCCTCCAAGAACCACTCGATTTTTATCAATCCGAATACGCTTCGATAGCTTGCTTTTGCAAAGCTGAGCCGTTTATTTGGCTTTGGCGCGAGCAGAAATTGGTTTTTACTAAACGAATTTCTCAACGTTCCATCTTCCGCGACATATTCCTCTTCATAGGCTTGCCTAATTCTTTCGGTTAAACGTTGGTATTCGTTAGCTTTGTCAGCATAGCCAAGTGTAAGGCAAATTTGACTGAAAAGTTCAGCACTGTTTGCATACAGCGATGTACTCACTAAATCCTTTGTCAAATAAGCAGACATCGGACCGTCGGCAAAACCTGCTTCATTGACGATGCTTGGTGCCAGCCAATCTCCTAAATGAAATCCGGTATTGATGATGTATTTTTGATTGTCTAGCTTTCCTCCCTCCATTTCCGCAGCTTCAGGCGGAAGCTCCGATGCAATCCTCTCCAAGTGCTTCATCCACTTTTCCATGGCCTCGTAATGATCCGACAATATTCTGTGATCGCCGTAATATTGATACAAATCCCATGGCAGCCTCACGATTACGTCACCCCAACCGATAGATCCTGAAAAGTGCATATGCATGTAGCTTCTAAGTTTTGGAACAATATTCAGCACTTGGCCATCCGGCAGTTGATCCGCTTTAAGATTTCGAAGCCAGGAATCAAAAAAGCCCATGAGATTCTG
Organism: Paenibacillus algorifonticola; assembly: GCF_050481745.1. Lineage (GTDB taxonomy): Bacteria > Bacillota > Bacilli > Paenibacillales > Paenibacillaceae > Pristimantibacillus > Pristimantibacillus algorifonticola_A. The sequence goes on along the minus strand of NZ_JBCNGR010000003.1, from coordinate 83,810 downwards.
ATTATAGAGAGCCGTCTTAGCGTAAATGAGTACGTCCCCAGTCCAGCCTGCTTTCTCTCGTGTCGGACAATCGGTAGGGATTCGAGCAATGGAAAAAAGCCGTTTCAAAAGTATGCTCTTCCGATTCGGCTTGGTGATCAGCGTCGTCCCAAATCAGGATTCGATAACGGTATTCCGTTCTGGAGACCAAGGAACCCCCCTCATACGGAATGGCAAATGTTCGCCCACCTTCGATCCGTCCACTATCCCAGACCACTCTATCTCCTTGATGAACGACAATTCGATAAGCTTGTTGGTAAGTATTTTGCCTGTCCGAAGAAATTTTCCAACCAAAGATAGGCGTTTTTTTATCCACGCCTATCGGATTTGTTAAATATTCGCATTGTACTTGAGAAATACAAAGCATAGTCTCGTCACCTCATAATCTTCTTCACTGCCGCATTGAATTGCTCCAGCAACTGGCTTAAGGTCTCCTCTGTCATCGCTCCTCCCGTAAACGGAAGCAGGGCACGAAGCGGCATATAGCGCATCGCCGCGAGCATCATATCAGAAGATACTGCATCCGAGGGGCCAGACTGCGGCGCCATGCTTTGCAAATACGCGAGTATAGGCGCGGTCTTCGGATTCGTCATCAGCTCGCCAAGCGTGGAATTACGATGGAATACTGGTACCGATTCAAACGTTGACACGACATGCACCGAGGCTTCAAGCTGAATATCGCGCGATGATTTGCCTACAAGAATACGGTAATCGCCGGTTTCTGCTTCCCAATCCCCAAGAGACACGTTGTAGCTGGCAAAGCTCCTTTTGTCTAGCAAGAAATGAACGGTCTGCTCTTCGCCCGGCTCAAGCGCAACCTTTGCGAAGCCTTTAAGCTCTTTCTCCGGCCGAATCATACTGGACTCCTCATCCTTCACATACAGCTGGACAATTTCCTGACCTCGGCGTGTCCCCGAATTTTTAATGGTTACTGTCACGTCTAGCGTTTCCTGGTCTGTCATTTGGGCGTGGCTTATATGCAGCCCGGAGTAGTCAAAGGTTGTATAGCTTAGTCCATATCCAAACGGAAACAATGGGTCAATATCTTTGGCATCATAATAACGGTAACCGACAAAAAGGCCCTCCCGATATTCCACACGATCGCCCTCGCCCGGAAAATAGGGGTGGGAAGGGTTATGTCTGAGACTGGCCGGGAACGTTTCTGCAAGCTTGCCACTTGGATTGGCTTCGCCAAACAACAGATCGGCAATCGCTCCGCCCGCCGCTTGTCCGCCCAAATAGCCTTCAAGCACCGCTTTAACCTGAGGCAGCCACGGCATGACGACAGGGGCACCATTGCTAAGCACAACGACAATATTCGGCTGAACCTGGGCAATCTCCGCAATCAATCGCTGTTGATTAATCGGCAAGTCCAGATGGCTGCGATCATACCCCTCGGATTCATAACGATCAGGCAAGCCCACGAATAACAAAGTAACATCAGCGGCAGCTGCCTGCCGCCTTGCTTCCTCCATTAATTCTTCATTGATTTCGTCCAATTCAAGATCATAGCCCTGAGCATAAACAACCGCAGCCGTTTCGCCTGCAAGCTTGACGATTTCCTGATATGCATGATCTAACCGCGTTGGCTTAATATGCGAGCTTCCGCCGCCTTGATAGCGTACCTTGTCCGCCATTGCGCCGATTACAGCTATTTTTCCATTTTTGTTCAAAGGCAGAATAGCAGCTTCATTTTTCAACAACACCATCGTTTCTCTAGCTGTCTCCCGCGCCAATGCGTGATGGGCCGCTTGATCATATTCAGCACCAAGCTGACGGCTGTCTGCCGCCTTGAATATGACTGTGAGCAGGCGTTCAACCGATTCATCCAGTACAGACACCTCAAGCTTGCCGGAGAGGACGGCTGCAACAATCTTATTCTGTCCGACACCGTGGCTTGCAGGCATCTCCAGTTCCATGCCAGCGGCAACGCTCGCGTCCGCTTCATTGACTGCTCCCCAGTCGGATACGACGATGCCAAGATGGCCCCATTCCTGCTTCAAAATAGATGTCAGCAAGCTGGCATTTTCCGAGCAATATTCGCCGTTTAGCCGGTTATAGGCAGACATGACGGTCCATGGCTGCGACTTCTTCACCGCAATTTCAAAACCGGTCAAATAAATCTCTCGAAGCGTCCGTTCATCCACAACAGCATCGGTCGTCATTCGGCGATGCTCTTGATTGTTGACGGCAAAATGCTTCAGCGAGGAGCCAACTCCCTGGCTTTGAACACCTGCTATATGCGCAGCCGCTATTTCTCCCGTCAAGTAGGGGTCTTCGGAGAAATATTCAAAGTTGCGCCCGCAAAGCGGAGAACGCTTGATATTGGCTCCGGGCCCGAGCAAAATAGCCACATCCTCCGCTTGACTTTCTTTACCCAAAGCCTCTCCCACCCGCTGTATCAACTCACGGTTCCATGAGCTTGCCAGTCCAGCAGCAGATGGAAAGCAGGTGGCTGGAACACTCTCATTCAAGCCAAGATGGTCGCCTTCACCATTTTGCTTGCGCACGCCATGCGGACCGTCTGTCATTGTAATAGAAGGAATCGCCAGCCTATCTATACCTTTTGTTGTCCAAAAGGTATCTCCTGAGCATAGTCCCGCCTTCTCTTCCAGCGTTAATTGCTGCACCAATTGCTTAATGTTTCGTTCCATGAATACATCTCTCCTTTTGTATAATATTTATCCGATTCAAGCCGGGCTGGCAGATTTTACACCTTGTCACTTATGGATTACGGGTTACGGGTTACGGGTTACGGTTTATGGATTTTTCGATTCTCCAAATCGTTCAAAATCTGGACATATTGCTTCTCTAAAGAGAATTTGGACAGCAGAATCGCAATAAGAATATAGGCGATCATAGGAATGTAAATATTAAAGCCAATAATCATTTGCAGAGCAGCCTGACCTTGTTCCGCTGCTCCCTCCTTGTAATTTCCCCATGCCAGCATCCAGCCAATTAACGCGGTGCCGACAGCCGTACCGATCTTCTGTCCAAAGCTGCTGACGCTGTTGGTCAGCCCTACAAGACGCTGTCCGTGCTTCCATTCCCCATACTCAATCGTATCTGTAAGCAGCGGCATTAGCACAATCATGAGCGGAATCATGCCGAAGGATTGCATGATGGAGCCGACCAGCCCCAGAGACACGTTTTCTACGTCTAGCAAACGAAGCAGTGATCCCGCTATCCCAATAACAAGCCCAACTATTGCCGTATTTCTCTTGCCGATTCGTTTCATGACTGGTCCTGAACCTAAGAAAATGACAACAACCGGGATGAATCCGATCGCCCCCATAATGCTTACGAGATTCACATTGCCCCAAATGTATTTGGCATAGTACATACCTGCTGTTGTAGACAGGGCGAACAAGATATTAGAGAGCAACCCTACAGCTACGACGATTAACCAATACTTATTGGTCACAAGCAGCTTAAGCCCCGTCCAGAGCGAATATGATTTCTTGATTTCTCCTAGCTCTCTCAGCTGGTTTGTATTATATTTCTCCTTTGTTGAACGAAAGGCAATGAATATGCCTGCGGCCGCAATGAGCGCATAAATAGAAGCAAGAAGCGTCCATTGCTGCTTTCCTCCGCCCATTGCATTCACAATCGGGATAAAACCTATTGCCACAGCCATACCGGCCAAATAGCCGAAGCCTGCTCTGTAAATTCCCATTAACCCTCGTTCTTGTTGGCTACGTGTCGTTAAGGCCATCAGGCTGTTGTATGGAATAGAGGTAGGGGTATAAACACAAATAAAAAAGAGCAGATTCGTGATCACAGCGTAAGTTATTTTAGAGCCCGAGCTCAAATCGGGCATGCTGAAGAGTAGAAAGATAGAGGCAAACATCGGCAAGGTCATCCACAGCAGCCATGGCTTCGCCTGTCCATGCCTTGACTTTGTCCGATCAACCAATACGCCCATTCCAACATCGGCTAGCGCATCCAGAATCTTGGTCAGCATCATGATCGTTCCCACGATAGCAGCCGAAACCCCAACAACATCCGTATAGTAATACATCATCATTCCTACAAGCCCTGTACTGATATTCAAGCCAAACTGCCCCATTGCATCTCCTGCCAGACTACGGTTCGTGCGTTCTCTAGACACTTCTCTTCCTCCTATAATTCTATCTTGGTGTTCTAAGATAAGTGTAAGACCCCAGCAAGCTTGCCGATATAACGCATTTTGAACTTTACATATCGCGATATTAAGATTGCAGGCCAGCAAGCCAATTAAACGAACGGAATACCCTTAAGTTCAAGATCCAATTTCTCCATTACTTCTTGTGAAAGCATTCCCCCGCTAAACTCGTTAATCTGTCGAATGGAGACTTGTAAGGCATCCTTCAGCTGCGGACTATTTTCAAGCATCGGGAGCACTCCATAGATTAATTTTTCACAAGCAGAATTTTTTAAGAGTACACCCAGTTGAACATCTATACCGTATTCACTAATATTTTCATCCAATAGAATATCCTGATCCGATGCAAATTCTCCGAAAACATTTTCAAGCCAGGCCGCACATAGGCCAAACCATTTAGCTGCATCGCCATCCACCATAGATCGCATCCCGCTAAATCGCACCTTGAACTGTTCAAGGGCCGAAGCCATAGCCAATGCATTGTTTACAGGCACCAAAGTATCCTCGAAGGTATGAAAAATAAAGGCCGGTGGCGTTGCGGCATCCACAGCGGTATCGATCCCCGGCAATTCAACAGGAAATATATTGCTATTAGTCGCTAAAATCTGTGGATAACCCAATATCATCGCATTCGGACGAATACGTCCCATTGTGCCTAATGCCGAAGCCAAATGCCCTCCTGCCGAGAAGCCGCATACCGCCACCTTCGACGGGTCTACACCCCATTGCTCGCTATGCTCGCGAATAAGCTCAAGCGCTTCCTCCGCATCGTTTAACGGTTGGGGGAACGCAGCATTTTGATTTAGCGAATATTTCAAAACGAAAGCCTGATAGCCTTCAGCCAAAAAGGCCATCGCTACCGGCTCAGCCTCTCTGGCCGAACATCCACGATAAGAGCCGCCTGGAAAAATTAGAATTGCGGGCCGGATTCGAGTGTTTGGCATTTCATGAGACTGGTCAAGCAGGTAAGCCGTCAAGGTAACATTTTCATTCGTTAATGGCTGTGTAATTAGTTTCATAGGATCATTCCATTCATTATTAAATTTTGTTCCTGCTAAAAAACAAGAAGGCTTTGGTCTAAACCCCAGAGCCTTCCTGCCTTAATGCTAGTGCTTGACGGAGGCATACCACTCATTAACTTCCTTAGTGATGTCCTCTCCGCCGGACGATTTCCACTTCTGGACGAAAGCGTCGAATGCGTCTACCGGCTTTTTCCCATATATGATTTCGATATACGTATCCATTTGCATTTTAGTAAGCAGTTCTTTTCTCGACAGCATCGTCTTCGTTGACGGTCCTTGGAAGTATTCCCGTACGTCCGCATCAGTCTGCTCAATACCCACCAGAAGCGCCTTGGTTGTAAAATGCTCAAGTGGATTGGTGTCGTCTATTCCCAAAATGCCTGTAGGTGCAAGCGCAGCAAGATCCTTGTTCGTCAAAGGTTCGTTTTTCGCCATTTTTAGATTTGCCTCCATCCTTTTGGAAGGATAAACGGCATCTGATCCGGCAATCGTATACTTCATCGTAGGCGTTTTTCCACCCGGAATCTGCTTCTCGTCCATATTCGCTTTGCCATCTTGAATGATGTAATCATAGCCATCCTGAAAGCCTTTGAAAATAAAGGGATCATCCGAATTGTATGCATCGAACATTGCATTCTGATAATGGAAAAACGCTTGCAGCGCTTCTTCAGAGATATCCTTGCTGATTAATATTGCACTGGAATATGGATTGGCTACCGTACGCAAATTTTTTCCATCGACGCCTTCGGGAAGCGGATATGAATTATAGATAGCCGAAGGATTGGACGCCATCAGCATGGAGCCCGGATACACCATCATCCAGCTCTCGCCACCCAGCATGCCTACCTTTCCTGCCGTTACGTTCTCCGCCACTTTGTTGAAATCATGAAGCGCAATATCGCTTGCGATATAGCCTTTGTTCTTCCACTCATTTAATTTTCCAAGTGCTGACTTGATACCGGGCTGAATGGAGCCATACTGAAGATGGCCATCAGCGCCTGGATACCATCTCTCAGGTATAGCTCCGAAAAGACCAAAAATCCATGAGGAGTCTCCCATCGGAGCCCCCAGCATTTGATCCTTCATCGCAATTTCCAGCCCTACAGTATCTTTCTTTCCGTTCCCATCCGGATCCTCGTTGACGAAGGCGTCCATGAGCGCCTCCATCTCCACCAATGTATTCGGTGCCTTCATATTCAGCTTGTCCAGCCAATCCTGACGGATCCAGAGGGTTGATTGGGTACCCAAAGTTGGTCTCAGTACAGGAATGGCAAATTTCTTTCCGTTCTTCATGAAGGGCTGCCATGCAGTAGGCTCTTCCTCCATAGCAGCTTTCCACGTATCGGAAGCATATTTATCAAAGGCATCAGACACATCCAGCAATGTACCCGAATCAATAAACGTATTGATTGTGCTGGCTTGATTGGCTACGAACAGGTCAGGCAGTTCGTCACCTGAGGAAAGCATCAGCTTCAGCTTGGTATCGTAGGAGCTATCTCCCGAAGGTGAGGTCCATAACGTCTTCAACTCTACGCCTAGCGTATCCTTTGCCCAGCGGGTATGCACATTATCCATGTAGCTTTCGCCATTTTTGAATTTGACAGTCGGGTCCTCGCCCCTCACCATCGTGATCGTAACAGCAGGTTCAATTTTGCCATCAACCATTTTAAATTCTGCTGGTGCTTCAGGCTGTTTCGCATTTCCTGAAGGGTTGCCGTTGCTGCAGGCGATAACGGTACTGAGGCTGAGCACTAGCACGATGCTAGTTAAAATGAATTTCTTCTGGTTGCGCATTTGTTTACCCCCAATTAATAAATGACTGCTTGCTTCTTTATTTTAATAGCGCTTTCAAAGCGTGAATATAACGATAATGCAAGATGCCATAGCGGTATCTTAACTTCCCTCCGCTACTCTTTAACTGCTCCTATAACGATGCCCGCCGTGAAAAATTTTTGCAGTACAGGATAAATGAGCAGAATCGGCAGCGCCCCGATTAACACCTGGGCAGCTCGAATGGAGCGGTTATTTATTTTGGCGATTTCATTGACGTTGCTGGCATCGACTATCGGAACAGCAATCAGCGATTTCAACAACGTACTAAGCGGCACGTTGTCTCCTCTCATATAAATCGATCCCGCAAACCATTCATTCCAATCGCTTACGACCATGAACAGACCAACGGTAGCCAGAACAGGCAGTGACAGCGGCAGAAACATTCTGGAGAACACCTGCCAATGGTTGGCGCCGTCCATAAAAGCCGACTCTTCGATTTCCTTGGGCAGCGCCTTGAAAAAATTCATAATTAGAATCAAATGGAAGACGTTAACCAGTCCGGGAAGTACAAGCGCCCAGATCGAATTGTACAATCCGATTTTGGTTACGAGTAAATACGTAGGGATCAGCCCGCCGTTAAAAAGCATGGCGACGATGAAGAGACCGACAAAGCCCTTGTAGCCGGCGATACCATCCCTTCCTCCACCCTTGGACAATACATAAGCTGCCATGCAGTTCACGATTAGCCCAAGACCTAGACTCAGCGCGGTTCGCTGCACAGAAAGCCATATGGCAGGCAAAAATACAGGGTTTTCGAGCGCTTTAGTATAGGAATTAAAGTTCAGCTCAATCGGAAAAAATGTAACCTTATTGGCCATGACCGCCGCGCTAGAGCTTAGCGATATCGCAATAACATGAAGCAAAGGAACAATACAGATAAGCGCCAGCAATATCATAATGACATTATTGAAGCTCTGAAACCAGCGTTGAGGCGTTGAAATCACTTGCATGGGAATCCCCCTTAGAAAATTTTGTAGTCTGCTACCTTGTAGGCTAATCTGTACGCTCCCATAATGAGAATCAGGCTGACGATGGATTTGAATAAACCTACGGCTGTGGAGAAGCTGTAATTGCCGTCAATTAAACCAATGCGGTAAACGAATGTATCGATAATATCGCCTTTCTCATAGACGAGAGGGTTGTACAAATTGAAAATTTGGTCAAAGCCCGCATTCAGAACTTGACTCAGCGATAATGTAAGGACGACTACCATCGTCGGAATCATCGAAGGCAGCGTAATATGAAGCATCTGCTTCCATTTTCCGGCCCCGTCCAGCTGCGCCGCTTCGTAAAGTGCCGGATTTATGCCGGCAATAGCTGCCAGGAAGATAATCGACCCATATCCAAATTCCTTCCATACCTCACTCGAGACGACTGTAAAGAGGAACCAGTTATTGTCACCCAGAAAAAAGATTGGCTTTATGCCCATCGCCTGCAGCGCCTGATTGACTAAGCCGGTGTCCGGGTTAAGCAGCTCAACGAAAATGCCACCGAGCACGACCCATGAAAGAAAGTGCGGCAGGAATACAAACGTTTGAACGGTGCTTCTCAGCGCTTTGCGACGGACTTCATTGATAAGAAGCGCAAAACCCAGAGTAGATATAAAACCAAAAAACATCTTCAGCATAGCAATTCTCAGCGTATTCCAGATCACCTGCACGCTGTCTGGGTATTCAAATAAAAATTTGAACTGCTCAAGCCCCACCCAGTCGGATTTCAGAATGCCTAGATACGGCTTATAGTTTTGAAAAGCCATAACCAGCCCGCCCATCGGCATATAAACAAAGATCAGGACAAGCAGTACAGCCGGAATTAGCATCAGATAAAGCTGCCAGCTGTCCTTCCTACGCACCATTTTTTCCCTGTGATTCTTAGCTGCCACTTCCATAAAAAGCCTCCTACGAAATGAAATTTTACCGATGGCTTTAGTGTAAGGGCTGAATCATGATCCGGGATATAATGCAATACAAAGGAATGATAACGTTTTCTTAACTTGAACGGTCTTGGGGGGATATCGTTTTACAAACATCTGTTATTCATTCTTAACATTTCGGCCTGGCGAACCAGTGGAGCGTTGTAAACAGCCCTGCTAATGCCTACAATAGGGATAAGATTCGTACATACCAAAAAGGAAACGGTGCCATGTTCAAACCTAATCCGAAATTGCTTAGGCAATATCCGACCTTCATCAAAATATTGATGTTAATTCTTTCTACAACTATTGTCGTCATGATCATGTACAGCTACACCATCCAATTCAGCTTGAATACGGTTCGCGAGGACATACAAGCCAATAACCTGAATCGCATCAAATTCGCCGTGAACAGTCTGAATCATAATGTCGAGCAGCTGAATATGCTGGCCGCCGCTCTGGAGACAGACTCCAAGGTTGCGCTTCTGCCTTCCGTCGATTTGATGGACAGCTTCGACCAGATGGTGCTGATCCGGGATTTGACGGAAAAGATGAATCTTCAAAGCTTCTCGGAGGGTTGGAACAATCGTGTATCCATCTATTCCACTATCTTGAGCACCTGGATTGGCACACCCTATACCCCAGAGGCTCCTCTTGCTAGTGAAAACAGCAATGATTGGGTGATGGATTCGCCGCGTCAAACATTTGCCTTGTACCGCTATCATGCTGGATATACCATTCAGGTAGCATTCCCGAAGACGAATATAACCGATATGTTGAATCGAGGAATTATTGACAGCAACGATCCCTTTTTCTTCAAGGAAGGCAGCACCGTTCTTCTTAATGACCAATCGGATGGACAAAAGGTGCAACAATTGCTGCACCTGCTCTCACCCCTTATGAACCAGACGGAAGGCACGGAAATCTTGTCGATTGGCGACATCTCCTATATGGTCAATTATTTTCGTTCCGAGACGCTTGGCTGGTATATGATCGACTATGTGCCGCTTAATGAGGCTTTGGAGCCCATTATCAAAACCCAAAATACGTTCTACATTGCCTGCATTATCCTGCTGTTAACCAGCATCCTGACGATATTGTTTCTTTATCGCAAGGTGCAATTGCCGATTGTCACCCTGTTAAAGGGAGTGCGTCTGCTTAAGCATGGAGATTTCACTTACAGGATTAAGAGGTCCAGTCGCAACGAATTTGATATTCTGTACGAAAGCTTCAATGACATGGCCAGCCAGATTGAAGAGCTGATTGAAAAGGTATACAAAGAAAAAATCGTAACGCGCGAGGCGATGGTCAAGCAGCTGCAAGCGCAAATCAATCCTCATTTTTTGTATAACTGCCTATTCTTTATCAACAATATGACACGGCTAGGCAACGACGAGGCGGTCACCGCGATGACGCAAAATCTTGCTGAATATTTTCGTTATACAACACGGCTGAATGAACCAATCACCACCTTGGAGAAGGAAATCGCCGTTGTCGAGAACTATATGAACATTCAAAGCCTCCGGATGGAACGACTCCAATATACGATTTCCATACCTGAATCCATGAGAGAGCTCCGGATTCCCAAGCTTCTAATCCAGCCGCTTGTGGAGAACAGCGTTGTGCACGGTATCGAAGGCAAGCGGAGCGCGAGCCTTGTTAGCGTGACGGGCTGCGAGACTGAAGCTCATTACCTTATCAGCGTAGAGGATGACGGGAAGGGCCTAAGCAGCGAAGAAATCGCTGCCCTCTCGTCCCGTATCAAGCTTCCGCTTGACGATTCCATGGGCTGTGCGCTATGGAATATTCAGCAGCGAATGATCATTCACTTCGAGTCGCCTTCCGGCATCGAATTTACCAGCAACGCCCATGGTGGACTAACGGTCTCGTTGTTCTGGCCTAAGCCGCATAGTTAGTTAGATAAGGAGGAAGAATCCCCATGTACCAGCTATTAATTGTCGATGATGAGCACTCTGTCGTAGATAGTCTCGCCTTTACCATTCCGTGGAGCGATTATGGCATTGACACCGTTTATCCTGCCTATTCGGCAGAGGAAGCGCTGCACATTGCTGCCAAGCATACGATCGACATTATGATTACCGATATCCGCATGCCGGAAATGGATGGGCTGGAGCTCATTCATCAGCTCCGCCGCCTGTCCAAAAAAATCCGCTCCATTATATTATCCGGGCATGATGAATTTGAATATGCCCAGAAGGCGATCAGCTACGGTGCAGAAAGCTATTTACTCAAACCGGTAGACATTGGGGAATTAATTAAATCCGTACAAGTGATCATTGCTGCCATCGAACAGGAATGGACAGAACTCAGCTCGCATCAGCGACTGAAGCGCACCTTGCATGCCAATCTTCCACTGCTAAAAGACCGATTGCTAAACGATCTCATTCAGCAAAAGGCGATCAGCCAGGAGATGCTGCAAGAGCGGCTGTCGCTGCTTGACATCTCCTTTCAGACGGGCGATCCGTTTGTCATGATGCTGGTCAGGCTGGATGAACAGTTTGCAGAATATGACCTTGATTCCCTTTCTCTGCTTGAATATGCTGTGACTAATATTGCGCAGGAAGTATTTCAGGATCTGTTTGAGCTGTGGCATTGCACAACGGATGCCGGCTATTTAGTCTTTTTGATCAAAAGCAAGGAGCTGGAGACTTTAACCTTAATCGATTCGTCAGCAGTCAAGCTGCAAAAGCATGTACAGCGATTTCTGAAGGGCTCGCTGACAATCTGTATAAGCGGAGAAAGATCTTTTCCCGACCATATACAGGACACTTACCATAAAAGCGTAATTTCTATCCAGCGGAACGTAGGCGGTCACAAAAGCTACTTCTTGAAGACGGATGAAACGGTTGTGGAACTTGAGGAGAATAAGCTCCTCCCCTTATATGATCTGCCTCTGCTGCCTAGTATGCTGGAATCAGGAAAGTGGGATAAAGCACTTGGTATACTGAACCGTGCACTTGGCATGAATACAACGCTTGAGCCCACGCACGACCAACTGCTGGCTATCGTGCTGCTGGTTTCCTCTTCGCTGGCCATGACGTTTTCGCTACAGAACGGTCCTTTGGAGGAGCAGCTCGGAGAAGAGTTTAACTTGCTGCTCCGCAAAAAAAGCCAATTATCGCGACAGCGAGTTTGGGAATGGGCGGAGAAAATCATAATCGGACTCAGGGACCAATCGGCAACACAGTTAGAGGATTCGCACCAGCTGATTGCCTCGAAAGTTCGCAGCTTTATCGAGGAGCACTTGGCTGAAGGGATCTCGCTGCAATCGGTGGCGGATTATATTGGCCTGCATCCTGTATACCTCTCCAAAGTGTATAAAACCGTAACCAGCGAGACCATCGGCGATTACCTCTATACTGTGCGAATGGAACGTGCCGCCTACCTGCTCAAAAATTCCGATTTGAAAATTGCCGATGTGAGCAGCCAAATCGGCTTTCTAGCCGCACCGCATTTTATTAAAATATTTAAAAAACATTATGGCGCCACTCCGCAAGAATACCGCAATAAAACATAAAATAGAGCCTGGTATCCAAACAAGCTTAGGATAGCAGGCTCTTTCATGTGTAAGATCAACGTTTCATTAGCTAACGGGTATCGCTCCCAGCGCTTTATCCATTTCGTCTAATTGCTCTTCGGTTGCCGAATAGCCCGGATAGGTTGCCAGATCTCTAATCGAAGCGGCTCCCATCGGTCCCGCCATTCCAGGTGTCATAGCAGCAGCAATAGGAACGAACTCTACAAGAATCGCTTTAGCTTCCTTTACGCCCAACAATTCATCAATAATGGTTCGAGTGCTGAATGTTTTCTTATAAGGCTTACTAGGCACATAGGACAATTCATAAATTCCGCTATCAAGCAGCAGGCTTACCGCTTCCCCTGCTTGTCTCCCCTCTACTCCGCTTTCTTCCAGCTTTATCCCATTGATGGTCACATTCGAGACGTTAGCATCCGGCAGTAGAACCGTTGCGGTTGCATGGAAAGGAATCGTGAAACGAAAGGCAAGCTTGCCCGCTTCATCAATAGACCACTCGCTTCGGTACAATCCTGCCGCCGTATGGACGCCAGCTTTGGCCCACTGAAGACGCAGATTAGGCTGCGGAGCGATAATAGCGTGCCGGAAGCCCGGCTTGTCTTCCGCTGGATTTAGTCCGGCGACATGACGATACATCCACTCAACTACCGCTCCATAAGCGTAGTGATTAAGCGAATTCATGCCGGTGCTGCTGAGAGAACCGTCTGGAAGAATGGAATTCCATCGCTCCCATATCGTGGTAGCACCGAGCTCGACAGCGTAGAGCCAGCTTGGATAATCATTATTGAGCAGCAGCGTATACGCAATATCATTGCTGCCTTCTGCAGACAAAACACGATTCAAATATGGTGTACCTACGAAGCCGGTCCGCAGATGATGGTTGTCAGCACGCATACGCATGCGCAAATCGGCGGCTATGCGAGCACGGAATTCTTCTGGCACGAGGTTCATAAACAAAGCAACCGCATACCCGGTTTGGGTATCTACTGCAAATCGTCCATTGGCGGTAAAAAACTCAGCTTTGATAGCCGCGCGGATTTCCGCAGCGAGCTGCCCATACTGCTCGGCAAGCTCCACTCTCTTCAACACCCTTGCAGCCTTGGCAACCAATTCGGACGAGTAGCAGTAATATGCGCTTGCGATCAGATGTGTATCCGTGCCGCCCATAGGAGTATCTGGATTCGACCCATCCAGCGCGAGCCAGTCCCCGAAGTGGAAGCCGGTTGTCCATAGCCGCTTACCGCCCGACTCCTCCTCCGTTTTTCTGATAAAATCTACCCAGCCGCGCATGCTCTCGAATTGTTGTTCGAGAATCGCTTTATCACCAGAATGCAGATAGACGTTCCAAGGAATGATTGTCGCGGCATCGCCCCAAGCGCTGGAGCCGCCTCCAGGTACGATGCCAGCCGGTACAACCATCGGCACCATACCGCCTTGATCCTTCTGCTCCTGGTACAAATCGTAGCCGAATTTGCTGAAGAATGCGTATGAATCCATATTAAAGCAAGCTGTGCCTGAGAACACCTGGGCATCTCCGGTCCAGCCCATCCGCTCGTCACGCTGCGGACAGTCCGTCGGCGTGTCGAGGAAATTGCCCTTCTGTCCCCATAGCGCGTTCAGGAACAACCGGTTGACTTGCGGGTTGCTCGTCTCGAAATGCCCGGTCTGATCCATATCCGAATAAACGACACATCCTGTAAAATCCTTCGGATTCAGCTCGCCATGCCATCCCTCTACCTTTACAAAACGGAAGCCGTAAAAGGTAAAATAAGGGCGCACAGTCGCTTCATCGCCATTCGCTGTATACACATATTCAGCCTTGGCCGTACGCAAATTATCTCGGTAGAAATTACCGTTCTGCAGCACTTCGCCATACTGCAGTCGAATGATGGTTCCCGCTGGCGCATTCGTCCGGAACTGCAGCCAGCCAACCATATTCTGGCCCAAATCAATAACTGTTTCGCCCGCAGGGGTAGTCAGAATCTCTACGGGCGCAAGCCGTTCCTTCACGACCACTGGCAAGCTGAGCCGGGCCATTAGTCGATCATAGCCCAGATCTGCTGCTTTCACTTGATACACCCTTGAATCCACAAACGTTGCATCATACTTCTCGCCATCATAAATGTTGCTTTCAATAATCTTGCTTTTCCGTGCAGACCAGCTTTGATCGGTACCAATCACTTGCGTGGACCCGTCCTTGAATGTCACCATAATTTCCGCAAGCAGCGCAAATTCATCCCCATAAATATTTTCTTCGCCGCCATCGAAACCGAAGCGCCCCTTGTACCAGCCGTTTCCAAGGCTAACTTCAATCTTGTTCTCTCCGGCTTGCAGCAGTGCTGTCACATCATAAGTCTGATATTGCAGCCATTTATGATAGGCGTTGTATAATGGCGTCAGGTATTCATCTCCCGCCTTGACGCCGTTCAGCTCCATCTCGTACAAGCCCAGTCCACAGACGTAGGCGCGTGCAGATACGATTTCTCCTGGCAGGTTGAACGTGTGGAACAGAACAGGATGAATCTGCTTGTCCAATTCGGGAGAGATCCACTTTGCAGTCCATGACTCATCCAGCTTCGCTGTCTCAAACCAGGCAGGCTCGCTTGTTGCCGTATCTCCGTTGTCCGCCCACACCGTAACCCGCCAGAAGTAGCGCGTACGCGGCAGCAGCTCTGTATGCCATTCATAAGAGAGACTGTCAATGTCGGCTGATTGTCCGCTGTCAAAGATGGTCGTCGAGAATGCTTCATCCAGAGCGACCTGAATTTGTGCAGCTGTCTGCTTCTTGGCGGATGTATCCGTTACCACATAGGAAAAACGCGGTTTTTCTAAAGTGAAGCCTAACGGGTTGACGATACGGTTCGTTTTTAAATTTACGATTTTCATAAGTCAAATCCTCTCTGCCTATAATCATCCTTATCTATCTATTTAATTGTACAAAAATAAATGGGTCCTCTATATAACGCGATATTAAGGCCGCATAACGATTTCTTATTCTGACACGTTGTAAGCAGTCTCGCTCCCTTTTCGCAGCCATAATCATGTAAAAATCCCGAAACAGTCCGGCTGCATCGGGATTTCTCGTGACCTATGTTGAAAAACTACAGCGTCAACCCGCCATCGACCAGCACTACGGAGCCAGTCATATAGCTTGAAGCGTCGGAAGCCAGAAAAGCCACAACATCTGCCAATTCTTCTGGCTCAGCATACCGTCCCATCCGCATATTCGGGAACTCCTCCGGCACATAACCGCTTTCCTGAAGCTGCTGCGGCACGCTTGCCGTAATGCCAGTCGCTACTCCGCCAGGACAAATCGCGTTCACTCTAATGCCCTTCTTCACATATTCGAGGGCCGCTCCTTTTGTCAAACCAATTACGCCATGCTTGCTCGCCGTATACGCTGCAAGGCTGTGCTCCGCCCGTACGCCAGTTGTTGAAGCTGTATTTATAATATTGCCATAGCCCTGCTTGTCCATTACTTTCAATGCATACTTCATACCGAGAAAAACACCTTTGAGATTTACATTGATGATACGGTCAAAATGCTCCTCGTCAATGTCCTGCAGCAGCGAAAATTTCTGGATGATGCCCGCATTATTGAACAGGCAGTCGATTTTGCCATACGTATCAAGCGTCGCATCAATGTAACGCTGCACATCCGCGCTGTTGGAAATATCCGCCTGTACGAAGATCCCTTCTCCGCCCTGCTCATTGAGCAAGCGAAGCGTTTCCCCGCCAGCCTCTTCATTGAAATCAACAATCGTAACCTTAGCTCCGCTTGCAGCCAGCTTAAGCGCACTTGCCCTGCCAATTCCACCAGCCGCTCCAGTAACAATGATCACTTTTCCCTCATGAGACAATGCGTGAGCGGTACCAGGCTTCGGTGCGGCTGCCACCTGCTTTGCAGGAGCCTCAGCAATATCCACCGAAGCCAAATCGGCTTTCAAAGCATCTAGCCTATCCTGAGGCAAATCCACCTGCGGGATCGCAGCCAGCTGATCCAGTGTATGCATAGATGCCATCTTGAAGGTCGGCTCATTAATAAACTCCGGAAGATGCTTGGCCAAAACTGCAACCGCTTGCTCGCTCGCGAGAAGATCGCCAATTGTCCATTTTTCATTATAAGACATGTAAAATTACCCCCTGGATGATAAATGAAATGTTAATGATAGTACAACTATCACTTAGATATTAACGATATCATATTTTTCATTTCCACACAACCTTTATGAATTCGCCCCCTCACCCAACGAAATTGACAGATACTATTAAGTTTGTTAGCATGTTCACACGAACAAACGCAAATGAGGAAGTGAAATGTTGGACGCAAAAAGCAGGTATGAGCAAGAACGTCAAAGCATTAAATCGATGCGCGAGGAAAGCATTATGGAAGCAGCTAAGAAGCTGTTTGTCCGCAAGGGCTTCGATAAAACAACGATGCAGGAGATTGCGGATGAAGTGCCGCTTGGCATCGCCACCATCTTTCGCTATTTTCCAAAAAAAGAGAAGCTGATCGTTGCGATCGCAAGCGCCATTATCGCTTCCCAGTCAGAAGTCTTCCGCTCGGTTAGCGAAATAAACGGCAACTGCATGGAAAAACTCAGCTATCTATTTGATTTGTTCATTTCATTCCATCAAGAGGAACACCGCGAGAACATACAACTGATTGAAGCTTTTGATAGCTGGGCTTACTTACCTCATGAGCAGGCGGATTTGCTGGAGGAATATCATGCCATTTTTGAGAGCAACAAGCTGCTATTTCAAACGCTTATCGAACAGGGCCACGAAGACGGCTCTATTCGCAACGATATTTCCGTTGATGATACCTTAATGACCATGATCAACGTTTTCGGCAGTTTTGCCAAAAAAGTATCCATGTCCTACAACTTGGTCATTTTCAAAGATAATGCAGGGACATTCGGCCAGCTGCAAGTGTTGAAGACCGTGTTTCTGGACTATTTGCGGCCACCGGGCAACACTTGAAATAGTGAATTTTCATCTAGCTTTTATCTAGCTCCTGATAGGAAAATAGCAGCTTATCTGCTGGAAGAAAAGGAGAAGTGGTGACGCTGGGATAACCTCCCGGACGTCGCCACTTCTTTTTTCAATGCAGCAACAACAGTTTCATTAGAATACAACCGGGATTTCTGTTGCTCCCCTGATGATAATGCCTGGGCGCCATTCCAACTGTGCCAGATCTGTTTTCAAACGAAGCCCGGGCATACGACGCAGCAAGGTGCTAATGGCAATTTCGCCTTCCAGCCTTGCAAGCGGCGCTCCAAGACAGTAATGGATGCCTTTGCCGAACGCAAGATGTTGATTAGCTTGTCTTGTAATGTCCAGCGTATCTGGATCACTAAATTGCTCGATATCCCGGTTTGCTGAAGCAAACGATATAAGCACCATTTCTCCTTCAAGAATGGACTTTCCTTGGAACTCAACAGCTTCCGTCACCCACCTGATATTGCTGGCTTCAGCCGGTCCGTTATAACGCAAAATCTCTTCTATAGCTGAATGAATAAGCTCAGGCTGCTTCAGCAGCTTTTCCTTTTGCTCAGGAAACTCAAGCAATGCAAGCACACCGTTCCCAATTAAATTAACCGTGGTTTCATGGCCTGCAATAATCAAGACAAATATGAGTGCATACATTTCTTGCTCAGACAGCTTATCTCCTTGCTCCTCCGTCTTAATTAAATCACTGATCAAATCATTTTGAGGATTTTCCCGCCGCTCTGTA
The DNA here is from genome assembly GCF_050481745.1 of Paenibacillus algorifonticola. Taxonomy (GTDB): domain Bacteria; phylum Bacillota; class Bacilli; order Paenibacillales; family Paenibacillaceae; genus Pristimantibacillus; species Pristimantibacillus algorifonticola_A. Next base: position 65,567 of record NZ_JBCNGR010000003.1, on the reverse strand, counting down.
ATCAAACCATGCAAATAGCTTATAAAAGCTTCAACAGCTTTCGAGCCCTTCTCGGTATAGGATGGATTGTAGGCTCCCTCCATAATTGTATTGGACCAATCGCGAAATTTATCCTGATCTTGGATTGGTACGCCGAGCATTTCACAAATGACGATAATCGGCAAAGGAAAAGCAAAATCTTCTATTAAGTTCATTTCTCCTTTATTCTGCACCTTATCAAGCAAATCATTGCTAATTTCTTCTATTCGGCCTCGCAGCCCTTCAATCATCCGCGGGGTGAAAGCCTTCTGGACTAAATTGCGAAGACGCCGATGATCAGCAGGTCCAACGCTAAGCAGATTTTTCGAAAGAATATTATGATGATCTGTTGGGCCCTCCTGCTGCATCCAAGGAGGATTAGTAACAAAACGCGGGTCCTTCAAAATGGCAAGTGCATCCTCATATCGAGTAACAATCCACGCATACTCCCCGCTAGGCATCATAAAACGATAAACCGGATCTTCTCTGCGAATTTCACTGTAGACGGGAAATGGATTACGAGTAAACGCCTGATCGAAAAAATCAATCTTTGACTTCGGACCACTTTTTTCCTGATGATTCATCATTTGAATGCCTTCTTTCCTGTATAGATTCAGTATTTTGTCGTGATTTATACCGCTTTTTCTTCATAGGGCTGAATGTCAGGGGTAGCGATCTTTTTCTCAGGACGGGCGATTTGACTCATAACCGCCTCACCCTCCACATCGATATTAGGCAAAATGCGATCCAGCCACTTTGGTAAATACCACGCAGATCGGCCAAGCAGCATCATAATGGCTGGAACGATTGCCAGTCTGACCACAAATGCGTCAAACAGTACTCCGAAAGCTAGTGCAAGCCCCATTGATTTTATAATCGGATCCTCTGCGAAAATAAATCCGGCAAATACGGCAATCATGATCAGGCCCGCGGCTGTAACGACTGCTCCACTGTTGCGAATGCCGGAAATAACCGCTTTACGTGCATCGCCCGTGTGTGTAAACTCCTCTCGCATACGACTAACCAGAAACACCTCATAATCCATAGCCAGCCCGAACAGAATGCCAACGACGATAACAGGGAGGAAGTTTAAAATAGGTCCCGGCTCCGGTATTCCGAATAGACCGGTCATATTGCCATCCTGAAGAACAAACACCACAAAACCAAGCGTAGCTGTCAGTGATAGTAAAAATCCAAGAACGGCTTTAATCGGCACAAGGATGGATCTGAATACCATGGTCAATAGTATAAGAGCAAGGATGACAATAACGAGTGCAAATTTAGGGAGAGCTTCGCTTAGCTTCTCTGATATGTCAATATTTACTGCGGCCGCACCAGTAACCAGTAATTTGACATGATCCTGCTTCTCCACATTAAGCGACAGCTCCCGAATATGCTGAACCAAATCCCCGGTTTCGGAATCATGCGGACCTGACTGCGGGGTAACGGTCAGCATGGCGGCGTTGCCAGAGGGGCTAGAGTATGCTGGTGTAACACTCGCTACATTTTCCAAAGAGCTTAACCCTTTTGTTGCCTTGGCAATTGCAGCCTGTGGATCACTTTCTCCTTCAGCCACTGCCACAACGATCAACGGCGAATGATAGCCTGGACCATAAGCTTCCGAAAGCAGATCAAAAGCGCGACGCTCCGTCGTTTCTTCTGACTTCGTACCATTATCAGGAAGGCCAAGCTGCATATGAAAAAATGGGATACTGATCGTCGCCAGGATAATGATTCCAACGATGGCCACAGAAACAGGGCGACGCGCAATCAGCTTGCTCCATGACTCCAGCACCGAAGTTTTCGAATCCTTCCTCTTGAACTTGTTTATGAAAGCATTTTTTCGTGCCGGACCAATACGATCACCTGCGATGGAAAGCACAGCTGGTACGAAGATAATGGCAATCAGAATGGATACAAAAACACAAATTGCAGCTTCGAGCCCCATCATAGCCAGGAAAGGAATCTGGACAACGGATAAACCCAATAAAGCAATGACAACCGTTAGACCGGCAAATACGACAGAGCTGCCTGCTGTTGCATTCGCAATGGCGACCGAATCCTCCACATCATAACCTTCTGCCAGCTGCTGGCGGAAACGCGCCAGAATAAACAAGGCATAATCGATTCCAACTGCCAATCCTAACATGACTGCCAAGGAAATAGAGGCTGATGACATGTCTAAAACATTCGACCCTATAAAAATACACATTAATCCAATGCCGAGTCCGATTATCGCGGTAAGAATCGGAATACCTGCCGCTAGAAAGGACGTTAGGGTAAGCGCCAGAACAATAAAGGCAATGATGACACCCACCGCTTCCATTGCACTCATGATCTCCAATTCAGAGAAAGCGACATCTCCTCCGAGCTCTGTCTGAATGCCTGCATTCCGTGTATCTTCAATAATGCTCCGTACATGCTCTTTTGATTCCTCGCTCACCTCACCCGCTGGCAGCTTATAAACTAATGAAGCATACCCAATTTGACTTGTTTCGTTGAGCGATTCGTTTTCATATGGACTGATTACCTGATTAACGGCAGGGTCTTCAGCCGCCTTGCTCAGTACGTTTTCAATTTGCTTAACGACCGAATCCGTTAGAAGGGTTTGTCCTTCTGGCGCTTTGAAGATTAGCATCACCTGCCCTCCACTTTGTTCCGACACGGCAAACTCCTTGGTCAATACTTTGCCCGCTTCTTCAGATTTCGTGCCTGGGATAGACATATCGCCAGTGAATGAGATTCCCATACCTAATGCAGCCGCTACGCTCAGCAGTAAAACGAGTATCCCGCCAATAATGACTTTTATTCGGGACCGATAAGCCCAACGTCCCAGCAAATACAAATACTTGGCCATATTTTTTTACCTCCGTGAAATAAGAATGAACACTCATGGTGTCGCTTATTTCATTGTAGCTAACATTCCTTCCACGGAAATCGTCCATAAGGGCATGTACGTTATGTACTTTAGGGCAGCAAGCTTACTCTCTAAATCAAAAAAAGTGCACAAGAATATCCTCTGCACTTTCATTTCCTTAGTCTAAGCTGATCTAATCCTCCTGCAAGTTAGAACAATAAAAATTCGCCTCTCCACGGAACGTTTGCTCAGAACCGTCGGGAAGCTTTACGGTAGAGGAATGGGTGTAATAAACCAAGTTTAACGGACAGACCAACCTCGTTAAATAACGATATATTAAGGCAGGATAATGGGATCTCAACTTAAGTGATGATTCTCTATTCCTAACTCTCCATTTAGTTTTAGGTTATTATGAAAGCACCAAACCCTCCACTGTCACATGAATTTCTTTGACCATCAGACCCGTCATATGCTCCACTTCTTTCGTGACACTGCGTTGCAGCTCGTAACAAACCTCATGGATTTTGCAGCCATAAGTGACATTAATGGTCAAGTTAAGAGCCACCTCTTGTTGGTTCGCATCTACCATAACGCCTTGCTGTGCGTGAACGCCACGCATCCGTTTTACAAAGTTTTCTACTATGCCCTTTGGCATAGACACAATCGGTTTTGTTTCCAATACGACTTTGCGGGCGATTTTAGCAATCACCTGATCTGAAATGTGAATCATTCCTTCATATGTGCCTTCCATATTTCATGCTCCTCTCGCAGTCACTGTTGCCTCCAACTTCATATGCTTATCATAAAGGAAGTCACAATAAAAAAAATCGTACATAAGGGCAGAAGCCTTATGTACGATCGGGCAATATTAATTTATTTAAAATAACCTATTGTGCTTCCTCATTACTATGTTGATTACAGTTGAAGAATCCCTTTTTCAATGGCTATTGCCACAGCTTGGGACCTTGAATCAACGCCTAGTTTATTGTAAATATTGGTTAGATGAGCTTTAACCGTCCGTTCTGAAATTCCAAGATTAAAGGCGATTTCCTTACTGCGAAAGCCTTTAGCAATAGATTCAAGAATATGGATCTCCTTATCTGTTATTTGAATAGCTTCCTTACGTACAGCAGGAGCTGTTCTAGCCCTAAAGATTCTCTCTGTCACATCAGGTTGAAGCAAGGTTTCTCCTCTAAGTGCCGAATCCATCGTGCGAATTAGATTTTCCCTGCTTGTATCCTTGAGCAAATATCCTTTCGCTCCCTTCGCCAAACCGTTAATCATATGCTCGTCTTCATTATAAGTCGTCAAAATAATAACAGGAATATTCATCCCGAGCTGTTGCATCTGGTCCATTGTTTCTAGACCGCTCATTACGGGCATATTCAAATCCATTAAAATAACATCTGGACTGAGCTCCTTCATCATGCGTAAAGCTATCGAACCATCCCCTGCTTCCCCAACGACCTGAAAACGGTCATCGGTTTCGAGTATCAGTTTCAGCCCTTCCCTGACCAGCCAATGATCATCGACAATCAACACTTTATATTTCATCATTACTCCCCTTTGGATACCGCCTTGGAAATTCGAATGGAACTGCCTTCTCCTGCTCGGCTCACAATCTCTACCTTGCCGCCTATCAGGCGGGCACGTTCTTGAAGTCCAATTAACCCATAATGTCCTGCCATCTTCCCGACTGCATCTGTGTCAAAGCCTTTCCCATCATCTCTAATTTCTATTATTAGCCTTTCAAGCTTGTCCGTAACCGTAACCCAGACCTGCTGCGCCTGCGCATGTTTCGCAATATTCGTCAAGCATTCACTTACCATATGAAAACTATGCTCCACTACGATTTTCGGCCAAGTTAACCGTACATGCATGGTAAGGGCAACTCTAATCCCGGTTGAATGAGTAAAATGTTCTACTTCCTCCTGAATAACCTCTTCAAAATTGAGATCAGACGATGATACGGAACGCAAATCATCTATCGCCTTACGGGCATCCGCAAGCGTCCTGCGAGCCTGCCTCATGGATTGACCTACAATTTCATGCGCTCTGCCTGAGTTGCCCTTCAGAAGATGGGAATCAATTGCTTCCAGCTGCATAATAAGCCCAGCAACCCCTTGAGCAAGTGTGTCATGCAGATCCCTCGCCATCCGTTGTCTCTCATTAGCAAGTGTCAGTTCTTCTACCTTCATATGGGCCATTTCCAAATCACTCAGGAAGGTCTGTGTACGAACACGTTCACGGACTTGTTGATAAAATAACACGGCATAAGCAATAACAACTATCATCATTAAAAGGAACATTGGAATATACAAACCCAGTCGCTCAGTCTCTCTTACACTGACGATTGCCAGGCAAAACAATGCATACAATAATAAAGAGAGATATATGATTTTAACTTTACGGTAATAAATACTAACACTTTGTGCAATGAGTACTGGAAAAAGACCGATTAAAGCTGCCGGAAAACCTGCAGGCATGAGCAGGGCCGATACAAAAATTAACAGTCCTTGTATGAGAAAGTATACCCATGGTCGATCTTTAACGAGACTGTGACTATTCCAATGAAAAACAGCATGAAGCGAAATCACTACTGAAAATATTAAACTTTGCAATAAACGTGGATCTAGCGTATTCTGCAAAATAATGGTTGCTGCATAAACAAGCCCCACCCATAATAAAATAGGAGCCCTTGATATGCTTAGCTCATATAGCCTGTTTCTTTCCATCTCCCCACCTCTTTATGTACCATTATATACGCAAATCCATAAATTTAAATGTACGTTGGTACATGCCCGTTCGTACAAGGAGATAACGACTCCCAGTGCTTGCTGCCATTAAATATAAGCAGGATACTTTACCTATTTGTGATTTATGTTAAAATGTGTAACAAAATCCTATCAGCTAATAAGTGCCGTTCCTAGCAAACTTCGTGGCATCTTTTTAGAAAAAGCATCCATCCGGATCATTTTATCGATTATGAAATGGAGAATCAGCCATGAGACCAAGCCCGTTTCTCGAAGGACGTAACCTTTTCGTTTCTCATACTCCAATCATAGTGACTTTTAGCAGAGAAACACCTTTTTTAATTCAGCATCAGCATGACTTTGTGGAGATCGCATATGTAGCGGAAGGCGAAGGTATTCATTTCATCGAAAACAAGAAATTTCTAGTTTCACGAGGCGATGTGTTTATCATACCCAGGGGAGTAGCACATGTGTTTCAGCCCTTTGATTTATTAGGCCAACATCCGTTTAAGGTGTGGAATTGCATCTATAAACCCGAGTATGTTCACAGCCTTCCCGAATTTGCAGAGCGAAAACAATTGATAGATTACTTTATTGAAGCCGACAGCGTCAGGAACGGGGCTAGCTGGCTGGCTTTTCGCAATAAGGCGGGTCTAGTTGAGCCCTTACTTCGATCCATGTATTTGGAAACGCAAAGGCCAAGCGAGAACTCTCCATGTAACCTTTGTTCTTCGTTGCTCAACCTTCTGTCGGATTTATCTTCATCAACTCGTGCTACGGACGTGATGCCGGAAATTAGCGAATATCAATATCCAATCCATACGATGTTGCAGTATATGGTATCCCATTTCAACAAACCTTTAACGGCGAGCGAAATCAGTCATAAAGCAGCTTTGAGTCTTCGGCATTTCCAGCGTCTGTTCAAGCAAATAACGGGAGCATCCTTTATCAAGATGCTGCAACATATTCGAATACTGTACAGCATATGGCTACTGCAACACACTGACCGAAGCATACAATCAATCGGGCAGGAGGTCGGCATTAGCGACATGAAACACTTTTATTATTTATTTCAAAAACGTTTGGGCATGACGCCCGCAGCATTTCGAATACAACATGATATTCCATTTGCCAACACATTTTTTGATGAATTATCCGTATGGCATGAATGACTATAGATGTATTCCTTTCTTTTGTTTAAGGTTACGATGAGAGCATCAAAAAAATGAAAGCGAGGCTGGAATATGTATACGCACCATAAGCAATCGCTGGACCATTTCGTAGAAACGCTGAAATCTGATTCAAACCTATTAGCCGTCATAACGGCTGGCTCCATCGCGAAAGGTACTGCCAAGGAGACATCCGATATCGACGTTTATTTGCTTGTCACGGATCAAGAATTTGAAGAGCGGAAGAAAACCAATGCGCTGTCTTACACCACTCATGAAGCTTGCAATTATGAAGATGGCTATATCGATGTCAAAATCATCAATATGCGGTTTCTGGAGCTCGCAGCCGAGAAAGGCAGCGAGCCGACTCGCGCTTCTTTTACAGGTTCACAGGCTTACTACTCCATCGTTCCAGGGTTAAATGAACTGCTAACCAAAATACCGGTATATCCCGAGCAGAATAGAAACCAAAACATTAAAGATTTTCAGGCACAGGTGCTGCTTTACGGTTATTATTTTGCAGGGGAAGCCGTCAAAAAGAATAACCCTTATCTGCTGTCGCAAGTCGTCAGCAATCTGGTGTTATTCGGAAGCCGAATTATTTTGGCGCATAATCGCCTATTGTTTCCTTGCCACAAGTCCATGATGGCTGAAGTCGAAAAAGCACCAGAAAAACCGGATACCTTTATCGGCCTTTGCCATGAGCTGCTGTTAAATCCGACCCATGAAAAATGCATGGAATTAACGGAGGTCATACTTGGTTTTCAAGACCTGGAATTATCGTCTGAGCAGGCGGTCAGCCTATTTATTCAGAACAATGAATGGAACTGGATGGATCAGTCCCCTCCTTTGCAAGATAGATAGCTAGATAAATCAAAAAACAGCCTCTGCCTCTGCCGGTGAAGCTTCAACGGTTCAGAGGCTGTTGCTGTTGCTATTTCATTTGCAGAGATCAGTAGAACTACAATCATATTGCTAGATCAACTACAGCCATGCTAGTATATCAATTAATGGAATGCTATAAAATATACATATTGAAGAAAAAAGAACAATCCATATTTTTGACGCATACACAACTAGAGGTGAAACAGATGCTAAAAGTTAACCGTGACGACGAGTGCCCTATATGGCAGCAGCTGCTTGACCAAGCTATCCATAATATCACAACCGGAAAATGGCCTCCCGGCGAATTGTTGCTGCCTTCTCGCGAACTCGCGCTGCTCGTCGGTGTCTCTCGCTCAACTATACAGATTGTTTATGAGGAATTATTCAGTCGTGGCTACACGGTAACTTCCCGGCGCGGTGGAACCAGAGTAAGTGACTGGACCCAGAAGACCCGTTTTATGGAGGAGGTTGCAGCTCGCGGGCCTATTACCCCTGAGCTGCCTTTATTAAACGATGCAGTAAGCCAGCTGCAAAACTGGTTCAGAGGCAAGGAAAACAGAAATGTGGAGATCGATTTCAGCCCACACGAACCTTATTTGGATCAACATTTTCAAGCCAACTGGAGACAATCCTTTTTACAAGCCTCCAAAGAAACGGATCTAGCCAGCTGGGCTTATGGCAACCCCTATGGTTTCGTGCCGCTGCGCGAGCAGATTCAACGTTATTTGTCACTTGAGCGAGGCATCCATGTTCATATCGATCAAATTATTTTAACTTCGGGCGCCCAGCATAGTCTGGATTTAATCGCCCAAGCCCTATTAAATGAAGGAGAAACCGTTTGCGTTGAAGATCCCGGCTTCCCCGCTTCATGGATGGCGATGAAATATCGGCGGATGAATGTTGTTCCCGTCCCTGTTGACGATTACGGAATACAAGCAGAGCGTGTTCCCCCTCAATCAAAGCTTGTTTATGTTACGCCTTCACATCAGTGTGCAGTTGGAGTGATTATGTCAGAGCCTCGCAGACAGCAATTGCTGCATATGGCGGCTCAACATCAATTTTGGATGGTTGAGGACGACTACGATAGCGAGTTTCGCTATCGAGGCGACCCACTCCCAACCTTGTTTAGCCAACAGCCTCAAAACACACTGTATATGATGAGCTTTTCCAAAATGGTCGCTCCTGGCATTCGCATATCAGCGATCGTTGGCCCAACGGAGGCCATTCGCCAGCTTGCCCATGTTCATGAATTAACCTATCGCCATCTACCGATTATGGAGCAATTGACGCTTGCTCATTTTATCGAGCACGGGCATTTCATGCGCCATATGAGAAGAGTCAGAAATGTATATCGGCGCAGACACGAAGCCATGACAAAGGCCATCGTCGCGACCGGTCTAAGTAAACGTTTTAAGCTTAGCGGCGTAGAAACGGGATTGCATATGCTTCTCGAGGCTGAAGGATCGTTTGATGAAGAAGCCGCAACGAACCAAGCGCTCGACAAAGGCATACGTGTTTATCCACTTAGCAAGTATTGCTTGGAAAGCGATCGAAAAGGATGGGTGCTAGGCTTTGCTAAAGTAGACGAGTCCGCAATAGAGACGGGCATTCAGCGTCTTGCGGAGCTGCTTTTATAATTTAAGCAGCTCCGGCTAAGCTCATAAATTCCTCTCTCTTGTTAGCCCATTTGTACCTGTATTCATTTTTATGCTGCCTATTATTTTTGTTCAGCTTGCTGTATTCCACTCGTCCTATATGGTTTGTGGCGAAATTGTCCATGTATCACAATATGCGCAGCCAAGCCTGCAACAAGACCCCAGAATGCACCGCCAACACCAAGTAAAGTAACATTTGCAGCCGTTGCCAAAAAAGTAATCAGTGCTGTCTCACGACCCTTGGGCTCAGTTAAAGCGCCCGCAAGGCTGCCGCCGATTGTCCCGAGTAGTGCCAACCCCGCTAACGTCGCGATGAAGTTAGCTGGAAGAATCAGAAACAGAGCTGCCAGCGTCACACCAAATATGCCAACAACCATGTAAAAAATGCCGCAGGCAATACCCGCAAGGTAACGTTTTGTTGAATCCTCATGCGCATCCTTCCCTGTACAAATCGCCGCAGTAATAGCTGCTACATTGAAAGCATGCGAGCCAAATGGCGCTGCAACAAGCGAGCCCAAGCCCGTTACGATCAAAATCGGATTCGCACTCGTCTTAAACCCATCATTTCGCAAGACTAGCATCCCAGGCATATATTGTCCCGTCAATGTAATAATGAATAACGGCAAGGCAACACCTAGTAAAGCATGCAGTGAAAACTCAGGAACGATGAATACCGGTGAAGCGATAGCTAATTTGATCGTGCTGAAATCCACTTTTCCCAAGCTGATTAAATATATAAGCCCAATGACTAAAATACCGACGATAGCATAACGGGACGTATACCTTTTTAATAGTACATAAGCAGCAAACAAGACAATGACCAGCAAAGGATCAGCTTTCGCTCCGCCAAAGGCCGAAATACCAAACTGCAGTAAAATGCCTGCCAGCAGGCCAGAAGCAATACCTGGAGGAATCAGCCGGACGAACCTTTCGAACATTCCCGATATACCTAAAACAATAAATCCTAAAGCAGAGATGATATAAGCTCCAATGGCTTCCTCATAGGGGGTTATCGCTAATACCGAAACGAGAAAAGCCACGCCTGGTGTTGACCAAGCTGTAATGATCGGCTCTCGGTAGCGATAGCTCAGCCAAATTCCCGTTAGCCCCACACCAACGGAAATCGACAATATCCATGAAGCGGTCATTTCGGGGCTCAGACCCGCGACTTTTGCCGCCTGAAACACGAGAATAAATGTCCCACCATAGTTGACCATGACCGATATTAAAGCAGCTATAGTGGGCGATATCCAATCACGGCCGCGCAGTTGAGATGATGTTGTATTCATTTGCACTCTCTTCAACATTATTCATTACCTCATTTTTCTTGTTTGTACATTTTTTCTTCCTCGATCGGATTTGCTTTCGCCGTTATATGATAAGGATCGACTCGGTATACTTGAACAGATGATTGGAATATGGCAGACCTATATTTGTCTACATGCTGCTTGGACAACGGACGGTTATAGTAGCCAGGCACATATTTATGAAGCATTTCCTGCAGCATATAGGTAGCTTCGTCCAGATCATCAATAAGCTCGGCCTTACCAAAAATCATAACACTCATATATGCCGTGTCCGTCTTAGCTGGTACGGGATCGGTAATGGTTCCATATTCTTCGCAAACCGTAAAACAGACCTCGGAATTCGCACTCATGACCTGATTGCGCCTTCCGCCAGAGGCTCCATGAAAATAAAGCTTACCCTTTGCCCAAACAAAATTAAGCGGAACCACATATGGCAGCTGTCCATCAACCATACCAAGATGACCCATTCGCGCTTTATGCAGAAAGGCATCTATTTTGTCACTGTCCAACACTTCTCTTATCTTGTAACGAACTCCATCCATTCTCAACCACTCCTCAAATGCTGAATTTCCGTTAGTATATCAGTCATTGGATTGAATGAGTACATCCAAAAGTGTAGTAATGGAGCAGTCCATATTTTTAACTAAGTAGATCAGATCCTTGCTGATAAACCTTCTGAAGGACGGTATAATCGATGTGGGAAAGCCTCGCTAGGGGATAAAGTGGGTAACAAACGGTCTATGATTGGAGTGGTGCAAATAGATTGGTGGTTAGGGAGATAGTAGAGCGGGTTGGGTTATCCTGAGCTTGTAGGGAAGGAATTTTCGTATTCAGCCTCCTTGTATAATCGGGCATGAACTGGAGGAACCAAGAGCAATATAATGCGCGCAAGCGAAGGATGTATTGAAAAAGGGCGTAGGTTATAATGCATATGTAAAAATGGTTCAAGTATATCAGTCAGTCTGAAATGCCCTCCTAGAATAAATATTAGAATATCGCACTGCTATCATTCAATATCAATTCTAGGAGCATTTTCATGCAAAAAAAGGACATCAGCTTATACGATACATACTTGAAGTGAGCGTGGTAAATTATCATTTGTAAGCATTTAAATCTCTATTACTTTAATTTTCGTTCTTCCGGCTTAGCAATGTCTGTTTGATTAAGCAGATAATCGATGCTGACACTGTAAAATTTAGATAATGTGATCAATACAGCCGTAGGTATGTCCAGTTCCCCACTCTCATAACGAGAATAGGTTGCTTGTGAAATATGCAGCAGCTTAGCCATCTCCTGCTGAGTTAAATCCCTATCTTCTCGTAAATCACGAATTCTTTTATACATTCTCATCACCCAACGCCATCATAATTTATACGAATTTCGCATATTGACTTTTATGCGTTTTTCGCATAAATTAGCATTGAGCTTAAAAAAATTATTTATTCCATACATTAGCTTTAAACTGAAAATATTGTAGCAGCATCGATTATAACTTTGCAGAAAGGGTGAACAGAGAAATGAAAAGTCTGTTGGAAGAATTGTACAATGGCAATATGCGTCCCGATGAAAAAAGAATAGCCAATGATCCGGAGTATCTTCAAATGAGCCAGCACATATCTGAAGTGATGGAAGCGTGGAAGAAAAAGCATAATGAGGAGGAATATACGGAGCTCGAGGCATTGCTAGACTTATATGCTCGAGCTCACTCAATGGAGCTAACCTCCACTTTTACCTATGGATTTCGACTAGGTGCAGGCATTATGACCGAAGTGTTAACAGGGAAGGAGGAGCTTGCTAAAAAACTGGGCACTTTTTCAGAAGTTCAGTCAAAATAAGAATGAATCTCCACATTGAAACTTTTAATCTTACTCACTCTCTTACTATATAAAGTTAGCAGAATAAAAACCGCTTCAGCTGAAGCGGCGAGATTAACATGACATGCTTATTTTTTCTTAGGCATGGATTTTATAAACACAATTAAACCACCAATACAAATGCCAACTATAGCCCAACCAGCTATAAACAATATTGAATTCAAAGCGCTTACCTCCTTTAATCGATATAGCTACTGATAGATATGATAGTTCCATATTGTTTATCCCAATTGTAGCATGTGACTCAATGTCTGCGCTAATCCATGCGCTTTAGTTTAACCTCTAACACGATTTTACAAATTCCTCAAATAGCCTAAAATTATATTGATCCGATTTGTAGCTAAACTCTGGATGCCACTGAACGGCTAAAATAAACTTTTTCTCAGGCATCATAACCGCTTCTATTAAACCATCCTCAGCCTTTGCTACAGAAATTAGTTGCTTGGACAACTCCTTAATCCCCTGATGATGGTAGCTATTGACTTTAAGGTTCTCCGTTTCGATGATTCGGTGCAGGGGGTTCCCCTTTTCTATGTACACATGATGAATAGGTTCAGAATATGGAGGAGCTTGTTTATGTTTAATGCTGCTCTCCGACTTGAATTGAGCCGGAATATCTTGATACAACGTGCCTCCTAGCAAGGCGTTAAACAGCTGTAATCCACGGCAGATTCCGAACGCTGGTTTATCCAAATCTATCACTTGTTTGAATAAGGTGCTCTCCATCACATCTCGCTCCTGGCACAACTCTCCGCAAACATCCTCTATCTGCTCCCCATAAATTTCAGGATTAATATCGTGTCCGCCTGTAAAAAGAAATCCATCAAACATATTCGCTATTCGAGTTATATTCTCTGCATCTGAGGTAAGTGGCAATACAAACGGAATTCCACCTGCGTCTTCAATTCCCTTCATATAACCTGGAAGCATCCAATAGCTTTCTTTGTCCCCATCATACAACGGCAAAACGCCGATAGTTGGTCTCCCCACTCTGAACTCCTCCATGAATCTATCTTTTTATTGATATATTATACAACAAACTATTTATGACATGCAGCATGTCAGCTTAATTACCATCTCTGGGGAGCCGATTTATTTTCTATATAAAGTATTGTCGCACAAAAGAAAATACCTTGATTTCTCAAGGTGCCGTGCTGTTGGGGACGTCTCGAAAGCTACAGTCTAGGAAACAGTAACTCTATTTTAACTAACCATTGGGTCGGTAGGGCTTTCACTTATTTACGTGCGAGTATAATCGTATTTAGCCAGGTCAACTCCCACAGGGTAAGCGTTCCTTTTTGCGCCTTCTCAATCCATGTCTTGTCTGTAATTACCTTTTGATCAAATAGGGATTGCAGCGCCGCTACAAGCATTTTCTTCTGAGCCTCAGATAGCTTCATTTCTTGTTCATCTGCTACTGCCTCTACATGTTCATGTGCATGTTCATTGGCCTCTGCATGTGCATCTGCCTCAACAGCATCATATTTTTTAAGGTCATTCGCTTTGATAATTGACAGCAGCTTGCTTGCATAAGCCGAGTCCGTCGCATATCCGCAGGCATACAGCGCTGCCGCTTGCTCCTCTGGTGTTTGAGCTGCCCTCACGCGGGCGTAACGGCTGCGGCCAAACAATAGATCTTGATCCATATAAAAATCATACACAGTGTCGTATGCCCTAAATGCAGCCGTGATATTGACCGTCTTACCGTTGTACTCCTCCCATGTTCCTTTATTGACCGCCTTCCCACGCCAGTAGGCGTTAGGCTTACCTTTACCGACTTTAATGCCGCCAAGATTATTCCAATCGTGAATTTTGCAGCCAGTCTCCAAAATATTTTGAGCGAGTCTCACCGATGGCAGCATCGGCGATCCCTCCCGCCGGGCTCGCAAAACATGAGGCGCTAATGTCTCGATGAACGCCGCTCGACTATACTGAGTCATTGCCTTTTCCTCCTTTAGCTCCCCTTTGGGAAGCTCTATCAATGATGTTTGTAGTTCTGAGAATATCTTATAAATTCTCTAGCGGCGAGTGAAGATCGTACTTTCTGTATATTTCCTTACCAAAAAATTTCACGTACGTTCAGACGATATTTAGCAATGTATGAGGAGATACACGTACGCCTTTAATACGTGCATCCTAACTGTAGAGAGCTTGATCGTATAAGGAATTACCGGAGCCACTGGGCGTACTTTTGCGACTCGCTACGTTTTGAACATGCCGGTATACAGTACATTAACGAAATAAACTCCGTTTTAATACTATCAACAGAGAAACTAGCAGAGATTGACAAGCTTATTGAAACAAATCGCTAATACTACGAGTCCGATTATCTTTTTATAGCAAAGAACGGCCTTCCTCTTAAGATCGATCATTTTCGTAAAAGACTACGCGAGCATTTCGCCAAAGCCGGCGTTGATTCTAAACTATCGCGTCCGCATCAATTCCGCAGTTACTTTTGTACGATGTATCTACTTAACGGCGGAGACATAATGACGCTTCAACGTATTGTCGCGCATGCTCGAAGTTATTCGCGAGCCGACAATGAGCATATACGAAAACCTCATGCGAAATTCTCGCCACTTACGCGATTGAAGTAAGTGAGCAAAGGTTAACATTATCCGTCAATGACTTGCGTATCCGGGTAGAAAAGTTAACTAAAACTATCCATTCTGTTTACACAAGCGTTCTAAAGTATTATCATAAAGTGAATAGCGCACATCAAAGTTAACTTTAAGCAATCGTAGGTAAAAGCGGTAAGACGTTTATTTTTAAAGCTAATGGTTTAGGTAAAGCCCCCATCCGCCAAGATAACGGGGCTTTTCCTGTTTAGGACTGAACTACTAAAGCGATAATTGCTACGATTAGAGTAATCAGAAATACAATGAACATTCCGAATTGAAGCATTAAATTAATCACTTCACTAGTCTTCAAATATACGTCCTTTCTTCTTACCGCCTTTACCTACGATTAATTATACATAATAACTTTAGTAGAGCCTTCAACAATTCATCCGATCAATTATTGTTGACTTTTCGAGAGTTTTAAAGTAAATACGAATTCCATTAGAAGCGTTTGAACGTCATCTGCAAAGTGCGCCGCAGCTCCGTCAACTTCCGTATGATTCGTTATACGCTCCATTACTTCTCCGTCAATATCTCCGAATCGCGCTTCGTAACGTTTAAGGCGTTCGGCCATTCCAGGATCAGCTACGATTTCATGCTTTACTTCGATACGTGGCGGCGCTGCGGCTAGGCTTTCGACTGCATCGCGCAAGACTTCGTTCACGTCTGCGAGTGCGACGCGTTGTTAGTCGGCGGCTTCTAACTTCGTGAACATTTCGCGGTACTCTTTCAGCGTTGTAATATCGCCAGCGAGTACGGCCGCTTTCGCCTGGCGCTTGGGAACGGTTGATTCGCGGAAGGAGGTGCGATTTCATAGAGAGTGATACAGGTAGGCCTTCGAGTAGTTCTATTTTATCCTGACAATTTGTCAGCATATCATATCTGTTGATTAACCTAGTTACTTGCTTATGCGACATACCGATATGTTAGCACCATTTTTCAAACACACCGTTTCGGTTACTAGAAAGTGTGTCTTGCGCTTCCTTCAACTCTCGACCCAACTCCGTATACGTTTTGCCAACAATCTCACGCATATTGCGTTCCGCCTCCTCCGTATTATATTTTCGTTGGTAAAATTCTACAAACTCCGTAATCGGCCAATTTTGAGAAATCCGCTTAAAAACGGCAATACGCAGTTTCGTGCATTTTGGTGCATTCATAAGTAGTTTAACTTAGGTTAGTATGCATCAACGTGCATCTAGGGGTTTTTTGACGCAGTCTCCATTTCACCCAAAAACCGCACGATCTCGCGAATGCTTCATTTTCCGCAATTTTTCGTATTACCGCATCCCGCGTTTACTTTCGCCCTTAAACGTCAAATCGCCGCATTGCTCTCGTATCCAATCGGCCGACCACTAAACAAAAAAATAACGGTCACTCCCCGCAAGGAATGACCGCTGTTTCTATACTCGTTATTCTAACGAATAGTCTACCGTTGTAGTTGCTTTGAGCGCTACCCCGTCTGCGATAGAGAGGCGCAGCCCGCTTACATCCTTCGGAGTTTCAAACACTACTGCGCGCTTACGAGTAAGGCCCGGATTAACCGTTTCGTATACAAGGTCTTCCGTTTCACCTTTACGTATGTAAAAAATTCTGTCGTATATCCCGTAAGTTTTACCGTTAGCGTCCGATAGTTTGAACATACTCGCGCTGATGTCTCGCGGGTCGCTGTCGTTGTTCGTGATTGATACCGTTATAATAACAAATTGGTCCTCCGTTGATTCTCCGCCAAATTCAGACGCCGTCTTCAGACCGTTAACCGTTACGTCAAATTTGCCTACCGTTGCTTTTTCGCCGACGCTCGGCAGCTTAGGCGTAGGTACTGGCGTGCTAGAGGCGATTGCTTCACTCGGTGACGCGAACATTATAGACTGCGAGCTAGGGCTGGGACTTTCGGGCGTATGCCGTTGCTGGTAGACCGGTGCGGTTGAAGCCGATTTCGTTTCGGGCTTGACATCGTAATTAATGATGGCGCTTGAAAGTAAGAAAACAAATACTGCGGAGACTACTATTCCTATCTTCTTTTGGCGTGTGTATTGCGGGATATATTTCGGAACAAACAGCGCTACCACAAACATAATTACTGCAACAACGGATAATATCCGTATGGCTTCTAGCATTGCGTAATCCCCCTGCGATTTCTTTTTTAGGTAATACGTATATTATCGCAAGAAGTATCGAATTTCTCAATGAAAATCAACGCAAATAAACCGCAATCGCTCGAAGGAAATTGCGGTAACAATGAACATTCTATAGATTCTCTATCGGAGAATGTCTATCGTGCTTTTCAGAGATATCCGTACCAAAAAGATTAACGTACATTCGGACGATATCTAGTGATGTATGTCCGAGTATTTTCTGCAAACTAAACGCATCTCCACCGTTCATAATGTACATTTTCGCAAAAGTGTGCCCAAACGTATGAGGCGATACGTGTACGCCTTTAATACGCGCATCCTGACCGTAGAGTTTTATCGCCTGTTGAATGCCGCGAACCTTAAAGGTGTTGTTATCGATATTGACGAATAATGAGTCGCAATCCAGCACGCCGCGAACCTCGCTGTAATTCGAAGCGCTTTTTCTAACACCCGCGACATCGGTACAAGCCGTTCTTTACGCCCCTTTCCGTAAACCTTAATCGTACGTTCGCGCCAGTCTACATGGTGGAGGTCTATGCCCTCAAGCTCCGATATGCGTATTCCTGTATCTAACAGCGTCAACATGATCGTATAGTCACGGAGACCTGTAAACGTAGAACGGTTAGGCGCGTTCAGTAACGACTTCATTTGCGCGTTTGAGAACGTTTCTATTATGCTGCGTTCGGATTTCTCCTTACCGATTCCTACGAAGGGATTTTTCTCGACGAAGCATTCCGAATGCATCCAATTGAAGAAGGCGCGCCAACTTCGAGTAAGTTTAACCGCCGCATCAGTGGGCGTCTCTGCCTTACCACGCTTAATCGGCGTACCTCGCTTCGTTTCTAATGCGACCATGATCGTATCTTTCACGATATCTATTGGCCTCTCAACGTTTTGCAATTGAAGCTGCCGCGTTAATTCTAGTAAAGTATCGCGGTAAAAATTGCGCTTATCTTGCGTAAGGTTTCTAATGCTGCAGTAACGGATAAATGAAGTGATAGCTGCCTCTAAATCAAGGGATTCCGCAGGGTATTGAACCGGAGATTTACCGCCGCCCGCCGACGCTAGATTAACGCGACGACTACGGCCTTTCTTACTATTTTCGGACATATAAAAAACGCCTCCACTTCGCAAAATTCGTTATTGAAACGAATATTACGAAGAGCAGGCGCACAGGTCTACGTGAATGTAACATCGCAGTATTCGTGCAGTATTCGTGCAGGATGCGTACAGACACCGTAAAGCCACCGTGATTTAAAGCGGTATGCCGAGGACCGGGATCGAACCGGTACGGTAGTCACCTACCGCAGGATTTTAAGTCCTGTGCGTACTTGTATCACCAAAAAAGCTTATAATATCAACACTTTGCGGTATCTGCATGACTTAAACTTAACAGGATTTAGCTCATTCTATCATAATATAACGAAAACAATCCTGTAAGTTTGCACCATTTATTCTAACATGATTATTTCGGATAAACAATGCACATAATACAAACATTTTTATAACTTAAATCATTAATAAAATAAATACTTCCCTAGTAATATACTATCGTTGCCATAGCCAAATTGCCTTGACCTTTTTCGTAGAAATTCCTTGGAATAGCTGCACTTGCGAATAATGGAACACTTTTATCACTCATCAACTTTTTGTACAAGTCATCATAATCTGCTGATCGTGATAGGTATAAGTACCATGAATCTGTTCCGTCAAAAGGAACTACTCTTATACTGAAAAAATCTGCTTCTGCATCTCTAAAAGCATAATTATAATAGTCCGAAAGCTCTGCCATTCCTTGTATTCCAAATTTCTTTCCTAAATAACCCTCTTTGTCAAACTGCACATCTTTGTTTGTAAGAGTCAAACCTTCATCGTTCATTCTCTTCTTGAAAACATCATCTAATGTAACATCCTGTTTGGCATCGCTGCTATGACCGCTCGATGCATTAGACGTGCAGCCAGTTAATAGTAGTATTGATAAAAAGATAAACGTTAGAATTCTAAGACGCATTAGTTTGACCTCCACATGATTGTTTTATTAGAGCTTGATTAAGTGAATATGCAATATAATGATCGTTAATTGCTGATTCACATCCTTCAGCCAGATCAAATCGAACTTTTTGTCTCTATCAATCTCTCCACTCTTTACTAAATTTCTCTATCCTACTTAATCATTCACTAATTCCCACTCAAATCAAAATTTCTTATTGAATTGTCTAAGCTAGTTCTCCTTTCCTATGTTTGATCTACAATCACCATTTTATAACTCATATTAGAAATTTACAATTAAATTTTCTATTTTAGATACCTGTAAGCAACCCATTCTCTAAACTAGGCTAGTTATATAGGGAGTGGTAAATGTGAAATCCGATTTTCTTAAATTGATTGGAGAACGAATTCGGGCTTTCCGTAAAGAACGTGGATATACTCAAGAATTTCTAGCTGAGAAAGCAAACATTCATTACACTTACATATCCGACATAGAGCGAGCGGAGAGAAATCTCTCCTTAGAAACACTTGAGAAAATTATAATTGCCTTAGAAGTTAATCCAATGCAGATTTTTAATTTTGCAGAAGCAGAAGCGGCAAAAGAAGGGGCTGAAAAAACGATAACCATTGAAGCGATTAGCACTCTTCTTCACGATAGAAATACTGATGAAGTTAAAATGGTTTATCGAGTTTTGAAAGATATGTTTGAGACGTTCAGCAGAAGCGGGAAAAACTAAATAAAACAGCACTTAGTCCATGTGGCTAAGTGCTGTTTTGCGTTCACGCTATCCATTAAGTATCACTTTCTTTTTAATACTCTCAAGTAGTTGTTCTATGCCATCTTTCTCATTATTTTTGATTGATTCAAGCATTGTGATAATATCTTGATCGTCTAGAGGAATAATGAGTCCTCTATCATCTTTATATGTGTCAGAACATCTTTGATATAGCAAATCTTTATTTTCAATTGTTCTGCACATTAAAATCCCAAACTTCCCTTTATTAAAAGCAAATCTACTTGACAATTGGTCTATTTCAGGATTAGCAACGTCCTTTCCGTAATTTTTACATTCTATAAAGATATAGGGACAAAAAATTTTATTTATTTCTTGCAATCTAAAAAAGAAACCTTTCTGAGTTATATTATTCATAACTATATCTACTCTTTTTCTGCCCTGATGTAATTTTTCTTCGATTGTTGGATTATTAAGATGTGGATAGAAAATAATTTCAAGTATAGATTTTACGAATTTGTGATATTCTGAAGCTGTTTTTGTACCTATTGGAATATTTCCTAAACTAACTATAAGTGCATCAATAATATTATTTATGTCCTCATATCCAGTAAACTGCATAATTTCATCATTAGAGAGGGACTTGACTGCTCCATATCTAGTTTTCCTAAATCTCTCAAATAGTTCAGGTTTTCTTTGTGTGTATTTTCTTAGGAAATCTTTTCTACTCTCAAATTCGCCATTTTCAATCCTTCTGCCTATATCCTTGTCTACATCTGTTTTAGGAAGATAGTATTCCTCTCTACCATTTTTATATTTTCTATATTTAACAAGTGTCGACCTTCTTCTTAGTTGTTCTTCTCTTTCATCACTTACAACATAATTCCACCCATATTTCTGTGCATTAAATTCTGATATAAATGTTACAATTGCTTTTGGTACTAATAATAACTCGCGCTCTTTATGAAAAAGCAATTCTTCATTTGAGGTAATCCAATCTTGACTAATGGGGTCCCAATAAGGTAATGTCTCATTTGACGTTAATGGAATATCCCATATCTCACACTGCTCTTTTGTATAATCAATAAGATGTTTCCTAATAATATTTGTAGTCATATCAGAAAGTTTATCTTTATCAACATCATCTACGAACACTATAATATCTTCTATATTTTGGACGATACCTATTTCAATTGCTTTACTTCTGATTATCTCTCTAATAATATCTGTTGCATTTCCTTCCCCAATACCTCTCCCATTTCTAGTTCCTGTTTTACTTATACCCAAGCAAGTTTCTTTTGGTTCCGACATAAATTGAAATAATTCAATCGCTAATTCGTGTTCATCGTTTCGAATATATTCTGCTACCTTGGAAAAAAAGTTCTTAATAGTTCTATTTACTTCGACAGACCAAGGGTCGCTTCTAGTAGAAATTAAATAAGGGTCTATGTACATTGGATAATCTTGAACTGTGTTTATATCCACAAAATCTAGTTGAATTTGTGTTACTCCTAAATTAAATATCTCACTAATTTTCATTACATCACCTCTTGTAAGTTATGAAGAAAAATTCACTTTCCATACTATAAAGTTTATTTAATATGGTATATTGACTAGCAATGAGTTTTACCTAGATTACAGTACACAGTTCAACAATTTTTTGTTTAATATCCAAAAGTGAAATTCACAACTATTTCAACCCACTACTTCCCCATCACTCGCTTTACATACTTCTCCGCTTTATAATCCTTCCTAATCTCATGCAACACACCGCTATTCGCCTCACTCCATGACTCCAAGATCATCCTTGGCTCTGCTTCAATCCTATCCCTTACTCCCTGAATGTCATTTCTCTTAAAATCATCAATCATGGATATCAAATCACTTCTATCTAGCAACTTCACATAATTAATGCCTGCAAGTGTTTCGCATGGCTCTGTAAACTTGGCTGATGCAATTACAATAGCTTTTTTAGCCTTGTAGTACCGCATGCAAGAGAATACCTCTTGAACCGCGCTAATGCCTACTGGATTGTCCTCCGAATATCTCTTCGCCTGTATTACATTCCTGATGCCATCTCTGTCAGTAAAAACTATATCTGCTCCGAAATCCCTGCTATTTGTCGTTTTATATACACATGAATAGCCTAACTCAAGAAATAGCCTGTAGAGATACATTTCAAATTCTGAACCATCGTGCATTCTATCTATTTCAGTAATTCCAATCGTTCTCAAATCATAATTCTCTGGTGTAACTGTAATTGGCTTTATTTCTTCTTTTCTAGTTATCTTTGAATATACTATAAACCCAACCAATAAAACGAAGATGATTGCGCCTATTAAGATATATGCAGTTATTTCTTCCAACCCCAATACTATAGACTCGTATTTTGTCAAAACATGCGCTGGATGTGTAGTTAAATATTACCACAATTAGGTCTATGCGGCTAGATAGTACGGAAAACAAATAAGAGACAGTCACAAGACTTCCTCTCTGCTTCCATCATATTCTTTGCCTTAGCCAAACACAGCAACAGCATTCAGCCCTTGCACTGTTGCTCCGCTAAAATCCCATGTCCCCAAGGGATGCGCCTTCCGCTGGAACTGGAAAACCTTAAATGATCTCTGCCTCTATGTTTCAGCGTCACAGCATTAATAGCGTTAAACAATGTGAAGTAATTTCTTCCCTGACTGGTTGCCAATGCGCCAACTTCACTTGCACCGTATGTTCGTTTCCATCATTCGCCCAACTAATACTTCCACCAGTCATATTAATATTACCGCTTAGATTTACATTTGAGGCAATTAAATTACCTCTTAGATCATAATGATAAGGAAATACTCCTCCTTCATAAGCTCTAAGGGGTCTTCTATCTTTAATCGCAACTTGTCCTTCCATTATTCCATCGTTCGAAATAATGAAGCAGTGCAAAGTAACTCCATATCTTCGTCAGCTTCATACTCATATGACTTTAGTATTGCTTCATCAACACCTGAATAATATTTCCTATTCTCTAGGAGGTATGCCATAGCTTCTTGCTGATTTCCCTCCAATGCATAAATTTGACCTTTCTACTGTTTTCTCAATTGTTCCAATTCTGCTTTAACCAAGTTATAAATTTCAATTTGATTATTATAGAGGACATTTTTTGATTTTATTTTGCTGAAAGTAAAAAAAGCACCCATACAATTCAGCATGAGTACTTTTTTTGGCACTTTTAATATTTTTAATCTTATTCGCCTACCCTACTGATAAAGTCAGTAAGTAGGCGAACAAGCCATTGAATTATATTTTATTTACTTGATGTGTTTACTCATAGATTTCTTACTTTTTGTTCCTACTTTCAAATTTCTCAATAAAAACTCCAAGTTGTTTTGAATAATGGCTCAGTTTCATCATTGAGTAACTGATGTACCTCAAACAAATAGGAACTTCTTTCCTTATCAACTTAAAAATAATTAGCAATAACAAAATAAAAAATGCAATATCAATCTTTGTATTCATTGTTAGTCCTCCTTGAAATTAAACATAATCCAAGGGTTTTGTTCGCCGTATACTAACTTATTAAGTTTATATCAAATATACTGCAAAATGCAATAAAAAATTTGTTTATTTATCGAGACTCCTTATGCCTCTCAATAATCGATACAATCTTTTTCGCGCTTTCCAGTGCCTTTTCGTAAGTATCGCATTCACTTGATTTTATTCGCTCAATTTTTACTCCCTCATGTAGCAGCATAGTGGTTCTATCGTGTGCTTCTGCTGGAGTTTCATTATGAACTGTATCTCCATCGACTTCAACAATAAGCATGACTCCATCTTTGACGATAAAAAAATCTGGTTCAATTCGATTATATGTCTGCCCACCTCTAATGAACACTGGAAGAGGAGCGAAGGAAACACCTAACGACTTTAATGCCTTGTAAAAATATATCTCTGGCAACGATCTAAATAACAAACCATCGGACGTTCTATTTGCAATATTGTCTGATCTGACTCTACCTTGATTGTTAATATGTGAACCAGCTAACCAACTTTTTGCTTTTCCTCTCCATTCAGGGTCTTCTGAAAGCTTCGGTGAAATCTCAACATTTCTATAAAAGTGTCCTTCCTCAGCAATAGATTTATTAAGTTTATTTAAAATGTTCTGTTGAATTGTTTCAATTTCATTTTCTATTTGTGCATACAGAGGAATATTAACTTTCAAATACAATGTGTATAAATATGTACCACTGTTCCAATTGTCATAGTCAGTTTGTTGAGCTGATGACACTGCATTTGCTAGAACAGCAACTTCTTTAGTTGCACCTTCTAGTGCAAATAGTCTTACAATAGTAGCAAGGTGAGAATTGCTATCCTTAATAAAATATTCTTCCGACATATCGCATCATCCTTATTACATAAATTACCTATAGTATAACACGATTTTACTATTTGATGAGCCTGTCGTAGTGGAACAGTACGTGGCAATTCCAAGTGTCTCAAATACCATAGTGATCTAAACATACCCCGTACCCCTATGCTCAAAAGTGTAACCTAATATGAATTAGATGAGCATTAACTCCGCCATAAACTTGATCTCCTACTCTACATACTTTCACAACTAATTTTCTATTTCCAACAGATAATCTTGTTACTGCATACCCTTATATCCGGTATTAATATTCCTCAGTACATCTTCAACCACTTTAAATGTTTCATTGATAAAATCATTACTCAATATTATTTCATTCAAACTAGATAAACTGGTATGGGGGCAATGCTCTATTTTAAGCACTAGTTCTGGAAATTGCTTTTTTTCTACCTTCCCATTGCTGTGCATTATCCTATTACGAATTTCCCTTATAAAATCAAGTTGAATAATTTCTTTAGTTTTAACGGCTTCGACGGCAAATTTCTCATTCAAAAAATTAAGCTTGTTCGTTAAATGCTTTGTCTGAACATCACTGGCGGATTCGATTCTGACCTTATCATAAAAATTATTTAAATGCACTTCAAAAAACGCATACAAATTAGTTAGCATAGAGTTATTTGTTATTCTAGGTAAGTCGTCTCTAATCTGAACTAAAGTGTCATAATGAAAATCAATGTAATCTTCTTTATCTTTTTCATCGACTCGATCTACTCTTTCTTGAAAAGAAACCATCTTGCTTCGCAATCTACTCTGTGATTCATCAAATAATACTTTCAAATCCTCAAGATAACTCAACTCCAATGCTTCAAGCCAATCAATTTCATTACCTACTTTAAAATGTTTCATTCACTCTTCTCCTCTCGGCTACTTCATCCTTTAAATAATCAACTGTTTTTCAGTCGCTCAGTTTTTATATAAATTGTCTACCGCCCTTTGTCTTTCTTTTTCGCTAGGCATAGAATATCTCAAAACCATATCAGCACTTGTATGCCCACTTAAACTCTGTATCGTACTTAAATCTTCTCCAGATCGTACAAGATCAGTAATGAAACTATGACGAGTTTGATGCACGTTATGACCATGTTTCTCCATTAAGTATTGAACGCTTCTGACACTTATACGATCTTGCCTATTACTTAAAAATAAAGCTGCATGGCTGTCAGATCGCTCTTCAAGATATTTTGTAATTGCTCTCCTTACCTCTGCATTTAACGGCAGCTTACGTTCCTTATTCCCTTTTCCAAGCACCTGTAACTCACCTTTACGCTCGCTTATTTCAACGTCTACTCGATCAAGTGAAACCAATTCAGATACTCTAACTCCGGTATTCAGCAAAGTCATGATAATAGCAAAGTCCCTTTTATTTTCAGCACGGTCAATATTCCTAATCAATTTATTACGCTCGAGCTTATCCATAGCTTTAGGAGCTTGTTTTTTAATATCCATCATTTTGATTACTGAAATATCTTCAATCGCATCATACTTATTTGACCATTTTGAGAATGACTTAATAGAATTCCACAGTTTGTTTATTGTAGCTGCTGACTTCTTTTTTGCAGTCAAGTAGTCTATATATTGTTGAACATCAGACCTTGCATAATTATTCAAATCCGTTCCTGCACCGATCAACCATTGTTCAAACTGTAGTATTGCATGTCCATAAGTTTTAATGGTAGTTTGTGATTTACCTCGAAGAGCTTCATTAAGATATTGTTTTATCATATACTGTTCACCTCATAAATTGATGAAAAATAATTCTACGCAATATTTCCTGCTTGTTAATCACTCATTTCGGTAACCATTATCGAATTTATTATCCTTATTATAGCGTAGAATTATAGTTCCACGCTATAATTCTATGCCATTTAAAATAAAAAAGAAGCCCCCTAAAAACTCGGGACTTCTGCATTGCTGTTTCATTATCGAAATTTCATATAGGTCAAGTTGCTTCCTTGTGGTTATTAGGCTTTCCATTCTTAAATTGAGTTTATCAATCTTTTGATTTGTTGCTCAAACAATATTAATGAGTCGTACAAACATTCCATCCAGACTATCAAACCGTTCCATAATTTGTTTCATTTCATCTTTCTTCTTCATGCTCGGTCACCCTCTCGAGCATTCTTCACTCCAATAACTACTATATGTATTTTGATAATATAATAGCCGTTCAACAGCAAATAGAGAACATTCAATCGCCTATTTGGGTTATAACACTTGTAAAACAAGAATTTTCCTTACAATTTTATTCTAAACTTCTGAGTAGATCATGGTTTACGATGTACTGAGTTGTTCCATTGTGTAAATGAATTTTTCAATTTTTAAATTCATCGTTTTTACGACAGAAAGCTTTATGAAAACTGGCGTTTTTGTTGAAATAAACTATCGCTAAGATAACAGACGGCGTGAAGCAGGACAGTCTAATTCAAATTTCAAAAATGTCGTGAGGGGGAGAGTGCGCTTACGCACTCGGGGGTGGTGCGACAGGTATTTGAGTTTTTGGAACGCAGTGAACAAAAATCTCAAATAGTTGGTTTCAGCACCCCCACTACTTTCGCATATCACAGACTTTATCCAAACTATACCCTAACTTTTCCGTTTCTCAGTCCAATAAACAAATGTAAATTCCAACAACAATTATTATAGTCATCACGCTCTCTATATAATAAGATAGGGTGATGACATGCGAAGAAGGTGAAATGTGCTTATAGGACTTCAACATGTTTATTGTGTATTCTTATTTTGCTGGTCTGGATTAAATCTATGACTCTTTCGTCCTTTGCTATTCGAGAAAAATTAGATACTTTTAAGTCAGACATTATTTGCTTCTTCTCATATCTCCCCTTTTCTTTAGCAGTAATATATTCAACAAATTTATCTACGTTATCTGCTTCTTTTGTCGTATTTCCGTTGCTCGTAAAATCAAGCTTTATTGCTTGCCCTTTACCTATTCCCTTTATTTGACCAATTACAGCGGATATGATTGCAGAGTCGCTATTTACAAGAAAAAACTCTCCTTGAGGTTTGGAATTTCGTTGTATGCGCTTTATGCTTTGATATAACTCTGCGGCAATAAAACCCACTTGAACAAGGTAAAGTTCAGAATTTACGAATCTTCCTTTAATAATGTCTAACGATCTCTTCCCAATACCATTCTCAGCATATTGCATATATTGAATTGGATATTTTTCATATGAAAGATTAGGAGTTCCTATAATCCAGCACTTGGTGAAGTCAGAATATTGGTTTTTTCCAACTAAGTTATTGAACCAGTTTATTGCGTACTCTTCATTTGTATAATTATCGCCAACACCAATAGATGTTACACCAAGCTTTAACAACTCGAATTGTACAGTAGTTGCACTTTCCTTATGACAAATTATTAAAGTCTTGTCATTTATCTCATGATGCTGTTTAATTCTCTCGCTGATTTCTGGAAAGTATTCATTTTTATTTTGTTTAATTTTCTCCTTGCTACTATTGAAATCAACAATGTGAAATAAACTCTTGCTATGGTCAACTATTCTGTTTTGTCCTAATAGAGTGAATCTATTATTGGCAACTTTGTATACGCCATCTATTACTGCTCCAGCATCGAGAATAATATTATTCTCAAGTCCCCACAGACTGTGCATTGGATTACTGGTAGAAATATTCCCACTATTGTAAATACACTTATTGCTGTACCAAAGTACCAGTCCTTCAATGAAATTCTCGACAATACTTCGATGACTCAGGTTAGGTATAGTCTTGATATTAACTTCCATTAATCTCATGAAGTTTTCAAGTGTTCGTGGATTTATTTTCATTTCACAGCGGATGCATCTTGTTTGATGCTTTTCCCTAGAATGTTTTTGTATTTCACGTAATAACTTATCACATACTTTATCAAGATCACCTTGAATAGATATACCAAGAATACTCCTAACTTCATCGTATACAGTTTTCGAGAACGTGAAGATAGGGAAATTGATTTTTTCGTCAATAATTAACACATTCCTATCCTTTGAATAGGCATCTCGCAGTTCGTCATTTAAGCACAAATTTTTATATCGTTGATGGGTAACAATGATTACTCTAATATGCCGTAGACGTTCACAATTCTCTTCCCACTTTCGAGAATTTTCAGAAGTTATCCCTAAAACATTAGGATTCATACCCATGTTCCAATGCTTGAAGTATTTAACTGTATCAATTACATCTTTCCTAAATGGCTTTACAATTAGAAACTTGTTCGAATTGTTCCAGTCATCCAAGCTTTCATTAATAATTCTATTTGTCTCTCTGCTCTTACCCAAGCCAGCCTCAAAGCCAAATACCTTAAAATGCAGTGGTTCATTAATCTTAGAGTTAATCGCCCTCTCTAATTCCAGTATTTTTGATGTGTATCCTTCACCGTATAGGTCAGTATAGTTTTTGCTTGTTTCACTATGATTTGTAAGATTCATCACTGAGTATCCCTTATGATAAATGGCTTTATAATTTCTTTTCCGCCTATATTGGTGTATGGCATCGGTTCTATACCTGTAATACCAGCGGCGCTCAGGTCAAGTATGCATTCAATTGACACTTCTTTATGAATCTGAGATTCGGCATCAAATAAGATCAGAATTTCACTGTCGCTTTGCGTAACTTTAGCATTGTGCAACGGAAACTCGACTTCTCCTACTTCTGGTAACAAAATATCCTGACCATTATCAGAACGTCGACTCAAAATTCTCATTCCGATTAAATTACCCAAAGAGTCATACAGTAAGTTACATTTAACATCGGGTAACGAGCCTTCATGTTGGTGCTTTGATTTGTCCTTGAAGTATATGTACATTTGGCAATCATCTGCTATGGTAATTTGCATTTTTCATCCTCCATATGATTTCATGCTCACAAGTTATATCATCAACTTGCGATTATCATACAACGTAAATTCATCACCCAACAGAGAACAACTGTTCTTAATTATCAGAAAGAAAAATTAGCCCCTAATACCACGACCAATGGTAGGGCTACTTCCATCACTTGAACAAGGGAAGGTCAGGATTCTGAGGCTTTAATAATTAAAATAATAGACCACGATAAGCCATTCCAGTATCACTTCACGCCTCTCAAACTGGCTGACCAACATTTCCCTGTCCAAACGTCTATGCAAGCGTACAACCATATGTGACGCGTTCTCAGATGGTATTGGAGTAGAATTGAGTAGTGCAGGTTACAGAGTAAGATCATTAGTTAAAATTTGGAAAATTATTTTTGTAAAACAAAATACCATAAATCGCTTGAACTCAGTAGGAGTTCGTCTGTTTATATAGTCTTCTTGTCCCCTTGATATTTTGCCCGTTTTTTGGGATTAGGGTATGGTCTCTCGCGTGATATTTTGCCCCCATTTTGGGATATAACAGCCAATATTAGACTAAGCTATATGCAGCAAGGGTTTGAGGGGATTTTTCGAGTGAGGCTCCGATGATATTTTGCCCGTTTTTCGTCTCCAGCCCCCTCTTGCAGCGTGATATTTTGCCCCCAAATTGGGATATAATATTCTTTTAATATCTTTTAATATTCTTTTAATATCTCTTGTCGAGCGAAGCTCTCCAATCTGGCGGCTACGCCTTGGAAGCTTCGCAAATCAATTGCCTTAGACTTACAGTGTAAGTTATTTTGAACTAGCAACATGAAACGTTAAATCCATCCCAACTCTAAAGAAAGAGCCTTACCGCAAATAGCAGTAAGGCTCCAATAAATCTTCATATTTCATTAGTACCAGAAACTTTTCATTAAAGCCCTCCAACACTATTTTAAGCAGTTCTGTTAATCAGATAATATTTATACGTTCAGACTGGCAGAAAAGCTCCCAACCATGTTTGAACGCTTCTTAACATCATTACTGATTAACCTTTCCCATCCAATTTTAGAAACGTAATGCTCCAAGTCTATTTTTACTATCTATTCGAATTTTTTATAAGCTTTGCAATTATTAAAACAATACGCTTATAAAATTCACAGCATAAACCACTGCATCTTTTGCTTTTTATCTTTTACTGATTTCATTTGATAAGATACTCTTTTCAAACTTAACTTTTAATAATTGAGTGTGAATGACGAGTTCTACTGAGTGGATATTCATAATGATTTCTTCTATAGTCTGAATATCTAGTCCATTGCTAGCTCGTTTATGAATCAGCATTAACAATTCTGAAATTGCTTCTTGATATGTCTCTAATCTCAAAGCCAATTTATCTTCATCATGAACCAATTGCTCATATTCCTGGAACCCCTCACTCATGATACGCAACCAACTCCATAGGACGTTAATAAGCAATACCTTCTTGCAAGTTTTAAGTGCACATTTGAAATAGCCTCATCATCAACAACTATTCTAACAAAGTGATTCATAACTTCACCCTCACTTCCCATCAATTTTCCTTAAGCGTTTCTTTTGAGGAAGGATTCTATTAATTGGGGAAGCTGTTGAATGCTGCTCTTTAATGTCACTGTTAGTTAGCCTTACATATCGTTTTGTCATAGTCATATCTACATGTCCCAGCATCATTTGGAGAGCAAACGCATTTCCTTTACCACGCAGAAACATTATTGAAAATGCATGGCGAAGAGCATACGGATGAAATCGAGTCCCAAGCTTCTTACAATACATTTCAATCCTGTCACCCCAAGTATGCCTATTTAATGGTTTACCTTCATTTGTGCAGAAGAGTGGTGATTTATTTTTCCACTCATCAGGTCTTATAGACAGCAGCTCATCAATTGCTTTTGCTGTTTGCGGTAATATATGAAGCGTTCTTGTCATTCTTGTTTTTGCCTTCTCTGAATCCACTGTAAGTTCGCAAGCACGACTATTGTAATCAGACTCACACAAACTAAAAGCTTCTTTTGGACGTATTCCAGTATCTAAGAAGATCAGTAGTAGAACGTAATCACGCAATCCTGCATAAGTTTTTTGATCAGGCAATTGGAGTAAATCTATCAATACTTTCTCATCAATATGGACTATTCTACCTTCATCTTTACGCTTCTTAAATCCATTCAAAGGGTTGTCAGATAGTACCTCATGTTCTACACACCATTTGAAAAAGGTACGTAAATAAACCAAACGATTGTTATACGTTGCTGGTTTAATATTTTCTTGCCCCAAATGTTCATATACAGACTTTTCGAGTTCTTCATAAGATTCTATTGCACTAGGGAACCGTTTAATTAATAGGTTGTAGTGCGTTGTATAATCAAGAATAGTTTGCTCACTCAGATTGTTCGCTTTCTTCCAATTAATAAACTGTGTGAAAGCTTCATCCATAGTCGCGGGTGCCGCTTTTTTCAACTTATTCAATCGCATTGCCAACGAAAAAACCTCCTTCGACCGCATCTGATTTAGTCAGATACTGCAAAGGAGGTATTATCAGCTTTTAATTAATCCTGTGTACTTAGTTAAAACACACAGGACTCTTAATTTTAATACAAGTACTTACATAACAAACACCTTGATTTCTCAAGGTGTTTTCTGTATGCCGAGGACCGGGATCGAACCGGTACGGTAGTCACCTACCGCAGGATTTTAAGTCCTGTGCGTCTGCCAATTCCGCCACCCCGGCATAATAGATTGAGGAGTACAATGGTGGGCCCTGAGGGACTCGAACCCCCGACCAATCGGTTATGAGCCGACCGCTCTAACCAACTGAGCTAAGGGCCCTCATAAAACGTCTAGTAAGACGATTTAATAGAAAGCGGCTATATATTCCATTCGTACAACGCATCAATTTGAAATGGCGACATGAATTAATATACAATATATGAGATAGTGAAGTCAAGCACTTTTCTTCATTTTTTTAATCTTTTGAATTAAATCAAATATCTCACGCCGTATCGTCCCCGTTTAGAGCGAAAAACCTCGACCTCCTGCGGACACTCGTAGCCATAGATCCACCAGTCATTTTCCATTCTCCGCACAAGGCAGCCAGCCTGAAATTTTGTCTCATATAATCGAACCCAATAGATCCACCTCATTGGTATCCCTCCTCACTCATTAGAATACCCAAAAAAGGCTAAATACAGTAATCCATCGACAATTTACACCTTTAAAAACAAACGCCCCGTACAAAGCCATTTCGGGCTTCTTACGGGACGTTCTTTTTTATCCTGCTGGTACTACTTCAACTTCTTCCTCTACAGGCATAGTGCTGGCATCATCCGTGCCGCCCGCAGCTGGCTTCGACGAATCCGTTTTGGCCGGCTGTTTTTTAATCTTCTCCAATATAGCATTACCTTTCGTTTCCCACTCGGCTAATGCTTCCTTCACCGTTATATCGCCTTTAACGACTTTCTGGAACAAATCATTAGAGGCATATTGTGCATCCCAAATACCTTGCTTTTCGCGGTACAGCTTCTCTGTATCGACGCTTTGCGGCGGAATCGGTTTAAGTGAAGTAAAGGCATTAATATTGTAATTCATGCCGTTTTTAGGCTTCAGGAACTCCTTGCGCGCCACAAGCTCATACGTGCTGCGGGATTTCATTTCCGCCCATTCCTTGCTGTTGGTAAATTGAATAAATTTCCAAGCATCCTCGGAGTTTTGAGCGTTGTTGTTAATTCCCATCAACTGGCTGAAGTAAATGGCGCCGCCGATGCCTGGAGCTTCCTCATGCGTCGGATAGCTCACAACATCCCAATCAAAGGACTCAAAATCTTTAATTTTAGATGCATTGTTCATCATGTTGCCCAGCTCATTCACATAATTGTAATCCGAAATCGTCATTGCAACTTTGCCACTAGCAAACAAATCGCCTTGCATTGGGTTATAAACGTAGTTGCCGTCGGCAGATTCCTTATTTGCCGCTTCATTGATTTTATTAATATCCTCTTGATCCGGCACAACATCGTCTCTGTACAAGCCGGATACCGTCGTCCATACATTTTCCCATTGCGGCGTGTTGACCAGCATTTTCTCGCCCTTATCATCCCACATTTTCAGTTGAAGGGCCGAGCTGTAGGTTTGGATATCGGAGTTGGGATCACCGCCGCTCCAACGGCTGAAGGTCATGCCATATTTACGGTCAGCGCCCTCTCCCTTGCTCACAAGACGAGCTTTGTCCATTACGTCCTTCCAGGTCATATTATCAGTAGGAGGCTCTACGCCAGATTCTTCAAATAGCTTTTTATTGTAAAAAAGAGCCGATGAACTGAACGTTGGCGTCAGCGCATATATGTTGTTGTCACCTGCAGATTTAATGCCATCAATGACAGTCGGCACATAATCAGTCAAGTCGAATTTGCTTTGGCTGATCAATGGATCAAGCTGCTTCAGCAGATTATCCTGCACGAGGCGGCGCAGCATGCTGTAATCCAATACCACGACATCGACGGGATTATCGCCAGTCAGCATCTCTTTCATTTTCGCATACGGATCTGGTTGATCGATATTACCATTCTCATCAGGAGTTTGGTAGCGCATATCCGAGTAGTCAATTGCGTTTACGATTTCAAAATCCACCTCTGGATGCATCATTTCATACGTATCGGTATATTGGGAACGGAAATAAGGCTCATTATCTGCTCCGCCATACAATACACCAATACGAAGTACATGCTTCTCTGCTGTACTTTGCGCACCGCCGCTGCAAGCCGCCAAAATCGATGTCGCCACCATCAGTGTCGCAGGGACAACAACCCACTTTTTAATCATTTTTCTATTAGACAACCGTTTCTCCATCCTATATTACCCCCCTAATGATTTAGGCGGCGAAATGACGATTCGCTCACCATTAAACTCCATTGTCGCTTTATCTGTTATGCCTAATGCAGTTAAATATTCCTTCGGCACTTGAAGTCTTCCCACCCGGTCTACGACGACATAAGCCTCATGCACAGCCTGAAGCCCTTTGCCTGAATACTCTTCCTCACCCCCAACCGTATTCATATTGGGATTGCGCTTAATGAACTCGGTACTAGTCAAGCCGTCGCGGATTGCAACAACACGGTCCACTTTGCCCGCGAGTGAAAGATCATGAGTAACAATGACAATCGTAATGCCAATTTCACGGTTCAGCTTGCGAAAAATATTCATAATCAGATCCGACGTTGCCGTATCGACCGATCCCGTCGGCTCATCCGCCAGCAGCAGCTGCGGACGATTGCACAAGGAAATGGCGATCGCGACCCGCTGCTGCTCCCCGCCGGATAATTGATGGAGCTTATTGTTCATTCGCTCTTTGAGCCCTACCCATTCCAGCAGCTGTTTGGCATAGGCGCGGTCGACCTTGCCCGAAAGCATCATTGGCATTTCGACATTTTCCAGCGCCGTTAAATACGGCAGCAGGTTGCGGGCATTATTTTGCCATATAAAACCGACCGTTTCCCGCTTGTATTTCACGAGATCGTCCGGGGTGATTTTCAGCAAATCCCACGGCCCGACTCTGACTTGGCCAGCAGACGGATGGTCGAGGCCGCCCAAAATATTGAGCAGCGTCGACTTCCCGCTTCCGCTGTTCCCGATAATCGCCATCAGCTCGCCCGGGTTTACTTTAAGGTTAAGACCTTGCAGCG
Organism: Paenibacillus algorifonticola; assembly: GCF_050481745.1. Classification (GTDB taxonomy): domain Bacteria; phylum Bacillota; class Bacilli; order Paenibacillales; family Paenibacillaceae; genus Pristimantibacillus; species Pristimantibacillus algorifonticola_A. The sequence goes on along the minus strand of NZ_JBCNGR010000003.1, from coordinate 30,611 downwards.
CAACAACCTCGAGATCATCCGTTTTGTAAATTTTGACTAAGCCTTCGCAATCGATCATAGCTGTTAGCGCTCCTCTCCCATTTTAACCGCCTGATGTACCCGAAGCCTGCGAATATGCAGGAAGAGCAGCAGTGCTCCAGTAATCATCATGAAAGCGACGACGATAAACAGCTGGTTCGTGTCCTTCGCTTCGAAGACGACGCGGAACGGCGGTACCGTTTCTGTCGCATTTTCGGCTGTCTGCAGAAATGGCAGGAACAATAGACTCGTCAGCTTGCCAATCATGACGCCTAGCCCGATGGAAAGTCCCGCTGTAAACAGCTGCTCCAGCATGAGCATGCCCGTAAGCTGCCTGCGTGACAGACCCATCGCCCGCAAAACACCGAATTGCACGACCCGCCCTGAAAGATTAAAGAACCAATACAGCACGTACCCGGTCAAAGTGACGATGACCGATACCAGGAAGCCGAGACTGAGAATTCCGAATACGCCGCCTCGGGTCGGAAGCTTGGACTGGATTATCAGTTCATTGCGCACGTCCTTGACGGTAGCGACTTCAATGCCCTGTTTTTGCAGCTCTTCCAAGATCGGCGCAACTTTCGCACCATCCTTCATTTTGAGCCATACCTCATAAGGCATAATCGGAAGTTGATCATAAATGTAATCCAGATTCGTAATGACGAACGGCGATTGATCCGGATATTGCGTCGGCCAATACGGCAGGATGCCAACGACTACAAAATCCAGCTTGCCTTCGGTAAAGCCAACCGACATCGTATCTCCCGGCTTAAGCTGGTACTTCTCCGCAACTCCGGTTGGAATAAGCGCCGCATGCTCATACATGCCCAAATAGTTCAAATACGTAAACGGATGTGTTGGAAACAGGTCACTGCGGAACCAAGCTACTTTGGAGAAATCGACATTGTCAATCCCCATTACCGTCCCCTGACCAATAGAGCGTCCTGAAACGACGATGTTTCCTTTCGTTTGCAGCACGCGTGCAGCAGCTTCAACGCCCTCCATTTTGCGGAACAGCTCAAAAGGCGGTTCACTGTACAAAATGCGCGTTGGCACAGGCTGTTGCGCTCCGCCCCCACCGCCGCCGGAGCCGCCGCCCGTTCCACCACCAGAGCCGCCTGACGAACCGCCTCCGTTGCCGCCGGAGCCATTTCCACCGCTGCCGCCATTGCCGCCGCCGTTTCCATTGCTGCCTCCGGTATATTTGACCTCTGGCGTTCCGTCCCAATTCGTTTTAATGACGACGTCCGTGCCGAATTTATACAGCGTACGCTCCGTCGAGTTCAAATCAATCGTACGGGCAGCAGATGCGTTATATACACCGAGCCCGAGTGTCAGTACGAGCAAAATCATCAAAGGGTAATAACCTTTGGAAGAACGCGACAGCTGGGTAAGTGTTAAATAAAGCGGAACGGGCAAAAACTTCCGGCCCAGCCAGTTAAACACCTTCAGCAGCCACGGGAACAACCGCAGGAAAAACAGCCCCATTGCAAAAATCGATAAAGCTGGTACGAAAAATAGAAACGGCTGCACATTAAGCTGATCCGTCGTAAGTCCCGTCTGGAAGGTCAGCATTTGGCGCTGATTGAACATATACCAGCCATATCCGGCTGCGCCAAGCAGCAAAACATCAATGAACCAGCGCTGCCAAAACGGACTGCGGTCCGAACGCGCCAAATCCCTCTTGTAGCTTACAATCGATGATCTGGCATAAATAATCGCCGGAATAATCGTCGAGAGCAGTGCCAGCACGACGGCAGCTACGCCGGCAATCATCGCCTCAGTCGAAAAGCCGACCGGGATCGACGTCCGATTGACGAAGGACAGGAAGCCGTTGGCCGAGCCGATGCTTTTCGCCATAAACCAGCCGAGGAACGGGCCGATGACCAGTGCGATTGCCCCAAGCAGCAAGCCCTCGAGCAAATAAATCCAAATGATTTGCCTCGTGCCTGCGCCGCGGCTGCGAAGTACCGCGATGTCGCTACGCTGCTTGTCGAGAGACTGCCGGGCATTCATCGCGATAAAATAAAACACCATCGCAAGCATCGGAGCTGCCAGCGTGAACAGCAGCGTCTGAAGCTGCAAGCTCTGCCGCTTGAACTCAATGAGCGTATCAGCAAATGAAATTTCCACCTTCGTGTCGGTCAAGCGCTGATACAGCTCAATATTCAAGCGATCCAGCGTTCTACCCAGCGGCGAAAGCTGACTCGTCTGCACTTGCGACAAATCGAAAGCATAATACCAGCTTGCATTGTTAAGCGGAATCTTTTGCTGCTCCAGCAGCGTCTTCAAAAATACGTTCTCGTGAATTTGGAGCGTATTCATCAGTCCTTCAAGCCCTTGATACCAGTATGGATCGGTGTCATTCAGCGGCTTGACAGCTCCGACGATTTTGACGCGCAGCGTCAAATTCAGCCCGCTGTAGATCGGGTATTCGAATACATCCCCAATATGAATATCATTGCGGTACATCGCTTCTTCAAGCATGACCGCTTCCATCACGCCGTCTTTATCTACCTTGTCGGTAAACCAGCGTCCTTGCATTATTTCGGTTTTGCCTTCCAGCTCCGTCATGGACATCAGTGTCATCTGACGGGTACGGCTCGCATCCACCTTGGTCGGATCTTCCGGCACGACATCGGCGCCGCGAAGCGACAAGCTGCGAACAAAGTTCTGATAGGCAAACCCGATTTCATTCGGTACATCCTCTTTAATATATCGGTCAACTTCAGTCAAAGCTGAAAGATCGGTTGTCTGGCCGCCTGGCGACTGATACCGCATCAGCAGCGAGCCTGCCGGCAAGCCGGTGCTCTTTTCTTTGAGCGAAGCCGCGACTACGCGCTTGAGTGCCCCATCCGCATACATCGGGATGCTGGTTGCAAAAGCAACCGCAATCGTCAGACCCGCCAAGGCGCTTAACGTCAGCCAACGGGTGTTCCACATTTTGCGGAACAAAAATCGCAGTAGAGGTATTCCCATCGGCTATCGACCTACAACTTTCTGTCCCGGCTCCAAGCCTTTCAAAATCTCAATTTGTGTCGCCGTTTGCTGTCCAACCTCAACGTCCACTTCACGTTTGCCGTCTGCATCAATAACCTGCACGTAGGTACGCGATCCAATCGAACGCAGTGTAGATGGCGGGATTACAATGACATTTTCCTTGCGCTTCGTAATAATGCTAATTGAAAGCGGGGTACCGCGAGTCAAGTTTTTGGGCAAATTTTTAATTTCCACCTGCATAAAATCTTCCGGCCGCTCTTTATCCGTATTATTTCCGGTGCCTGTGCCACCGTTGCCTCCGTTATTGCCACCACTAGAGGAATCCGTATTGGTCATCGGCATCATTTTCACCGTGCCTTTGAATTTGCCGCTATTGCTGATTTCCGCTACAATCGGCATGCCTACGACGATTTTGGCTATTTCATCCTTGGTCAGCTTCGCTGCCGGAATAAGCGTCGTCGTATCGGCTATAACCGCAATTGTGCTGTACGCTTTAATCGCTGCACCCTTCTCGACATTGAGTGAAACAACCGTTCCACTAATCGGCGCTGTCAGCGTAGCCTTCGCAATGTCAGCCTCCTGATCGACCAGTGCCTGCTTCTTCTCTTCAAATAAAATCGATCTTTCTTCAAATTCTACCGGGTCCATCTCATCGCGCGTTCTCAGCGCTTCCTTCATCGCCGTCTCTTCCTTGCGGAAAGCCAGCTTATCCATGCGCAGCTTCTTGGTTAGTTCATCGACATCAAGCTGGCCAATCACTTGACCCGCGGACACTTTATCGCCGACCTTAATGTTCAGCTCTTTCAGGTTTTTACCGTCAAGGGTGAAAAAGATAGGCTCCTCGCGGGATGAAATCAGCTTGCCGATTACGTTAACCTTCGTCTCCAACGTATCTGTTGTTACCTCATACTCTGGCTTCTTGGAAATTTGGGGCGGTGCAATGGAAGGCAATACTTCCTCTTCTTCTTCAGCAGGCAGCAAGGAGCAGCCGCTAGTTATTAACATGATTGCAGCAAGACTTATTATTGCGGGACGTTTAAATAAACTTCCCGTCAACCATTTCATAGACATGGTCGGCAACCTCCATAATAGTAGGATCATGTGTCGTCATACAAATCGTAACTTGTTCCGTGCGAATAATCGTTTTAAAAACACTCATAATTTGAGCCGCCATGTTTGAATCCAGCTCTGCTGTCGGCTCATCCGCCAGCAGCAACATTGGCTTGTGCGCAATCGCCTTCGCTATAGCTACGCGCTGCTGCTCGCCGCCCGACAGCTCAAAGGGACGATGGTTCATCCTTTTCTCCAGGCCAACCAGTTCCAAGCAGTGATCCACCCGCTCCTTCCACGTTCCACGCGGAACGCCAGCCATCCTTAGCGATAGCTCGACATTTTCCTTCGCAGACAGCAGCGGCATCAAAGCGAACGCCTGAAAAATAAAGCCCATTTCCTTGCGCCTGACAAGGGTACGCTTATCATCGCTCAGCTTATGAAAGGGCCTGCCGTTAAACCAAATTTCACCTTCAGTTGGTGTATCCAGTCCGCCCAAACAGTTCAACAGCGTCGTCTTCCCCGAGCCGGAACGACCGCGAAGCATAACGAGCTGATTTTGCCGGAGCTCCATATTAATGCCTTTGAGCACACGCAGCGGCGCGCCGCCAGCCTGAAATACCCGTTCAACATTCACAACGGAAAGCAGTTTTTCATTATGTACTTCTTTCTCTGGCTTCAGACCCTGCTTTTCTTCCTTCACTAAATCGGGCTCTTGCGACGGTTGCTCATCCTTTTTTTTCTTGCTAAACATCATAGCTGATTTCTATACCTCCTCTTAAGCAGAGCGCCCTAGGATGACAATCAGGCTGCTCAATTAAAAAACCTTCATAATTCTCATCTTAACGTGTTAGACGAACGATTACAGCAAAAAGTTACAACAAAATCCGACGAATTCAAAATTTTTACTAAAGCTTAAATAATGACAAGCGCGAACGGCCGAAGCCATCCTCTGGCGGCTGAGCTATCGTTTCGCGTCGAAATAAGCCCATGATAAGTGTAATCCTTATAAATGCTTATATTTCAAAAAAACTCCAGCCCTTCCGGATCGGAAAGACTGGAGCGCAACTCACTTTATTTGCCAAACGCTTGCGGATCTTCGCGCCATGCTTTCAGCTTCAGCATATCATCGCTTTGCACCTTGCCAAGCTCTACGGCTGCTTCAATAAGCTCAGAGTAATTGGACAACGTTTCAAGCGGCATATTCGCCTCGGCAAATGCCGAAGTCGCCTGCTCGAACTGGTAGGTGAAAATCGCGAGTACCGCCAGTACCTCGGCACCTGCCTCGCGAACGGCAAGCCCTGCTTTAAGCGAGCTGCCTCCTGTTGAAATCAAATCTTCAATGACGACAACCTTTTGCCCAGGCTCTATGCGGCCTTCAATTTGGTTCTGCTTGCCATGCCCCTTCGCTTTATCGCGAATATAAGCCATCGGCAGTCCAAGCTTATGCGCCACCCAAGCCGCGTGGGGAATACCGGCTGTCGAGGTGCCCGCGATGACCTCCACATCTGGATAACGCTCGCGAATGACAGCAGCGAAGCCATCAGCAACGAGCTCGCGAATAGCCGGATAAGACATCGTTAGACGATTGTCGCAATAGATCGGCGACTTGAGACCTGAAGTCCATGTAAATGGCTCATTTGGGCTAAGGGCTACTGCTCCGATTTCGAGCAGGCTGGCAGCAATTGTTTTAGGCAATTCCGATAGTTTAACTTGGCTCATCTTAAATCAGCTCCTCAATAATCGCTTCTAATACTACTCTTGAATTAGCGGCAGCCGTAATCGGCCGTCCAATAACCATATAATCCGTTCCTTGCTTTAACGCTTCTGCTGGTGTCATAATGCGCGATTGGTCGCCTATATCGGCATCTTTCGGGCGAATGCCTGGCGTCACCGTCTGGAAGGAAGCGCCGCATGCCTGCTTAATGGCCTGCACTTCAGCAGGGGATGCCACTACGCCATTCAGACCTGCAGCGCGGGCAAGCTCTGCATAACGCAGAACAGCCTGCTCAACCGTCCCAGCAATGCCAATTTGCTCATTGAGCGTCGTTTGATTGGTGCTGGTTAGCTGAGTCACTGCAATGATACTAGGCTTTGCTTGTCCCGCAGCAAGCGCAGCTTCCATGCCTTCGACCGCCGCTTCCAGCATCGCGCTACCGCCTGCAGCATGGACATTGAACATGTCGACGCCGAGCCGGGTTACGCTGCCTGAGCCGCCTTTGACCGTGTTCGGAATATCATGCATTTTCACATCAAGGAATACACGGTAGCCCCGCTCCTTAAGTCCTGCTATGAAAGCAGGCCCCGCAGCATAAAAGAGCTGCATGCCCACCTTCATATAACAAGGAATACCTTCCAGCTCATTCAATAAGCGCTCGGCAGAAGCTGCGTCCGCATAATCGAGCGCAACCATAATTTTTCCGGCTGCCTGTTCCCGTTCCCGTGTCAAACCCATCGATAACCGTCCCCTTTGCCGTGTTTTTGCAAAATATGCGCATTAAAAAGGCCATCCGCCGATTCACGCGCACCCGCAAAAGCAAAGCCATTTGCGGGCCGCAGGCAATCGGCGCTGGCCGTGCTTGCTAAAAACTTATTTGTGCAGCAGTGCAGGCATCGAACGCGAGGAGAAGTTGATGGTCTCCATCATCCGCAGCAAGGCGCGAACCGTATCAAGCGACGTCATACATACGACGCCGTTCTCAACCGCTTCACGACGAATGCGGAAGCCGTCGCGCTCAGGCGTTTTGCCTTTTGTCAGCGTATTGAAGACGAACTGTGCTTTGCCTTCACGGATCAGGTCAAGAATGTTCGGCGATCCCTCGCTAAGCTTGTTCACTGTCGTTACCGTCATGCCCGCTTCTTGAAGCATAGCTGCCGTACCGCCAGTTGCAATGATTTTGTAGCCAATGCTGTAGAAGCCACGAAGCAATTCAAGTGCTTCTTCTTTATCTTTATCCGCAACGGTGGCAATAATGGAGCCGGTTGTCGGGATTTTCATGCCTGCGCCTAGCAATCCTTTGTACAAGGCTTTTGCATATTGCACATCGCGTCCCATAACTTCACCCGTCGATTTCATCTCCGGTGTCAAGGTAGGGTCAACACGGCGCAGCTTCGCGAACGAGAAGACCGGAACTTTAACCGATACATACTCATCTTCTGGCCACAGTCCGTCTTTATGGCCCAAGTCAGCCAGCTTCGTGCCAAGAATCGCTTGCGTCGCAAGGTTTGCCATTTGCAGGTTCGTTACTTTGCTCAGGAATGGAACTGTACGCGACGAACGCGGATTTACTTCAATGACATACACGATTTCGTTATGAATAACGAACTGAATGTTTACCAAGCCGATTACGTTCAGCGCCTTGGATACTTTAATCGTAATATCGACGATTTGCTCCTTCACGCTGTCAGACAACGATTGCGGCGGATACACAGCAATCGAATCGCCGGAGTGAACGCCAGCGCGCTCAATATGCTCCATGATGCCTGGGATGAGTACGGTGTCGCCATCACAGATCGCATCAACTTCCGCTTCCATGCCAAGCATATAACGGTCGATGAGGACAGGATGCTCCGGATTGATTTTCACCGCTACTTCCATGTAGCTCAGCAAATCTTCATCCGAATATACGATTTCCATCGCACGGCCGCCCAATACGTACGAAGGACGAACGAGTACAGGATAACCGAGCTTTTGTGCAGTTGCTACAGCTTCGCCAACAGAGGTTACTGTGCTGCCTTCCGGCTGGGCAACGTTCAAGCCGCGAAGCAAAGCTTCGAACTTTTTGCGATCCTCTGCCATATCGATGCTTTCCAGGCTGGAGCCGAGAATTTTCACGCCAGCTTTGGACAATGGAGCTGCGAGGTTAATCGCCGTTTGGCCGCCGAACTGTACGATTACGCCGATTGGCTTTTCTTGCTCAATAACGTTCATGACATCTTCAAGGAATAATGGCTCAAAGTACAGGCGATCCGATGTGCTGAAATCGGTCGACACCGTCTCTGGATTGTTATTGATAATAACCGCTTCATAACCAGCTTTCTGAATCGCCCATACCGCATGAACTGTCGAATAGTCGAACTCAATGCCTTGTCCGATCCGGATCGGGCCAGAGCCAAGTACAAGCACTTTCTCCTTCGTTGAAGGCGTTACTTCGTTCTCTACCTCGTATGTCGAATAGTAGTATGGCGTGCTCGCTTCAAACTCGGCGGCGCAAGTATCAACCATTTTGTATACAGGTACGATATCAAGCTCTTTACGGTACGTACGAATATCATGCTCGTTCGTGTGGCTGCCATTCGGATTGCCTTCTTTGCGAAGCTCAGCGATCGAACGGTCGGAGAAGCCTTTGCGCTTCGCCTGGTACAGCGTTTCACGGGAAAGCGTCGCTTCCTGGCGGATTTTATCCTCGAATGCTACGATGCCTTCGATTTTGTCCAGGAACCACCAGTCAATGTTCGTCAGATCTTGAATTTCCTGCAAAGCATAACCGCGGCGGAAAGCTTCGCCTACCAGGAACATGCGCTCATCATCCGGCTTTTGAAGGCGTGTGCGCAGCACATCATCGCTGAGGTCTGTCGCTTCCTTCAAATGAATGCGATGCGTGCCAATTTCAAGCGAACGAACCGCTTTATGAATCGACTCCTCGAATGTACGGCCAATCGCCATAACTTCGCCTGTCGCTTTCATTTGCGTGCCGAGCTTGCGGTTCGCATTCACGAACTTGTCAAACGGCCAGCGCGGAATTTTCGATACGATGTAATCCAGCGTAGGCTCAAAGCAAGCATATGTTTGGCCAGTTACTGGGTTAACAATTTCATCAAGCGTGTAGCCAATAGCGATTTTAGCAGCCATTTTTGCAATCGGGTAGCCTGTCGCTTTGGAAGCCAGCGCCGAAGAGCGGCTAACGCGCGGGTTTACTTCGATTACATAATATTGGAAGCTTTGTGGATCAAGCGCGAACTGCACGTTACAGCCGCCTTCGATGTTCAAAGCGCGAATGATTTTAAGTGAAGCGGAACGAAGCATTTGATACTCGCGGTCCGACAGCGTTTGGCTAGGCGCTACTACAATACTGTCGCCAGTATGTACGCCAACCGGGTCGAAGTTCTCCATGTTGCAGACAACGATACAGTTGTCATTCGCATCACGCATAACCTCGTATTCCACTTCCTTCATGCCGGCAATCGATTTTTCAATCAGACATTGACCGATTGGGCTGTAACGAATACCAGAGGCAACCGTCTCCAGCAATTCTTCTTCGTTAGCGCAAATACCACCGCCTGTACCGCCAAGCGTGTAGGCAGGGCGAACGATAATCGGGTAGCCGATTTCATTAGCAAAAGCTACTGCCGCTTCTACTGTCGTTACTATATCACTATCAGGTACCGGCTGCTCCAGCTCGCGCATCAGCTCGCGGAACAAATCGCGGTCCTCAGCTTTCTCAATAGCTGTAAGCTGCGTGCCAAGAAGCTGTACATTTTCCGCTTCCAATACGCCAGCGCGAGCCAGTTCTACCGCCATGTTAAGACCTGTTTGGCCGCCAAGCGTCGGCAGCAAGCCGTCCGGACGCTCCTGACGAATGATTTGCGATACAAATTCAAGCGTAATTGGCTCGATATATACTTTATCAGCCATGTTCGTGTCTGTCATAATGGTAGCCGGGTTGCTGTTAATCAATACAACCTCGTAGCCTTCTTCCATAAGCGCCTGGCAAGCTTGCGTGCCGGCATAGTCGAATTCAGCGGCTTGGCCGATAACAATCGGGCCGGAGCCGATCACGAGAATTTTTTTGAGTTTATTATTTTTGGGCATACTGAAGCTCCCCCTTCACTTTCAACGTTTCCGCGAGTACGGCTTGGCGACGCTTTTGCGGGTTATTTACTTTATGTGTGCGAATCATACTCAGGAATTCGTCAAACAGATAGCTGGAATCATACGGTCCTGGAGCAGCTTCCGGGTGGTATTGCACCGAAAATGCAGGATGCGTATTGTGCTTCAGCCCTTCAATCGTACGGTCATTATTATTGATATGCGTTACGGTCAGACCGGAGTTTGCAATCGAATCTTCCATTACGGTGTAGCCATGATTCTGGGAAGTAATGTAGCAGCGGTTCGTTGCCAATTCCTTCACCGGATGGTTGCCGCCGCGGTGGCCGAATTTAAGCTTCGTTGTGTCAGCGCCGCAAGCAAGTGCGAACAGCTGGTGTCCAAGGCAAATGCCGAAGATCGGGAACTCGCCGAGCAGCTCGGAAATCATTTTAACCGCATGTGGAACATCTTTCGGGTCCCCAGGGCCGTTGGACAGCTGAATGCCATCTGGTGCCAGGCGGCGAATTTCTTCAGCCGTCGTGTCATGAGGCACAACTACGACATCGCAGCCGCGCTTAGTCAGCTCGCGCAAAATGCCGCTTTTTGCACCAAAGTCTACAAGCACAATACGCTCGCCATTGCCTGGGCTGGAGAATACATGCTTCGTCGATGTACGTGCTACTTGATCCGTCATTAGTGTAGACAAGCCAAGGCGCTCTTGCAGCTCCTCAATACGCTCGTTGCCTGTCGTAAGCAGACCTCTCATCGTGCCATGGTGACGCAAAATCCGCGTCAGCATGCGCGTGTCGATTTCGCTGATGCCCGGAATGCCATATTCCTTAAGCAGCTGCTCAAGTGAATATTGGGCGCGCCAGTTGCTCGGCACCGGCTCATTGCGGCGTACGACAAAACCGTGGATATACGGGCGAATCGATTCAAAGTCATCGCGTGAAATGCCGTAGTTGCCGATCAGTGGATAAGTCATCGTCACGATTTGTCCACAATAGGATGGATCCGACAATACTTCCTGATAGCCAGTAATACCTGTATTAAAAACAACCTCACCCATCGTTTGCACTTCCGCGCCGAAGGAAAGTCCTGTAAACAATGTTCCATCTTCCAATAATAATCTCGCTTGCATCCGTCTCACTCCTCAGGTCTTCGTATTCCTATATGTCAATTAGCATATCCAAGTTAACGTTCTTATGCTTGCTCCGACCATACAACCGCGCCATTGACAATTGTCGCTACCGGCCATCCTTGCAGCTTCCAGCCGCCGAAAGGCGTGTTGTTGCTGCGCGAGGCAAAGGTTGCCGGATCGACTGCGCGCTCGCTGTCCAAGTCCACAATCGTCAGATCAGCTGGCGCTCCTGCTGCCAGTCGGCCTGTCTCCAGCTTGAACACCCGCGCCGGATCAGCCGTCATACGGTCAAGAAGGAAGCCCAGCGTCCATTTGCCGGTTTTAACAAACTGCGTGTACAGCAGCGGGAACGCTGTCTCAAAGCCTACGATTCCGAACGGTGCAAGCTGCATGCCGCGCGCTTTCTCTTCCGCACTATGAGGCGCATGATCCGTTACGATCATGTCGATCGTGCCGTCCTCCAGCGCCTCGATAACCGCAGCCACATCGCGCGGCGTGCGCAGCGGAGGGTTCATTTTCCAATTGGCATCAAAGCCTGGAATATCCTCGTCCGACAGCACCAGATGATGCGGGCAAACCTCAGCCGTTACGTTCACGCCGATTTGCTTGCCAAGGCGGATCAGCCTTACCGATTGTTCCGTGCTGACGTGGCAGACGTGATAATGAACACCTGTCGCTTCAGCGAGCAAAATGTCGCGGCCGACATGGATCGCTTCCGATTCATTCGGAATGCCCTTCAGTCCGTTCTCGCGGGAGAACTTGCCTTCCGATACGAACAGCCCCTCAACGAGCGTATTGTCCTCGCAGTGCGCAATGACCGGCATGTCAAGCGACTTTGCCAGCGCCATCGCATCCTTCATCATTTGCGCGCTTTGTACACCTACGCCATCGTCCGTGAAGCCAATTGTGCCAGCCGCTTTCAGCGCTGCGAAATCCGTCAGCTCACGACCGAGCTGATTTTTAGAAATAGCGGCATAAGGGAGGACGCGAACGACGCCTTCCTTCGCATTTTTGTCCAAAATATATTTGATCGTTTCAGGTGTATCTGTCACCGGGCGAGTGTTCGGCATGCAGGCGATTGTAGTAAAACCGCCTTTCGCTGCTGAACGCGTCCCCGTTGCGATGTCTTCTTTATATTCAAAGCCAGGATCGCGCAAATGCACGTGCATATCGATGAAGCCTGCTGATACAAGCTTGCCCTCTGCATCAATCACTTCTGCTGAACCTGTATCTGGCGCTGTATCGCCGCTTGCAAGCTCGGCGATTTTGCCATCCTCAATTCGAATATGCTGCTTCACTAGGCCGCTGGCAGCCGTATCCCATACGCTGCCGTTAATAATCCATAATGACATAGTTGTTCACCCTCCCGATTTCATCTAAAAGTTAGTTCAAAGCCCGTTCTATGACGGCCATTCTAACCGGAACCCCGTGCTCCATCTGCTTAAAAATCCGGGACTTGGCATGCTCGACAAGCTCATCGTCAATTTCAACATTGCGGTTGATCGGCGCCGGGTGCATAATAATCGCGTGATCCGGCATTGTCGCTGCTCGCTCCACCGTGAGCCCAAACTGCTCGCGGTAGCTTTCAGCAGAGCTCAGCATGCCGCTCTCGTGACGCTCCAGCTGTACCCGCAGCATCATCACGACATCGGATTTCAGCGCTTCCTCCATCGTCACATAACGGGCGTCAAGGTCGGACGCCTGCAAGTTCGCAGGAGCGCAAAACTTCACCGTAGCGCCCAGTTTTTGCAGCGCATATAAGTTCGAACGCGCTACGCGGCTGTGCAAAATGTCTCCGATAATCGAGACGGTCAATCCTTTAATTGCGCCAAATTGCTTGCGCATCGTATATAAATCAAGCAGCGCCTGCGTCGGATGCTCGTTGTTGCCATCGCCCGCGTTAATCAGCGGCACTTTAATTTTCGTAGCCAGTTCGGCTAGCAAGCCAATCGGCTTGAGCCGGATAATGCCGACGTCTATGCCCATCGACTCCAAGGTACGAACGGTATCATATACCGACTCACCCTTCTGTACACTCGATACGGCTGCCGAGAAGTTCAGCACTTCCGCTCCAAGCCGCTTCTCCGCTACCTCGAAGGAGAAGCGTGTGCGCGTGCTGTTCTCGAAAAACATATTAGCTGCGAACTTGCCCTGCAGCACATTCTGCACTTTCGTCTCCTGCTGCTCCCAATGAGCGGCGCGATCTAGAATGGCGATAATTTCCTCTGCGTCAAGCTCCTTCAAACCAAGCAAACTGCGCTGTTTGAGCTGTAAAAGTGTCATTTAGGCTTGCCCCCTCTGATGAATAATTTTCACCTGGTCTAAGGAATCAATCTCGGTTAACGTAACGGAGATTTGCTCTTGTTTGGAGGATGGCACATTTTTTCCTACAAAATCCGGCCTTATCGGCAATTCCCGATGACCACGGTCAACCAGCACAGCAAGCTGAATGCTTTGCGGCCTGCCGCAATCCATGACCGCATCCATCGCGGCGCGAATCGTCCGGCCGGTATACAGCACATCATCGAACAAAATAATGTTGCGGTCCTGTACGACCGACAGTTCGACATCCATCTCGCCGATTATGCCGACTTCCATCTCGGTGCGGCTGCCTGGCGCCTTGCCGTCATCGCGATAGCGGGTAATATCCAGTTCCTTCACTAAAACAGGCTTGCCTTCAATTTCCTGTATGCGCTCTGCGATTCTTCGGGCTAAATAAACGCCTCTTGTCCGAATGCCGACCAGTGTGCAGTTGTCGATGCCTTTGTTCTTCTCCACGATCTCGTGGGCGATGCGGGTGAGTGCCCGGCGAATGGCTGCATCATCCATAATGACCAAGTGCTCTTCTTCCACCGTTACGTTACCTCCCATCCTAGCGCAGGTTGAACTGCCAACTCTCATCAAGGCGCTTTATAAAAAAGACTCCTTGCGTATTCGCAAGGAGCCCATGATTAACCGCTGAGGATTCCATCCATCCCCGCCAACCTAATGAGTTGCGGAAGATGAGGAGCTTCTTGTCCCCAGCTTAATTAATCAACTATTCACGCTACCTTGCCAGCCTCACAGGACTGAGTTAAAGGTACAACTTATACCAAAGGAATTATCCCACGTTCGACATAAGATGTCAAGTGGCAGCAGCCTTAAACACGATCTGCCCACCTTGTTATGGCTATTTATCATATTTATGGCAGTCTGTTGGCATACTAACTAGCAGCTACGGACATTTTGCAAGCAGGAGGGAACAAGATGCAGTCGCACGTATCACGTCCAGATGAAAAAGTCAGCCTGCCCGCTTCACTCGATGCGTGCATCGGGCATATTCAGACCGAGATCGGCGGCAGCTCGGATCTTGTCATCAAGCGCTTCTCCTGCCTGCATCTGTGGCCCAGCGCACTCATTTATCTAGAAGGCATGATTGATATTCAAATGCTTCATCAATCGGTATTGGGCTCTCTTATGGGCTATGCGAATGAGCATACACCTAACTTTGACGATCCCAATGACCGTCTGATTCATCTGAAGGAGGATGTGCTGATTGCCGGAAATACCGATTATGCGGTGGAAATGGCGCTCCTGTTCCATCGCCTTCTGTCGGGCTCCATTATTTTGCTGCTGGACGGAAGCACGAAAGCGATTTGCATTAGCGCCGCTGGCTGGGAGGATCGCAATATTAGCGAGCCGAAGACCCAATCCGTCGTCCGTGGACCGATGGAAGGCTTCACCGAAAACCTGCGAAAGAATACGACACTTATCCGCAGAAGAATTAAAGATCCCCAGCTGTGGATGGAAACGAGGCAAATCGGTCAAATAACGAAAACATCCGTTGCCCTGATGTACATCAACCATTTGGTTGATAAAGGCGTGCTCGAAGAGGTGCGGCGCAGGCTTGATGATATTGACATCGACAGCATTTTGGAAAGCGGCTATATTGAAGAGCTGATCCAGGATGTCACGCTCACGCCGTTTCCAACGATCTACAATAGCGAGCGCCCGGATACGGTCGCCGCCGGACTTCTGGAAGGCCGGGTCGCCATTATTGTGGACGGCACGCCATTTGTGCTGCTTGTCCCTTCCTTGTTCGTTCATTTTTTTCAATCGGCCGAGGACTATTATCAGCGAGCAGATATCAGTACCCTGCTGCGGCTCATTCGCTATTTAGCTTTTTTTATCGCCATGCTGGCGCCTTCCTTTTATATCGCGATTACGACCTTTCATCAGGAAATGCTGCCGACCAGCCTGCTCATTAATCTCGCCGCGCAGCGTGAAGGCGTACCATTCCCCGCTTTCATCGAAGCTGTGCTTATGGAGCTTACGTATGAAATTTTGCGGGAGGCGGGCGTACGCATTCCGAGAACGGTAGGCCAGGCGGTATCCATCGTCGGCACACTTGTTATCGGACAGGCAGCAGTAAATGCTGGCGTCGTTTCGGCGGCGATGGTCATTATCGTCTCGATTACCGCCATATCGAGCTACGTCATACCCGAAAACGGTATGTCAATCGCCGGACGGATTTTGCGTTTTTTCCTCATGATTCTCGCGGCGTCGTTCGGTTTTTTTGGCATCTTGCTGGGACTACTGGCCATTTTGCTGCACATGACGAATTTGCGTTCATTTGGAGCGGCATACATGAGTCCATTCGGCCCTTACGTAGCTTCAGATGTGAAGGATTCTCTGTTTCGCATGCCATGGACGCATATGATGAATCGGCCTTATTCCAATGGCAGTGGACAGAAAAAAAGGCAAAAAAAACGTACAAAACGCTTATAAGGAAGGGGTCAGCATAGCACATGAAAAAAACATTCCTTTCCCTGCTGGCCTCCACACTGCTGCTGCTGCTGGCATCCGGCTGCTGGGATCGCCTGGAAATGAACGAATTGGGCATCGTACTCGCAATGGCTATCGATAAGGGCAAAAACAATATGCTTGAAATATCCTGCCAGGTCGTCGTCCCATCAGAGGTCGCTTCCAATTCCGGCAAAAGCACGACAACACCCGTTACGCTGTATCAGGCAAGTGCCCCCACCATTCTTGAAGCCATAACTAAAATGAGCCTCTCCAGTCCGAGATTTAACTATATGTCGCATATTCGCGTCCTTATTTTCAGCGAAGCTGTCGCTCAAATGGGCATAGGCGATGAACTGGAAAATTTGATGCGGCATCCTGAATTCCGTCCGGATTATCACGTCATGATTGCCCATCATTCCAAAGCTGCAGATATTCTAAATATTTTGACCCCATTGGAAAACATTCCAGCCAATAATCTGTTCCTTTCTCTGCAAAATTCAGCCAAAACCTGGTCACCTACGATAACTGTAACTGCCGACGTTTTATTAGAGAAAATGATTAGCGACGGTGTGGAGCCTGTATTGACGGGTGTGGAGATTATTGGAAACAAAAAAGAAGGAGGCAACAAGAATAACTTGACAGCGATTAAACCAAAAGCAAATTTGATATATACCGGTATGGCCGTGCTTAGGAAGGACAAGCTGGTTGGTTGGATGAACGAGCAGGAAAGCAAAGGCTATAATTATATTACGAATAATGTAAAAAGCACGACGGGCAACTTGCCTTGCCCGCACAATAAAGGCAAGCTGAGCATTGCCGTCCTGCGGTCCCATACCGATGTTGTACCCAAAGTTGTAGACGGCAAGCCCGTCATGCTTATTAAAGTTAAAAATATGTCCAGCATTATGGGGGACGGCTGCACCACGCCAATCTCTAGTCAGGAAGACATCAAAGCGATAGAAAAAGTGGGAAGCGAAAAAATGATTATCCTGATGAAACAAGCCGTTGATACGGCTCAAAAGCAATATAAATTAGATATTTTCGGATTTGGCCTAAACATTAGCCGCAACAATCCGAAGCTGTGGGCACAGCTGAGCGATCATTGGGAGGAGGAATTTCCAAAGCTGAAAGTAGAATATGAGGTTCATGTCCAGACGCGGCGGGTCGGCATGCTGGACGATTCCATCTTGCAGGATATAAAGGAGTAAACCGATGCCCCTTCCAACCCTTGTTGTGTTATGTGTGGCCTTTTCCTTCGGCATGATTCAAATGCCGGCCTTGTTCAAAAAAAAGCTGAAACGCGAGGCTTGGGCTTATTTCGTATTGCTAAGCGCCGGAACGGCTTGCAGTATTTATGCAGCCAATGTACAGCCCGTTCCAAGCCCGCTTAATGCGCTAATTACTATTTACGGGCCCATTAACCAATTTTTCGATCGGTTGTTAAGCCCTTAAGCCATGAAGCTATGATAGGAGCCATTTGCATGCTGGAAAAAGGAAGAATTAGCGCTAGACAGCTGACCGTGCTTGTTTTTTTATCCGTCGTTGGCGATATGATTTTGATCATACCCGCTGTTGTAGCCAGCTACGCGCAGCAGGATGGCTGGATAGCCTCCTTGCTTGGCATGCCAATCGGGCTGTTTTTTCTCTGGCTGATGCTCCATCTCAGCAGCTTTTACCCTCAGCTCAACCTCGTTCAAATCAACGACCGCATACTGGGAAAATGGCTGGGAGCGCTCATGAGCTGTGCCTATCTGCTCTTTTTCCTATTGGCTGGCTCAACGTTCATCCGGGAGGTGGGCGATTTTTTGACGACACAGCTGTTTCAAACGACACCCATTCGCTACATACATTTATTGTTTGTGCTGATTTTACTCTGGGGAGTATGGAATGGCATTGAATCGATTGCCAGAAGTGCCGAAATCTTACTGCCACTGTTCATTTTTATTTGTATGGTATTAATCGTGTGTCTAATTCCGCAAATGGATTTGGAACGCTTAAAGCCGATTCTAGGCTCGGAGCGGCTGTCCTTTGCCCATGCCACCCTAATGTCCAGCGTCTATCCGTTCGGGGAATTATGCTCCTTCCTTATGATTTATCCTTATGCCGCCAAGCCGTCTCATCGCCAGAGGGATGTGCTGCTCTCCGCCTTGTGCGCTGCCCTGCTGCTGTTCTCGCTTGTGTTTATGTCCTTGACCGTTCTTGGCGCTTATTTTACCGAGCACAATATTTACTCCACCTATCTGCTGACGCAAAAAATTAACATTGGTGCTTTTCTTCAGCGCATTGAGGCTTTAATGGCAACGGCCTGGGTCATCTCGACCTTTTTCAAAACGGTGCTGTTTTTTTACGCCTTTGCGGTTGGGACGGCGCAATTGCTCGGGCTATCTACAGCAAAGCCGCTTATTATCCCGACGTCGTTTCTCATGTTCGGCCTGGCGATGATGGTGGCACCCAATCTTTTATATTATGTGAAAACCATTGTCCCTTATTGGATTGACTGGGATTTCACCTATGCCTTTGTGCTGCCTATGCTGCTCATTGTCGTTTACTATATGAAGAAAAAACTCAAACGAGGGTAAGCATCGCCAATACAGCAGCACTCCAAATAAGAAAAAGATGGATAAATGCTTATTATTAAAAAAGCTCCGCAACCTGAGGTTGCGAAGCTTTTTTGTCTTATGGAAAATCTTATGCCAGCCGCTTGGCTTAAAGCGACATTTTGCGAATACGTTCAACCGCTTTTTCCGTATTTTCACGGCTGCCAAATGCAGTCAGGCGGAAGTAGCCTTGGCCGCTTTGTCCGAAGCCGACGCCCGGCGTACCCACAATGTTCGCTTCCGAAAGCAGCTTGTCGAAGAAGGCCCATGAATCGAGGCCATTTGGCGTTTTCAGCCAAATGTACGGCGCATTAACACCGCCAAATACTTCAAGACCAATCGAAGCAAGACCGTCACGAATGATTTTCGCATTCGTCATGTAGTAGTCCACCAGTGCTTTAATCTGCTCTTTGCCTTCTGGCGAGTAAATGGCTGCTGCGCCGCGCTGAGTGACGTAAGACACACCGTTGAATTTCGTCGTATGACGACGGTTCCACAGATCATTAATCAATACTTCCTTGCCATTGTCATCGAAGCCCTTCAGCTCGCGAGGAACAACGGTATAAGCACAACGAACGCCTGTGAAGCCTGCGGTTTTGGAGAAGCTGCGGAATTCGATGGCAACTTCCTTTGCGCCTTCGATTTCATAAATGCTATGCGGCACATCCGATTCTTGAATGAAAGCTTCATAAGCCGAATCGTATAGGATGATGCAATTGTTGCTTTTCGCATAGTCGACCCATTTTTGCAATTCCTCACGGGAAAGCGTCATGCCCGTCGGATTGTTCGGGTAGCACAGGTAAATCAGATCCACCTTACGGTCTGGCAGGCTTGGCGTGAAGTTGTTTTCCGCTGTGCACTCCAGGTAAACGATATTTTCATAACGCTTCGAATCCGTATTGTATTTGCCAGAGCGTCCTGCCATAACATTCGTATCCACATAAACCGGGTACACCGGATCTTGAACCGCTACGATGCTGTTTTGGCTAAAAATTTCCTGAATGTTGCCCACGTCGCATTTAGAGCCATCGCTCAAAAATACTTCGTTCGTTTGAATATCGACGCCGCGTGCTTTGTAATCATTCTCGATAATCGCATTAATCAAGAAGTCATACCCTTGCTCCGGGCCGTATCCACGGAATGAGCCTGGTACAGCCAGCTCATCCACAGCTTCGTGCATCGCTTTAACAACCGCTTCCGGCAAGCCCCGCGTAACGTCGCCAATCCCTAAGCTAATAATTTCAGCATTCGGGTTTTCTTTAATAAACTGGGTACGACGCTTTGCAATCTCGGAGAATAAATAGCTGCCTTGCAGCTCCTGGTAATTATGATTAATGTTCGTCATTATTTATCACCAATCCTTTAACTACTAGAATAGCTTACTTTTCCCCGAGACTTAATATAGGATTTGCCCAAAAGTTTGTATTTTCGCGATACTGCTCAGCCAAGTGCAAGGATGCTCCCGCCCGGCCTAGCGGCCGCGCAGCACGCTCAATACATGATTCATATCGCCGGGAATCGGCGCCTCGAAATGCATGAGCTCGCCTGTGCGTGGATGCTTGAAGCCAAGCACGGCCGCATGCAGCGCTTGTCCTTTAAGCGCTACTGTCTTGTTGCGTCCATACATCGGATCGCCTGCCAGCGGATAGCCAATATACTTTAAGTGGACGCGAATTTGATGTGTGCGCCCTGTCTCGAGCTGCAGCTCCACTAGCGAATAGTCTTCCCCAATACGCTCGATAACCATGAAATGCGTTACCGCATGCTTGCTGTTGCGCTCCGTGACCGTAAACATTTTACGGTCATTCGTATCTCTGCCGATTGGCGCATCAATCGTGCCATGGTCATGCGGCAAATTGCCATGCACCAAACCGATATATTTGCGCGTAATCGAGTGGTCCTTCAGCTGCGCAGCGAGCGAAGCGTGAGCCAAGTCATTTTTCGCGATCATCAGCAGCCCTGAGGTGTCCTTGTCAATGCGATGGACAATGCCGGGACGAAGTACACCGTTAATGCCCGACAAGTCTTTACAATGATACATGAGCGCATTGACTACGGTGCCTGATGAATGACCAGGCGCAGGGTGAACGACCAGCCCGCGCGGCTTATTAATGACGATGACATCGCTATCCTCGTAGACGATATCAAGCGGTATATTTTCAGGATCAATGACGGCCTCTTCCGGTTCTGGAATCGTAACGACGACCACGTCACCCGCGGCAACTTTATAGTTTCTTTTGCCTGTTTGGCCGTTCACCGTTACAGCTTGAGCCTTAAGCCATTCCTGTACTTGCGTACGCGATATAGCTGGATCATCCATCGCTTCGGTTACGACTTTGTCCAGACGTTCGCCAGCCTGACCCTCGTCAATGACAAAACCCACTTGCTCCTGCTCTTCCAGCTCAAACTCTTGCTCTACTTCTTGCTCTACTTCTTGCCCATCATACGGTTTGCTGCTCATTCGGGTTAGACTCCTTATCCTCTTCACTTCTCATCTGATCCTGCTTCTCATGCTTCGAGGTCATCAAGGCATCAATTAATATCAGCACGACACCTACGCAAATCGCCGAATCAGCGACGTTAAAAATCGGGAACGAATAGCTGCCGAAATTAAACAGCAGGAAATCGACAACTTCGCCATACATCGCCCGGTCCAGAAAATTGCCGAACGCTCCGCCAAGCACAAGTCCAAGACCTGTTAACAACCATACTTTGCCGAGCTTCCGAGTCGTTTGTATGTACCAGATAATCGCGGCTAAAATAACAATCGTAATGACGATAAAAAATAAACGCTGCTCCTGCAAAATTCCAAAGGCAGCCCCTTTGTTGCGGTGCGATGTAATGTAAAAGAAATTGCCAATTACACTAATCAATTCACCCAGGTTTAGCTGTGTCGCAATTATTTTCTTCGTTATAAAATCTACAACAAATACGAATAAAGCGATCCAGTAGTAGTAATAACGCATCTACTTTCTCCTTTCGTTGTGCATGCAAGGCCTATCCGTCTGCATAACATTCCGTCATATGTCCCAAGCTATTGTAGCATAGTCAATATGGAATGAGCCAGCCTCTGCGATGCGGAGGACTAAACGAACAAAGGACGGTGCCTGCCATGCGGCTGCCTACGATGGAACAGCTTAGCGAACTGCACGCTCGATTAATATTGGACAAGCAAGACATTGAACAACGACTTGATCATAACGGTCATTATGGTCTTGATACGGGATGGAAATCGAATAACAGCGATCTTACAACCATCGACAATCATCCTGCCGATGCCGGAACCGATATGTTCGAGCGCAGCAAGGATATCGCATTGTTGGAGCAGGAGGAGCTGCATTTGAATCGTATCGATGCAGCGCTTGAAGCTTTTCAAAACGGGACCTACGGTTCCTGCATCGTATGCAAGGAGCCTATTCCATACGAACGACTGGCGGCTATTCCGGATTGCTTATATTGCCTGGACCATGCCCCGCGCCAAGAGTTAACCTACAATCGTCCTATTGAGGAAGAAACAATCCAGCTGCCTTACGGCTACTCCAGTGAAAAAGCATACACAGGCTGGGCCGGCTTCGACGGCGAGGATGCCTGGCAAATCGTCGAGCAATGGGGCAGCTCCGACTCCCCCGCCATGTCCGGCAATCCCGAGGCGACCGATTATGCGCATATCGGCTCCGCCTCAGAGGAAAACGACGGTTTTGTGGAGCAGCTGGAAAGCTTCGTCGCCACCGATATCACCGGACGCCATGTGTCCATTATTCATAATTCACAATATAAGCGTTATATGGAGAGTGAAGAAGGCGACCACCATTTGGAGCAGGACAGCTAAATACGTTTCGCTCCCGGACGGCTGCTTCCGTTATTTGTTCTTCAAAAGTCCCCCTGCTCTTATAAGGACAGCATGATGAATAAATAACGGAGCGTTTGTCCGTGTATGTAACCCACCGCCTAATAGTTTTTCCCTTCCAGCTGAATCTGAACGATGCGCACGATATCCGCGATATAGTCGCCGATAATCGGCAAATTGAGCGCCCCTAAAATTTGCAATACATACAAAATCGTCGCTGCAAAAAAAGTAAAGCCAATCGCGATACCGACGCCTCTCGCCAAGCCAGCAAGCACATTGCGCCATATGAGGCTGATCGGCCGATTGAGCAAATCCACATATTCGGCTATTTGCGTGCGTTCCATTTCCGCCGCTATTTTGCTCAGCCTGCTATCCAGCTTGCTCAGTGTATGTTCGAGCGACTGCTCTTCCTTCACGGAACGAATCGGCTTACGCTCCAGCTCTTTCATCTCAGCATCCCTCCCAGGCATAAAATAAGGAAAAAACGAGCATAAGCTATGCTCGTTTTTTATTAGCTCCTTATACTATATCCTTAAACGCCTTTTTCTTATGCTGAATAAAACAAGCCTGGCACAATTTTCTTCGCACCCTAGCCCTAGCCTTTGATCAAAATGCCAATTTCCTTCTCGCCTAATTGGACCCGCTCGCTGCCTTCCAGCTCTTCATAGGAAACGCTGCTCAGCAGTACATTTTCCTCCAGCACATGGCTGAACGCTTCAAGCGCTGCGCGCAATTCTTCATCGACGCTCAGCACAAGGTCAATGCGCTTTTCGATTGGCAGATCCAGCTTTTTGCGCGTATCTTGAACCGCACGAATCACTTCGCGTACCCAGCCCTCTTGCTCCAGCTCAGGCGTAATGTCCGTGTTCAAGGCTACGGTAATGCCACTGCCCGAGGCGGACGCAAAGCCGGATTTCGCTTGCTTCTCAACGAGAAGCTCCTCGACAGGAATGAACAGCTCCTCCGCATCCACCGCCATAGCGAGCGAGCCATGCGCTATAATGGCGCGCGTCTCGTCTGCCGTCAGCGATTTCAGGTGAGCTTGAATCGGACCAACGTTTTTGCCGTATTTTTTACCGGCTACTTTGAGGTTCAGCTTAAGCGTGAAATCCACAAAGCCGCTATCGCTGTTTTGCACGACAATCGATTTGACATTGATTTCATCCTTCACAATTTCCTCATAGCCTGCTACGTCAAACTCACGGTCAAGTGACACGATCAGCTCAGACAGCGGCTGACGCGTCTTGATGCCCGTTTCGTTGCGGACGTTGCGGGCAAGCTCGACGATTTGCTTCGCGCTCTCCATATCCTGCTCCAGCGTTAGGTCAATAGCGGATTCGTCTGCTGTAGGATAGTTTGCGAGATGGACGCTTTCTCCGCCCCCAAGGTTGCCATACAGGTCTTCCGCCAGCAGCGGCGCATATGGCGCAATGACGCGTGCCAGTGTTAGGAGCACATGACGCAGCGTTTGGTAGGCATTAATTTTATCCTCGGTCAGGCCGCTGCCCCAGAAACGGTCTCGGGAACGACGGATATACCAGTTGCTCAGCTCGTCAACGAAAATTTCAATCGCCTTCGCCGGGTTCAGGAAGTCATTACCGTCAAGCCCTTTCACAGTTGTCTTGATCAGGCTGTTCAGACGCGATACGATCCAGCGATCCAGCTTATTCGCGGATTGACGCTCTTCGTGTGTTTTGTGATCGAAGCCATCGATGGTTGCATACAGTGCATAGAAGGCATGCGTATTGACAATCGTGTCAATGACCTTCGATTTTGCTTCGCCCACGATCGAACGAGAGAAACGTTTGCTGTTCCAAGGCGCGCTGTCCGCAAGCAGCGCCCAACGGAAAGCATCCGTGCCGTACTCGTTGATAATTTCCCATGGATCAATCACATTGCCTTTGGATTTGGACATTTTCTGACCATTTTCATCCAAAATATGTCCGGTCGAAATAACCGCTTTATACGGTGCTTTGCCATTGTAGAGCGTTGATACCGCAAGCAGACTGTAGAACCAGCCGCGCGTCTGATCAATGCCCTCACAAATGATATCAGCCGGATACTGTTCGGCAAAACGATCGTTATTTTCAAAAGGAACATGATGCTGCGCAAACGGCATCGAGCCGCTGTCGAACCATACATCGATCACTTCTGGCGTACGCGTCATGATTGCGCCTTCGGCAAACGGCGATTTCAGCTTGATTTCATCGACGTATGGCTTATGCAGCTCAATATCCTCCGGCACGTCGCCAACGGCACGCTCGCGCAGATCGGCAATGCTGCCAGGCGAATATTGCTTGCCCGTCGCTTCGCAAATCCATACGTTCAGCGGCGTTCCCCAATAGCGGTTGCGGCTGATGTTCCAGTCCACCAAATCCTCGAGGAATTTGCCGAAGCGTCCATCGCGGATATGGCCTGGGTACCAGTCTACTCCATTGTTGTTGGCGATCAGCTGATCTTTAACGGCCGTCGTCTCAATGAACCAGCTTTCTGTCGCGTAATACAATAGCGGCGATTTACAACGCCAGCAGAACGGATAGCTATGCTCGTAACGCTCCTTCGAGAACAGCAGGCCGCGCTCGCTAAGCATTTTCACAATGTCGACATCGCAATCTTTGACGAAGCGTCCAGCAAGGTCGGTCACTTCATCGACGTAACGGCCGGCATTGTTCACGACGTTCAGCATGCTGATGCCGTTTTGGCGTGCCACTCTGTAGTCATCCTCACCGTGAGCCGGCGCAATGTGTACGATCCCCGTACCGCTCGTATCGCTTACGAAATCGCCTGCGATCACTTTATGCGCATTCTCAACTGTAACGTAGCGGAAAGGCGGCTCATAGCTTTGGCCAACCAGCTCGGAGCCCTTAAGCGAGGACAGCACTTCGTGCTCTTCTTTAAATACGCTCTCTACCAGGTTTTTAGCGACGATATATACTTCGCCGCCACTTGCGACACGGACGTATTCAAGCTCAGGATTGACAGCTAGTGCTACGTTTGCTGGCAATGTCCAAGGTGTAGTCGTCCATGCCAATACCGATTCGCCGCTGACAGCAAGCTTAAACTTGACGGTGGCGCTCAAATCTTTAACGTCCTCATAGCCCTGCGCAACCTCGTGGGAGCTTAGCGTCGTTTGGCAGCACGGGCAATACGGGCTGACGCGGTGGCCGCGATACAGCAAGCCCTTGTTATGAATCGTCGAAAGAATATGCCATACACTTTCGATATATTCGTTTTTAAGCGTAATGTACGGGTTGTCGAGATCTGTCCAATAAGCGATGCCCTCGGTCAGCTCACGCCACTGCTTCTCATATTCAAAGACGCTATCCTTGCATTTTTTGATAAAAGCTTCGACGCCGTAATTCTCGATCTCCTGCTTGCCGGAAATGCCGAGCTGCTTCTCAACACCAAGCTCAACAGGCAGGCCATGCGTATCCCAGCCCGCTTTGCGAACAACGCGGTAACCGGACATCGTTTTGTAGCGGCAAATAAAATCTTTAATGACGCGGCCCAGCACGTGACCGATATGCGGCGCGCCGTTAGCGGTCGGAGGACCTTCATAAAATACGAAATTCGGCTTGCCTTCACGGTTTTCAATCGATTTTTTGAACGTATCGTTATCCGCCCACTGCTTCAATACGCGAAGCTCACGCGATCTTGCTTTTTCCTTCACATCTACACGTTGCATCTTCAAATTCCTCCCTAAAAAAATAAAGCCCCGCCCCTGTAGAAGGGACGAGGCTTGCTCGCGTTACCACCCTTGTTCCGTCAACGTCGCTGCATAAGCAGCCTAAAAGACGGCACCTTTGGCGTGAATGCCTTAGCATCCACGGTCCTTGTAACGGAGGACAGACCGTCAGCCCTTACTCCTCGTACCTTACAGCCTAAAAAACAGCTGGGCAGGCAAAGTTTCGGCGCCGCTTCTCGGAGAGGATATTCTGTAACCGCTTGAACGTCGTCTTGCAGCAAAGCAACGACTCTCTGGGGATCAAGCAATGATACATACTCGTTCTCGTCAACGAAGTTTTACATCTGAACAATCATTAATCCTATTTATAGCGTATCGCTGACCTGTTGTCAATCAGCCTTGTGCGGATTAACCACGGGAAAGCTGTTCAAGCTCCGGATGCTGGCCTGGATCAAGCGTTCTCCAATCGTCCTGGCTGAGCAGCTCCAGCTGCGCTTCTACAAGCGTACGGAACCGTGCACGGAAGATCGACGCCTGCTTCTTCAGCTCTTCAACCTCAACCGATACTTTGCGCGACTTGCTCAGCGAGTCATTAATAATGCGATCCGCATTTTTCTCCGCTTCCTTGATGATCAGCTGCGCTTCCTTCTTCGCATTGTTTCGAACCTCATCAGCCGCCTCTTGTGCGACGATAATCGTCTTGCTCAGCGTCTCTTCGATGTTCGAGAAATGGTTCAGCTTCTCCTGCATATTAAGGATCTGGTTCTGCAGCTCCTTATTTTCGCGGATTATCGTTTCATAATCTTTAATGACCTGGTCAAGAAATTCATTGACCTCATCCTCGTCATAGCCGCGCAACCGGCGACCAAATTCCTTATTATGTATGTCCAATGGCGTTAACGGCATCGGCGCACCTCCTCGACTTATTTCCATACCGGAAAACATTTGCTGTGGAAAGGATTCGACAACCGCCAGCAAAATCCTGCAATAGGGCTAAATAAATTTGCCCACCTTCAGCCGAATTCTGCCTTTCTTTGTCACGCCATCCGCCTCCATAACTTTAAATCGGCCCAACCCTTTTATAGATACGACATCGCCTTCGCGCAGCTGCTCGGACGGGTCCTCCACCGTTTTCCAGTTCACCCGGCATCTGCCGGCGCGAATGGGATCTACAATCTTTGTACGGCTGATTCGGTGTACATCGCTCGCAATCCCGTCTACCCGCATCGAGGCTACTGTAAAGCTCATTTCCTGCAGCTCTGGCACGACTGGCGACAAGGAAGACAGTGGAATGATTTCGGTCAATACACTCGCACGGTGCACCTGTCTTAAGTGAACGTTCAAATAATCCGCAATATCTTCCGTCATCATAATGTGAGCGAAAGTTTCATGGACATGAATGTCCCCTACCCGGTCACGCTTGATGCCCAGGCCCAGCAGGGCGCCGAGGTAATCGCCATGATCGAGCTGCTGGCTTGCCCCGCCCGGACCGCTGACCTGTACCTCCAGCACAGCAATTGCGGCAGGCTCCTGATCCAGATCGCGGTAATCCGGCCCAATAATCGCCCGGCAGCGCTCTGCCTCAGGGTAGCCGCCATCAAGCCGCAGCTCCACATCAGGATGGCGATTGACGAGGCTTTGCACGATCTGAGCCTGTCTTGGGTCCAAAAAATCGGTCCGCTTCAGCTCATGCTGCTGTGCGGACCGCTCCACCCATTCCCACGCCCGGTCAACGAATGGCTTCTCGTCCGGGTGGAAATGGTCATATATAGGTAATTTCATTGAAATTCCCTTCCTAACTTTTGAAATCTAGCCCGGCAGTATAAAGCCTACTACCGCAATGAGCCCCATTGCCACAAAACGAAGCGCAAAAATCGCTACGATTGGGGAAATATCAATCATGCCGCCAATCGGTGGAATGAAACGGCGGAAAATGCCTAAGTACGGCTCAACCAGCTTGCCTAAAAATACGCCAATAAAGCTTTCGCGCGCATTGGGCAACCACGACATTAACACATAACCAATAATCATAAAGCTGTAAATACTTTGAAGGTTCATAATGAGCCCTGATACACTACTAAACAATCGGTGGTCACCTCATTTTGGAGTATTCATTGTCCTCTGCCATCATTTCCGTAATCGACCCTTGAATTTCAACCGAATCCGGCGTACATAGGAAAATGTTCGGGCCGAGCTTCGAAATATTGCCACCCAAAGCGTACACTGTACCGCTAAGGAAATCAACAATGCGAAGCGCGAGGTCTGTACGCACACGCTGCAGGTTCACAATGACGGCACGGCGCGAACGCAGATGATCAGCAATATCCTGCGCCTCATCATAGGAGCGCGGCTCGCTTAAGATAACTCGTACATTTTTCTGCGAATGTATGCTTACGATGTTGTTGCCCTTTGTATTTTTACGTGCTTCGAACGGAGAGGTTTCAATTTCATGGTCTGGCTCCTCCGGCTGCGCGCTTCTTTCCCGTTCAATGATCTCTTCTTCCTCCTGCAAACCAAGAAAATTCATAAACTTATTCATAACGCCCATTCGTCATCCCTCTTTTCCAACTAGTATCGTTCCTAATCTAATCCACGTTGCGCCTTCTTCAATCGCGACCTCAAAGTCATTCGACATGCCCATGGAAAGTTCCGTCAGCGGAGCGTTCAAAGCCACTGCCCTATTCATCCTATCCCTTAGCTCCCGCAAAGCGCGGAACACAGGCCGGGTCTGCTCAGCTTCAGCCTCATAAGGCGCCATCGTCATTAAGCCTACCGGCTTTACATACTGAAAGCCTTTAATCGCTTCCAGAAGCTCCGGCAGCTGCTCCGGTTCAAGGCCATGCTTGGAGTCTTCGCCCGATACATTAACCTGAATCATACAGGGCACCTGTACGCCAAGCTGCGCTGCTCGCTTCTCGATTGCCTGTGCAAGCGACAAACGGTCCAGCGAGTGAATGTATGTAAACTTCCCTATGACATCTTTAACCTTATTCGTCTGCAGCGAACCGATGAAATGCCAGATGGCTTGTCCATCGCCTCCTTCGGCTGCATCGCCGCTAATCGCTTCCCACTTGGGCAGGGCGTCCTGAAAGCGGTTTTCGCCTAAATGGCGTAGCCCCTCTTCAAACGCCTGAACAGCTGTAGCGAGCGATACATATTTAGTCACCGCAATAACGTTCACATCCTCCGGCTTACGACCGCTTCTCTCACATGCTGCATCGATCCGGCGCTGTACTTCTGCTATCCGCTCTGTTAATGAGCTATCCAATTTCGTCACCTCTTTGCAATCCCAATCCAGCTGGCCATTCGTCCTGTTTTGCCGCCTTCCATCCGGTGGGAGAAAAACAGATCCTGACGACAGCCAGTACACCACTGTGTTAATTCGATATGGATCGGCATAATTCCTGCTTTTATCATAATCTGACGGTTAATTTCTTTCAAGTCGACCATCGCCTTGCCATTTGGCAGCAGCTTTATCAGCGAATTACGCGCTTCTTCGCCGCTCAGCTTGAAGGATTCGAGCAAAGGAAGCACCTTGCTTATGACCGTTTGGTCGACCTCATAACAGCAGCCACCAATCGATGGGCCGATAGCGGCACGCACATTGTCCGCTCTAGTGCCATATTGCGCGGCCATCGCCTCCAACGTCACTTTAGCAATATGCGCAACGGTTCCTTTCCAGCCTGCATGGGCGAGCGCTACCGCCTGATGCTCCGGATCATAAAAATAAAGCGGCACGCAATCCGCATAAAACGATGCGAGCAAAATGCCCGGCACATCCGTCATCAAGGCATCGGTAGCCGCAATCGCATCGCTGCGGGACTCCCTGCCCCGCCCAGCGTCCTGCTCGGTTACTTTATATACCTCAGCGCCATGCACCTGCTCCGCGCAGGTCCACGCCTCGAAGGGAAAGCCGACCGCATCAGCAACCAGCTGGCGGTTGTGAACAACGTCTGGGTCGGCATCGCCGACATGAAGCCCCATATTCAGCGTCGCCCAAGGCGCGGCGCTTACACCGCCATCGCGGCCAGTAAAACCGGCCGTCAGCTGTTTATTTTCATCCATCCAATTAGACAACAAAAAAAGCGAAGGATTCTTCGCTGAATGATTCCACTTAAAAGCTTCCATTCGGGCCATCACCTCTTTATGCAGTTTACCCTGTTATCCTCTTGCGTGCAAATCCTCTTCCTCCAGGCGCTGCTTCGTTTCATCCATGCGTACGAGCACAACATCCGCCCCAATTTTCACAATGTTGCGCCAAGGAATGACGACCTCGCCGCCTGGCCCGCCAAACAGCCCCATAAAGCGGCTATACTGCGGGATGACGATGGAATCGATGCGTCCCTGCCGCAAATCCAGCTCCAAATCGGTAATATGCCCTAGCTTCTTGCCGTCCACAATATTAATGACATCCTTCGTCTGAAAATCAGATATTTTCATCGTCTGCTCACCACTTTTCCAGCGGGATGAATAACCATTTTTAAGACCGGGTATGCTGTACTGCCCTGCACCGCCTAGCTGTGCTCTCTTTTATATCAGTATATGTAAGACGCGCCCAAAATGTCCTCTTTCGCAAAATAACTACATTCAGCAGCATCCGGCGGGCCTAAAGGCATTAAAAAGACCGGACATCATTGTCCGGCCTGCTTCCCATAAGGCGGGGCTGTCCAGAAAGTCAG
>NZ_JBCNGR010000002.1:0-195755 GCF_050481745.1 Paenibacillus algorifonticola | reverse complement strand
AACCGGGGCTACGGGAGATACAGGAGCAACGGGAAACACAGGGGCGACAGGTCCAACAGGAGCAACCGGGGCAACGGGATCAACCGGGGCTACGGGTGTTACAGGAGCAACAGGAGCAACCGGAGCAACCGGAGCAACCGGTCCAACGGGAGATATAGGCCCAACAGGCCCCAACTTTGCTACCGAAGGGTTTTCGGCGTTTCTTGCAACTCTTACGACTTCTGCTAGTACGCAGCTAACGAATTGGTCAACGGCAAGCCCTTATTTTAGTGATCCCAATTTTAACGCGGTTACGGGCAATTATACGGTTCCCACAACGGGAAGATATGCAATTAAGGCCACCATCAACTATGCAACTACGGCTGTTATTTCAATTACGCTTGGAGCGGCCGTTAATCCAGCTTTTGCTGTCCAACGGACCACGCCTACTGCCACAACTTTGATTACCGGTCTGTTCCCGGTTCTCAACGTCAATGTTGCACTTGTTTTAACTTTGAGAGCGATTCTTGGCAGTGGTACGGTCACTTTAGCTGGAGACGTGACGCTTAATGCCGGTGACGTGATCGGACTTTTTTACGTGGCAAATGGTCTTACTATATCCTTGAACTTAGGCAACGGCACAACGAATGGCATTGTCTGGTCCATACACGAATTGACTTAAGAAAGGGCGACCGCTACTTGGCCCAATTTTAATATCGAGGTGAGCGAAATGATTTCCATTAGCCTTTGTATGATTGTCAAAAATGAAGAAGACACCATCGGCCGCTGCCTATCGTCCGTTCACGATTTAGTAGATGAAATTATTATTGTAGATACGGGTTCAACCGACCGTACGATATTTATCGCCAGCAACTATACGGAGCTGATTTTTGATAAGGAATGGACGGATGATTTTGCTGCGGCTCGGAACTATGCGTTCAGCAAGGCCGGGAAGGACTATATTTTTTGGCTCGATGCCGATGATGTATTGTTGGGAAATGACCGTGAAAAACTTGCCGTTCTAAAAGCAGAGCTGAGCCCAGAGGTCGATTCCGTCCGAATGAACTATCATCTAGCCTTCGATGAATATGGCAATCTGGCATCCAGCATTAGCCGCAACCGACTTGTCAAAAGGACGAACAACTACCAGTGGATTGGGGCGGTGCATGAGTATTTGGAGGTGTGGGGAAACATCGAAAGCAGCGATATTGCCATTACCCATAACAGCCTTCATCATGACCATAATCGGAATTTAATGATTTATGCAAAACGTCTGGAGCGCGGCGAGACATTTTCCCCTCGTGATCTTTATTATTATGCGAATGAGCTTCGCGATCACGAAAAATATGAACAAGCAATTCTCTATTATGAAAAATTTCTTTCGACGGGCGAAGGCTGGGTGGAGGATAATGCTGCGACATGCGGCAAGCTGGCGGATTGCTATAACCGTCTTGGAGATACAGAGCGAGAGCTCGAATCGATATTAAGATCGTTTCAATATGGCAGTCCGCGGGCGGAGTTTTGCTGCCG
Source organism: Paenibacillus algorifonticola (assembly GCF_050481745.1). GTDB lineage: Bacteria > Bacillota > Bacilli > Paenibacillales > Paenibacillaceae > Pristimantibacillus > Pristimantibacillus algorifonticola_A. Next base: position 194,246 of record NZ_JBCNGR010000002.1, on the reverse strand, counting down.
GCTGGGCTATTATTTTTTGCAGCAAAAAGATTTCGAGACGGCTGGTTTCTGGTATAACCTCGCAATTGAGCGTGGGCAGTCCGACCAACGGCTGGGCTTTGTCAATATGGCTTGCTCCACCTGGCTGCCGCATCTTCAGCTATGCGTCTGCTACGATCGTCTAGGGGATTACGAGCTGGCTTATCTTCATAATGAGGCTGCTCGAACTTTCCGACCCGAGGACCCCCGAGTGCTGCAAAATAAAGGTTATTTGGAGTCATTACGGCAAAAAGCGGAATAACCCTAATCAAATATAAGAAAACAGCAGCGGACTAAGTATAGCCTTAGTCTGCTGCTGCCATTTTTAAGCTTTAGCCGCCCATAGTTCAATTTCTATTTTTATTTCTGGCAGCCCTAATTCCGTAAGATAACCAATCGTCATAGAGGGATAATGAATGCCAAAAAGTTCTGCCCATTTTTCGTAGAGATATTCCCAATCTATTTTTTCAGTGGCCCATATGTTCACCTTAATAATATGATCGGAGTTTAATTGTTCGGAGTTGAGTAAAATGTTGATATTAGCAAACGTATTGTTGATTTGTTCATTTAAAGTATTCGGGATGCTGCCGTTTTGGTCCGTTCCGATTTGGCCAGAAGTAACATACAGCTCAGCGTTTCTCGGAATTTTTGTAAGGTGGCTGTAATTCCCTACTGGACTAGGCATTCCTGCTGGATTTTTTCTAGTGATCCCTAAATTGTTCATGCATCTTCGCCTCTCATTTTAAGATTTCTGCCATTTTCATCCAACTATTTTGGGCACACTTCACCCGTAAAATGGATTTTAGAAAAAAACAGCAGTCGAGTATCCGTAGCCAGAGGATATGAAAGGCAAGGATCTTTTCTTCATGAACGGACACTCCTTTCTCTTAAAATTAGGAAGATGTAATCTATGGTAAAGTTTAAGCGAAACAATATGCGGAGTCAAATTCCGGCGATCTCTACAGCCAAATCAATCTGCTGTTTGGCTATAGAGCGCGAGGGTTTATAGGATTTTTTTACTTATACTTATTATCCCCTTAGCTCAGAAACACGGATTGGATGATTGCAAAAAGGTTAATGGCCTAATCGAGAAAAGATTTTTTATCCCCGATGTAAGGGGCGACGCTCGTTCTGAGCTAAGGGGATAACCTGCAAAAGCAAAACGAATAGGTAAGAGAAAGAGAAAGGTCTGGTTAAGGGGGAGGGGGATAGCTCGGGAGAGAGGAAATAGGGGAGAGCCGGCGAGCGGACGGAGCTATCAATTTGTAAAAAAAAGCGGGAAGCTGCCCCAAAGCAGCTTCCCGCCTTTTTGTCCCAAAAAGCCATTAAGCGCGATTAAGCGTTACACAAACTTTCGGCTCGTTTTTTTGCCGTCGCAGCTGAACACGATTTTTTTGTCCTCGACGACGGTTTCGAGATGGACCGACTTGCCCCAGAGATGGACGACATGCGGCAGTGTACGCTCAACATATTTCAGATCGAGCTCCATGCCTTCGTACTTGTGAAGCAGGTAGAGCTCGCCTACACGGTTAAAATCGCCATCTGTGACGAACAGGCTGGGGAAGCCGCCGTTCACTTTAGAATAAACAAGCTGGTCGCGGATATTTTCCCACGATTTATCGGTTATTTTCCACTCCGGCCCTTTCTTCTCGAAAACATACAGGTCCAGATCCTTGACCAAATCCTTGGTCAAATAGTTGCGGAGAAACGAAATGTCCGAATCAAGCTCGCGCACCTCGAACATTTTTTCCCGGCCTTTGCCCGGCACGCGCCCGAAGCGCCGCTGCTCCTCTATTGTCGGCTTATCCCAGCGCTTCTCAATATCCTCGAAAATTTTCAGCCCCAAATAATACGGATTCAGCGTATGCCGGGAGGGCACGACGACGGAGGAGTTCAGCTTGGCAAATTCTATCGTTTCCTCGCTTGTCAGGTCGAGCTCGCGAATAATGCGCTGATGCCAGTAAGAAGCCCAGCCTTCGTTCATAATTTTCGTTTCCAGCTGCGGCCAAAAATAAAGCATCTCATCGCGCATCATCGACATAATATCGCGCTGCCAGTCCGTAAGCTGAGGCGAGTACTCCTCAATAAACCAGATCAAGTCCTTTTCCGGTGCTGGCGGAAAATGTTTTGGCGGCGGCGCTTGATCCTGGCGATTGGCATCATCCGGGTCAAGCCCCCATAGATCCTCATATTCGGAAGGAATAGCCGTGCTGACCGAACGGTTCTGCTCCGTCGTCAGCATTTCAATATAACGGGTTTTATCGAGCTGGTATGGCTTAATAATCGCGGAGTCCACATGCTCCTGAATGGCAAGCACGGCATCGATAAATTTTTCGACGGCTTCCAGACCGTAATCCATTTCATACTGCTGAATGCGTTCAGCTGTAGCGGACATGCTCTCGACCATATTGCGGTTGGAGGTGCTGAAACGGGCGTTATTTTTGAAGAAATCACAATGGGCGAGAACGTGCGCAACGATCAGCTTGTTCTGAATAAGTGAATTGCCCTGCAGCAGGAAGGCGTAGCAGGGGTTGGAGTTAATGACGAGCTCGTAAATTTTGCTAAGGCCAAAATCATATTGCATCTTCATTTTGTTGAAGGTTTTCCCAAAGCTCCAGTGGCTGTAGCGCGTCGGCATGCCGTAAGCGCCAAACGTATAAATAATGTCGGCTGGACAAATCTCATACCTCATCGGATAGAAATCGAGGCCAAAGCCTTGAGCGATTTCCGTAATTTCATCGATGGACCGCTCCAATGCACGGATCTCATCCTGGTTCATCAGCCATCCCCCCGTACTTGATAATACCGTTCATACCATAGGTATGTGCAGTGGGCCAAGTTTATGACGGGAAGGGGGAGATGCTTGTAAAGGTGGATTTTGGTTAAAGCCGGGAACATGCTACAATACTAATATAGGAAAGATATAATGAACGTTTTAGTTGAGGGGGGCGAGTATCTTGTCACATCCGGATGAGAAAAAAACGCATACCTACGAGGATTGGCTAACTTGGGATGGATCATGGGAACTTATTGATGGAAAAGTTTTTAATATGTCTCCGGCTCTGACCTCGTTGCATCAATATATTGTCGGGGAGCTTTATTTTGCCCTTCGTACGTTTTTTCAAAATCGGAACTGCTATGTATTTATGGCACCCTTTGATGTGTTTTTCAGTGAAAGCGGGGATTTTCAATCACCTGATCATATCGTACAGCCGGACCTTTCAGTCGTTTGTTCCAAGGACCAAATTTCAAAGAGGGGATGTAATGGTGCTCCCGCATTAATCATTGAGGTGCTGTCACCATCAACCGCATTGAAGGACTTTAATGAAAAGTTCAATCTCTATCAAAAATTTGGGGTGCAGGAATATTGGATTGCCGACCCGGGCAACCGGACGGTTCATGTTTATGCGCTGCAGGACGGCAGCTATCAGGTGCGTCATTTGTTTACGGAGCAGGAAATGGTTCAGTCCAGCGTTTTTAAAGATCTACAAGTTCCGATGAACAAGCTGTTTCATATGGAGTAATTTATAGTTAAAACCGGCTGGAGCTGCGCTAGCCGGTTTTTTTTTGCCTATAGCGATTGTACTGAAAACTCATAATTTCAGCCTCCAAGCATATATTGGCAGATAGTGAATGCGCAGTCTACCTTTGTACAGGAGGATGGTCATTGATGAGCGAATCTGAAAATACGAGGCCGAAATACCCGCACATCCCTCAGCCGATTCGGAGTGACGGTGCTGGAGGCCCGGATTTAGGGCCGCGTGATGTAATGAGGGATTTGGAAAATCCGGATATGCTAGTTCCGCCTGTAACGGATGCAGGTCTCGTTCCCAATATGAAATTTTCATTTTCGGATGCCCATATGCAGTTGAATCAAGGGGGCTGGTCCCGTGAGGTAACGGCTCGAGAGCTGCCGATTGCAACAACGCTTGCAGGAGTCAATATGTCGCTAATAGCGGGTGGAGTCAGAGAAATGCATTGGCATCAACAGGCAGAATGGTCCTACATGCTGCTTGGAAATGCAAGGATTACAGCGGTGGACCAGAACGGGAAAAATTTCATAGCTGATATCGGGCCGGGCGACTTGTGGTATTTTCCACCGGGCATTCCTCATTCCATTCAAGGGCTGGAAGGGGGCTGCGAGTTTCTGCTCGTGTTTGACGATGGGAATTTCTCGGATTTAAACACCTTGTCGATTTCCGATTGGTTTGCCCATACGCCGAAGGAAGTGCTGTCGGCCAATTTTGGCGTGCCTGAAAATGAGTTTGACCATATTCCCGATGATCAGGTTTATATTTATAAAGGCGCGGTTCCCGGTTCCCTAGAGAGCCAGAAGGTAGAATCTCCATACGGAACAATCCCGCAGTCCTTTAAGTTTGAGCTGTTGAAGCAGACGCCTATCCTTACGCCAGGAGGCAGTGTAAGAATCGTCGATTCTTCCAACTTTCCAGCATCCAAAGCGATTGCAGCAGCACTTGTAGAAATTAAGCCTGGCGCTATGCGCGAGCTGCATTGGCATCCGAATAACGACGAGTGGCAATATTATTTATCGGGCCAAGGCCGAATGACTGTATTTACCGGCAATGGAAATGCAAGAACGTATGATGTGCGGGCTGGCGATGTGGGATATGTGCCATTTGCCTGCGGTCATTATGTGCAGAATACCGGAAAAACAACATTATGGTTTCTGGAAATGTTCAAAAGCGACCGCTTCGCCGATGTTTCCCTTAATCAATGGATGGCGCTCACTCCGACCGAGCTTGTAAAAAGCAATCTCAACGTAGGGGACGCGTTTGTATCCAAGCTGCGCAAAGAGAAATGGCCGGTGGTCAAATATCCCGGCTTTTAAAGCCGGACTAGGGCTGGACTATGTCCGGCTGAGCTTGGCCTATGGAAGAGGCTGGACAAAAGCAGGCAAATTCGCTATTATGAATAATAATTCAGTATAACGAATAATTATTCATTAAGGAGTGTTACGCTTGCAGCATTTTTTATCTTTTGAGCACATAACGAAGGAGCAGCTTCAGAGTATCATTGAACAGGCGGTTGAAATAAAGCGCAATCCGCAACTTTACAGCAAGGCGGCTGACAACAAGGGGCTGTTGATGTTTTTTCAAAAAAGCTCGACAAGGACGAATCTTTCGTTTCAATCCGGCATGAACCAGCTTGGCGGCTATGTCGTTCCGATGGACTGGAACAGCAGCAACTTCAGCCTTTCGCCCATTCAGTACGAGTCGCGCTACGTCTCAAGAAACAGCGATATCATTATGGCACGGCTCAAAAATCATGCTGATTTGCTGGAGCTGGCGCGTTATGCGACCGTTCCGGTCATCAATGGCTGCTGTGACAAATATCATCCATGTCAGGCTCTGGCCGATCTGATGACGATCTATGAGGTGGCGGGTACGTTTTCTGGTGTAACGCTCACCTATGTGGGGATTCACAATAATGTGGCCAATTCGCTCGTGGAAGGCTGCATGCTGCTCGGCATCAAGCTGCTGCTTGTAACGCCGATCATTAATGAACCATCGTGGGATCAGTTGCTGATGGATAACGCGCTGCAAAGCGGCTGGGTGGAACAGCTCGACAGCTTGCAGGATGCAGCCGCACAATCTCAATTTGTATACACGGATACATGGATTGATATGGAGTTTTATCAAGAGGCATTTTATCAGGAGGAGAAGCAGCGCCGTATTAAGGTGATGCTGCCGTATCAATTAAGCAGCAGCACTCTTGCGGGCTGCACGCCTTACATTATGCATGATATGCCGATTCATCCGGGCTTTGAAATATCAGAGGAGCTGGTAGAATCGGAGCATTCGGTCATTTACCAGCAGGCGGAAAATCGGATGCATGCTCAAAAAGCGCTGCTGCTTCATCTCCTTCCATAAGTTTCCGGCTTCGTCAGCGGGACATGCCTTCAAATAAAGTTGGAGGGCATATCCTGCTGGCGAGCCGGATTTTTTTTATAATTGAAACAAGCCATTGGCAATGAAAGGTTATGTATAGTAATATAAAATTGTGATCTTATCAAATTTCTTAAATACAATTTTTGTAAGAAAATATTATATGAGAGAGAGTATGAGGATAAAATTGTGCTTCATCTTACGTTAGAATCAATCATTCACGGGCTGTTGTATATTATGGCGGCTGCACTTATGTTTATTGTTTTTACCCCAAGATCGCTGTCCTCTACATTAAAACGTAGGCTGCTTTTTGTAGGGCTGCTCGTCGTATTTACAACGGTATTTCTGAGCTTGGAGGAAATTGATTCCCTTGTCTATGCGCTGCATCTCACTTCCGTCTCTCTGGCACTCGCTGTGCTTTATGAAGGATTGCTCCCGGGCGTAGTTACGGGAATGGTGCTTTTCTTTGGCGGTACTTTGCTCTATGGCAACCATTGGCTGCCTACAGGAACAGCTATCAGCGTGCTGCTGCTGACAGGATTGCTTTTCCACTTTAAAATAAAGCCTAACACCCAGCAAAAGCTAAGCCTTGTGAATCTGTTCCTAGTCTTGTTATACATGCTGATTTATATTGGTGTTTCCCTGGCGCTTGGACATGCTTTAAATGTGCTGCAGCTCGGTATAATTGCTGTTGGGGTGGCATTTTCATCGTTGCTGGTCAGCTTTATTTATTTTAATGTGAAAAATCGGGAATGGTACGAGCAAATGCTCATCATCTCCGAAAAAAATCAAATCGTTGGCGAGCTCGCTGCCTCTATTTCGCATGAAATCCGCAACCCGCTTACTACGACGCGAGGCTTTCTGCAATTAATGAGCAGGGAGCCGCTCGACCGCGAGACGTTCGAGCGTTACCGCACCTATGCTTTTGAAGGGATCGATCATGCCAATGCAATTATTACCGACTATTTGAATTTTTCGAAGCCTAGTGAAGAAGAGCGGCGGCTGCTGAATGTGAAGGATGAAATCGACGGAGTTATTCCTTGGCTGAAGCCTTATTCGGCGCTGTCGAACATAACCGTTGAGGTGTATCATTTATCGAAGGAGCCGCTCATTATTTGCGGCGAGGTCAAGAAATTTCAGCAGTGTATGCTCAACATCATGAAAAATGGCATTGAGGCTATGCCTGAAGGTGGCAAGCTGACGGTGCAGACTGAGCTAGTGCGCAATAAAATTCAAATTCTCGTCCGGGATACGGGCTGCGGGATGGATCGCTCCCAGGTTAAGCGGTTAGGCTTGCCCTATTATACGACGAAGGAGCGCGGCACCGGGCTCGGACTAATGGTCGTCATGAATATGGTCAGGGAAATGAATGGAAAAATATTTTTCCACAGTAAAATGAATCATGGCACGATATGCGAGCTTCAGCTCGAGCGGGCTGCTGCTTCAGAATGACGAAGCAAGCAAGCTTGGCAGGAAGCCAATAGCGGACAATGACGGTTGAAGGAGGCTGCGAAGGCAGCTCTTTCAACCGTTTTTTCATATGAAAAAAAAGGTTGGAAGCGTTATGAATTCGTGCTTGCGTTCTGCTGCTGCATAGTGTTTAATGAAACTATACATTGTAATTTTATTAGTCGGTTAACAAAAATATTAATCTTATGAGGTGAGCTGAACATGTCCAAACAAGCAAAGCTGATCGTTGATAAGGATTTTGTAGTAGGTGAGGTTGATAAAAGAATTTATGGCTCGTTTATCGAGCATTTGGGCCGGGCGGTATATGGCGGTATTTATGAAAAGGACCATCCACAGGCGGATGAACAGGGCTTTCGCTCCGATGTGCTGGAGCTTGTAAAAGGGCTGGATGTGCCGATTGTGCGTTATCCCGGCGGCAACTTCGTTTCAGGCTACAACTGGGAAGATGGCGTAGGCCCGCTTGATCAGCGCCCGCGGCGTTTGGAGCTTGCTTGGCGCACCATTGAGCCAAACTGGATTGGCTTTAATGAATTTATGGACTGGTGCCGCAAAGCGAATACGGATGCAATGATGGCGGTCAATTTGGGGACGAGAGGCCCTGATGAGGCACGTAACCTGCTTGAATATTCCAATCATCCTTCAGGAACGTATTGGAGTGATTTGCGCGTGCAGCACGGCTACAAGGAGCCGCACAACGTCAAAACCTGGTGCCTCGGCAATGAAATGGACGGCCCTTGGCAGATCGGCGCTAAAACCGCCGTCGAGTATGGACGTATCGCCAGCGAGACTGCAAAGGTTATGCGCTGGGTTGATCCAACGATTGAGCTTGTCGCTTGCGGCAGCTCAGCAATCGGCATGCCGACCTTCCCGGATTGGGAAGCAACGGTGCTTGATTTAGCTTATAATGATGTGGATTATATTTCACTGCATCAATATTACGGCAACCGCGAGAAGGATACGGCGAATTTCCTGGCGCAATCCGTGGGAATGGACTCCTTCATTAATACGGTCATTTCAACAGCCGACTTCGTACAGGCGAAGAAACGCAGCAAGAAGAAAATCAACCTTTCCTTCGATGAGTGGAACGTATGGTTCCATTCCAATGAATCGGACAAAAAGCTGGATCCTTGGCAAATTGCCCCTCCACAGCTGGAAGATATTTATACGCAGGAGGATGCGCTGGTCGTCGGATGTATGCTGATCAGCCTGCTCAAGCGTGCCGATCGGGTGAAGATGGCTTGCATCGCGCAGCTCGTCAATGTCATCGCTCCTATTATGACGACGAACGGCGGAGGCGCATGGAAGCAGACGATCTATTATCCGTATATGCACGCAAGCCTGTTCGGCAGAGGCGAGGTGCTTGTGCCGCTCATGAGCTCGCCTAAGCATGACACTAAAGATTTTACAGATGTGCCTTATATTGAGGCTGTAGCGGTGCATAATGAAGAGAAGCAAGAGGTTACAGTATTTGCGGTGAATCGTCATCTGGAAGAAAGCATTTCGTTCGATATCGACCTGCGCAGCTTCGGTCAAGGACGCATTTTGGAGCATATTGTTTTGGAAAATGAGGATTTGTCCGCTTCCAATACTGCCGATGCGCCAAACCGCGTGACTCCGCACACGAATGGCAGCGCGGCATTAACGGATAAAGGCCAAATCCAAGCTGTGCTGAACAAAGCGTCATGGAATGTCATTCGAATTAAACTGTAGAGTCTAATGGGGAACAATCGCAAGCTTAGCTCGGGTGAGAAGGGCTATACAGGCGGTTGTTCCCTCTCGTTTCATTTTATGCGATGATAAGAGGAAGGAGGGTGAACAGGGTGATTAAAGCCAATACAGATATAGCTTGGCTGCCGCTCTATGAGGCGCTGTCGAGCCATGTGCGGCTTCATATTATAGATTTGCTGGCAGTAAGCCCGATGAATGTCAAAGAGCTTGCAGAGGCGCTGGGGCTCAGCAGCGCGATTGTGACGATGCATATCCGCAAGCTGGAGAAGGCGAATCTCATTGAGACGAAGATGGTGCGCAAGCAGGGAGGCACGCATAAAATATGTACGCTCGCCGAGCAGCATATAGAAATAGAGTTGCCCCATCATACACGCGAAGTGAAAAAAATGCATGAAAGCACGGTGCCGATCGGACATTACACCGAATATGAAGTGCATCCAACCTGCGGCATCGCGACGGTGGAGAAGGTCATTGGTCAATTCGATGATCCGCGCTTTTTTCTAGAGCCGGAGCGGATGAATGCAGGCATTTTATGGTTTGGCCGGGGATACGTCGAATATAAAATCCCTAATTATTTGCTGCCAGGGCAGCGGCCGAGCGCATTTGAGCTTGTGCTTGAGCTGGGCTCCGAGGCACCAGGGTATAACCCGAACTGGCTGTCCGATATTAGCTTCAGCTTAAATGGAACGACCATTGGCAAGTGGACAAGCCCTGGCGATTACGGGGGTACCCGCGGCAAGTTTTCTCCTTTCTGGTGGCATAGCAACCTGAATCAATATGGCTTGCTCAAAGTCATTCGCGTGCAGGAGGATGGCACCTTTGTGGATGGGCAGCAGGTAAGCGACACTAGCGTGCAGCAGATTACACTCGATCGTAATCACTGGACGCTGCGCATCTCGGTAGATAAGGATGCTGCGCATGTAGGCGGCCTTACCCTGTATGGCAAGGGCTTCGGTAATTACAATCAGGATATGATGTTCCGGGTTTATTACGAGGAATAAACACATGAATAAAAGCCGTATCGCAGTCAGGTTGGGGGAAACGCTGACGATTGCGATACGGCTTTTATTTCATCGAGAAACGGTAGCTTTGCCGCCAGAGGACGGCGCCAGTCGTTTTTCTTAGTAGAGGCGTTTGTGTGAGTTAGAACAAATTCATGTTAGAGCACGCGACGTGCCGTTGCATAATTTTTGCTCCACCAGCTGGAGCTTAAGCTCGTAACGGTCACTCCAGGAGCGCCGTATGTATGAATGATTTGATTATTGCCGATATAAATGCCGACGTGATGAATAGGGGAATAGAAGAAAACGAGATCGCCAACCTTCAAATTGCTTCGAGATACGAACGAACCGACTTTGGATTGTTCCTTCGAGCTTCTCGGCAAAGAAACGCCAACCTTGGCAAAAACATATTTGGTGAAGGAAGAACAGTCAAAAACGCGAGTCGAGCTAGTTGGAGCACTGAATTGATAAGGTGTTCCCATAAAGCCTTTTGCCACCGAAACGATTTTGGATTGGGTGGAGGCGGACGCCGCATAAGCTGCCGGTGCTTGTGTAAAAGGAACAGCAGATAAAGTAAGCGATGCGGTAAGTGCAAGGGATGCAGCCAGTTTGCCAAAACGAAGTTTTTTCATGATGTGAATGTCCTCTCTTCTTTGGGTTGATAGCTTGTCTATTTGTTCATAGCTATACAATACCACAATTAAAATTGAGAGTAATTTCCTCTGAGACCATAAAACTAGATTTAATAGTGTTTTGATACCAATTGTTAAAAATAGATGAGAAACTTCTCATTCAAATATAAGCTAAAATGAGAAGAAAAATGAATGATTACGCATTCATTAGTTATTTTTTGTAAGTAAAAAATAACCCCCATGACCTTTTAGGCCATGGGGGTTATGCGTGTCATCATTTATTCGTTCACCGGTTATGCTTATTAACCTTCAAGCAGAAGCGTTTCTGGATCTTCAAGCATTGCTTTCACTTTAACGAGGAAGCGTACCGCTTCAGCGCCGTCTACGATGCGGTGATCGTAGGAAAGGGCGATGTACATCATAGGACGGTTCTCGGAGCGCTCAGCGTCGATAGCAACTGGACGAAGCTGAATTTTGTGCATGCCCAGAATACCAACTTGCGGTGCGTTAATGATTGGCGTGGACAGCAGCGAGCCGAACGTGCCACCATTTGTAATTGTGAATGTACCGCCTTGCAGGTCTGACAATCCGAGCGAGTTCGTACGGGCTTTGCCGGCAAGGTCAACGATCGAGCGTTCGATTTCAGCGAAGCTCAGACGGTCCGCATCACGGACAACCGGAACAACAAGACCTTCCTTAGCCGATACGGCAATACCGATATCATAGAACTGCTTCACAATAATATCTTCGCCTTCGATTTCAGCGTTTAGCAGCGGAAACTCTTTCAGTGCGCCAACGACAGCTTTCGTGAAGAAGGACATAAAACCAAGACCAACCTCATGCTTGTCCAAGAACGATTGTTTCCGGCGTTTACGGATGTCCATAATAGCGGTCATATCTACTTCATTGAACGTCGTAAGCATAGCTGCTGTTCTTTGAGCTTCAACCAGACGATTTGCAATCGTTGCCCGGCGACGCGACATTTTTTTGCGCTCGTAAGGCTTAGCCGATTGGAATTTAGGTGCAGCTGGCGCTTTTGCAGCAGGAGCAGCCGGTGCTTGCGGCGCTGCCGGCTGTGTGCCGTGCGAGCGAACATCATCGGAGCTAACGCGGCTAAGCGGATCGCGGGATTGGACCTGCGACAGGTCAATGCCTTTTTCTCTTGCAAGCTTTCTTGCAGCAGGGGAAGCAGCAACTTGACCGCCTTTGCTGTCTGCTTCTGCTACAGGAGGCGCAATAGGTGCCGCTTGCGCTGGAGCTGCTGCTTCAACAGCTGGAGCAGCCTTCGCTGGCTCAGCTGCAGGGGCGGACGGAGCCGCTCCGCCTGCTGCAATGGAGCCGATAGCTTCGCCGATTTGAACCGTATCGCCTTCGCTGCGTGTAATCTCTTGAATCGTGCCATCCTGCTCGGCGCTGATTTCGATGTTGACTTTATCTGTCTCAAGCTCCAGCAGCACATCGCCTTGCTTAACCGAATCTCCTACCTTAACAATCCACTTGGAAATCGTGCCTTCCGTAATCGATTCTCCCATTGCTGGTACTATAATTTGTTGCACAGTGGCTACCTCCCTGAGTTGTATGTCAATGACGGACTATGTTTCAATGTTTGCAAAATAATATGCTGCTGTTCAAAAGCGTGTACTTGCTGGAAACCGCTCGCTGTGCTGGAACGCTCTGGGCGTCCAATATAGCTTACGCTTGTACCTTCAGGCGCAAGCGCACGGATGCGCGGATCGGCATAATGCCACGAGCCCATGTTTTTCGGCTCTTCTTGAACCCACACAATTTCCTTCAGTTGAGGGAAGCGGGCAATAATTTCAGCAATTTCTTTCTCAGGGAACGGATACAGCTGCTCGACTCGAGTAATGTGCAGCCAATCCAGATCTTTCCCTTGCTCCTTCTCGATTGCATCTTCCAGATCGATTGCAATCTTGCCTGTGCACAAAATCAGGCGCTCTACGCGCTCTGGCTTGCTGCCGAGGCTCGGCTGCTCAACGACCAGCTTGAACGAGCCATTACTAAGCTCGGAAGCGTTGGAAGCGACGCGCGGGTTACGAATCAAGCTCTTAGGAGCCATAATAATCAACGGACGTGCAGCTTCGCTTTCCGTAATGGAAGCTTGGCGGCGCAAAATATGATAATACTGCGCTGCGCTCGTCAAGTTGGCAACCGTCCAGTTTTCTTCGCCTGACAGCTGCAGGAAGCGCTCCAGACGTGCACTGGAATGCTCGGGCCCTTGTCCTTCATAGCCATGCGGCAGGAGCATAACAATGCTGGATTTTTGCGACCATTTCGAACGGCCAGCGGAAATGAACTGGTCAATAAGCACTTGCGCGACGTTAGTGAAATCGCCATATTGCGCTTCCCAGATGACCATCGTTTCCGGTGCGTGTACGTTATAGCCATATTCAAAGCCTAGAACAGCAGCTTCGGAAAGCGGGCTGTTATGAATGGCGAACGATGCTTTCGCCTGCGGCATTTGGTGCAGCGGGCAGAACGTTTCGCCTGTTTCAGCATCATGCAGCACGAGATTGCGGTGAGCAAATGTAGCGCGCTCAACATCTTGGCCGCTAAGTCTGATCGGCTTGCCGTCAGCGAGAATCGTAGCAAAGGCAAGCGTCTCCGCATGGCCCCAATCAAGCTTCTCGCCTTCGTTTAATGCATTCGTGCGGCGCTCCAAAATCTTCTGCAGCTTCGGATATACCGTGAAGCTTTCAGGGAAACGAAGCAGCTCGGTATTAATCGATTGCAGGGTTTCAATGGATACAGGGGAAACGGAAGTCGTGATATCCTTTTCGCCTTGCAGTCCTTGTGTCTGATGAACGGGCTCTTGGCCATCACGTGCCTTCACTTCATCATAAGCTGATTTCAGGCGGTCAATAACGCCTTGCTTAAGCTCGGCTACTTCAGCTTCTGTAATAGCGCCAGCTGCAATCAATCTATCAGAGTAGATTTTGCTTACTGTTGCGTGAGCCCGTACTTTCTTATAGATAAGAGGTTGAGTCGTTTCCGGATCATCCGTCTCATTGTGTCCATATTTACGGTAGCCAATCAGGTCAACTAGGAAATCCTTCTTGAAAAGCGTACGGTATTCGCTGGCCATCCGCGCTGCAAAAATGCAAGCTTCCGGATCATCAGCATTAACGTGCACGATTGGAATTTCATAGCCTTTAGCCACATCGCTTGCGTATTGCGTCGAACGGGAATCATGGCTTTCTGTAGTAAAGCCAATGCGGTTGTTGACGATCACATGAAGCGTACCGCCGCTGGTATAGCCTCTCAGCTGTGCGATGTTCAATGTTTCCGCTACGATGCCTTCGCCAGGGAATGCCGCATCACCATGCATAACAATAGAAGCAGCTGTGTCCAGGTTCGTTACCGGATAACCAGGCTTGCTGCGATCATCCTGTGCTGCACGAGCAAAGCCGCCGACAACCGGGTTGACGAATTCAAGATGGCTCGGGTTGTTCGCAAGCGTAATGCGAGTTTCAACCGTTTCGCCAGTCTTGAACGAACGATTGGCGCCCAAGTGGTACTTCACATCGCCAGTCCAGCCGTAGTTGATGCCGATCGAGCCTTCGGACGGAATAAGCTTCTTGTTCGGCGAGTTGTAGAACTCGGAGAAGATTTTGGTATATGGCTTGCCCAGTACATGCGCCAAAATATTAAGGCGCCCACGGTGTGCCATGCCCATCGCAATTTGGCTCACACCGTCATTTGACAGCTCGTGAACCAATTCATCGACTATAGCTACAAGCACGTCGTTGCCTTCAACGGAAAACCGTTTTTGACCAACAAAGGTGCGCTGCAGAAAATCTTCAAATTGCTCTGCTTCAAATAGCTTGACGAGCAGCTTCTTGCGTTCTTCCTTGTTGAGTGCAGCAGAAGGCAGCTCGCGCTCAACGCGCTTCTTGAGCCAAGCACGTTCCGCTTCATCATGCACATGGCTGAATTCGAAAGCAAGCGTACCTGTGTAAGCTTTAAGCAGCTTCTGGATGGCTTCCCATGCATTAGCAACATCGGAAGGGGCATTCGTCCATACGAGCTCAGCAGGTAAAGCCAGCAGATCCGTCTGAGTGATGCCATACGTTTCCGGGCTTAGCATCTTCGTATTTGATTTAGGTCCGATATCGAGCGGATCAATATCAGCCGCCAAATGACCGAAAGCGCGAATGTTCCATACAAGCTTGCCGGCAGCGACCAAATTTTGAAGCGTTTTCGCATCGATTGAAGCAGCGCCCACCGTTTGAGGTGCAGCGGCAGTTTGACCTGCATAAGCAGGCGGCTCGCCAAAGCGAGCAAATAAATCGCGGTATTCAGATGTTACGGTTTCCGGGTTTTGTTTAAATAGCTCATATTGTTCTTGGATGTACCCATAGTTGGGGCCATAATAGCCTTCCCACGGGTTTGGGTTAGTTTCATTGCCAATCGACATTTTCGACAGATACCTCCGTCTTTGAATTTTGTAAGTTTATGGACGGAATCAGAACTAGCATATGACTTCATTATAGTACAGAACGACATGGAAACTTAAATAACGATTATGTATCATAACTATCTTGAAAATAGATCAATCGGTGAGCCGCTAGTCCATCTTCTCAGTCTCTCCCATTTATCGGTTATTCAAAACCGATTGTTAAGGGCTTTGAACAAAAAATGTATGCCCTTTCAATTTATACGAAGCAGCCTGCCTAAAGTTTCAATTGTCCATTCTTAGAGGCAGCGGTAAATTTCTCTTTTGCCGGTTATCCCCTTAGCTCAGAAAAGGGTGGGACACTGCAAGCGGCGAGCTGTTTCTGAGCTATGGGGATAACGGCTCAAAGCGAAAGGAAGAGGCTGCAACCTTTTTGAAACAGGCATCGTTTATAGGAATAGAACGCGTTCAACAACTAAAGGAGATTGATTCTAATGAAGAAACGTATAGCAACAGCATCTATTTCTGCTGCCGTGGCTCTATCGGTAGCGCTGACAGGTCAGGCTTTCGCAGCAAGTTCATTTACGGATATCGCAACCTCCCCGCAGAAGGCGCAAATTGAGACGCTTCAAGGGCTCGGAATTGTAAATGGCGTATCGCAATCGCTGTTCCAGCCGGAAGAAAACTTAACAAATGCACAAGGTATTTCGCTTATTGTAAAGACGACGCAAATTAGCCTTGCCGCCATTTCATTTAATAAAGGTCCAGAAGCAGAAGGCATCTTTGATCATGTGAAAAATAATGCCTGGTACGCGGACAGCTTCATCATTGCGCACTACAACGGACTCGACATTCCAGCGAGCATCGATCCGAATGCCCCAATGACGCGCGAACAGTTCACCCATTACCTCGTACAGGCGCTGGAAAAGACCGGACAATACCCGTTGATCAAAATGTATGTCGTCATTTCGGACGAGAGTGACATTACGACTGAATATCAAGGCACAATTCAACGCGCTTTGCTATACAAGCTTACTGCTTTGGATGATAAAGGCGAATTCCATCCACAGCAAATTTTAAATCGTGCTGAATCCACAGCGATGCTGTACAATGCGCATCAATTCATTAAAGAACATAATGAGCAGCTTGAAGGAGAGGCTGGCGACCAGTCACTTGAAGAGCAAGGGGTAAAGCCAGCACAGTAATGAACGTTTAACAGCAGCATAGAAGCCTCCAACCCTACTGTAAGAAGTGGGGTTGGAGTTTTTTTCGTTTGAGTTTATGAAAACGCTGTTTTATTGACGGTTTTTTTGGTCCAGGCCTAAACGCGTGCTTGTTTGCATATACAGGAAGATGCTAGACTAAAGTTGTATGAAAAATCAACAGCAGCTTGCGTGAAATCACGATGCATCTATAGATAAAAGCAGGACGATCTTGAACCTGGAGGTGTACATTCATGAGCCTGATTCAAAAAGCAATTGATTATGCAGCGGTGCTGCATGGGAATCAGCTTCGCAAAGGGTCAAATATTCCTTATATTTCACATCCGTTCGGTGTGGGTATGATATTAATGGAGGCTGGTTGCCAGGCGGAGTGGATCGCTGCGGGCATTTTGCATGATACGCTCGAAGATACGGAGGCGACGGAGGAAGCGCTGCTGGAGCGTTTCGGCCCGGAAGTGACGCGAATTGTCGTTGGCTGTACAGAGCCCAACAAATCCTTGTCTTGGGAAGAGCGCAAGCAATATAAACTGGATTATTTGAAAACGGCACCGCTAGACATCAAGACGGTAGCCTGCGCGGATAAGCTGCATAATATGGGCTCGACGCTTGCCGCTTATGAGCGGGAGGGCGAGAAGGTATGGGAACGCTTCAACCGCGGCAAGGAGCAGCAGGAATGGTATTACAAGGCGGTGGCGGACAGCCTCGGCCATGAAGGCAGCTTTCCGCTGCTGGACGTTTTAAATCAAAAAATTGAGGCGATGTTTGGTCAAAGGGAAAGCGGGGACAGGGCATAATGACATTGATTAACCAACTGGTGAGCGGAGACGATTTTACCGGATTTTATTTGCTCAGAGAGCTGGAAGTGAAGCAAACGAACGGGGCAACGCCCAAAGATTATTTTGACATCGTATTATGCGATGCCAGCGGCCAGCTTTCCGCTAAATATTGGGACGTATCGAGTGCGGATAAGGAAACCTTTTTCCCGATGGGATTGGTAAAAATCCAAGGCAACGCTCATACATACCGGGAGAAGCTGCAAATAAAAATTTCGCGCATGCGCAAAGTTACGGAAGAGGACGGGGTAGCGCTGACGGATTTCATCCGCTCGGCTCCGGTTCGTCCAGTTGACCTCGTGCATACGATTAAACAGGTAACGGAGAGCATCGCTGATCAGGAAATTCGGACCATCGTCACGTATTGCGTAGATAAGGTCGAGGACAGACTGATGCATTATCCGGCGGCGAAGACGCATCATCACGCTTATTTTGCCGGACTTGCTTATCATATTGTACGGATGCTGGAAATTGGCGCTTTTATTTGCAAGCAGCGTCCGTTCTTGAATGCCGATTTAATCAAGGCAGGCATTGTGCTGCATGATATTGCCAAGCCGGAGGAGATGGTTGCCCAGCTAGGGATCGTATCCGAATACAGCCTGTCTGGCAAGCTGATGGGGCATATTTCGCTCGCATCCAACTGGATTACGGAAGCGGCTATTCGCTGTGACATTGATCTGGAATCGGAAAAGGTGCTCGGCTTGCAGCATTTGGTGCTATCCCATCACAATTTAGGTGAATGGGGCAGCCCGGTGCAGCCTCAGACAGCAGAAGCGGTCGCGCTGCATCATATTGATGCCATGGATGCCAAGCTGCAGATGGTAGAGGATGCGCTGGATACGACGCCGGACACGGAACCGTGGACACCCTTTATTCGCGGGCTTGAAAATAAGCCTATTTATCGGATGAAGCTGTAAATCTATTTAAATCAACAGGCATCAAACATATCTATAAAAATTTGAGGTGACAATAACGGGTACGCAGGCTCATGCTTGCCAGGCCCGTACAATACCAATGGTAGAAATCATACAAACGCCGATTAAGCAGTGCGCGTACTGTAACGAAGACAAGCCGCTTGGCGATTTTTTGCGCCGTACCGGCCGGCGCTCGGGTCCTGACTCGCGGCGCGGCGCCTGCCGCTCCTGCAGGAAAGAACGGGCGAGCTCGCAGGCCGCGCCAGCAGCTGTTGTGGAGGCGCCAGTTGTACAAGCAGGCGCCGCAGATGAGTCTAGGCCGGAAGCGGCGGCTGCTGGCGTCCAGAAGAAGTCCCGCCGGAAGCGCGGCGGGAGAAGAAGGCGGGCGAAGGCCGCAGCGGCAGTAGCCGCCGCAGCTGAGCACGCGGCGAAGGAGACGGGCGGCAGGGAAGCGGCGAAAGCAGGCGCAGCCGCCCCGAAAGCAGTCGCCCAGCCGCCAGGAACGGATTCAGCATTGGCGGCAGTGGCGCAGGAAGCTGGCACAGTTAGCAGGCCAGGCGCCGTTCGCAAGCCAGAGAAGAAGGCGCCGCGGGCGAAGACGGCTGCCCGCTCGCCGAAGCAGCGTCCTTTGCCGAAGCCGTCGAACCATTCGCCGACGGACCCTACCTATTTGCGTCCTTCCGGGCAAGGCACGGTATGGATGAGAGGCAAAACCGACAAGGGCAGGCAGTGGTATCAGGAAATTGAACTGGAGCTGGCCGTTATACTCGTGAAGGAGCATGCTGCCGTTGTCGTGAATCGCCGGACGATTCGCAGGCTGTTCAGCAATAAAGATTTTCGTAAATATATTTTAACGCGGGATAATTATACTTGCTTTTTCTGCAAGCAGTATGGCGATACGATCGACCATATGCTTCCGCGCGCCAAGGGCGGCCATACGACACCGGACAATTGCGTTTGTGCTTGCCATATGTGCAACCAGTCGAAGGCAGACAAAAACCTGGAGGATTTTATGCGGGAAGTATAGCCCCATAAACGAAAAGCGCCAACATACGAGCGGGCAGCCATGCTGCACGGTATGTTGGCGCTTATTTGTGTGCGAAAAAGGTAGACGTGGAACACCTCTACAAGTTCAGGGCGTTGACAAGCTGGATCGAGGCATTGTAGTAGCCTTCGTTCCAGCCATAGTTGTACATGCTGTCCTCGTAGCTCATGATGCCAATTATAAAAAGTAAAAACACCAGCAAGCTGAGGAATAGGCTAATAGCTCCGCAAATGAGGCCAGCTATCGCCATGCCGCGTCCTTGCTCTCGCGTTTTGGGAATTTGATTAAGCGAAACGATGCCCATTACGACAGCGACAATGCCTAATAGTATACCGATGAACGGGATAAAGGATGTAATGCCGCACACGAGCGCGGCAATTGCAGCACCGTTCGTCTTCTGCACCGGTGGCTGGAATGGGGGCTGAAATGGCGCATGGTTTTGATAATTATGCCCATTGTTATAGTCGTTCAAGGATGGTTCCTCCTAAGCTTGGAAAGATGATGAAATCAGGGTTTCCATTATTATACGTCTCTTTTTACCCGAAGGCTATACATTACTTGGTAAAGAACGGGACATCTAATCCGTTTTTTGAACGAATCGAACGAATTAGAGCGCTTGCTGATCTGGCGACGCTCCATATCTTGCGAGCGCAAGGGACGATGCTTCACGCATGCGGCGCTGCAAATAATCACCTTCGGTCACTTTAATTCGCTTGCCGAGGAAGCGGATTTTTGACAAAACATATTCTGCTTCATTACTTGGAAACGTCAGCTTAATCGTATAACGATTGAGTTGGTCATCGTAGGACACAACCTTCTCAAAGCAGGAAAAAGCGTACAAAATTCGCGACAGCTCCGCATTATACGTTTCCATAACCTGAATGACTGCACTCGTGCTGCGCTTGGTGAGCAGTGCCTCAATGGAGGCGGTAAGCTGTACATAACGCTCGGGCTCGCAAGGTATATCTTGAATGGCGAGAATCGTTTGCAGCTTCGTGCTCATAAGTGTCCTGTGGCGCTGGTGATACCAGAGCAAATACCATTCTTTTTTCACCATGGAATATTCCAGCTTATAGGGCAAACCGGCTTGGTGTTCGTGCTGTCTGCCGTTTTTGATCATGTAGCTCAGCTTGATCTGGTTGCGATGCATTATCGAGCGTCTAAGCTGGCGCAGCAGCGGGTGGTACACTTGCAGTTCTTTGCTGGCGGCTTTCTGAATGAGTGGACCGGCTGTTTCCATCACGCTCTCCTGCTCAAGCAGGCTTTCGAGCTTCGCGAGTGTTCCGGGCGCAAAAGCTTGCACCGCTTCAGGATGCTGCAGCATCGCCTTTAGCCAGCTTCGTTCAATCCCCGTCACCATAAAGGTGCCGGAGTCTTCAAGGCGGGACATGAGCTGATAGTTGAATATTTTCTCAAACGGATTCATAGTAGCCAGCAATCTCCTTCCATTCGTCAATCATCTCGTTACGCAAATGGAGAGGCTCCAGCACCTCGCAGCTTGAACCGAAGCTGCGCAGCCAAGGCCTGATTTCGAACGTGCCGTTCACTTCGATTTCATATAAGAAAGAATCCGCACCAGCCTCCTCAGTAATGCGTCCCCACTGCCCCTGCAGCAACACACGCTCCTTAATGAAGTTATGCGGTGCCCCTACAGGGTGAAAGAAACGGACACGCACCATAACGGTTCTTCCCGTATCAATGAGCCAGCTTTGCGCCGTGCGCGCTTCTAGCTGTGCCAGATGCTGCTCAAATTGCTCCTGTGGCACTGCCTCGCCCTCCTCAATTTGCGTCATGCCCTCCATCCTGTATTTCACAATACCTTTGCCTGAGCGGAAGCCGAGCAAATACCAGCGTCCATACTGGTGGTCGTATACGACTTTAATCGG
Source organism: Paenibacillus algorifonticola (assembly GCF_050481745.1). Classification (GTDB taxonomy): domain Bacteria; phylum Bacillota; class Bacilli; order Paenibacillales; family Paenibacillaceae; genus Pristimantibacillus; species Pristimantibacillus algorifonticola_A. The sequence continues at coordinate 173,176 of NZ_JBCNGR010000002.1, read as the reverse complement.
AATAGCGACCTCTTCCTTGCCCGTTGTATCGCGCTCGAACAAAGGGTTCGTGTTACGAGACGCGTAGCTTGTTTCTTTTTTCGGCGAAAAATAAAGAAATTTCACCTTGCGGCGCTCGCGAATGGCTGCCAGCAGGCGAAATAAATGGGCTTCATCCAGCAGGCGGGAGTAGAAATGATATTTATATAAAAAAGCGTCCAGCGTGACGTTGTCCTTCTGCGTGCGCTGCAAATGCTTTTTCAAGCTGTCGCGCAGCATATAGCCCTGTACGGAAGGAACATGCGTATTCGCCATGACGTCGGCAAAATCGTATAAATCCAGCAGCTCCTCCTCCGTCAGCTCCTGCACCAGCTCGTTTGCCAGCCGGTAGCGGTACGGACGAGGCCCCGGTTCTTTGCGGATGACGCCGACCTCCTCCAAATATTTCAGATCGCTGCGCACTGTTTTCTCATCCGGGGGAGCCAGCTCAGCGGACATATTGCCGCAGCAGGCATCCATCAGTTCCATGGCAGTCATTGCACTGCCGCTTTGCAGCGTCTCCAGCAGCAGGGAAATACGCTTGCTCTCGGTTTCCTTCAGCGACTTGGCGCGGAATAGAAAGAGCAGCATAGGATCGGCAGAATCAAAATAGCTGTAACGAACCGTCTCAGCAAATTCCTTGCCTTGTTCCTCGGGAAGCTGCTGGTAGACGGCGTTTACAATTTCTTTGAGCTTTTTAATCGTTTTATCAAATGTATGAATGGAGATGCCGAGCCGATCTGCGAATTGCTGCCGATTATAGGCTCCGCTTGTTAACACAAGCATGCGCAGAAACTGAATCTCTTTATCAAAGCTTTCTTTAGCCAATGGTGTTCCCCTGCCTTCCGGCTTACTTTCGCTTACTATTATTTTATTCTATGAAGGATCAGCAGCGTTGTCAAAAAAGACCATAGGCGTGAAAAATCGTTATATTTTTCCTGGTCGTAATACTTTCACCATGTTCGAGGGGGGATTTTTAAGGCAAAATCAGATACATAAGAGAGGCTACGGAGCATCAATGATGCAGGGCAGAATGAAGGAGGAACAGCAATGACCAGCACAATGAAGATAATTCAGCTTAAAGGAACCAATCACCGCGAGCTAAGCCTTCCAAACGGAAAGCTGCATGTGTACGCAAATGATGAAGTATTTGCATCGCTTGAGCCTAATGTATATCAAATGGCTGACAACAATTTGCGCATTCCGCGCAATCAATATATGGGTTATACGCCGGATGCGCATATTGGAGTAGGAACGTGTATAGGAACGACGGCCGTCTGGAATATGAAGGATGGCTTTATCTCGCCGTCGATTGTGGGATCGGATATCGGCTGCGGCATGAGGGTGCATACAACGCCGCTGCATAAGCGTGAAATTCAGGATAAAGAGGTGCGTCGGGCGCTAATTAGAGCGATTGAAAAATACGTGCCAACCCATGAGCGGACGAATACGAATTACGCGGATATCGATATTATGAGCGTTGTGCAGCATGGGCTAAAAGGGCTTCCGGCCCAGTATGTGCCAAGTGAGCAATGGCTTACGCACGTCGAGCAGGCGGCATTTGCCTTCGATCATGCTGCGCTGGAGCATTTGCCGCCCCGAATTATGCGTAATGCCCACGGGCAGTTGGGATCGCTCGGCAACGGCAACCATTTTATTGAAATTCAATATTTGGACATCAATGAGGAATACAGCGAATTGGCGGAAAAATGGGGCCTGTTCGATGGCCAGGTCGTCATCATGATTCATTCCGGCTCGCGCTCCTGGGGTGCTGCCGTTGGCCGTGAATATAACAAGGTCATCAAAGAATCGATGTACCAGTGGGGAATCAGAAACCCTGATCCAAATCTGGTGTATGCACCGATTGCAAGCCATGAGGGACAAATGTATTTGAATCTCATGTATTCAGCGCTGAATTTCGCCGTCAGCAATCGCCATATGATTGCGTTTGGCGTCCAGCAAGCGTTCCGGGATATTTTTGGCCCGGAGATGGAACTGCCTGTGCTTTATGATCTGATGCATAATTATGCGCTCAAGGAGTTTCACCGCAAGCAGACGATGCTCGTTCATCGGAAGGGGGCGACGCGTGCGCTGCCGCCGAACCATTTTTTAAATACGCCTGCTTATAAGGAGACGGGGCATCCCGCCCTCATTCCAGGCTCGATGGGAACGGCATCCTATATTATGGTCGGCAAGGATGAAGGAGTGAAAAACTTCTATTCCATCTGCCATGGGGCGGGTCGCGCCAGATCGAGACGGGCGACGAAGGAACTGGTCACCGTTGATCAATTCGAGCAATCGCTGCGCGTCGGGAGCGACGATGAAATTTTGGTCAACCATCGCTCGCTGCAGGATATACTCGATGAATGTCCGCAGGCTTATAAGGATGTGGATCAAATTATCGACAGTGTGGTCGGCGCTTCGCTTGCCGCTGTCGTTGCCAAATGCCAGCCGATGGCTGCCATTAAAGGCACTTAGAGACTGCGACGAAATAAAGTACCGCTAATTTCCTCGCAGCTCCTTAACCTTGCTATTTAAGATAACTTCAATTATAGATTGGGCTGCTTAGCTTATGGCTTGCCATGGCATGGATTTCAATATGATCCAGCAGTACGGGCGCACACTGTGCGCTTGTGTGCTGCAAAGCGCATGAAGCTTGGGCCCCTAGCTTTACAATCGGGTTCGAATCCCAACCGTAGTTGATACGGAGTATTGGTACAGCTGTAGCCATGCTATAGCACACATTAACTCCCTTCCAAGGAGCAAAAAAATGAGAGACTCTTGCAGCAGGAATGCTCATGCCGGCCTTTACGGCGGCGCTGTGGCTCGGCTATGCAATCGGTGGATACCGAGCAGGGCAAGCGGGTATATTTTGCGGTTAGCAAAGCGAAGGATCGGCTGGTTGAATTTGAACGCGGCCGCTATGCTTCGCAGAGCACCGTGCAGATTGCTGCGCTTCAAATGCTCTTAAGCCTGATTCCGCTTTAGCCGCAGGAAGCATTCCTGATTGTAAGAATCACAGCGACTCAAATGACAAATCAATCAATCTAACGTTTAACTAACCTGAATGAGGTGGCTTTATATGACGGCTAAATTTAAAAATCCATTAATAATACAGGATGATGAGCGCGCGCTGCTGTTCCGTAAAGGCGGCTATATCAAGCTTCTGCAGCCAGGCAAATACCGATTGTCCGCATGGCGCGAGGAAACGGCGACTGTACTGAATGTGACGAAGCGTTTTCAAGTTGCGGGCAAGGATTCCGATATGTTTCTGCATGATCAGGAGCTGCTTGCCCAGCTTACTATCGTTGAGGTGCAGGATTTTGAATATGTGCTGCATTATGTAGATGGGAAATTTCATTCCTTGTTGACGGCAGGCAAGCATATTTTCTGGAATGTGCTGAAAAAGCATACGTTCGTTCATGCGGATATTCGCCAGCCTGAGATCAGCAAGGACATTAATCTCGCGATTATGTCTAAGCTTAATGGCTATTACCAGTGCGTGGAGGTCGCGAATTATGAGACAGCGGCACTGTTTTATAACAATGTGATGCAGCGGGAGCTGGCGCCGGGCAAATATTATTTCTGGAATGGCCCGACGACGGTGCTCGTCCGCAAGACGGATTTGCGTCAGCAGCAGCTCGATTTGACGGGACAGGAAATGATGACGGAGGACAAGGTGACGCTGCGGCTCAACTTCGTCTGCCAATACAAGATCATCGATCCGCTTAAAGTGCTGATGATTAAATCATTTGAGGATCAAGTGTATATCGCGCTCCAGCTGATTTTGCGGGAATATGTCGGTACGCTGCGCCTCGATGATCTGCTGAAGATGAAGCAGGAAATCGCCGCATTCGTGCTTTCCCGGCTTAATGAGAAAGGCGATGATTACGGCGTCCAGTTTCTGTCGGCAGGCGTGAAGGACATTATTTTGCCAGGCGATATTAAGGACATTATGAACACGGTGCTCATTGCGGAGAAGAAGGCGCAAGCCAATCTCATTACCCGCCGCGAGGAAACGGCCTCGACCCGCAGTCTGCTGAACACAGCGAAGCTGATGGATGAAAATACGACGCTGTACCGCCTCAAAGAGCTGGAGTTCATGGAAAAAATTTGCGAGAAAATCGGTACGATTTCGCTGTCCAGCGGCGGCAATATGCTGGAGCAGCTCAATTCGCTGCTGAGCGCAAAGCAAGAATGATAAAGTGAAATCTATTACTAATCGATAGAAGGGAACAGCGATGTAGATAAATAACGCTCTCCGCTGTCTGGAAGCAAAGCGACGATGGTTTTGCCTGCATTGCTTGGCCGATTGGCAATTTGTGCTGCTGCATATGCAGCTGCGCCGGAGGAGATTCCGGCCAGCAGGCCCTCGGTTCTTGCAAGCAATCTTGCAGCTGCAAACGCATCTTCTTTTTTAACTTTGAAAATCTCATCGACATATTGGCTGTGGAAATTGTCTGGAATAAATCCGGCGCCAAGTCCCTGAATAGCATGTCTACCCGGCTTGCCTCCAGACAATACAGGCGAATCGTAGGGCTCAATCGCAATGATCTGCACAGCGGGCTTGCGTTCCTTCAAAAGCCGCCCTACGCCAGATATGGTACCGCCTGTTCCTACACCAGCGATGAAAATATCAACTTCACCGTCCGTATCGCGCCATATTTCTTCTGCGGTTGTGCTGCGATGAATTTCCGGATTGGCAGGATTGTTGAACTGCTGGGGGATAAAAGAATTTGGCGTCTCAGCAGCAAGCTGCTCGGCCCGTCTAATGGCGCCCGTCATGCCTTCCGCTTCCGGTGTTAAAATCAGCTCGGCACCAAGCGCAAGCAGCAGCTTTCGCCGTTCAATGCTAAACGTTTCAGGAAGGGTAATGATTAGCTTATAGCCTAGAGCTGCGGCGGCAAACGCTAGCCCGATTCCGGTATTGCCGCTCGTTGGCTCGATAATGACCGAGTTTTTATGAATGAGACCCTTTTCTTCGGCATCTTTAATCATGGCAAAGCCTATACGATCCTTTACGCTTCCAGCTGGATTTAAATACTCCAGTTTTGCTATTACAGCTGCTTGCAAGTTTTGTGAATTTCCAAAATTAACAAGCTCAAGCAGCGGCGTATTTCCAATTAGTTCGGTTAAATTTTTATGAATGTTAGCCAATTTTTCTCCTCCTGTTTTGTTTAATCCTACTGTTTAACTATGATTTAAACAGTACTAAATAATCAAATGATTTGCAACAGAACAGTATCCATCGTAAATTAGTTAAAAATGGGTTGACAATTGTTGGGTACGCGAGTAAGATGAACGAAATAACTTGAAGGGAGGCCGAAACAAATGTCCGTAAATATGATGATTATCCCACCAACCAACTTCATAGCTAACGTCCATGCGGGTCGGCCTCAGCGGAATCAACTGCTGTAAGTCGAAGGAATATAGGTCAGCTGTGCGCTGTCTATACTGACTTGCAATAGCTCTAATCACTTAAGAGGCTATGGACGATGCTCGAATGTCCGTAGCTTCTTTTTTGTTGCCAAAAAATCAAAGGAGGGCTTCGGATGAGCGATTATCAAGCTAAAATAGCAGCCGAGCTGCGCAAAATAGAAGCGGAGGAACGCGTGCGTATCGTGTATGCCTGTGAGTCAGGCAGCCGCGCATGGGGCTTCCCATCGAAGGACAGTGATTACGATGTAAGATTTATTTATGTGCGGGAGACGAATTGGTATTTATCCATATTTGAGCAGCGCGATGTGATCGAACGCCCGATCAGCGACATGCTCGATATTAACGGCTGGGATTTGAAAAAGGCGCTGAATTTATTCCGCAAATCGAATCCGCCGCTGCTGGAATGGCTGCAATCGCCGATCAACTATTTGGAGGAGACGACGGTAGCAGAGCAAATTCGCGAGCTCCTCCCGGCGAGCTTCTCGCCACGCTCCAGCATCTATCATTATCTGCATATGGCGAAAGGTAACTTTCGCGAGTATTTGCAGGGCGACCAAGTGAAAATTAAAAAATATTTCTACGTGCTGCGCCCGGTGCTCGCCTGCCAATGGGTTGAAGAGCGAGGCACCGTGCCTCCTCTGTTGTTTGAGGAACTGGTGCATGAGCTGCTGCCGGATTCGCCGCTTAAATGCGAGGTGCTTACGCTGCTTGAACGCAAGAAAGCAGGCATCGAGCTGGATTTGGAGCCGAAAATCAGCGTAATTAACGATTTTCTTGCTAGGCGTATCGCCTATTACGAGGAAGTGGCAAAGCATGCGCCAGCTTCAGTTCAGAAGCAGGATCAAGCGCTGGATGAACTATTTCGCTCGGCACTTCGGGAAGTATGGGGGCCGGGCACGGAATAGGTCGGCAGGTAAGGCGGCAGGGCGCAGCCGCAGCATAGGAAACGAGGAAATTTAGAGTATGTTACAAAACTATTATCAACAAGTGAAGCTGCCTTCGGGGCAGGTGCATGTATATGCAGGACCAGAGCTGTTTGCTGCGCTGGATTATAAGGTTTTTGAGCTGGCAAACAACAATTTGCAAATTCCGAATCAAGTTTATATGGGGTACACGCCTGACGTTCATGTTGGCGTTGGTACGTGCATTGGGACGACCGCGGTATGGAATATGGAGGACGGCTACGTCTCGCCTTCAATTGTCGGCAGCGATATTGGCTGCGGCATGCGGGTTCATTTGACCAATTTGCACAAGGACGAATTGAAGGATGTGAAGCTGCGCCGCAAGCTGGTGAAGGCGATTGAGAAATATTTGCCAATGGAAGAGCATGGGCGGGGCTATTTTTCAGATATTCGCTTAGAGCATATTGTGAAAAAAGGCTTGCACGGCTTGCCGAAAAAATATATTCCGGATGCTTATACACCGCGTAAAGCGACTTCGCTGACGCACGTGGAAAGCAGCAAATTTTATGTAGAAGGCGGCGCGCTCGACTTATTTCCGGAACGGGTATGGCATCGCTCGCATCGCCAACTCGGCACGCTTGGCGGCGGCAATCATTTTGCTGAAATTCAGGCGATTGAAATTCCCGAGGAAAACCGCGAAATCGCGGAAGCCTGGGGCTTGACCGACGGTCAGGTCGTCATCATGATACATTCCGGCTCGCGTGCATGGGGCGGCTCGGTCAGCCAATATTGCAGCAGCAATATGACTAAAATGATGAAAGCCGAAGGGATGGGCACCGCTGATCCAAAGCTGGTGTTCGCGCCGCTTGCACATCAACTGGGCAAAGATTATGTAGAGCTGATGTATTCCGCACTGAACTATGCGGTCGTCAATCGCCACCTCATCGCTTATGCGATTCGCGAGGCGGGGAAGGATGTTTTTGGCAGCAAATTTGAAATGTCGACGCTGTATGATCTCATGCACAATTATGCATGGGAGGAAGAGCATGACGGGCATTCGTATTTCGTGCATCGCAAAGGGGCGACAAGAGCGCTTCCTGCACAGCATCCGGATAATCCTGAGCCATATAAGGAAACGGGGCATCCGGCGCTCATTCCCGGCTCGATGGGCTCCTCCTCCTACATTATGGTGGGCAAGCCGGGAGGACGCGACAATTACCACTCCATCTGCCATGGCGCAGGGCGTATCCGTTCGCGGAGTGCGAGCAAACGGCTCATTACAGTTGAAGAGTTTGCCGCATCGATGCGGGTAGGGATGGAGGACGAAATTGTTCTCAACCAGCGTTCGCTGGAGTCGATGGTCGACGAGTCGCCGCAGGCGTACAAGGATGTGGATCAAATTATTGAGAGTGTCGTTGGAGCCGGACTTGCCGAGGTTGTGGCCAAATGCAAGCCGCTGGCGACAATTAAGGGGGCTTAAGCGATGTTAATGGACAAACGGGAAAAAAGCCTCAGCAAGATGATGACCAAAATATTGCGGCATGCGCCCGAAAAGTTCGGCGTCCTGCTCGATGAAGCGGAGGGCTCCTGCTTGCTCAGCGAGCTGCTGGCTGCAATTAATCGGCAGCCGGATTGGAGCAGCATAACAGAAGCGCATATTTGTTATGTTGTAGAGCGCTCATCTAAGCAGCGCTTTGAGCTTACAGACGGGCGCATTCGCGCCCGTTATGGGCATAGCGTGCAGAAGGTGAGCTATCCGGCTGCGGTGCCGCCGCAGGTGTTGTATCATGGCACGAATGAAGCGGTGGTGGCGGCTATTTTGCGCGAAGGTATTCAAGCGATGGGCCGCCAATATTGCCATCTGTCGGAGGGGCTGGATTTTGCAGCCCTTGCGGGCAGCCGAAGGGGCAAGCTGGTGATTTTGGCAGTGGATACGAAGCTTGCTGCGGAGCTCGGGGTTGTTTTTTATTATGCTGGCAATGAGGTGTGGCTGGCTGAGGAAATTCCGGCGGCATGCTGCCGGATTTATGATTTGCCGATTGATACGACGAAAACGTAGATGAAAAAATTACAATTTGAGCAAAGGCAATCGTAGCCGCCTTTTGGTGCGAATGTGAAGCTCCCATGAATTCCCTAGGAGATTCGCACCTCAGAAAATGTCGCTTTATGTCGTTTTTGAGTAACTCTTTAAAAAGTCAAGGTTTTAATCATATAAGCTTGGCATTATTTTCTTGAAAAGATTATGAATTGATGCCATGATGGAATCAATTGTATGTATTTTCGCTGTCGCACTCCGTATGGAGTGCGTGGATTGAAACTATAGTTGCTCCTACTTCTCCGTAGCTTGCGCCGTCGCACTCCGTATGGAGTGCGTGGATTGAAACAGCCGCTGCAGCAAGATGCTTGCGATTGACTCCGTCGCACTCCGTATGGAGTGCGTGGATTGAAACTCCCAGCCATTCACGCGGCACAGAGAGGTAATCCGTCGCACTCCGTATGGAGTGCGTGGATTGAAACAATAATCTATCAGCATCAATTGATGCGCAATCGAGTCGCACTCCGTATGGAGTGCGTGGATTGAAACAAGTCGCGCGCACGTGCCCACAAACATGCTGAGAGCGTCGCACTCCGTATGGAGTGCGTGGATTGAAACCGATAAAATCTATATCTAGTATAAACGCTTACTGTCGCACTCCGTATGGAGTGCGTGGATTGAAACAGACCGTCAATTACGTCCACTTGAAATGATCGGCCGTCGCACTCCGTATGGAGTGCGTGGATTGAAACTCCTTTTCACGTAAAATCTGCAATTGCTTCAATCGTCGCACTCCGTATGGAGTGCGTGGATTGAAACATATCGTGAGCACCGACTATGCTGTCTGGCTTTTGAGTCGCACTCCGTATGGAGTGCGTGGATTGAAACCTCAAACGCTGTTGCTGTCTCATGTCCGTCATTGTCGCACTCCGTATGGAGTGCGTGGATTGAAACCTTATTTATGACGCTATTTTAAATGACGGAGGCCCACGTCGCACTCCGTATGGAGTGCGTGGATTGAAACCAGCACGGAGACGCTTACGTTTATCACGTTTATGGTCGCACTCCGTATGGAGTGCGTGGATTGAAACCGCCAACCTTGCTATCTGTTGTTCTGGAGTCATATCGTCGCACTCCGTATGGAGTGCGTGGATTGAAACCGTTGAGTTCAACGATATGGTTCGCTACTTTCGGTCGCACTCCGTATGGAGTGCGTGGATTGAAACCACAGGCTCTTTTTTTGCGTCCTGGATCGCCTTAAGTCGCACTCCGTATGAAGTGCGTGGATTGAAACTGGGACTTGATCGGCTGCCCATCTTTATCGAGCGTAGCACTCCGTATGGAGTGCTACGAGAAAAACATTTTTATGGTCGCACAATAAGGCAACAACAAATGATTGAAACATCTGTTGCATCTTGTCGGACTGCCCTTTTCAAAAAAATAAAAAGAGTATGAAGGTTTAAACAGCCCTCATACTCTTTTTGTGTTCAGCAGTGAAAGGAATTTCAGGCTGCCGAATTTATAATTCGTCTGGCGATAAGCCAGTAAGATAAGGCTTTATCCTTTTTTGCTGCCGTTGTTCGTCAAGCAGCTGTGTCATCTGTTGTTGGACGCGTTTCGTCTGCTCGGTTGCGAAGGCAGGATGGGCGAGATTACGTGTTTCAAGGGGGTCAGCGGTCAGATTATACAGCTCGTATTCCTCAGCAACAGGAACGGTTTTGATAGCTGCAACATAGCAGATATTAGAGGCAGAGGGTGACCCGGGGGCTGTAATCCCGGCATGCTGAGCGGTCGGCTGAAAGGTTACGTCTCTAATTCCCGGTTCGCTCCAAAACTGCTCGTTATCATAGTAGCGGGAATACTTCCATAATTGTTTGTTGTTTCCGTTATAGAGAGGGGCAATTACCGTTTCAATATGATTGGGCTGAACAACGGAAAGAAACGGTATTCCGATTGGGTTAACTTGGTGCTGGCCCCGCGTAACATCGTCGTCGATCATAAAATAAATCGGTGATTCTACGGGCTCAGATGTGTTTTGCCCTAAAATAAAGCTGCACAGGTCACGGCCCACAAAGGGATGGACCTCGCTGAATTTTTTTTGCAAGCGGCTTTGAATGTCGCCTACGTTAGCTTGTGCTAGCCCAAGCATAGTCGGGAGCAGATCAACATGGCTTGTAAGGGTGTTGAAAGGCTGCGGCTCTGGCTTCGGAAACAGCTGCTTGCTGTGAATGATCAGAGGGACATGGAGCATTTCTTCATAGGTGCAGTAAAATTTCTGATGGAGGCGGCCGTGGGAGCCAAGTAAATCTCCGTGATCGGAAGTGAAAATGACAATCGTATCATCATAGGCAGAGGATTGAGCGAGAGCCTCAAGCACTTTCTGCATTTGCATATCAGCTTGTTTTTGCAGATGGTAGTAGAGCTTACGGTAATGAGGCTCATTAATAATCGGCTGCAGCGCGCGCGGGTAAATTTGCTGGTAGCTTTTTTGGCAGCGCGGTTTCGTATCTAAAGGTTCATTTTGAGTCGGGGCTGGCGCGACCGGAGGCATTGGCCCGATGTCAAAATTGAAGGTAGGCAGCTGCGCAGCGAGAGCGCCGTATAAAACAATATCGTGCGGGTTCACAAATGAAGACACGACGAGCCATGGCTTTGCCGCCTCATTCCGCTCTTTCTCATCCGCAAGAGCTTGAATCAGTGAAACCACTTCTGAGGCATAGACGATATCTCGGCCGCTCAGGCCTATAGCAGCAGACGAACCGGAGTTCCGCGGATCTCTGCCGTGAGGCTCTGGGCCAATCCAGCCGGAAAATCCGAAATGGTCCATTCGATTGGCATGCAAATAGAGCCCCTCCCTTTCACGATCGGGAATACCGTTCTCGGGGGAATAGCTGAGGACGCTTTGATGGGTTCCGGGAATAATGATATCTTGGTAGGAAAAATGCCATTTTCCCTTATAGTAGGTTTGGTATCCTGCCTCGCGAAAATAGTTCCCAAGCGTAGGCACCGTATTGCTGCCCAGCCAAAACATATCCGAGTCAAACGGTTCCTTGGCAATTCCCGTCGTTTGGCTGACTCCGTGGAGCGAAGGATATTGCCCGGTCATTAAGGTAGCTCGGCTCGGACAGCACGCTGCGCTTCCAATATAATGCCTGTGAAATTCCATGCTGTGCGATTTTCTCAGGAATTGCTGGGCTACGAGATTTTCTTTGCTCCATTGCTTAATTTCCGCGTTCTCATAGATGGGAGGATAGCGCTCCTCATCGACGAGAATGACAAGGAAATTAGGCTTTTTTCTTGAGCGCGGTTGGTTGTTCATGGCAACACCCCCAGGGTATCATTTTAACCCTAGATTATGCGGCAATGGCTTGGAAAAGAAGAGGTCCAGCATATGGAGGCTGAGCCGTTCTGTCTCGCTTTTTGAGCAAATACTGTAATAAATTTAATTAAACCGTGGATATGGTACACTATTGGCCTCAGTAAATCTACTCTCCTAATTTGTTAGGACTCTTGCAACTTTTACCAAACTTCATCGTCTATTCTTTTATGGGAAAATTTGAATTTCTACAGAGAAGAGAGGTTGCAATGATTCAAAAAAAGACACAATGGCAGGAGATTATGATGAAGAAGCTTGGTTTATTGTTGGTATTATTTATCTTTTTATTGGCGCTTCCAGACAACAGCTTTGCAGCAGCAGTGGATACGAAGGTGATCTTGGACGGAACGGAGCTTGTTCAGCCGGAAAATACGAAAGCCGAAATCATTGACAAAAAAGTGATGATCCCGATTCGGATCGTATCGGAAAGCTTGGGCTACGACGTGCTATGGGACAAGCAGACACAGACCGTCACCATTAGCAAGGAAGGTACATTTATTGAAATGACGGTAGGCCAGAAAGCGGCAAAGGTCAATACGGCTGCCGTAGATATAGATGCTCCTCCTGTTATTAAGAAAGGAACAACGCTCGTTCCGCTGCGCTTCGTAGGCGAGCAGATGAATCTCAAGGTGGGTTGGAACAATACGACGAAGACGGTTACTTTAACGAGCCCGATTCCCGAGGTCGTCATCGATGAGGGCGAAACAGACCCGGTTATTCCTTCACCTTCCGAAACGGGAGGCACCATTATTGATGGAGCTGTCCCGAGTGGCGTTTCAACAGTAAGCGCTATCAGCTTTAATGATAACCGCCTTATCGTCACGACAAGCGGCAAGGTAGGGCCGAAAATTTTTACGATGAAGGCGCCGGACCGCCTTGTCATCGATTTGCCAAATTCGGCTTTTGCCCCGTCGTTTGGCGATGGACAAGCTTTGAACGGCAGCCAGATGGGTGAGCTTGTCATTACGGACAGCTCAGATGTTACGAAGGTGCGTTATTCTTTGTTTACCCGCGAGCCATCGGCTATACGCATCGTTTTGGATTTGAGACAGGCGACCTCCTATCAGCTTGTCAGCGATGATTCTGGCCTTTATGTCATAGACCTTAATGTGGACGGCGACGTAGGCGGTGCCCCGATAGTGCCACCAATTAGTTCGGACGGCAAAAAAATCGTCGTCATTGATCCGGGCCACGGCGGAGTTGAGCCAGGCAAGGTGGCCCCGACAGGTCTGCAGGAAAAAATAATCAACCTGTCGCTTTCCTTGAAGGTCGAGCAGCTATTGAGGCAGGTGTCTGGCATTAAATTGGTGATGACACGAACTGATGATAGTACAGTTAGCCTTTCGAATCGTGCAAAGATGGCAAATGCTCTGAATGCTGATTTGTTCGTCTCCCTGCATGCCAACAGCTTCACGACACCTACGCCTTCAGGCACGGAGACGTATTATGCGCGGGATTCGAGCATACCATTAGCTAAGACGATTCATCGCTATTTGCTGGAAGCGACTGGACTGAAAGATCGCGGAGTGAAATATGGCAACTACCACGTCATACGAGAGACAACGATGCCAGCGGTTCTGCTCGAGACAGGCTTCATGAGCAACACGGCGGATTTGGCGGTTATAACGAATGAAACGGTGCAAATGCGTATGGCAAAAGGCATCGTTGAGGGAATTAAAGAATATTTGGGTATTAAATAGTACAGCTTGTTTCTTTCAATTCCTGAGGGAGGTGGAGTTTGAATGAACAAAAAGTTTGCTATTGCGGCGCTCCTATTAATCGTTATGACGACAGCAGGCTGCGCGGACAAGTCATCAGCCCAATCGGCGCAAGAGGTTACTTTAGATGTTACACAATCCAAGACGGTCACAGCGGCCACAGTTGTGGAGCCGCAGCAAACGGCCGAGGCTTCGGTATCTGCTGCGGAAGTGAAGAAGCGGACAATTGAAGTCTTTTTCTCAGACCCGCAGGGGGAAAAGCTGGATAAAGCAGGTGTCCAGATTTCTTTTTCCACACCTGCAGAAAAATATACGGAAGCCTTCAAAGCTTTGCAGCAAAGCGACAATGCCGAGCTGATACCGCTCTGGTCGAAGGAGATTGAGCTGAAATCCGTCCATTTTAAAAACGGAGCGCTCACGCTCGACATTCATATGCCGGACACAGCGCGTCTCGGATCTGGCAGTGAAATACTCGCTGTGGATGCTTTCACATGGACGCTATTTCAATTCGCTGAGGTGAAAACCATTGATTTGCTCGTTGATGGCAAGCAACTGGAAAGCTTAATGGGACATGCCGATTTGGAGCATCCCATGACGAGAGGGAAATAAGCTTGATGATAGCCGACACTTGCATCGCCATGTTTCATAATCTCTTTTAAGAGGTACAGAGTATGACAGCTTCAACTAATGGTTTAGGCGATAAAATAAAAGGCAAAGTCAATCAAGTAAAAGGCGGGATTAAAGACTAGATCGGCAAAGCGACGAACAATGATTCGTTGCAAGGAGAAGGCAAGCTGGATAAAGTGAAAGGTATCGCCCAAGAAAAAATCGGCGAGCTCAAAAATAAAATCAGCAAGTAGATGGAGGCTGCAAGCTTGGCTATAGCCGCATCGTTCATCAAGAAGCCAGCCTTCACAGTCCGTGGAGGCTGGCTTCTTGCGGCGCATAACGATTAAGCAGGAGGCTAGCGTACTCGCAAAGCATTGCAAGCTAAATGCAAAGGACAGGAATACATGGCTAACCAAGAGCGGGAAACGATGGTATTATGATAGGATAACAGACTTATTATGATGCAGGAGATGAATAATGGATTTTACAAAATTGAATTCCTTAACGAAATATCCGAGTATCCTCACCTATCACCAGCTTGGGGAACGCGGCCGTTTAAACGACACATTAACCGAAGGCGGGGCCTTCGATTCGGATAAGCCCGTTTATGTATATGAAAAAGTAGACGGGGAAAATGCGCGCATGATTTTGCTGCATAATGAAGCTGGGACAGACTATTTTATTGGATCGCGAGAGGAGCTGCTGTTTGCCAAGGGAGACCGAATTGGTAATCCCTATGGCAATATGGCGGCCTTGTTAACCCCGATTGCGGAGCGGATGCAGGCTAGCTTGGCGGATGGCAGGCTTGGACTTACGGTCATTTATCAGGAGAGCTATGGCGGAAAAACAAAGGCAGCCAAAAATTATACGTCCAGCGGCAGCCAAGGCTACCGGGTATTCGATCTGTTTTCGCTGACGCATGAAGAGCTTCAGCATCTGCTGGCGCTGCCGATTGACCAAATTGCCAAGTGGCGTGATCATGGCGGCCAGCCGTTTTATCAGGAGACGGAAAAGGCGGCTTTTATCGCGCGCTGGAGTCTCGACGCTGCACCGCTGCTGGCTGAGCTGGGTGGAGCGGCATTTCCAGTCGGTCTGGAGGAGACGAGCCGTTTTCTCAGCGATTTTGCGACCACGCGTGTAGGAATGGATGCAGCCGGAAAATCAGAAGGGATCATTGCGCGAACGGCCGATCGCAAAATGATTCGTAAAATCCGGTTCGAGGATTACGAACGAACCTTTAGAAATGCGCCGAAGGCATGAACAATTTGCTAGTTTCGGGATACCGCGCGCATGAGCTGAACATTTTCAATCAAAAGCATGAAGGCATTGCCTATATTAAGCAGGCGATTACGAATAAGCTGCTGCCGCTCATTGATGATGGCTTGCAGTGGGTCATTACGCCCGGCCAATATGGCGTTGATCTATGGGCGTGTGAAGCCGTTATCGCGCTTAAGCTGCAATACCCGCAGCTCAGGCTTTCTATTATTACGGCTTACAGTAATCCGGAAGAGAAGTGGAAGGATGACAAGAAGGAATATTATGAGCAGGTGCTGAAGGGCGTCGATTATTATGCGTCGGTCAGTGACAAGCCTTATGACGGTATTTGGCAGCTGCAGGCGAGGGATGAGCTGCTGTTTCGCAAAACCGAGGGCATTTTGCTCGTGTACGATGAGGATGCGGGGGAAGGCAGTCCGCGCTACTTCAAGGATCGTGCGCTTCGCCGACAGCAGGCCGATGGTTATCGCTACATCGGCATCAGCTCGGATGATATTCAGAGCATTGCTGACGAAGCGAATTATCGGGATATGGACTAGCATAATAAGACTGCCCCTCGTTAGGGTGGTTCTTGACAGCAAGAGGAGGATGCAGAGATGGATGATCAGGATGATAAAAAGCAGCAAGAGCAGCACTCGAAAAATGGACGGCCTTTCGATTTAGAAAAGAGTGAGCCAGCTAGCCAGGCGGTGCATGTGTTCCGCCAGCCGCGGGATTCGCAGCAGTCTCAGGCAGCAGCGCAAGCAGCAGCCCAAGCTGCGCGGGAAGAAGCGGAGCTGCGGGCCGAGTCAGCCCGCCAAGCGGAGGCGGCAAGGCAGGCGGAGGCTACGAGGCGTTCAGAGGCGGCGAGGCAGGAAGAGATTTTGCGGCGTGCGGAAGCAGCACGGCAGGAGGAACTGGCGCGCCAGGAGGAAGATGCGCGCTTGCTTGAGGCGACGCGGGAGCAATCAGCGCTGCAGGAATATGAGGCTCAGGGAGAAGAGCCGAGACAAAGGGACCGTTACGGCGAATATGGGGAATATGGCGCATACGGCGATGACAATAGCGAATACGATGCAGCAATTGATGCAGTGACAGCTGCTACGGCGGCGTCAGCCAGAAATGAGGCGGCTGGAATGGCTGCATCAGCGAGGAATGAAGCTGCCGGTATGGCAGGTGCTACGGGTGCTGGTACAGGCGCAATTGCAGGAGCAGGAGCGAAAAGCGGAGCAGCAGAGGCTGCAAGCAAGCTGCTGCAAAATATATCCGGATCGGTTAAGCAGATCGATATGCAACTATTGCTGAAGCTGTTGAAAAATCCGCTGGAGGGGCTGAATTTAAACCCGACCAAAGATTTGAGTTACGGTATAATCGGCATTGTAAGTGCGATAATAGGTTTCCTCTTGTTCGGGCTGCTTACAGGCAGCGCCATCCAGCTATTTTTCGGCTATGGGGTGTCCGATCTATTGCGTGAGGGAAGCGGCATGAGTGCAGCGCTATTCGGAAAAATCTTGCTGCTGTCGCTAATTTCGACGATTGCCTTCCTCGGTTCATTGTGGGGAATAAGCTTGTGGAGAGCGACGCAGCGTCTAACAATCAGAGCTTTTATTACGTCGATTGGAGCGATGCAGCTCGCTGCTGGCGCTGGATTTTTAATCGCGGGCGTCGTTTCGCTCATTAGCTTCAAGCTGGGTTTTTTTGTAATGGCGGCGGCTCTGCTGTCTACACTTGGCATTTCCTTGGTCGGCGCGTCGGTGGCCAGCCAGGTGACGAAGGAAAAGCTTTGGTCTTATATTGCTCTTTCGGTTTGTGCGTACTTATTGCTGTTTGGCCTGTTCGCTGATTTGATTTTGTAAATCGCTAAGCATATTGAATGATGACGTATGCTTTAACGTTGTTTCCCTTTGCGGAAGCAACGTTTTTTATTTGTTTAAAAATGCCTCTGTCCGTTATTTTGGTAAATTTGTTATGGCGGTTTGAAATCATATTTGGAGCAGTTAATGATTGAAGTTCGATAAATTATGACAGAGATCGAAAAAATAATTGATGGATTTTCAGTAAAATGGAATGATTATAGAGGATTTTAGCACTTTATGTAGAAATTTTAATAGCTAAAGATGATAGGGGGGGATTTACCATTATGAAAAAAGCTATTTTTGCAGCTGCCGTAATGCTCGTCATGGCTGGCTGCGCCAGTCAAACCCAGGATTTTTCTACAGAGGTCAGTCAATTAAAGGAGCAAGTGAGCCAGTTGAGTGCTGAAAATGAGAAGTTAAAAGCACAGCTTGCCGAGGCTCCGGAGACCGCTGCCACAAGCGAGGCTTCTTCAGCGCCACAACCGGAGCCGTCCGCCGACACTGGCAATGTACTAGAATTGAAAAAAGCGCTCGTTATTGCTGACTTCGCAGAGGTGACGCTCACAAAGACAGAATTTACGTCTAAAGTCGTTCCTCCGAAGCCGGACAGCTTCTACACGTATTATGAGGTGAAGGATGCCGAAAATATTTATTTGGACGTCGTTCTTAAATTCAAAAGCCTGCTCAGCTCCTCCAAAAGTGCAGATGATTTTGCCTCTGTACAAGTGAAATATGATAGCAAATATGAGTATAAAAGCTTTTCAACAATTGAAGAGTCGGGTGGAGGCAACTTTACCTATACGAATATAACGAGCATTGAGCCACTAAAAACAGGAGTTCTGCATTTTATCGCCGAGCTTCCTAAGGAAGCGGCCAAAGACAAGAAACCGATTGATATTATCGTTACCATTGAAGGCAAGGAATACGTCTATTCGCTGCGTAGTGAATAGTCTTCACTCGAAATATATAAATAGAGGGAGAATTAGATATGAAACAGAGAGTGCTTACCATTTTGCTGGCTATGGTCATGCTGCTGGCAATCCCAACGGGGCTTTCGGCCGCTAAGGCGGAGAGCCAGACTGTTTTTGTAAACGGCAAGAAAGTCGCTTACGCGCAGGCGCCAATTAGCGAGAACGGCACTACGCTTGTATCGGCAAAAGAAACGATTGAAGCACTTGGCCTTGCCTTTAGCTGGGACAAGGGCAACAAGCGGATCATCGCTTCAAGCGGCGAAATGACGATTTCGATTATTTTGGATGAGCCTGTTGCTATGGTCAATGGCATATCTGTATTTTTAGGCACGCCTGCTGTAGAGCGAAATGGCCGCACGATGGTTCCGCTTCGCCTGTTGACAGATGGTCTAGGCGCTTCTATGGGAACGAAAGGTCAGCAAATCAGCATTAAAACAGTAGAACCTAGCAAAAGCAAATATTATACAGGCCTGCCGCTGCAAATTACGAATTCCGCTGTGAAAAACCTAGGCACGGAAAAAATCGTTGTTAACTATAAAGAATATTATTATGCCGCTGGTGCTGTGCAGGCCTATGATTTTACCGCATCGTTGAATGCGCGCGGCAAAGCCGCTTTTAACAATGCGACCGTAAAGCCTGGCGATAATTTTGATTCGAATGGTACGAATTATATCTTTTTTGGCAGAACCATCTATAGCATAGAGGCTGGAGACAAGGAAACGGTAAGCAAAAGCTACAGACTGGCTAATCAGCTTTATTCCAACGGGGGTACGATTGAAAAGCAGATGAGAGCCCTCTATAAACAGAAGGAAGATGAATACAAGAAACGGCTGAAAGAGGAGCTTAAGAAAAATAATAATGTTCCTTTTAAAATTGTGGGCCACAGTATTACGAAAGATTCCTACAATTATCCTGAGGCCAATATAAAAATGGTTAATTTAACGGATAAAGCCATTGTTTCCTTCGAGCTTTCTTTCAGCACGTATGATGTTTATGACGATCCTGTAAAAGGCGGATATCCTTATACCAACCGTTTTTACGGCAGGGGCAATGATATACGAGTGGAAAGTGGGGAACAATATACCTTTTCTTGGGACTTGTCCTCCTATTACAATACGTCAAAGCTGAAAAACATTCAGATCGATAAAGTAGCCTTCTCCGACGGCTCTGTCTGGAAACGCAAATAATCATTGAACTAGCGAGTAGCAGGTTAAACTGGATAAAAAAAGAAAACGCCGCAGCGCTTATTGTCTGCCCGCAAGGGGAGGACAGCAGCACACTGCGGCGTCTTTTACATTAAAGGGAGGAAACTCGGCGCAGGAAATTATTATGCGCAAAGCCCCGCACCTGCTCCTCAGAGTAATGCTTCAATAGCTCATTAATCAGATTTTGGCTTTTTGCGGCGTTTTCGAGATTATGCACGTAAGCGCCGATGCCGTCAAAATCGGAGCCAAGGCCAACATGTTGAACGCCGCCAATGGCGCAGTAATGATCAATATGCTTAATTAAATCGGGGATTGTCGTAATCGCTCCCGACTCGGGTTTAATAAATTCAGGATAATAGACGACATGGACGGTTGCATTTTTGGCGAACAGCGCCTGCGCCTGCTCATCGGTCAGTCCTCTCGGATGATCGAACACCGCTTTGGCGTTCGAGTGGCTGGCGATCAAATAATCGGCCGTTTCCACAACATCCCAGAAGCTCTGCTCATTCAAATGGCTGACATCGGTCAAAATCTGGTGCTCATTGTGAAATTGTACCATTTTGCGTCCGAGGGAGGAAAGTCCTGCCCCGCGAGGCTCCAGCACCCCATCAGCAGCAAGGTTGGCGAAATTCCAGGTGAGGCCGACCGACAACACGCCAAGGCGATGAAACATATTCAGCTTATGCAAGTCATTGCCGACCGGATCGACACCTTCAAGCGTAAGAAAAGCGCCAATTTCGTGCTCCGCCAGCTTGCCGATATCCTTCCATTCCTTTATGTGCTTGATGTCCGGATTTTTCCCTAATACTTCCTCATAAAAATAATGCACCTGGTCGAGCGCCGATTGAAGCTTCTCTTGATCAGTCAAGTTCGGCATGACAAAAATGGCGAAGCCTTGTACTTTGACGCCTCCTGCGAGCAGGCGCTGCTTGTTTGTCTCCAGCTCAGGCGCATCGTTGAAGGAAAGGCTGCCCTTCTTATCCGCCAGCTTCATCAAAGCATCGCAATGCAAATCAATAATATTCATTCGCGCATACCCCTTATCTGTCCTTACTTACCGTAATATTGTTTATTTCCACATCGGGATCAAAATCAATATGGCTCGGCACATTGATAATGAGCATGCCCCCAAAAATCGTTTCCCAGTTGCCGCCGCTGTCGGCGACCCGGTTTTTGAAAGCGGCAAGCTCCTCGGAAGAAGCGACTTCCTGGCTGAGCAGCCACGAATATCTTCTTAAGCGGGATTTGCGAACCGTCTCTTTATAAAAATAAATGTTGCCTTGCTGCTCCAGCTTGACAATATCACCGAATGATACCATTTCCGTAAATAATGGATTTTCTTCAATGCGGTAGCGCTGATCGTCAATCGGCGTTACCTTGAGCATTTCAATCTCCTGCCCGGAGGAGTGAAAGGAAATGCCAAGCTCAACAGATGGATTCATAATAGGCACCTTCTTCGTTAAAATAAGCTAAGGTCAAATGTTCGCGACAACGTCTCCAGCAAATGGACGCCTGCAATGCTGTTGCCCTTGCGGTGCAGGGATGGCCCGACGACGCCGATGCCGTAGCGACCTGGAACGATCGCCAGAATGCCGCCGGATACGCCGCTTTTGGCCGGCAAGCCCACTTGAATCGCGAATTCGCCCGAGGCGTTGTACATGCCGCAAGTTATCATAAACGTTTTGGCGATTTGCACGTAACGCCTTGGTATCAGCTGGGTTCCAGTGACGGGATCAGTTCCGTTATGCGCCATAACGAGCGCCATACGAGCGAGATCCGCGCAGGTGATGCTGATCGAGCAGTGCCGGAAATACACGTCGAGCACTTCCTCGACTTCCCCCTGCAGCACCTGCTTATCCTTCAGAAAATAAGCCATCGACCGATTCAAATTTGCCGTTTTGGCTTCTGATAAATATACCTCGTTATCATAATCCAGCGTACTATTACCTGAGAGATTGCGGAAAAAATCGAGTACGCGGGCCGATTTCTCCTCCCGGCTGCTTCCGGCAATCAGCGAAGAAATCGCAATCGCTCCAGCATTGATCAGTGGATTAAAGGGAATGCCGGGCTGCACAAGCTCCAGCTTGAGCATGGAGTTGAAGCTGTCCCCGGTCGGCTCCATGCCAACCTTGGCGAAAACCGCTTCCTCGCCATTGTCCATTAACGCCAGAATGAGCGTGAAAACTTTGGAAATGCTTTGCATAGTAAAGGATATGCCGCAATCTCCAGCAGATGCTACTTGACCTTCCGCACCAACAATATGAATACCCAAGGCGTCCTTGGGGGATTTTGCAAGCTCAGGTATGTAGGAGGCCACTTTGCCATGAAGAGCCTGCTGGCGGGATGTTTCTACCCATTCGGGCAGCAGGGTTTGCATATGTTTAAGCTCGCTATTCGTCAATTCGTTTCCTCCTGCTTGCCAGTTTGGCATGAATGGCTCTATTATAATACATTTTGCTAGTGAAACGCATCAGGCTTACGCAGGGTGATCAGGAGTGCAGAGAGGAGGAAATGTTGTAAAATCATCCATTATATTCACATTGTATCCTGTTTTTCTGCTGGCGGTGAATTTATAATCAGAAGCGTATCCCGTAGTTATTGTTGGAAAAGACATGGTGAAGGAATCGGCAGTCCCCCCATTGCCAACGCTGCCGATGCTTCTTCACCATAGGCTTGAAAGCCTATCCTACTAGGGAACGGTTGTTGAAACACATTTATGTAAGCGGATACAATATTGGCTGCACGCCAGTCGGGGCCAAACCCGGCAAACTATTAAAGGAAGAGGGAATGTTGAAAATGAAAAAAAGACTCAAACTGCTCGTTTTCGCTATGATGATTATCGCCCTTATTACGGTACAGCTGCCGCTTAAGCAGGCCGAAGCGGCTCCTGCCTTTGCGAAAGGAACGGATATTAGCTGGGTTCCCGGTCTTGAGGCGCAAGGCTACACCTGGAAGGACAAAAACGGCACGACCAAGGATATCATTCAAATTTTGAAAAATGACTACCAGATTAATTCGGTGCGAATTCGCGTATTCGTAAATCCTTCGAGCAATTATGCAAACGGTTACTTGGATATGAACCGGACCGCAGCTCTGGCACAGCGGGCGAAAAATGCAGGGATGAGCATTATGCTGACGCTGCATTACAGCGACTCATGGGCCGATCCAGGTCAGCAGACGAAGCCTGCCGCTTGGAATAATTACACATTCCAGCAGCTGATGGATGCGGTATGGAACCATACGCGGGCAGTTATGACGGCGATGCAGGCGAAGGGCGTGACCCCGGATTGGGTGCAGATCGGCAATGAGACGAACAACGGCATGCTGTGGAATGACGGCAAAGCCACTGTCAGCATGAAGAACTACGCATGGCTGGTCAATACCGGGAACAATGCGGTAAAATCAATCTCTTCCGGTACGAAGACGATTGTTCATCTGGCAGGCGGCAATGATAATGCTTTATTCGTTTGGAATATCGGGGGGCTGATCAGCAATGGCGCTACCTTTGATATTATCGGGATGTCGCTGTATCCATCGGCTACGGATTGGTCGGCCAAGGTCGACCAAACGATCAGCAATGCCAATAATATGATTGCCCGGTATGGCAAGCCGGTTATCATATCTGAAATTGGCCTTGAATATAACCAGCCAGCTGCTACGAAGAGCTTCGTTGCTGCGATTAAGACGAAGGTTCGCAATATTTCTGGCGGCAAGGGGCTAGGCGTCTTTTATTGGGAGCCGGAGGCGCCTCCGGGCTACAATGGCGGCTATAACAAAGGTGCTTGGCAGGCAAACGGCCAACCGACGATCGCATTGGAAGGTTTCTTGAACTAGCAAGCTAGCTTCTAAGCAGCCCAGCTATTCATTCCCCTGTTATTTCACTTATAATAGAAAGCAGGACGAATCTATTTGGAGAAACGGGGGAGTTTGTAGGTGGAAGCCGTAAATAGCAAACCTTTTACCATTGATTTGGAATCAAATCTGACGCTGCGCGGGGACGTTCGAGTGTCAGGCGGACCAGAGAAGAAGCCGGTTGTTATCGTTGCTCATGGCTTCAAAGGGTTTAAAGATTGGGGATTTATGCCCTATGCCTGCGAGCAGCTTGCGAGACTCGGCTTTGCAGTCCTTTCCTTTAATTTCAGCTGCAATGGCGTAGCGGAGACGGACTTTGACGAGCTGGATAAATTTGCGGTAAACACGTATTCCCGTGAACAGCTGGATCTTGATGCGATCATTGTACAGCTGCTGGAAGGGAAGCTGCCGTTTGCCGAGGAGATGAATCCGAGTCAGATTGCTCTGGTTGGACATAGCCGCGGCGGCGGCAATGTTATTTTGGCTGCTGCGAGGTATCCGCAGCTTCAGGCGGTTGTGACGTGGAATGGCATAGCCGACGTGAACCTCTTTACAGAGGCGTTCAGGCAAGAGGTCATGAGCCGCGGCGTCGGTTATGTCCCCAATATGCGAACGAAGCAGCAAATGCCGATATCGCCTGTATTTTTTGAAGACCTGGAGCGCCATGCAGCAGCGTTTAATATTAAACAGGCACTAGGTTCCCTCACAGTTCCGGCGCTGCTGATACAGGGTGATCAAGATTCGGAGCGGCTTGTATCAGGCTATGAACAAATGCGCGAGGCTGCGCCGCAGCATACGTTCGTTGCACTGGCAGGAGCGGACCACACCTTTGGTGCGAAGCATCCTTTTACCGGCACGACTGCAGACCTGGAGGAAGCGCTTCGGCTGACGGTGCTTTTTCTAAATGAACGTCTAAAATAGGGGGGCCAGATGGATCAAAAATCCCCGAATGTACAGTGGCATTCGTATGAGCTTGGCGGATTGCGGCAGTCTGGCCAGTGGACCTATTCCGGCAGCGTCGTATGGCTAACCGGGCTGCCTGCATCCGGAAAGTCGTCTATTGCTGCTTCGCTTCACAGGCAGCTTCAAGTAGGCGGCGTGCGAACGACGGTGCTGGATGGCGATAATTTGCGGCATGGACTAAACCGCGATCTTGGCTTTAGCGCAGAGGATCGCCGCGAAAATGTGCGGCGCACCGCAGAGGTGGCAAAGCTGTTTGCCGGAAGTGGATGCATTGCCATTGCAGCGCTCGTCTCGCCGCTTGAGGCGGATCGCGCACTGGCGCGAGCAATAGCAGCTCCGCTTCCCTATGTGGAGGTATATGTGAATTGTCCGCTTGCGATATGCGAGCAGCGTGATCCGAAGGGGCTGTATAACAAGGCGCGGCGAGGTGAAATTCCGCTGTTCACAGGCATATCTGCTCCATATGAGAAGCCGCTAGCTCCAGAGCTGGAGCTGTTTTCAGGTGAAGGAGATGCAGATACAGCGGCCGAGGTCGTTATCCGTTGTTTGCAGCAGCGCGGGATTTTAACCGGGCAGGTTTAGCGAAACAACCGGGCAGCCAATGCTCTTGTTATAAGCTCTGTAAAATCATGCGAAAAAAGCTTCTTCTTCGGAAACGCCCGAAGAGGAAGCTTTTTAAGTCTGAGATAATGTGTTTGAACAGCGGCTTGCTTGAGACAGCTCCCTGTTGAACGAAGTCTAATGTCTGCTTTTAAGCGCCGCTTGCGGGCTTGGAGAAAAAGGTTTTCAGCGCTTTATACACTTCGCCTTTATCCTTTATAATCGAATACATAAATTTTTTATTGCTTATGTTTTTATAAGCCGACATTAAGGTACTGCTGCGATTATATTGATTAACCTCGCCGTAGCCGAACAGATTGGCCCGTTCGAGCAGCTTGTCGATTAGCTTCACGCATTTTTCGTTATCGGAGGTCAAATTATCGCCATCGGAAAAATGAAAAGGATAAATGTTCCAGTTGGCGGACGGATAGCGGCTGTCGATAATATCAAGCGCCTTCTGATAGGCCGAGGAGCAGATGGTGCCGCCGCTCTCGCCGCGAGTGAAAAATTCCTCTTCGGTTACTTCCTTCGCTTCGGTATGATGCGCCACGAATACCATCTCAACATGCTGGTATTTCCGGCGCAGAAAGCGAGTCATCCAGAAGAAGAAGCTTCTGGCGCAATATTTTTCGAAAGAGCCCATAGAGCCTGAAGTATCCATGAGCGCCAATACGACAGCATTGGATTGAGGCTTCACAACTTCATTCCACGTTTTAAAACGCAAATCATCCGGCGAGATGCCGCCAATGCCTGAGCGTCCTTCATTGGCATTGCGCTTCAAATTTTGAATGAGCGTCCGTTTTTTGTCGATGTTGGACATAATGCCTTTTTTGCGGATATCGTGAAAGACGACCTCGGTTGTTTCCATAACATCCTTCTGCTTTTGCTCCAGATTAGGAAGCTCCAGCTCCTCGAAGAGCATATCCTCCAACTGGTCAATGCTGATTTCCGCCTCTACATAGTCCTCGCCCGGCTGATCGCCAGCACCCTGTCCTTTGCCCGGACCTTTGGCCGCCCCAGGATCAACTCCGAGCACATCACCTACCTGTGAATCGCCATCGCCTTGTCCAACATGCTGCTTCTTGTTGTAGTTGTAGACGAAATGGGATTCATCAATGCTTTTAATCGGTATTTTCACCGTCTGCTTGCCATCGGATAATACAATGCTTTCATCGGTTACAATATCGGGGAGATTTTGCCGAACAGCTTCTCTTACTTTTTCCTGGTGCCGGGCTTGGTCTTCGTAGCCTTTGCGATGCAAGGACCAATCCTCTTGTGACACGATAAATAACGGATCTGCCATGAGCGTTACACTCCCATCTTTCATCAATAATAGCTGGACCAGGGCCAGGGGATCTCATTTTTCGTTGAAATATAAGAATTTATAAGTTTCACACTTATCATTAGGCTTATATTTCTCGGAGTGAAACGCGCCTTGCCACCAAAGGGCGGCGATAGCCGTTTCACCTTGTTATTCAATATATTCAAGTCTGGGGCGGATATGTGAGTCAAAAGCGATCTGATTCTAGCTAATTAATCGCATGAATCTCGGTTTTTTTAACAAAGAACTCTGTTTTTTAAGTAGTAAAATGTCGGAACAGAGTCTATCATCGACAATGAAAGCGATTCCAAATTATGGTTTTGATTCATAAAAACGTATGATTTATAAAGGAGGTGGATGCTCGTCCGAATGGTTAACGGTTCGTGATTAAGGGAATTCAAGGCAAGAAGCAGACTTATTTTTCAAATAATTTGGTAACGCTTTCATTTGTGGGTGTTGATAAAATATCATTTGCGAAAAGGAGCTGAATAAGAAGAGATGAACTTTAAAAACGCATTTCGCAAAACGGTTATGCTCGCTGTTGCTTCTTTGCTCGTTATTCCGGCTATTGTTGTTGATCCGAAGGTCAGTGCCGCCGCCCCAAGGCAGATGGAAGCTTTAACGAGAGGAGTCGTTGCGGTAAAAGTAAGCGGAGGCGTATTTGTCAGCTGGCGGCTGCTCGGCGGCGAGGCGGCTAATACGGGCTTTAACGTTTATCGCAATGGGACGAAGGTCAACAGCAGTGTCATTACGACGAGCACAAATCTTTTGGATGCTGGCGGAAGCAACTCCTCTACCTATTATGTCCGCGCCGTAATAAATGGCGTTGAACGCCCAGCCTCCAATACGGCAGCCGTATGGGCGAACAACTATAAAGAGATTCCGCTGGACAAGCCTGCTGGCGGGACAACACCGAGCGGCGAAAGCTACACCTATAGCGCAAATGATGCAAGCGTAGCCGACCTTGACGGAGATGGGGAATACGAAATCGTCCTCAAGTGGGACCCGTCAAACGCCAAGGATAACTCGCAATCGGGGTATACCGGCAATGTTATTTTTGATGCTTACAAAATGAACGGACAAAAGCTGTGGCGCATTAATATGGGCAAAAATATTCGCGCAGGCGCCCATTATTCACAATTTCTCGTCTATGACTTTGACGGCGACGGCAAAGGCGAGGTGGTCATCAAAACAGCGGACGGCACCGTCGATGGAGTAGGGCAGGTGATAGGCAGCTCGACTGCCGATTACCGTAATTCTTCGGGCTATGTGCTGTCAGGTCCGGAATATTTGACTGTTTTTTCAGGCCAGACGGGGGCTGCTCTTGCAACAACGAACTATGTGCCGGCCAGAGGCACCGTATCGAGCTGGGGAGATAGCTACGGTAACCGTGTCGACCGCTTCCTGGCTGGCGTTGCTTATTTGGATGGGGTTAGGCCAAGCATCGTCATGTCGCGCGGCTATTATACGAGAACGGTCATTGCTGCGTTTGACTTCCGGAACGGGTCCTTAACGAGCCGCTGGACGTTTGATACGAACAGTTCCGGCAATTCTGCCTATGCGGGGCAAGGCAATCACAGCCTTAGTGTGGCCGATGTCGATAATGACGGCAAGGATGAAATTATTTTCGGTGCGATGACGGTTGATGATAATGGACAGAAGCTATATAACACAAATATGGGGCATGGCGATGCGATGCATGTCAGCGATTTGGACCCGAATCGCGCTGGCTTTGAGGTATTCAAGGTAAATGAGGATACGAGCAAGCCTTATGGCGCCCAAGTGCATGATGCGGCTACTGGTCAAATTTTATGGGGTGTTTATACGGGGGCTGATACGGGACGCGGCATGGCGGCCGACATCGATCCTCGTTACCCGGGAGCTGAGGTTTGGGCTGGCAGCGGTGTAGGACTGAGGACGATTACGGGGCAGCTCATTTCCAGCACGCCTCCATCCTCGCAAAATTTCGGCATCTGGTGGGACGGCGACCTGCTGCGCGAGCTGCTTGACCATGTATGGTCAGGAAGCGCTGGAGTTGGCGTCGGCAAAATTGAAAAATGGAATTACAATACCGGTGCAGTCAGCCGCCTGCTAACGGCAACGGGAACTTACTCCAACAATACGACAAAAGGGAATCCTAGCTTGCAGGCGGATCTGATTGGCGATTGGCGCGAGGAAGTGTTGTGGCGTACGGAGGACAGCACTAAGCTGCGCTTGTATACAACCACAGATGTTACGACGAATCGTCTCTACACGCTGATGCATGATGCCGTATACCGTTTAGGTGTTGCGTGGCAAAATGTAGCCTACAACCAGCCGCCGCATACGAGCTATTTCCTTGGAAATGGCATGAGCACGCCTCCTGCACCAAGCATGTACACGACTCTGCCACAGGCCTCATTTACGGAAGTAGGCACGGCCAATGCTTTGCTCGCTGAGCAGGCTGCTTTGGAAGAAGCAGTGACTGCCCCTGAACAGGAGTCTGATCCGCAAACGGAGCCGGGAACAGAACCTGAAACAGAACCTGAAACAGAACCTCAGACAGAGTCGGTAACGACCCCCATTCCTGAACAACAGCCAGACAACAGTGTGCCGACTGGCCCGGTTGATCCAAGTGCAGCCGCTCAAGGTGCTTCAGGCGCAGCACTAAGCGCAGTTCATGGACAAGCCGCTCCTATTTCATAGAGTTAGGGTTATTATCCCCTTAGCTCAGCAACATTGAGATCGGAGTCTGTTCAAGTCATTTTATAGAATTACAGCGTAAATAGAAGTGAACAACTAAAGAAGGAAAGAAGTAAAGAAGCAAAACGGTATGTAGGTGTTCAGGATTGAGGCACCACCAGCAAAAAGGAATGGTATACGAGAGTAATTCATGCGACATGGCAGTTGAAGTCGTACTATTTTTGAAAGTTTCAGGAGCTTGGTTGGTGGAAGGGGGAAGACCATCTCCAATATGAGAATCCAGCTTTTATTCATTTGGTGATGCTTGGTTACTCAAGAGTATTCGATTTTCGAAACAAACAATATACGATTTTGCATGAACGAGGACTTGCTGTGGTCACAGCGTTCAAATTGTAACTATAACGGGCTGGAGACCCTTTTTTGCTTGGAGAACTGGGAGAGCCGTTTGGGCGGTGAGATCAGGCATAATGCCGGATTGGACCGTTCAAGCGGCTTTTCTGAGCTAAGGGGATAACCGGCAAAAGGCGAAGAAAACGCTGCAACCCAAATGGCAGATTAACCATATTAAGCGTTATGTTGAACAGCAAATACAAGCCAAGCTATAGTTGAAAAATAGAGCAGCCTTGTCGCGACGGCAGGCAAGCGCCAGACTGCGAAAAACGCAGCCGCGCTGACGCATGCTTGCTGTTCTATAAACCGTCTACGATTCTCCGTGCTCGAATTCCCGCCTCGTGAAGCAGTACCTCTTCGTCTATTGTCAGCAGTTCGCGCCCTTGCATCAATAGCTTGCCATTGACGATGGTCGTATCGACATCGCTGCCATTCACAGCGTAGGCGAGCAGAGACTCCCGATTATGGACCGGCTGCAGATGGGGCTTATTCATATTGACTAAAATAAGGTCGGCTTTTTTGCCAACTTCGAGCGTACCTGTCTCATGATCGATGCGCAGCAGCTTGGCGCTTTCAGCTGTTGCCATTTCCAGCACCTGATGGGCCGGGAAAACGGACGGGTCGCCTGCCGCCATTTTTTGCATCCAGGCCGCCGCCTTAATCCCCTCAAACATGTCAACGGTCGAAGCGCTTCCTGATCCGTCCGTGCCGAGTCCCACCGTAACGCCAGCCTCGATAAGCGCTGCCACCGGAGCAATGCCGCAGCCCAGCTTTAAATTGCTGACCGGATTGTGGGAAATGCCGCCTTTCATACCACGGAGCAGCTGGATATCGTCATGTGTTAGATGCACGCCATGAGCCAGCAAAGTATGGGCCTCGGTGAATAGCCCGAGATTGTGCAAATAAGCGGTTGGGGAGCAGTTGTATTTAGTTTTGATCTTGACGACTTCCTCTACCGTTTCTGCAAGATGAATATGGATCGGCAAATCTTTGTCGGCGGCGAGCTTAATAATTTCTGCTAGTGGTTCTGGCGGGCAAGTATAGGGGGCGTGGGGTCCGAACATCGCTGTAATGCGCCCGTCGGCCTTGCCGTGCCAGCGGTCAATGAGGTCAAGCGCTTCGGTTAGCCGTTTGCCGCCGTCATTTTGCATAAATACAAGTCCCCGTGTTAAGGAGGCGCGCATCCCTGTTTCCAAGGCAGCCGCAGCAATTTCGTTCATATGCACATACATATCGGCAAATGCCGTTGTGCCGGATTTGATCATTTCCGCCATGGCCAGCTTGGCTCCCCAATAAATATCTTCAGGCGTCATCCGCGCCTCGGCAGGAAGCATTTTATGCTCCAGCCATTCCATCAGCTTGCAATCATCGGAAAAACCTTTCAGCAAGCTCATTGGCGTATGCTGATGGGCATTAATGAGGCCAGGCATTGCCAGCATGCCTTTGCCATCGATGATTTTGCTTATTTGAACCTTATCCTCAGGCAAAATTTTGCCAATGGCCGCAATGCGGTCATTTTCGATCAGCAGCTCCCCGTGAAAAAGCTTTTCGTATTTTTTCATCGTTAAAATATGAACGTTTTGAATTAGTGTTCTCATCTTTGTCCCCTCCTTGGTATACTTAGAGGATAATCGTTGACGCTGCGTGAAGGTCAAGGGCAAGAAAGGATGTTACGCCATTATGAAATGGTTCCATACCGCAGACTGGCATTTAGGCAAGCTGGTTCAAGGTGTATATATGACAGAAGACCAGCGTTATGTGCTGGAGCAATTGATTGCCGATATTGAACGCGAACGCCCGGATGCCGTTATTATTGCTGGTGATTTGTATGACCGGGCCATTCCGCCCATTGAGGCAGTAGAGCTGCTCGATGAGGTGCTGCAGCATATCGTTATTAAGCTTGAAACGCCGGTACTTGCTGTGTCTGGCAATCACGACAGTCCGGATCGGATTGATTTTGGCACAGCGATGATGGCGAGCCGGGGGCTGCATATTGCGGGAAGAATGAAGCGGGAGCAGAAGCCTGTCATTCTCCGCGACGAGCACGGGGAGGTGCATTTTCACCTTGTGCCTTATGCCGATCCTGCATATGTGCGTTACGTGCTGGACGATGAGAGCATTCGTACGCATGATGATGCGATGAAAGCTTTGACGGATCGGCTGCGTGAACAGCTTGATCCTGCTGCGCGCCACGTTTTTGTCGGTCATGCCTTTGTTACGGCAACCGGCGAGGCGGAGCCGAATACGAGCGATTCGGAGCGGCCGCTGGCGATTGGCGGAGCGGAGCATGTGCGTGCCAGTTATTTTGCGCCATTTCATTATACGGCGCTCGGCCACCTGCATCAGGCGCATAATGTCAGCGACGATAAAATCAGATATGCGGGTTCGCCGCTTAAATATTCCGTTTCCGAGGAGCATCACGCCAAAGGCTATTATGTAGTGGAGATGGATGACAAAGGCGCGGTAGCTGTGGAAAAACGGTTATTCCAGCCGCTGCGCGATTTGCGCCGCGTTTCCGGAACAATGGAGGAAATTGAGCAGCATGCAATGAGCGGGGATTATGTATTTGTTACGCTGCTGAATGAAAATCCAGTGCTGTTTCCGATGGAGAAGGTACGGGCGATTTATCCGAATGCGCTTCATGTCGAGCGCAGGCCAGAAGCGGTGCTGCTTGCAGAAGCGGAGGCTTCCGCTGAAGGTGCTATCGAGGCGGCTGGCCGCCGCGAAGCTGATCCGGTAGCTTTATTTGCTTCCTTTTATCAGGAGGTCAAGGGCAGTCCGCTCAGCGAGAGTAAACGGCAGCGCTTCGCCGATGTGTTCGGGCGGCTGCTGGATGAAGAAGGAGGAGGCGCATGAGACCGCTCAAGCTTACGATGAACGCTTTTGGCCCGTATCGGGATGCGGAAACGATTGATTTTGCCCAGCTGGACGAGCATCGGCTGTTCGTTATTTCCGGCAGTACAGGAGCGGGTAAAACCTCGATTTTTGATGCGATTTGCTTTGCGCTTTATGGCGCGGCCAGCGGGGAGGACCGCTCGGAGGCACGCATGCTGCGGAGCCACTTTGCTGGAGATGATACGCATACGTCGGTTGAATTCCATTTTGCAGTTGCACAGCGGGAATACCAAGTATTTCGCCAGCTCCCGCATCGTAAAGGCTCAAACAAAAGCGAGACGGGCGGCAAGGCAGAGCTGTATGAGCTTGTTGATGAACAAGCTGTGCCGCTTGTCGACCGTTTTCAAGTTCGCGACGTTGATGCCAAGCTGGAATCGATCATTGGCCTTACGAAAGAGCAGTTTAATCAAATCGTGATGCTGCCGCAGGGAGAATTTCGCAAGCTGCTTACTTCAGATACCGATAATAAAGAAGAGATTTTGCGGCGGATTTTTCGTACGGAGCTGTATGAGAAGCTGGAGCTTAAGTTTCAGCAGCAAAACCGCGAGCTGAATGAAACGCTTAAGGAAGCGCGGCTGCGAAATGATATGTATATGAAGCAATCGGGCGATGCGCTTCCTCAGCGCGAGGGGAGCTTGCTGGCAGCGACGCTGAGCCAAGAGGTGTATAACGCGGCGCAATTGCTTGCTAGTTTGGAGCAGGAGGCTGCTTATTACGGCGAGCTGGTGCAGCAAGGCGATGTGCAGCGGCAGCAGATGGACGAGCAGCTGCATGCGCAGGAAGAGAGGCTGCGCGCCGCGCTCGCGCTGAACGCAAGGTTCGACGAGCTTGCGGCGGAGCGCAGCAAGCTGGAGCAGCTGGAGCTGGGCCGCGCCGCGCAGGAAGCAAAGGGGCGCGAGCTGCAATTGGCTGAGCGGGCAGCGCTGCTCACGCCTTATGAGGAGCAAGCGAGCCGCGCTGGCAAGGACGCGGAGGCGAAGCAGCAGGCCAGCGCGGCGAAGCAGCGCGAAGCCGAGGCGGCAAAGCAAGCGCTGGCCGCGGCTGAGCAGCGGCATGCGAGCGAGGAGCAGCGTGAGCCCGAGCGGCGGGAGGCGGAGCGTGAGCTGAGCCGGCTGGAGGAGCTGGCGCCAGCGGTGCAGCAGATTGGCGAGCAGCGACAGGCGGTGACGGAGCTGCGGGCACGGGCGAAGCAGGGCCAGGCGCAGCTCGAGCGCGAAGAAGTGGCTATTGCGGCGGAGAAGGAAGCGAAGCAGCTTAGCGCTTCGCGGCTGAAGCTCATGGAGAGCGATGGCGAGCAGCTGCAAGCAAAGCAGGAGCAGTTCAGGCGCGTTGAGCAGCAGGGGAAATATGTCTCCAAGCTGATCAAGCTGGAGCAGGAGCTGGCGGAGTTCAATCGGCTGGAAGCGAGCCAGGAACAGGCGCTTTCGACCGTTCGTGCCCGGCATGACGGGCTGGAGCAGCAATGGATTGAAGGCCAAGCAGGCTTGCTCGCCGCCCATTTGCATGACGGCAAGCCTTGCCCGGTATGCGGCAGCGTCGAGCATCCCGGCAAAATACAAACGGCCGCCGACGTTCCTTCTCGCGAGCAGCTCGCGCAGGCAAAAGAGCAGCTTGCTGCCTGCGAGCGCGAGCTGCATGCGTCAAGGCTGCAAGTAGCGGCAGCCCGTTCCGGCTGGGAAAGCAGCGCCGCCGAGCTTGCGGAATACGGCGCCTCTGCCGAGCATCTCGCCGAGCAGCAGGCTGACCTGCGCACGAAGTGGAAGCAGCTGAAGGACGAGACTGACAGGCTGCTTCAGCAAAATGAGGAAATGCGCCTGCTTAAAGAGCAGGCGGAGAAGCGGGAAGCGGAGCTGGAGCGGCTCATCCAGGATAAAGAACAGCGGCAAGCGGCATATCAGCAGGTGCAAATTGAGCTGGGGGCGAAGGAGTCGCTGCTCGCCCGAGAGCTGGAGCGCATTCCAGAGTCGCTTCGCGAGCCTGAACAATTGCAGCGGGCGCTGGCCGCCCAGCAGGTGAAAGTTCGCCAGCATGCAGATGCCTGGCAGGCTGCTGTCAAGCAATTACAGCAGACGCAGCTTAAGGAGACGGAAGCTTCCGTTCATGCGGTGCAGGCCCAAGGCCAATTTGAAGAAGCGCAGCGAAATAAGGAAGAAGCGCAGGAACGGCTCCTGAGCGAGCTGAAGGCAGCTGCATTTGATTCATTGGAGGCCTATCGCGCCGCCGCAAAAACGCCGCAGGAGCGGCAAGCGCTTAAGGAGCAGCTGGACGCGTATAAGTCTGCCGTTCAGGCATTGTCGAGCCGTGTAACAGATATGCAGCTGGAGCTGGCAGGAAAGCAGCCCGCGGATATGCAGCAGCTTCATGCAGCAGGAGCGGAGCTTAAGCAGCGGTTGGAGACGATTGTCGCTGCCCTGCAAACCGCTGCAAGGCATGGCGAGGAAGCTGCTCGTCTGATTCGTCAGCTCACTGCGACGAGCGAGCGCGTGAAGCAGCTTGAGGCGGAGCTGGAGCAGGTGCTCGATATTTATCAGATGCTTAAAGGCGACAATGCGCTTAAAATTTCCTTTGAACGTTATATATTGATGGAGTTCTTGGAGCAAATTTTGCAGGCAGCAAATGTGCGTCTGCAGCGGCTCTCGGGCGGGCAGTTTATGCTGCAGCGCAGCGACCGTTTGGAGGTCAGAGGGAAGCAAAGCGGCCTTGGACTGGACGTGTACGATGCCTATACAGGGCAAAACCGCGATGTAAAAACGATGTCCGGTGGGGAAAAATTTAATGCGTCTCTCTGCCTTGCCTTAGGCATGACCGATGTTATTCAGGCGCATCAAGGCGGAATTTCGATTGAAATGATGTTTATTGACGAAGGGTTTGGCTCATTGGATGAGGAGGCACTGAACAAGGCGATTGAGGCTTTGGTTGATTTGCAGCGCGCCGGCCGCATGATTGGCGTCATTTCACATGTACAGGAGCTTAAGCAGGCTTTTCCCGCCTGCCTTGAAGTTCATAAGACGAAGGAAGGCTACAGCCGCACGGCCGTAACGGTCCGTTAATAGAAAGAGGCAGGAAACAACACGTACGTTGTTTCCTGCCTATCCCGTCTGAATGTTAGTACCCGGATAATGCGCTTGCTCCAGCAGAGAATACAGCAATGGAAAAAATAAAAAAGACAACCGTGCCCATTACGCCAAGTCCGTTCAGGATAATGCCGATAACGGCAAATACTTTGCGGCGCTGCTTGGAGCAGGCGCCAATAATACCAAGAATCAGGCCGACAAACGTAATGCCGACGCTGAGAATAATCGCTATAATCGATGCCATAAAGGAGCCAGCGCCTCCCGTAATCAAATCTTCAAAGTAGGCAGGGTCTTCCATTAGGTATTCATTTCCTGTAGGAATGACACTAGCAATGGCTGCAAAAAACATGATGATGCTAATGACGCCTATTATAATAGATGCAATGGCCATGATGAAGGAAGCAATGCCAAGCCCCGAGTGCTTAAGCGGCTGGCTGGGCTGAAAAGGTGAGGGATCGGAAAATCCCGCCGATGGTGCAGACCCGTACGGATTATAATCCGGTGTCTGGGTATGGTCCGTATCCGATTTCGTAAATGATATCGGTGTGGAATTGTTTTTATTTTCTTCCATTAAAATATTCTCCTCCAGTATATGTAACTCATCTTAAAACACAATTACAGTAAATTATACTCAATTCTGAAAGGAATGAAAACGGATGTTCCAAAAATATTTCACAATCGGCGCTATTGGTGCCGCTCTTGCAGTCGCATTAGGAGCTTTTGGCGCTCATACTTTAAAGGAGATGCTGCCAGCTGATTTGCTCGCTATTTTCGAAACGGGCGTACGCTATCATATGTATCATTCGCTTGGCCTTATGCTGGTTGCTCTGCTTGCGGATCGCTTGGGCGAGAGCAAGTTGCTGCTGTCTGGAGCAAGGCTGCTGCTTGCGGGCATGATTATTTTCAGCGGCAGCCTTTACATCCTTGCTTTAAGCGATATTCGCGTGCTGGGAGCCATTACACCAATCGGCGGCGTAGCTTTTCTAGCGGGCTGGGTTTGCGTCATCGTCGCGACCCTCAAGTCGCGAAAAAAAGCCGTTTGATTTTGCATAATATTTCTATGCCGGAACGGTGGTTTCGATTATAATAAGGCTAACCTTATTGGATTCGAATGTAGGAAGGAAGTTAGTGCGTGACGAAACGAACGTTTGGTCGGCCTGATAGACCGCCACGTAACGCGCTTACACAATGGTTGTCCAAGTTGTGGATTCCGTGGCTGCAAGGTGGTTTGCTGCTCATTATCATAGGAGTGTGGGTGGCAGCGATAATAGTTTCAGCAATACCTTCGCTTTTCATTTGGCTGGCCTCTTGTTTGACTATGGTGATCCTGATAGGAAGCTTCGTCCTGATGGTCAGGCAGTCCAAGGCGGCGAATACACTCAGCTATCATAAACCAATGGTCGAGGCGCTGCTTCGCTCGGAAGCGGTCCCGCTCGCTATCATTGATCCACAGGGCATCATTATGGAATTAAATGAAGGCGCAGAGCGCACTTTTGGCTATGAACGCGCGGAGTTAATGGGAAATTGGCTGGCCTCTTTCGTAGATGCAGGCAGCCGGGATGCCTTACATACGATGCTGGAGCATTCGCTTACCGGTTGTCCAAAGCAGGGTAACATTCATATTATACACCGGTCAGGCTATCCGCTTGAGCTGCATCTCGTATGCGCCCCCATGGTGCAGGATGAGAAGGTCATCGGAACGCTGGTGGTCAGCCATGATTTGAGCGATCGCAAGCGAAATGTCGAACGGATTCGTTATATGGCCTATTACGATGATAGAACGGGATTGCCGAATCGGACGCTTTTTCAAATGAGACTGAATGAGAGCCTTGCTTTCGCCCACGATCATAACCAGCTTGTGGGGCTGTGTTATATGGATTTGGACCGTTTTAAACTTGTCAACGCCTCCTTCGGCCGCGAATTTGGCGATATGCTGCTCATGCAGGTGGCGGAGCGCTTTACCAGTGTGATGTCCGAGCAGGATTTTGCCGCCAGGATGGAAGGCGATGAGTTCGCTCTGCTGTTTAAGGATTTAGAATCGGAGGAGCAGCTGTTGAGCCGCGCCCGCATGGTGCTGCAGGCGATTGAAGAGCCTTTCGAGCTTAAAGGCTTCCCGATCCAAATTACAGCGAGCATAGGTGCGGTCACGAACCGTCTGGGGGAAGACGATGATTACGCGCTGCTTAATAAAGCGGATATGGCGTTAATGAAGGTGAAGCAGAATGGACGAAACGATGCGCTGCTTTATTCCGAAAGCTGGAGCAATTATTCGTTTGAGCATTTGTCGATGCAGCATGAAATGTATCGGGCTATTCAGCGCAAGGAGTTCATTTTATATTATCAGCCGCAATATGATATGATTTCTGGCGGGATGATCGGCGTTGAGGCGCTGGTGCGCTGGAAGCATCCGATCCGGGGAATGATCCCTCCGGGCGATTTTATTCCTTTGGCTGAGGAGAGCGGCATGATTGTGCAAATTGGCGATTGGGTGCTGGAAGAGGCTTGCCGCCAAAATAAATGCTGGCAGGAGTCAGGCTTGCCGCCGATGCCTGTATCGGTCAACCTCTCTATTAGGCAGTTCGTCCAGCATGATTTGGCTAGCAAGGTGGCAGACGTTCTGAATCGTACCGGACTAGATTCGCAATATTTGGATTTGGAAATTACGGAATCGATGACGATGGATGTGAACCATGTATCGCGCTGCCTGCTGGATTTGACGGCGCTTGGCGTTGGCATAAGCATTGATGATTTTGGCACAGGCTACAGCTCCTTTCATTATTTGAAAAACTTCCCGATCGACCGGCTTAAAATCGATCGTTCCTTCGTTCGCGACATCCAACAGGATCCAAGCGATGCGGAAATTGTAGCAGCTATTATTGCTATGGCACATAATCTTAACATCCAGGTTATTGCAGAAGGTGTGGAGACACAAGAGCAAATTGAATTTTTGCGCAAGCACAACTGCGACGAAATGCAGGGATATTTCTGGAGTGCGCCGGTCCCAAGCGACAATATTGAGCAAATGCTGGGCGGCTATTACATGTAGAAAAAAGGTCTGTTTGAATGGCTGGGAACACTTCCAGCTCATTCAAACGGACCTTTTCAATTTGTGCTGCCGCATAATCAGGATATATAGTCTTCAATTTCATTAAGCTTGAATGTGTAGACTTGCTTCTCATCCACGTGATAGACCGTAATCATATTCGTTGTATCAT
Source organism: Paenibacillus algorifonticola (assembly GCF_050481745.1). Classification (GTDB taxonomy): domain Bacteria; phylum Bacillota; class Bacilli; order Paenibacillales; family Paenibacillaceae; genus Pristimantibacillus; species Pristimantibacillus algorifonticola_A. The sequence goes on along the minus strand of NZ_JBCNGR010000002.1, from coordinate 134,801 downwards.
CCACATTTAGAATACGGCATGGAATGCTGAGCGTAATGCCAAGCCCCTTATTTACAATAAGGCGAATGAGCTTATTGCTTTTCATAAAACCGCGAATGTCCGCAAATCCGTCATAGGGATCAGAGAGTGAAGGTTCAACAACCTTAGGCTTAGCTGCTTTAACAGACGGTACGTCATTGTCTTTGGCAGACGGTGCAGACTTGCCATTTACTGCAGATTTATTGCTTTGTGTTTGTTTTTCATTTTGCGTTGACCCTTTAAAATCGATATCCATAGGAACTTGAACAGCAGCATCAGCTTTGCGTTGATCGATAACTTGTCCCAGCTGAACACCTGATAAAATCCGATAATCCACAAATCCGCCAGCATTTAAGGCATGAATGACCTGCTCCAAGGCAGCAGCGTTGCTAACGTTTTCTACTAGCAATTCTACTTGGAGTACGTATGACTGTTTTTGTGTGTTCTGCATCTGTTCTATAGTTCCTCCGACCTAATGTTAATTTTTGCATAATTACTATACCATTAATCTCAATAGATATATAGTGCTAAAATTTGCTAACCGTCCAATTCGACAAAAACTTTTTTGCATATAATGCTTTGGCAGCTTTGGCAGCTAATTGATGGCAAAGGAGGTGAGCGTAAAATGATGCGAATGGTTCCTGCCACACTGCAAAATGGGCTGACCGTGCTTGGAATTGAGGTCAAGCTTCCTAAAACGACATTGCTTGCCTGGTCGACGGATAAAGGGTATATCATGTGTGGTGCGCTTGATGTTGGCCTGCTTAACGAACGGTTGCAAAATCGGGGGATTATCGCCGGGAGAGCCGTTGGTGTACGCACATTAGAGGAACTTCTTGTTGCGCCTCTGGAATCGGTTACAACAACTGCGGAAACGATGGGGATTCATGTCGGGATGAAGGGGACAGATGCCCTTTCCTTAATGGCATAATACGAAGAGCCTCTACCCTTATCTTCTGGAAAGATGGGACAGAGGCTCTTGATTTATGTTTTATTCGTTAAAAAGCTTTTTGAGATTGACATCATAAGGTGCTTGGACGATGCCCTTTTCCGTAATAATCGCTGTTACATATTCATTCGGTGTAATATCGAAGGCCGGGTTGTACACTTTCACACCTTGCGGCGCTGTACGTTTGCCAAACCCTTCGGTGATTTCCTCGGCACTGCGCTCCTCAATTGGAATTTCCGCGCCAGTCGGCGTATTGAGGTCGATTGTGGACAAGGGGCAGGCTACATATACGGGAATGCCGTGAGCCTTGGCAAGAACGGCAACGCTGTAAGTGCCGATTTTGTTGGCCACATCTCCATTAGCGGCTACGCGGTCAGTCCCAACAATGACAGCCTGAATCCAGCCTTTGGACATGACCATGCCCGCCATATTATCGCAAATCAGCGTGACATCGACGCCAGCCTGCTGCAGTTCAAAAGCGGTTAGCCTGGCGCCTTGCAGGACAGGACGCGTCTCATCGGCGAATACACGGAGCGACATGCCGCGCTCAAGCGCAAGATAAAATGGCGCCAGCGCGGTACCGTATTTAGCAGTTGCAAGTCCGCCAGCATTGCAGTGCGTGAGCACGCCCATGCCATCTTCAAACAACGTTAGCGCATGCTCGCCGATTAAACGGTTGGTCTCTTCATCTTCACTGTGAATCGCCAGCGCTTCATTAAGCAAAGCCTGCTTCAATTCATCAAGCGATAAATCGGCTACAGCAAGCTGCTCCGCACGAGCTTTCATTCGATCAAGAGCCCAGAACAAATTGACAGCGGTTGGTCTGGAGGTTGCCAAATATTCGGCCTGATTGAGCACTTCCTCAAGCCAGCGCTTAGGCGTCGTTTCATTTCGGCTGCCTAGCACGACGCCGTATGCAGCGGAAATGCCGATTGCTGGAGCGCCTCTCACTTTCAAATGGCGGATCGCTTCCCATACGTCCTCTGAAGTAATAAGCGGCAAATATACGATTTCTTCAGGTAAAAGCCGTTGATCCAGCAAATCCAGACGGTCTTCCGACCAAATCAAGGATTGCAAGGGGGCATTCTGGCTAGTCATTATGCAAATTCCTTTCTTTTCGAAACATGGGGATTTATTTTAACCGTGTTTTGCCGTTGCAGACAAAACAATATCTATCGCTTGCTCTATCGAAATCGCCTGACGGTTCAGGTGAATGAGCGAGGTGCCGATTTCGAGTGCCAAGCGCTGTGCTTTCTCGCGCTCCGCAGCATCCTCAATACGGTCGATGTCAGCAACGTGGGCAAGGCCTACAATGCGCCGTACCATTTTGCAGCCAGCAAAGCCGATCGAGTCTTGAAGCAGCTTGTTCATGTAATATTGCTTGTAGCCTGGTGCGCTTGAGGCTAGGCGATCCACGTTGTGCTCGTCCCACAAAGCGCCAAATTTGTTTTCAAATTTGGTCCAAATTTCGCGTACGCTGCCGAGCAGGTAGCTGCGGAAATCGGTCAGCTTTGCCTCGTCTTTAATCCAGTGGGCTTGTCCGGCGTAATTGAGCAGCAGGTTGGCAATAACCGCCCCTACATCAAAGCCCATAGGGCCATAATAAGCAAACTCAGGATCGATCACTTTCGTCGATTGTGCGGTAACAAATACGCTGCCGGTATGAAGATCACCGTGGAGAAGCGCCTGGGCATTCGTCAAAAACTTGTAGCGCAAAATAGCGACTTCAAGATGAAGGGCATCATCATGGCGAAGAGCTTCAGCAGCATCGGCAATCGCTGCTTCAAAGTTATTGTTTGGCGAATCTGTATACGGATCATCAAAAATCAAATCTTCGGTTATTTTGCACAAATCCGGGTTAATAAATGCTTTGACGCGTTCTTTCTTATCCTGCTGGTTCATGCCCAGATCAGAAGTAAAAAAGAGTGTATTCGCCATGAATGTGGAAATGTCCTCAGCGAATTTTGGATACTGGTTGCCGTCCACGAGGCCTTGGCGCATAATCACATGATCGCTGAGATCTTCCATTACCGTGAGGGCAAGCTCCGCATCATATTGATATACGGTTGGCACAAGTCCCGGAGCCAGCTCATTTTGCAAAATCAGCGCTTCGCTTTCAATGCGTGCCCGGTCAAGCGTAAGCGGCCAAGATTCTCCGACAACTTTAGCGTAAGGGAGTGCTTGTTTGACAATTAGCCCTTTACCGCTAGCTGGATCGGTAATGTGGAAGACCAAGTTCAAATTGCCATCGCCGATCTCACGGGAGGCAAGCTTAGCTTCCGCAGGAAAAAAGTCAGGAATAGAGCGTGAAAATTCAATTGCTTCTTGCTCGGTTAAAGGATGATAAGCAGACAGTTTGTCCACCTCCGACTGTATTTTTCAAAATATAAACATTTAAGCTTAGTATATCGAATATTATTTCGACTTGGAATACCTACAAATGATAACAAATGATATAATGTTACGTAAAGTAGGCAAGGTATTTGTCCGCTAGGGAGCTGCGAGGAAATTAGCGGTGCTTTATTTCGTCGCAGTCTTAAAGCTCAAATGGCAACGAAGGTCTTGGCGGATCTGCTGGAGTGGAGGAATTTGGCATGAATAACAGCATGACGCGGGAGCCGGTCGCTCTGAAGGAGTGGGCTGTAACCGTTAACGCATTGCGTGATGGCGAGCTTATTATGGTTTTGCGCAAAGGCGGAATTGAAGAGGAAACACGTGATTTTCAATTGGTTAGCAAAGGCTTCTACTTAATGCCTGCATTTGAGCATCAGAAGGAGCATTTGCTTAAGGCGGCATATCAGGGCCGAATCGAAAGCATAATGAAAGGCTGGTCGCCGGATATGGACAGCATTACGCTTGGCGCCTATGCGGAGGCCGTTCATGATATCGAGATCAACGATCAGGAAACGCTTGATCGGCTGCGGGAGTTTCACATTTGGACGGATAAATTTTCCGAAGAAAGGCTAAAATGGAAGCGGACGAAGCCGTTGCATTTACTGCTGCTGCGTGTGTACCGTCTCGCAACTCCTGCTGTGCTTGAGATGCTGCCTGCCTATAGCGGCTGCAAATCTTGGGTAAAGCTTGAAAGTGATCTAGCAGAGGCAGCAATGGTTCCCGTTCTATCCAATGAGGAATTCGCGTTGAAAGTTGCCCAAATTCAAGCTGCGCTGAATCAGGAATAGAGATTAAGCCCGATTTATGGCGGTTTCTTGTAGATTGAACGGTCTCGGCGTTGCTTTATAACAAAACTTATAATAAAATGATTATTGAGAAGACATTGAGAATTATATTGAATCACATTATAATGGAAGCATTTTTGATTATAGGTGATTAGGTAAATAGACCAACCATGGAGGGATCAGCATATTATGGCAACGCATTTTGTCATTGATGGCCTGAAAGCGGCTATCGAAGGAAAAGAGATTTTGAAAGGCATTAACCTTGAAATCAAAGGCGGAGAAATCCACGCGATTATGGGACCAAACGGTACTGGTAAAAGTACGCTTGCTTCCGCTCTAATGGGCCACCCGAAATATGAAGTGACAGAAGGCAGCGCATTATTGGATGGAGAAGACCTGCTTGAAATGGATGTAGATGAGAGAGCACGCGCAGGCCTGTTCCTTGCTATGCAATATCCGAGCGAAATTCCTGGCGTAACGAACTCCGATTTCTTGCGCAGTGCGATCAATGCTCGTCGTGAGGAAGGCAGCGAGATTTCCCTCATTAAATTCATTCGCCAAATGGAAGGCAAAATGAAAGCTTTGGAAATGAACCCTGAGTTCGCACATCGTTACCTGAACGAAGGCTTTTCCGGCGGTGAGAAGAAGCGTAACGAAATTTTGCAAATGACGCTGCTTGATCCGAAAATCGTTGTTCTTGACGAGATTGACTCAGGTCTTGACATCGATGCCCTGAAAATCGTATCCAAAGGCGTTAACGAAATGCGCTCCGAAGATCGCGGTTTCCTTATCATTACTCACTATCAGCGTTTGCTGAACTATATTACACCTGATTTTGTACACGTTATGATGCAAGGCCGCATTGTGAAATCCGGTGGTCCGGAACTTGCTGAGCGTTTGGAAAATGAAGGTTATGACTGGGTTAAAGAAGAACTGGGCATCGTGGACGAAACGGTTGGCCAGGCCTAAGCGGAGAAAGGGGTATAACGGATGAGTACACAACTATCGACTCCGACGGACCGCCAATCTGCAGAAGCTTTGTCCCGTAGCAAAAACGAGCCTAATTGGCTGGTAGATTTGCGCGGCGAAGCGGCTGAGCTTGCTGGTACATTAGAATGGCCAAAGCCGGAGAAAGTCAAAATTGAACGCTGGAACCTGACAGCTGTAGGCAGCTACGATCAGGCAGCTCCAGCAAATGCATTAACCGATTTGCCAGAAGTTGTACGTGAATTGGTTGCTGAAGGAACTGAAAACCTCGTTATTCAGCAAAATTCGAGTCCGGTATGGACGCAGCTATCTGCTGAACTGGCAGCGAAAGGCGTCATCTTTACCGATTTGGAGACAGCTTGCAAGGAGCATGGCGATCTTGTTAAGCCGTACCTGTTCCAAGCTGTTGCCAAAGATGAAGACAAATTAACAGCTTTGCATGCTGCATTGTGGAATGGCGGCGTTTTCGTATACGTTCCTCGCAATGTAGAGGTGGAAATTCCACTGCAAGCTATTCTATTTAATACAAAAGCAGAGGCTTCCTTTGCACCGCATATTGTAATCATAGCGGAAAGCAACAGCCGCGTTACGTATGTCGATTATGTCGTTACTGAACCAGGTGCTGTAACAGAGCCTTTCGTTTACCACTCGGTAGTCGAAGTTTATGTAAAAGCAGGCGCTCACGTTCGCTTTGGCTCCGTCCATCATCTGGGCGGCAGCGGAGTGGATCTCACAGTTCGCCGCGCTATTATCGAAAATGATGGCGTGATGGAATGGGTACTCGGCGATTTGAGCGATGGCAACACACTTTCGGACACGAAGTCCGTGCTGAAAGGCAACGGATCGCAATCGGACGCTAAAGTGATCAGCATCGGCAAAAACGCTCAGCAAATGAGCTTGACGACGCAGGCTGTACATTTTGGCCTTCGCTCAGACAGCAACATGGTTACGCGTGCAGTGATGAAGGATTCGGCTTCGGCGATTATTAACGGCATCACTAAAATCGAGAAGGGCGCTACGAAAGCTAATGGCGTTCAAACCGAAAAAGTGTTGATGCTGAGCCCGAAAGCACGCGGTGACGCGAATCCGATTTTGCTAATTGATGAAGATGATGTTACTGCAGGCCATGCAGCGAGCGTTGGGCAGGTTAACCCTGAGCAGGTTTACTATCTAATGTCCCGCGGTATTAGCAAGCAGAATGCGGAACGCCTTGTAATCTACGGCTTCCTTGCTCCTGTTGTTTCTGAAATTCCGATTGATGCGGTACGCGAACAGCTTGAGAAATTGCTCGTGCGGAAGCTCGAAGGATGAATATAGCAGCAATTCGGGAGCAGTTCCCGATTCTGCATCAAGAGATAAACGGACATCCGCTCGTTTATCTGGACAGCGCGGCATCTTCCCAGAAGCCGCGCTCCGTCATTGATGCGATTAATCGCTATTACGAGAAGGACCACTCCAATGTGCATAGAGGCGTTCATACGCTTGGTTCGCGGGCGACTGACGCTTATGAGGGTGCAAGGGAGAAAGTGGCTTCTTTTCTGAATGCGGCACTGCCGGAAGAAATTATTTTTACGCGGGGTACGACAACCGCGCTGAATCTGGTTGCTTCAAGCTATGCCAGAAATGCATGTAAACCTGGCGATGAGATCGTTATTACGCAAATGGAGCATCACAGCAATCTCATCCCATGGCAGCAGGTTGCGAAAGCAACCGGCGCGACATTGAAATATATTCCGCTTCAGCCAGATGGTTCATTCACGCTAGCTGATGCTGAGTTGACGATTACAGCGAATACGAAGGTCGTTGCGATGACTTATGTATCGAATGTGCTGGGTATCGTCAATCCCGTTAAGGAAGTTGCAGCTATTGCACATCGCAACGGCGCCGTAATGGTCGTTGATGGCGCACAAAGCACGCCGCATATGCGTGTTGACGTTCGTGATTTGGATTGTGATTTTTATGCTTTCTCGGGCCATAAAATGTGCGGCCCGACGGGAATTGGCGCCTTGTATGGCAAGAAGGCGCTGCTCTCGAAGATGGAGCCGATTGAATTCGGCGGAGAAATGATCGACTATGTCGACTTGTATGAGTCAACATGGAAGGACATTCCGTACCGCTTCGAAGGCGGGACGCCGATTATTGCGAACGCCGTCGGGCTGGGCGCAGCAATCGATTTTCTGCAAGAGATTGGCATGGATGAGATTGACAAGCACCAGCGTCAACTGGCGGCATATGCTTATGACCGATTGTCAGAGCTTGAAGGGGTTACGATTTATGGCCCTAAGGCAGATCGTGCGGGCCTTGTTACGTTCAATCTGGGCGACGTGCATCCACATGATGTGGCGACAGTTCTTGATTCGGAGGGCATTGCCGTTCGAGCTGGTCATCATTGCTGCCAGCCGCTTATGCGTTTTCTGAACGTTTCTTCGACAGCAAGAGCAAGCTTTTATTTATATAATACCGAGCAGGACGTTGATCAGCTTATAGCTGGACTGCTCAAAACAAAGGAGTTCTTCGGTCATGCAATTGGATGATTTATACCGTAGAGTCATCATGGATCACTATAAAAATCCACGCAACCATGGAACATTGGAAGCCGATGCCGTCACGATTAAACTGAACAACCCAACCTGCGGCGACAGCATTGCGCTCCAGCTTCAAGTGGAGAATGGTCTAGTAACGGACGCGAAGTTTAGCGGAGAAGGCTGCTCGATCAGCCTGAGCTCTGCCTCCATGATGACGGAAGTCGTTAAAGGCAAAACATTCGATCAGGCACTGGAGCTAGCGGATAAATTTTCTGCGCTAATGAAAGGCGAACCAGTCGAATTTGAAGATTATGAGGACATTGAGGCGCTGTCTGGAGTTAACAAGTTTCCAGCCCGTATCAAATGTGCTACCCTTTCGTGGAACGCTTTGCGCAAAGGTATTGAACAACAGCACGAGTAACATCATTATGAAAGAGGAGAGTGAATACGATGGCTAAAACAATGCCGGAAATGGAAGAGTATAAGTATGGTTTCCGCGATGAGCATAAGTCGATTTTCCAATCAGGAAAAGGCTTGACGCCTGAAATCGTTCGCACTATTTCGGAAATGAAAGGCGAGCCGGAATGGATGCTCGATTTTCGTCTGAAATCACTGGAGCAGTTCAACAAAATGCCAATGCCTAATTGGGGCGGCAATATGGATGATCTGGATTTCAATGATATTCAGTATTATGTTAAACCTTCTGAGAAGCAAGGCAAGACGTGGGAAGAGGTTCCTGCTGAAATTAAAGAAACGTTCGACAAGCTCGGTATTCCTGAAGCGGAACAAAAGTTTCTTGCTGGTGTATCCGCACAGTATGAATCCGAGGTTGTTTATCACAGCATGCAAGAGGATCTGGAAAAGCAAGGCGTATTGTTCACTGATATGGATACGGCGCTTCGTGAACATCCTGAAATCGTGCGTGAATATTTCAGCACAATCATCCCACCTAATGATAATAAATTCGCTGCTTTGAATAGTGCAGTTTGGTCCGGTGGCAGCTTTATTTACGTACCAAAAGGCGTGAAATGTGAAATTCCGCTGCAAGCCTATTTCCGGATTAACTCCGAAAACATGGGACAATTTGAGCGTACGCTTATCGTTGCTGACGAAGATAGCTTCGTTCACTACGTTGAAGGCTGTACAGCTCCAGTTTACAGCACAAACTCGCTGCACAGCGCAGTCGTTGAAATCTTGGTTAAGAAAAATGCCCGCGTTCGTTATACGACGATTCAAAACTGGGCACCAAACATTTTCAACCTCGTTACAAAACGTGCAGTTGCTGATGAAAACGCGACAATGGAATGGGTAGATGGCAACATCGGTTCCAAATTGACGATGAAATATCCGGCTGTTGTGCTTCGTGGCCGCGGTGCGAAAGGTATGGTATTATCGATCGCAGTTGCCGGTAAAAACCAACACCAGGATGCAGGCGCGAAAATGATTCATCTTGCACCAGATACGACGTCGACGATTGTTTCCAAGTCGATCAGTAAGCATGGCGGTAAAGTAACGTACCGCGGTCTTGCTTCATTCGGTCGTAATTCGGATGGCGCGAAATCTAACATTAAATGTGATACATTGATTTTGGATAATGAATCCACTTCGGATACAATTCCATACAATGAGATCATGAATGATAACATTACTTTGGAGCATGAAGCTACAGTATCCAAAGTTTCCGAGGATCAATTGTTCTATCTGATGAGCCGTGGCTTGTCGGAAGCGGAAGCAACACAAATGATCGTTATGGGCTTTATTGAGCCATTCACGAAAGAGCTGCCGATGGAATATGCGGTAGAAATGAACCGTCTTATCAAGTTTGAGATGGAAGGTTCAATCGGTTAAGCATACAGGCTTGATGATTTAGATGAATAAACGACAAAAATGCCTGTTCCCTCACTGGTTGCTTTCAATCAGCTAAGGGAACAGGCATTTTGTTATACGAAAATTTCTTTGATTTTGAGATGGCGTTCAACAGTCAAATCTATAAATTCATGATTAATTTGCAGCAGGGGCCTGAAAAATTCGGTTGGATGAGTCATAACGATAATACCTGTCTCACCAGTTTCCAAATAAGCTTTTTTTCCAATGAAGTTGGGGATCATATGCTTTATGAATGTATGTGTAATATGTGGATCCAGTTCTCTAAAGCTCAGTTTGTATAGTTCCTTCAATACATAAAATAAATCGCGTTTTTTCTGATAAACCCGTTCGGAAATCATAGCACTGTAAATATCGACAACTGAAATAAGCTTAGAAACAGGCTCAATTTGGTCGCCATTAAGACCTTTCGGATAACCGCTGCCGTCATTACGCTCATGATGCTCCAACGCACTTAAGGCTATGTAGCGTTCATCAAAGGATTTTTTTATAATGTCATAGCCATATATCGTATGGTTTTTGATTTCATCGAACTCTTCCTTTGTAAGCTTGCCGGGCTTGTTAAGAATGGTTTCAGGAATTTGACTTTTTCCGATATCATGAAGGAATCCGGCTTTACCAATTTGCACCGATTTTTTTACGGAGTAGCCGAGCCAGGTAGCCAGATAATAGGCCAGCATGCCCACTTGTACGGAGTGTTGGTACGTGTAGTCGTCTTTGGTGTTAAGCAGCAGCAGCATAGATACGACGTCTCGCTCCATGTTAAGATGCTTAATCAGTGGCAGGAAGGCATCCTCGACTTCTTGCTCATCAATGGTCTGGTCCTCGCTTGCTTTGGCAAAAAGATTATGAAAGCCTTGAATCGCATTATCATAATCCGGTTGAACAGAAGGAAGCCACTTGGGACTAACGGTTTGCTCCAATGTGCGATTCGGTAAATTAACAATAGGGACAGATTCGACTTCAACATAATCGATTTGATGTTGAAGCAGCTTTGATATTTCTTTATTTTCCAGCAAGGTGCCTTTAGAAAGCACATGCAGACCGTATCCATTAAAGGTATCTTTTAATAAACGGTCTCCCGTTTTTAAATCAGTTACGTGAACCTTCATCGCTGCACCTCTATTGAATAGTTGATCACTTAAGTAGTATAGTAGCAATGATTTGAGGGTATGGCAATATGAGGAACTTTAATTTGAGTCTAAATACCCACTAATTTCGACAAAAAACGCTCTTTTTTTATCTTGATAATGTTTAGAGTAGTCTTAAGACCTATTTTTCGCGCTTTTGATGGGAATATTTGATAAGCGGTTTATTTTAGGCTTCATCTTGAGAGGTTGCTAGCGACGTATCAGGATTCCAAGGGCCAAGCTGATGGCCTTTCCATTCTGATCCATCCTCCCAAATTTCTTTTTTCCAGATTGGAACAATTTGCTTCAATCGTTCGATCGCGTACCGGCTGGCGTCATAACAGCTAGCGCGATGCGGCGAGGAAATAGCAATGACTACACTAGTCTCGGCAATGTCGACAATGCCAAGCCGATGTGTAATGGCACACAAAGTTCCTGGCCATTGCTGTTCAAGCTCATCACCGATTTGCTTCATCATTTTAACAGCCATCGGTTCATAAGCTTCATATTCCAAGCGAATGGTACGCTGTCCTTGCGTCCACTCTCGCGTCGTTCCCACAAAAGCAATGGAAGCACCATGCCCCGGAACAATAACTTTGGATAAAACCTCCTCTGTCGTAATTTTCTCATTAGTTAGCATGTACAATTGTTCTAGGGGAGTTTTTTGTTCATCTTCATTAGAGTGTTCAGCTTGTCCTCCCGAAACGGGGGGGAGAAGCGCGAGCTCATCAGTGGCGTTTATGATGCTATCAGCTTGAGCGTAAGCGTGGTTGCAGGCGAGAAAAGAGATGCTTAAAATATCCGCTTGTTCGGGATAGGAAGCGATCAAGTGCTTCTTCAGTTCTGCCACCGTCATATTTTGCTCAGCAGTCTCTATAATAAGAGAACGCACACCGAAGCGCTCTGACAAACCTGCAAATAAATCAATTTTCCATTGCGTAATCATGTTATTTAACCTCACGTAATGATATAGGTGTACTATAACAGCATACCATAATCTATAGAAAAATGTTATGCTAAAGAGACAGCCTAAGATAGTTAGGCGGGCGTTTATAACTTTTAAATTTAGGGGAGGCAGGCATGGATTCCAAACTACGATTAGAGCCAAATATTGTTATTTTACACACCAATGATATTCATAGTCGCTTGGAAAATGCCGCACGAATTGCTTCCTATATAGCTGATCAACGTCGCGTTCACGGTAAGGACAACTTGTTAGTCCTCGATATCGGCGACCATATGGACAGAATGAGAAGTGAAACAGAAGGCAGCGACGGCATGGTAAATATTGCACTGCTAAATGAAGCAGGTTATGATGCGGTAACTATCGGAAATAATGAAGGGCTAACGTATTCAAAGGAAAGACTGGCCGAGTTATATGGCAAACATGCCAAATTTGCCGTTTTAGGGGCGAATATGTTGGATGCGGCAACGAACAAGCAACCGCCGTGGCTGCTGCCTCATATTATTGTAAATAAAGGCCATATAAAAATTGGTTTAATTGGTGTTACGGCAAATTTTACGGATTTTTATGTTTTGCTCGGTTGGAACGCGACGGACCCTTTCGAGGCAATTCAAAAACAAGTGGAGCAATTGCGTAAAGAAGTGGATTTGATCATCGTGTTGTCACATCTTGGGCTGGCGAATGATGAGCGGATAGCGCAAGAATTGACAGGTGTTGACTTGGTATTCGGTGCTCATACTCATCATTTGCTTGAGGAAGCACTGCAAGTAAAACAAACTTCGATTTGTGCAGCTGGGAAATTTGGCGAGCATATTGGGCGTATCGAAATTTCGCTGGGGATTGCTGCTAAACCGCAAGTAAAGGCGGCTTGTATACCGACTGCTGCTTTTGAGGAACACCCGGAAGCTGAAGCCATTATTGCAAAATATAAAGAAGAAGGGCTCGCACGACTCAATCGTACAGTCGCATGTATTGATGAGCCCCTTTCGATGGCAATTTCGGGAGAGTCGCCGCTCGCCAATTTGCTTGCAGCAGGTTTAAAGAGACATACTGCAGCAGAAATCGCGATTGTAAATACCGGACAACTACTAGGTGGCTTGCAGCAGGGAGAAGTGACAGCTGGACAGTTGCATGCGTTATGTCCGTCTCCAATAAACCCTTGCAAAATGCAGCTTACTGGCAGGCATATCAAGGAGGCGCTTGAGCAATCCCTCCTGCCGGAGTATATGGATAAGCGAATTAAAGGTTATGGGTTTCGCGGCGAAGTATTAGGAACACTTGCAGTAGACGGTCTTGAGGTTATTTTTGATTCCGAGCGGCCGCCGCTGGACCGAATCGTTAAGATATTGGTCAATGGGCAAACTCTAATGGAAGAAAAATGGTATAATGTAGCTTCCATTGATATGTTCACGTTCCATATCGGCTATTTGTCATTAGGACAAGGAGTCAATATAGATTATTTTTTACCGGAATTTATTCGGGATGTATTGGCTGAAGCTTTGAAAGAACAGGCTAATATTGTGGATTGCAAGCTGCCTAGGTGGAATAATATAGCATCAACGATATAACATTTTTATTAATTTTATCCGATGTATTAATTAAGAAGAAACCACTCAGTCAAGGAAGGATCGAGAAAATGCGTTTGATGCCTATAACAAAGACTCAGCCCGGCATGCGATTGGCCAAAAAGATTTTCTCACATGATGGTTTAGTGCTGTTAGGGGAAAATGTTGAGCTGACCAGTCGGCTTATTACCCGGCTCAAACAATGTGGAATACAGTATATATATATTCTTGATCCGAAAACCGATGATATTACGATGCCAGAAATTATTCGCGAGGAAACGCTGCTATTTGCCTTGAAGGAAATACGTACAAATTTTCGTGATATGATGGATCGACCAAAGCGTAAAAAAGGCGTTACGTATCCGTATATTGGCCAAACCTTCAAACAAATGATGAATTTGATTATTGATGATTTGTCCGCTCATAAGGATGCAATGATTATGCTAATGAATATGGGAACAGTAGATCATTATTTATATCAGCATTCTTTAAATGTGTGCGTCTACACGACCATTCTTGGCATAGCCTACAATTATTCACATGAAGAACTAATGACTCTCGGGATGGGAGCGCTGCTTCATGATATTGGAAAAACACAAATTCCAATTGATGTCCTTCAAAAGCCTGGAGCTTTAACTCCCGATGAATTCATCATGATGAAAAATCACGCTCGTTTCGGCTTTGAGCTATTAAAGGATGAGCCTAATTTGCCGCTAATTGTGGCTCATTGTGCCTATCAGCATCATGAACGGCTGGATGGCAGTGGATATCCAAGAGGAATCAAAGGCAATGAAATCCATGAGTATGCAAAGTGGATCGGGTTAGTTGATTCATATGACGCAATGACGACTAATCGGATTTACCGCGCCCCGATGCTACCGCATCATGCTATTGAGCTTCTGTATGCAGGAACTGGAACCTTATACGAACAGCATATGGTACAATTATTTCGAGATAAGGTAGCCATTTATCCTATTGGTATTACGGTGAAAATCAATACAGGTGAATCAGGTGTAGTAGTAGACTTTAATCATGCCTATCCGCATCGACCGATTATTCGTATATTAAGCAACGAGGTTGGCGAAGAACTCGCTGTGCCCTATGAAATCGACATGTCCAAGCAGCTAAGCATTATGATTATAAGCGTAAATGATGAACAAAATGATTTGCCTGTACTATCAGCTAAAAATGGGTAATAGCATGAGGAGCCCGCTACTTGGGGCTCTTTTTTCTTTTTCATGTCTATTTTATTGCTTCTTTCGGATTCGAACATTACAATGGTACTAGAAATTATACAATCGAAAGATGCAGAAATCAGGTGTTGATAAAATGAATACATTGAATGCTATAGCAGCAAATCCATTAGCAGTGAGTGGCAACCCCAAGGCTTTGCCGCTGCTAACCCCAGTTAACGACCCATGGGATCCTATTCGTTCCATCCAGAAGTTCGGCAAGCACCAATTGACGAGTGTGGAAATGACGATTTCAAACTTATGTAATATGCGCTGCGAACATTGCGCGGTTGGCGATACGCTAGTTATGTCGGAGCCGGCCAAATTGCCTTTAAAGGATCTGCTCAAACGATTGGATGAGGTTGAACATTTGCAGACGATAAGCATTACTGGCGGAGAGCCCTCCTATTCGGCTAAAACGGTCAAGGAATATATGCTGCCGCTGCTTCAATATGCCAGAGATCGTGGTGTTCGTTCTCAAATCAACTCTAATGTAACTTTACCATTCAGTCGCTACGAGGCGATTATTCCTTATTTGGATGTCATGCACATTTCATTTAACTATACGAATGTGGATGATTTTCACCAAGTAGGTTTTGCTAAAGCCGGACATCAAGTTTCCTACGAGGCTTCGGTTAAGCTTTATGAGCGAATGATTGAGAATGCACGTCTTTTAAGCAAAGCAGGCGTACTAGTATCTGCCGAGTCCATGATTAACTTCCGCACACATGATAAAATCGATGAAATTCACCAACTGATTGTAGAAATGGGCTGCGAGCGTCATGAAGTACATCCTATGTATCCAAGTTCATTTGCTAAAGATTTGCCGGTCATCACTCGTTTGCAAATGCGTCAAGCAATTGAACGGCTATTGGATAACCGCGACCCGTCAGTTTGGATGTTGTTTGGAACGCTGCCTTTTTATCAATGCAGCAATCATACAGAGGAACGAGCACTGCTTAGCCGTCTGGCTGCGGAGCCAAATGTCACAGTGCGCAATGACCCAGATGGACGGAACCGTCTAAACGTCAATTTATTTACAGGAGAAGTATTCGTCACCGACTTTTCAGATGTTCCATCATTTGGAAACATAGCAAGTTCTAAGCTGGATGACTTGTTCACAAAATGGCTGGAACATCCGTTAGCCCAAGACGTAAACTGCTATTGCCCTGCTGCCTCATGTTGTGGCCCCAACTTACTGGTGAAAGATATGTATTACAAAGAAGTAGATTTCCACCAACGCACCGCACGTTTCGATTAAAGCTGCTATTGATAAAAAACGAAAAAAATGACTGACACCCCCTTTGCGTGTGCCAGTCATTTTTGCGTGTTTGCATATAAATATAGGGAATATTAATGTTTGCAAAAGCTCTGATTTCTGGATGATGCCAACACTATGAATTTTGCTTTAGCCCATTATCCCCATAGCTCAGAAAACGCCCGTAAGCCTTTATCCTTATAGAAAATAGAGCGGAGAACATAAATCGGAGAGCATGGAACACAGAGCATGGAACACAGAGCGTGAACACAGAGCATGAACATAGATCGTGAACATGGATCGTGAACACAAAGTCTGAACATAGAACGTGAACATAGAACGTGAACATAGAACGTGAACACAGAACGTGAACACAGAAAGTGAACACAGAGCATGAGCACAGAGCATGAGCATAGAGCATGCACATAGAGCGTGAACATAAAGCGTAGGACACAAAGAGTCTAGAACAAAGCGTAGAACGAAGAGTGCAAACTAAGAATGTGGAACAAATATTGCGAACAAAGCGTGCAAATTAAGAATGTAGAACAAAGTGCGTAAAACATGGAGTGTGAAGATAGAACGTAGAACGTAGAACGTAGAACGTAGAACGTTAGCCCTTTCAAATTAATTGACTACGAAATTTTGTAGGAAAATAGAAATAGCCCGAAGCTCGTGCTTAGGGAGTGACGGACTTGAGGATTGGAAGTGCTACTGAGGAAAGAAACCGATTTGTTTTTTTTAGTGGAGGTGAAAGATGGATGAATTGAACTTGTTGTCATTGTAAACCTTGAATTAATAAAGGGGAATGCTAAAGAATAGTATTAGTGTTGATAAAGAATTAATAGAAAACCTATGCCAAAATCCAATATATTATTGGGTCAGAGAGAGACTGAATAACTAACCTCAAAACATTTATGTATTATTTGATTGCGAGAAAAAACAAATTCAATCTTTTATTGGTGTTACTGTAGTTTCAAAAATTCAAAAACATCGAAAAGGGGCAGCTCTAACAAGGAGGAGTAACTAGTTAGGCTTTGATTCCAATTAATAAAGAGGAAATGATTCATGGGTATAATAATATGAAAAAATTGGAGAGTTCATAGTGCTAGTAGGTTTTTTTTTGAAAATGGTCTGCCCAAGCATAACGATGTAAGTTCCTGCAAGAGAGAATGCGGGTCTAGGTTAGGATGATTCAGAAAAAAGCAAAGGTAGTTCAGATAAGATTGCAAATGGATAGCGCCAATTCCCTTAAAGCAAGCGTTTAATTTAATGATGGAACGTTTATATTGTTGTCTCAAAAATCTTGAATCTGCCATACGGTACAATGGCTGAATAATTATTTCATTAATGTATGATTTGCTAACGTAGTTGCGAGCAAAGGCCGCTACTCCTGAACGTAATAAGCACCTTTCATTCAAATGAGCAGATGGGATAACTTTGAACTTAAAGTGTGAAGTAGAGCAAAAGCTGGCAGAGCAGGCTATAACAATTGAACACTCTTTAGGTGAGTCGTGATTGGATGAATGTTGCTTTCTAGCATATAACTCCACTGCAGCTTTAATAACACCAGATAACTTTTCATGTTCATCGGCTTGGCTTATAAATTGGCGAATTTTGTGGAGCATGCCCCAGGCTGTTTTATAAGTTACATGTAGAGCTATTGCTACTTGAACAGCGTTAATCTGAATTTGGTGCTGGGAGATTAGAAATAACACAAGCAACCATTTGCGCAATGGTGTTCGGCTTTTGTTCATGAGAGTGCCAGCAGTTAGTGTCGTCTGATGACGGCAGGAATAGCATTGATATAAATCAGAGAATCGCGAAGTGATCCTATAGGCTGCATCGTGATTGCAACGAGGGCAGCGAAAACCTTCTGGCCATTTAATACTATATAAAAAAGAATAACATGCTTCGCTATTGGAAAAGCAACTATCGAACTTTGCAATAGACTCAGAAATGGCAGGCATCGCTAACACCTCACTCTAATGGGAACCTATGTTCTTATTTTATCGAAATGATGACAGGAAGTCAATTAGTTAGGATAGTAGATGGAAAAAGTTTTCTGAGCTAAGGGGATAATGCCTGTAAGCAACAAAAACAGCAAAGCCTCTCTAGGACAGAGCCGCTTTCTTGAAAGACTCTAAATTTGAAATATAACCATTACTTGATGCGGCGTTAAAGCTTTTTTATAAGGTTTTAGAATGAGCTAGTGGTGTGTGGGGGGAGGCATTAGAGTATGGGCTTAACGCGTTAGTGGTTGCGGGGGCTCAGCATAATTAGTATGATAAGGACACATAATTCGAGGAGGCACCTACATATGGCTGGAGAGAAATGGACGAAGCCGGAAGCGGTTATTTTTGATATGGATGGAACGTTGTTTGAGACGGATACTCTATTAGTATCTGTTCACGAGAGGTTGTTTCAAACGCTGCGTGAAGAAGGTCTGTATAATCAGCCAACACCGCCTATTGAGCGGCTGCTCAGCTGCCTTGGCATGTTGCTGGAAGATATTTGGCGTAAAGTTATGCCTGACGCCTCAGACGCGGCTCATAGACGCGCTGACGAGCTGATGCTGCGTTATGAGCTGGATCAGCTGGAAGCAGGGGAAGGCAGATTGTATCCTCAAGCGGTAGAAATGCTGAAAAAGCTTAAGGAGCATGGCATCAAACTGTTCGTAGCTAGCAACGGACTGGAAGAATATGTACGTGGTGTGGCTCGCTACAAGGGCATTTACGATTTGTTTGACGGCTTGTATAGTGCAGGGGAATACCAAACGGCGACGAAAGTAGATTTGGTTGCTCAATTGTTGAAAGATCATTCAATTGCATCGGCATGGATGGTTGGGGATCGCTCTTCTGATGTGGAGGCGGGAAAAGCAAACGGGCTTAAAGTAATTGGCTGCGCTTATGCAAGCTATGGACGAGATACCGAACTTGTGGGAGCAGATGTGCTGATTGCCAAGTTGCCGGATATCGTTGAGCTGTTGGCTGAGGCTTAAACGAAGTGAAATAATAAGAACCTGGATATGGCGTCACGTAGATGACGTCACACAGCCAGGTTCTTTTTTATGTGAATCATTAGGCGGAATCGGTCGAGGATTTGCTTAGGCCATTTATGTGGGTCAAGCTGCTACTGTTGTTGGTATTGGTAATGGTATCTTTGGCTTTTCCATTTTTTTTCTGCCGATATAGCCATAGAGCGTATTCTAAAGGTTTAATAATCGCCTGGTTATAAGCCTCTTTCTCGCCCGCTTGGGCGAATACTTCCCTTGCTGGTTTGGGATTGACTTCAAGCAGCCAGATTTGGCCCTTGCGGTCAATAGCCAGATCTAGAGCAAGCTCACAAAGCCGTCCATAAACCTGCTCGAGATGTTTGGCGACGTTAATGCTGAATTGCTCGGCGTCCGCCTCGATATCTTTAACGAGTGAGTCATCGCTTACCCATTGCTGCAGCAGTTTATTCATGGGGACAGCGTGGCCGCCTCCGTGAAGGTTGGAGGTTACGCTGCCGAGAGGCCCTACTCTGCCCGCGCAGCCTGTTACGCTCCAAGCGCCTTCCCCGTTTTTTTGGACGAGCATCCGGTAATCATGCACGCGTCCGCTCGGAAGCTTGAGGTGGATGCCCTGCTGGGCTATATAACGGGTACCTTTTAAATCCCATGAGGATAAATAGCTGCTTAAGGAGGCGGCGTTTATTTTTTGCGGGCTAATAATTCGTCTTGCTTGATCGCGGCCTTGAATGAGAAGGCTTCCGCTTTGTTTCCGCTCGATACGCAAAATGCCTCTGCCACCTGTGCCGTTAATCGGTTTAAGGTAAATAAGCGGATGCTTGCGCAGCATCTCGGATACGACTTGGGCATTTTCTGCAATGCGTGCTGCAGGAAGATAGCTTTTAAATCGGGAGTCCTTTATCAATGTACGATGTATCGTCCATTTGTTGCGAAGCGGGCGGTTGAGGAAGTTGAGATGGCTATAACGGGATCGGAATTGCAGCAGCTGATCGAACCGATAAGTACGTTGAATGCGGCAGCGGTCAAAAATCATGTGAGGAAATGAGGTCCATTTTCGCGACCATTTTTTGGATGTTTCATTATAAATTAACGCATGAATGCGATTTTGTTTGTAGTTTACGTCTTGAGGGGTGAAAATAATAATGTCGAGTCCCAGTTTGTGGCCAGCAATTGTCATTTTACGGTAAATATCCCGTTCTTCAAGCATACCGTTCTCATTGAGGTATAACGTCAATATTCCGAGTACAGGCTGCGTCATTAGAAGTTCTCCTTTCAAAACGGAGCGTCGGCTTGCCGGTCGGTCCGGTGAACATAGATACCGCACTCATTCCAAGGCGGAAGCACAGTGCCATGCTCGGAATGTTGTCAACCGCAACATGACAGGTTAATTGGCCCAATTTGTTAATTAGACTCCGAGCGACAGCCGTTCCGACGCCAAGCTCTCGGGCTTCTGGATGGACGACGAAAAAGCATTCCTGCTTGCCGCCATTTGTTGCGAAGCCCACGCCAAGTAAACGTGAGCCTTGCCTAGCGATTGAAACGGCCGCCTCGGAATATGCAGCTTCAACTGATGGGCCGAGCTGGGCAGAATTCAAGGAGCGAAAGGCTTGAATGGAGGCAACTGTCAATCTCTTATCACCATACTGAACAGCAAAATCAGCCAGTCGATTGCGATTGCTGTTCCATTGTTTCGGAGTGAGCAGCTGCACTTCCATCATTATACGCCTCCTGCCTTGCCTGCTTTTTTATTTGTTAAATATAAGCCGTATTGAAAAATACGCTCCAGTGATTTTTGACGGATATGAGGTTCATCGAATTTCATTGGCTTGGAGTTGGCTTCGAAAAACCAAACGCTGCCCAAGCTGTCTATTCCTAGGTCCATCGACATCTCACCTAGCGTTTGCCCGGAGGCGCGCTCGATCTGCCTCGCAATCAGCAAGGCGGTGCGTTTAGCTTTTAGAAGTATTCTACGCGCCTGCTCTGCATTAAAAGAACTAATGAGCAGCTTCTCCGGATCTTCAATCATTCCGCCGCGAGGCACATGAGTCGTAATGCTGGAGGAGCCGGCGACCCTTGCGCCGATTCCTGTCATTTCCCATCTGCCATGCCCGTTCTTCTGTACAAGGGCACGGAGGTCGAAGCGGCGGTCATTAAAGGAAGCAAGCTGGATACCCTGCTGAGCGATATAGGCCTCGCCTGCGCTTTGCTTTTGGATGCGGCTCCACAGCTTCGTTATCGTGGCGCAATTATAGGTAGCACTTTTGCGCTCCTCCTGGATTTTTAAACGATAGGGCAGCTGCTTCTCGGCTTTAAGGGTAATCGTCATAATGCCTTTGCCTGCTTTGCCGCTCTCTGGCTTCAAATATAAAAAGGAATGTTTCTGCATCATTTTGCCCAGCCCGTTGAGGGACATTAACTTGCGAGTCAAAGGGATGTAGGGCTTAGTCGTTTTGGATTGGCGAAGCCACTCGAATAAATGCCACTTGTTGAAAAAAAAGGGGTTGAATAATGTAACTCTGGGATCTTTAATGCAAGCATTGATTTTGTTTTTGACGGCTGGCAGCAGCTCATCCTCCCGTTGAGGAATGCGATTATAAATGATGTCCGGAAAAGGGAGAAGGCGCTGCTGCCATATTTCCTGCTGTTCGTCAAATATGAAGCCCTTCAGACTGGTCCGGCTTAAATATAGATTTTTGGCAGTAAGCACGTAAACGATAAAGCCCTGATCCCGGCCTACACGGATTAAATCAGCAAAATTGCTGCGGTTGCCGCGAAATAGCTGAATATCATCCTCTATAGTCAAAATAGCGAGTACGGGCCTTCCGGCCCGGATCTCTGCTGTTGATTCCTGTTCTTTAACCAGCTGCTCCATCAGCTGTCACCCCCTTGGAACTTGCTGAGGTACAGGCAATGTTCGATAATATAATCCAGTGAGGCACGACCTTCCGATTTTAAGGAAGGATGCTTGAAAATCGAACGACCGGGTTTGGCATTAGCTTCAAACATCCATATCTCGCTATTTTTATCGATACCGATATCAAGTCCCAGTTCGCCAAGACGGTGCGGATAGTTGCGTTCAATGGCTTCTGAAAGGTTGATGGCTACCTGCTTCGCTTTGTCCAGCACATCGGCAGCCCCGCTGCCGAAGGTCCGGCTTAGCGCCTGCTGCGGCGTCATGAGGGAGCCACCGTTTTTGACGTGGGTAGTGACGCTGCCTCGCCCGGCTTTTTTTGCGCCAATTCCTGCGGGCACCCATTCGTTCTGGCCGTTTTTATGCATATGAAAACGGAAGTCAAGCGGACAGCCGTCAATTTCGGCGAGCCGTATTCCCTGTTGGACGACATAGTTATTTAACGAGCTGCCGTGGCGCGCATGCAGCATGCGGATCATGCTCTGGAAGTTCGTAAAGCGCAGCAGCACATTTTGATTCCCTTTACGGTACCTTGCAAAATAGCCCCGCTTAGGGTGGTAGGTCAAGCGATAGATGCCGATGCCGAGGCTTCCGGCTGTAGGCTTGAAATATAAGAATTGATGCTCTTCCAGCATCTCCTTGATTTTTTCCGGGGTAGGGCCCGACACTGATTCAGGCAAATGCTGCAGGGCCTCTGGGTCTTTATCGAGCAGCTTGTAGACATCCGATTTATTGAAGAAGCTCCAATTGAAAAACGGGATTTTCTTCCTTACAAACCGCTCACGCAGCGAACTGATCATAGCCGAGGTTTCCGCTTTGCGGCTGGGAAGCCGATTGTAGACAACGTCAGGAAGCGGAACCGTTTTGCGATACCAGCTGCCCTGGGCCGTCAAAAAGTAGCCATTGACGGTTTCCTGCTGCCAGTTGATGTCGTTTGGCGTAAAGCCGAACAAATATGCTTTGCTCTCTCCAGATCGGATGACTTGCTTAATGAAGCCGGTTCTTGCGCCAAATGGCGCACTATCGGAGGAAGGGAATCCAGTATCGCTTAAGATACCGACCAATGGCCCCAGCTGAATTTCATTATTTCCGGATTGAAGCAGATAAATATTGCCAGTCTTCGGTACTTTAATAGACTGGCGGACGCCCGCCGATAAATACAGATGGTTGCCTTGGCGCTTGACTGGGCGGATGGCAGCCGTAATAACTTCTCTGCCTAGCTTGAGGTGCATCGTTTTTTTGCCTGACAGCTTCAGTTCTTTAAGAAGCGGATTGGACAGATAGACGACTCGATCGGTTTGTTGGGAAAAGTGTACGTTGCAAGTTGTCAAACTCATGGAAGAACCTCCTGAACGTTGTCATACCGAGAACGGTCTAATTCGGGTGATGGAGTAATTAACGGCGTATGGAGACGGCGGGCCAGCATTTGGGCATAGCCTATTGGCCGCTCAAGAGATTGTGCAGCACATCTCTCAAGGCCAAGTCGCCTAAACGCCGATCTTCCTGGTCTGGAGTTCGCTTCCAGAAGCCATAATCGTCTGCCCTGCTCAATGCCAAAATCAAGTCCAAGCTCAGCTAGTCTGCCGAAACGCTGTTCAAGCTGCTCGGCTGCATACAGGCTTATTTCGTGAATTTGCTTCAATAAAAGATCATTTATGGCTTCACCGTATTCCGCTATAAGCAGTTCCTTTGCAGACCTGACCCCGCCTCCTCCGTGGAGGTTGGAGGTGATCGAGCCGCTCTGTCCGCAGCGGGCTGCAAGGCCTGTTACTTGCCAGCGTCCATACGCATCTTTCTGTACCAAAGTCCTTATATCAAAAGGTTCGCCTGTTTTTAGCTGGAGCTGCAAATATGGCTGAATAATGTAGCTGGCATTTCCGATAAACCGGGCTAGCCATTGCTCCAGCGCTTTCAAGCTGAGGAGCTGCTTTTGAAAAGGCAGATTGCTTTTGCTGCGCCCTGAGACGGTCCAATATCCTTCGGTATGCCGCCTGAGCAGCAAGGCGCCTTTGCCCTGCATGCCGGAAGCGGGCTTGAGAAACAGCCCGGCGCCTGGAGCTGAAAGGCGGGCGCGCAGCATAGCGCATTGGCTATAACGCTGGGTAGCCGGCAGAAGCGGCTGGATGCGTTCATCGCTCGCCAGCGCTTCGTAAACCTCCCATTTGGATGGGAGGATGCCGTTCAAAATGATATGCGGCTTGCAAGCTGCAATAGCTTGCAGGGCACTGCGACAAGCAAGCTGCTCTTCCATGCTTTTGCAGAAGCGCCGATCGTAAATAATATCGGGCAGCTTGCAGATGCCCTTCTCCCATCGCTGATTCAGATAGCGATAGCCCTGAAGCTGGCCATTATCTTCGTTAAATTCGCATGGAGAAAAGACGTAAAAATCAATCTGTTTCCTTCTAGCGGTTTCCGCAAGCTGCTTGTAAAAGGCGGGCTCTGGAAGCCGCGGGTCCTCCTGCGTGGCATGCATCTCAATGGAAGCAACATATAATCCGATCGTCATGCCTTCTGCTGTCATAGGCGCCTCCGCTAGAAGCCCGATAAAAATCGGGAATATTGAATAACCATGCGAACTGAGGGACGAATTTTATTGTCATTCAGCGGCGTATTGTCATTTTTGGAAGGCTTGGAGTTGACCTCCAGCAGCCATACCCTACCGCTCGTATCAATAGCCAGATCGATGCCAAGCTCACCGAAGTGGGCGGGAATATGCGTCTCAATTCCTTTGGCAATGAGGAGCGCTGCATGCTGCAGCCTGCTCGAAGCATCCGCTCGGCCGCTCGTCAAGTTGGATTTGGAAATGGCCTCGCTAACGGTACTTAATGTGCCGCCCCGCGCGAGGTTGGAAACAAAATGCTGTCCGCCAGCTGTCCGGGCTACAATCGAAGTGATTTTCCATTTTCCGCTGACATTTTTCTGTACGAGCGCCCGGAAATCGACGGGACGCTTCTGGATTTCAATCAGCTGGAGGCCTTGCTGCACCTGGTAGCGGACGGTTTTCATTTTTGCAGAGATGGCGGAATAGACTTTGAGCTGGCTGGGATAAAGCTGCTTGCGCGAGCCTGTCGTTGTCGTAAATTGGGCCTGGTAGCCGCCCGTTTCAGTTTTTGATACTCGAATGATCCCTTTGCCAAGACTTCCTCTAACAGGCTTCAAAAAGATGTTGGAGTGTTTGCTGCACATGGACTTAAAGGTGGCAAAGCTGCGCATTGAATAAGACTCTGGCAAATAGCGAAGGGCGGATTCGTCCTTCTTGAGCGCTTCGAAAACCTCCGTTTTATCGAGAAACTTTTCATTGAAAACAGTGGTCTGAAACCTGGATTTTACTTCTTTGAAAAAATGTTGTACGCTGGGTTTGTTCTCTAGTTTTCGGGAAGTTAGTCGATTGTTAATGACATTTGGAATGGGAAGCGACGCTCTTTGCCAGCCGCCCGCATAGATCCAGCCTTCCACGGTTTGCTGCCCGCCAGATAATTGTACGGGTGTAAAAAAACACACATGCCCGCCCTGTGCAGCGCAGCCGTCAACCAACTCCTTGCAGAACATGGTGATCGAGCCGAACGGCTTATCTGGCGTCCCTGGATAATCCCTGCTGATCAGAATACCGATAAGCGGGCCGAGTGAAAGCGTCGCTGATCCGGATTTATAGTTGATTCTTAAGGCAGCGCCATTCGAAATGCCCATCTTGCGTGCAAGGCTTTGGCTAATTCGAATACCGTCATAACGTGTGACGGGTAATACTTTGACATGTTGCTTAAGTGAGCCGAAGGTCATCGTTACAGGCTGGCCCTGAGGGATCTTCCACTGTTTCATATAGGCTTCGCCCAACATGAGCGTATCCTCGGCGAGCATGCCTGAGCTGATAACCTGGACGGCTACTTTCGATTTGAGCATCGTAAATCTCCTTCCAAGCAGGAGGATTCCGGCAAGCGGGTAACAGCCGCTGGGTGTTTTGCACGAATTAATTCATCATATGAGGACATCTATCCCTTGGTGATTAGATACTAACAGCTGTTCACGCAAATAATGGAGGGGAAAAGCCATGAATGTTTACGACAAAACATATGAACTGGCCAAAGCGCTAAAGGACAGCGAGGAAGCGCGTTTGCTCAAAGAAGCAAAGCGGGCTGCAGATGCTGATCCAGATGCAAAGCGGATGCTTGATGATTTTCGCGAGCGCCAAAACGAGCTTCAGCAGAAAATGATGGCGGGCGAGGAGCCTTCCGCTGTCGATATGGATACGCTGAACAAGCTGTATGAGGTCATTTCGCTAAATCCGCTCATCAGCGGCTTGATGGAGGCTGAGCGCCGCTTCTCCATCGTTTTTGAGGACATAAACCGCATTATGTCCGATGTGCTAAAATCCATCGTTGATTAACGCCGGCGGTCATATCCCTCGTCCTTGCTTCATATAATGTGAGGAGTGCTACCAGAGGAGCTGAGGGATATGAGAAAAGGCAGGAGCCGTCATGTATTATATTTGCTAGCTGCGGTAGCGATGCTAGTCTATGGGGTGCCCAGACTGGATTTGGGCGCTCCTTGGAGCGGGACAAGCTTATTTAGCATCGTCTGGCTGGTGTTCTCGCTTGTCATTGTAGCGGCGCAAATCGATGCGCTGATGCAAGGCGAAGCAAGGAGGCAGCAGATGCAGCGCATTAAACGGGCTAAAAGCCGGGCGCTGGAGCGCAAGCTTCAGCAGGTTGTTGCCAGGCGGCGCGCGCGGGGCTAGCTAGTAAAAGCGAAACAAAAACAAATAAGGCCCAGCGATGGTCGCTGAGCCTTATTTGTTTTTCATACCTTAATCCAATTCTTTGAACTGGACGAGCTGCTTTACGAATTTGTAAACCGCTTCTTGTTCTTTGACGGTTAGTCCATGTAATTGATGGGCGATTTTGTCGGCGTAACTATTGTCTTCTGGGCTTGTCTGCTGCGAAGCATCCAAATGAACAAGCTGTTCCAGCGGAGAGTCGAGCGCTGCGGCAATTTTGCCGAGAACATCGACGGTAGGACTTTTCTCTCCTCGCTCGACTTGCCCCATATACGAAGCATTAATGTCCGCTCTGAGCGCCAGCTGCTCCTGGCTAAGGCCCCTCATTTTGCGCAGTGTGCGGATGTTATCTCCTATGTATCGGGCAAATTTACTCAAATTGTTCACCTCAGCCTAAAGATAGAGCTTTAGATGCCAACCAACAACGTTCTATAGAACCTATTAAATATAATGACTAAAGTCATTGACGGAAATACCTGACTTTATTATAATTATGTAAAATGGTCCTTATTAAACTTCTTTTTACTTAAAAGGTTCTTTTTACAAGGGGATTGGGAGATGTTAGAAGAATTTGAGTTTTTCCGCAAAGTTCAGCTGTATTACCGTCAAGTGCGATTCCACGTGCGTTTGAGCTATACGATTTTTCATAAAAAAGAGAAGCTTCTGCTCGCGCATGGTATTTTGCGCTGCCGGGTGGAGCCCCATTCACAAATGGTGGAATATCGAATCAGCTTGGAATCGGAAGTGGCGTCGCGTCCTTATAGCGAGAAGGCCTCGATTTTATTTTCCACCATTTACGAGGAAATTCCGCAGCAATCGGTTAAGATGACGGATGTGCCTGCTTACCAATTGCGTTACTCGGTGCCGATTGTTTACGATTGGCAAGCTTTTATTATTGAAGGAATGAGTACAGCTTTAAGCAAAGGCGTATTGCAGCCTGTGTTCGATAAATATCGTTTTGTGGACAAGCGGGGCAATGAAATAGACGCGAAACTTAAGGTCGCCGCCGTTATGGTGGATTGGTATAATGAGAACATTAATAGTTAGCCAGCAGTGTTGAAAGCCAGAGGGAGGTACAGGTGTGTCTAAAGTCGGTTCCGGTTCAGAGACCAGCACCAAGCATGAGCTGATTCTTGCACATATTCAAGAGCTGAAGATCGGAACTAAAATCTCGGTCAGAGTGATTGCAAAAACGCTGGGAGTCAGTGAAGGAACAGCCTATAAAGCCATTAAAGAAGCGGAAGCAACCGGACTTGTCAGTACAAAGGAAAGAATTGGGACAGTGCGCATCGACCGTAAAAGAAAAGAAGCACTGGACCAGCTTACGTTTGGCGAAGTAGCGGAAATTGTAGAAGGCCAGCTGTTTGGTGGCGCATCTGGCCTTGAAAAAACGCTGCATAAGTTCGTTATCGGCGCTATGGAGCTCGATGCTATGCTGCGTTATATCGATGAAGATAGCCTGCTTATTGTCGGCAACCGGATCGGTGCGCATAAGCGGGCGCTAGAGCAAGGAGCAGGTGTGCTCATTACAGGCGGCTTCGAGACGAGCGAAGAGGTTAAAGCGCTTGCGGATGAGAAGGGGCTGCCTATTCTATCTTCGCGATATGACACGTTTACCGTTGCGTCCATGATCAACCGCGCTATGTACGACCGTCTCATTAAGCGAAAAGTGATGCTGATTGAAGATTTGGTTACGTTCAGCAGACCAGCCGATGTGCTGCATCCCGGAGACACGGCAGGCAGCTTCAAGGAGCTGCGGCGCAGAACAGGCTATTCTCGTTTTCCCGTGGTGGATGACCGTGGCAAAGTCATTGGCATGATGACGGCAAAGGATGCCTCCGGCGCACTGGATGAGCAGACCGTCGATAAGCTGATGACCCGCCATCCGATTACGGCTGCGCCTAATATTACCGTTACATCCGCTGCGCATACGATGGCGGCGGAAGGGATTGATTTGCTGCCTATCGTTGATCGGCATCGCAAGCTGCTTGGTGTCATTAGCCGCCAGCAGGTGATTGATGCGCTCCGGTTTGCGGGCAAACAGCCAGAATCGGGCGAAACATTCGATGATTTAATGTGGTCTAGATTTATGGCTAGCGAAGATGCAGCAGGCGAGTTTGTTTATAAAGGGGTCGTAACGCCGCAAATGTCAGGCTCGCTTGGCATGATATCGGAAGGCGTGCTCGTTACGCTTATGACGCAGGCTGGCAGGAGAATGATTCGCGAGACGGGGAAACGCGATTATTTGCTCGAAAGCATGACGACTTATTTTGTGAAGCCGGTTGAAATGGACAGTGAAATAACGATTATACCGCGGGCAATGGAGATGAGCCGCAAGTCAACAAAGCTCGAAATTGAAGTGAGGGATCGCAATGGGCTGGCAGCGAAAGCGATGATGTCAGCCCAAATGATTGATCCTTAGACATAGAGCAGCCAAGGCGGCCGCTCTGAAGAAGGCAAGCGGAGAATGGAGCTAAGCTATATTAGCGCAGCGTTCGCCGCTCCCCTTCATTAGCGACGCGTCGTGCGCAGCATACTGAGATTGCGTAGGCCAGCGAAAAGATTGAATAGGCCAATGACCATGAATAGCGTGCCAATAACGATGCGCACGGTGGATTCATTGGACAAAAACAGCTGAACGCCGGCAATAAATATGAGCATGACGCCCATGCTTATATTCATTCTGGCCCCGTACAGCATACGCATTGCTCCATCGGTGGCCCTGCGGGATCTGTAACTGAAAATAACCGTCAGCAGCAAGGTGAGGAAGATGACGGGGGCAAATAAATATTGCATCAGTGAATCCATTAGTTTTAAAGCAGCTCCTTTGCAAGCGGAATGATAGTGCTCTATTCCACATTTCTGCTGCTATTGTAGCATGAATACCTTCCAAAACAGAAGCTGTGCAGCGCATGTCTTTACGCTAGCTCGGTCCGCGATCATGCAGGCGGACTTTAACCCACAGCTGCAGCACATTATCGACGACAAGCATCGTTTTGACCTCGACCTCGTAATCCTTCTCCAGTACCTCGTTGTAAACTCTCTTGCTCAGCAGCTTTCTTGCAAACTGCGCATTGGAATCAATCTCGTAAATGCTTTGACCGATAAATACGGAAAGATCGGCTTTGATCCGCCGAATCAGCTCGGCCTCTGTCATTTTGTCCAGCTGCGGACGGCCTGCATTTTGCCCGGCTTCCAGCTCGATTCTCGGCAAAACGCTCTTGATCACCGTGTGCTGATGCTTGAACTCTTTAAGATTGCTAATGTCCTGCTCATATTGCTCCAATCGAATTTCGAGCTCGCTTTTGAGACTGACAAGTGCCTCAAATTGTGCTTGGTAGAGGGAGTTGTAAACGACCGCGCCGACAACCATGCCGAGCAGAAGCATGCCAAACATTTGCAGCCCTTTAATATATTTGTCAAACGGTGGCAGCCGCATCGCTTAGCCCGTCCCTTTGCAAATGAGCCTGACTAGCTCCGTACCCATATGAGCCCCTAGAAAAGCAGCGATAATATAGCCAACCTGCTGTGCCGCCGGGGACAGATGCCCCTCCATAATGTTGCTTTCTATGACGCGCATCGGATCAATGGAGCCGCCTACTGCAGCTACTATAGCCCAGATTTTTAAATTTGCCGCTGTATTGACCATCATGGAGGTGGGAGGCATCAGTAGAAATACCGATCCAATGCCAGCGAGCATTGATCCGCCTAATACGACGCCAAAGGCAATAAAGAAATCGAGCCCTGCCTTCATCAAAAAATAATTCACTTCGCTCACCAGCTCTCTTCGCCAAGTGGAGCCCGTCCGGCCCCTATTATCATTGTATGGGCGGTGCCTTGGTGATTATGATAAAATAGACAAATAGAGATGGAACACCTGAGGGGGCGAGGCGCAATGACCGCTAAAGAGTCGCCATTTGTGCATTTGCACGTTCATAGTGAATATAGCTTGCTTGATGGCGCGGCACGGATTCGTGATTTGGCAGCCCGCGCTGCGGAGCTTGGGATGAAGGCGCTGGCGCTTACGGACCATGGCGTCATGTATGGAGCGATTCCGTTCATCCGTGCCTGCCAGCAGCATGGTATTAAGCCGATTGTAGGCTGTGAGATGTATATGACCGCAAGCTCGCGGTTTGAGAAGGGCTCGCGCAAGGAAAACCCGATCTATCATTTAATTTTGCTTGCCAAAAATGAAACAGGCTATCGAAACCTCATGAAGCTGAGCTCGATTGCCCATTTGGAAGGCTTTCATTATCGTCCGCGCGTCGATCCGGAAATGCTGGCTAAGCATGCGGAAGGCATCGTCTGCCTGAGCGCCTGCCTTGGAGGCGAAGTTTCGCAGCATTTGCTGCATGACAAGCCCGATGAAGCGCGCAAGGCAGCGGAACGGTACCGGGATATTTTCGGCGATGATTTTTATTTGGAGCTTCAGGATCATCATTTGCTGGAGCAGAAAAAAGTGAATGCAGCGATGATTGAGCTGGCGCGGGAAACCGGCATTCAGCTGGCGGTTACGAACGATGTTCATTATATGACTGCGGCTGACGCGGAAATGCAGGATGTGCTCATTTGCATTGGGACAGGCAAATCGGTCGATGACGAGGACCGTATGAAAATGCAGACGGACCAAATGTATTTAAAGAGCGGGGAAGAGATGGCGGCCCTATTCCGCCATGTGCCGCAGGCTATTGCAAATACGGCAGCCATCGCGGATAAATGTACGCTTGAGCTGGCTTTCGGACGGGCGCCGCTTCCGGTATTTCATCCCGTGCCAGAGGGAGCAAGCTCAGCAGGATATTTGCAGCAGCTATGCAGCGAGGGGCTGCTTGCGAGATACAGCCTGCTGCCGGAGTGGACGCAGGAGCCGGACTTCCGCCGGCAGGCTGAGGAGCGGCTAGCTTATGAGCTGTCTGTCATTGAAAAAATGGGCTTTAGCGATTATTTTCTAATCGTCTGGGATTTTATCCGGTTTGCCCATGAGCAGGACATTCGTACAGGCCCGGGACGGGGCTCTTCAGCCGGCTCTTTAGTTGCTTATACATTGCGGATCACCGACGTAGATCCGCTGAAATACAAGCTGCTCTTTGAGCGTTTTCTGAATCCGGAGCGTATATCAATGCCTGATATTGATATCGACTTTAATGATGAACGACGGGATGAAGTCATTGCCTATGTATCCCAAAAATACGGCGAAGGGCATGTTGCCCAAATTATTACGTTCGGCACTATGGCGGCGAAAGCGGCGGTCCGCGATGTAGGACGCGCCATGAATGTGCCGTTCGCCGAGGTGGATCGCGCGGCGAAGCTCATTCCGCGCCAGCTCGGCATTACGCTTGCCGAGGCGCTGCGGTCGACTGAAGGGCTGCGCGAGGCGGCGGAGCGCTTGCCGAAGACGGCGGCGATGCTGGATATGGCGATTAAGGTAGAGGGCATGCCGCGCCATGCTTCGACACATGCGGCGGGAGTTGTCATTGCCAGCGAGCCGCTGACGGAATATGTGCCGCTGCAAGCGGGCGGCGAAGGGGCTATTTTAACCCAATATTCGATGGAGCATCTGGAAGCGATTGGGCTGCTCAAGATGGACTTTCTGGGACTTCGCACCCTTTCGATTTTGGAGCGGACGCTGAATTGGGTGAAGGAGCAGTACGGTGAGACGATTGATTTTCGCATGATTCCCGACAACGACCCGGAAACGTATGCGATGCTCGGCCGCGGCGAGACGACGGGCATTTTCCAACTGGAGTCTTCCGGCGTTCGTCGCGTGCTGCGGGACTTGAAGGCATCGGAGTTCGAAGATATCGTATCGGTCCTTGCTTTGTATCGGCCTGGTCCGATGGAATTTATTCCAAAATATATTCAAGGCAAGCATGGCGAGGTAGAGGTGGAGTATCCTCATCCGTCCCTTGAGCCGATTCTATCCGATACGTATGGCATTATCGTGTACCAAGAGCAAATTATGCAGATTGCCTCCAGCATGGCAGGCTTCTCGCTAGGCGAAGCCGATTTGCTGCGCCGTGCCGTTTCGAAGAAAAAGCGCGAGGTGCTGGATGAGCAGCGGGAGCATTTTGTGAAGGGCAGCGTGGCGCAGGGCTACAGCGAGGACGAGGCGAATCTCGTTTACGATATGATCGTGCGTTTTGCAGACTATGGGTTCCCGCGGGCGCATGCGGCCGCTTACGGTGTACTGGCTTTTCAGACGGCATGGCTGAAGGCGCATTATCCAGTTCCATTTATGGCTTCGATGCTGGCGTCCGTGAATGGCAACCAGCGGAAAACGGCGGAATACGTCGATGAATGCCGCCGAATGGGCATTCAGGTGCTGCCGCCCGATGTCAACGAGAGCGGCGTGACGTTCACGCCGGTTGAAGGAGCGGTGCGTTTTGGGCTGGCGACGGTGAAAAATGTCGGTACGCAGGCGATTGAAGCGCTGCGAAAGGAGCGGGCGGGCAAACCGTTTGAAAGCTTGCTCGACCTGTGCCGCCGCGTTGATTTGCGCGTCGTGAACAAGCGCGTGCTGGAGTCGCTCATCCAGGCTGGCGCCTTTGACTCGCTGCCTGGACACCGGGCGCAATTGCTCGGTGCGCTGGAGGAGACGGTCGAAGCGGCGGTGAAATGGCGCAAGGAGCGCGCCGAGCTGCAGATCGAGCTGTTCGGCTTCGACGAGGTGCAGAACTGGGATGTGGAGCTGCCGGACATCAGGCCATTTTCAACATCCGAGCAGTTGGAGTTTGAACGCGAGCTGCTAGGCATGTATTTGTCGGGGCACCCGCTCGACGCCGTAGAGGAGCAGCTTGCACCGCTCGGGCTCGACCGTCTGTTCGAGCTGGCAGATAGCGCGGAAGGTGCGCCGGCGGTAGCGGCGGTGCACATTGTGTCGCTGAAGCCGTTCACGAACAAGAAGGGCAATGCAATGGGGTTTCTGGAGCTGGAGGACCGCATCCTCCGCGTCGAAGCCGTTGTGTTCCCGGCAGTGTGGAAACGCTGCGCGGACAAGCTGGAAAAGGGAGGCCTCGCCATTGTGCAGGCGACCGTTCAGCATCAGGATGAGGAGTTTAAGCTCATCCTGGAGGATGTTGTGCCGCTTGCAGGCGGAGCTGCTGCGGCAGGGGCGCCGCTCGCAGAGCAGGCGCAGCGCTTGCAACGGCAAGCGCAAGCCCGCGCCGCGAGAGGCGCGTGGCCCGGCCCCGGACAGGCGAAGCCGTCCGGGCAGGGCAAGGGCGGGGCGGCAGCGCCAGCCGCCCCGGCGGGCCGCGGGCCCGGCACTGCTGCTGCAGGCGCAGCGCAGCAGTTGCCGCCGCGGGCACCGCGGCAGGAACCCGCTGGGCGAAAGCGCCAGCGGGTTTACATCAAGCTCGCAGCCGCGCGCGAGCAGCTTGCCGCGCTGGAGCGGCTCAAGCAGCTGCTGGCCGAGCACCCCGGCCAACTGGACACCGTTCTGTTCTACGAGCGTGAACAGAAGCTGATCGCCCTTAGCGACAGCTACCGCGTCAAGCCGTCGCCGGAGTTGTTCGGCGAGATTGAGCAGCTGTTCGGCGAAGGTGCTGTCGTCGTCAAATAGGAGCGAGCAGTATACGGCGCTAGCATAAATGACAGGAGTTCATAGACAGGCAGGCAGGCAGGACTCCTACAAAGGTTAGACTGTTTGTTTTTACTAAAAAATCGCGAAGCATAAACTTGGCGGAGCGAGCTCTCATAGGGCTGGCCTTAGCTGTCTACAGCGGAGGCCAGCCCTATTTTCAAGCCAATGCTGCCCATTTCTCTTATTTCGTCCTCTCCGCAAGCGAATTCAAAATGATGCACATATCTTCCGTTATCCGCATACATTTAGGGATACAAGCGGAGAAATGCGGGAGGCCAGCTGCTTGCGGGCCGGGGATACAGCTTCCGTGAAAGGCAGCAACGTTATTAGGGCCCCGATAGCCGCATTGCCGCTGCTTACGCTGCATAACAGCGTACAAGCATGGGAGGGATGGACATGGCTTCGACATCCAAGATTGAAGCGTGGCTGGGCAAGCGCGGAGTGAAGGTCGACGATATTGCAGAGATTGTGTATACGCTGCAGCGTCCTTACAATGCGAGCTTATGCATGAAGGAATGCGAGGACAGCGTCCGGGCTGTACTGGGCAAGCGCGAGGTGCAGTATGTGCTTTATACGGGCATCGCTTTAGACGAGCTGGCGGAGCGCAAGTTATTGCCTGAACCGCTGCAGGCGATTATGGAAAATGACGAGTCGCTGTATGGGGTGGATGAGACGCTGGCGCTTGGCATTACGAATGTGTACGGGATGATCGGCTTGACGAGTTTTGGTTATTTGGATAAAGTGAAGCCTGGCATTATTAATCAGCTTAATATAAAAGGGCGGCATATCCATGTGTTCCTCGATGATCTCGTTGCGGGACTTGCGGCGGCCGCATCGGCAAGAATAGCACATCAGGACCCGAAAGCGCAGCAATACCATTTGCCCGATTCCCCATGATTATGATACTATTATAAGATCATATGACCTGTTAACGGGACTTAGCTATGTTTAACATGTAAACTTTGCCCGTAGCAAAGTTTTCAGGAGGTACCATAATGTGGACGGTCATTTATATCGCGCCAACAGCAAAAATCGCAGAGAATATCAAGAAACGGCTTACGGAAGAAGGATTTCTCGTGAAGATCCGTCCAGTCAATCTGTCTAAACAGCAATTTGAAATATTGGTGCCGTCGGGTGAGCTGGAGGAAGTTCAAGAAGTGTTTAACTCCTTGTTTCAGCCGTAACGGATTCCCTTATTCGATTGCGCCTTGAGAGGTGTCATACGTGCAAATAAAGGACTTGTTTACGAAGAAGAAATACGCGACAGTACCTTCGGAGCGCCCTAAACGCGACATTCCAGAAGGACTGATGAATAAGTGTACGCGGTGCGGAACGATTCAATACAGCAAAGAGCTGGAGAAGAATCTGAAGGTCTGCTCCTCCTGTGGCTATCACTTCCGCCTTTCGGCTTGGGAGCGCATTGCCATGACGCTTGATGAAGGACAGCTGACGGAATACGATACCGACCTTGTATCGGAAGATCCGCTTGGTTTCCCAGGTTATGCGAGCAAGCTGGAGCAGCAACTGGCTAAGAACCCGAACTTGCGTGAAGCAGTTGTTACCGGCGAAGGAACTATCGGCGGTCTTCCTGTCGTTGTCGCTGTCATGAGCTTTGACTTTTTCAGCGGCAGCATGGGCTCGGTCGTAGGTGAAAAGATAACGCGGGCTGTAGAAGCGGCGCTTGACAAGCGCCTGCCGCTTATTATTTTCTCGACATCAGGTGGCGCACGCATGCAGGAAAGCATTCTGAGCCTTATGCAAATGGCGAAAACAAGCGCAGCGCTCTCCAAGCTTCATGAGGCGGGCGGCTTGTTTATCTCGGTATTCACCGATCCAACGATGGGTGGCGTCTCGGCGAGCTTCGCAAGTCTTGGCGACTACAATTTGGCCGAGCCTGGAGCATTAGTAGGCTTTGCAGGCCGCATTGTAATCGAGCAGACGATTCGTCAGAAGCTGCCGGACAACTTCCAGACGGCGGAATTCAATTTGCAGCATGGCCAGCTTGATATGGTTGTACACCGTAACGACATGAAGCATATGCTGACCAAACTGCTTGATATGCATACCGCAGGGGAGGGATTGTCTAATGGCGGGTGAGCTTCCGTTCGAGAAACCGCTCAGTGATTTAAGGGAAAAAATAAAAACGCTGGAAACGCTCGCAGCGGGCAATGGCATGGATTTTTCCGAGGAAATTGCCCGGCTTGAGGAGCGCTGCAAGCAGCTGGAACAGGAAATGTACCAGGAGCTGACCCCTGCGCAAAAAATGCATGTAGCGCGCCATCATCAGCGTCCGACGACGCTGGATTTCATTCAGGCGGTATTTACCGATTTCATCGAGCTGCATGGCGACCGCCTGTTTGCCGATGATTTGGCTATCGTAGGCGGACTTGCCAAGCTGAACGGCGTACCGGTAACGGTTGTCGGACACCAGCGCGGCAAGGATACGCGCGATAACATCGCCCGTTTCTTCGGAAGTCCCCACCCGGAAGGTTTCCGCAAGGCGCTGCGCTTCATGCAGCAAGCCAATAAATTTAATCGCCCGATTATTACTTTTATTGATACGAAAGGCGCTTATCCTGGCAATACTGCTGAGGAACGTGGCCAATCGGAAGCAATTGCCCGAAACTTGCGGGAAATGGCTGGTTTCGGCGTGCCGATCATATGCGTCGTTATTGGCGAAGGCGGCAGCGGCGGTGCGCTTGCGCTTGGCGTAGGCAACCGGGTGCTGATGCTGGAAAATGCAATCTATTCTGCGATTTCTCCCAATGGAGCAGCCTCGATTCTCTGGAAGGATGCATCGAAAGCTGATCTGGCCGCAGAAGCAATGAAGATTACAGCCAAGGATTTACTCGCGTTTGAAGTCATTGAGGACATTGTAGAGGAGCCGCAGGGCGGTGCGCATCGTGATCTTGCTTTTACAGCAGAGCACCTGAAGACCAAGCTGTGGAGCCATTTGCAGGAGCTTCGGGCCATGACGCCGGAAGAGCTGAAAGAGGACCGCTACAGCAAATTCCGCAAAATCGGCAAGTTCCAGATTGCCCAGCAGACGCTGGCAGAAGAGCAGCAAGCCGCCGAGCTGGCAGACAAGCCTTCCGAGGCAGCGGCAGCAGGCGGAGAACCAAGCACGGAGAAAGCAGCGCAGCCGGAATCGGCGCAGGTATAGTTTACAAATATTTTATACTGTACAAGCTGCCCGTAATCGTGTAATTTAAGTTGTGGTCAAGGTGAAACGGCTGTCGCCATACTTTGGCGGCGCGGCGCGTTTCAGTCCGAGAAATAGAGAGAAAGTATGGCGAAATGATATACTTTCCTATATTTCAAGGTGAAACGGCTTTCGCCCGTCCTATGGCGGCACAGCGCGTTTCAGTTCGAGAAATATAAGCCTATTTATATGTGAACAACTTATAAATTCTTATATTTTTAAAAGAAGATTAACTAGCAAGGCCTACCATTCAAGCAGGCAATATAACGGAGGAAAACTAAACATGCGTAAAACAAAGATTGTATGTACAATCGGACCATCCAGCGAATCACTTGAAAACACGAAGAAACTTATTCAAGCGGGCATGAACGTTGCTCGTCTGAACTTCTCCCATGGCGATTTTGAAGAGCACGGTAACCGTATCAAGAATATTCGTCAAGCAAATATCGAACTCGGCAAAACAACAGCCATTCTCCTTGATACGAAAGGTCCGGAAATTCGTCTGGGCAAATTGAAAGAAGAGCCAATTGAACTGGTGCAAGGCGAGAAAATCGCTTTGACAACAGAAGAAATTCTTGGCGATGTGACGCGCATTCCAATTACGTATACGGATCTGCCTAACGACGTTTCGGTTGGATCGACCATTTTGATCGATGATGGCCTCATTGGCTTGACGGTTGAAGATGTGCAAGGAACGGAAATCATTTGCCGCATCGTCAACAGCGGTCAAATTAAAAGCAAGAAGGGCGTTAACGTACCAGGCGTTAACATCTCGCTCCCAGGTATTACAGAGAAAGACGCGAATGACATCGTCTTCGGCATTGAGCAAGGCGTAGATTTCATCGCGGCTTCCTTCGTGCGTAAAGCAAGCGATGTTTTGGAAATTCGCGAGCTTTTGGAGCGCCACAATGCGGGCCATATCCAAATTATTTCTAAAATTGAGAACCAGCAAGGTGTAGACAACCTTGATGAAATTTTGGAAGTTTCCGACGGCCTGATGGTTGCCCGTGGCGACCTTGGCGTTGAAATTCCGGCAGAAGAAGTACCGCTCGTACAAAAATCGATGATTCAAAAATGTAACCGCGCTGGCAAGCCCGTTATTACAGCAACACAAATGCTGGATTCGATGCAGCGCAACCCGCGTCCGACTCGTGCTGAGGCGAGTGACGTAGCGAATGCGATTTTCGACGGTACAGATGCGATCATGCTTTCCGGCGAAACTGCTGCTGGCAAATATCCTGTTGAATCGGTACAAACGATGGCCCGTATCGCTGAGCGTGCAGAATCGGCTCTTGAATACCGTGAAATTTTCACGAAACAAGCGAATGCACAGCAAACAAGCGTAACGGAAGCGATCTCCCAAGCGGTAGCTAATTCCGCATTTGACCTGAAAGCGAAAGCGATCGTTACTTCGACGCAAAGCGGCTTCACTTCCCGTATGGTATCCAAATACCGTCCGAAAGCGCCGATCATTGCGGTAACGACAGAAGAGACGGTTATGCGTCGCCTGGCACTTGTATGGGGCGTTATTCCGGTTAAAGGCTCATTCGTTGATTCTACAGACGGTTTGTTCGAAAATGCAGTAACAGGCGCACTCAGCACTGGCTTGCTTGCTCTTGGCGATACTATCGTTATTACTGCTGGAGTGCCTGTAGGCCGCTCTGGAACAACAAACCTGATCAAAATTCACCACATTGGCGAGCTTCTGGCAAATGGACAAGGTATTGGCAGCCAAACAGCTACCGGTAAAGTTGTCGTTGCCCGTACTCCTGAGGAAGCCATTGCAAAAACAACACAAGGTTCGATTCTTGTAACCGTATCGACGGATAAAGAATATATGCCTGCATTCGAGAAAGCGGCTGCTGTTGTAACGGAGCAAGGCGGCATTACTAGCCATGCAGCTGTTTGCGGCATCAACCTCGGAATTCCAGTTATTCTGGGCATTTCTAATGCTACAACTATTTTGGAAGATGGCATGGAAGTTACGCTTTACGGCGAAACAGGCGTTATTTACTCCGGCCAATCCAAGTCTGTATAGTTTTTCAAAATATAGGAAAGTATATGATTTCGTCATACACTCTCTATATTTCTCGGATTGAAACGCCGCGCCGCCAGAGAATGGCTTTCGGTCGTTTCACCTTAATTGCATATTCTCTGCTCGTATAGACAGAGCAACAACAAGCGATGGTGAATTTCACCGTCGCTTTTGTTGAACTTAAAGGGAGGTTTATATGATGAGCAGCCTGTTGTCTGGATGGTTCGCGCATCCGCTGCGCGTCCGTTATCAGGAAACGGATCAAATGGGGGTCGTGTTTCATACGAACTATTTGAACTGGTTTGAAATTGGGCGTACCGAGCTGATACGATCAGCAGGCTTTGACTACAAATCCATTGAACAAAGCGGCATGCTGCTGCCTGTCATCGATTTGCATTGCCATTATGCATTGCCGGCGCGATACGATGACACGCTGCTTATTTGTACACGCATATCGGACTTCACCTCCGTGCGCTTAGCCTTCGAATCTGAAATTCGTAAAGTGGATGAGGCGTCGTTTAAACCCGCTTTTTACGAGCTGCAGGAAAGCCTTCCGGGGGAGCGGCTCGTTACGGGAGGAACGAAGCATGTATGGGTGAATAAGGAGTGGCGACCCATGCGTTTGGACAAAGGGCTTCCTGCGCTGTATGATTTAATAAGGCAGATAATAAGCTAAAGGATGACGGCTGCTGCCTGCATAAAGTGGACGGGAGGAATTTGTAATGAAAAAGTGGATAATCGCAGCATTAATCATATTGCCTTTGATTGAGTTTTGGGGCATCGTACAAGCAAGCAGCTGGCTCGGCGGCTGGCAGACGTTTGGACTCATTGTTCTGTTCAGTATGGCGGGTGCGTATTTAACGCTGGCGGAAGGACGCAAGGTGTGGACAGAGGCGCAGCTTCAACTGCAGCAGGGTCAAATACCTGGGCGCAAGCTGCTTGAAGGCTTATGTGTGCTGGCAGGCGGCTTGCTGCTGCTGATTCCCGGATTTTTCACCGATCTGATCGGAATTACCTTTCTGCTGCCGTTTACTCGTTCCTTTTATCAGCAAGTTATGCTGCACTGGCTGGAGAAACGGATACGCGGAGGATCTTTTTCTATACGCAAGTTCTAAGATGTTTACATTAGCTTTACAAATTAATAATATGACACGAATAGTTGTAGCGCATAATAGGGGCATATATGAGGGAGGCGCACAAAATGACAAAACATTTGTCCCACTATGTTAACAGAGATTTAAGTTGGGCCGAATTTAACTGCCGAGTGCTTCAAGAGGCTCAGGATGTAAACAATCCGCTGCTTGAGCGGGCCAAGTTTCTAGCCATTGTATCCAGTAATTTAGATGAATTTATGAGTGTGCGTGTAGCGGGCATTCAAGAGCAAATTAAAGCAGGCTATTCTAAAATTGATTTTACAGGCTATACGCCCGCCGGCTTATGGAAACGATTAATTAAACGCACGAATCAAATGGTGCATGATCAATATAAATCTTATCGGGACGTGCTGCGTGGCTTGGGACGCGAAGGCATTGCCATCCGTTCAATGAGCGAGCTGAATATGACGCAGTCCAAGGCCGTATCAGAGTATTTTCATGAAATTGTATTTCCTGTCCTGACACCGATGGCGGTCGATCAGAGCAGGCCTTTTCCGCTTGTACATACGAAGGAATTATATTTAGCTGTTTTATTGCGCCACCCGGAAGCCGCACCTGAGGAAGACCCGCTGTTCGCGATGGTGCAGGTGCCATCCATTTTAGCAAGATTTGTCCCGCTTCCTGAACGCCCGAATAGCAAAAAGCGTGAATATGTGCTGCTGGAGGATCTGATTGAGCAATTTATTGATACCCTTTTTAATGGTTATGGAGCTTATGCGGTACATGCGTTTCGTTTGACGCGCAATGCTGATTTTACGCTTAATGAGGATGCCGAAGACTTGCTGGAGGAGATTGAGAAGGAGCTGCGCAAGCGCCGTTGGGGCATCTCCGTACGGCTTGAGGTTGCGCGCGGCATGCATCCGGATGCGCTGGATATTCTCAAGGATGAGCTGGAAATCGAGGATAACCTGATCGAAATTGATGGACCGCTCGATTTAAGCTTTATGATGAAGTTCGCTCAGGCTATACCAGGCTACGACCATTTGCGTTATGACAAAATGGAGCCCGTCTATCCGATGGAATTTGACGATACCGACGACATGTTTGAAGTGATTCGCCAGCGCGATGTGCTGATGTACCATCCATATGAATCGTTTGATGCGGTTAATGATTTTGTGCTGCAGGCGGCTACCGATCCGGATGTGCTTGCGATCAAAATGACGATGTATCGGGTCAGCGGCAAGTCAGCGCTCGTTCAAGCGCTGGCTGAAGCGGCCGAATCTGGCAAGCAGGTGACCGTTGTTGTCGAGCTGAAGGCGCGATTCGACGAGGAGCGCAATATTGCTTGGGCGCGCCAGTTGGAGAAAGCGGGCTGCCATGTCGTCTACGGTCTGATTGGGTTGAAAACCCATGCGAAAATTTTGCTCGTCGTGCGCCGGGAGCAGGACACGCTGCGCCGTTATGTGC
This sequence comes from Paenibacillus algorifonticola, assembly GCF_050481745.1. Classification (GTDB taxonomy): domain Bacteria; phylum Bacillota; class Bacilli; order Paenibacillales; family Paenibacillaceae; genus Pristimantibacillus; species Pristimantibacillus algorifonticola_A. The sequence goes on along the minus strand of NZ_JBCNGR010000002.1, from coordinate 93,041 downwards.
ATGTGGGCACGGGCAATTATAATGACAGCACAGCGACGCTTTATACCGATATCGGTTTGTTTACATCTCATCCGACAATCGGCGGCGATGCATCGGCGCTGTTCAATGAGGTGACGGGCTATTCCGATCCGTATGACTGGAAAGCTTTTGGCGTAGCTCCAACGGATCTCAAGCAGAAGCTGTTCCGCCTTATTGACCGGGAAATCGCCCATGTGGCGGCTGGCAAGAAGGGCCGTGTCATTGCGAAGATGAACTCGCTCTCTAATCAAGAGATGGTCGATAAGCTGTACGAGGCTTCGCAGGCAGGCGTGAAAATCGATTTGATTGTCCGCGGCGTATGCTGCTTGCGTCCTGGTGTTGCTGGCCGAAGCGAGAACATTCAGGTAATCAGCATTGTGGACCGTTATTTGGAGCATGCAAGAGTCATGTATTTCCACAATGGCGGGGAAGAGGAAGTGTATTTATCCAGTGCAGACTGGATGACACGCAACCTGATGAAGCGGGTGGAGCTGATGTGTCCAGTGTACGACGCGCATTTGCGCCAGACGCTCATCAATATGCTGAACTTGAATCTGAATGACAATGTCAAAGCTAGGAGGCTGCAGTCAAACGGCACTTATGTTCATGTTGAGAATGAAAATAAACCGTTCCGCAGTCAATTCGAGGCTAGACATATCCCAGGCTGGAAAGTACAAGTATAAAAAAGTAAAAAGCGATGAGAAAGGGAAGCTTTATTCCTTTTTCATCGCTTTTTTTATTATGAAAATATTTAAGGAAAGCAACACATTCTATGCCTGAATATAATCAGGCAGCTCAAGCACGGGGGTCAGCTTCCACAGCTTGGAGAACTCGGGAGCAAGCTCGCCTACCTCCAGTCGCTCAACGGTCAACGAGCTGCTAGGACGTACGGCATGCAGCTTAAGCTGGTCAAGCGTAAGAGAGACGGTCAGCCTGCTTAGCGCCTGTGTCTCGCTGCGGTCAAGCGCTGATGCGAGCTGCAGCAGCGTGCCCAGCCTGCCGATTAACTCATAGTCGGACTCGACAAGCATCTCTTTGTAGGGGCGGAGCTGCTGCCGTGCCCGACTTTTGCTTTTATAAGAAGCGATCGAAGCCGTAATCAAAATTTCCTTATGGGACAATCCATTCAAATGCGAGTTGACGATTAAATAAAACGTATGCTTGGCGTAGTCGTAGTAGTCAATGGATGCGCCAATTCGAAACAGGCTTGAAGCGGCATCAAGCAAAATTCGCGCTCGCGATGGCATTTGGTGCAGCTCTCTCAGCTCATCATGCAGCTGCAAAGCAAGCCGGTTTACCTGTGATACATGCTGCATCGGTGCAGCGGGATGAAGCATGCTGATGTTATGCAGGCTGAAGCCCAGCACATCCTGATGAGCAGACTCCCGGGAAAATCTTGTATCATGAAAAATGCCGTCGCGCAATCCGGCACCGCAAATGATATAGCCGGAAGCTTTCGTCAGCTTGTAAAGCTGGCGCAGCACGGCTAAGCCGGGAACAATAACGTCCACGCGATCTTTGGACAGGCCGGGAAACTTGCTGCGCTTGTCCAGCGGCAAGGCCCGCAGCTGATCAAACACCATTTCGGCGTCCCCTCCGGGTATTGCATAATTATGTGTTTGATGAAAAGGATAGTTCGTCGCCGCCTGATGGATTTTGCCCAGCGCCCTGGCGGTGCCGCCGACGCCAATCATGGGCAGTCCCTGCGCTTTAGCGAGCCATGGAACGGACTTGAAGGCTTCGAGCGCTAAGCTGTCCAGCGCGCGCAATGCCTCGTCGCTTAGCATGCCTTTGGAGGCGAAACGCCGATTCAGGCTCACGCAGCCAAAGGGAAAGGAGACGGAGTGCTGCAGCTTGCGTCCGCGAAACAGCGATACTTCCGTGCTGCCGCCGCCAATATCGACTAATAGACCATCTTCCAGGTCCATCGCATTAATCATCCCAAGAAAGCCAAAGGCTGCCTCTTGCTCGCCGCTAAGCAGTTCTATGTCAAGGCCGGTTTCGGCTTTTATCGCTTCCAATATAATCGCGCGGTTCGAAGCATTGCGAATTGCCGCTGTTGCCACAGCGCGGATTTCTCCAGTTCGGTTGTGGGCGCAAATTAAGCGGAAATGGCTGAGTGTGCCGAGCAGCTCGCTCATTGCCTCAGCCGACAGATTGCCTTGCTCGTCAATTCGTTCACTTAATCGAGCCGGTCGTTTGCTCCCATCAATGACGCGGTGTGCTCCGTGTGCTGTTCGCTCATAAACAACGAGCCTCACCGAGTTGGAGCCTATATCTATAATACCAATACGATGTTCATTCATAGCGAACCTCCATTTTTTTGAAATATAGGAAAGTCTAACTTAACGTTATTCTTTCTCTATATTTCCCGGAATGAAACGCGCCGCGCCGCCAAAGGATGGCAACAGCCGTTTCACCTTGCAATAATTTATTTTAACATAGCTAATGAAGAATGTCCTAAGAAGCATAAGGCGACATGGAACGCAAGTTCCGAATCGAAGTCCGTATCACGATAAACGGGATTTGCCAAATCAAGAATAAAAATGGATTTGTAAGTCATATTAATGGAGGTAGTTTATTAAACATACTGGAGGAATTACGAATGAATCAGTTTTCACAAACGAATATTAGTCAACAGCTTTCACAATGCGAGCATCTTCTACAGCAGCTGATGCAGCAAACACAGCAAGCATCAGGCATGTATCAGCAACTGCTGAAGCAAGAACAATCGAATGCCGCACAGTTGGAGCAAATTGCACAGCGTGAGCATCAAGCGGCCCATATTATCCAAACAGCGTTGCAAGGTCACCAAAAGGCGATGCAGCAAATGCAGCAAATTTCCAGCATTTGCAATCAAATTTCCAATTCAAATGCAAACCAGTCCTTTGCTTATCAGCAGCCACAGTACCAAGGCTCGTTCGGTGAGTTAAATCATTAACCTTCAAGCGATTTCATCTTTAAAATGAAGCAGCGGCTGTTTCCCGGTATTTTACCGGGGAGCGGTCGTTTCGTTTATTTACAAACGTTTGTTATAGCTTGTATCGTGATCGGTTAGTACATTGTCTGTTTTTCTGTTAAGATAGAAGACAGGTGTTTATATCTAACTACATAAGCAGTGACCAGATTAGTCAAGGTGTCAAATGTGGAGGTTATTTCACATGACAGCAGCCCCATCACAAATTTCTTTCTTACCGATAAAGCATTTTTATATGTGCTTTTGTTCACTTTGTTGTCAAAATCATTTATGATTATACGGACGACATGGATTCGAATGATATTTTGCGATGTGAAATTTCCAAGCTAAAGGAGAGAGAACGATGACAGCAACTAAAGGTCTGGAAGGAATTGTCGCCGCTTCTTCGTCAATCAGCTCGATTATTGACGGAGTGTTGACATACCGCGGTATAGATATTGATGATTTGGCAGAAAATGCGACATTTGAAGAGGTTGCCTATTTGTTATGGTATGGCAAGCTGCCTAATCGTTCCGAGCTAGCAAAACTGCAAGAGCAGTTAGATGCATACACAGCAATTCCTGAAGGCGTTATCCAGCAAATTAAGCTGTACCCGAAGGACACGAATTCGATGGCGGCACTTCGTACAGCTATTTCAAGCCTTGCTCTTTATGATGAGTCGGCTAATGAAATGACTGCTGAAGCTAATCAGCTGAAAGCGATTAAGTTGCAGGCGCAATTGCCAGCCGTTGTAGCAGCGTTCGCTCGCATTCGTGAAGGCAAAGATCCAATTGCTCCGAAGAAGGGCGTATCCATCGCCCATAATTTCCTTTACATGCTTACGGGCAAAGATCCTGAAGAGGTTGCAGTGAAAGCGCTTGATCAGGCACTTGTGCTGCATGCTGACCATGAGCTTAACGCATCTACATTTGCGGCACGTGTAACGGTAGCGACTTTATCTGACATTTATTCCGGTGTTACTTCGGCAATCGGTGCGCTCAAAGGCCCACTGCATGGCGGCGCTAATGAAGCGGTAATGGTTATGCTCGAAGAAATCGGCTCCTTAGCCAATGTTGAGCCATATATCAACAATGCGCTTGCAAGCAAGCAGAAGATTATGGGCTTCGGTCACCGCGTTTACAAAAACGGCGATCCACGCGCCAAGCATCTGCAAAAAATGTCGCAAGAGCTCGGCAAGCTGACTGGAAATTTGGAGCTTTATGAAATGTCGATCAAGATCGAAGAGCTCGTTACTGGTCAAAAAGGCCTTAAGCCAAACGTAGACTTTTACTCTGCTTCCGTCTATACGACACTAGGGATTGCACGTGATCTATTCACGCCAATTTTTGCGATTAGCCGCGTTTCCGGCTGGAGTGCTCATATTCTTGAGCAATACGAGAACAATCGCTTGATTCGTCCTCGCGCCGACTATATCGGTCCAGTCAACGCGAAATATATTCCAATCGACGAGCGCTAAGCGCTGCTTTTAGTACCGTTACACAAATTAAAGGAGGAATTATAAACAATGGCTCAATTCGAAAAATTCGCATTACCTACAGAAGGCGACAAAATTACAATCGACAATGGTGTACTTAACGTACCTAGCAATCCAATCATTCCTTTCATCGAAGGCGACGGCACAGGCCGCGACATCTGGCGCGCTTCGAAGCGCGTGCTTGACGCAGCTGTAGCGAAAGCTTACGGCGGCGACAAAAAGATCGCTTGGTACGAAGTTTTTGCCGGCGAGAAAGCATTCAATGAATACGGCGAGTGGTTGCCAGCTGATACGCTGACAGCAATTCGTGAATATATCGTAGCAATCAAAGGTCCTTTGACTACGCCAATCGGCGGCGGTATCCGTTCCCTGAACGTAGCGCTTCGTCAAGAGCTTGACCTGTATGTATGCCTGCGTCCTGTACGTTACTTCGACGGAGTTCCTTCCCCTGTAAAACGCCCTGAGCTGGTTGACATGGTTATTTTCCGTGAAAACACAGAGGACATTTATGCAGGTATCGAGTACCAAGAAGGTTCCGCAGAAGTGAAAAAAGTGATCAACTTCCTGCAAACTGAAATGGGCGTTAACAAAATCCGTTTCCCTGAAACTTCCGGTATCGGCATCAAGCCGGTTTCCAAAGAAGGTTCCCAGCGCCTTGCCCGCGCAGCAATTGAATATGCGATTAAGCATGGCCGCAAGTCGCTTACACTGGTACACAAAGGTAACATCATGAAGTTTACAGAAGGAGCTTTCAAAAACTGGGGCTACGAAGTAGCTGAAACAGAATTTGCAGAGCAAACCTTCACTTGGGGTCAATATGACCGCATTAAAGAAGCAGAAGGCACTGAAGCTGCTAATGCAGCACAAGCAGCTGCTGAAGCAGCAGGCAAGCTGATCGTGAAGGACGCTATTGCGGACATCGCTTTGCAGCAAGTTCTGACTCGTCCGACTGACTTTGACGTAATCGCAACGCTGAACCTGAACGGTGACTACCTGTCCGATGCACTTGCAGCGCAAGTTGGCGGTATCGGTATCGCTCCAGGAGCAAACATCAACTACTTGACTGGACATGCTATCTTTGAAGCTACGCATGGTACAGCTCCTAAATATGCAGATAAAGACGTTGTTAACCCAGGCTCGGTTATTCTTTCCGGCGTAATGCTGCTTGAGCACCTTGGCTGGCAGGAAGCGGCTGACCTGATCTACAAAGGTCTGGAAACATCGATCAACAACAAAACAGTAACTTATGACTTTGCCCGCTTGATGGATGGCGCTAAAGAAGTAAAATGCTCCGAGTTCGCTGATGAGGTTATTAACAACTTCTAGAACGGGCAATGACTGGAGGTAATGAGACAATGGCAATCAAACGCAGAAAAATTACTGTTGTTGGAGCAGGCTTTACAGGCGCTACAACTGCCCTGATGGCAGCACAAAAAGAGCTGGGCGACGTTGTGCTCGTCGATATTCCGCAATTGGAAAACCCGACAAAGGGCAAAGCGCTTGACATGCTTGAATCGACACCAGTACAAGGCCTTGATGTTAACATTATCGGGACTTCTGACTATGCAGATACAAAGGATTCCGATGTCGTTATAATTACTGCGGGCATTGCCCGTAAACCCGGCATGAGCCGTGACGATCTTGTTAACACCAACGCGGGTATCGTGAAATCCGTTTGTGAGAACGTAAAGGCAACAAGCCCTAACGCTTATGTCATTATTCTTAGCAACCCGGTTGATGCCATGACTTACGTTGCTTACCAAGCGCTTGGTTTCCCTAAAAATCGTGTTATCGGCCAATCTGGCGTTCTTGACACTGCTCGTTACTGCACATTTATTGCGCAAGAGCTTAACGTTTCCGTGGAAGATGTTCGCGGCTTCGTGCTTGGCGGTCATGGCGATGACATGGTTCCACTTGTCCGGTATTCAAACGCTGGCGGCATTCCTATCGAGAAGCTGATCCCAGCTGAGCGCATTGAAGCTATTGTACAGCGCGCTCGTGTTGGCGGCGGAGAAATCGTTAATTTGCTCGGCAATGGCAGCGCATATTATGCGCCAGCTGCAGCGCTCGTACAAATGACGGAAGCGATTTTGAAGGACAAAAAACGCATTATTCCAGTTATCGCTTACCTTGAAGGCGAATATGGCTATGACGATCTATTCATGGGCGTACCCGCAGTTATTGGCGGCGATGGCATTGAGAAAGTGCTGGAGCTTGATTTGACGGCAGAAGAAAAGGCTGCGCTCGATCAATCGGCGCAATCAGTTCGAGCTGTCATCCAAATCGTTACTGCTTAATGGACTTAGTTAACGCAAGCTGGCTTTTATAAAAGATTTGGTACGGGAGGACCCTGACACTTTGCTGGCAGGGTTTTTCCGTTTGAAATATAAGAATTTATAAGTTACACCCTTTTAATGGGTCTATTTTTTAGGATGCTTAATGTGCAAAGGGAGGGAAAGAAGCATGCTGGAGCAAGCTAGAGCCGAGCTGAAACGGGTATACGGCTATGACTCGTTTCGACCTGGTCAGGAAGCCATTATTCAAGGAATACTGGAAGGCCGGGATACGCTTGCCATACTCCCGACTGGCGGAGGCAAGTCCGTCTGTTACCAAATACCGTCCTTGCTGCTGAATGGAACGACGCTTGTTGTTTCTCCGCTCATATCGCTTATGAAGGATCAGGTCGATGCGCTGAACAGGCTCGGCATTCCAGCGGCATTTTTGAACAGCTCGCTTGGGGCTGTAGAATACCGGGAAGTGCTGCGAAGCGCGTTCAGAGGTGATTACAAGCTGCTGTATGTGGCGCCAGAGCGGCTTGATGCGCCCATGTTCAGCTCGCTTAGCGAGCAGATGGAAATCCCGATGATCGCCATTGATGAGGCCCACTGTGTCTCGCAGTGGGGGCATGATTTCCGCCCAAGCTATCGCCAGCTGGCAGGCTGGATTGGACAGCTGGCTAACCGTCCGCTAGTAGCGGGCTTTACCGCAACGGCAACGGACGAGGTGGCGCGGGATGTTTCGGCCATGCTGGGCATGCATGATCCGAATATTTTTGTCAGCGGTTTTGCGAGGCCGAATTTATCGTTATCGGTCATTAGCGGTGCGGACAAAAAGAAATTTTTACAGAAATTTATAACCGAGCGCGAAGAGCAGTCGGGCATTATTTATACAGCTACTCGCAAAGAGGCCGAGTCAGTACACGACCAGCTTGTACGCAAAGGGATTGCCGCAGGCAAATATCATGGCGGCTTGTCCGACGAGGAGCGGGCGACGACCCAGGAGCGCTTCCGTTTCGATGAACTGCGCGTTATGGTTGCAACGAATGCGTTTGGAATGGGCATCGACAAGCCTAACGTGCGTTATGTGCTGCACTGGCAAATGCCCGGCGACGTAGAGTCATATTATCAGGAAGCGGGCCGGGCCGGACGTGACGGCGAGGAAAGCGAATGCATTTTGCTGTTCGAGCCTCAGGACGTGCAGGTGCAGCGGTTTCTTATCGAGCAGGGCGTAGGTGATACGGAACGGAAGTCGATTCAGCTGTCCAAGCTGAATACGATGATGAACTACAGTAGGACGCATCGCTGCCTGCAGCAGTTTATCGTCGATTATTTTGGCGAGAAAAATGTAGAGCCGTGCGGAAAATGCGGCAACTGCCTCGACAAAAGCGAGCTGGTTGATCGTACGTCAGAAGCACAGAAGGCGCTATCCTGCGTGGGCAGAATGCGCGGGCGGTTTGGCGTGACGATGGCAGCTAAAGTCCTTAAAGGCTCACGCGACAAACGGCTGCTGGAGTTCAGGCTGGATGAGCTCACGACATATGGGCTGCTGAGCAGCTGGCCAGAGAAGGAAATTACCGATTGGCTGTATTGGCTTGTAGCCGAGGGCTACTTGCGGATGAGCGATGGGCAATATCCGACCGTCTCGCTTACGACGAATGCTCTGCCTGTGCTCGAAGGCAAGGAAACGGTCATGCAGCGCCTGCGGACAACGGTAAAACGTCGGGATTCGGGGCAGGGCGGAATGGCTTCGCCGCTGTTCGATGCGCTCAAGCAGTGGCGCAAGGAGACGGCAGCCCGCGAAAATGTGCCGCCGTTTATGCTGTTTTTTGATGCAACGCTCAAGGAGCTGGCTGATGCCAGACCACTTACGGAAGATGAGCTGCTGCAAACGAAAGGGATCGGTGCAGCCAAGGCGCGGAAATATGGCGCGGAGGTGCTAGCTATTATTGGCGAGCATACAGGCAAGCCTAGCGAAGCAGCTGGCGGTGCAGCAGGAAGGGCAGCTTCCTTTGGCTCCGGGCAGACTCCTTCAGTTGGGCAATCGAGCGCGGCTTCCGCAGAGTCCTCCAGCAGGGCAGGGAATGATGAAACGCCTAGCCATGTGCTGTCTTTAGAGCTGTTTAATGAAGGCAAATCGCCGCAGGACATTTCTGCAGAGCGCGGCCTAAGCCGGGTAACGGTGGAGGGACATATTATCCGCTGTGCTGAAGAGGGCTATGAGCTGGACTTTAGCCGTATTATTCCTGCCCATCGCGAAGAGGAAATTGTAGCAGCCATTATGGAGCTGAGTCCCGAGAAGCTGCGTCCGATTAAAGATGCGCTGCCTGACGATGTCGATTATTTTGCGATTCATGCCGTTATTTTTAAATACGGCTTGAAGGCAGAGGATTGAGCGAAGGCTAGTTTTTTAACGGAGTAAGTTGATTGGTTTATGGAAGTTCTTTGTATTTGCTAGGTTCATTTAGTATACTGTGTTTAGTAGAAAAACGGTGCAAATGCAGCGCTGGCAGGGCACTCTTCGTGTCGCAACAATGAAGCTTACGCTACTCGCGTAAGCTTTCCTATGCGAGAATAGGCTGATGCTTACGCAACGCATATTGCCCCGCAAATTTTATTAGGAGGAAAACAGAATGTATAACGTAATGGTTTTGCTGCATCTATTGGGCGCTGTAGGGATGGGTTTTTATATCGTACTTCCGATTATGATTGGCCGGGCATCAAAGCTTGCAGGAGTAGGACAGGAAGGGCTGGCTGATGGCCTGCTGTCGGCAAACCGGGTCGCACAATATTTTCTCATTGTACAGCTTCTGACAGGCGGCTACATGATGTCGAAAGGCGATTATGCGGTAATCTGGATGATTATTGTAACGGTTTTGTTTTTGGGGATTGCAGCATTGGGCGGTATCATTACGAAGCCGTTGAAGCGTATCGTTTCTTCTATTCGTGAAGGCCAAAGCGCTACTGCACATATCGGCAAAGCTCGCGTCATGAGCCTGATCGTGCTGGTGCTGTACCTGGTTGTTATTTATTTTATGCGTTTCCCGATTTTTGCTACTGTGTAGCAAGACGGAAAGTGAACGCCGTGTTTGTTTGATTATGGAAGGCAAGCGAACTCAAATCAACGTTGCAGGAGGCGGAGAATGTGGGACAAGCATCACCAGACATCATTACATTCGGAGAATCAATGGCACTTTTTATGCCGCAGGAGCATAAGGCGATTGAACGGGCGACTACACTGGAGCAGGGCTTCGGCGGGGCGGAAAGCAATGTCGCCATTGGCCTTTCACGCTTGGGAAGCTCGGTAGGCTGGTTCGGCGCTCTTGGTAATGATCCTTTCGGGCGGATTATATTGAAAACGCTTCGCGGGGAAGGGGTAGATGTATCCCGCGTCAGGCTGAGCGAAGAAGCGCCAACAGGCATGATGTTCCGCGAGACGGTAGCAGGACGCATGGCCGTGCATTATTACCGCAAGCATTCCGCTGCCAGCCGGATGGAGCCGGAGCATCTTGATGAGGCATATATTCAAGGAGCGAAGCTGCTGCATGTAACGGGAATTACAGCGGCGCTTAGCGAGAATTGCCGCCGGACGGTGCGCAGAGCCATCGATATTGCAAAGGATGCTGGCGTCAAAGTAAGCTTTGATCCCAATTTGCGGCTGAAGCTTTGGTCGATAGAGGAAGCGCGCGAAGTGCTGCTGCCCTTTGCGGCTGCTGCGGATTATTTTTTGCCGGGCTGGGATGAGCTGATGCTGCTGTACAACACAGATAGCTATGATGTTGTGAAGCAAAAGCTGCTTGAACTGGATGCGGTGAAGATCATTAAAGGCAAAGATGATGCGACAATCGTACTGGATGGCAATGAGGAGACGGCTGTTCCTTTCTATAAGGCGGACAAGGTTATTGATACGGTCGGAGCAGGCGATGGTTTTTGCGCTGGCTTTTTGGCAGGCATTATGAAGGGAATGACGCCTGTTGACGCTGTAAAGCTTGCCAGCATCAATGGCTCGCTCGTCGTTCAAATGCGCGGAGATTGGGAGGCGCTTCCAGAATGGAGCGTTGTCGAGCAGCGAATGAGCGATAAAGCATGGGTGGAGCGTTAATTATGGCTGAAGCGAATGTTCCGTCGTCTAAAGGACAGCGCCGCCGCGAGGCGATTTTGCAGCTGCTTAAGCAGCAGGGGCGCGTTACGATTTCCGAGATTGTGGAGCAATTCGATTGTTCGGAAGCGACCGCAAGAAGAGACTTGGAGCAAATGGAAGCCAGCTATCCGATTATTCGTACGATTGGTGGGGCGATGTATGACGGGCTTAGCGTCGTTCGCGATATGGGCTTTTCGGAAAAGCAGGATATTTCGTACCTGGAAAAAGAAAGAATTGCCGCGAAGGCGGTATCACTTATTCAGGAGGGCGATGTCATCGGGCTGTCCGGCGGCACGACCAATTATTTGATCGCCAAGCAGCTTAAGCTCAGAAGCGGCATTACCGTCGTGACGAATGCGGTGAATATTGCAATGGAGCTGGCGGGGAGCCCGATTCAAGTCGTTGTCACGGGCGGCATTATGCGCCACAACAGCTTTGAGCTTTGCGGGCCGCTGGGAGAAGGCATGGTCGATCATTTGAATATTGGCAAAATGTTCATTGGCGTCGATGGCGTATCAGCAGGCGGGGGCATTACGACGTATTCGGAACAGGAAGCGCAAATTGCCAAAGCGCTGATTAGACGATCCGTTGAGACGTATGCGGTATTCGATCAGACGAAGGTTGGCAAAATGTCACTATTCTCGATTTCGCCGCTTGCAGCGCTGCAAGCTTTCATTACCGATCAGCCGATTGAAGGCGAGCTTAAGCTGGCGGCACAGCAGCTGAATATTGACGTTTACGTGGCAGAAACCAATGGTTAGCAAGGGCAGGCAACAGGAGCGTGGAAAGTGGCGCCTGCTGCCTGTTTTTGCATTTTTGGCCTTTGTCGTTGACAATAAATAAACGATCGTTTATTATTGACGCATGAGACTAAGAGATGAAAATAAAATAGAATTAATTTTTGAAGCTACAATTCAGTTGATTAACGAAATTGGCATTTCGGAAACGTCCATTTCTAAAATCGCCAAGCGGGCGAATGTGTCCGCAGCTACGATTTACATTTATTTTGAGAATAAGGAGGATATGCTCGGCAAGACGTATTTAAAAGCGAAAAAAATAATGAGCGATAAGCTGTTTAATGGGGTAGACCATTCGGCACCGATCGAGCAGCGCTTTAATCTGTACATTCGCAATTTTATCCAGTTTGTACAGGAGCACAAATCTTATTTTATGTTTATGGAACAAATCTCGAACTCGCCATTGCTGCAAAATTGGTGCTTGGAAGAAAGCGCAGCGCTGTATTTGCCTATATTTGAGTTTTTCGAGAGTGGCAAGCAGCAGCAGCTGTTCAAGGATGTAGATAATCATATGCTCATTACGTATTCTATTTTGCCGGTAGCCGAGCTGGTTAAAGAGCAGTTCAAAGGTGAATTTGAGTTTACGCCTGAAAACCTGGATAGCGCAATTAAAATGAGTTGGGACGCGATAAAGCGATAAATTTTTATGTTTTTAATGAATGATCATTCATTAATTAAATATATATAGCAGCGGAATCAGGCCAGTAAGAGCGAAGACAATGGCAACTTCCGCTGCTGCTGCTCAATATTTAAAGGTCGGCTGCCTTCAATCAAGGGAGCCGACCTTTATTTTTCGCCGCGCTGTTCGTTTCATTTGCATCAAATAGATACCGTAGCTCTGCAATAAAATAAAGCATGGGAGCAGATCGAGCCGATATCTTGCTTGTATTTCAATCCAAAGCTGCACGAACGCATAGCCCAGCAGTAAAATCAGAAAAAGCATGTGGCCGGCCGTATGCTGCTCGGCAAACCGGCTGCGCCATAAGCTGTATAGCGAATAGACTCCCGCTGCGCTCATGGCAGTGAAGAGGAAGCGCTCCGCTATTTTTAGGATGGCAGCAAGCTGTTCCTGATTCATATCCTTCAAGCTCCACATAACCGCCGAATCCTCCTCGCCCCAAAAAATAGCGAGCTTGCGCGCAAACAATGAGGCTACTGCGATTGGATCAGCAAGACGCTCCTTGATCAATTCCAGCTCTGCTGCGTCGCGCTCCTCGCCAAGCTTAAACTGCAGCACGTACTTGCCATCCTCAAGCGACCATCTGCCATCTGTTTCCTCATTTAATCCTACGACGAATTTCCAATAAGGCTCCCGGTTAGATAACGGGTATTGCGAGGCTTCGCTTTGCACGAGTGCATAGCTGGCTAAAGCTTGCACCATATAAAATATAATAAACACGCCGGCGGCACGAGCAAACAGTAGGGTAGTGGATTTTCCAAACGATAGCCCAACTGGCCCGCCATCGTTCGGGTTAGCTTTGAACAAGCGAAATAACAGTAGAAAGGCAGCAAAGCCAGCTAAATAAACGAGGCTTAGCGGTCTCATCATGTTCGCAAGTCCGAAGGCGAGGCCGATTAGAAGCCAGCCATATTTGTTTTCGAAGCTTTTATTAATAATGAGCAGGCAGCCGAGTGTGAAAAAGAATGTCGACCAATGCTGATTCGTCAGTACCGAGCACATGATGATATTGGGAATGTAGAGCGCATAAAGCAGCCCCGCAATTCGCGCCGTATGCTCGTTAAACAGCTCTAGAGCAGCGTAATAAACGAGCAGCACGGTCGCTGCACTGAACAGCACATTAACTAGCTTAAGCATGAACAGTGCCGCTCCGCCAAACAGCCTGATCATGCCTGCTTCATACATCGTAAATCCAAACTGGTACACCCAGCTGAGGAAATATTCATCCTGATTAAAGGAAAAATCGCCTGCTGCTGCTAGCTGGGCAGCATTATACATAAACAGGAAATCGGAATCGGGAGGCGTATCGATCCAAATAATCCAGCCGAGCCGGGCCAGCAGACTGATCGCTATGAGTGTGAGCAAATAGCCTTTAGCCGATAGTTGGCGTCCAAGCAACCAGGAGGCGGCAAGTATAAGGATGAGTGTAAGGATAACGCCGCTAGCGGCAAGCAAGGGACTTTGGAGCAGCTGCGCTGTATTCATAAAGGAAGCAGCGAAAACGACAACGAAAAATAAGCCTCCTATTAATGTGAGCGTTTGAGCAGATAAAGAGCGTATCGAATGGAATGAGTGGAATAAGCGCATAGCTTCTCCTTTCTTTATGCGGAATGACTTATCCAATTTTATCCGAAATGGGTTAAAGTGGCTAGCTGTGAGCTGCAATTAGATTCATCTGCCGGAAATAAGCTTAATTAAAGCGGAGTTTATGCTGGATCTTCCATATGAATAAAGCCGCCCCTGCTGTTAGGCAAGGACGGCTTTATTCATAGAGAAGATCGTTTAATTTTGGGAAGCATCAAACACAAGCTTGCCGCCTACCCACGTGCGGCTCACTGCGGTGAAATCAGTATCTGTCAAAATGACATCTGCTTGCTTGCCTGATGAGATGGAGCCTGTCTGCTCGTAGATGCCGAGCTGCTTAGCCGCATTACCGCTGGCGCAGCGGCTGACTTCAGCGATAGACAGCGCCGTGTTGGCCAGCATGTAGCGGAAGGCACGCAGCATCGTCAGACTGCTGCCTGCGAGACTGCCGCTGCCTTGCAGGCGGGCAACCTGATCTTTCATCTCGACGGCCAAGCCGCCAAGCGAGTAGTTCCCGTCGGGCATGCCTGCTGCTGACATGGCATCGGTAATGAGAATAAGCTTGTCTGCCGGTTTGGCAGCTGCAAGCAGCCGGATCGCTCCCGGATGGACATGATGGCCATCGGCGATCAGCTCGGCATATATCCGTGGATCGCTGAGAACAGCGCCGACGGTTCCCGGCTCGCGGTGATGCAGCGGGCGCATCGCATTATACGTATGGACGGCGTGGGACAGCCCAGCGTCTGCTGCGGCTTCGATATCCGCGAAGGAGGCATCGGTATGGCCGCAAGCGGCGACGATATTATTTTCAGCAAGCCAGGCAATGAGCGGAAGCGAGCCTTCCCGTTCAGGCGCAAGCGTCAAAATTTGAATCAAATCGGGAAACTCTGCAGTCCATGCCTCCAGCCAGTCCTGCCGAGGAGGCGAGAGGTAAGCGGGATTTTGCGCACCGATCCATTTTTCATTCAGAAACGGTCCTTCCAGATGGACACCAAGCAGCGCGGCATAGGGCATGTCGCCGCTTCTGTAATCCGCTGCTGCATGCAGAACCGACTCAATAGCTTCTTTAGAAGCTGTCATCGTCGTTGCCAGCATGCCCGTCGTGCCCTGAGAGGCGTGGAAACGGGTAATCTTGTCGTAGCTGCTGCGGCTGGCGTCCATAAAGTCGGCGCCAAAGCCGCCATGTACATGGACGTCGATAAAGCCCGGCAATAAATAGCCGCCGGCTCCATCTATAGCGGGCAGCGCCTGCTCCTCAGCGCTAAGAACAGCAGCATTTTCCAGCAGACGGTGAATGAGGCCATTTTTAATAACGGCACTGCCGGCAATGATCTGGTCTTCCAAGACGATTTGGACGTTATGAATCACCCAGGAGAAGGGCGAGTTTTTCATATTATTTCAGCTTCCTTCCGGCTTCACGATCGAGAAGCACGATAACCCGGGGATGCGTCTGGAGCAGCGAAGCCGGAACCTCGGTTGTAATAGGGCCGGTCAACGCTTGCTCTACGATCTCCGCCTTATCTGCGCCGCGAACCACGAGCATAATGGTGTGTGCTTTCAGGATGGAGCCGACACCCATCGTCAGCGCCATCTTCGGAACTTCTGCAGCCGATGCGAAAAAACGTGCGTTTGCTTCCAGCGTTGCCGCCTTCAGCTGGACGGCATGGGTACCCGCAGATAGCAACGCATCAGGCTCATTAAAGCCGATATGTCCGTTATGTCCAAGCCCGAGCAGCTGAATATCGATTGGATTTTGCTCCAGCAGCTGGTCGTAACGGTCGCATTCGGCTTCCAAATTTTCAGCCAGCCCATTAGGCAAATGATAATGATCGTCTGCAATATCAATATGGGAGAATAAATGCTGCTTCATATAATAAGCATAGCTTTGTTCATGCTCGGCAGGCAGGCCTACATATTCGTCCAAATTGACGGTAGTCGTCTGGGCGAACGACACTTCCTTGCTGCGATATGCTTCTATTATTTTGGCATAGATGCCTAGAGGTGTCGAGCCTGTGGCGAGCCCTAGCACCGCATTTGGCTTCTCTTGGATTTTATTAATAATGGTTTGAGCCGCATAAGCGTCAAGCAGCTCCCAGTCGTTAAAGTGAATGATTTGCATCATGAAGCGCCTCCTTCAGGTTATGATTTTATTTTAAACTAAAAATATCTTTTTAACAATAATTTTGATTGTAAAATTCATATTAATGAATTTTACAATCAATTTAACATGTGCTCACAGCGTATGTTATGATGGACGGATAGAATATTTGCAGGAGGTAAAGGCAATGACGACAACGCAGCGTACGGAGGCGGAGGAAGCGGCGAAAACCGCGAGACGCAAAAATGAGCATATCCGCATTTGCTTGCAGGAGGAAGTGAACGGTCAGCATATCGATACAGGGCTTGATCGACTGCGGTTCCGTCATAATGCGCTGCCTGAGCTGTCATTTGATGAAATTGAACTGAAGACGGAGTGGTTCAAGTCGCCGATGAAAGCGCCGCTGCTCGTCAGCTCTATGACTGGAGGCACCTCAGAGGCTGGAGCTATTAACCGCCGCCTGGCAGAGGCTGCCGAGTCACGAGGCTGGGCGATTGGACTCGGTTCCATGCGGGCAGCTATTGAGCGTGAGGACCTGGCGGCCTCCTTCCATATCAGAATGGAGGCGCCATCGGTACCTGTCATCGCCAATCTTGGAGCGGTACAGCTGAATTATGGCTTCGGTACGGATGATTGCTTGCGTGCAGTTGACATAGCAGAGGCGAATGCCCTCGTGCTTCACGTCAACAGCATGCAGGAGGTTTTTCAGCCGGAAGGCAACACGGACTTCCGCGGCTTGCTGACGCGAATTGAGCATGTATGCCGTGCCCTCCCTGTGCCAGTCGGTGTGAAGGAAGTAGGCTGGGGCATTGACGCAGGTACCGCCGCAATGCTTGCGAATGCAGGCATTTCCTTTATTGATGCCGCTGGAGCGGGGGGCACATCATGGAGCCAGGTCGAGAAATACAGGGCGGGTGATGGATTGCGCCGGCAAGCTGCGGAGGCATTCGCCGATTGGGGCATTCCGACAGCGGAAAGCGTTAGCGCGATTCGCAGCACATTGCCGCATATGAGCGTCATAGCGAGCGGCGGATTAAGGCATGGTGTTGATGCGGCTAAAGTGATTGCGCTTGGAGCGAATCTCGCTGGCTTTGGGCGTGTCTTATTGCCGCAAGCGGTGCATGGGACAACCGACCTGTCGATTCGCCAGCTTACCCAGCAGTTTGAGCGAATTGAGTTTGAATTAAAGGCGGCGATGTTCGGCATTGGCGTCCGCACGATTGAGCAGCTGCGCCAGACGGATCGGCTAGCTTCGAAAGCCGACTAATCAAGAAATACCCACATAACAAACGAAGGGACCGCAGCCTATTTAATCAGGCCGGTCCCTTCGATTTTGATTCGGGCATTGACGGCGAATGGCAGCGTCGGGTAAATATTTTGCCATTGCTGCCAGGCGGCTTCGCCAGCATGGGTCGCCCGGTAATGCAGGCCAAAGCCGAAAGGATCGATGCCAGCCTGTTGTATTTTTATCAGCAGCTTATCCGTCAATTTGGCGTAATCTTGGCTTAGCTTTTTCTCCACCGGTCCCCAGCCCTGCTCAAACAAATGTGGAGGGGCTTCCTCCATAAGTGCTTTAATGCGAACGTCCATGTTCAATTGAAGCTTGCCATTATGTTCGCTAAAGTGATAATGGCTTTTAATTTTGCTGATGGCTCCCACAACCCTATTTTTTGAGAAGCTTCCTTGTATGGAAGACTTCTCAAAGTTTTTTGCCAACTGGTTAAATAGCTGTGATTCTTCCGGCTTTAGGACGAGCTTGATTTTTGTTTTATCCAGCAGTGCCGTATGGTTAATAATATAGCCGCTGTTGCCTTCGTTGCGAATAATCGGCAGGATGGGGTCCAGACCTTTTTCCATGACGCGCCTCGTCATATCCGAAAGATTTTCTACATACGTATAGGGATTGTCCGTTCCATCTGCACCGAAGCTTAGAAACAGCGCATTTCCCGGATAGCGCTCTGCCTGGGGATTAATTTTCAAAATCGTCCGGGCATCCGGCTTGCCAATCGCCAAATTTGCAATACTTTGTATATCCCGCCGTCTTTTCATCCAATCCAGCACAGGAGAATAATCCTTATAGGCAACGCGCTCGCCGATGAGAAAAATTTTGCAATGGCCAAAGTCCAACTCCTTGTCCACATGGGCTTTCAGCATGCGTACACCTTCGGCGATGCTTGCGGCTTCAATTGTTTCTACTTGCGCTTTGCCAGCGCCGGGCTCGATTTTCGGTGAGGAAATGGCCAGGCGCAGCGTAATGAGAAAAGGATTTTGTTTTTTGCCACTATAGTCGATACCCATCGCCACGATAAAATAACGTTTGTCAATATCTTTAAAGCCGCAGCCGCTTAATGCTGTACAGACCAACAGCATGCACAAAGCTAGCAGCATGAGCTTTAACCAGCACATCTTCATGCGGATTTACGCTCCTTTCGGCTAAGCATGAACACGGAAAGCACGATGGCTATATAAGAAAACAGCATCGCGGTAAGCCAATAGCGTGTAAATATAAACTCCAAACGTTCATCGCTGAAAAATAAATAAATTACGGCCACTATAGCAAACACGCCGCAAATGATATAGTTGATAGACGGCGTTTCCTCGAAGTCGGTTGCCATTTTCAGCTTGGGGAAGCAGCTTTTAATAAATTCCATCGCTTGATGCCAGCAGCTCATCGTATAAATGAGCGATAGATTTAAATAGACAATCAGGAACAGAAATAATACCCGTTCGATAAAGCCGTATTGCAGTGTAATCGAGTCGGCCGTCATACTCCAGACATAGAGATATTCGCCTACTGCCTCGGTACCATGAAACCCGATAGGCACGAAGAAGGAAATGCTCAAAATAATCATGCCCAAAATCGGAACGAGCCAGCGGTACGTATAGCTGAAATTCGGCGGCAGCAGACGGTTGAAAATCGACAGATTGAAAAATCCGGTGAATACAAATACCCCGGCGGCAATAGAGCCAAGCTCTGGGCGCACCATGACAAAATTGGCGACGGTATGAATGGCATCCCAATTTAGCTGCGGGCTTCTCACCATTTTGAACAGCACGAAAAAAATAATCGGCGCATTGAGCAGCAGCCCAACCTCGATAATATGCTGTACGGATAACGTCGAGCGTGTGGCTGCATAGCCGCAGGCAATAACGAGCAGGCATAAAATGGCCAGTGGATTCAGCTCCGGATTGAAAAAGCGGTTAATCATGATCGCAAAGGCGGCCACGACAATAGTAGAAGATACGAAGCAAATTATCGCTACATAAATCATTATGGGCGAGACGAGCCACCTCGGCCAATAGAGCCGTAAAATTTCAGGCAGCCCCATGCCGGGAAAATGTGCTAGCGCAGCAGTATAGGCATAGGTTAGCAAAGTTCCGGTGGCCCCGGAAATCAGCATCGAGGAGACGGCGCCGCTGTAGCGGTGTTCAATTAAAATATGCGGCACATACAGCATCAAGTTGACGAAGCTGGTCAGAAAAAAGTTGTAAAAGAAGTAGCGTGTCATTCCACCTTCACCTGCCCAATGTCCCCTGACTGTGGTTTTGTGCCTGCAAACATGCGGAAATAAGGCTTGCCGAAGCTGCGCAAATTGCATAAATAGACCACGTACATGAATGAGCCAACGGTAACACCAGTAATGCCGAAAAAGATGGCCATCACAATGAGCGGATATTTCAGAAAGCGGATGGCAAACGACAAGGAATTGACCGGAACGACAAAATTGGAAATGGCGACGACGGAGGTCACAATAATCATAATGCTGCTGACGAGACCGGCCTGCTGGGCCGCTTGTCCCAAAATAAGACCGCCGACGGTTGTAGCTGTCGAGCCAATATAGCGGGGCAGCCGAATGCTGGCCTCAATCAGCGCTTCAATCATAAATAGCATGACCATTACCTCGATAAAGGACGGGTACGGAACAGCCGAGCGGCTTCCGGCGATGGAGAGTGCCAGCTGTACCCGAAAGAGCTCTGGATTGTAAGAGATAATGGATACATAGAGGGCGGGCAGCGTAATGGTCAATACAACCGCAATATAGCGCAGTAAAATAAGCGTGCGAGTCATCCAAAAGGCTTCGTAGTTATCCTCGACCGCATGCATAAAGTCAAAAAAGGTAACAGGCAGCACTAGAGCGAACATATTTCCTTTTATAAGAATGGCGATTTTACCATTGGAGATAGCCGTTGTAATGCGATCCGGGCGCTCGGTAATCAGAATGGTAGGGAACAGATGCCACTGCTTTCCGGTTAAAATAGTCTCTAACTCGCCTGCGGCCTGCAGCATTTCGGTTTGGGCTTTCGTCAGTCTTTGTCTCAACTGATTCAATACATTAGGATCGACGCGGCGCTGATCGAACAGCACAATAATTTCCGTCTTCGACAGCGACCCTACGGTGTGCTCCTCTACACACAGCTCAGGAGAGTGGTACATGCTGCGGATGAGGTTAAGCGATTTCATCAAATCTTCGTTCAACGCAAGCTGCGGTCCTTGAATCGCACTTTCTACTTGGGTTTGGGTACTTTCATTGCTTATAATTTTCGCTGTGTAAAGCGAGTAAACGATGCCTTGAGCTTCTATTAAAATATTGCCTTTCAGCAGCAAATCAGTCCACGTAGCCGGATCATCAACGACTAGATAGTCGCTAATCGTACGAAGCTGTTTATCGTAAGGCACCTCTTCCTTCATAAAAGGAACTAGCACATATTTGCTGATCATTTGCTCGTCGCATAATGAGGAGATATAGGCAAATTCGATAATCAAATCGTCATTTTTGAGCTGTTGCACCTTCAAGTCAACCGATTGGGCAAACAAAAGGCGGATGTGATCAATCATAGGGCTTCCTCCTTAGCGGCAAAATGGGCAAAGTGAGCTTCAAGCTTGTCGCTTACGGGCTTAAGGTGCGCCAGGCGACCTGTAATTATACCCATTGGAGTGAATCATTACAGGGCATCCTTTTGCCTAAACAGCATAAAGTGCAGTACAATGAAGGGATGAGAAGTGAATCGTAAGGGTAGAGGAGAATACATATGTCCAACTGGTATGAGCAGAGTTTTGGAAGCGATTATATGGTTGTTTATAAGCATCGGGATTGGGATAACGCCTACAAGGAGGTACAGCTGATGGCGCAGTGGCTCCAGCTTCCGGCTACGGCAAAGGTGCTGGACATTGGCTGCGGCATGGGACGCCATGCGCTGGCACTGGCGGACTGCGGCTATGAGGTGACGGGCATGGATTTGTCGGAGCCGCTGCTGAGCGAAGCAAGGAAGCATGATGCGTTGCAGCGTGTAACCTGGGTGCAGGGCGACATGCGCCAGCTCCCTTTCGAATCGGGGTCGTTTGAGGGGACGGTTAATTTATTTACGTCGTTTGGCTATTTTGCAGATGAAAAAGAGAACGTACAGGTGCTGCGGGAAATTCACCGCATGCTGAAGCCGGGTGCGCCATTTCTAATTGATTTTCTGAATCCGGCTTATGTAGAGCGTAATCTCATTCCGGCATCGGAGCGCAAGGATGCAGAGACCGGCTGGATCATTCGCGAGCAGCGTAAAATTGAGGATGGCTGGGTCAAAAAGCATATAGAAATTGCCGTTAGCAGTGATGAAGCAGATAATCGCCATTATGATGAGCAGGTTCGCATGTATTCGCTTACGTGGTTTGAACGGGCGTTCGCCGAGGCAGGCCTTGTGCTGGAGAAAACATTCGGCAACGTCGATGGCTCAGCCTATGATGAGCTGAACTCGCCGCGCCTTA
This sequence comes from Paenibacillus algorifonticola, assembly GCF_050481745.1. Classification (GTDB taxonomy): domain Bacteria; phylum Bacillota; class Bacilli; order Paenibacillales; family Paenibacillaceae; genus Pristimantibacillus; species Pristimantibacillus algorifonticola_A. The sequence goes on along the minus strand of NZ_JBCNGR010000002.1, from coordinate 71,242 downwards.
TTATGCTTGGAAGGGCTAATGCGTAATGGCGGCCCAAACGGTGCAATGGGAGCACGGGCTGCTGCAAGTAAAGCTTCCGCTGCCCTTTGCCTTAAAAACGGTAAACAGCTACGTATTTACTGAGCCTGCGGGAGGATATACGCTTATCGATCCTGGTCTCCGAACGGAGGAGACGCTTGCGGCCTGGGAAGAGGTATTTGCGGACCATTCGATTGCGCCAGAGCAAATTTCGCGCATCGTCCTTACGCATCAGCATCCCGATCATTACGGTTTGGCGGGCTATTTTGCCAAGCTAAGCGGCGCGCCAGTCTTGATGTCCCGGGGCGCCCATCGCTACGCCAAGCGCTTATGGGGAGCAGGCACCACGATGACAGAAGAGTTTGCTGATTTATTTGCGCTGCATGGCATGCCGCAGCATTATATTGATGAAATTAGCAGCAACTTTAGCAGCTTTCATGAAAAAGTTTCGCCGCAGCCGCAGCAAGATCAAATCATTTATATTGAAGCTGGTGAGACGCTTGAGCTTGGCGGTTCGCAGTGGGAGCTGCTTGATGCGCCAGGACATGCCTATGGCCAGCTCTGCTTCTATGAAGCCAATAAACAATGGATGATATGCGGCGATCAGGTGCTGCCGCGCATAACCCCAAATATTAGCGTCATGCCTGGTGAAGAGATAAATCCGCTTGGGGATTTTCTGGCAAGTCTGGATCGCTTAAGTGAATACGAGGTGCAGCGCGCTTTTCCAGGCCATTATGATTCATTCACTACGTTTGCCAGCCGGATCGCCGAAATCAAGCAGCATCATGTACAGCGGCTGGAGCAAATGCGAATGATGCTGCAGGAGCCGCTCACGGGCTTCGAGGTGTGTGAACGATCTTTCGGTGCACGGATACAACAAAGCCCGCATCAGCACCGTTTTGCAATGGCCGAGACGCTTGCCCATTTGTATGAGCTGGAGCTGTCAGGCCGGATATCGCGAACGGAGCGTGCGGGCGTTGTTTATTTTTTTAAATGATAGGGAACGGTCGTTACGACGACGTTTTTACGGTGCAGCAGCAAGGCACGAATCATAAAACTCGTCTGGTTGTGTAAAATATTATGCCAGCCGCGTTTCGGGATAAATTGCGGAATAATCACCGTCACGCGGTAGCTGGACTGGCTGGCCTTGCGCTCCACCGTATCAATAAATTTCAGCAGAGGCTGCATGACCGAACGATAAGGAGAATGCAGTACGACTAATCGCACGTCCGGCTGCCAATCCTTCCATTTTTCCTCGAACGCCTCGCCTTCCTCTCGCTCAAACGGCACATACACCGCAATAATTTGATTCACCGACAAAGACTTGGCATAGGCAATGGAATTATCAACGACATGTGTCATCCCAGCTACAGGCAGAATCAGCACATTGCCTTCAATGGGCATCGCAGGCTCGCACGTGGTGAGCCGCAGTTGTTCGCCGACGGCGTTGTAATGCTTTTTAATCCGGTGAAACACATAAATAATAATCGGCAGAAACACAAGCACAGGCCATACTTGAGCGAATTTCGTCAAAAAGAACATCATTGTGACGATCAAGCTGATGAGCGCCCCTGCCGAGTTTATAAGCAGCTTCACAACCCAGCCCTTTGGCCTCTGGCGTACCCATTTCACAATCATCCCCGTCTGGGACAAGGTAAATGGAATGAATACACCAACCGCATAAAGCGGAATCAAATGCTCGGTCTGACCGCCAAAAGCAATAATCAACAGGATGGACAGCACGCCAAGGCTGATAATGCCATTGGAATAACCAAGGCGGTCGCCCCTGACCGTAAACATCCGCGGAATAAACTTGTCTTTAGCCAAATTCACTGCGAGCAGCGGAAAAGCCGAATATCCGGTATTTGCCGCCAAAATCAAAATCAGCGCCGTAGTGCCCTGGATGAAGAAATACATAAAATGCCGTCCAAACGTATGCTCAGCAATTTGGGAAACGACGGTTACTTCTACCGCCGGTTTAATGCCGTAATAATAGGCCAGGAACACAATGCCAGAGAAGAGAATAGCCAGCAAAATGCCCATTGATGAGAGCGTCTTCGCAGCATTCCGGGGAGCCGGGTCGCGAAAGTTTGGAATCGCATTGGAAATAGCTTCTACTCCTGTGAGCGCGGAGCTGCCAGAAGCAAAGGCGCGCAGCAGCAGGAACAAGCTGATGCCTGCAACTGGCGTCCCAATCGGCGTATGCAGCTCAGGAGGCACATGACCGGTTGCAATATTGTAAATACCTGCCCCGATTAAAATAAACAGCGCAAGAACGAACAAATACACCGGGTAGGCAAGAATGGATGCCGACTCGGTCACGCCCCGCAAATTCAATATCGTAATTAAAATGACGAAAATAACAGCAATCAACACATTATGCTCATGAAGGCTGGGAAAAGCCGACGTAATGGCGTCGGTTCCAGCGGAGACGCTGACCGCTACCGTCAATATGTAGTCCACTAGCAAGGAGCCGCCTGAAATTAATCCGGGGAAAATGCCGAGATTTTCTTTGGATACGACATATGCGCCACCGCCATGCGGATAGGCGAAAATAATTTGCCGATAAGACAGAATAAGCGCCAGCAGCAAAATGAGCACGAACGCGGCAATCGGTACTGAATACCAGAATGCAGCAGCACTTACCGTTATTAACACAATCAAAATTTGTTCCGGCCCATAGGCCACAGAGGATAAGGCATCCGACGAAAGAATGGCCAGCGCTTTCAGCTTGATCAGCTTCTGATCGCCCAGTTCATTGGATTTAAGAGGCCGTCCGATTACAAGTCGTTTTAAAAAAGTCATCATTTCAGGTCACCGCCAGCAGTTAGTCGTAAGAGTAAAAAGCATTTTTGCAAAGCACGTTATTGCTACTATCTCCTGTTATAAGTTTTTTCACCATGGAAAAAAAAGCTGCTTGATCTCTCCGCAGGCGACTCGGCTTGAGGCAGGTGCAATGATCATAGTCCTCAGGCATGCTTTTTGTAAAATCTCGTTTTCAGCTGAAAATAGGCGGAAAGGTTCTCTTTTGATCATGTAAGCGATTACAACTAAACGCTGTTTAGCGGCGCGAGGTGTAGCTTGCGGTAGGAATGATTATTGCCTATTCCGGGCAATCAAAGTGTGAGGGATGGCTGAGCGTGAAGGGAAAAATAAACATTGTCTTTTGCTTGCTTTGGGGAGTTATCCCCTTAGCTCAGAAAAGGGGGATTGCGTATGAAAGCCTAGTTTCTGAGCTAAGGGGATAACAGCATAAAGCAAAAAATAGAGCAAGCGTAAACATCTGGTTGGAAATAAAACAGGCGCTGCGTCTTTTGCAAGATGCGGCGCCTGTCCGTTATCTATCCGTCTTTAATCACGCGGGGGATTAGTTGCTCCTTCACGCTCCGCTTGCTTTCGATGAGCAATGCGGCTTGCAGCTGAGGCTGCAATGGCACCGATAATATCATCGAGGAAGGTGTGTACATCGCCGCTCGATTTATCGTTAAGCTTTTTCAAAATGCCGGGCTTCAGCTTGTCAATATAGCCAAAGTTTGTGAAGCCGATGCTTCCATATACATTGACGATGGACAAGGCGAGAATTTCATCGCAGCCATATAGTCCTTCATCGTTTTTAATCATTTCCTGAAGCGGCGGCAGCAGCTTTCCTTCCTCGGCGAGCATATCGAGCTGGATACCGGTGAGCACTGCATTTTGCACCTCGCGCTTGGATAAAACAGCGTCAACATTTACGATGCATTCATCGATTGTTAGCTCTGGGAAATAATCCTTTTGCAAAAAATGCACGAGCTGGGCCACGGCGATTTTCGTTATGCCGCGCTTTACAAGCCACTCCTCCGTCGCTTCGGCAACCTTGCGGCTGTTCAAGCTGTATGGTTGTGGTGTTGTCATCTTGGTGTCCCCCTTATTGGATGTAAATTTGTGGACAAAACTGGTCTAAAACGGGGAAGGGCTCGTATACATATTACTACAAAATGAGAGTTGTACAAAGCCGCATGCGGCAAAAATCACTAGAGGAGGAAAAAACAAAATGGTTCAAACGAAATGGATTCGCCTTGCCGCGATAAGCGGTGTTATGGTTGTGCCTCTGTTGACCGCAGGGTGCGGGCTGTTCTCAACGGAGACAAGCAAGGAGATTGACCCGCCTCAGACGGAATCAACCAACGTCATTGACGGTACGAATACAGGACAGACAAGCAGCGTAAATCCACAGGGTGAAGAAACGCAGTTGACCGTATACTTAGAGGACAAAAATGGATATCTTGCACCAATCTCGCTGCATACAACGCTTGGCGGCAAAGAAGCAGCCGGGCAGAAGGCGCTGGAAATGATGGTCGATGGCGGCGCTTATGCGAGCCAGCTTCCGGAAGATTTTCATGCTGTAATTCCACAAGGTACTCAGATTAAATCCTACCATGTTGATCCGCAGTTGAAGATGGCTACAGTAGAGTTTTCCGCTCCTTTTGCAGATTATACGGCAACGAAAGAGCGGGAAATCGTTGAAGCCATTACGTGGACGTTGACGGCGATGACCGGAATTGAAAAGGTGGAACTATGGTACGAGGGCAGCAAGCTGAGTGAAATGCCGGTAGATGGTTTCCCGCTGGACCGTCCGCTTACTCGCTCAGTCGGCATCAACCTGGAAACAGCGGATGGCGTCAGCTCGGCTTACTCAACACCAGTGACGCTGTATTTCTCCTCCCAAACATCCAATGAAGAGCAATATTATGTTCCCGTTACAAGGCTGATCGCAAGGCCTGAGTCGACGGTGAAGGCAGCGGTGGAGGAACTGATTGCCGGCCCGCTTAACCGCAAGCAACTGAATGGCGTCATGACGAATGATATTCAGGTTACAAGTATTGAGCAGAAGGATGATACCGTAACGGTGGATCTTCAAGATACCGCATATGAGAGCGGTCAAAATGCTCCTGCTGAAATGCTGCAGGCCGTCGTCTTATCTGTGACGGAAAATACAGGAGCAGCTAAAGTTCAAATCCGGTTGAACGGTGAAGCTAACGTTGTAGATGATCAGAATATTTCTTACAACGAGCCAGTCGGCAGACCGCATCATGTGAATGCGATGAAGTCATAAAAGTAAAATGTAAGCAAATGCATGGAGCCTGACGTGATGGCATCAGTGCAGGAAGAGGGCGCATGGGCGCTCTCTTTTTGCGGTTACGGATGCATTTCTAGTTTTACTTTGGTAAAATGGGTAGTATTGTGTTGAAACATAGGCTAGGAGGCTGCATGACGATGAGAACAGATGGACGTCAAACCAATGAGCTGCGATCGGTTACAATAACGACGGGCGTAAATAAATATGCGGAAGGATCCGTCCTAATTGAGGTCGGAGAAACAAAGGTCATTTGTACAGCAAGCGTGGAGGAGCGTGTGCCTCCTTTTATGAAAAATCAGGGCAAAGGCTGGATTACAGCGGAGTATTCGATGCTGCCCAGAGCAACCCATTCGCGCAATCATCGGGAAGCGGCTAAGGGCAAACTGACAGGCCGTACAATGGAAATCCAACGTCTCATTGGCAGAGCGTTGCGATCTGTCGTAGATTTGCAGGCGCTTGGAGAAAGAACGATTACGCTCGATTGCGATGTCATTCAAGCGGATGGAGGTACGCGCACGACCTCGATCACTGGCGCTTTTCTCGCGCTTTGTCTGGCAGTTAACAAGCTGTCGACGAACGTCACCTTTACGAAATATCCGATAACGGATTATTTGGCTTCTGTGAGTGTTGGCGTTATTCAAGATCAGCCAATGCTTGACCTTGCCTATGACGAGGACTCGAAGGCAAAGGTGGACATGAACGTCGTGATGACGGGAAACGGCCAATTTGTAGAGCTTCAAGGTACAGGCGAGGATGCGCCATTTTCGCGCAAGGAGCTGAACGAGCTTCTAGAGCTAGCAGAAGGCGGCATCGCTGAGCTGATTTCAAAGCAGCGCGAGGTGCTTGGGGAAGCAGCGGGTTTGATCGGAGGAGGAGCAGAGAAATGATGGAGCTAAGCAGCGAGATCATTCTGATTGCTACGAAAAATGAGGGCAAGGTCAAGGAATTTGCCCACGCCTTCGCCAAGCTCGGCAAGCGTGTTGTCAGCCTGAACGAATATCCGGGGTTTGCGGATATTGTAGAGGATGGCGATACCTTCGCGGCAAATGCGCGAATTAAAGCGAAGGCAGCGGGCGATGCGTTTCAAGTGCCAGTGCTTGCCGATGATTCTGGCTTAAGCGTGGCGGCGCTTGCCGGTGCTCCAGGCGTATATTCGGCCAGATATTCTGGTGAAGGGGCTACGGCCAGCTCCAATAATGCGAAGCTGCTTGCTGAGCTCAACCGTTTGGCGCAGCCAGAAGCGGCTGAGTCGCTGGATGATGGCACAAGGCTGCTGAGCCGTGCCCAATTTGTTTGTGTGCTGGCGCTGTATGATCCAGCGACAGGCGAATTTATGGAAGCCGAAGGAACGGTTGACGGCTTTATTATGGACAAGCCGCGCGGCGATGGCGGCTTTGGCTATGATCCGCTGTTTTGGCTGCCAACCCTGGACCGCGGTATGGCACAGTTGTCCAAGGAAGAGAAACAGCAAATTAGTCATCGCGGCAATGCGCTTAAGGAGCTTTTGCCGAAGCTGGTCTAGTGGCGCACATAGGGCTACTTATAACTAAAAAGGAAGCGAGCACGCTGCGAGGCGTGTCGCTTCCTTTTTTATAATCCTTCCTTGCTTTCACGTATCCATTTCAGCAGGCCTTCATTTGTTGTAAGCGACTAACGGCAGTATTATTTAATGCGAATGCTATACTCCTTTAACCAAAGGTTCATTTGATACAAATAGGCAAACAGCTGGGGGCCAGACATTAATTGGCCGAACCAGGGGATGTTGGAGCTGGCGTCAGCAGACTCGGCGAGCTCGCGCACTTTTTTAACATCAATGAGCGGCAGCAACGGGGAGGAGGAATCGTTTAATACGTCAAGCAACAACCCTTTGACAGCGGCTAAATAATTCGGATTATGCGTCTTCGGATACGGGCTTTTTTTGCGTGTCAGCACATCATCTGGCAATACGCCGCGGAGCGCTTTGCGTAGAATCCCTTTTTCGCGGTCCCCAGATGTTTTAATTTCCCAGGGAATATTCCATACATACTGTACGAGGCGATGGTCGCAAAATGGCACGCGGACTTCCAGTCCAGCAGCCATGCTCATCCGGTCCTTCCGGTCCAGCAGCGTTGGCATAAAGCGGGTGATGTTGAGGTAAGACATTTGCCGCATTTTGCGTACAGCCTCGCTTTCGCCGTCCAGATGCGGAACTTCTGCAACCGCTTGGGCATAGCGGTCGCTGATATAATCGCGCGGCTTAATCCATTTTTCCACATCCGGGGCGAGCAGGCTTGCGCGCATATCCGAGGCGAGCGACCATGGGAAGGTGGACGCATTCAGCGCATCCTCGCGGTGGAACCATGGATAGCCGCCAAAAATTTCATCGGCCGCCTCACCAGAAATGGCGACGGTCGCTTCTTTTTTAATTTCACGGCAAAACAAAAGCAGCGAAGCATCGACGTCCGCCATGCCTGGCAGGTCACGGGCGAAGGTGGCATCCCGCAAAGCGGCTACCAGTTCCGGCGTATCAAACTGCACCGAATGATGGACGGTATCGAGGTAGGTGGTCATGCGCTCGATCCAAGGGGCGTCGCTGTTTGGCTGAAACGCATGAGCTTTAAAATGCTTGGCATTATCCGCATAATCGACCGAAAACGTATGAACGTTTCCTTGCCCGGTCTGCTCGTAATATTGCACCGCAAGCGTCGTCAAGGCGCTGGAATCCAGCCCGCCAGACAGCAGTGTGCACACCGGGACATCCGATACGAGCTGGCGCTCGGTCGTATCACGGAGCAGGTCGCGGACATGCTCGGCCGTTTCTTGAACGTTTTCCGTATGTGGCGAGCTTTCGAGGCTCCAATATTTCGCTTTGCGGATGCCCGCCCGCGACACGGTCATGCACTCGGCTGGCAGCAGCTCGGTAATATGCTTATAGACGCCTTGGCCTGGCGTTCGTGCAGGACCAAGTATAAACAGCTCGGCAAGCCCTTCTGCACCGACCTCCGGCAGCACGTCAGGATGTGCTAAAATGGCCTTTGGTTCTGAACCGAACAAAAACAGACCGCTGGCTTGACTAATAAACAAGGGCTTCACGCCAAGTCTGTCGCGAGCCAAAAAAAGCTCCTGTTCTTCCACATTCCATATCGCAAAGGCGAAAATGCCATTAAAGCGTTCGACGCAAGCTTTGCCCCATTCCATAAAAGCATGGAGCAGCACTTCCGTATCGCAGGTCGTTGTAAATTTGCTTCCAGCAGCCTCCAATTCCTTGCGCAGCTCACCTGCGTTGTATAATTCGCCATTATAGACGATGACAAATAGATCATCGTCTTCGGTGCGCCGAATCATCGGCTGGGCACCATTTTCCGGATCGATGACGCTAAGCCGCCGGTGTCCAAGCGCACAATGCGCTGATATCCAAGTGCCTGAGGCGTCAGGCCCGCGAAGCTCCAATGTTTTTGTCATTTTTTCCAAAGTGCTGCTGTCTTGGGTTAGGTCGCGCGTCCAATCAATCCAGCCGGTTATTCCACACATTGCCCTCATCCCTCTCTTCTGCAGGACTCCAGTCGCGATAATAATAGTCATATGCTGAAAAAAGGCATAAAATGTCTGTCCATCTGGGGAAGCTAGGGGTGGCGGCGTGGCAAGCAGCTGTGTTTGCGGCATTAATTCAGAAGGGAGTGTCAGCTTGCAAATGAGACAAGGCGATGGATTGGATCAAACCCGCTGAAAATATTATGTATCCGTCCAGGCTGGGCAGACGTTCCATTTTGCCAAAACGCCGTTCAGCCCAGCTAGTGATAAAGAAATGAACTATATAGGAGACAATGGGAGGGGGAGCAGAAGATGAGTCAATCACCTAAGGATAAAAGCTTGAAATTTGACGTAAACCCGAAGTTTGCCGAGCAGGTCGTCGATAAAAATCCCAAGCATGATGCGCAAAATAATCCGACCGGCAAACGTCGCGGCAATCAAAGATAAGCTATTTTTGACGTTAGCTGGCCAAAGGCTGAATGCAACCATTTTTTAATAACCTGATAGCGAATGCTTTACTGCTTCGCCTTACGAATTCGCCAAGAAGCGAATGGGTAAGGCGCGTACAATGCGGTAAGCATTCGCTTTTTTTATTAAAAAGACCAAAGGCTTTCATCTTTTAATAAATGGAGTTTATTAACAAATGCAGCGGTGGCGGGTATTGAAACCTGTGGGTGAAGAGGGTAAACTTACCAAGAGGGGTGGAATGATACGAGTGTGAAAGGGGGAGCTTTTACAACGAGCAAGCAGCATTCTTCCCTACTAATACGGTTTTATAAGGAGTCCAAATGAAAAAAATTAGTGCTTTAATCATGTCATTATTTGTAGCTTTTTCCCTGTTTACTCCTGCATATGCGGCTGAGAAGCCAATAAGCGTCGTTATTAATGGCAGCGAAGTCAAATTTGACAATTTTGAGCCTGTTATTGAGAAGGGCAGCACGCTCGTGCCAATGCGTCCGATTTTGGAAGAGCTTGATGCGAAGGTCGTGTGGAACAAAAGCACGCAAACGGTAACCGCTACCAAAGAGGGCGTAGACCTATCGCTGCAAATTGGCAACAAAACGGCTACGGTCAACGGCGAGAAAAAACAGCTTGAAGTAGCTCCAAAAACAATCAAAAATGTAACGTATATTCCGCTTCGTTTCATTGGTGAGGCAGCTGGCTATCAAGTAGACTGGAGCAAAGCGCTTCGCACGATTACTTTCACAGTTAAGGTCAATGCCGAAGGCAGCAAAGGCTTCCTGTGGAAAGTAGAAAAAAACGGCAATACGGTTTACTTGCTTGGTTCAATTCACGTGGCGAAAGACAGCATGTATCCGCTTCGCCCGGAAATTGAAGAGGCGTTCAAAACTGCACAGCATCTAGCGGTAGAAGTAGATTTGACGAAGCTGGATGCAGCTGCATTGCAAACTTATGCAAACAAACTGGGTACTTACTCGGATGGCACGACGCTGAAGGATCATGTCTCGGCTGAAACGTATGCGAAAATCGCTGCCTTGTTGAAGGCAAATAAATTACCAGAAAATGCGTTTGATCCTTATAAGCCTTGGGCAGTAACACAATCTATTGCTGCGCTGCAGATGCAGGGTACTGGCTATGAGACCAGCAATGGCATAGATCTTTATTTTACGGAAAAAGCGAATAAAGCGAATGTCCCTGTCATTTCCCTTGAGACAGCAGAAGGCCAGTTGTCGATGTTTGACAGTTTTTCTGATGCATTGCAGGAGAAGCAACTGGTTGAAGCTCTAGATGCAGTAAGCCAGCAGGCACCTTCGGAGCCTACAGGCATTGATGCTTTAACGGATATGTGGGTAAGTGGCAGCGATGATGTACTCGTTTCATTGACAGAAGAAGTTGCCAAAGAGCCTGAATATTATAATGGTTTGATTAAAGACCGCAATAAAGGCATGACGGATCAAGTGAAAGGGTTTTTGAACGGCACTGATAAATCGACCTATTTTGTAGTAGTAGGGGCATTGCATATGTTGGGCCCTGATGGTATCGTGACGGTGCTTGAGAAAGATGGCTTTACCGTTGAAAGACAGTAGTAAATCGTTGCTATAATTGAATGATTAGGAATTAAAGACGCCATTTCTCCTGCTTATTGGGGAAGAAGTGGTGTCTTTTCTTTTTCTATGTGGATAATGAATGCTATAATTTCGTAAAAATATTTTTATTTTAAAAATTAATCTTTTACTTACATAGCTATGTTGTAATATACTTCAATAAGCAGGAAGCATATAAACTGAAGGGATGTTTGAAGTGAAGAAAATAGTATTTTTTATCCTTATGATTTCGTTATTTATTCCAAGTACTACAACAAGTTATGCAGCAGAAGGGAAATGGAAAGTATATTTGGATGGTACAGAGCTGACATTCAGCAATTCTCCATTTGTTAGTGAAGGCACAACGCTAGTGCCCTTCCGCAATTTGTTTGAAGCTTTAGGGGCAACGATTAGCTACAATGGCAAAACAAAAACGATCAATGCCAAAAAAGATAGCACAGAAATTATTTTAACGATCAATAATCCGATAGCTTATTCAAATGGGGCATCCTTTAAATTAAATGTGGCTCCTAAGGCGATATCGGGTGTAACGTATGTGCCGCTTCGTTTTGTAAGTGAAACGTTAGGCTATGGCATTGAAGTGAAAAGCAAAAAAATATATTTGAATGCTGGCAATGCAACGGCGCCAACGACGGAAACGCCTGCTCCGACCACTACGCCAGCACCTACCCCAACCCCAACAGATCCTGCTAAAACGCAAGATATGACGGTTGAGCAAATAGGCGAGCTGTCCGATCGGGTTGTGTATATTGAGGTAGTCGATCAAAATAATAAGGCCATCGCTAGTGGCAGCGGCGTAATTGTCGGTGCAAAAGGTGAAATTATTACTAATTATCATGTTATCGAAGGTGCTCATAAAGCGGTCATTTATACAAGCGATGAAGTAAAATATGTATCCAGCACTGTTTTGAATGCTGATAAGGATAGAGACCTGGCTTTGATCAAAATAGATTCTTCCAATTTGAACTTGCCAACCGTTACGATTGGTGATTCCTCCAAGCTGAAATTGGGCGAATCGGTCGTGGCGATCGGATCACCGCTAGGCTTTACTAATTCTCTTACTTCCGGCGTGGTTAGTTCGAAGAGCAGAACGGTCGACGGTCAAAATTATATCCAAATTTCTACACCTATCGATCATGGCAGCAGCGGCGGGGCTTTATTTAATCTGAGAGGCGAGCTGGTGGGTATTACAACTGCGCTTGTGGAAAGCTCTGCGGCTATTAATTTAGCTATTCCTTCTACTGATGTAAGCACATTTTTGAAGAAGCCTCAGCAATCTAAATCTTATACTGCGGCAGCACCAGGAGAAACAACGTCTGGAAGTACACAATCTGCAACGGTAAAGCAAATTGAAAATTTTCTGAATGATGAGTATAGCTTCTTGACCCAGGATGGTTTAGATCTTGAGTTCACTTGGTTTGTTTCGTATTCTGAGGATACCAAGAGTATATTAATTGGTGGAGCCATTACGGATGTTGCTGATTATTCCAGCTTGATGAAAATGCAAAAAAAGGATGATATGGTTATACCGGATCTGATGTATTATATTGCGGAAGAGCTGCACGATAACTTGAATGTTGAAAAAGCAGTTGTCGGTTTATACCTCGATACGTATTCAAGAACCTATCCTAGCGCTTACCCTGCTGAATCAATTGAAAGAGAAGGCTCGGGGTACCGCGTATTCCATAATTTTATTTTTGGAATGTTCGATTATAAAGAAGAGAGAATGTATTACTCATTAGATATTTACGGTGATGAAGATTTAGAAAGCATCAAGATTTAATGTATTCGTAAGAACTATAAGTAGTAAAAACAAAGGAGTGGCTCCTCAATTTGAGAAGCCACTCCTTTGTTAAAATTAAAAATAAAAAAGCAACGGAAGCGCACATTTTTGAAAAAATGGTATGCTTTCGTTGCTTTATCTAATTGAAATAAATGGAATTGAAATACGTCCCAGGAGAGATTCGAACTCCCGACCGACGCCTTAGAAGGGCGTTGCTCTATCCAGCTGAGCTACTGGGACACGTAAGAATGAGTATAGCATGGCGGCCTGCATTTACGCAATAGGCAATTTCATGTTTCTATTAGAAAACAGTTGGGTAAAAAAGCCACATGAATTAATATACACATTTTCAATGGGCAGGGCAAGCTTTTTTTGAAATTATGCTGCCGGATAAACGTATATTTTTATATTGCTCGCTTCCATGGTATAATCTATCGCAAGCAATGGACAGACGAAGCTGGAGTTTGACCGACAAGGTGGTGGTACCATTACAACTCCCAATGACTCGCATAATGAAGGCACAGGAAAAAACGTGTATTTGTTCCCGCGAATGTTGGATCAGTATCAAATTCAATTGACCCGGATGCTTGAAGCCGAGCAATACGGTGAAGCCAAGCGGCTGCTGCAGTTTCTGCTTTCCTGCAAAGGCGAGGACGAGCGGCACTATGAGGAATGGGAAAGCTTGCTTTCCTGGCTCGACATGGCTTTCCCGGAATATCGCGTTCCAGGTGAAGAGGACGCTATGAATCCAGCAGAGCAGGAAGCGGATGAGCAAGCGATACGTGAAGATCTGCTCAATCCTGCTGAGCAGGATGAAGGCTATGTGAAACAGGTACTCTACATTATGAAGCATCACCCGATGATTGATCAGCAGATTTTGGCGCTGGAGCGGGCGGTATTCATTCGGGCAACCGAGGTGGATGACATCATTACACAGTGGCTCACTGAGGCGTCAGACGTTCATCCTATCGTGCAGTTCAAGGCGCTGCAATGCTTGCGCAAGCGAGGAGCGACCGGACGGCTCGTTATGGACCGGCTAGGCGAGCAAGTAGAGCTGGAGATCGAGGCAACGCCGCTTGCAATGGATGATTTCCCGCAGCCCGTCAATCGCATTTTGGAGCGCGTGGAAAGCATTACGGAGGCGGATGATCCATCGCTTCCACATTTTGCGAGAGAGCTCTGGAAAGATAGCTTGCAATTTTTATACGGCACGACCGCTTACACTTGGATGCTGCGGGATGATGAGGAGACGGTGGATTGCTACGCAGGAGCGCTGCACCAGACTTTGTTAATTACCGTATATGGCACCGTCAATGATGATGATATTCGAGATACATACGGCATTACAGAAGCACTTAGATTCCGTTACGAACAGGCTTGCCGGACGCTTCGTCAGGTAGCCGTTGTACCGCAGCCAGGGGATGAAGATCCCGAGCCTTGATTAAAAAGCTCAATACTATTATAATAGAATGGTTTATGAAACGTGAAATCTACGGATGTATGCGTATTTTTGGAGGGGAAAGCATAAAATGAAAGCAACTTGGGAAAAAATAGACAAGAACATCGTATCCATCGATGTTGAGGTTGGTGCTGAGAAAGTAGCAGTAGCACTGGATGAGGCGTTTAAGAAAGTCGTTCAAAAGGTTAACGTTCCTGGATTCCGTAAAGGTAAAGTTCCACGGGGCATGTTCGAATCGCGCTTTGGCGTAGAGAGCCTTTATCAGGATGCAATCGACATTTTGCTGCCTGAAGCTTACACAAACGCAATCGAAGAAAATGATCTTCAGCCGGTTGACCGTCCTGAAATCGATGTTGAACAATTTGGCAAAGGCCAAACGTTCAAATTCAAAGCTAAAGTTATCGTTAAGCCAGAAGTTGAGCTTGGTGAGTACAAAGGCCTTGAAGTTACAGCTGCAAGCACAGAAGTTAGTGAAGAAGAAATCGCTGCTGAACTGGAGCGCCTGCAGCAACGTCATGCTGAGCTGACTGTTCTTGAAGAAGGTCCAGCTGAGAACGGCGATACAACTGTCATTGATTTTGATGGTTATGTAGATGGCGAGCAGTTCGAAGGCGGCAAAAGCGAAGGCTATTCGCTTGAGCTAGGCTCGAATTCGTTCATTCCAGGCTTTGAAGATCAAGTCGTCGGCATGCAAATCGGCGATTTCAAAGATGTTGAAGTGACTTTCCCGGAAGCGTACCACGCTGAGAACCTTGCAGGTAAGCAAGCGATTTTCAAAGTGAAGCTGCACGAAATCAAACGCAAAAGCCTGCCTGCACTTGATGATGAGTTCGCTAAAGATGTCAGCGAATTTGACACGCTTGAAGAGTACAAGCAAGATCTTGCTGGCAAGCTGAAAGAAAAGAAAGCGAAAGATGCAGAGCAAACGCTTGAAGTTCAACTCGTTGAAAAAGCAAGCGAAGCTGCGCAAGTGGAAATTCCACAGCCAATGGTTGATACGGAAGTGGATTTCATGCTTCGCGATTTCGAAAACCGTCTTCGCATGCAAGGCATGACGCTGGACCTGTACTATCAGTTCTCTGGTCAAGACGAGTCCGTGCTTCGTGAGCAAATGGCAGGCGATGCAGCTAAACGCGTTCGCAACAATCTGGTTCTTGAAGCGATTGCTAAAGCAGAAAACATCGAGATTACAGACGAGGATTTGACAGCTGAGCTTGAAACACTGTCGACTTCTTACAACCGTCCAGTTGAAGAGCTTCGTGAACTTTTCACGAAGAACGGCAACATCGACAGCCTGAAGCAAGATGTTCAACTTCGCAAAACAATCAAGTTCCTGAATGATAACAGCAAGATCGTTGAAGCGGCTCAGGAAGCTTAATTAATCAACTGAATATAAGCATTAACCTGAGAATAAGGCACGTCTACCCACGTGCCTTATTTTCAAACTACATAATGGTACAACCAAGCGCGGGGCAGTTCTCCGTACATATCAAGCATCGCCGTTCGCATAAGGTAGTAGTGAAAAATGACAGTGAGCTTTTGGCGTGTTACAATAAAGTTGGAATTTAAGCCATAAACGAAAAGAGGTTGGTCGGATGAATCTGGTACCTATCGTAGTCGAACAAACGAATCGCGGGGAGAGGTCTTACGATATTTACTCGCGTTTGCTCAAGGACAGAATTATTTTTCTCGGAAGTGCGATTGATGACGATGTTGCAAACTCCATCATTGCACAGCTGCTTTTTCTAACGGCCGACGATCCTGAGAAAGACATCCATCTGTACATCAATTCCCCTGGCGGTTCTGTAACGGCCGGCATGGGCATTTTTGATACGATGCAATATATTAAGCCGGACGTGTCTACGATTTGTGTAGGTATGGCTGCGAGCATGGGTTCCCTTCTGCTGACAGCGGGAGCCAAGGGCAAGCGTTTTGCGCTGCCTAACAGTGAAGTTATGATCCATCAGCCGCTTGGCGGCGTAAGAGGTCAGGCAACGGATATTAAAATTCATGCCGACTGGATTCTTAAAACGAAGCATAAGCTGAATAATATTTATGTGGAGCGTACCGGTCAGCCCTATGATAAAATCGACCGCGATACAGATCGCGATTATTTTCTTAGCGCGCAGGAAGCGTTGGAATACGGCTTGATCGACAAGGTTATTACCACGCCGATATAAGATTTTGATGAAGGGGTGATTCCATGTTTAAATTCAACGATGAGAAGGGCCAGTTGAAATGCTCATTCTGCGGTAAATCGCAGGAGCAAGTGCGTAAATTGGTTGCCGGTCCCGGCGTCTATATATGCGATGAATGTATCGAGCTCTGCACGGAGATTGTAGAAGAAGAGCTAGGTCATGAAGAAGAGCTGGATCTGAAAGACATTCCGAAGCCGCAAGATATTCGCGGTATTCTTGATTCCTATGTTATCGGACAGGAATTTGCTAAGAAGTCGCTTGCAGTTGCTGTTTACAACCACTACAAGCGTGTAAATTCACAAAGCAAAATCGAAGACGTTGAACTGCAAAAGAGTAACATTTTGCTCGTTGGCCCTACAGGCTCGGGTAAAACGCTGCTGGCGCAGACGATGGCTAAAATTTTGAACGTTCCTTTCGCAATTGCTGATGCAACTTCGCTTACCGAAGCGGGTTATGTGGGCGAGGACGTTGAGAACATTTTGCTCAAGCTTATTCAGGCGGCAGATTATGACGTTGAGAAAGCAGAGCGCGGCATTATTTATATCGATGAAATTGACAAGGTTGCTCGTAAATCCGAGAACCCTTCAATTACACGCGATGTATCGGGTGAAGGCGTTCAGCAAGCCTTGCTGAAAATTCTTGAAGGAACGGTCGCATCTGTACCGCCACAAGGCGGACGCAAGCATCCACATCAAGAGTTCATCCAAATTGATACGACGAACATTTTGTTTATTTGCGGCGGTGCCTTCGATGGGCTGGAGCAGCTAATCAAACGTCGTATCGGCAAAAAAGTGATTGGCTTCAATTCTACTGGCGAAGTACAGAAGGATTTGAAAGCAGGCGAATACTTGTCGATGGTATTGCCGGAAGATTTGCTTAAATTCGGTCTTATCCCCGAGTTTGTCGGCCGTCTTCCTGTTATTTCGACTTTGGAGCCGCTTGATGAGCCGGCTTTGGTACGGATTTTGTCCGAACCTAAAAATGCGCTCGTTAAGCAATACCAGAAGTTGCTGGAGATGGACAATGTAAAATTGGACTTCGAAGAAGGCGCACTGGAAGCAATTGCCAAGGAAGCAATCAAGCGCAATACAGGTGCCCGCGGCCTTCGTGCCATTATTGAGGGCATTATGCTTGATGTGATGTATGAAATTCCATCGCGCGATGATGTCAACACTTGCCTCGTTACGGAGCAGGCTGTTCGGGACAAAATGATGCCTGAGCTGACTGCGAAGAAGGGCAAGAAGAAGGAAGAAAGCGCCTAAATAATATTCATCACCGTCACTGTTCCACCCGCTGGGCGGCTTCATAGCTCGCATCAAGAGGGTGGACTTTGACGTTCATGGGAGAGATCACTGTATGTACACACGTAAAGATACGGTGCCTGTCAAAGTCGGCAACTTGACGATTGGCGGCAGCGACGAAGTCATCATTCAAAGTATGTGCACGACCAAAACGGCAGACGTAGAGGCAACTGTTGCGGAAATACTTCGGCTCGAGGAAGCGGGCTGTCAGGTCGTTCGCGTGACCGTCAACAATAAGGAAGCGGCGGAAGCGATTAAGGAAATAAAGAAGCGGATTCATATTCCTCTTGTTGCCGATATCCATTTTGATTATAGGCTCGCGCTTGCTGCAATTGAAAACGGCATTGACAAGGTTAGAATCAATCCCGGCAATATCGGCCGCCGCGAGCGTGTGGAAGCGGTCGTGAAAGCTTGCAAGGAAAAAGGCATTCCGATTCGCATCGGTGTAAATGCCGGCTCCTTGGAAAATCATTTGCTGGAGAAATACGGCTATCCGACGCCTGAGGCAATGGTGGAGAGTGCATTGTTCCACATCGGTATTTTGGAGGAGCTAGATTTCCACGATATTATTGTGTCGCTCAAAGCTTCTGATGTTCCGATGGCTATTGCTGCTTACAAGATGGCTGCGGAGAAGATCCGTTACCCGCTTCACCTTGGCATTACGGAAGCAGGCACGCTGCATACGGGAACGATCAAAAGTGCTGCCGGTATTGGCGCGCTGCTGACGCTTGGCATCGGCAATACGCTGCGTATTAGTCTAAGTGCTGATCCCGTAGAAGAAGTAAAGGTAGCTCGTGAGCTGCTGAAAACATTTGGACTAATTACGAATGCGGCAACGCTCGTCTCCTGTCCAACTTGCGGACGGCTTGATATTGATTTGTTTACGATCGCCAATGAGGTTGAGGAATACATTTCGAAAATCAAGGTGCCGATCAAGGTGTCGGTGCTTGGCTGCGCCGTCAATGGTCCTGGTGAAGCACGTGAAGCAGATATCGGTATTGCGGGTGCTAGAGGCGAAGGGATGCTGTTCCGTTACGGAGAGCTGGTTCGCAAAGTTCCGGAAGCCGAGCTGCTCAGTGAGCTGAAGAAGGAAATTGATATTATCGTCCATGCATTTGAAGAAACAGGAGAAATTCCTGGCCGCAAGCATCATACGCCTGCCTTATAAACATGGCCGTGCTGTTGTTCATGTGAACGACGGCACGGTTTTTTTGAAAATATAGGAAAGTTTAGCATTGCGCGATACCTTTTCTATATTTCTCGAAAGGAAACGCGCCGCGCCGCCAACGGACGGCGACAGCCGTTTTACCTTGAATCCGCTTCTATATCTGAGCAAAACGGGCGTTGCCGCCAACGGAAGGCAACGCCGTTTACGCTTATATAGATGGTTATTTTTCTCCTGATGAGGCAATACTACCAGTTATGAACTTTATTGCCGGAGTGTGTCTTTGAGAGGAGCGGGTAACAAATGAATTTAAGTATTATTTTGATGTTGATTCAAGTGTTTTTTGCAGTGGTTATCGGTTTGTACTTCTGGAATTTGCTGCGTAATCAAAAAACGAATCGGTCTGCGGTTGACCGTGAGTCCCGCAAGGAGATGGACAAGCTGCGCAAGCTGCGCTCCATCTCGCTGACGAAGCCGCTTGCCGAGAAGACAAGGCCGCAAGCGATGCAGGATATCGTTGGCCAGCTGGATGGCCTGCGCGCACTCAAAGCCGCGCTTTGCAGCGCAAATCCGCAGCATGTCATTATTTATGGACCGCCGGGCGTCGGGAAAACAGCGGCTGCTCGCGTTGTGCTGGAGGAAGCGAAGAAAAATGCGTCCTCGCCGTTTTTGCCTGAAGCGAAGTTTACGGAAATCGATGCAACTACTGCGAGATTTGATGAGCGCGGCATTGCGGATCCTTTGATTGGTTCTGTTCACGATCCGATATATCAAGGCGCGGGGGCGATGGGTGTTGCTGGTATCCCTCAGCCGAAGGCTGGCGCTGTAACGAAGGCGCATGGCGGTATTTTGTTCATTGATGAAATCGGGGAATTGCATCCCGTCCAAATGAATAAGCTGTTAAAAGTGCTCGAAGATCGCAAAGTATATTTGGAGAGCGCCTATTATAATTCCGAGGATGTTAACATTCCTTCGTATATCCATGATATTTTTCAAAATGGCCTGCCTGCCGATTTCCGTCTTGTCGGTGCAACGACACGTTCGCCGCAGGAGCTGCCGCCCGCGATTCGCTCGCGCTGCATGGAAATATTCTTTCGTCCGCTGCTCGCAGGTGAGATATCATCCATTGCCGAAAATGCGATTCGGAAAATTGGATTTTCCCCATGCCCTGAAGCTGTAGAGGTCGTGCAGCGCTATGCGACAAATGGCCGTGAAGCGGTAAACGTCATTCAGCTTGCTGCAGGCGTTGCTTTATCCGAGAAACGGGATCGCATTACAGCAGCCGATGTAGAATGGGTTGTGAACAGCAGCCAAATTCCGCCGCGTCCTGAACGCAAGGTGCCGGAGGCGCCGCAAGTGGGCATTGTCAACGGCCTTGCCGTCTATGGCCCGAATATGGGCATGCTGCTCGAAGTGGAGGTCAGTGCTATTCCGGCTGCCAGCGGCAAAGGGCAATATACGATTACAGGAGTGGTCGAGGAGGAAGAGCTTGGCGGAGGCTCGCGTACGCTGCGCCGCAAAAGCATGGCGAAGGGCTCTGTCGAAAACGTCCTGACGATGCTGCGCCGGTATGGACTCAATCCACAGGATTATGACTTGCATATCAACTTCCCGGGTGGAACGCCAATTGATGGCCCGTCTGCTGGGGTTGCAATGGCGACGGCAATTGCTTCGGCGATCAAAAACGAGACAATCGACAACAAGCTGGCGATGACCGGGGAAGTTGGCATTCATGGCGACGTCAAGCCTGTAGGCGGCGTGCTGGCGAAGGTTGAGGCTGCTTTTCAGGCAGGGGCAGATACGGTCATTATTCCGCGTGAAAACTGGCAGGCCATTTTTGCTGATCTGAAAGGTTTGAAGGTCATTCCTGTGGAGCGTGTAGATGAAGTATTTAATCTGGTGTTCCCTCTAGGAAACACGATCGTAAACGAAGTGGAAAACCACGTTCCAAACGAACGGTATATGGGGGCGGCTGTTCCCTATTTGCAGGCTGATTCCGCAGAATGATAAAATAAGGAAGACTTGAACTTTTGGAGGTGCTGGTGTGGGATCCGGAAAAACGAAAAACCGTCGGCTGCCCTTGCTTCCGCTCAGGGGGCTACTGGTATATCCCAGCATGGTGCTACACCTTGATGTGGGTAGGGACAAATCGGTTCGCGCGCTAGAGCGCGCGATGGTTGACGATCATATGATATTGCTTTGCTCGCAATCGGAAGTGAACATAGAGGAGCCGACAGAGGAAGATATCTACAGAATCGGTACGATTGCGAAGGTGCGGCAGATGCTTAAGCTGCCTAACGGAACGATCCGCGTGCTGGTGGAAGGCGTTCTGCGCGCGGAAATTATGGATTATTTGCCGACTGAAGAATTTTATGAGGTAATGGTTAAGGAATTTCCGGAAGAAGAAACGACCGACCCTGAGGTTGATGCGCTCATGCGCTCGGTGCTCAGCCAATTCGAGCATTATACTTCGTTGTCCAAAAAAATTACGCCAGAGACGCATGCTGCGGTTTCGGATATTGATGATCCAGGCCGTCTTGCTGATGTCATTACGAGCCATCTGTCGCTCAAGATTAAAGACAAGCAGGATATTTTGGAGACGATCGATGTCCGTCAGCGGCTTGAGCGTCTGCTTGATATTTTGAACAATGAGCGGGAAGTGCTGGAACTGGAGCGCAAAATCAGCCAGCGCGTCAAGAAGCAGATGGAGAAAACGCAGAAGGAATATTATTTGCGTGAGCAGATGAAAGCGATCCAGAAGGAGCTTGGTGAGAAGGAAGGGCGCGCCGGCGAGGTTGAGGAGCTGCGCAGCCAGCTGGAGCAGGCTGGCGTACCTGACCAAGTGAAAGAAAAGATTGAGAAAGAAATTGACCGTCTGGAAAAAATGCCGACCACCTCGGCTGAAGGCGGCGTTATACGCAATTATATCGATTGGCTTTTATCGTTGCCATGGAGCAAGGAGACTGAGGATGATCTCAGTCTGTCCAAGGCGGAAGACATTCTCAATCAGGATCATTATGGGCTTGAAAAGCCGAAGGAGCGGGTACTGGAATACCTTGCGGTCCAGCAGCTTGTCAAAAAACTTAAGGGACCGATTCTGTGTCTAGTCGGTCCTCCAGGCGTTGGTAAAACGTCGCTCGCCCGGTCTATCGCGAAGTCACTGGGACGCAAATTCGTTCGTATATCGCTTGGCGGGGTGCGGGACGAAGCAGAAATTCGCGGGCATCGCCGTACATACGTAGGTGCTATGCCAGGGCGCATTATTCAAGGCATGAAAACGGCTGGCTCAAGCAACCCGGTGTTTTTGCTCGATGAAATCGACAAGATGGCAATGGATTTCCGCGGCGATCCGGCCTCTGCATTGCTTGAGGTGCTGGACCCGGAGCAAAATAATACGTTTAGCGATCATTTTGTTGAGGTTCCATTCGACTTGTCGAGCGTCATGTTCGTAACGACGGCGAATGCCATGCATAACATTCCGCGTCCCCTTCTGGACCGGATGGAAGTGCTGTACATTCCCGGATATACCGAGCTGGAGAAGCTGAAAATCGCTGAGCGTTATTTGCTGCCGAAGCAGAAGCGGGAGCATGGCCTCACAGATGAGCAGCTGCATGTGAGCGAGGAAACGCTGCTTCAGCTTATCCGCGATTACACGCGCGAATCCGGCGTGCGGAATTTGGAGCAGCAAATGGCTGCGATTTGCCGCAAGGCAGCGAAGCAAATTGTTGCATCGGGCACGGTTCCGATCAAGGCAGAGGAAGCTGCTGAGCAGGATGAGCCTGCTCTGAATGTGCTGGAAGCGGCATTTGGCGAGGGCGGAGAAGCTGCATCCCTATCTGGGCGTCTAGAGAAGCAGCAAGAGGCTGCCTTGCAGTCTGAGCCGCAATCAGAGACAGAGCAGCCTGCTGAGGTGAAGACGCTCAACGTTGATCTGGAGCTGCTTAAGGAGTGGCTTGGACCTGCGAAGTTCCGCTACGGCATGGCTGAGGCTGAAAATCAGATCGGTGCCGTTACTGGCCTTGCCTGGACGGAGGTTGGCGGCGATACGCTCGTTATTGAGGTGACCGTTATGCCGGGCAGCGGAAAGCTGACACTCACGGGGCAGCTCGGAGATGTCATGAAGGAATCGGCGCAGGCTGCATTCAGCTATACGCGTTCGAAGGCGCTGGAGCTTGGCATTGATCCGCAGTTCCATGAGAAAAACGATATTCATATTCATATTCCGGAAGGTGCGATTCCGAAGGATGGACCGTCTGCAGGCATCACGATAGCCACTGCGCTTATTTCGGCTTTGACTGGACGCTATGTGTCCAAAGAGGTCGCGATGACAGGGGAAATCACGCTACGCGGACGCGTACTGCCAATCGGCGGACTCAAGGAGAAGTCGCTTGCCGCCCACCGCGCAGGCATTAAGAAAATATTGCTGCCGAAGGATAATGTTCGCGATCTGCGCGACATTCCAGACAGTGTGCGGAGCGAGATAACGTTTGTCCCGGTTGGGCATATTGATGAAGTCCTCCTGCATGCGCTGCTTCCGGCCAACACAGAAGAGAAAGCAGGAACACCTATATTATGAAGATTACACAAGCAGATTTTATTATAAGCGCGGTTCAGCCGCACCAATACCCGGAGGATGCCTTGCCAGAGATTGCTCTGGCAGGGCGTTCGAATGTCGGGAAGTCCTCATTAATTAATAAAATGATTATGCGTAAAAACTTGGCAAGAACAAGCTCGCAGCCAGGTAAAACTCAGCAGCTTAACTATTACCGCGTCAATGACAGCATCTATTTTGTCGATTTCCCCGGTTATGGCTACGCCAAAGTTTCCAAAACCCAGCGCGAAGCTTTTGGTCAAATGATTGAAAGATACATTCGTGAT
Organism: Paenibacillus algorifonticola; assembly: GCF_050481745.1. GTDB lineage: Bacteria > Bacillota > Bacilli > Paenibacillales > Paenibacillaceae > Pristimantibacillus > Pristimantibacillus algorifonticola_A. The sequence continues at coordinate 47,748 of NZ_JBCNGR010000002.1, read as the reverse complement.
CGCAAGGAGCTTAAGCTGCAACTGCTTATTATTGATATTCGCCATGAGCCGTCGAAGGATGATCAGCTCATGTACAATTGGCTCAAGCATTACAATATTCCGACCTGCATTGTTGCAACGAAAGCGGACAAAATCCCTAAAGGCAAATGGGACAAGCATATTAAAATGATCAAGGCGACGCTGCAAGCGGATCCTCGTGATAAAGTGGTGCTCTATTCCTCGGAGACCGGCCAAGGCCGCGATGAATTATGGGGCGTTATTACGGAGACGATATCCACATAAGGGAGCAAGTGCGGCAACTTTTCACATAAGAAAGAGAATACAGGAAGATATGTGGGTCTCCTCGCATAATTTTCCCGTTTTTTCTGAAATATGCGAGAATTTCGGCACTGAGCGGCAGGAATAAATGGATGCAATCACGTATAATATAGGTAAGCAAGCGTGAAAGGGCGAATGGTCATTAGATGGATTCGTTTCAAATTTACGTAAAGCGGATATAGAAGAATAGAATTGATTGTAGCATCCAATTGCAAGTTTAAAGAATTGAGGAGATTTTTATGGCTCAGCGGCTAGCCACAGAGTATGTAAATGCCAAACTGCAGTTAACGAATGAAGAGATGACCCAATTTGTCCGTTTTTTTGATGATCAGCAGCTTCACCTACAAGTGATGGTGCTCGATAACGGCAATCAGGAGCTGGTTCTCGAAGACGTAGCAGGGAGGGAAGAGATCAGACTGATCTTTGAGCGTCAACAAGACCGTTACGTTTGTGTGCTCACCTGCCGCCTTGTTCACCAGAAGCTAACCAATGCTATGCGCAAAGCTGTTTCAGCTTTCCATGGGGACGCCGTTGTTAATCGCATTTACAGCCATTATACAATGACCTACCACTATATACAGGGAGCCGTTCGTAAAATCGTTGAAACAACGAAGAGCGGCGCACGTGTTGTGTTCGAATACAAGGATACGATCGGGCAACTGGAGCGGGTATTCCGCAGCCGTTTGATTGAACGCGAGATTTCGATGGTTAATAATGCCATTAATGAGCTGCTTGATCTTCGGAATCAGACGAAAGATCAGACCGAAATCGCCGCTATTGATGAGCGTTTGGCTATGCATACGCACAAGCTGTTTATGCTTGAGGCGTAATTAAAGTATGCGTGGCATGCAGACAGTAAACATAAGCTTATAGGAATCGCTGCTGCGGTTTCTTTTTTTTTATTTTTCATGGGAATCTGGAGGTTTACAGCATGTTCAACACAACGGCATTCAAATATTTTCTTGTTTGCTAGCAGCCGCTTCTATATTGGGGCAAAGCAGTTGACTTCCTTTGATATTGAGAAGTCGTTGGGCAATGAAACAGCGACGAATGGCGACGATCAGATTTATATGTACGAGGTTAATGAACAATATCAGCTCAAATTCATTATCCCGAAATCAACTGGAAAGGTCGACCATATTTCCGTGTTCTGTCCGCTGGACGCAAAAAATAATATGGCTGGCTGAAAAAAAAGGTTGCATTTCTGACAGATAGATGTTATTTTTAATCTCGTTGAAAACATCGTTTAACACAATAATAGGAACCAGGATTCACTCAGGACATGGTTATGTTGCGAGAGATTATTCCCTCGGGAAGTGAATGACGTAGGTCCTAGCGGATGAAATTTTTAAACATTTTATTCCTAGGAAGGGGGAACCGGAAGATGGAATACTCAACTTTCGGAAGACACGTTGCTGTTGATACTTGGGGAGTAGATTTCGATCTACTGAACAACGCTGAATTTTTGCAAGCCCAAATGGTGGAGGCTGCTGAAAGCTGTGGCGCTACTGTAATGTCGGTGCAATCCAAACAATTTGAGCCTCAAGGAGCAACCGTACTCGTGTTGCTGTCAGAGAGTCACCTCTCTATTCACACGTATCCTGAGAGAGGATTTGCCGCGCTTGATTGTTATACTTGCGGTGAAACCGTGGATCCACAGGTGGCTATCGATTATATGATTGCTGTGCTGAAGCCAACAACAACTCATGCAAAGAAGCTGATACGCGGTATGGGCGAATTGCAAGTTGAAGAACCGAAATTGAAACAAATCGAGCTCGTTTAAAGCTCTCACATGTATGATACAGAAATAACCATGGAAGCTTCCATGGTTATTTCTTTGTATGATTAGGGAATAATGGTTTTGTGGTTCAAACTTTATTCATAAATGAAGGAAGTATGAATGTTGAACTGTGCTATAATGGCGTAGAAAGAACGAGACGCGGCAATTTGATAAGGGAGGCAGGTGACACATATGCACATTATTACAGTAGGTCTTAACTACCGTACAGCTCCAGTAGAAGTGAGAGAACGTTTTGCGTTTTCGGAAAAAGAGCTGCCAGAAGCTGTCAAACAGCTTATGAATACAGACAGCATTATGGAATGTGTCATTGTAGCGACCTGCAATCGGACAGAATTGTATGCGGTGGTGGACAGACATCATTTGTGCGGGCATTATATCCGCAGCTTTATGGAGCAGTGGTTCAACCTGCCAAGGAAAGAATTTACGAATCATTTATATATGTACGAGGATGAGAAGGCGATTGAGCATCTATTCCGCGTTGCAAGCGGTTTGGATTCGATGATTATCGGAGAGACGCAAATTCTCGGACAAGTGAAGGATGCTTTCGCACTAGCCCAGCAGCAGAAAGCGACGGGAACGCTTTTCAATACGCTGTTTAAGCAGGCGATTACGATGGCGAAGCGGGCGCATTCGGAGACGACGATCGGCGAATCCGCCGTATCGGTCAGCTATGCTGCCGTTGAGCTGGGCAAGCGTATATTTGGCCAATTTTCCAAAAAGACAGTTATGCTGATTGGGGCTGGCGAGACCGGCGAGCTGACAGCGAAGCATCTGTATGCGAATGGGGCTGACAGAGTTATCGTCGTGAACCGGACGTATGAACGTGCCGTTCAATTGGCGGACAAGTTTAATGGAATAGCTTGCTCGATAGACGAAGCGGCGAATAGGCTGCATGAAGCTGATATTGTCATTAGCTCGACGGGAGCTGACAACTTTGTGCTTACGCGTCAGGTTGTCGCAAGCGCTATGCAGCGCCGGAGATCAAAGCCGCTGTTCATGATTGATATCGCGGTTCCAAGGGATCTTGATCCAACGATTGCTGCGGTGGACAACGTCTTTTTGTATGACATCGACGACTTGGAGGGCATTGTGGAAAGTAACTTGGAGCAGCGCCGCAAGGAAGCCGCCAAAATCGAAACGATGATCGCTCAGGAAATGGATCTTTTTGAGCAATGGTACAAAACGCTGGGAGTTGTGCCGCTAATTCGGGCGCTGCAGACGAAAGCGGCAGAGATTCATGAGGAGACGTTCAACAGCTTGACGAACAAGCTCCCGGATCTGGACGAGCATGAGCTTAAAGTAATCAGAAAGCTGACGAAGAGCATTGTCAATCAAATGATGCAGGACCCTATTTTGCGGATCAAGGAAATGGCCGGAGAAAGACGTGCTGACGAAGCGATGGACATGTTTGTAAAGCTTTTTGCATTGGAAGAGCAATTGGACAAGTCGCAGCAAGCTGAGCTTAAAGCGGAAGCTGCCGAGGCGGCTGCAGCAAAAATGAAAAATGTGCAATCACCTGCAGCTACGGCAGCATTGGCTTCTGCCCTTCGGTAGAAGCACGCTCTTGACAGACGCATAGGGCGGCGATGTGGAGGCATTTATGGCAACGCTAAACTGGTTGTATGACGCGATACTTTATGTATACGCCCTGAGCCTTCTGTTTTATTTCTCCGATTTTATGGACGCAAGCCGGAGAGCGAAACGGATGGGTACAGGGCTACTTATTTTTGTATGGATATTACAGACATTGTTTCTCATTTCGCGAATTGTGTCGCATTTTGAAGTGGCGACGATATCAACCTTTGAATATTGGCTGGGTTTTTGCTGGCTTTTGGTCTCTATATCGCTTGTAATCAGCCGTTTTTTCAAAATAGAGTTTATTGTATTTCTCGTAAACGTCGTTGGATTTTCCGTGCTGGCGCTTAACCTCTACAGCAAGCCGGGCAATGAGGCGATGTTCGCGATTTCAACAACAGCAAGAGAGCTGCTGATTGTGCATATTAGTCTCGTGCTTGTTTCCTATGTGTCGTTAACGATAGGCGTTATTTTCGCCGGGATGTACATTTTCCTGCATCGGGAGCTGAAGGAGAAACGCTGGTCCAAATATGTAAGAAGGCTCCCAAGCCTTGATAAAATTGAGCGATATTCTGATCGCGCTGTCATTATTGGCGTTCCGCTGCTGGCTTTGTCGCTGTCGCTTGCAGTGACGCTGCTGCTCATTGAGGGGCGTTCGATGCTGCTGCTGGATTGGAAAGTCATTACTTCTTTCATCGCTCTAATTGTTTATATTATTTTTGTTGTAAACCGGTCGTTGCTTAATCGCACGAGCACGCAGCTTGCGAAGCTGCATATTGTGGCGTTCAGCTTTCTAGTTCTCAATTTGCTGGCAAGCTACGTATCTAATTTTCATTAGAAGTTAGGTGAGGTTTATGAACGGCTACTATCCGGTCATGTTAAAGCTTCAGGGGTGCCGCTGCATCGTGGTCGGCGGCGGCCCGATTGCCGAGCGCAAGGTGCTGGGGCTGCTTGAAGCGGGAGCCGATCAGGTGACGGTCATTGCGCTTGATTTCACTCCTCAGCTAGAGGAGCTTGCGCGTGGCGGTCACATCGAGGCAAAAGCAAGAGCTTATGCGAGTGAGGACACGAAGGCAGCGCGGCTGCTATTTGCCGCTACAGATCAGGCGGAGCTGAATCGCCAAATCGTGCTGGATGGCGAGCAAGCGGGCATTTGGGTTAATCGGGCAGATGAGGCCGCGGCTGGAACCTTTATTAATCCGTCGGTTGTGCGGCGCGGCGAGCTGGTCATTGCTGTATCGGCATCCGGGGCTAGCCCGGCATTGTCCTCACGAATTCGGGAGGAGCTGGCGCTGCAGTATGGCCCGGAATATATCGGGAGCACAGCTAGGCTGAAAGAGCTTCGGGAACGGGTGAAGCTCACCATTGGCGACCGAAGGCTACGCAGCGAAGTGCTGAAGCTTGCGGCGTGCGAAGCTCCAAAACAAAGCGAGGAAGACGGCGATATAGACGTATGGATTGAGCGGCTCATCGCAGCAACTGACAGGAGGAATACATAAATGGCAGCAAACAATAAGGAAAAGCGTACCATTATCGTCGGAACCCGCCAAAGCGCACTCGCGCTTACGCAAACAGGACAAGTGATTGACGAGCTGAAACGAATTAGCGAGCAGCATGGTTTTGACTATTCATTTGAAGTTCGAAAAATCGTCACAAAAGGCGATCAAATTCTTGATGTGACCTTATCAAAGGTTGGCGGAAAAGGGTTATTCGTCAAGGAAATCGAGCAAGCGCTGCTGGATGGCGAAATCGATATGGCGGTTCACAGCATGAAGGACATGCCGTACGAGCTGCCTGAAGGTTTAATGAATGGTGCGATTCCGAGGCGCGTGGATCCGCGGGATTGCCTCATTATGAAGCAGGGCGACTCCCTTGCTGATTTGCCGCAAGGCGCAAAAGTCGGGACGAGCAGCCTGCGCCGTTCCTCCCAGCTCAAAAACCTGCGCCCTGACCTGGTCGTGGAATCTATTAGAGGCAACATTGATTCCCGGATTCGCAAGCTGGAGACGGAAGGCTTCGATGCGATCGTTCTAGCCGCTGCCGGGCTCAGCAGAATGGGCTGGGGAAACCGCATATCTGCCTTTCTGCCGGAAGAGGTGTCGGTGCCAGCTGTTGGGCAAGGCGCGCTTGGCATTGAATGCCGGGAAAATGACAGGCAGATTCGTGAGCTGCTTGATTTGTTTAACGACAGCGAAACGGCTTATGCGGTTCGGGCCGAGCGGAGCTTTCTCGGCACGCTCAATGGCGGCTGCCAAATTCCGATTGGCGCCCATGCGGTTGTGCGTAAAGGTGCGGACGGCACGCTGGAAGGCGCTGAGCTTGAGCTAACGGGAATTGTAGGATCGGCGGATGGAGCCGTGCTGCTGAAGGAAATTAAGACAGGCAGCGATCCAGAGGTGCTGGGCAAGGAAGTAGCCGCAGCGCTCATAGCAAGAGGAGCGGACCGCATTTTAGCGGAAATCGGGGGATAAAAGTGATGGGGAAAGGTATCGTTTATTTGGTTGGTGCGGGTCCGGGTGACGCCAAGCTGATTACGCTGCGCGGCTTGGAATATTTGAAGAAAAGCGATGTTGTCGTCTATGACCGCTTGGCAAGCCCAAGGCTGCTTGCGCATATGAAGCCGGGCGCCGAGAAAGTATACGTAGGCAAGCTTCCCGACCGCCACACGATGAAGCAGGAGGAAATTAACCAGCTGCTTGTGAACCTTGCTTTGCAGGGCAAGGTGGTGACGCGGCTTAAGGGCGGCGATCCGACGATTTTTGGCCGCGTAGGCGAGGAAGCGGGACTGCTTAAGGAAAACGGCATAGGCTTTGAAATCGTGCCGGGCATTACTTCCGCGATCGCTGTGCCTGCTTATGCGGGCATTCCGGTTACGCATCGTGATTTTGCTTCCTCACTTTCGATCATAACGGGACATGAAAGCCCCGATAAGCTGGATCGCTCGATTTATTGGGACAAGGTAACGAATGCGACGGGAACGCTTATATTTCTGATGGGCGTAGCCAAGATTGGCTATATTGCCGATCAGCTCATGAAACATGGCAAGCCTGACACAACGCCTGTTGCGCTGGTGCGCTGGGGAACGAGGGTCGAGCAGCAGACGGTTGTCGGCACGCTTGCTACGATCGAGCAAATTGTGCGTGAGGCGAATTTTCAGCCGCCGGCTGTCATCGTCGTTGGTGATGTCGTGCTGCAGCGCGAGCAATTGCAGTGGTACGAGAGCAAGCCGCTGTTCGGCACGCGCGTGCTGGTGACTAGAGCGAGAGCGCAGGCAAGCGAGCTGGCTGACCTGGTAGATGAGCTGGGCGGTGAACCATGCGAATACCCTGTCATTGATATCCGGGAGCCAGAGGAGGCCACAGCGGTCGCTACACTGCGAGCTGCGCTTACGGAAGCGGAGCAATATGGCTGGCTGATGTTCACGAGCGTGAACGGCGTGGACTATTTCTATCGTTGGCTGCGGCGTTTCGGAATCGATATTCGGCGCTTCCATAAGGCTAGAATCGCGGCCGTTGGCCCGAGAACAGCTGAAGCGCTGGAAAATCGCGGGCTGACCGTCGAGCTGCTGCCGGCAAAGTTCCAGGCTGAAGGGCTGCTGGAGCAGCTTGCAGGAGAGCTGCAAGCTGGCGAGCGGGTACTGCTGCCGCGCGGTGATTTGGCACGCGAGGTGCTGCCGCGCGAATTGGCGGCCAAGGGGCTGCTGCCAACGGAAATCGACGTATACGAGACGGTACTTGCCGATACGCAGGATGATCAGGTGCTGGAATGGATCGACGAGAAGCAGATTCATATGATTACGTTCACCAGCTCCTCGACCGTAACGAACCTGCTGGAGAAGCTGCGCCGCAGCGGCATTAGCGATCCTGTGCAGGCGATATTGGACATTCCGGCGATCAGCATAGGGCCGCTGACGTCAGCTACGATGAAGGAAGCAGGCTTGCGTGTAGCCGCAGAGGCCGAGCAGGCGACGATACCATCGCTTATCGATGCGATGATTAAGTTCCGCATCGCGGAACGGGGATAAGGCATTATTTTTTAACTATTGGCGCGACACAAGCTTCACAAAACAGTTGGAGGAGGAATGGAAGATGGCATTTCCTGTCGTAAGGCATCGGAGATTGCGGCAATCCGCCGCTCTTCGCAGTATGGTGAGGGAAACGGCGCTTTCTGCTAATGATTTTATTTATCCGATTTTTGTGACGGTGGGCACGAACGTGAAGGAAGAGATCACATCGATGCCGGGCGTTTATCATTTTTCATTAGACCGCTTGGAAGAGGAGATCAGGGAAGTTGTGGCTCTGGGCATTCCATCCGTCATGCTGTTTGGCGTTCCTGCTGCGAAGGATAGCGAAGGCACTTCCGCATTTGCTCCTGACGGTATTGTGCAGGAGGCTATTCGTGCTGTAAAGGGCTGGGCGCCTGAGCTGCTCGTTGTAGCAGATACTTGCCTATGCCAATTTACAGATCACGGTCATTGCGGCCTTATCCATGTGCATGAGCGTACAGGCAATGCGGAGGTCGATAACGATGCTTCGCTGGCGCAGCTCGTTCGCACAGCCGTTTCACAAGCTGAGGCAGGCGCGGATATGATCGCTCCGTCCAACATGATGGACGGCTTCGTGGGCGCTATTCGCGAAGGTTTGGATGAAGCGGGCTTTACACATATTCCGATTTTGTCCTACTCGGTCAAATATGCTTCTGCTTTTTATGGCCCGTTCCGTGAAGCGGCACATTCAACGCCGCAATTCGGCGACCGCAAGACATATCAGATGGACCCTGCCAATGCGCGCGAGGCGCTGCGGGAAGCGGAGTCCGACGTCGTTGAAGGCGCGGATATGCTGATGGTTAAGCCAGCGCTTGCGTATATGGACGTTATTCGCCTGCTGAAGGAGCATTTTGATCTACCAGTGGCGGCGTACAATGTGAGCGGCGAATATGCAATGGTAAAAGCGGCAGCGGCAAATGGCTGGATTGACGAGCGCGCTGTCGTATTGGAGACGCTGACCGGAATGAAGCGCGCGGGCGCGGACATTTTGATTACGTACCATGCGAAGGATGCTGCACGTTGGTTGAAAGGGGCTGAATAGTCGATGAGTCATTCATCTTCAGGCAGAAGCGATATTCGCTCACGCGAGGCATTTGCGCGGGCCAAGCAAGTAATTCCGGGCGGCGTGAACAGTCCGGTTCGCGCTTTTAAATCCGTAGGATTGAATCCGGTTTATATGGAGCGCGGCCAAGGCAGCCGCGTATTTGATATCGACGGCAACAGCTACATCGACTATGTCGCTTCATGGGGACCGCTTATTATGGGCCACGCGCATCCAGAGGTCGTTGAAGCGATCAAGCGCACCGCGGAAAAAGGCACCAGCTTTGGGGCGCCTACGGAACTGGAGACGCTTATGGCGGAGCTTGTGTGCGAGCGTGTTCCTTCGGTTGATGTGGTCCGGATGGTCAACTCCGGCACGGAAGCGACAATGAGCGCCTTGCGTCTGGCTCGCGGGTTTACAAAGCGCAGCAAAATCGTCAAGTTTGAAGGCTCATACCACGGCCATGCCGACAGCCTGCTCATTAAAGCGGGTTCTGGTGTGGCGACGCTTGGCTTGCCGGACAGTCCCGGCGTTCCGGAAAGCATTGCCTCCCAGACGATTACGGTGCCTTACAATGATATCGAGTCGATCAAGCTCGTATTTGAAAAGTACGGCGAGGAAATTGCCTGTATCATCGTCGAGCCGATTGCCGGAAACATGGGCGTTGTCCCGCCGCTTCCGGGCTTTCTGCAAGGACTGCGCGACATTACGGAGCAATACGGCAGCCTGCTTATTTTTGATGAAGTGATGACGGGTTTTCGCGTCCACTACAGCAGTGCGCAGGGTCTGTATGGCATTAAGCCAGACATCACTTGCTTTGGCAAGGTGATCGGGGGCGGATTGCCGGTCGGCGCATATGGCGGCAGACGCGATCTGATGGAGCTTATGGCGCCGAGCGGTCCGATTTATCAGGCGGGCACGCTGTCAGGCAACCCGCTGGCGATGGCTGCTGGCTATACGACGCTGAAGCTGCTGACGCCGGAGACCTATGAGCTGCTGGAGCGCCAAGCGGTCCGTTTACAGCGCGGCTTCGAAGCGAATGCGAAGGCGGCTGGCATTGCTTCGACGATCAACCGTGTCGGCTCGATGGTATGCCCGTTTTTCACCGAAACGCATGTCATCAATTACGATACAGCCAAAACAGCGGATTTAGAGCGCTTCAAGGCGTATTTTGCCGCTATGCTGGAGCTTGGCGTGAGCGTTGCTCCATCGCAGTTCGAAGGCATGTTCGTGTCAGCTGTCCATACGGATGAAGATATTGATGCAACGATTGCTGCAAACAGGACTGCTTTGAGCAGGTTGTAGTTCTAGCAAGCAGCAATTTAGGCGATTGCATTCGAAAATAGGAGGTTTCATTCCATGCCAATGCTTCACTATAAGCGGGCGGGGGAGTGGCTTGAGCTGGATTGGCAGGAGCTGTCAGAAGGCTCATGGTCTGCACCAAATTATGACGGGCAACCTGGAGAACGCACCGGAGCATTAGAGGCCAGCAGTCATCCGCATCAAGTGCGGCAGTGGCTGCTGGCCCGTTCTCTTTTTCCAGAAAAATGGATCAATCGGCTGTTCTCCGTCGGGGGCATCCGCTTTGATGGACAGCGTCTGGGCTTGCTCGCCTTTCCGGCTGCGAACCCGCTTAGTGATTCCTTGTACCGTCAAGCGAAGCTGTCGCAAGGCAGTCCCGTTCCAACTGTTCTTTTCGAGGATGATTTTTGCCTCGTGCTTTATAAGGACGCAGGCATGCCTGTACATGGCACAGGTGCCAATCAGGCGGGAACGCTGGATGAAGCGGCGGCTCGTCATATGCTGCTGCAAGGAGATCCGCTGCCTGTCCGCCACATCCACCGTCTCGATGAAGATACATCGGGCCCCGTGCTTTATTCCAAAAATGATTTCGCCCAGTGGAAGCTGGACGAAGCGATGCGCCGCAAGGCGATTGACCGCCGCTATATGGCGTTTGTTCAAGGACGGCTGCGTCCGCCTGCGGGCACCGTTGATGCTCCGATTGGCAAGGACCGCCATCATCGCTCCAGACGGCGTGTGGCCCAGGGCGGCGATGCCGCTGTCACCCATTATGAAACGGCCGAGAACTATGCAGCCGCTACGCTGGTCCGTTTGCAGCTGGAGACGGGACGAACGCATCAAATTCGCGTTCATATGAGCCATTTGGGCCATCCCCTGCTTGGCGATTCGCTTTATGGCGGCTCTGTGCAATTGCTGAAGACGCAGGCGCTGCATGGCGAACGCCTTATTTTTGCCCATCCGTGGACAGATTTGCCTGTGGAAGTTGCGGCGCCTGAGCCCGATTGGCTTACTGAATTGCGGGCTAAATTGTAGCTGCTGCAAAAGATAGTCATGCTCTCCCCCCTATGCCCATATAGATAATTAGTGAGAGTAGCATTTTTAGCCCAAGCATTGTCTAAGAGTTGCGACGAAATGGGTCAGTATAGGGAGGGAGGACTTGAGCGTGACGGATCAAACGAAAGGCTTGCGCTTTGACGTGTATGAACGCGTGCATCTGTCGGATGAAGTTGCCGATATCGATGAGCTGGAAGAAATTGAGCTTGTGCCTCGCATTCAGGTTGTTGAACAGGGGGATCATGCGGTTTTGAAAGGCCAGCTGCTGCTAAGCGGGGTATATCGCAGTACGAACGAAGCGGCTCCGCTTCAGGCACTGGAGCATTTCATCCCCGTCGAAATTACGATGCCGCTGAACCGGATTTCACGGCTGGACGATGTGACGGTGGAAATTGATAATTTCGACGTGGATTTGCTTTCCTCGCGAACGCTAAACATTACCGGTGTGCTGTCGCTGCGCGGCATTCTTGTGGAGCCGCAGCAGGAACTGGAGGAAGCGTGGCGCGAGGAGCCATTCACCGTCGTCCATGATCGCGTAGATACGAGCCAGGCTTCGGTCGAAGAGGCGCCTCAGTATAGTAGCAGCGAACCATTTGCTGCTGACGAGGATGATGAAGCTGATCAGGCCGCTTTGGGATTGCAAGCTGAGCCATATTTTACTGGACAGGAAGAGCAATTGCCTTTCAGGGGTGAGCAGGTTCAGAATCAAGAGTATAATGAGGCTCAAGAGTTTAATGGAGTTCAACAGTTCGCTGAGTCTGACTCCGAGATTGAGGCTTACAATGCTTATAATGCTTATAATGAGCGGGCGTATGAAGCGGCTGACGAAAGCGAGAAAGCAGAAGGGCCGGAGGCTGGCGTTACGATCTCGCCTTCGCCGCGTGATGCAGGCTGGTCGGCAGCAGAGTGGTTTCAGGGGCAGGGTCATTCCGGGACGCAGCCGAGCTTTAACGCTAATTACAATCCACCGTCTGCTTTTGAGCAGCAGCCAGCCGTAACGGGGCTTGGTCATGGCATTGCGCAGGATAGGCAGCAGGGAGCTTCTGCCTATCAACAGGCGGAGGATTTTGGCTGGAGCCCGGGGGGACAACCGAAGCAGGCAGAGGAGCCTTACATTCCGACGGGAGCAGAGCAGAGCAGCGATACATCCCCGTGGCAGGATAGCGAGCAGGAGCGTTTGAGTCAGTGGCAGGAGTCGGAGGAAGCAGGTTCGGAGCAGCAAGTGGAGCCGGAGAAGCAGGAGATGCGCATTGCCTTTGGCAGCAAGGCGCCGGAAGCAACTGGAGCTCCCGCATCAGGCGTCGGGCTTGTGACGCTTCTGCAAACGAGCAAGCGTGAGCAATTGGCGCGGCAGGCTGAGCAGGAGGCGGCGGATTATGCGCTTGAGCAAACGAAGGCTCAGCAACCTGCAGGCGATGAAATCGAGTGGCGCAATTTATTTTTGAAGCAATCCGATGAGCATGAATTCCGTAAAATCCGGGTATGCATTGTGCAGCGCGATGAGACGCTTGATTCCATTGCAGTGCGCTATAGCTTGAACCCGCGAGAGATTTTGCTGTACAACGGCTTGAATGAGTCGGCGGTAGAGGAAGGGCAGCTGCTTTATATTCCGTAGCGACAGGCTGTTAAATAAAAGGAGCTTTGATCTGTGAAATAGCAGTCAAAGCTCTTTTTTATGTGCCCAGCAAGTATAAAAGAGCTTGAATGTGCCTTGTTGTTTGACTTTTTTTCACAAAGAGTATATTATTAAATAAATATGTCTTAAAGTCAACGAACGACGTTGAAGGGGAAGAGTACGCAGCCAAGCCTTCAGAGAGCGGAGCCGTTAGTGCTGAGAGTTCCGCAGGATTTTACTCGTACAAGTCGCCCTGGAGTTGCTTGAATCAAGCGGATCGCTATTCGTTAATTCAAGCCGGCCACAGCCGTTATCTGTTTGAGTGCCGTGCAGCTGCAAGACGCGCGGAACAAAGGTGGTACCACGGAAGCTAACCTTTCGTCCTTTGCTATAAGGGCGGAAGGTTTTTTTGTATTCAAAATTAAGTATGGATGCCATTATGCGATTTGTGGAGGATGGAGCTTATGTCTGAAAATCAAACGACGCCGGCGATGCCGACGACCTACGACCCGAAAGCCGCTGAATTGAAGTGGTATGACTTCTGGATGGATGGAAAATTTTTTGAAGCGGGCAAGCGCCCAGAGGCCAAGACCTATACGATCGTTATTCCCCCGCCGAACGTAACGGGAATTTTGCACATTGGGCATGCGCTCGATTTCACTTTGCAGGATATTCTCATTCGCTTTAAGCGGATGCAGGGCTTTGATGCTTTGTGGCTGCCAGGAACGGATCACGCAGGTATTGCCACACAGACGAAAGTGGAGCAGAAGCTCCGCGAGCAAGGACAATCCCGCTACGATCTCGGACGCGAGGCTTTTTTGGAGCAGGTGTGGGATTGGAAGGAGCAATATGCGGGAACGATTCGCGGCCAATGGGCCAAAATGGGGCTATCGCTTGATTATTCGCGCGAACGCTTCACGCTTGACGAGGGGCTGTCGAAGGCTGTGCGCGAGGTGTTTGTACAGCTTTACAAGAAGGGCCTCATTTACCGCGGCAAAAAAATCATCAACTGGGACCCGGCTGCGAGAACGGCTTTGTCCGATATTGAGGTGGAGCATAAAGAGCTGAACGGTCATTTGTACCATTTGCAATATCCTTTGAAGGACGGCTCAGGGCATATTACGGTTGCGACAACGCGCCCGGAAACGATGCTGGGCGATAGCGCGGTTGCTGTTCATCCTGAAGATGAGCGTTATCAGCACCTGATTGGTCAAATGATCGTATTGCCGGTTATTGGACGTGAAATTCCGATTATTGGCGACGAATACGTAGACAAGGAATTTGGCTCCGGGGCTGTGAAAATTACGCCAGCCCATGATCCGAATGACTTCGAGGTAGGCCTTCGTCATGACCTGCCGCAAATAATCGTTATGGACGAGTCCGGCAAGATGAATGCTGAAGCTGGCCCTTATGCGGGATTAGACCGTTTTGACTGCCGCAAGCAGCTCGTGAAGGATTTACAGGAGCAAGGCGTATGCATTCAAATCGAGGATCACGTGCATCAGGTTGGTCACAGCGAGCGCAGCGGTGCGGTAGTTGAACCGTATTTGTCAACGCAATGGTTCGTTGAAATGAAGCCGCTCGCTGAGCAGGCAATTAAAGCGCAAAAGTCCAGCGACGGTGTAACATTCGTTCCGGATCGTTTTGAGAAAATTTATTTGCACTGGATTGAAAATGTACACGACTGGTGTATTTCCCGTCAGCTGTGGTGGGGACATCGTATTCCGGCCTGGTATTGCGACGCCTGCGGTGAAATGCATGTAGACCATGAAGAAGTAACAAGCTGTTCGTCTTGTGGTGGCACGGAGCTGCGCCAGGACGAGGATGTTTTGGATACATGGTTCAGCTCGGGTCTATGGCCGTTCTCGACGCTTGGCTGGCCAGAGCAGACCGAGGACTTAAAACGCTTCTATCCGACGAATGTTTTGGTGACGGGCTATGACATTATCTTTTTCTGGGTATCTCGAATGATATTTACTGCACTCGAGTTCACAGATCAAAAGCCGTTTAAGGACGTGCTGATTCATGGTCTCGTACGCGATGCGAACGGCAATAAAATGTCCAAGTCGCTTGGCAACGGCGTCGATCCGCTCGAAGTCATTGAACAGTACGGCGCAGATGCGATGCGTTATATGCTTTCGACAGGCAGCACGCCGGGGCAGGATCTGCGCTTCCGCTTTGAAAAGGTCGAGCAGTCGCGCAACTTTGCCAATAAAATTTGGAATGCGTCGCGCTTTGCACTGATGAATTTGGAAGGCTTCAACGCAAGCGACATTAATATTACCGGCAAGCTGGGTACGGCGGATCGCTGGATTTTGCACCGTCTGAACGAAACGGTTCGCGAAGTAACCCGCTTGATGGACAACTACGAGTTCGGAGAAACGGGCCGCCAGTTGTACAACTTCATTTGGGATGACCTGTGTGACTGGTACATTGAGTTTGCGAAGCTTAACCTTTATGGCAGCGATGAAGAAGCGAAGCAAGCGACTAAATCGGTACTCGCTTATGTGCTTGATCGCACGCAGCGTCTGATTCATCCGTTTATGCCTTACATCAGTGAGGAAATTTGGCAGCATCTGCCGCATGAAGGAGAGACGATTACGCTTGCAGCATGGCCGGAATACGATGCTGCGCTGGAAGCGCCTGAAGCGGTGAAGGAAATGGAGCTGCTGATGGATATTATCCGTTCAGTGCGTAACGTTCGCGCGGAAGTAAACGTGCCGATGAGCAAAAAAATCGAACTGTTGATTAAGCCGACGAGCGAAGCCGAGGCGATCATTTTGACCCGCAATGATGAATTTGTCCGCCGGTTCTGCGGAACCTCGAAGCTGGAGGCAGGTCTTGCGTTAACAGCTCCGGATAAGGCGATGAGCAGTATTGTTACGGGTGCGGAGCTGTACTTCCCGCTAGCAGGGCTGATTGATATTTCGCAGGAAATTGCCCGCCTTGAAAAAGAGCTTGCCACGCTGAATGGCGAAGTAACCCGCATTGAGAAGAAGCTCGGCAATGAGGGCTTTGTTGCGAAGGCGCCTGCGAAGGTCATCGAAGAAGAACGCTCCAAAATGAAGGATTATGCGGACAAACGTGATAAGGTTCAAGCTAGAATCGCGGATTTACGAGGATAGACACCGGGAAGAAAGAAGGCGTTTCTACGATGACGAATCAGCTCTCGGGCCAGCCGGAAAGCGGCGGGCTGCAGTCGTACCAGGAAGCAGTAGATTGGATTAATGGTCTTATTCCTTTCGGGATAAGGCCTGGTCTTGAGCGTATCCTGCTCTTAATGGAGCGGCTTAATAATCCACATCGCAGACTGAAATTTATCCATGTGGCTGGAACGAATGGCAAAGGCTCTACCTGTGCTTTTTTGACGAGCACGCTCATTAAATGCGGTTATGATGTAGGTACGTTTACATCGCCATACATTACGAAGTTTACGAATCGTTTTCAATATAATAACGCTGATATTGAAGAGCAGACACTGCTTGAACTGTCGAATGTGCTAAAGCCTGTCGTTGAGGAAATTGCGGCAACCGAGCAGGGCTCTCCGACGATGTTCGAGGTGTCTACGGCGCTGGCCATCTTGTATTTCGCGACGGTAACCTATCCCGATTATGTCGTATGGGAAACGGGGCTTGGCGGACGAATGGACGTTACTAATATTGTGACGCCTGTTCTCTCCATCATTACCAATGTCGGGCATGACCATATGGATCGCCTTGGCGATACGCTGGAGAAGGTAGCGGCGGAAAAGGCAGGCATTATTAAGCCCGGCGTTCCTGTCGTGAGTGCGGTTACGCAGCCAGAAGTGATCGAAGTTATTCGGCAAAAAGCGAACGACAGCAAAAGCTCGCTGTATTTGTTAGGCGAGCAGTTCAGTGAGACGGCGCTTTCGGTTTGCGAGGATGAGCAAACGTTCCGTTTCGATGGGCTTTTCCGCCCTATCCATCCGCTGACGATCACGCTGAACGGCGCTCATCAGCGCACGAATGCAGCGGTTGCAGTGATGGCGCTTGAGGTGCTTCGCCAATATGCGGCTCTTATCGTGGAGGATGATGCGCTGGAGGAGGGGCTGCGCCTTGCGGCATGGCCTGGGCGCCTGGAAATGGTGTCCCATTCCCCGCGTATTCTCATTGATGGAGCACATAATCCTGAGGGAGCACAGACGCTTGCTGCTGCATTAAAAACAACCTATCGCTATGATCGATTAATCCTAATGATGGGTATGCTGGATAATAAGAATCATCGTGAGGTTATGAAGCATATACTGCCAATAGTAGATACGCTAATTGTGACCGAGCCTGATTTTCGCAACAAAAAAGATGCGCAGGCGCTGGCTGATCTCATACGTTCTGTGCAGGGGAATGAGGCTTTTGAGCTGATTGTAGAGCCTGACTGGAAAGCGGCGCTTCAGCAGCTGCAGCATTTGACCGGGGAAACAGACCTTGGGGTTGTGACCGGAACGCTTTATTTAATAGCGGACGTTCGCTCCCTCTTATTGTACAACTCGGATTCTGAAAAAGGTTGGTGAACCGTCTTTGAATACAGCAAAACATGTTCATTTCATCGGAATAGGCGGTTACGGGATGAGTGCTATCGCCCGCGTCATGCTGGAGAAGGGCTATACGGTAACTGGTTCTGATGTCGCTCGTCAGGAACTCACAGAGAAGCTGGTGGCGAAAGGCGCAAAAATCTATATCGGTCATGAACCGGAAAATATTAAAGGTGCTGAGCTTGTTGTTTACTCGACAGCTCTGACCAAAGACAATGTAGAGCGGCGTGCAGCGGAGGCGCTAAATATTCCGGTGCTGCATCGCTCCCAAATGCTTGCCCAGCTGATGAATGAAGGCAAAGGCGTTGCCGTTGCAGGCGCTCATGGCAAGACGACGACCTCGTCGATGATTGCCCTTGTGATGGAAAACTGCGGAACGGATCCAACCTACATTATTGGCGGCGAGATCGTAAACGTGGGTACGAATGCAAAAGCCGGAAGCGGCGAATACGTAGTAGCGGAGGCAGATGAGAGCGATGGCTCCTTCCTGCATTACCATCCGTCGATTTCGATTGTGACCAATATTGAGCCGGATCATCTGGAAAATTATGATGGCGATTTTGGCAAGCTGAAAGATGCCTACGTTCAATTTCTGTCGCAGGTAAAGCAGGATGGCAAAGCTATCGTATGTGCTGACGATGACAATATTAACGAAATCATTAGCAAGCTGTATGCAAGTAAATCACTCGATCCATCTCAGCTCGTTACTTACGGCATTGATGGTGAGGCCCACTATAAAGCAGAGCAAGTCGTGCTGGGTGACCGCAAAGTATCGTTCCAGATGACCCATCTTGGGAAGCTGCTGGGCGAGGTTGAACTGTCTGTACCAGGTAAATATAATGTATATAACGCGATGGCTACTATTATTACCTGTATGGAAGCAGGGCTGCCATTTGCGCAAATTGCGGGTGCCATTCGTGAATTCATTGGAGCGAAGCGTCGTTTCCAGGTGCTCGGCGAAGTAGAGGACATTCTCGTTATTGACGACTATGCCCATCATCCTACCGAGATCAGCGCGACGATCAGTGCTGCCAAAGCGACAGGCAAACGGATCGTAGCTGTGTTCCAGCCGCAGCGCTATACGCGTACCTATTTCCTTCTCGACCAGTTCAGCCGGGCATTTCCGGAGGCGGATGAGGTCATCATTACCGATATTTATTCGCCAGCTGGCGAGCAGCAAATTGAGGGCGTCAACTCGCAGAAGCTGGTTGAGCTGATTAAGACGAACAGCAATGCGAATACGACGTTTATTGCAACAAAGGAAGAAGTGCTGGAGTATTTGAAGTCAGCTGCTTCGGCTGGCGATCTTGTCATCACGATGGGAGCCGGCGATATTTGGAAAACAGCGGATGCTTTGGCTAAATGGTTAAAGGCAGGCCGTAAATAAAGCAGTTGTCCTTTGCATAAGGATCTCCATTAAACGCTGGAAAACGTGAAAATCGTTTTCCAGCGTTTTTTTGGAGCAAAAGGGAGCTGCTCCCAAACGATGGCAATGTCTTTGACGCGATTTAAAACAATCATTCCAATGAGCTACCGCAGCATTTATACGCTGGATACAATTCCCTTTGATTTTTATAGCAAAAAAGGTTGTCGACTGTACGAAACTTGAGGTAAGCTGCGAATGTTATTTAAAATATAAGCATTTATAAGTTCCACACTTATAAATGAGCTTATATTTCACCCTTGAAACGGCAGCTTTGCCACCAAAGGACGGCTTCAGCCGTTTACGCTTGCGTATCCGTTTGTTCATAATCATAAATCTCTTAATTGTCTCATAGAGTAGGAATAGAAGAATGAGACAAGGAGAGAATGACATGAACTCAAAAAACCGCATTACGTACCGTTTCGACCAAGCCGGACAAGCCTCGCGCTCCGAAAACAAGCAGATGGCCACAGCGGAGCCAGCTGTGGAAGTTCCAGTTGCTGCTGCGCAGCTAAGCGCTTCGAAGCAGGGAGATTTTGCGAGAGTCATCCCCCTATATAAAAATACAGCCTCTTATTCAGATGCGCAGTTCAGTCCTTGGAGCACTCAGGTCGACGAGGAGATGGATCAGTTGGAACAGTTGATTCGCGAGTCGGATCATCACTTGCCTGACGAATCTAATACAGTGACAGTTAATCGTACCCATTCGCCTGTCGATTCGTCTATAGCTACGAAAACGTCCAGACATGTCGCAGATAATGAGCCGCCTGTGGGCGTTACTGAAGAGCAGTATCAGACGGGGGATAAGGGAGCCATTCCACCATTTAATGACCTCCAACAGCAGCAGGCTCCTACTTTCGGCGGCTCAAAACGGAGTGGCGATGCAATGGAGCATGGGCCAGAAAATACCCGCTATGGTCGGACTAATGACGGCCAGCGGCATTCGCCTGAGCTTGATCCAGGCAGCCGTCCGGTACGCTCGATACGCAGGCTTGGACATTCGCCATCATGGATCAATGTTTTTTTATCGGTAGCAGGGGCGCTGGCAACGGGGGCATTATTCGGTTATTTGCTGTTGTCTTTATTTTTGGATTCCTCCTCGCTTAGCTCTTCTAATTCTGCCGGCGAGCTGTCGAGCGCGGTAAGCGGTAATCCAGCATCGCAAAATGCGGAAAATGGCTTGGGCACGGGAGCAGGTGCGGGGAATGGCGGAAGCTCAACAGCGCCGCTTAAAACGGTGGAACTGGCCATTCGACCACAGACCTACCATTTGCTGCAATATGGCGTATTTAGCAATTCAGAGGGCAGGGATGCCGCAATGGAGGAGCTGGCTAGCAAGGGACTTGCGTCTGCTGCTGTGACAACAGCAGACGACTACCGGGTATATGCGGGGATGGCAGGCGATCGCAGCAGGGCAATTGCGCTGAGCAAAATGCTGCCTGGTACTGAGGTATATGTGAAGGAGCTTATTGTTCAGGCACCAGAGCAGTTTCCTTTTACAGGGAAGGCGGCAGATGCAAGCCGTTTTTTTGAGCAGACGAATGCCTTGATAAGCATGCTGGATGATTTGGCGCTGGCCCAACTGGAGCAGCCGATTCTTGCGCCACTTGGCGAAAATGCGGCTAAGGCTTGGCGGGCGGAGCATCAAAAATGGACGCTCAGCATAAAGGTGATGGAGTCTGGCCTTCAAGGCGAGGCGGGTAAAGCGTCGATGGGTGCGGTTGTTCAAGCGGTAAATACGGCGGCTTCGTCGCTTACGGAATATGATAAAAATCCTTCTCAGGCGCACTTGTGGTCGGTGCAGCAAGCTCTAATGGAAGCGATCCTGACACAAAAATCTTGGTTTGAGACTATACGCGCATTGTAAACGGAAATCATACTAAGGTATAATAGAGAGCAGTTGTCATTACTTGGCGAGAGGCGTTGAACAATGAAGAAAAACGGCTGGATGTTATTGCTTTTCCTAGTGCTCGGTCTGCTTGCGGGGGCCTTGGTGGCACGCTGGCTGGAGTCGATTCCGGGAATAACTTTCTTGACCAAAGCGATTCAGGCTTCGTGGTCTCCTGCCGTTGATTTATATGTACTGAGCTTTACAATGACGATTAACTTCCAAATTAGCTTATTCAGTATTATTGGTGTTATAGTGGCTATATGGCTTTATCGCAAAATGTAAGTTTAAACGAAGGAGCGCTATACCTATGAATCCGATCAGCCAGTTCGTGCTGGCATCGTCGTCTCCGCGCCGGAAGGAACTGGTCGCCTCTCTTGACCTTTCCTTGCCGGTTTATATTTTGTCCTCGGAAGCGGACGAAAGTGTGCCCTCCGATTGGAGCCCCGAGCAAATTGTAGAACAGCTTTCCTTGCGCAAGGCGCGGGCAACGGCTGAGCTTTTGCGGAAACAGGGGAATACCGAGCCCTCTATCGTCGTTGGCGCGGATACAATTGTCGTTGTGGATGGCCATGTACTGGGCAAGCCAGTGGATGAGGCAGATGCTTTTGCTATGTTGAGCAGCCTACAAGGCAGAGCTCATGAAGTATATACAGGTGTAGCTTGTGTTTTAACGCATAATGGTGAACAATCCTCGGCTCATCGCATGACGAAGGTGCATATGAGGCCGCTTAAGGATGAACAGATTAATCGGTATATAGCTACTGGAGAGCCACATGACAAAGCCGGTTCTTATGGTATTCAAGGCTATGGGGCCACGCTTGTTGAGGGGATCGAGGGCTGTTATTTCAACGTTGTCGGCTTGCCGCTGTCACTGCTGTCAGATATGCTCGCAGCGTATCGCATACATGTATTTTGATCCACGTACTTCAAGCTAACTTACGAAAGCAGGGATGGGCATGGAGCCGCAGCGCCAATTCATTCGTGATGTCCCACAGGAAGAACGTCCAAGAGAGCGATTAATTAAATATGGGGCCGAAGCGCTCAGTCACACGGAATTATTGGCCATTCTTTTGCGAACAGGTACAAAAAAGGAATCAGTTGTCCATCTTGCGGGTAATATCATGAAGGAATGTGGCAATTTGCGCAACTTGATGGATATGAGTCTGGAAGAGCTGACGGCGATTCGCGGCATTGGTCCGGCGAAAGCGATTCAATTGCGTGCAGGACTTGAGCTCGGACGCA
The DNA here is from genome assembly GCF_050481745.1 of Paenibacillus algorifonticola. GTDB lineage: Bacteria > Bacillota > Bacilli > Paenibacillales > Paenibacillaceae > Pristimantibacillus > Pristimantibacillus algorifonticola_A. Next base: position 25,892 of record NZ_JBCNGR010000002.1, on the reverse strand, counting down.
GAGTGTCTCGTACAGGCAATGGCGACGTTGTAACGGTGAAGAGGCCAGAGGATGCGGCGAATTATGTCATGGATGAGCTTCGTCATTTGAAAAAGGAGCATTTCGTCTGTCTTTTTCTCAATACGAAAAATCACATTATCGCCCAAGAGACGCTGTCGATGGGCACGCTGAATGCGTCGCTCGTTCATCCGCGGGAAGTATTTCGTGCAGCTATTAAATGCAGCAGCGCCTCGCTCATTTGCGTGCATAATCATCCGAGCGGCGATCCTACGCCAAGTCCTGAAGACATTGCGCTGACGAAGCGGCTCGTCTCTGCTGGCGAGTTGGTAGGCATTGAAGTGCTGGATCATTTGGTTATTGGTGATGGAAGGTTTATTAGTTTGAAGGAACAAGGCTACATGTAATATAATAAGAAGGATTGTGGCATTTCAGAAGGGAGCACTAACATGTTTGGTGGTTTATCGAAAGATCTTGGCATTGACTTGGGAACAGCTAATACGCTTGTATACGTAAAAGGAAAAGGAATTGTCGTGAGGGAGCCGTCTGTGGTAGCCCTGCGTACCGATACGAAAACAATAGAAGCAGTTGGCGAGCAAGCGAAAAAAATGATCGGCAGAACGCCGGGCAATATTCGCGCTGTACGTCCAATGAAGGATGGCGTTATTGCCGACTTTGAAACGACAGCAACGATGATTAAATATTTTATCCGTTCAGCGCAAAAGCAGAAATCTTTGTTTCCGCGCCATCCGAACGTCATGATTTGCGTGCCGTCTGGCATTACTGCAGTGGAGAAGCGCGCTGTTGAAGATGCTGCGAAGCAAGCGGGCGCCCGCGAAGCCTATACGATTGAAGAGCCGTTCGCTGCAGCGATTGGCGCTGATCTGCCAGTTTGGGAACCGACGGGCAGCATGGTCGTTGATATTGGCGGTGGAACGACAGAGGTTGCAGTGATCTCGCTTGGCGGTATTGTAACAAGCCGTTCGATTCGCGTCGCTGGGGATGAAATGGATGAGTCGATTATCCAATATATTAAACGCTTTTACAATTTGATGATTGGGGAGCGTACGGCGGAGCAGCTTAAGATGGATCTGGGTACAGCACTGCCGCTTGATCCGCCGGAATCGGTGGAAATTAGAGGCCGTGATCTCGTATCCGGCTTGCCTAAGACGCTTGCGATAACATCGGATGAAGTAAGCGAAGCGCTTGCGGATACGGTGACAGCGATCGTGGATGCCGTTAAAATTACACTTGAAAAATGCCCGCCAGAGCTATCTGCGGATATTATGGATCGCGGCATTGTACTGACGGGCGGCGGAGCACTGCTTCGCAATCTGGACAAGCTGCTGCAGCGCGAGACAGGCATGCCGGTCATTGTTGCGGACAACCCGCTTGACTGTGTAGCTATAGGTACCGGCCGTTCGCTTGACCATATTCATTTGTTCAAGAGCAGAGGCGGCTCAGGCGGTCGTTCGAGACGCTAGAAGAGCTTTCCGTCTATTAGGCAAAAAATGAAAATGTGATTAGAACAGGCAGGTGATCGAGCTGTTTAAGCTGTTTAGAAATAAGCGCATGTTTATGCTTATGTTCGGGTTTATTCTGTTCATTGTGGTCATCGGCTTCTCGCTAAGTGACCGTAAGGAGCTGAGTATGCCGGAGAAGTTTATCGGAGATTCAGTCGGATTCGTTCAGCAATGGTTTTATGTGCCCGCTGCTTCAATAGCGGGTTTCTTTGAGGATATTGGCAAACTCCGGACGATTTATGAAGAGAATGAGTACCTTAGACTGACAGCAGCGGCTTATGCCCGCGACAAAATCGGCTATAACTTTTTGCAGGAAGAAAATGAGAGTTTGCAGAAAAAGCTGAATTTTACAGAGCAGCAGAAAAAAATTAACAATTATAACTACCGGATTGCCCATGTCATTGCCATTGACAATAATCCATACAGCAAGACGCTGGAAATCAATTTAGGCTCGCTGAATGGCATCAAGCAGAACATGGCAGTTACGACAATTGACGGTATTATCGGTATTATCAGCCAAGTAAGGCCGAATACGGCAACCGTGATGCCGATTACGGAGCTGGATGACAAGTCGCCGACTTCCAATGCGATTGCGGCGACGATTCTTGGCAAAAGCGACTCTTTCGGGATGGTTACCAGCTATGATGATGAGACGCAGCGGTTGATTATGACGAGAATCGCCGAGAACGACAAAATGATTGTGGGCGACCTGGTTGTTACTTCTGGGAGCGACAGCGTTTATCCGCGTGGTCTTGTAATTGGAACAGTAGAGACGAAGGAAGAAGGCAACTTTGGCTTGACGTATACGGCTTCTATTGAGATGGCAGCTAATTTGAACCAGCTTAAAGAGGTGTTTGTCGTCGAGGTCGCTGCATCGGAGGATGCGGGCAAATGAGTATGATGAGCACAAATCGGCTTATCCTGCTGTTGTTTCTGCTTTTTATTATAGAAGGCAGCGTTATGCCCTGGATCATTCCGGCGGATTATTCGAGTAAAATTATCCCGCATTTCAGTTTTGTCTTTATCTTGTATGCTGCTCTGTATAGCGGTCGCCATCGCGCATTGATGTTTGGTTTAGGTATCGGACTTATTCAGGATATCGTCTATTACGGTCATTTGCTCGGCGTCCATACGTTTATGATGGGGCTGATCGGCTACTTTGCCGGACTGCTGTTCGATCGCCGCCGCAGCACGCTGCTTACTTGCCTTTCCGTCATTGGCTTTGCATGCATCGCATACGATTCAGCCGTTTATTTCATTTATTCGCTTTTCCGGTTGACGGAGGAGTCGTATGCCTACGCGCTGCTGGATCATATTTTACCTAGCTTATTTTTGCAGCTTGCCTTTGCCCTGATTATTTATGTGCCTGTTCGAAAGCTGTATGAGCAGGATGCGAAGCTTAATCAGGACCAGGATGAGGAATAAATTGGCGGATAAAGCAGGAATTCGATTGTTTCGAAAAGAATGCAATACGTTGGGGAGGGACAATCGTGGCCGAAAAGCAGCATATTATGATTAAAGGCGTCAAGGAAGGTCTCGTGTTCCTTCTCGACGATAGTTGTGAGCTTGATTTATTACTTGATGAGCTGCACTACAAGCTGGAGAAAACCCATCAGCAGCTGCTCACCGGCCCGCTCGTACACGTCCATGTCAAGCTGGGAGCTAGACAGCTTGGCGATGAGGATAAAGAACGGATTCGAACGGTAATTCGCGCGCAGGGCAATCTGATTGTACAATCGGTGGAATCGGAGTCCGCGACAGGCAGCCAGCCGTCGCAATCGCCACCGGGCATTCAGCTCATTAGCGGAATTATTCGATCGGGTCAAACGATGGAGCGTGAAGGCGATTTGCTGCTGACGGGGGATGTAAACCCGGGTGGAACGATTATAAGCACCGGCGATATTTATGTGATGGGCGCGCTGCGCGGCGTTGCTCATGCGGGTGTGAACGGCCGAACGGATGTTATTATTGCGGCATCGCTGATGCGGCCGACGCAATTGCGAATAGCAGATATCATTAGCAGGCCGCCGGAGGAATGGATGTCGGGCGATCCGGCGATGGAGTTTGCTTTTTTGAATGAGGGAACGATGCAAATGGATAAAATTTCGCAATTATACCGTTTACGCAATAATCCGATTATGTTAAGAGGGGTGTAACTTATGGGAGAAGCGATTGTTGTCACATCTGGAAAAGGCGGCGTTGGCAAGACGACTACGTCCGCTAATCTGGGAACGGCACTGGCTCTGCTTGGCAAGAAGGTATGTATGGTTGACACCGACATCGGACTGCGTAATTTGGATGTTGTTATGGGACTGGAAAACCGCATTATTTATGATCTTATCGATGTGGCAGAAGGTCGATGCCGCTTGAATCAAGCGCTGATCAAGGACAAGCGCTTTGACGAGCTGTACATGCTGCCAGCTGCCCAAACGAAGGACAAAAATGATGTATCGCCCGAACAGGTCAAAGACATGGTGCTGGAGCTGAAGAAGGAATTTGATTATGTCATTATTGATTGCCCAGCCGGAATTGAACAGGGCTTCCGTAATGCGATTGCCGGCGCAGACCGGGCTATTGTTATAACGACGCCAGAAAATGCTGCCGTTCGCGATGCGGACCGAGTAATCGGCCTGCTTGAGAAAGAAGGCATTGCCGCCAAAATCATCATTAACCGTATTCGTCAGAACATGGTGAAGAGCGGCGAAATGCTTGATATTGATGAAATTTGTCAGGTGCTCGCCGTTGATTTGCTCGGCATCGTGCCGGATGATGAGAAGGTTATTAAATCCGCAAATACAGGCGAGCCTACGGTGATGGACCCTTCGTCGCGCGCGGCGATTGCTTACCGCAACATTGCCCGCCGCATTTTGGGCGATATGGTTCCGCTCATGCTGCTAGACGAGAAGGCAGGCGCCTTCAAACGGTTCCGCAAGTTTTTGGGAATAGGATGATTGCCTTGTGCTAAATAAATTCAAAAAAATTGACTGGGGTATCGTCGCAATCCTGGTCTGTCTGATGGCTATTAGTTTGCTTGTCGTTTATAGTGCGACTTGGGATAATTCTCAATACGACACTTCAACTAAAAAAATGGTCTATTTTTATATTGCTGGATTTTTAATTGCGATTTTTTCTGCTGTGTTTGATTATCGTATTTTGCTGAAGAGCTGGCATGTATTATATGGATTTGGCGTTACACTGCTCATCTTGGTTTATTTTTTCGGATCTGAGATAAATAAGGCAAAGGGCTGGTTTAGATTCGGTTCATTTTCTTTTCAGCCTGCTGAAATAATGAAAATTTTTCTTATTGTTGGAATAGCCTATATAATGGGACGTAAAAAAGGCGACCGTTTAGGTTTTATGCAGGATTTGTTGCCTATTGGTACGTTTGCCTTTTTGCCCTTTGCTTTAGTTATGATGCAGCCTGATTTAGGGAATGCGATAATTTATTTAGTTATCTTGCTCGGCATGTTATGGATTGGAAATATTAAATACAAACATGTTCTTATCGGGCTAGGGCTAGCAATTGGCGGTACTATTTTGTTTGTTTCCTTATTTAATATTTTTAACACGGAGATTAAAACATTTTTAGAAGCACAAGAAAAACAGCACTGGTATGCAAGGATTAATACCTTTTTACATCCGGATACTGCAACTGCTAATCAAAGCTATCAATCCCAAAATGCCAAAATTGCCATAGGCTCCGGTGGACTCACGGGTGATGGCTATCTGCAGGGCGAGATGAAAAACGGTAAGTTTATCCCTTACCCGTACTCTGATTCCATTTTTGCTGTCATCGGCGAGGAGTTTGGGTTTCAGGGGGCAGCTGTATTATTGCTGCTGTATTTCCTGCTCATTTATCGAATTATAATAATCGCCTTCAAATGTCATGATTTACGGGCCTCCTATATGACGATAGGCATCGCGTCGATGTTCGTATTCCAGATTTTCCAAAACATCGGCATGATGATCGGCCTAATGCCGATTACCGGCATCACACTGCCATTCATTAGTTACGGCGGTACTTCGCTACTCCTGAATATGATTAGTATTGGCATCGTATTCAGTATAAAGGCTCATCAGGAAGTGTATGAGCTGGCTGAATAACCATATGAGCTGCTGCTTGGAAGGGCGCTGCCATTCTCTGTGAAGAGAAGGCGGCGTTCTTTTTCTTTTTGCCTGCTGAAATTGCATACTTGTCCGTTTTTCCTCATAAGGATGTAGAAGGAAACAAGCTCTCTGACAAGCGAGAGGGGGAGGAACGGATGATGGATACGAAGGAAGCGGTGCGTAAACGCCGAGAAGAGAAAATTAGACGATTGATGGAGCAGCCTGTTCGGGATGAATTCATGCAAGAGCGGCTTTCAAGAGTGGAATACGGTGTGCCGGCTGAGCCGCCGTCCTATCCCGTGCTGGATGAGGAGGAGCGGGATCCGGAGAAATTGTGGAAAGAAAGCCCGAATCCTTGGGATGGATGGACGCAGATACAGGATGATCAGCGAAGCCGGACGAGCCGCATGGATTATCGATATGGACATGAGTCAGGAGGACCGCCGTATGCGGAACCGCCAAAAGGTGAACGACCACATCCCTTTTTTCGCGAGCTGCGCTGGAAAATAATTGCGGCTGCTGTTTTGTTCGCCGGCATATGGGGCTTATATCAGACTGATGAGAAGTGGGCAATAGAGAGCCGAGCTTATGTAGCGCAGGCCCTTCATGATGAGCTGGATTTTGCCAGTGCGGCAAAATGGTATAAAGAAACGTTTGCCGGAGCGCCGACGTTTATTCCGATTTTTCAAGAGGAGCAGAAGGAGGCGACGGCTGCCGAAGGGACGGTCAAGCTGCCTGTCGTTGCTCCGCTTGAGGGCGGTGCTATCGTACGTACATTTGCCGAGCTGCTGAATGGGGTTGAGCTTGCAGGGTCATCGGAGGAAGCGGTAAATGCGGTGGAAACGGGCAGAGTGCTTGTAGTCTCGGAGCCATCGGATGATGGAGTAACCGTCGTAGTTCAGCATGCGGACGAACGAGTCAGCGTATATGGCAAGCTAGGGTATGCATCGGTTGGCGTGAATGATTGGGTGGAAGCGGGCGACCCGGTTGGGAGCCTGCGCAGAGCAAGCGGCGAGGAGCCGAGCCTGCTTTATTTTGCAATTAAGCAAAACGACCGCTATATTGATCCGGTAAGTGTGATCCCGCTTGGTTAAATGGAGGGGCATTCGCTGGTCGGTGCATCCGTTGTTTGTGCTGGTAATGGCGGCCTCGGTATTAACAGGTTATTTTGTCGAGCTGTTTACCTTGTTTTTAATCGTTATTGTCCATGAAGCTGGCCATGTGCTGGTGGCGCGTTATTTTGGCTGGCAAATCCGTGAAGTTAAGCTGCTGCCTTTCGGCGGTGTGGCTGAAGTGGAGGATGCGGGCAGCCTGCCAGCAGGAGAGGATGCGCTCGTGGCGATAGCCGGACCGCTGCAAAATGTATGGATGGGACTAGCTGCCTGGGGTCTCGGCCAATTGGGGCTGTGGGATTCCGAATGGTCGGCCTATGTCGTTAATGCCAATATGATGATTGGCTTATTCAATTTATTGCCGATTTATCCGCTTGATGGCGGGAAGCTGCTGCAGGCTGCCCTTAGCTATAGCTTGAATTTTTACAGCGTCATGCGCTGGACGGCACGCATCAGCCTTGTGCTCAGCGGCTTGATGATCAGCGTTTCATTGCTAGGGCTGCTGCGTCCCGCCGGCGGTATTCAAATGAATCTGCTCGTCATTGGAACGTTTCTGTTTATGACGAACTGGACCTATAATCGGAGCATCCCGTATTTATTCCTTCGCTTTCTCATGCATCGCGACCAGGTAGCGAGCCGTAAAATAGCGCAAGGCGTGCTTGCCAGCCCTATCTTGGTGGATGGCAGGCGCTCTGCGGTTTACGCTGTTCGTTTACTGTGGCGCGAGCGGTATCACCTGTTTTATATTATGGAGCGCGGCTCCAGCATCGCAAGGGTTGCTCCAGAGCAGCGTGTTGTAGATCGTTATTTAATGGAGCGTAATCCGAGTCGAGCAATTATTGATTTTTTCAATTAATAATCATAAAAATTAGGCTCTACCTCAAAATCAGTGCTTGACGGTTTAACTTGGAATACGATTGCGATTACATTCGACTAAAATGCCCGCTTTGTAATAGTCTCGGTTTCTCGTGAAATAATGTCGGCGTTGAAAAGCTTTAATCCGATTATGTCGACCCTCTACTGTCGCGTTAGTCCAGCGGCAACGATGATAATTGATGATTTCTTCTTTCCAATTATGCATTTTCTTTAGTGCGCTTTTGACCGACTCATGCTCTATTTGTTCTCCTTGTTCGCACCAACGAATGAAGCCCCTGGATGCTACATCGACATTCGGTGAATAGTCATACCATGCAGTAAAGGCTTCTTTCCATACCCAAACCTCGCGAAGGAGGTCGGAGTAGCCCAGTAGTTCATCTAGCTTTGCTTTATTTTCGGTAGATAGAGCTCCCTCTTGTGCATTCAAGAGCCCACGATTTGCCTTAAGAATGGCCTTCGCTCGTGGTGCCAGCGTTCTACCGTTTTGCGAACTTCTTGAATGGCCTCAATGATATAACCTTGAACATGAAATCGGTCTGTGATCCGAATGGCATTCGGAAAGCATTCACTGATCCATGTGTGATAGCCCCGGGCCAAATCCATTACAACTGCTTTTGGCGTTAATAATAGAAAGCCAGGATGCTGCTGGGTATAAGCACGTAATTCTTCTAGCTTTCGCCCGGGTAAAATATCGAGTAACGTTCCACCTCTCAAATCATGAATACCCGTGTTGTAGGTATGCCCTTTCTTGATGGCGAAGTCATCGACACCTAAAACTAACCCGGTGCTTTCGATCGCTTGTTTCCATGCTCGCTCGGAAAGTCGTTCGCTTTCTAAGGGAAGAGCCTCGTTATGCATCCGATGTGCGGTGCTTGCAGGCGTTTTTTGCATACGAGCGCTATGTGCTGCTGTAGAGCCAAGCACTTGCTCAACTATTCGCTCTCGAAAAAGCTTGCTGTAACGTTCTTTAGCCCTTACAAAATCGTATACCCAAACAAAACCCGAATGGCATTGCGAATATTGCATCCTGATGCTTGGAACCAAAAGATACACGTTTTTCTCGAAAACAGGAAGGTGCCGAACGGTGCACATACCATTGCTTCCTTTAAGCGTAACAAATTCGTCTGAATGGCAAACCGGACAGCATTGCTTTGGGGCTAAGGGCTTTACTTCTATATGAATTTCATCTCCACTCATCAGCAGAATCTTATGAATCGTTAGCTCTGGTATGTTAAGCATTTCATTGATATACTGGATCTGCATCTGTTTATTCCTTTTTGTTGTTGGGTAGGACTTACAACAATACAGGATTAGCGGATGTTTTTCCATTTTCAACCTTGGATTATTTCGTCAAGCACTAATTTCGGTTTTGAACCAAAAAATTATATTATTAATTTAGTTAGAGGGATTGCCAAGTCCAATTCGATACCTACCATAAAACATCAATTACGGCTTATCATCAAAATATCTCAAGGATTACTTCCGTAACAATACGTGGGTACCACGTATATGCAAAGCTACAAATATGAAATAGGAATTAGAAAAATATACTCTCATGTAATGATGAACAGTGCGCTCCATTTTGTGACTAACTGTTGCTGAAATTAAGAGGATTCTCTGTTTTATGGGACATGTTTATGGAGATAGCCATACTATTTTGGTAGTAAGCTAGAACCTTGACTAAAGTTCTGCGAATAAGGTTACGCAAGCATTAATATGCAATCCATCGTATGGATTAAAGTATATATAAGGGATAGTTTAATATTAGCTAGTTACGTAACGGTATACTGCTGCAGTGATTCATTTAATTTCTTAGATTCATAAAGTGCTTTTCCCTATTATTATTGATAGGGTTTAATTATCCTGATTTCTGTTCATGGAATAAGGTTCTTTTATATCTTGGGTGTTTTATTCACTTGATATGCCTTACAATCACTCTAGTGACTTTCTTAACATTATGAATAAATTTAAAATAGTGGTAAAATAGGAAAAATGTTAATCTGTATGGAATATAAGATGAACAATGGTAAAGGAACTCCTTCCTAGAGAAAGAAAACGCAGAAGGGCGGCTTGCAAAAATCACAATGCTGAATTCAATGCTATAGGTGAAAAGAACCAGTGTGCTTTATCGGATTATTATGCTTCTTAATAAAGTGTATACACCTGTTTTCATCACTGTCGGATAAGATCAGTTACTGGAACATGTGGCGATAGAACCATACTTCGAAATACCATGCATGATGTAACTATCGTTCGTATTCATTTATAATGCTCAGGCTAAAGGAGCAGCCATTTCAGGCGATCGGACGCTACTGAAGCAGACTTTATATCAAAATTTAAACGATGGTAATTGCGCTAATCAACCCTTTGCGTTTTGAGCTCATGAGCGGACAATTTCATAAATGTGTGACAGGCTATGATGAGTTGTTAAAGTCGATAGATCTTACTAGAGAACGTCTTAACTGACGGGCCTATGATACTAACGACATTGTCGATCTCCTTCGTGAGATTCGGACATTCCTAGCAAATTATCTCGCTAGGTTTAACGAGAACTTACAAAGCCTGATACCTTTAGATTTATCATGGTGTAAGTAGCTTAAGCTTATAAAATGACCCCAGCATAACATGCAATCCATAAAACAATTTCAATTGGGTTCAATTCGTTTCCGCAATCTAAGAAGGTTGTGATTCGTGGCCTATTCATCTTTGTATGGTTTTCTTATTCACAAATCAATCATGGGTTATTTTAAAAGTTGTACTTACTCTTAAAATATACTAATTTGGAAAATTTGATTAATAATTTGGCATATGATATTATTAAGATATTCCAATTTTGGAAAAAAATTATTTGGGGGTATTTAAATGAATTTTTTGCGAAGGTATTCATTGGTGATGATTGTGTCATTATTTATTATTTTCACAACAATCCCAGTAAGTGCTCAAGGGATTCGAGTTGATCCGCAGAAAGATGAAGTTGATGTTATTTCAGTTATAAACAAGTATTATGAAGCTGTTGAAAAGAAAGACATTGATGATATGCTTAAATATTCAATTGATAAACGTGTTGAAAAGGGCGGGAATAATGCACTAGAATTTATCAAAAGTACATTTAATGATAGCCAAATCCTCAATTATAAAGTTACTTCAATCCAACGGGTAGACTCGGAAAACTACAAAGCAACGATTCAAGAGACATGGGATATTACAGGTACATTGCCTGATTTGCCATATGTAATAACAAAGGAAAATAATTCGTGGAAAGTAGTAAAGGAAGCTTTATCAGTAGACCTTACACAAAATTCTTCTTTGAACTCAAAAAGTTCAAATGTAAACGGAAAAGTTGAAAAGCAGCCTTTAGATCAGGAATATGAAGCTAGTGCTCAAATAAGTCTCTTCGCTTCTGTTTTATATTGGAATATTGAACAGTTGACGGGTGGAAAGTATTTAATTAGTAACCAGTCTTTTTCTAAATCAGGTGGGAGTGTTGAATTGAAGGGATGGCAAGAAATAGTAACGACTGATTCCGTTTATATTCAGTATAGAATTACTAAACATGTTAACGGTACTGATGTATTTTATGGAACCGGTACGGTACAAAATCAAGTTCCACAAAATGGGACTTGGTTCTCTCTAGTTTACAGTAATGTTCCTGATGGATCAGGCTACAGAATATATTTTTCAAATATTAATAACGGTGTTATGAAAGGCGCAGGAAATGCGTACAATTAATAAAACTTAAAATTTAGAATGGTTTTAGAGGCTAATGATTATAGTTAGCCTCTTTTTTGATTAACTACCTAAATGAAAAACCGTATTATTTTGAAGTATCAGTTTTGTTCACTAGCGTTACATTTTTATTTCAAATCTTAAAAACTCTCTGTTTTATCAAAACTTGAGCATGAAAAATCCTTTTCAATAGATATGGTAGATAGACCTGTCCATAATTCACTGAAAATGTTTATTTCATGGATAGGTATACGCTATTTTTATTGTTTGGTAATGAATAGCACGAGTATGTACAACATTGTTCACAGATTGAGTTTCTAAACCCTGCAAGATAAATAGGTCAAGAGAAGCTTGAGAATGCAGCCTAACTGAATCTGTATGTATACGCTTTCAAAGAGCGAAGCAGGGCTTTGGCATGTCACCGACGATGTGTAGAGTCAGGCTTTCCAATTCGAGCTTAGACTTACAATGATCTCGATCGGTAAATAAAGTCACAGGCTTGAATACCTGATGGATCCTGATCTGCTCCATCAGGTATTCAAGCCTGTCGTCAATCAGTAATGAATTGGCAAGTTCATCGACTAAACAAACGTCGATCTATGGTTACAGAAGTAAAAATGGGCAAAGTTTCGGTAGACCAAGCGGAAATCAAGCTCCACATGCGAATTGCACATGTAGACGAAAACGACATCATTCAGGACAAAGCATAGATTACAACTGATAAGAAGATCGACCGCTCTCAGTTTGATTAATTTGGAGTTACGTATGTGCTTGACCAGCTACAAAGGCTATGAGGCATTCGATCACTACTGTGAAAGCGGCATTACATTCGTTCACGTCTGAGCCGCTGGACGATTGAAACGTTTCTAAAGTGAATTAAGTAGCATATTCAGTTCAAGCATTTTCACGGTTAAAGTGATCATGATGTTCAAAATCGGCTTTGGATTTCGTTTATCGCGTTCTTCTTGCCCTTGCTCGTGAAGTTGGAGTGAAAGGTTGAGCACTGTCTGTTGCAATTAAACCCTTGACTGACGAAATTACTGTTGCATTCCTATGCCTAGTGGTTGAATCGGACGAAGCCGAAGCCGAGCTTTTAATTTTATGAAAGGTGACGAAGAAAAGCAACCGTCTAACAGACAAGTCGCCCAACTATATACTCACACGGGCATTTTTATTTAAATTATCTAATGGGGAAGAATTCAGAGTATAGAGAATCACGAAATATGTAATGTAAGTAAATGTTTTAAATAGGTGAGTGTACTCACGTTATTTGTAATTTAGAAATTAATTATTATTCAATGTCAAATTTAAGACAGAGGCAGGAGGGATTTCAATAAGTTTAAATTCATCTTTACTTAATTGAACTCACTAGCGTTGCATTAATCTTCTCGGAATTTTCATAAGATTCTGTTCATTTTGGTAGTACACAGAAAAAAATCCTTTACAATGAATTGGAGAGGTAGACTCGTCCATAAAACCACTGAAAAGGATCTCAGCATGGACAATCATACGCTATTTTCTTCATTTGGTAAACGGCTTGCACCGATTGCACAAAAACGTTCACAACAGCCGTGGCGGACGCCCATAAGGATAAATATGCGAAAAAGCTGACAACCACCGCCTATCTCAAGTTGTTTCTGCTAGCCCAACTTCAAAACCGTGACGGCTTGCGCCATATCGCCGACGATGTACTGTGCGAGCTCGGCCTGACTTCAATCTCGGCTTCACAGCTCAGCCGCAAGCACAAACAAGTGGATCCCGAGCTTCTCAGGCACGTGTTTGAACGGTTAGCAAAGCGCGTGATGGCCAGGCAGGGGATGAACGCTCAGTGCCATAAAATCAAAATCATTGACCCCACCACTATCACGCTGTGTCTGCAGAAATTCAAATGGGTCGAATTCCGCAAGACAAAGGCGGGCATATAAATCCACATGAGACTGACTTTCCTGGACGATAGTGAGGTTATTCCTGAGAAAGCGACGGTAACCGTAGCGAAGAAAAATGATCGCACGCAGATGGAGGAAATTGTAAATGAGCCTGGTAGCAGCTGATTGCCTCGTCCGAATCGGCTCTCAGCAGAAAAAGATGAAGCACATCCTGCGAATGGTTCAAACTGAAGACTCGCAAGGAAATGTACTCTTTCTAATAACTAATCGCTTCGATTTGACGTGTGACGAAATGAGCGAGATGTACCGCAGTCGCTGGGCGATCGAGACCTTTTTAAGTGGATGAAGCAGTACTTACAGAAAAACATCCTTATGGGACGAGTAATCAGGCTGTTACCAACCTGATCTGGATTGCACTCATCGCCTTGTGCTTATTGGCGCTGGTGAAGCTGGAAATAAAGGTACAACACAGCTTACTACAACTCACGCGTTGGCCGACGAAGTTATTATGGCAGCCTTGTGGGAGCTGGATAAGGAAACTCAAGAAAAAGCCGAGTCGAACATCTCGCGGGCGACAGCGAAAGCTCGCCAAAACATGAACGAGCAAGCCGTAGGCAAGAACGAATAGATAAGTACATAAATGTATAATTAAACCAAACGGAAGAGCTACTTTTGAGAGCTGTTCGACCTCTTTCATTTCACGTCGATAATTTGTTTTTTGAATATTCACTTTTCTGGGGATCAGAGATTTTATGCAACGCTAGTGAATTGAACTACTTTAAATAACTCTTCTTATGTTAATATAAAAGAAAACGTGAGAGCTGGCGGGTGATGTTTGAGAGATGAAGCAAATGTTGATGCACAGTGACGGAGAAATGCTTCAAACAGCTGTTTTGCAGGATGGCCGGCTCATGGAATTTTTTATGGAACGGTCGGAGAAAAGCGGCCTCGTAGGCAATGTCTACAAAGGGCGTGTCATTAACGTATTGCCTGGCATGCAGGCAGCATTCGTAGATATTGGCCTTGGCAAAAATGCTTTTCTGTATATAGATGATTTATTGCATCCCAATTTGGAGAAGCAGCCGGAGACGAAGCCTTCAATTGAAGAGCTCGTTCGGCCAGGTCATGAGCTGATTGTACAGGTAATGAAGGAGCCGCTTGGCGGCAAGGGGGCCAGGGTGACGACCCATTTTACATTGCCGGGGCGGTGGCTGGTGCTCATGCCGCAGGCTGGGTACGTAGGCGTTTCACGGAAAATTGCTGCCGACAGCGAGCGTGCCAGACTGCGCGAAGTGGGCGAACAGCTGCTGCAAGGCGAGGAAGGCATCATCCTAAGGACGGCGGCCTCAGGTGAGTCTGAGCAGTCGCTTGCGGCTGATGTTGCCCAGCTTCGCGCCAGCTGGGAGCGTATAATAAGCCAGGCTGTGGAGGCAAAAGCACCAGCAGGCCTGCATATGGAGGCGGGGCTGCTGCGGCGAATCGTCCGCGACACGCTTGATATGGAAGTGGAAGAGGTATGGATTGATGATGCATTCCGTCTGCAGGAAGCAGCTGCGCTGCTGAGGGAGATGACGCCTCAGCTCGAGAAACGGCTCAAGCTGTATGACCAGAGCGTCTCGCTTGCGCTTTTTGACGCTTTTGATGTCACCAGGCAGGTCCATGAAGCATTCCAGCCGAATATTCGGCTCGCAAGCGGCGGCTCTCTCATATGGGGGGAGACGGAAGCTTTAACTGTTATTGATGTGAATACGGGCAAATTTACAGGTGCTACGAATTTAGAAGATACCGTTTTCCGCACGAATTTAGAGGCGGCTGATGAGATTGCCCGGCTGCTGCGGCTGCGTGATGTGGGCGGCATCATTATTATTGATTTTATCGATATGGAAAATGAACCAAACCGCGAGCGGATTATGGCGCGCCTGAATGAATGGGCGAGGCAGGACCGGACTAAATGCTCGGTCGTTGGCTGGACAAGGCTAGGGCTTATGGAAGTGACCCGCAAAAAGGCGCGGGAGGGCGCGGCAGGCCAGTTAACGGAGCGCTGTCCATGCTGCGGAGGAAGCGGAAGGAAGTCGCAGGCTTAAGCATGAAATAACGTTATGGAGTGTATATGCAAATTAAGAAAGCGGCCACTGAAGGGCATCCCTTTCAGTGGCCGCTTTTGCTGATTTCAGCAGGCTGAAGCTAATTTGGCTGTTCACATGCAAGTATAATACGCAATGGCTAATACGCGCGGTGACTAGTGATTCGCATTATTTTGAGCGGATCATTTTTTCATAATCGGAATCCACACTTCGCAGTGGTAATCCTCAGCGCAAGTATCGCCTTCGAAATAAACCTCCAGCTCCGGGCCTCCAGAATGCTCATAGCCAGTTGCGGGAAACCATTCCTGGAATATCCGGCGGAATACGTTTTGAAGCGAATCCGGCAGAGGACCGGTCGAAGTGAATATGGCCCAAGTAGCCGCGGGAACGGTGCGGGCTGTATATTTCTTTTCTGAATCAGCTTCATCAGGCGTCACTTTAGTGGCAATCATATAGGTGAAGGTTTCTTTATCGGGCTGGCCGTCCAGGCAGACACCGATAATAGCCCCGTCTCCTTTAGAATACAGCTCGGAAGGCGCATCGCTATGGTTGAATGCCTCCCATAGTTTAGGGATGTCGATGAAATTTTGTCCGTTCTTACAGCTAACTTCATAGGATAAGCCGACAATTTGAAAAGCTTCTTTTTCCACGATCCGATAATCCATGTCCTTGTCTCCTTTCAATGATAGCTGGAAGTATGGCGTCCATGCCGCAAAACCTTCCTTTGCTTATGGTAGCATGAACGATGAGTCGTCTACCTGTTATTGCGTGCTCGCCTTAGACAGATGTTTTTATAAAAAGCGTTTTATAAGACTGGCCTCATTATACAAAATTAAAATCATTGGGACAATGAAGCGGGAGAAATCGTTTTATTGCTAGACAAATTCGGAGAAAGGAGGTTGCTTGATTCCATTTTGTATGCTAAAATGTTCAAGTATGTCTGATTGTTATATGCAGCGGACTTGCAGATACCGCTCCGATCGGGTACAAGCAATAGCAGCCCATGCTGCCATTCACCTGGATTAGGCGAGTCTTCGACAATAAGGAGGTGCACTCACAATGTTCGCAATTATCGAAACTGGCGGCAAGCAATACAAAGTTCAGGAAGGCGATGTGCTTTTCATCGAAAAACTGAACGCCAATGCAGGCGAAAGCGTAACGTTTGATCGCGTGTTGGCTGTATCCGGTGCTAACGGTCTTGTAACTGGTACTCCAGTTATTTCCGGCGCTACTGTTTCTGCTACTGTTGAAAAACAAGGCAGAGGCCAAAAGATCATCGTTTACAAATACAAAGCCAAAAAGAACTACCGTCGTAAGCAAGGTCATCGTCAACCGTACACAAAAGTAACGATCGGCAAAATCCAAGCGTAAGAGGATTATTATGATCACGGTTACGATTGTACGAAATGCTGACAAGCGGATTACATCGTTTAAGATTAAAGGTCATGCGAAGTATGCGAAGCTCGGCAAAGACATCGTCTGTGCTGGCGTATCGTCTGTATCAGTCGGTACGGTCAACTCGATTGAAGCTCTGGCAGATGTGAAGCTTCCTTATGTAATGGATAATGGATGGCTATCATCGGATATTCCGGTTTTAGCTGATCAGGAAACCGCTCATAAGGTGCAGCTGCTGCTGGAGTCGATGATCGTGATGCTTAATACGATTGCAGAGTCCTACGGAAAATATGTTGTGATTAAACAACAATCTCTTGAATGAGGGAGGGAAATCTCATGTTGAAACTGAATCTTCAGCTTTTCGCTTCGAAGAAAGGTGTAGGTTCCACAAAGAACGGACGTGACAGTCAATCGAAGCGTCTCGGCGCTAAACGTGCTGACGGTCAAACCGTATCTGCTGGAAGCATCTTGTTCCGCCAACGCGGAACAAAAATTCACCCAGGAACTAACGTAGGCATCGGCAAAGACGATACGCTTTATGCGAAAGTCGAAGGCGTTGTAAAGTTTGAGCGTTGGGGACGCGATCGCAAAAAAGTGAGCGTGTATCCAGTGGACCTGGCTCCAGTAGCCGCAGCAGTAGAAGCATAATAGCAGCAAATGCCCCGGCCTCGCGTGTAGGCCGGGGCATTTGCTGCTTAAAGACCTATCGGCTAATGCAGCGACATGTTATACTGAATTAGCTGGGAAACATGCGGGAGAAAGTGGGATCAATGAATGGATCGCATTAAATCGGCAAAGCACATCGCGGCTTTTTCTATTGTGCTACCGGCTGTGGCTATGCTTGTATGGCCTTCGTCAGTCTGGCTGCTTGTGCTTTTCATGCTTTGGTTTGCGGCTGCTGCAGCCATCTGGATTTGCTCGGAGCGGCGTGAGCATAAGAAGCAGCTCGCGCTTACGATACACAGCCTGCAGGCCGCGGGGATGAGGACGCTTAACCATCATCGGCATGACTGGATGAACGACCTGCAAGTGCTATATGGCTACACACGGATGCAGAAACCGGATAAAACGGTGGAATATGTGGAGAAAATAAGGGCAAAGATGCTTACGGAGAGCCAAATTTCAAAGCTCGGGGAGCCAGCGCTCGTCAGCTACATTCAGGGCTTTCGTACACTGACAAGCTCGCTTGAGCTGAAGGTGGACATTGAGCAGGATTTGAATTTGGTTGAGCTGCCGCTTGCTGGCACCGAAATCGCCGAAGCATTAATTGGTATAATGAATGGCTATCGTCTGGCGGTTAAGCCTGGTTTTGGCGAAGTCGCCGTTCTTACGCTGGCACTGGATTGGGACGGGCAGCAGCTCCACGTTGCTTTCGATCTGGAAGGCGAGCTAATTGACGAGCAACAATTGAAGGATCAAATAAAACAGCAGTTGAAAGGCGCGACTTTGCAGGCGGTCGATATTGAACATCCGCAGGAGGAAATACGGCTTAAGGCGGAAAAGCGCGCTTGAACGGGGGCACAACATGTTTGTCGATAAAGCGAAAATATTTGTAAAAGGCGGCAACGGCGGCGACGGCATCGTCTCCTATCGTCGTGAGAAATACGTACCGGAGGGCGGACCTGCCGGTGGTGATGGCGGTAAAGGCGGAAATATTATTTTTCGCGTAGATGAAGGCTTGCGCACGCTGATGGATTTCCGCTACCAGAAGCATTTTAAAGGCGAGCGCGGCGAGCGCGGCAAAGTGAAGAGCATGCATGGTGCAGGTGCGGATGATATGATCGTACGCATTCCTCCCGGCACGATCATTATTGACGATGACTCGCAGGAAATCATTGCCGACATGACACGCCATGGCCAGGAAATTATTGTAGCAAAAGGCGGACGCGGCGGACGCGGCAATACAAGATTTGCAACGATTAACAACCCGGCTCCAGATATTGCCGAGACGGGTGAAGAAGGTGAAGAACGCTGGATTGTGCTTGAGCTTAAGGTAATGGCAGACGTAGGTCTGGTCGGATTCCCAAGCGTAGGCAAGTCTACCTTGCTGTCGGTCGTATCCGGGGCCAAGCCGAAAATCGGCGCGTATCATTTTACAACGCTAACGCCGAATTTAGGGGTTGTAGACGTTGGCGATGACCGCAGCTTCGTAATGGCGGATTTACCGGGATTAATCGAAGGCGCGCATGAGGGCGTAGGTCTGGGACATGAGTTTTTACGCCATGTCGAGCGTACTCGCGTAATCATCCACGTGCTGGATATGTCCGGCTCTGAGGGGCGCGATCCATTTGAGGATTGGCTGCAAATCAATGAAGAGCTGGTGCTCTACAATGAGAAGCTGGCTGACCGTCCGCAAATTATTGCAGCTAATAAGATGGATATGCCGGAAGCGGCCGAGCACTTGGAGATGTTCAAGCAGCAGCTGGAGGAAGTGCGCGGCGAGAAGGAATACCTTATTGTGCCGATGTCTTCCTTGACGAAGCAGGGTGTTCAGGAGCTGTTGTACAAGGCAATGGATACGCTGGAGTCGGTTCCAGATGATCTGGAAATCGAAGAAGTGAAGGATGTTACGGAGCGCAAGGTGTTTACGTTCGAGAAACGCGAGGAATCCAGCTATACGATTCGCAAGGAGAACGAGCTGTACGTTGTCGAGAGCGAAAGCATCGAGAAATATTTAAAGCGTATGAAGGTCACTTCGTATGACTCAGTCATGCGTTTTGCCCAAATTATGCGGAAAATGGGTGTTGATGCAGCGCTGCGCAAGCATGGCGCTAAAGATGGCGACACGGTGCAAATCGGCGATTTCACCTTTGAGTTTTTTGAAGGCAGCGACTATATGGCTTAATCGAATATTGGCACAAGGAGACGGCGCATGCCGTCTTTTTTTATTTGCTGAATGCGCTGTATTTTCAGAAAATGATGCTAAAGCTGTTACAACCTGCTCAAAAAGGTGTAATAGCTATACAGGGCAGCATACTGATTCGGCGTAAATGAAGTATATGCAAGTAGAGATAATTACGATGGTGAGTAATCCGTTTGGCCGGGTGCTTGCAGCGATGAGGCGGGGGATGGAGGTAGAGGGGCCTCAGTTTCAGTGGACCTGACATGGCCCGAGATGGATAAAAAGCTGGAAGACGGCAATGTGACGTTTGCGATTCGAAGCTTATGATTGAGGGCTCGATCGATAAAACACACTCCATTTGGCTGTTGGGAACGACACTTTCAAAAGAAGGCGTTTCACAAATTACGGTGACCTGATCGGAAAATTGACTGGCTGAAACCGCGTCATTGATATATTTAAAAATGGTGAATGCTGGCCGTCTCCTTCTTTATGTGGTAATATTGCTTTTGCTTATGAAATGAGAGGATGTTAGAACATGAAAAAAAATAGATGGTTTTCTTTATTGTCTGTTGTTATTATAGCGGGTGTCATAAGCGCCTGCGGCAATAATGCTGCTGGTGGAACCCATTCAGCTCCACAGGAATCAGCGAGCGCAGCGCCGGGAAATACAGCGGAAAGCGCAAGCCCTGGAGCGGAAGCGACGCCAAGCGATGCCGTTGCATCTCCTTCAGATGAGGGAAAAGCAGAAACAAAGGGTGATGGACAATCATCTGCAAGCGCAAGACCCGATTATTTGCCTGCCGATTTCCCGATTCCCGATGATGCGGTTATTATAAATTCGACTGAAAATATCGATAACGGCAAAAAATCGGTTTTGCTTGTTTTTAAGACGAAGGAAGACTTCGACAAGCTAGGCCAATCCTATAAAGATTATGTAAATGAAAAGAAGCTGGAGGACGGCGCCCAGACGATCGATGATAAAAATATTATTATTCAAGGGACGATTTCCGGCTCCGAATTTATTTCAATCATTGGCGGTAAACTAGCTTCAGAAGAAGGAGTTTCCGAGCTGACTGTAAGTTGGACAGAGCAGTAGACCGCGCTGCATGCGAGCCAGACGCTTTGCCGTAATAACGGCCCGTTATATGTAATTGAATCCGTTCCCTGCGAAGCTTGCCTTTGCAGGGAACGGTTTTTTTTGAATCCTATTCCCGTTTAAAAGCGGATTATCATTTAAACCTATTGCCCCAGCCTTATGATTCCGCTATAATGTCCTTTATAGAAGAACAAATGTCTTTTTAGGGGGGACGGAAGTGACGCAGCGGTATTTTGCTGTACGGGAGGATATGCTGCCGGAAGCCATTCTCAAGACATTGCAGGTAAAGGAAATGCTTGCCAGAGGGGAAGCGGCAACGGTGCATGAGGCAGCCGAGAAGGCGAACCTGAGCAGGAGCGCTTTTTATAAGTATAAGGATGGCGTTTATGCGATGCATCAGATTAACCGTGAGCGGCTGGTGACGATATCTATGGAGCTGGAGCATCGTTCGGGCGTGCTGTCAAAGGTGCTGTCGCTTGTGGCGACGCATGAAGGCAATGTGCTGACAATGAACCAAAGCATTCCTCTGCAAGGACTTGCCCATGTGGTCATTTCAGTTGACGTTTCCCAGCTCAGCGGGGATTTGGACTCTTTAATGGATGTTATTCGCAGCCAGCAGGGCGTACGTAAAGCCGCCGTAATCGGGCAAGGCTGATGAAATAGAACGATATATTATTGAAGGATAAATGGAGGGTATCATATGAAACCAATTAAAGTAGGTTTGTTAGGGCTTGGAACAGTAGGAACAGGTGTCGTCCGCATTGTGGAAGGACATCAGGAGGATCTGCAAAGCCAGACCGGCTCGGCAATTGAAATTGCGAAGGTGCTGGTCAGCAACAAAAGCAAAGCGCGCGACATTTCGATCGATCCGTCCAAGCTGACAGAAGACCCTTGGGAAATTATCCACAATCCGGACATTGATGTGATCGTCGAAGTAATGGGTGGTATTGAACAGACGAAGCAATATATTATTGAAGCTTTATCGCGCGGCAAGCATGTCGTGACTGCCAATAAAGATTTGATGGCGCTGCATGGGACGGAAATACTGGCTGTTGCTCAGGAGCATGGCTGCGATGTGCTTTATGAAGCGAGCGTAGCTGGCGGCATTCCAATTATCCGCACTTTGATCGAAGGCTTCTCCTCCGACCGGATTACTAAAATTATGGGTATCGTTAACGGCACGACGAACTATATTTTGACGAAAATGAGCCAGGAAGGCGCTTCGTACTCCGATGTGCTTAAGGAAGCTCAAGCACTCGGCTATGCGGAGTCTGATCCGACCTCTGACGTTGAGGGGCTGGATGCTGCGCGCAAAATGACGATTTTGGCGACGCTTGGCTTCCGTGCCAATGTGGCCTTGGATGATGTATCCGTTCAAGGGATTTCATCGGTCAGTCGCGAAGATATCCAATATGCGAAGCGTCTGGGCTATGAGCTTAAGCTGCTTGGCATCGCAGAGCGTCAAGATGACGAGTTCAGCATTAGCGTACAGCCAACGATGGTTAAGCATTCGCATCCTATCGCGTCAGTCAATGGCGTTTTCAACGCCGTATATGTACATGGCGAGGCAGTTGGAGAAACGATGTTTTATGGTCCGGGCGCTGGCGGCATGCCTACGGCTACATCGATTGTTGCCGATCTCGTTGCCGTTGTGAAAAACTTGAAGCTTGGCGTTAACGGCAAACAAAACATTATGACCTATAAGGAGAAGAAGCTCAAAACTGATGAGCAGATTTCCTCAAAATATTTCCTGCTTCTCCATGTAGCAGATCGCGCAGGCGTGCTAGCGCGCATTACTCAAGTTTTTGCAGACTTTGAAGTAAGCTTGGAGTCGGTTCTGCAACAGCCGAATCCAGTCAATCCAGAGGCAGAAATAATCGTTATTACACATGATGCGAATAAAGCAGCGATGCAGAAGGTATTGCAAACCTTTGAAGAGCTGGATGTTGTCCGCAAGGTGAAAAGCGTGTATCGCGTTGAAGGTTAAGCCAACACTAGCAATCGAAGGAGCTTTATAACGTTATGAATAACCGTCGTGTAATCGTAAAGGTGCCTGCGAGCACTGCTAATTTGGGTCCAGGCTTCGATACGCTGGGCATGGCGCTTTCCTTGTATGCTTGGGTTGAAATGTCGGTTGCTGAGCATACGGTATTTCGCTTGTACGGAGACGAAATGAAAGGCATCCCTGAGGATAAGTCAAACTTGATTTATAAAGTGGCGCAGCTTGTATTCAAGGAAGCGGGCGTACAAGTACCAGAGCTGGACATTGCGATGTACAGCAATATTCCGCTTACACGCGGACTTGGCAGCAGCGCTTCAGCCATCGTGGGTGCGCTGGTTGCCGCCAATGCGTTAATCGGCAGTCCGCTGTCGGATGATAAGCTGTTTCAGATGGCAACAGCACTGGAGGGCCATCCGGACAATGTAGGCGCGTCTCTGTTCGGCGGCATTGTCGTATCCGCTTGGTGGGATGGAGAGCGGGCAGATTATGTTCGTCTGGCGCCGCATGAGAAGCTGGAGACGCTCGTTGCGATACCCTCCTTCCAGCTGTCTACGGAGAAGGCGCGCCATGCGCTGCCGAAACAAATCAGCATGCAGGATGCGGTCTTTAATGTGAGCCGCAGCTCGCTGCTCGTTGCGGCGCTTGCGAGCGGCGAGCTTGGGCTCATTCGCCATGCGATGCGGGATCGCCTGCATCAGCCCTACCGGGCAGCACTTATTCCCGGGATGGCTGAGATTTTGGCTAAAGCAGCCGATTTTGGCGCGCTGGGAGCAGCTTTAAGCGGCGCAGGCCCAACGCTGATCGCATTTGTAGAGTCGGACAGTCCTCGCAAGCAGGAGTTGGAGCATTTTCTGCTGGAGACGTTGAAGCAGGAAGGAATTGAAGCACAGACGCTATGGCTGAAGCCATGTGCGGAAGGACCGAGCGTGACTATAGAGCAGGCAAAGGCTGGCACAAAATCGCTGGGTTTGCTTGAGCGGATTAGAGGAGAGGCCGTATGAGTACGACGAAATCAGTTGCTTTGCTGCCGGCGGGCTCAGTATCAGACGAAGCGGCACGGCAGCTTTTTGCAGGAGAAGAAGTAGTGTGGAAGCATCATCGGCTTATTGCCGATGTGTTCCTGTCGACGGTCAAAGGGGAAAGCGGCTATAGCATTATCCCGATCGAGAACACCATTGAAGGCTCGGTTAGCCTGCATATGGACTGGATGGTTCATGAAGTGGACTTGCCGATTCAAGCCGAATGGGTATATCCTTCGATACAAAATTTAATCGGCCGTCGTTCGGAGCTGACGAATGAGTATGGCATCGTAGATTATTCCCGTGTGAAAAAAGTAATCAGCCATCCCGTTGCAATGGCGCAGTGCCTGCAGTTTCTTAGAAGCGAAATCCCCCATGCTGAGACGGAGCATGTCGGAAGTACGTCTGAAGCGGTGCGTATCGTACGCGACAACCCGGGAGCAGGCTGGCTGGCGATAGGTACTTCAAGAGCGGCGGCGAACAATGAGCTGGATATTTTGCAGGCGAGCATTACCGACCACAGCAACAACTATACGCGGTTTTTGCTCGTTGGCGAGCAGCCTTATACGGCGCGGCATTCTGATTTCAAGAAGACGAGTATTTTGGTGAATTTGCCGGATGACTATCCAGGCGCTCTGCATCAGGTGTTGTCAGCGTTTGCATGGCGCCGCATCAATCTGTCGCGTATTGAATCGCGTCCGACGAAGAAGAAGCTGGGCAATTCTTATTTTTATATCGACATTGAGATGTCTCTTGATACGGTGCTGCTGCCGGCAGCGATTGCTGAAATTGAAGCCATCGGTTGTCAGGTGCGGGTGCTTGGTTGTTATCCAAGCTTTACGTACGAGCAGCTTCAGCAGTCTAATGGGTAACTTGGGGATATGTGGCAGGTGGCCGCATGTCATACTGGGTGTAAGGTTAGTTTAAGCGGCCGGATTAGGCCGATGGAATTAAATTTTGCTAATAGCGAGACGCACAGCTTCTGGGAAGTTGGCTGCGGCTCGCTATTTTTTTTTCAAAGTTGGGGACACCTGCCCATGTGCTGCATAGGATATAAAGATTGATAGCAAGCATGCATGCACGGTAGCAAGCATACTAGTTATTTAAAGAACGTGACAGGAGGTTGTCGGCAAGTGAAAATTTATGTAGTGAAGAAAGGCGATTCTCTCTACTTAATCGGTCAGAAGCACCATGTTACGGTTGAGGAGATTTTGAAGCTTAATCCTTCCATTACGAATCCAGACGTCATTGAGGTGGGTATGAAAATTAAAATCCCGTCTTCTTCCCATGAAACGGGTGGAATGGACATTATGCACCAATATGTGGTGAAGCAGGGGGATACGCTGTGGAAACTGTCCAAAGCATGGGGAGTTCCGCTCGCGGATATGATCAAAGCGAATCCTCAACTTAAAAATCCCAATGTGCTCATGACAGGCGAAATCGTCAATGTGCCTAAAGCGGGGCATATGACGACTACACCGGCTACAGAAACGGGAACCGCAGCAGGAATGGGGACGACGGCAGCGGGAACAGGAACAGGCGGTCATACAGGACATCATGCTCTTCACCCGCTGTCGGTCATGCAAGGCGTACAGCAATGGGTTGGCGGTAAAAAGCCGACAGGACAAATACCTGGCAAAACGCCGACTGCGCCAATAACGAAGACACCAACCGCTCCGATTGCGAAAACGCCAACTGCACCAATAACGAAGGTGCCAACCGCCCCCATTGTGACGCCAACATTACCAGAGGCAGAGGCAGAGGCAGAGGCAGTACCGGCACCGCTGCCAAAACCGCTGCCGATTGAGAAGCCAGTGGAGAAAAAGATGTACCCGGTTTATTCTCATCATCAGCAAAGCGTTGACTTGTTTATGCAATACGGTACGCCTGCGGTAGAAGCTTCATCGACTTACCCGACCACAGTTGTGTCTCCTGCTGCAACTGCACCTTCTTTACCGCAATACGGAGGCTACAGCATGCCTACAACGGTATCACCTACACAAACAGGTGGTTACGGTCATTGGCAACAGCCGACTATGGTTAGCCCTGTGAGCCAGGGAGGAGGAGGCTATAATCCGTGTCCTCCCGGGATGTATCCGATAGGCGGTATGAGCAGTGGCTATGGCTATGGTGGAATGGTGTCGCCAGCAGAAACACAAGGCTACGGCTATGGTGGAATGGTATCGCCAGCAGAAACGCAAGGCTACGGCTATGGTGGAATGGTATC
>NZ_JBCNGR010000001.1:0-81645 GCF_050481745.1 Paenibacillus algorifonticola | reverse complement strand
CGAAAGAATGCTGTCACAAGCAGCTTAGTAACGGGATTTCAGTATGAGGGTGTTTTCAAACTGCACTTTTCTTGACAACTCCAGGATGGATACGACCCAATTATCTGCTGCTAGAAAACAAGACGGCAGCTTACCGGAGGTTACATTTATGCTTCCTGTAACTTTAAGTGCTCTTTATAAATACGATTTAGGCTATCTTGCTAACTGATAGCAAGCTGATATGAAATGAAGGGTCTGCGTCTGCGGGCCCTTTTTTCATGGGCAAAAACACGAAATAGCATCCAGTGACAGCGACCGCAACTAATGACAATGCCCTGTAATTACAGCAGAAATGGCATATAACTAGCTAATTAGATCAAGTAGGGACTATCGACGGTAATTGCGCTTACCCCGTATGATGAGGCTGCGGATTCAATTACCTATGCAGCGAAAGGAAGGTAGCAACATGTTAAAAAGAAATACAGAGTCTATGCGTGTCCCCGCGCCGCGGACAATCATGTCATCTACATTGGTCGGCAGACTTATGCGGAACCGGTGGCTCTATATGATGGTTTTCCCCGGACTATTGTACTTTCTCATATTTAAGTACTGGCCGATGTATGGGATCTTCATCGCCTTTCAAGATTTTCAGCCTTTTCTCGGCTTTTGGAACAGTCCATTCGTAGGATTGAAGCATTTCGAGCGTTTGTTCAGCGATTCCAGCTTTATTATCCTGTTTCGGAATACGCTCATTCTTGCGACATACAACATTCTTTTCTTCTTTCCGCTGCCGATTATCATTGCGCTGATGCTCAACGAACTGAGACTGGAATTTACAAAGCGTATCGTGCAGACGCTCATTTACATTCCGCATTTTATGTCTTGGGTCGTAGTCGTAGGTATCTCTTACATGTTTCTGACGACGGAAGGCGGCATTATGAACGAGCTGCTAGTCCGCCTTGGAGGCGAAAAGATTAATTTTCTCGTTAGCAATGAATGGTTCCGGACGATTATTACGGCTGAGGTCATGTGGAAGGAAACAGGGTGGGGCACGATCATTTTCCTGGCGGCATTGTCCGGCGTGGACCCTCAGCTCTACGAAGCGGCCCGCATGGACGGAGCGAACAGACTTCGTCAGCTTTGGCATATTACGCTGCCAGCCATTCGCAGCACAATCGTTATTTTGCTCATATTGCGACTCGGCAACTTTCTCGACACGGGCTTTGAGCAGATTTTCCTTATGCTCAATGCAATGAACCGTGAGGTTGGAGAGGTGTTCGATACTTATGTATACTCAGTCGGAATCAGCCAAGGGCAATACAGCTTCAGCACGGCGGTAGGCGTATTTAAGTCGATTGTTGGTCTGATTCTTGTCGTTGTAGCAAACCGACTTGCCAAAAAATTCGGAGAAGAAGGCATCTATTAGAGAAGAGGAGTGTGGAACCGCCATGCCAATCAAACAAAGCTGGGGGAGCCGAATTTTCGATAGCGTGAACGTCGTATTACTGCTTGTTTTCGCTTTGATTACTGTCATTCCGTTCATTTACGTTATTGCTGGCTCATTCGCCACCCAGAAGGAATTGTTAACGCAAGGATTCATTTTATTTCCGACAGAATTTTCTTTGGATGCATACAAGTACATTTTCTCTACTCAAACACTTGTCAGAAGCTTGATGGTAACCGTTTACATTACGGTTGTGGGCACGCTGATTAACCTTTTTTTCACATGCTTGATGGCTTATCCGTTGGCGCGCAAGGATATGGACTTTCAAAAGCCAATCTTGATGTTGGTTGTGTTCACTATGTTGTTCAGCGGCGGGATGATTCCGACGTTCCTCGTTGTGAAGGAGCTCGGCATGATCGATTCCTATTGGGCCTTGCTTATTCCGGGAGCGATCAGCGCCTTTAACTTAATCATTATCCGCAATTTTTTTCAGCAGCTGCCGGATGGGCTGGAGGAATCGGCTAAAATAGACGGCTGCAACGATCTTGGCATTTTTCTCAAAATCGTGCTGCCGTTATCGATGCCTGCCATCGCAACCTTCTCGTTATTTTATGCGGTAGGCCATTGGAATACGTTCTTTAGTGCAGTTCTCTACATCAACGACAACACCAAGTGGCCGATTCAGGTGCTCTTGCGGCAAATCGTCATCCTGGCCTCAGGCGGCATTGGGGACTCTAGTACAATGGAATTGGACTATGTCGCTCCGCCAGATCAAGCTGTGAAGATGGCGGTAATCGTGGTCTCAACTCTTCCGATACTGCTTGTATACCCGTTTTTGCAAAAGCATTTTGCAAAAGGGGTATTGCTAGGCTCGGTTAAGGGATGAAGATATAATAGCATTTAGATAAAGGGAGGATACAAGTATGAAGAAACAATATCAAAAAAGAAGATTAGCGAAAGCTGGGGCATTGCTGGTCGCCATCGCACTGACCGTTGCGGCCTGCGGAGGTAACGATGAAGGAAATCCGCAAAGCGGCGGCAATTCAGGAGATGCACAAGGACCGCTTCAGCTGACAATGATGCTCCCAACCTACAGTGCGGAGCAAATGCCGGCCAACAGTTCTGTTCTGAAAATGCTGGAGGAGAAAACAGGCGCAAAGCTAAGCGTCTCCTGGGTTCCATCCTCCTCTTATACGGATAAGCTCAGCGCTACTATCGCGTCCGGTGAATTGCCAAAAACGTTCGTGGCACTGGAGCCGAAAGCGTCCTACATCGTTAACGCCGCCCGTTCTGGCATGTTCTGGGAAGTCGGTCCGTATCTGAAGAACTATACGAACCTAAGCAAAATGTCGGAGCTCGTCTTAAGCAACGTTTCGATTGACGGGAAAGTGTACGGCTTGTATCGCGAGCGTGATCTCGCTCGCTTCGGACTGATGATCCGCCAAGATTGGCTGAGCAATCTGGGGCTAGAAGCACCTAAAGACATAGAAGAGCTTTACAATGTTCTGAAAGCCTTTGCAACCGGAGATCCGGACAAAAATGGGAAGCAGGATACGATTGGTCTCGCCGTTGGCATGCAAGGAAACAACATCGCAGGCTTCAAAGATATTCTCGTTTATATGGGCGGCCCTAACGAGTGGGAGCTGCAGGATGGCAAGCTCGTTCCGGCCCATATGACGCAAGCTTATTTGGATACAATGAAGTTTTACAAAAAGCTGTATGATGAAAAAATCATTAATCAGGACTTCGCAACTGTTCAGGACGGCCGTTCGGTCATGTATAAAGGCCAGACAGGGCTATGGATCGATAATATGCTAGACGGTAAAAACATTGAGGACAACATCAAGAAGGTCGTTCCAAACGCCAAAATCAACTTGCTTAACCGCATCGAAGGACCGCTGGGTGATCGTACGCGCGCCGGCTCTGGTTATCTTGGCATGTATATGATTCCGAAAACAAGCGTCAAAACAGAAGCAGAGCTTGAGCAAATATTGGCATACTTTGATAAAGTGTCTGAGAAGGAAAATCAGAACCTGATGAAATACGGTATTGAAGGCCAGCAATACACGATAGAAAGCGGTGTGTATACTCCGAGTTCAGATGCGAAACTCAGAGCAGATATTACGGACGGCGGTCAATTTATGATCCTGCAGGATGAGGTTGTCAATTATGGAACTGAGTTGGAGCTGCTCAGCTCGAAATTGTTTCAGGACAATGCAACTTTTGCCGTGCCAAACCCGGCTGCGCCGTTTATTTCAAACACGGATATCGAGAAAGGCAAGGAGCTATCCAAAATCATTGCTGACGCAACCGTGAAATTCATTATGGGCGCGGTCAACGAGGAAGATTGGAACGGTGCGATCGATCAATGGCTTCAAAATGGCGGCAGCAAAGTGATTGAAGAAATGAATGCCGAATACGCCAAGCAGGCTGGGAAATAGCATAATAGCAACGCTCAGATTCGAATTCGATGAAGCATGAATCAAATGGATGCCGAAGGTTACAGGACCGTGCGGGAAGTCAGGAGCTGTATTATGGCTTAATATGGCGTTTTCTTTTACACTTAGAGGAATATAAGAAAACTACCAATTGGAGGCATTATGAGATTCCGGTCCCCATCTTATTTATTGAAGCTGATGCTATTGTCTATTTTGATCGGCACGCTTCCGGTCATTACGCTAGGCACGTTCGCCTATTTTAACGCCTCCAGAACGGTGCAGGAAAAAGTGGACGAGAGCAACAAGCTGCTGCTAAAACAAATGCAGGTGCGTACCGAGCAAACACTCAGGACAATCGATAATTCTGCTACACAGCTGCTCCAGTCGCAAAATGTTACAAGCGCTTTCAATCGGAATTTATCCAATCATGATTTCCAATTGGTGCAGGAGCTATATAAAGGCATCTCGCAGATTCAAACGTATGAGCTCGGCATCAAGGAAGTGTTTCTATTTAGCCTGAACAACGATTGGATCGTTTCGAGCAGCGGCGTAAACGATTATAGCTTTCCTGAGTTTAGGCCGGTACTTGAATCGTTTTCACGAAACGCGAAGGGCTCGTTTTGGAGCAGCGGATCAGTAGAATTCCCTAATTCGTTCCAGTCCGTTTACTTTGTGAAAAAGTATCCATTCAACTCTCCCAACCCGACAGGTATTATTTGTGTCGTGTTGTCCTCCGATGTGATGAAGAATATGGACGAGTTTTTGAATAGTAAGTTCGGCAGCGCATTTATCGTGGATCAGAATGCCAATATTATTGTTCACCGTGACCAAGACAAATTGGGAAGCCGAATCGTGGATGAACCCTACCTGAAATCATTTGTCGATACGAATGAGACGATAGGTCAATACGCGACTAATCGGAACGGAGAGGCCGTTACTGTCACTTTTCGTAAATCCGCCTATAACGGATGGAGCTATGTATCCGTCATTTCCAATGAGCAGGTAAACGAACAAAATAAAATAATCGGCTGGATTACAATGCTCGTATGCTTTATAATCCTGCTCGTAACGCTCATTGTTGCTTGGTTTGGATCCAAAAAAATGTACAGTCCCATTCAATCCCTTTATTCCGCGCTAACGGTTGTTCCTGCAATGAATGAAAAGGTGAAGTCGAGCGGTGAGCTTCAGGTCATCGGTGAACGCGTTGACTATTTGATTCGTAATCATTCTCTCATTATGAATGAGCTGAAGGGGCAGCAAACTCAGCTTAAAGAATTTTTTATGCAAAAACTGTTTGGCGGCACGATTCAGCCTAATGATTTCTTTGAGAAGCTGAGCTTGTATGGTTTGGAGCAGCCGTGGCCATCTATGTGCGTCGTTGCGGTTCAAATCGATACGCTTAAGGATACGAGGTACGCGGAAGAAAATCGGGATTTGCTGATGTTCGCTATTAACAACATCGTTGGTGAGTTGATCCTTTGCGAGCAAAGACTGGAGCCGATCGTCAAATCGGACTTCCAAGTGACACTGATTGGTTCCTCGGAGACGGGGGAACGCTTTAAAGAGCAGATTTTCAACTTGTCAGACGAAATTCAGAAGGCGATATATCAGTACTTGGAAATTAAAATAAGCATCGGTATTAGCCGTCCGTTCATGTCGTTCGCAGAGACTCAGCAAGCCCTTCATGAGGCGACGACCGCCCTTAAGGCCCGAGTAGGATTAGGGCAGGAATCGATCCTGTTTATTGAAGACGTGCAGCCGCAGAAGAGTACTTTGAACAGATACCCGATTGTGGGTGAGCAAGCCTTGTTAGATGCAATCCGAGTTGGAAATGAGGAGCAGGCAGAGACCGCTTTGAAGCAATTAATTGGTGAGTTGTTTCGACCTCAAGCGCAGCATCGGGATTATCAATTGTCATTGCTGCGTCTTCTGATCGACCTTCTCAAGTTCGGACAGGAGCTGTCTATTCCGATGGAGCGAATTCCAGAGGATGAGGCGTCGTTAATTCAGTCGCTGTTTAAGCTTCGAAACGTACAGGAGATGGAGCAATGGTTCTGGTCCATATTCGTGCTGCCATATATCCTGGAGTTAGGCACTCGTCGGGACTCCCAATTCAAGCATATTTCCGAAGCAGTAATTGATATCATTGTTAGGGAATTTGATTCGGCGCTTACACTAGAGGAATGTGCTTCACGCATCAACTATCACCCGCATTACGTGAGCCGTGTGTTCCGTCAGGAGACGGGCATTAATTTCGGGGAATATTTATCGCAGTATCGGATTGATATAGCGAAGAAATGGCTGAAGGAGTCCGACCTGAAGATTATAGAAATCGCTGAACGGCTGCAGTATAATAATTCTGCCAATTTTATACGATCCTTTCGCAAGCTCGTGGGTAAGACACCAGGGCAGTACAGAGAAGAAGGATAAAATCGGTTATGAAATGAAGAAATTATTTCGTTTGTTAGCGTAAACGGAGTAGGGTTGATTTGGAAATGACAAATGCGATTGTATCGGATTTACACTTACTTAAGGTGATGTTTGTAATTAACCAGTCATCACCGTTTTTGTATCTAATAGCATCTTAATGGATTTTTATATCGTTTTTTGATAATAGGGACCTTGTCTCTGTGGAGGAATGGTTCTTTCCACACTAATCCGCATGCCGTTTTGATAGCTCGAGTCGATCGTATCGGTCTTCAGAAATTATTAGATACTCACACACCATATGCAGGGGGAACAGCGTTTCTGCTAAATGAGGATAGTAAGCTGATTTATTCTACAGGCTCGGAACAGGCTTCTCCTAGTTGCTCTTGTTTTAACCTTTCATTTTCAGTAAGATGTAGGAATAATTAATATTGTATATATTACATAAGTGAGAACAGGTGTCTGATCGGCGAGCGTGCTTGTCGTTCTGACTTAAAAGGGAAGTTCGGTGCAATACCGACGCGGTCCCGCCACTGTAACGGAGGAGCAGGCAGCTCAACCAGCCACTGATCTACATGGATCGGGAAGGCCGCTGCCGAGTGACGATTCCAGAGCCAGGAGACCTGCCTGTTCTGACAACACTGCTGTACCTACGGGAGATAGGGAGGTGTTAGATGAACCATCATCATGCACTATTATGAAGGCGTCTTTCCCCATGTGTTTTTCAAAGGGAGGACGCCTTTTATTGTTGTCAGCAGAGTATATTTGATTGTTTCGCGTGAGTCGGTTACAGGTTGGCCGTGACTTTCTTCAGATCCTTGCAGGATACGTAGCGAGTGGAGTTGCGGATCGGACAATTGCTTGAACGAGTGAAACGGACCATAATTCTGAAGTAAAGGAGTATTCCAATGACCTTGCAGCAATTAAAATATATTTTGACCATCGTTAGAAGCGGCTCCATAAGCGAAGCGGCAAAGAGGCTGTTTATTTCGCAGCCGAGCTTGTCCAACGCGGTGAAAGAAATCGAGATGGAAGCCGGTATTGAGATTTTCCTTCGATCGTCCAAGGGAATCGTGCTATCAAGCGACGGAGCGGAGTTTTTATCCTACGCTAGGCAAGTCGTGGAGCAGGCCGAGCTTCTCGAGCAGCGGTACATGAATCGTAAGCCTTCGAAGAAGCTGTTCTCGATCTCAACACAGCATTACGCCTTCTCTGTGCAGGCTTTCGTCGGACTGCTGAAGGAGCTTAACGTGGACGAGTACGAGTGCACGCTACGTGAAACACGCACCCACGAGATTATCGAAGACGTACGGAATATGAAAAGTGAGCTTGGAATCATCTATATGAGTGACTTCAACCGAAAGGTCATTCAGAAGATATTAAAGGACAACGAGCTGCGATTTCATCCGTTGTTCCAAGCGGAGGCGCACGTATTCATCAGTGAGGAGCATCCACTTGCCTCCAAGGCGCTGCTGGACATCGAAGATTTGGATGAGTACCCGTGTTTGGCCTTTGAGCAAGGTGAATATAATTCGTTTTACTTCGCGGAGGAAATACTCAGCACACGAACGTACAAGAAGAAAATACTGGTCAGTGACCGAGCCACGCTATTCAACCTGCTGATCGGGCTCAATGGTTATACCATTAGCTCGGGCGTGCTGAATAAGGATCTTAACGGGGAGCAAATCAAATCCGTAAGGCTTCGTACGGACGAGAGCATACAGGTAGGTTACATCATGAATCAGAAGGCGAGCTTGAGCCAGTTGGCCGCCGCCTACGTTCTGAAGCTCAAAACGGTCATTACGGATTTCGGCTATCCAATCATAAACCAAGAGGATGAGCTCGCTTGAGCCCATCCTCTTGTATGTTATTACAATGTTGCTCTCACTTCTTTGGCTGCTTGGACAAGGTTCTTCAAGCTGGCCCACGTTTCAGTGACACCGCGAGTTTTAAGTCCGCAGTCCGGGTTAACCCATAGCTTGGAGACCTCTATCTTGTCAAGCATGCGATCGAGTCCTTGTTTAAGCTCTTCGACGCTTGGAATCCGAGGCGAATGGATGTCGTATACGCCTGGGCCGACTTCCGTACGGAAGCCGCACTCTTTGATTGCGTCGATGATGGCCAAGTCTGAGCGCGACGCTTCAAACGTAATGACGTCGGCGTCCATCGCATCGATATCGCGAATGATATCGTTGAACTGGCTGTAGCACATATGAGTATGAATTTGCGTTTCGGCTTTGACGCCGCTATGCACGAGTCTGAAGGCAGGAATCGCCCAGCTCAAGTATTCGCTCTGCCAGTCGGAATGACGTAATGGAAGCTTCTCTCTTAATGCGGCTTCGTCGATCTGGATAATCTCGATGCCGTTGGCTTCGAGATCGAGTACTTCGTCACGAATCGCAAGACCGATCTGAAGAGCACTTTCCTTCAGGCTGATATCTTCGCGAGGGAACGACCAATTCAGGATCGTTACCGGACCCGTCAGCATGCCTTTGACCAGCTTGTTGGTACGGCTCTTGGCGAACGCCGAGTATTCTACAGTAATCGGCTTGCTGCGGCTAATGTCGCCCCATACAACCGGGGGTTTTACGCAGCGTGTTCCGTAAGACTGCACCCAAGCATTCTCAGTGAAGATAAAGCCATCCAAGCATTCGCCAAAGTATTCGACCATGTCGTTTCGCTCGTATTCGCCATGAACAATGACATCAATTCCGATTTCTTCCTGCTGCACGATGCATTCGGCAATTCGGTCAAAGTTGAATTGCTTATACTGCTGCTCGGTGATGTTGCCTTTCTTGAAGGCTGCGCGGTTCGCGCGGACATCAGCCGTCTGAGGGAACGAACCAATCGTCGTCGTAGGTAACGGCGGTAGATTGAATTTCGCTTTCTGAATCGTTTCCCGCTCGGCGAAGGCAGGAAGTCTCGTGAAGTCGGCGTCCGTCAACTCCGCCACTCTCTTTTGTACCGAGTTATCGTTCGTGAGGCGCGATGCACGGAACAGCTCCTCATTCTCCGTATAAAAAGCGGCTGCTTCATGGCTCGCTTGCTCCAGGATCGACTTGAGTTCTGCAAGCTCGCGCAGCTTTTCTTCCGCGAACGCGAAATATTGCTTATTCGCCGCCGTCAGCTTCGTTTCGTGCTTAATCGTGTATGGGACATGAAGCAGCGAGCATGAGGTGCCGAGCACGACTTGGCTTGCATGCTTGCCAATCTCGTGAACGAGGGCAATTGTCTGCTTATATTGGTTTTTCCAGATGTTTTTGCCGTTGATTACGCCGGCGAACAGCAACTTGTCGCTTGCGAAGCCATGCTTGCGCACAAGGTCCAAAGACTGCTTGCCCTCGACGAAGTCGATCCCGATCCCGTCAAACGGCAGCGCTTGAAGCACCTGATAGCAGTCGCGAACGTCTCCAAAATACGTTTGCGCGACAACTTTTACGCTACCTTTAGCGGACAGGATACCGTTATAAAGCTCTGTGAACAGCGCGATATCTTCCGCTGTCAAATCCGATACCAGTGCAGGTTCATCCAGTTGAAGCCATGCTGCGCCAAGAGTGTTCAATTGGTTAAGGACAGCCGTATAAGCTTCAACAATCGCAGGCACGAAATCCTTCGCTTTCTTTGATCCGGTGAATCTCGCGAGCTTGAGCAGGGTGAATGCTCCGATTAGCACAGGCTTGGTTTCGATGCCGAGCTGTTTTGCTTCCGTAAATTCGTCGAACAGCTTCGATCCGGCTAATCGGATGCTTGTCGTGTCATCGATTTCGGGCACCATATAATGATAGTTCGTGTTGAACCATTTTTTCATCGCCAGCGCTTTAACGTCGCCTTTTTCGCCTTGATAGCCTCTCGCCATTGCGAAATACGTCTCCAGCGGGCTTAGGCCGAGTTCTTGGTATCTTTGCGGAACGATCCCAAGCAAGCATGCCGTGTCGAGCAGTCCATCGTAGAAGGAAAAATCGTTGGACGGAATGAAATCGACGCCGTTCTCCTGCTGAAGCTTCCAGTTTGCCGATCTAAGCTGAGCCGCCGTTTGTTGCAGTTCTTCGACGGGAAGTACGCCTTTGAAGTATTTTTCGGATGCGAATTTAAGCTCTCTGAGCGCCCCGACTCGTGGATAACCAATAATGGATGTTTTCAATTGTAACAGCTCCTTGAGTAAATGTTGACTTTAGTATAGAGCGCGGAAGCTGCTATCGGTTAACACAAAAAAACTATACCAAGGCATAGTTTTTTCCTATGGCTCAAACGAAAAGCTTGTTAAATCAATATATTGATTAAAAAGTAAAAAAAAGTCCAATAAGTAAACTATATCGGCCATGAGGTGTTCGGCGGAGCCGGCGATGTTGCTTTTTTGCGTTTACATATGTTGGGACAAAGTTTATTAAATGCGATTTCTAATATAATCTATAACAAGTAAAACTCGAAAAGGAAAGAAGACGACAGATTGAAAAGGTAATCCTATTTGAAAACATCGGATTAAGAATATTTGACTATGAAATAAGATATGATGATTAAATCTCATTTAATGATACTAATCTCAACGAACGATATAAACTGTCTCAATTGATGTTATAACGCACATTCCTGTCCATTTCTCGAATAATTGAAGCTTTATATGTGTTGATTTGTTAACCTGTCCAACAATGAAAAATAAAAATGGAAAATGTAATCTTTTACAATAATTTAGATGTATGCTAATGAGTATGCCTTGCGTGGACTTGTTAAATACTGAACCTTGCGCATAATGACTTGGATTGGTAAAATGAGAAAATCGATTCATGCCTATTAAATTTGACGAACAAGCTGATGCGTGCCTGGATAATATCATTCAACCATTGTACGAGTTTGGCAAAACGGGAAAACATTTTCCTAGCTGTTGGGGGAGGAATTATGCAAGACAAAATGACAACAACCATTGAAGATATAGCACGTGAAGCAGAGGTATCTATATCTACGGTATCAAGAGTGATTAATAACTCAAAGGCAGTAAGCCCCAAGCTCAAGGATAGAGTAAATGAAGTTATACAAAAATATAATTTCAAGCCTAACGCCTTGGCACGAGGATTGGTTTCAAAAAAAACCAATACTTTAGGAATAATTATTCCGGATATTTCAAATATTATATTTGGCTCTATAACGAAGGGAATTAATAGTGTATGTGAAAAAATGGATTATACATTGATTGTGTGTGAATCAGGAGGCAGTCAGGAAAAGGAACTCGAGCTATTGGAGATATTGTCTGATAAAAAGATCGATGGCGTTCTTTTCGCAGGAGTAAATGTTAACCCTACCGTAATAGCAGAAATGAAAAATAAAGAATATCCTATCGTGTTAGTCACACGCGAGGCAATAAACAATGAGGGGAATCTCCATACAGTTGTTCATGATAATGAAGGGGCTGTATATGATGCTGTTCAATTTCTAATTGAGCATGGGCATAAAAAAATTGCTTTTATTTCAGGATCAAGAGACGATTATTCATCAGGGCAAAGGCGCTTAGATGGTTTTCAACGTGCGTTAAGGGAAAATAACATTCATGAAAAAGATTCATATATTCAATATGGAAATTTTTCATTTGATGCAGGTTATCATTGTATGCAAACGATTTATGAGGAGAATGAAGATTTGCCAACAGCTGTTATGATTAGCAGTGATCTAATGGCTATCGGGGCATTAACTTTTTTGAAAACAACGAATCTGCAAATTCCAGAGGACATCTCCATAATGGGGTTTGATGATATAGATTTAGCCAGTTATTTTACCCCCAAATTATCAACGGTACGAATTTCATATTTTGATGAGGGTGTAAAAGCGGCAAAAACTATATTTAAGCTGCTTGCAAATAAAAATTACCCCGCAAGTATTCAGTATATTCCTCATAAAATAATCCGTCGAAATAGTGTAATGAAGCTTCGATAAGCGATAAAAACCCCTGAAAAAGTGAATTTTCAATAACTGACGAATTATTTACATCACTTTTTTCAGGGGAATAGGAATGAAACCATTGTTGCAAAAATAGAGGTCATGTGGTAGTATCATTTTAGCGTTTTGGGAAAACCTTTTCCTATCCATAAAGTGCTGTTATAACAGGTGATTCTAAAATTTTCTAATTTTAATTGGCCTATTTTTGAAATTTTAGGAAAATGTTTTCCTGTATGCTTGCGCCTGAGGTAAAGTAAAGGTAGTCCTAACCTGCTTGAACATTTAAACGTAGGGGGCTAAAAATGAAAACGCTTCAGAAAAGGTTGATTTTTGTTGTTGCTTTGTTGTCTCTATGCCTTGTATTCAGTGCATGCGGAAAAGCTGCAGAAAAAGACTATGATATTTACATTTACAATGGAAAAAGTCAAAATGCAGACGCTCTTGCTAAATTGGCTCAAAAGTACGAGGAAGAAACGGGGGTTAAGGTTAAGACCTTTACCCTTGAAGACAAGCCGGAAGTGCTTCGTACGGAAATGAGCTCCAAGACACCGCCAACCATTTTTACAACTTATACGGATACCATGTCGGAATGGCAGCAGGGAGGATTTTTATTAGACTTTAATCAAGCACAATCTCCCGAATTCAAGCAATTGGCAGCTGAAATTCCGCAGGATATCAGATTGACGACAGATAATCAAAATAACTATGGGGTACCTTATGGCTTAGAAGGGTACGGTTATGTCGTTAATGCTGCATTGATCGGGGAATTGTTTGAAGATGATGTTAAAGATGCACTTATACAAGATTTGAAGCTGGCAACGTATCCAGAGTTTGAGAGGGCTGTATTGGCTTTTGATGCTTACATCAAAAAAGATACAGCAGGCGAAATGACGCTAAACGGGACCAAGTATAAGCTGAAGGCTGAAAAAACGGAGCTTGCTGCTAAATTAACAGGCGTATTTGCTGTTGCGGGTGCAGAAACGTGGACTTATGGCGATCATATGGTTAATTTACCGCTCGCAGCGGTGTTCAACAACTCCGTTGAAGCCAAAAATGCCTCCGAGCAGCAAGTGGAAGCTTTGAAAGGACCGCTGGAGAAATATGCTCAAACGCTGGATTTAAAAACCTCGCATGCTGCGGGGATGACCGGTTCGCTTGAACGAGGCGCAGATTTTATTAATCAAACAACAGCTGGCTACGATCAGGAACTTCAATTGTTTGCTAATAGCAATGCGATTTTTATGAAGCAGGGCAATTGGGTATATGCAAGCCTTATAAAAATGAATCCCGATATGGTGAATGAGCTTACCTTTATTCCAGTAAAGCTCCCGCTTAGTGATTCGGATGTTACCGCAGAAGGGAAAACGGTGGAGAAGCTGAACCAATCCATCTCTGTATTTGTTCCTTCCTACTACAGTATTAATGCAACCGTAAGCGAGGAAGAGCAGCAAAAGGCCGAAGACTTTCTGCTATGGTTAAACACATCTGCAACCGGTCAAAATTATATTCAAAATGAATTTTTCTTTATTCCTTATAATGCTTCTGCGGATACGAAGTTAGATAATAGCTTGAATAATGCCATCCTGGAATATAAAAAAGCATCGAACACGATTTCTAATCCTTATGTAGGGGCTCCAGCGACATGGGCGAGAACTTATGTTGGTGAATATATAATGGAAAATTACTTGAATCGTCAAGGGGCTTGGTCAGAGAGCGATTATACGAAGATTGCTGAGGAAGCCATTGGTGGATGGAAAAAATTAAGGAGTGAACAACAGTAATGCTTTCATTTCCTCATCCGGTTATGGTGACCGGATGAGGTTCCATTTTGGCGGGAAAAGATCGGGCTAAGAAAGGTGACTTGAAATGGAGAAATACTACAAGAGATGGTTTGTAATATTGGCTTCTCCGGCTGTTTTATTGTTTTTATTAGTGATAGTGATTCCTTTTATAACAGGTGTCATATATTCTTTTACTGGTTGGAGAGGGACCTATTTTATTGAATTAGTCGGTGGAAATCCGCAGCGGGCAGAGGGGTTTTGGGACGCTTTTGTCGGATTTAAAAACTATGAGCAAGCCTTTAATAGCAATGAATTTAAAAACGCATTTGTATATACGTTAAAATTTACATTCGTTGCGGTTATTGTCATTAATATAGTTTCCCTATCGCTAGCGCTGCTTCTGTCGAGAATTCAAAGATTTGCAGGCGCATTTAGAGCGATTTATTTTTTGCCGAATTTGCTAGGCGGACTTGCACTAGGTTTTATCTGGGGATTTGTTTTTGAAATCGTATTTTCGCAAATTTTGTTCGGCAGCAACGGACTGATTTCCATTCCATTTTTAACACATATGACACAGGATAACGTTAAAGCTTTATTTGCGCTCGTTATGTTGGCTACCTGGCAGATGGCTGGTTATATGCTATTGATTTATATCAATGGTTTGAATAATATTCCTGCTGATGTGTATGAAGCTGCAAAAATTGACGGTTCGAATGGCACAAACACCTTTTTCAAAATTACATTGCCGATGCTAATGCCCTCTATTACGATTGTGTTTTTCCTTA
Organism: Paenibacillus algorifonticola; assembly: GCF_050481745.1. Taxonomy (GTDB): domain Bacteria; phylum Bacillota; class Bacilli; order Paenibacillales; family Paenibacillaceae; genus Pristimantibacillus; species Pristimantibacillus algorifonticola_A. The sequence goes on along the minus strand of NZ_JBCNGR010000001.1, from coordinate 66,866 downwards.
CGCTAGCGAATTGCTTCAAGCTGCTGGATCAAAACGTCGCATTAACAAATGGAAATTTTGGCACCCGGCTGCTCTCTCTTCAAATATTGCAAACGACTCAAGATACAGTACCGCCAAATTATGGGTTAGCGCAGGCACAAGCGGTTATCTTCTTTGTTTTAATCGCAGTTGTCGCGCTCATTCAGCTTTCTATTACTAAAAAGCGCGAAGTGGAGGCGTAGTGGAGCGATGAATCATACTGTTGAAAAAGCGAAAGCACTTAAACAATGGATCGTGTATGTCGTATTGGCTATTGTTGTGCTGCTCACCTTGGCTCCACTGGCGTTGCTGGTTATAAATTCTTTCAAAAGCCAATCCGAAATTGTCGCCAATCCGCTGCAGCTGCCATCAGAAATTACCTTTCAGTATCTCGGGCTTGCAGCAGAGCAGATCCATTTACTCCAAGCGCTATGGGTGACGGCTTTAATTACGGTAGTCTCTGTAATCCTTCTGGTAGTGATTTCTTCTCTAACCGCATGGTTGATGGTCCGAACGAAATCTATCACTTCTAGTGTATTGTTGTTTATGTTTTCAGCTTCTATGCTGATACCGTTCCAATCCGTCATGTACCCGCTTTTGAGCCTCTTTGAAGATATGGGTTTAAAAAATCATGCAGGTCTTATTTTGATGTATGGCGGCTTTGGCCTTAGCTTGTCGGTATTTCTATACCATGGTTTTATCAAAAGTGTTCCGCTGGCCCTTGAAGAAGCAGCTGTTATTGACGGAGCAAGCATTTTTAGCTTGTTTTTCCGCGTTGTATTTCCTTTGGTGAAGACAACCACGGTCACCGTCATTATTTTGAACTCGGTTTGGATATGGAACGATTATTTATTGCCGTTTTTAGTTATCGGGAATCAAACCTATAAAACTCTTACATTAGAACTGTATTTTGCAAAGCAGGTGTCTGGGCAATATAGTACGGCATGGGATTTGATTTTCCCGGCAGTGCTTATTTCCATAATTCCGATCGTCATCTTGTTTGTGTTTTTGCAAAAATACATTATTACAGGTGTGTCAGAAGGTGCTGTAAAAGGATAGAAAAGAGATAAAGCTCATTCAATTGGAGGAAGGCAATATGGAGAAAACCTGGTGGAAAGAAAGTGTTGTGTATCAAATTTATCCAAGAAGCTTCAAAGACAGCAATCATGATGGTATTGGAGATTTGAATGGGGTTACAGAAAAATTGGATTATCTGAAGCTGTTGGGGATTGATGTGATTTGGCTTTGTCCCGTATATCAATCTCCGAACTGCGACAATGGCTATGATATTAGCGATTATCATGAAATTATGCATGATTTTGGTACGATGGAGGATTTTGATCGACTGCTTGAGGAAGCCCATTCCAGAGGTATAAAGATTATTATGGATCTAGTCGTTAATCACACCTCAGATGAGCACCCGTGGTTTGTTGAAAGTAAGAAATCGCTAGATAACCCTTATCGGGATTACTATATATGGCAAGAAGGTAAAGACGGCAAGGAGCCTAACAATTGGGGTTCCTGGTTCGGGGGCTCTGCTTGGACGCATTCAGCTGAAACGGATAGCTATTATCTTCATATATTTGCAGATAAACAACCCGATTTAAATTGGGAAAATGAAAAGGTTCGCAAGGAAGTCGTCAAACTAATGAAATGGTGGTGCGATAAAGGGATCGACGGATTCCGATTAGACGTAATCAGCATGATATCCAAAACGAAAGAAACGCCTGATGGGCATGTAATGGAAGGAATGAAATATGGTGATTTATCGCCGTATGTCATCCATGGTCCCCGTGTTCACGAATATTTACGCGAATTAAATCGTGAAGTGTTCTCTCAATATGATGTCATGACGGTTGGGGAAACGGCTGGTGTTACGGAAAAGCATGCTGAGGAGTATGCTGGATTTGAAAGAAATGAATTGAATATGATCTTTCAATTTGAACATATGGATCTTGATTTTGGCGAAAAAAATAAATGGAATGACCAGCCGCCGAAGCTGACGAATTTAAAGGCCGTTCTTAGCAAGTGGCAGGTAGGACTGCACAATAAGGCATGGAATAGCTTGTTTTGGGATAATCATGATCAGCCTAGAGCGTTGTCCCGCTTCGGGAATGATAAGCAGTACTGGTCAGAGTCAGCAAAGATGCTCGCAACCTGCTTGCATATGATGCAGGGTACTCCTTACATTTACCAAGGGGATGAAATAGGGATGACGAATATTAAGTTCACCTCTATTGAACAGTACCGGGACATCGAGAGCCACAATGCTTATGAGGAATTGGTCGGAGGCGGCTTAGTTGATAAGGAACAGATGCTTAGTTATTTGAATTACAAGAGCCGCGACAATGCAAGAACTCCCATGCAATGGGATGATTCGGAAAATGCGGGCTTCACTAATGGGGAGCCTTGGATAGAAGTAAACGCCAACTATCAATCGATCAATGCAGCTGCTCAAGTAGCTAATGAGAATTCCATTTTTGCCTACTATCAAAAACTGATTCGTCTAAGAAAGCAGCATGAAATTATTGTTTATGGCAGCTATGAGCTGTTATTGCCTGAAAGTGAAGAGCTATTTGTGTATACGAGAACGCTCAACGATCAGAAATTGCTGGTCATGTGTAATTTTACTGATGAGACGGTGGATTTTGTTGTACCTGAGGAGCTTCAATCATGCCAGAGAGCGATATGGATTCAGAATTATTCGGATGCAGCTGCAGGCAATCATATAAGTCTTAGACCACATGAAGCTATCGTGCTCTTTTTTGACGATGTCAATGTCAACGGAAGGGCTTGAATGATTCATTTTGATGAGAAAATAGCGTTTTCAAACGTCGCTAACGATGTATTGACCGTTTGAGACCATTTGAATACTTAAATTCGAGTGTCCTGTTGAAGCGCACCCCTTGGCATAGTGATGCTATAGTCCACAACGTTAGGGTATTTTCTCTTGAGGACAACTTAATAATTAACTTGAACAGTCCCGATGAGCAGTAATATTTATTCGGGACTGTTTTTTAATTTCTGGAAAAGTCCATATCCAAGGTTAAGAAAATGATGATGCTTCGTTTTTTAAAATCCACAAAAATGCCCCTGTATAAAACTAAAAATGACCCTTTGATTAATTGCGTTTTTTAACGTATATTTTCGTGTAATTGGATTCAAAGCTATTCCAGTTTTTGTCCGGGTGCTCTTCGGTAGCGTCTATGCAGCGAGGCATGTACAATAGTTAGACGAGGTGTTCGCCATGGAAGGGCTAGGGGATGGAGCATATGAGCTGGATGCGAAGGGGAAGGCTAAAAGTAAAAAACATGAGGTTTCAATACAAATTATTAATGGGCTACTTGCTGGCCTGTGTCATTCCTTTAATATTTGTAAGCGTTATCATATTTCGCCAATCGGCGGGGGCACTGGAGGATTCCTCTCAAGAATTTGCTTCTCTTTACACGTCGCAGCTTAAGACTACTTTAAACGAATTTATGGGGGAATATGACAAGGTCACCAAGTCGGTATTGGTTGACAATGAATTGATCTACAGAATTGGAGATAAGCGAAGCTTGCCAATGGATGAATTAATCGTCCAGAAAGTTGAGGTTCAGCGCCTATTAATGCGCGTGGCCTTGCTCAAACCAGAAATTAGTACCGTGATGCTAATCAGCCGGGATACTAACGTGTATCAATATACGACTACAACTAGCAGAGTGGTAGAGGAGATTTTGTTGTCTCGTGAATGGTACAAACAGCTCAGCAGCACAAAGGATACTTTTTTTATTACCGGGCTGCATGATCGTTCTTATTACGAGGATAAGGGGGCGGGAGCTGTAGTAACGGTCGGACGGGTATTGTTCAGCTCGGATGGAGCCTATGCTGGCCTTCTTCTCATAGATTTGGATCCGTTTACCTTGCTGCGGCTTGATCATGAATTTGTTTTGGCTCGGGACAAGTATGGCATGAGCGTCATTATAAGCAATAGCCAAAATGAAATCGTCTATCATTCCGATGCGGCCAGCGGCCGCTTATCCTGGCAGCAAGTACTTGAATCCGGTACAGAGCTGCTGCAGGAGAATGACAGCGATGACAGCATTATTTTAACGGGCAGCACCACGCAGGGGGATTTGCTTATTAGAACCGAGATTCCCCGCTCGAAGCTGCTGCACAACATCAATCAAATCAAGGGAGTGACGGTGTCGGTCATTCTGATGAGCTGTCTCGTCATTACTCTTATATCGCTTAGTCTAAGCTATAAGATTACGAAGCCGATTAAAGCCCTTCGCAGAAGCATGAAGCAGGCAGAGGTAGGCCAATACTTGCCCATAGAGAAAGAGCAGGCTAACGATGAGATTGGCAGCTTGGTGCACAGCTACAACAAAATGATTATAACGATTCGAACCTTAATTAATGATGTGTATATTGCCGAGATCAAGCAGCGGCAGGCCAAATTCATGGCTCTCCAGAATCAGATCAATCCCCACATTCTTTACAATACGTTGGAATCTATTCGTATGAAGGCGCTCGTTAAAGGGGACGAGGAAACCTCGAATATGATTAAAATTTTGGCGCGCATGTTTCGGCTGGCTTTAAGCAAAGAAGGCAAACACCATTGCGTGAAGCATGAATTGGAATATACCACTAACTATATAGAGCTGCAAAATATCCGATTCGATAATAGGTTCAGACTGGATATCAGAATGCCCGAAGAGATGCTGAATTGCAGCATCATTCCCCTGATTTTTCAGCCGATTGTTGAAAATAGCATTAATCATGGATTTGAGGACTACAGCCGGATCATAAATATCGAGATTGAAGGCATCTGGACGGACGAAGGGGAAATGCTCATTCGGTTAAAGGATGATGCAGCCGGTATTTCATTGGAGAAACAAGAAGAGCTGCGTGCCTTGTTGGAGCATGCTGAATCGGACAAATATAAACTAGGTGGAGCTGATGAATCGGAGGGTAACGGGATAGGCCTCAAAAATATAGCTGAGCGTATTAAACTCCATTATGGTGCTGATTATTATTTAACGATTCGCCAGAGACTTGATCGGGGAACGATCGTCGAAATATTAATTCCTAAACGGTAGGGTATTGTTCGGCAGCAAAATAGATGGAGAGGGGCTTTGGCATGAAGCTGATCTTGGTTGATGATGAGAAGGGCATTGTGGATGGCATCAAACTCTTAATAAACCGCTATATCCCGGAATGTGAAGTGGTCGGCGTAGCCTATAATGGCTTGGAAGGTGGAAGCTTAATTCAGGAATTGCAGCCGGACATTGTGATTACGGATATTCGGATGCCGCAAGTTAGCGGCCTCGATATGATTAAAGGGCTGAAAGACAAGGGCAGCCAGACTACATTTATTCTGTTAAGTGGATATGCCGACTTTGAATATGCACGGAGGGGGATGCAATTAGGCGTACAATCCTATATCAATAAACCGGTCGAGGAAGAGGAGCTTCAAAGCTGCGTTCATCAGGCCATGAAAGCGATTCGTGCGGATCGGGCTAAGCGGCAGGAAGTAGCTGACTTGAAGCAGGAGGTCCATCATCTTATTCAAGAGAACGCTCTGCGGGATATTCTAGATGTCGGCAGCGATAATACGGAGCTTATGGAAGAGTGGCTTGAAATGGCGCAAATCCCGACAAAGGGAAACGGGTTCGCGGGGGTTGTGCTTGAATTTGATCGTAAATTCGATGCTCTAAAGGAAGTCGGTCTACAGCAGGTGCTTTGTCAAATAGATCTGGCTCTTGAGCAGTATGACGGCGTGTATCGGTTTCGTTATACAGGCTCGCAGGTTGCCGTGGTAGTTGCTCAAGGGGGGCCTATCCGCTATGCGGAGCTGCTTCGTGCGATGCAGCGTCTCAAAGAGGAAGTAAAGCTAAAGCTGGGGCTTTCTATGACCATCGGTGTTGGAACGATTCAGGAAAGGGCAGCTGGCATCAGCCAGTCTTTTGAAGAAGCACGCTATGCGCTAAGCTATAAAGTCGTCAAAGGAGTGGACACGGTAATATCATTCACAGATATTACAAATCTGTCAGGACGGATTCAATCTGTTCCAGAAGAGAGAATCGCCCAGCTGGAAGCGGCCCTTGAGAACATGGATGAAAAGGAATGTGTAAGCATCATACACGATATTTTTCGATTGATCGATTCCGAACCAAGCATGACCCCCGCGGATTTACAGATGCATTGTGTGAACATTCTGTTAGCGAGTATTCGGAAAATGTCTTTTCAGCAGCTGCAGCAAAATGATTTTTTGGGCCGTCATATTTTGTCACTGGACGGTATATCCCGATTTCGGACCTTAGAATGCTTGGAGGAATGGATGGTTGAAGTCATTAGAAAAATGATCGAGTTTAAGCTGGAGCATAACATACCTAAGAAGAAGGATATCATTGCAGAGGTTAAGGAATATGTATCTGCCCATTATAATGAACCGATTACACTTGCGGATTTGTCTGCGCGTTTTTTTATCAGCCCTTATTATTTAAGCCAGTTTTTCAAACAAAAGACGGGAGAAACCTATGTAAGCTTTTTGAGCCGAATTCGCATTGGCAAAGCAAAGGAGCTTCTTGAAAGGACCGATTTAAAGGTGTACGAAATTTGCCAAAGGGTAGGTTACTCGGATACGCAGCATTTTGCACGGCTTTTCGAAAAACTAACGGGCTGCAAGCCAAGTGAATATCGCAAGCGGCTGCCAAGCAGCTAGCCTTATTTAGCCACTCCCTGTAGGAGTGGTTTTCTATTTTCCTTAAAAATGACCTTGTTAATCCTTAAAAATGCCCAATTGAGAGACACAACCCCCAGTTGTATATTATTCATGTAAGCGAATACAACAACGAGATATGGGGGGTGATCAGTTGAAAGAAGTTGCATTTTATCGAATGAAGGTGTATTGGCCGTTGTATGTGATGGCGATTCCGGGAATCGTTTTTCTCATTATATTTAAATATATTCCACTGGCCGGTGCTGTAATCGCCTTCAAGGACTATTCGGTGTTTCAAGGGCTGATGGATAGTCCTTGGGTAGGCTTCAAGCACTTTGAGACTTTGCTGGAGCATCCTGACTTTGCCCGAGTGTTCGGAAACACGCTGGTACTAGGTTTTCTCAAGCTCACACTGGTTTTCCCCGTGCCGGTTCTTCTGGCGCTGATGATCAATGAGATTCGAAAATCGGCGCTCAAGAAAGGAATACAGACCGCTTTGTATATTCCGCACTTTTTATCTTGGGTTATCGTTGCCGGTATCGTTTTTGATTTTTTTTCATTAAGCGGATTGTTTAACATCGTTATCGGCTGGTTCGGCTTTGAACCTTTGCTGGCGATGCAGGAAAGCGAATACTTTCGGCCCATTTACGTGCTTTCATCCATGTGGAGGGATGCGGGCTGGGGTACCGTAGTGTATATAGCGGCGATCAGTGCGATTGATCCTCAGTTGTACGAATCGGCGATGATGGATGGGGCGTCCAAATTCCGGCAAATTCGCCATATCACCTTCCCGCTGCTGCTGCCTACCGTACTGGTGCTGTTCCTCCTTGAAATCGGCAACTTTTTGGATCTTGGCTTTGATCAGGTTTATAATCTAATCACTCCGATGACCTACAACGTAGGAGATATTCTGGATACGTACGTGTTCCGGACCGGCATTCAGCAAGCGCAGTACAGCTTTGCAACGGCGGTTGGTTTATTCCAATCGATTATTGGACTGATACTGGTGTATATATTCAATCGAATGTCGAAGAAAGTATCGGATGGGGGGCTCTGGTAGACATGTTCGAATCGAGAAGCGAAAAAATATTTGTATCAGGCATTACGATCGTTCTCATCCTCTTGTCCGTCATAGCTCTCATCCCGCTGTTGTCTGTCATATCTACCTCGCTTAGCTCCAAAAACGCTGTAGATATGAATTTGGTCACCTTATGGCCGAAGCAGTTTACCTTCGACTCGTGGAGCTATATTATCGATCGTCCTGATCTATGGAAATCGTTTTTCCTAACCCTGGTTACGACGCTGATTGGAACGGTTTTGGCGCTGCTGATGACCGCGCTGCTTGCTTACCCGCTTTCGAAGTCGGAGTTTCGCTGGGGGTCCGTAATCATGATCAGCGTCGTAATCGCCATGATCTTCAAGGCTCCTATCGTACCTTATTTCCTGACGATTCGCGGCATAGGACTTTATGATAATCCATTGGTGCTAATCATACCGCATATTCTGAATCCCTTTAATTTGATTATCATGAGAACGTTTTTTAAACAATTTTCGAAGGAGCTGGAGGAAGCGGCCTTGCTTGAAGGCTGTGGGTATTTCCGGATGCTGTTTCAATTGGTGCTTCCACTGTCCAAAGCAGTCCTTGCGACACTGGCTTTGTTCTACGGCGTGGTGTTGTGGAATCAGTTCCAGCATCCGCTCCTTTTCCTGCAAAATACCGACTGGTTTCCGCTGCAAATCAAGATTCGGCAGTTTATTACAGACGATAACGTCATTATGGCGGGCGCTGCATCAACAGTTGATCTGAACTACAACGAGCGAACCTTAAGAGCAGCCACGGTTATCTTCGCGATCCTTCCGATCATTATGGTGTATCCTTTCTTGCAGAAGTATTTTGTTAAAGGGGCTATGATCGGTTCGGTAAAAGGCTAGTCATCCTTTTTAGGTTTTTAGGCGAACAGCCTTAAACATATTACGGAAAGATATGGGGGAAAACACATGAACGTTAAAAAAATGGGGTTAACGATAGCGGCGGGAATTTTGGCTGTTACGGTTATAAACGGCTGCGGCGGCAACACGAACACTTCGAATCAGGCTGCCCAGAGTCAAACGAGCAGTACAGATGGGATAGTCGATATTGAAGTATGGGGCACCAACATCGGTTACAAGCCGATCACCAAAGGCAGCCAGCTGTATGAATTTTATAAGGAAAAGCTTGGCGTAGGCGTCATCCATCCTTATGTGGAATGGAACGGTGGAACGAATTACCTGAATCAGCTGAATTTGAAGATTGCAGCCAATGAAATGCCAGATTTGTTTACTCCCCAACAGGGCATGGAAGACAGCTTGGCCAAAAATGGCGCAATTGCCGACCTGACGGAGCTATTGCCGAAATATGCCCCGAATCTTTGGGAAACGATACCAACTGAAATGTGGGATGTTGTCAAGGCCAATGATCCAACCGGTCAGGGGAAAATCTATTACATCCCTGGCTCGGTCGATTACGGAAGATATGCGGGGATGATTCGCCAAGATTGGCTCGACAAGCTGAACCTGCCGATGCCAACGACGCAAGACGAGTACGTCAAAGTACTTGAGGCGTTCCGGGATCAGGACCCTAATGGCAACGGTCAGAAGGATGAGATTCCAACGGGCGGCCGTCAAGATGCTCGCTGGATGGATCACTTGTTCGCCATGTACGGTGTGGCCATGTTTGAAGGGTACCCGGAGTGGGATCTGTACGATGGCGAGCTTACTTATTCAGCCGTAACACCGAATATGAAAGACGCTTTAGCGTTCATCGCCAAGCTGTATAAGGACGGATTATTGGATAAGGAGACGCTTCTGAACGACAAGGCAAAGTGGGATGGAAAAATTACGTCCAATAAGGCTGGAAACTACTTCCACTGGGTGGAGCAGCTCAATCTCAATTTGGAAAACCTGCAAAAAAATACGGGTGTGAAAGCAGAATTTTCCGTGCTCCCTGTACCTAAAGTTGAAGGTTATGAGGGCTTTTACACCGGAAAGAGATTTGCTCCCCCGCAATGGGTCGTGAAGAACAATAAAGATGAAGAGAAACTAATGGCTACCTTAAAGCTGTTGAACAATATGTATGACAAAAATAATTTCAAAGCGCTATACCTCGGTGTAGAAGGCATGCACTATACAATGAAGGACGGCAAAGCCGTCAAGCTTCCGGACGATAAGAGTACGCAGGAAAATCTGGTTCTTAATCCATATTCAAGCTCGGCGACCCTTGACTTTACCATTGATCTCTTCGAAAGCACCGCATCGGAAGAGAGTAAGTGGATCGTCGATCAGGTGACTAGCAATATGCAGGAAGCTCAAAAATATGCCAAGGTCATAGCCGGCGATGGCATGTCTGCCAGTGTATACGAGGGTTATCCGGATATTAACAATCGGACGCTGTTTGTGGAATATGCAGCCAAAATTATACTTGGACAATATCCAATCAGCAAATTCGATGAATTCGTAGACAAGTGGAACAAATCGGGTGGAGAAGAAGTAACGAAGCGTGCCAGAGATTGGTATGCCAAAGTAAAGAAATAATCCACTAAAGAAAAAGGATTTGAATCAGGAGGGAGGCTAGGATGAGCAATCTTTTGAAGGAAGTGCTTGAAGGTCGAGAACATAATTATATCCTTCCCTTTCTCTGGCAGCATGGCGAGGAGGAGCAAGCGATTCGCGAAGAGATGGCACGTATTCATGGGGCTGGAATCGGTGCAGTTTGTGTAGAGGCACGGCCTCATCCGGATTTTCTTGGGCTGAAGTGGTGGTTGGACATGGACATCATTATGGATGAAGCTCGAAAGCGCGGCATGAAGGTGTGGATGCTGGATGACGACCATTTTCCAACCGGACATGCGGCAGGCAAAGTGAAGGAGGCTCCAGAGGAGCTTCATCGCAAGTTCCTGGGTGAACGTTTTATCGATACCATCGGTCCTGCCAAAGGCACATCTCTGCTGCTGGATACCTTACTGATGAGCGGACTTAGGCCTACTGTTTCGCAGAGCCAATACGCGACCGGCAAAAACAAGCTCATTTCTGTTGTTGCTGTGCGTCGAGCATCAACCAATGAAACGTTAACCAGTGAATGCATAGACTTAACTGAGCTAGTGCATGACGGCATTCTATACTGGGATGTTCCTGAAGGCTATTGGCGGGTATTCATCGTTTCAGAAAACAAAGATGGCGGCAGTAAGGCGCAGGAGGATTATCTAAACCCGCTCGTTCGGGATTCGGTTCGCATTTTGCTCGATACGGTTTATGAGGCTTTTTATAATCGGTATCACGCAGATTTTGGAAAGACATTTGCTGGTTTTTTTTCGGACGAACCCGGATTCTACAACGATAAGACGACCTTTGATTTCAATTCGAAGCTGGGAAAACAAGGCGTATCCCTGCCTTGGAGCGATGAAATGCCGACCCTGCTTGAACAGGCGTTGGGGGAGGATTACCGTAAGCTGCTGCATCTCCTCTGGCATGAGGCGGGGGAAAAGTCGAGCATGGTTCGGTATGCTTATATGAATATCGTCAGCAAGCTTTACGGGGAAAGCTTCTGCAGCCAGATCGGAGAGTGGTGCAGAGCCCACGGGGTAGAATACATTGGACATGTGCTGGAAGATAATAACGTTCATGCAAGGCTTGGCTCCGGCGCAGGCCACTTCTTCCGCTCGCTTTGGGGACAGGACATGTCGGGTATCGATGTGGTGCTGTGGCAGATCGTCCCAGGCTTCGATGAAATGTCTTTTCGCTGGCCGGCAGGGGAGACAGACAGTGAATTTTTCCACTATGGCCTTGCAAAGCTAGGTGTGTCGCTGGGGCATATCGATCCGAAAAAAAAGGGACGGACCATGTGCGAATTGTATGGAGCCTATGGATGGGCAGAAGGGCTAAAGCTGATGAAATGGCTCACTGACCATATGCTCGTTCGTGGCGTCAATTATTTTGTACCACATGCATTTAGTCAAAAAACGTTTCCGGATCCCGATTGCCCGCCGCATCTGTATGCAGGTGGAGAAAATCCGCAATACCGCTATTATAAGCATCTGAATCAATATATGAATCGGATAAGTCACCTGATTTCAGGCGGGCGGCATGTGGCGACCGCAGCAGTCGTTTATCATGCTGAAGCCGAATGGTCGGGGGCGGCGATGTATTTTCACAAGCCAGTCAAGCAATTGATGCAAAAGCAGATCGACTGTGATGTTGTTCCCGTTGATATTCTGATGGAGGCGGCGAGTGTAAAGGATAGCAGGCTGCTGATTAATCAAGAAGATTATCGTTGCCTTATCGTTCCTTATGCAGAGGCGCTGCCAGCGGCGATGCTCCGGAGTTTGGTCCAGTTCGCCGATCAAGGTGTTGCCGTCCGCTTTGTTGATGACTGGCCTGCACGTTCGAGCGAAGGCAGTGACGTGTCTGCGGAGCTAACCAGTCTTGCTCATCATCGGAACGTAAAGCTTGTCGCATTAGACCAACTAGCCCAACAATTGATGGCTGATGGATACTACGATATGAAAGCTGCTAGTTACGAGCCATATCTCCGAAATTATCATTATGTTCATGAAAATTTGGCTGTATTCATGTTTTTTAACGAGCACCCGCATCAAAGCATTTTTACGGAAATTGTATTGCCTGTCCAAGGTGAAATATATGCCTATGATGCTTTTCTAAATCGGTTGACCAAATGCAAGGCAAACAGGGAGACTGGAGCGGTGCAGCTTGAGCTTCATCCCTATGAATCGCTTGTTCTTCTCCATGGAGCTGATCTTGGAGACTTCACCGTACTTCCAGAGCAGCGAGCCGTGACTGGAATGGATATAATAGCAGGTGAATGGACGATTTCCACCGCTGATGCTGAGCATTATCCTTCGTTCAATGAATGGGGGAGACTGACAGTGTTAACGAACATGAGCAGGCCAGATTATTTACCGCGATTTTCCGGCACCTTTCGTTATGAAACGGAGTTTGAATGTACGCAGCCTTGGAAACAAGCCTTATTAAATCTTGGGGAAGTCTATGAAACGGCAGAAGTATGGGTAAACGGAGAGCAAGCTGGCGTGCGTATATGTCCACCCTACCAGCTGGAAATCGGCGGTCTGCTGAAAAAAGGGAAAAATAAGCTTGTCATTGAAGTTACGAATACGCTCGTGAAGGACCAGCGCGACTACTTGTCGGCTTTCTCGCAGCAGGAACCGAGCGGGCTAATTGGGCCTGTACGGGTGGATGTGTCAGAAGATCAACTTATTTAATGAAGGAATCTATATTTTTGCAGCAGGAGTCGCCTGGCATAACAGGCGGCTTCTGCTTTTTTGTCGCGAATAAATCAAATTTGAACCGGGTTCCCTTTTCATTGGTTTTGAGATTCATAAAGTATGGATTCAGCAATCGTTATGCCGGTACGGTGTTAACTTAATTTAGTGTATATGCTTAGGGTGACACTAACCTTTATCACAGTACCTGTACTAAAAGTGCGTACTTACATATTTATAGTGCAATCTTTATACTCAGAGCATGAAATAAATATTTTCTATATGCCTGGAAATATTGAAATTAAGAAAGAGGGATAATTTTATGTCAAATGTCTGGAAAATTTATTTATTAGCCGCTGTTAGCTTTTTGGTTGGAACATCCGAGTATATCATAGCAGGGATTCTCGACACAGTTGCAAGAGACGTTAATGTCTCCGTCGCTGCTGCTGGTCAGCTCATTACTGTTTTTTCACTCGCCTATGCTTTTGGAACACCTTTCCTTATCGCACTTACAGCACGAATGGAGCAGCGCAAGCTTTTAGTTTATTCACTTGGCGTATTTGTAATTGGAAATATTATCGCCGTGGTTTTACCTGGCTTTGGATTTCTTATAGTCTCACGCGTTATTCTTGCACTAAGCATGGGAGTATTCGTTGTAACCTCCTTTACAGTCGCTACCAAGATGACTCCACCTGATAAACAGGGAAGTGCAATTGCAACGCTCCTTATGGGTTTTAGCACCTCGTTGATTATCGGTGTTCCGCTAGGCAGAGTTATTGCTTCCGTTTATGATTGGAGATTAATTTTCGGAGGAATCGGTGTACTTAGTATTCTTGCGATGATCGTTATACTCTTAGTCATCCCACGCTCAAATGGCGATGAATCGGTTCCCTTGCGCAAACAGCTTGCTTTAATTAAGCAACCGAAAATAATGGCAGCCCTAATGATCACTTTCTTATGGATTTCTGGTTATTCTATTGTCTACACCTACATTTCTCCCTACCTGCTGTCGGTTACAGGGATGAACAGTAAAACAGTCATCATTGCTTTATTCGCTTTCGGGATTGCCAGCTTGTTCGGCTCAAAGTTTGGCGGCTATAGTACAGATAAATGGGGATTCCCTCGTACTTTATTTGTCAGTATGGTACTGCATGCAGTAGCCTTAGTTCTACTGTCATTATCAGGCCAATGGCCTGCTATCGCTTTCCTTGTCCTCATATTTTGGGCTCTCTCCGCTTGGTCAACAAGTCCAACTCAGCAATATCACTTAATGACGCTTGCTCCGGCTGCTTCAGGCATTATGGTGAGTATGAATACTTCAGTTTTACAGCTTGCTATGGGTGCTGGTGCAGGAATTGGAGGCGTTGTCGTGGAACAAGCTTCCTTAGCTTTGATTAGTTGGATTGGAGCTGCGGTTATTGCCATCGCTGCAGCAACCGTTATGGTATATTTACGAGTAACCCGCTCTAAAACTCAACCAGAACTTAGAAAGATATAGAAGAACTAATATCTATAAAAAAAGAAGTATTTCCCTGTTCAGGAGATACTTCTTTTTCATATAAACAAAACAACTATGCCTACCGCTGTACAGCCTCCAGAGCTGGCGAACTGTTTTTCTCTCCCCACTCGCACATCATATTTAACAATGGAATGAGAGAAAGACCACTTTCAGATAATGAATATTCAACTTTTGGAGGTATTTGGGGAAATTCCTTGCGTATGATAAGCCCATCTGCCTCCAGCTCTTTTAACATGATGCTTTGCGTTTTAAAAGAAATGGTACCGATAGATCGTTGCAGCTCATTAAACCGCATTACCTTATTTTCAGACAGCCAATACATAATGATCATTTTATATTTACCGCCTATTAAGGACAACGTGTATCCAAAGCCAGTTTCTTTTAGGTTCACGCCAGTTGGAATATAGGTTTCGCTCATAAGCTACACTCTCCTTTTGGTAAGTATATGATATAAATATGCATACTTTATAATACATCATTATGCAATCTTATTGAAAGGATTATGCTGCTTACCACATGCTGCCTGACCCTGCTACCACCCCCTCAAACCCACCCCGTAAATTCCAATATCGACGCCTTGGCCGATTGAGCTTCGGATTTCGCCCCTTTACGCCATTCTTTTGGAGATGCTCCCATAAGCTTGGAGAAGCCGCGATTAAAGCTGGAAATGGAATGAAAGCCGACCTGCTCGGAGAGCGAAATGAGAATGGTTAACTTAGGGGCAGCTTTTTTTGTTTTTTGAACGAATGTTTATAAGAATTCAGCTTCATTTCATAGGAACGCTTCCAGGTATGGCCCTTTAATTTGTCGAATGAGAGGTGCGATAATAGGAGGAGGTAAATGTGGCAAGAAGGGGGCATGTCCGTGGGAGGAACGTTTAAGCTGCTTGTGAATTATATTCAGCAGGCGACGATGAAGAAGAGGATTATGTTTATTTTTGCAAGCGGCACCCTGGTACCTTTTATTTGTGTCGCGCTGCTGTCTTACCATACGATGTCTTCTATTCTGTCGGGCAATTTGGAGAGCAGTGTGCGCAGTAATCTGAAGCAGGCAGAGCTCTCTTTGGAAAAAACGATCAGCAACTTGAATCACGTCTCTCAGCAGCTTGCGCTGCAGGGCAGTATCGGCAAAAAAGTAGATGCGCTCCTCTCCTCCGATAATCAATATGAAAGAGCTGTGCTGACGGAGGAAATTAATACGGAGATTAATCTGATCTCTTTTACAAACCCGACGATTGGCCTCATGATGTACTATTCCCAAGCTAAAGGCTCCTATATGTTCAACAGTAATATCGTAAAAGAGGATTATGAAATAAATGGCTTGCCACTGCTTGCCGAGTACTTTAGAATTTCTTATTTCGGGCCTCATATCAGCAATGAGCGCTATAATGACGAATATGTGATCTCGGCGCTCCGCAAGGTGGATTTGCCCGGAGATCCTGATGATATGTATGTGTACGTCGAGTCAGGCTTCAAGATGACCCCGTCTATTTTTGAAAATAAACTGGAGGATGCCTCCTATTATCTGATTTTAGATAACGACAAGCGGATTGCGTACAGCGATGTGCCTGCTGACTTTGCTATGAACCATTACTTTAATGACAGCAGGGGCATTAACGGGGCCGGTCTGCTGAACGGATATTATTGGTTTGAAAGCACCAGCAATCAGGGGTGGAGCGTAGTATCGCTCATTCCAAAAGACGAATATAACAAGGAGAAAAATCGCTGGGTCATCCAAATGATCTATTTGTTCTTATTGTTTCTTGTCGTCAGCTTGCTGATTGCCTGGTTTCTGTGGAAGATGGTATATATTCCGCTGCAGCAGTTCAATCTTCAAATTAAATCCATAACGCAGCGGAATACGGCTGTTGCCGAAGTACCGCGTATCAAAATTCCGGAGTTTGATTTTCTGCTTAAGCAGCTGCAAAATATGAAAAACCAGATTTCCGAGCTGATTCAGGAGGTGGAGGTCAAAGAGAAAGGGAGAGCTGACCTTGAGGTGGAGAAGCTGCTGTACCAGATCAACCCGCATTTTCTGATGAATACGCTGGATACGGTTCACTGGCTGGCCGTAATGAACGGACAGAAGGACATTGATAGGCTGGTGGTCTCACTCAATAAGCTGCTGTATTACAATCTGGGCAAAAGAGGACAAGTCTCCAATATCCGAGAAGAGATCGACTCCATCAGGCAATACTTAACACTCCAGCAGATCCGGTATGATTTCGCCTTTGATGTGCGGATCCATGTGGATGACGCTGTGCTCGATATAGCGATTCCCCGGTTTATTTTACAGCCAATCCTGGAGAATTCCCTTTACCACGGACTTCATGATGAGGGATATATTCAAGTGGAGGTGGGGAAGGACGAAGGTCATATTATTATAACTGTCTATGATAATGGCGCAGGCATTTCGGAAGAGGAGATCGCGAAGCTGCTCCATCAGAAGCAGATTGAACAGCAGAAGGCCGGGATGGGGATCGGAATGAGCTATGTCAAACGAATGATTGAGAACCAATATGGCGGTATGGCGAGTCTTGAGATTCACAGTGAATTGGGCAAAGGAACGACCGTCTTTCTGAAATTACCGAGCATGGAGGTGCTGCCGAATGATTAAAGTCTTGATCGTGGATGATGACAATCTGGTGCGCAAAGGATTGAGATCGATGCTTCCCTGGAAGGAATACAGTATGGAAGTAGTGGGAGAAGCGAAAAATGGGGAAAAGGCTCTGGAATTTCTCGCTATGCAGACGGTCGATTTATTGCTCACCGATCTGGCGATGCCCGTCATGTCAGGTATGGAGCTGATACGCGCCGTCCGAAAGCAATATCCCCGTATTTCCATAGTTGTGCTGACGCTCCATCAGGACTTTGAATATGTTCAGGACTGCCTAAGACTGGGGGCCATTGATTATATCGCAAAGGTTGAACTGGAAACGGACAGCTATGATGAGGTAATGGGCAGAATCAGAGGACGAATACTGGAAGAGAAGGGGAAGAATGCTGCTCCAGCTATAACCGATAATGATGTGCAGCTAACAAATAACCGCTTCTATGATGCCGTTCCCAGTCAAAAGCCCGATGATGCAGGCCAGGATAAGTCATCGTTGCCCACGTTAGTGAATGAAGACATGCTCGCCGATCTGAGAAGTCACGGACTCGCCTTGGTCTGGGTTCATAAAGCATCCGAGTTTGACAGATTTCTGGAGAATTTGAAAAGGGCGGCTTTGCCGCCTGCAAGACTGACCGCGTTCCTGCATTCATTATTGCTTGGATGGAACCGGATTTACACCTCTGTAACCAAGCAGCAAATCGAGCTGCCAGAAGCCTTCGGCGCATGGTTCGAAGTGGAGGAGTGGCTGCGTAAAGCGAGAGCATCCTTGGCTGCTGCCATTAGCAAGCCCCAATATTCGGAGGAGGTCAAGGAATGCATTGCGAAAGCGGTGCAGGCGATGCACGAGGAAATAGCGGGTCCGGTCATTGCATCCGAGATGGCGATACGAGTGAATATGAGCCGCAGCTATTTCAGCCAGTGCTTTAAGGACATGGTCGGTATGACCTTCAATGAGTATTTGCGTTCTATCCGAATGGACAAGGCTAAGGAATATCTGCAGTATACGCAAAAAAACATGCAATGGATTTCCGAGCATACCGGTTATACGGATCAGAAATACTTCAGCCGGGTGTTTTATGAAAAAACAGGCATGCTTCCCAGTGAGTACCGGCAATCCGCCCAAACCGGGGTACAAATGTCCGATGTATAGGGGGACAAATGTCTACTAATGCGGCTCTAACTTCCTCCATATCTCTACCCAAACTGAAAGCCGCTTTCTGCCGCGAAGGCGGTTTCTATCCTGTATACTCAGGTAACAAGGCAATCTTACTGAAGGAAGGGAAGGTAAGATGAACAGAAGACATAGGATGATTGCTTTGATCGTCATCATATTGTTTATAAGCGCGTGCAGCAGCTCCAAGAGCTCCAATCCAGACATCGATCCAAATGCCAGGCTGCTTCCTGATTCATCCGGAAAATATGAGAGCCCTGTCACCATTAGCATTGGTACGATTGTCGAGTCTACGAAGTCACTGCTCGAGGGCGAAACCCTTGTCGATAATCAATATACCCGAAATATCAAAAATAAATTGAATATTATCGTCGACTATTATTTCAAAGCGTCTCCGGCGAGTTATAACCAGAAGGTAAGCTTGGCTATTGCCAGTGGTGATTTGCCGGATGCGATGGTAGTAGGTCCTGTTGAGTTAAAAGAAATGATTGAGGCCGATCAGCTCATGGATCTGACCGAAGTGTACCATACGTATGCTTCTCCGGTCATTAAGAGGATTGTGGACAGCACAGATGGAGAAGCGCTTAACAGCGTAACGTTTAACGGGAAAATTCTCGCCCTCCCCAATGTACAGCTGCGTGCGGATGGCGTCCATCTCTTATGGATTCGCAAGGATTGGCTGGACAAGCTGCATATGGAGCCGCCTCAAACGATGGAAGAGCTGGAAGCGGCTGCGCAAGCCTTTGTGCAGATGGATCCGGACGGCAACAACAAGCGGGATACGATCGGATTGGCTGGACCAAGCTTGACGGGCAGGCTGTATGCAAATTTTCTTCATTCAACCAACAATTTATATGGCTTTGACGGAATCTTTGCCGCCTATAATGCCTACCCGGGCTATTGGCTGGAGGATAGCGGCAAGGTGGTATATGGCTCAGTCCAGCCGGAAACCAAGGAAGTTTTGGGGAAATTAAGAGAAATGTATTTGGCAGGACTCATTGATCCTGAAATGGGGGTGCGGGAAGATCCGGGTGAATCCATTGTGAGCGGAAAGACAGGGATGTTCTTCGCGCCGTGGTGGGCACCTTACGGACCTATAGACGACGCAGTCAGGAGCAATCCCGAGGCCAATTGGCAGGCCTATGCGCTCCCGCTGAACCGGAATGGCGAATATCGTCCTCATATGAGTACATTCACAAGTCAATTTGTCGTGGTCCGTAAAGGGTATGAGCATCCGGAAGCCGCTATGTTAATCCTTAACAATCTCGTTCTTGGGGAAAGCGAGGGAACCTTTACAACCGAAAGGGGCCCCACCGAATATCCACTGCGATTAACTTATGCACCAACCGATGAGACCGAATATGAAGTGAAGGCGCTGCGGCAGGTGCTGGCGGGAAATAGCACCGCTGAAGATTTCCTGGATAAGTCCGAATACAAAATGCTGCTATCGGATATCCGGAATATTGGCCCAGTCAAGCTGGGGCCTTATGACAAATACGATATCAAGTATTGGGCTCCTGATAAAAACAGGGCGATGTGGATACGCGCGTACTCCTTATTAGTGGGCGGTTCGCCGCTGGTAGACAACGAGATTAATGGCATATTCAGCGCCACTTATACCCAAACCAAAACGATGGAAAGCAGGTGGACAAAGCTTCAGCGGCTTGAAGAGGAGACCTTTCTGAAGATTATTCTCGGCGCAGCGCCGCTGGATACCTTTGATCAGTTTACTGAGGAATGGAGCAAGCAAGGCGGGGAACAGATTACTCGGGAAGTAAATGAAGTGAAGCGATAGGCTCAGCATAAATGTTCCCAGCATGGCGCTGGAGCAGCTTCCAGCGCCATAAATTGTTTTGAATAGCAGGAATAAAATAATGCTGGAACCGAGACTGCGTGGTACTGCTTAGTATTGCTTGGTATTAGGGCCCGGACGCGGCTTTGCACGCACTTTTATTGTTAATATTTAACTAAATAGTATATAAATTGAATGATAAAGTGGAGGAGAACGATGGACATCAATACGGCAAGTAAAACCATGGTGGGTGCAAAATCCCCCAAACGATTCCAAAGCAAAGACAAGTACTATTTATTTCTAATGGCATTGCCATTTCTGGTTCTGGCTTTTTTATTCTCGTACCTGCCGCTTTACGGATGGATCTATGCCTTCTATGACTATCGGCCTGGCATTCCGCTCTCTGCTTCCGAATTCATGGGCTTTGACTGGTTCACTTCGATGATATCCAATGACATTCAGCGTCAGGAAGTTCTGAGAGTGCTGCGCAACACCTTCGCCATCAGCTCTTTAAATATTGCGACTTCCGTTTTGCCGGTCATCTTCGCAGTCTTTCTAGTTGAACTTAGAAGCACTAGATTCAAGAAAATGGTACAAACGCTTACAACACTGCCGAACTTCATCAGCTGGGTACTCGTTTATTCCTTTGCCTTTATGCTGTTCTCGGTAGATAACGGGTTCCTGAATAACCTGCTGCTGGATTTGGGATGGATCTCCAGACCGCTGAATATTCTCGCCTCCGACGATCATACCTGGATGGCGATGACCTTGTGGAGTGTATGGAAAGGATTAGGCTGGGGCGCGATTATGTATATTGCCGCTATTACAGGCATTGATCAGGAGATCTATGAGGCAGCAAGGGTCGACGGCGCCGGACGCTTCCGGTTGATGTGGCATGTAACTGTACCGGGCATTATGCCTACCTTCTTCGTGCTGCTTCTGCTCTCGATCGGTAATTTCATTAATAATGGGATGGAGCAGTTCTATGTGTTCCAGAATGCGATGAATACGAATCATATCGAGGTTCTGGATCTGTATGTGTACAACATCGGCATGACGAACTCGAACTTCGGTTTCGCAACAGCTGTAAGCATGCTGAAATCACTGGTCAGTCTATTTCTGCTGTTCGTAGCGAATAGCATGTCCAAAATCATCCGCGGTGACAGCATCTTTTAATCTAACAGACAGAAAAGGAGAGACGCGACATCATGCCTGCCAAAGAGAAATTTACGTTGTTCCATTTCATTAACTATGCCGTGTTTGCGATCATCACGCTCATTTGTGTATTCCCATTCTATTATTTGTTCATTAATACAATCAGCAATAATGATCTCAGCAGCAGAGGGCTGATCATGTTCTATCCCAAAGACCTTCATTTTACCAACTACATGGATGTTTTTAAAATTCCCGGTCTAGGACAGGCAGCGCTTATGTCGGTCGGGCGTACGGTGATTGGCACCATTTTGACGGTTGCCGCCTCCGCCTTTCTGGGATACTTGTTCACTAAGCAGATGTGGGGACGCAAATTCTGGTACCGCTATCTGGTCATTACAATGTATTTTAACGCCGGTTTGATTCCGTGGTATTTAACGATGCTGAATCTGGGGCTGACCAATAATTTTGCCGCTTACGTATTGCCGTTCATCGTCCAGCCGTTCTTTATCATTCTTGTAAAAACCTTTGTGGAGTCTACGCCGCTCGCCCTGCAGGAGTCAGCACAAATAGACGGAGCCGGTTATTTCAAGGTGTTCACAAGTATTATTTTGCCACTGATTACGCCGATTCTGGCAACCATTGCAATCTTCTCGTCGGTCACCCAGTGGAACAGCTTCACGGATACCCTATTTCTGGTCACAGATCAGAAGATGTTCACGCTTCAGTTCATTCTGTACCGCTACATGAATGAAGCGACTTCCATTGCTCAACTGATGAAGCAATCTACGGGCGCGATGGATCTGAATCTGGCTAATATGGCAACGCCGACCTCCATCCGTACAACCGTGTCCATGGTCGTTGTACTGCCGATTCTGCTCGTGTACCCATTCTTCCAGCGATTCTTCGTCAAAGGTATTATGATTGGCGCAGTCAAAGGTTAAACGGCCGATATTAATGGCTTGAAGGAGGTGAATTTCTTCTACTGAACGTCTGTTTTATGCAAGAAAGACAGCCAAAGAGTATGAACAGGGGAGGATTTTGGAAATATGAAAAAAAGATGGTATGGTTCTGCGCTGCTCATTCTAATGTGCGCTATGCTCGTGTTTACTTCAGCCTGCAGCAATAATAATGGAGGGAAATCCGCGGATAGCGGTACAAAGGCTCCGTCTGCTTCCGGCAATAATGAAAATCCAGATAGAGAAGAAATTACCATTGATGTGTTCTCCACGCTGGCAAACTATGCCGGGGAGCAGCCCGGATGGTTCGCCAAGCTTGTCAAGGACAAGTTCAATATAAAGCTCAACATCATCGCCTCCAATCTGGCTGGCGGTCAGCAGAAAATCGCGACCATGATGGCCTCCGGCGATCTAGGAGACTTGGTTGTATTCGGATCTAACGGCAAAGACTACCAGGATGCTATAAAAGCGGGTCTCCTGCTGGACTTTACCAAGGACGATCTGCTCAATAAATATGGTCAGGGCTTGCTGGCCAATGCTCCGGAAGCCATTGAAGCGAGCAAGAAGCAATTTGGCGGCGGCACGGCGGTATACGGGGTAGGCTTTGACGTGGGAGTCGGTGAAGGTCCTTCTGAAGGAGCAACGATGACTTTCGGACCGAATCTCCGCTGGGACTTGTACCAGCAGCTTGGTAGCCCGGAGATCAAGACGCTGAACGATTACCTGCCACTGCTTAAAAAAATGCAAGAGCTCGAGCCAAAGAGTGAGAACGGCCGTCCGACTTACGGTATCTCGCTCTGGTCCGATTGGGACGGTACCTATATGACTCTGGCCAAAGTCATTGCCCAGTTTCATGGGTATAATGAAGGCGATGGCCTGAATCCAGCAGGGATGATTCTGACACATCAGAATAAAGATGAATGGCAGGGCATCCTCGATGAAGACGGCTATTATCTTCAAGGTCTGAAGTTTTACTACGATGCAAATCAGATGGGACTGCTTGATCCGGATTCCTTAACACAGAAATTCTCGGATGTCTCCAACAAGATTAAAGACGGACAAGTATTCTTTTCACACTTCCCTTGGGTTGATAACGTTTACAACACCCCTGAGCGTACAGCTGTAGGCAAAGGTTTCGCATTAGTGCCTTTTACTGATGAGAAGATCACCTCGTTCGGACAGAGCCCGTACGGCGGCAACCGGGTTTGGGCAATCGGTGCGGACGCCAAAGCTCCCGAGCGCATTATGGAATTCCTGAGCTGGCTGTACTCTCCGGAAGGCGTAATGGAAGCGAACTATGGCCCGAAAGGCTTGACTTGGGATATCGACAGCAGCGGCAAGCCTTTCGTAACCGAATACGGCTGGAAGGCGCTTCCGGCGAATGCCGAGCCGGTACCAGCGGAATATGGCGGCGGCACATTCAAAGACGGTACGAATCAGATTAATAATACGACTCTGAAGATGACGAACATCAACCCGGATACGGGAGAAACGTATGACTACAACCTGTGGCCTTCCACGCTGAATCATGATCCGGACCCGGTTACCAAAAGCTGGCGCGAAGCAACGGGTGTCATGACGGCGAAAGACTATTTTGTGAAAAACAATAGGATTGAAGTGTCGAAGCCGTTCTTTACGACGGAAACCCCGGTCACCGTCCCTGCCCAGCTGCAGCAGAAGATTGACGGAATCGGAAAGATTATTAAGGAATATTCTTGGAAGATGATTTTTGCCAAAAATGATGCCGAATACAATAAGCTCAAGGATGAGATGATTACGAAATCCAAGGGCCTTGGTTATGACGAAGCGGTAGCCTTTGAAGTCGGAAATGCAGAGAAAATGGTATTTCCTTTTAGATAAGAAATCATTTAGTCGTATTCCTGCAAAAAGCCGGTTATTCAGGATGTTCCTGAGTAACCGGCTTTACATTTTTACCATCAGACATTTACTGCAAGTCATGCTTGGAGACCTTTAAAGATATTCACACTTGAAGTTTGAAAATTCAGCCTTAGCTTCTTCTCCGTAAGCATATAAGCCGATAAGGACGCCTGTAAAGCCGCCTGCAACCTCAGAGGATAGGTATCTGGTTTGTGCCGTGCCTAAGAGAGTCTCCTTGCCTTTGGCTTGTATGAGGAAGCTATAGCGCTCATGGCTTGCCTGTATGATCAGAGTAGCATGGTTGTCGCTTCCCAAATCTATTGCATGTTCAATGGATTTAACATCTCCGACATTCAAGCGCTCAATAACCTGATATCCAGTCTCAGCTTTGCGTATAGCCAAATCATAATGATGATTCTCATCCATATACAGGGTAATGCCGGCTTCGCCGTGGGCGAGACTGACATCGCATGAAATGACGGCGTTGAAGTCTCTTTGCCGGAGCCCGATAAAGGTCGGGGATGCTGGAACATCCAGCGTCACTGCCGTCCCTTTAAGCGTTAACTTATCGGATTCTAGGAGGTAATTCTCTGCAACAGGATGGCGAAGGTAACACCAATCCAAACTCCAATCCGTGTTCTCGAAGGTAAACAGCTTTTTCTCCTGCTGGATAACAGACGCCGTGCCCCCATCGGTATCAAAACTCGTTAGCGTCGTACCGTTATGCCCTGCTGTAAACCAGCCATCCTCTCCGAAGGCAACTGGTGTAAGGAAAACCTCGCGTCCGAGATGATGGTAGGTAAGCCATCGCCCGATTTGACGGAAGCCTAGATGGAGCATCCACCAATTACCATCGTTATCCTGAACCAGATCGCCATGGCCAACCCCCTGCAGCTCATAGCCGCCCAAATTGCGGTTGGTCAGCACGGGATTATTCGGATAAGCTTCGAATGGTCCGGAAATAGCTTCTCCCCTTGCATAGATGACCATATGGCCATATTCCGTTCCGCCTTCAGCCGCCATCAGGTAATATCGGCCATTGATTTTATAGAGATGCGGGCTTTCCAAATAGCGTCCGCCTGTTCCCTGCCAAATCGAACGGCTTGGCGACAATTTACTGCCCGTTACAATGTCAATTTCACATTGCACAATGCCGCCTATCCCGTTATCATCTTTCCCGTTGCTCATAAAGAAGGCTTTTCCAGCTTCAAAATACAAATCGGGATCGATTCCCCCCTGCTCCACATAGATGGGCTCCGACCACTCGCCGTAAATATCGTCGGTCCATACATAGAAATTTTGACGAGTGCTGTCGTTGGTTGTGGTCATGTAGAATCTACCGTTGTTGTAACGTATCGTAGGAGCAAAAACGCCGCCAGAGCTGCCTACCTGTCCGAGCTGAACCTGACTCTCTCTAGTTAGGCAATGACCGATCTGCGTCCAGTTAACCAGATCCTTGCTCTCAAAAATCGGTACGCCGGGGAAGTACTGAAAGGAGCTGCATACCAGATAATAGGTGTCTTCTACCTTGCAAACGCTAGGGTCTGGATAAAATCCTTTGACAACCGGATTATTGTATTTCATATATCCTCCTCATTAGTTAATTCACATATATGTGAATTTAAAGTGATAAGCAACTAATAAAATTAAACACTATTATAGAAAACGCTGCAATATATTGGGCTTGAAGGATTCGGTTAAATCTATTAAATTTATATATATATGATTTCAATAAACATGGTCAGGAGATTAGAATGATAATCAAAGCGAACGGGGAAGCGAAGTTCATGCCGTTATATGAGGCGCTAGCCAGTGAGGTGAGATGGGAAATTATGAGTCTCATTGCCAATCGTGAAATGAACGTGAAAGATATTGCGAATCACTTGGAGCTCAGTCCCTCTATCGTCACCATGCACATCCGCAAACTCGAACAAGCTGGGCTCATCGGCAGTCATAGGGTGCGGCTGGGCGGAGGGACGCACAAGATGTGTTTTCTCAAACAGAAAGCCGTCGAGATTGAGCTGCCGTTCGCCAGCCAGTCAGCGAGGGTCAGGGAGCAAAGCATTCCAGTCGGTCATTACACGGCTTTTGAAATCCACCCTACTTGCGGGCTTGGCACGCTGGAGAAGGAGATTGGGATATGGGACGACCCGCGATATTTTCTTGATCCCGAGCGGGTTCATGCCGCCATACTGTGGTTTGGCTGGGGCTATGTTGAATATAAAATGCCAAACTATCTGCTTGCCAATCAAACCGCAGCTGCTATTGAAATATCGATGGAGCTTGCCTCGGAGGCGCCAGGCTTAAGGGATCATTGGCCTTCGGATATTGTATTCACGTTCAACGGCATCTCCTTAGGCACCTGGACTAGCCCGGCTGACTTTGGAAGAGCGGCGAGGGGAAGGCTTACACCTGAATGGTGGCATCGAAATGTGAATCAATATGGGCTGCTCAAGACGATTCGAATCGACAAAGCGGGCACATTTATAGATGAGGAGCGTATGTCGGATGTGACCCTCTCGGATCTTAAGCTGCAGGAGCCGTTCTGGACGCTTCGCTTCGCCGTTGATGAGCATGCTGTTCATGTAGGAGGCCTGACGCTCTATGGCTCGGGATTTGGCAATCACGATCAGAATATTGTCATCCGCGTTCAACTGAACGAAGAGGATTAAATCGAGTATCTGAGATATAGCAGTCCCTAAAGATAAAATGCTACGTCAAATGAATAACCTTGTTGATTTTTCTTTTGTCCAAGAAGAGTTACAGAATAAATATTGCCTCGATAACGGTCGAAATGCAGTACCTCCCATTCGTATGTTCAAATATTTATTACTAAAATCGATTTTTGATTTATCAGATGTGGATATCGTAGAACGATCCAAATATGACTTGTCCTTTAAATATTTTTTGGATATGGCTCCAGAAGATGGGGTAATCAATCCGAGTTCATTAACAAGGTTTCGGAAACTTCGTTTGAAGGATACTAATCTGCTTGATATGCTCATTCAAAAAACAGTGAAAATCGCATTAGAAAAAGAAATTATAAAAAGTAGCGCCATTAGTGTGGACACGACACACACGAAGGCACGATTCAATCAGAAATCACTCCAAGAGATCTTGATGGAGAAATCCAAATTATTACGAAAAGCAGTTTATCAAAATGATGAAAAAATGAAAGATAAATTTCCAGCAAAAAGAACGACAAACGATTTAACAGAAGAACTGGATTTTTTATATATTGAATCCCATAGAAGTAAGCGCTAGAGAACTTGTAGAAGATGACACGAAATAAGTTAAGAGGATGGCACCGAAGATCAGATGTCGTAATATTCTGGTAAATCACGCCACGGTGAATCTGTACGAGCTACTCAAAGCATGGCATTGAGTAGCTTTTAATTGTCTTTAGGGGCTTCTGGTTTCACATAAGTGACCGACACACTGCCGTGGATGCGATCTGGGCTGCGACTGGGCAGGCCAAAAACAACTTAATGGGATCATTTCTCACATCAACACTGTTGCATGATTTCAGCCAAAGAGTTAGCATAATTTAGACATTCTTCGCTCTTGCACAACCGAAGAATTATTCTTTTTTAGGAGAGTGGAATCGATGCCTACGATATTGGTTGCTGACGACGATGCGAACATTCGCAAACTCGTCTGTTTATTTTTGCGCAACGACGGATTTGCAACTATCAATGCTGCAGACGGAAAGGAAGCACTGGACATCTATACCTCCACGCCAGTTGATTTGGTCATTCTTGATATTATGATGCCGGTCATGGACGGTTGGGCATTATGCGAGGAACTTCGAAGAGCCAATCCTGATCTTCCGTTATTAATGTTGACGGCAAGAAGCGAAACCTGGGAGAAAGTACAAGCATTCCAACTCGGGACAGATGACTATTTGACGAAGCCATTCGATCCGCTTGAGTTGATGGCTCGCGTCAAGGCACTGTTGAAAAGATATCGTATAGGTTTAACGCAGACCATCCAGTTAGGCAACGTCATTCTGAACCGGCAGACTTATAAGGTCATGAGAGGTACAGAATCGTTCACCTTGCCGCTTAAGGAGTTCGAATTATTGTATAAACTTGCTGGATTACCGGGACAAGTCTATACGCGGGAGCAATTAATCGATCAAGTTTGGGGGATTAATTATACTGGCGATGATCGAACGATAGACGTGCATATTAAACGCCTACGCGAACGTTTCGCGGCTATCTCCGATTTTCGTATCGAAACGGTGCGCGGACTTGGCTACCGGCTTGAGGTGCAGGAGTGATCGGTTCCTTATATACACGCGTAGTCCTGACCTTTCTGTTCTCCGTGATCGGGGGTACAATCATTGCTTTTTTTGCTGCAACCTGGATATTTCAAGATAAATTAAACGAAAACCTGCAAATCACCTTGCTTGACTTTGGTCAGGATATCGTCCGCATCTACGAGACATTGCCGTTACATGAAGCAGAATTGTTTATAAGTGAAATGAAGCAACTCAATTCTTACCACATTCGAATCTATAAAGCAACGGATCAATTCCAATCCTACGGAGAACTTAAAGGACAACATCCTTTCCCAGTGACTACGGAACAAGTGAAGAAAGTGCTGGATGGGGGAAGGGTCCAAGTCAACGGGATCGATACGATTTTCTTGGGATTGCCGATAAAAACTGAAATGGGAAGCAGAGCAATGTTTGTAGAGCCCCTCACTTCCTCTTCCACCTTATTTCTCATCAAGTTTGTTGTAACTTTTGTGATTTGTTCGTTAATAGCAGGCAGCTTATTGATCCTAATTGCGGCTATGTTTTTGGTGAGACCGATCAAAAAGCTGACAGAAGCGACCCGGCTTATAGCTGCTGGAGATTTCAACGTCAAGCTTAATATTAAACAAAAGGGTGAGATAGGTACTTTGGCTCGCAGCTTCGAAGAAATGATGCACGATCTACAGCAGCTTGAGCAGATGCGCAGGGAATTCGTAGCAAACGTGTCCCATGAAGTTCAGTCTCCGCTCACTTCCATTTCCGGTTTTGCTATAGCGCTCAAGCAGGTAGACCTCCCGGATGACGAACGAAGCGATTATCTCGATATTATCATTACTGAAACTGCACGAATGTCCAAAATAAGTGATAGTCTGCTAAAGCTGAGTTTGCTTGAATCTCAGTCATTGCAAATGCGGCTCGCCACGCTCAGTCTGGATGAACAGATCAGACGAGTAATCGTCGCTATTCAACCCCAATGGTCAGCCCGCAATATTCAATTCGATCTTGATTTGCAGCCCACCAAAATCACGGCCGATCATGACCAGTTAAATCAGGTGTGGATCAATATCCTCGGCAATGGTATCAAATTTTCCAAAGATGGTGCCCGAATTAGCGTCAGGATGAAACAGAATATCAAGAACGTGACAGTCCGCATATCCGATTCGGGTATTGGTATTCTCCCGGAAGACCAAAAGCGTATATTTGACCGCTTCTTTAAAGCTGATCGTTCCCACAGCCAGAAATATGAAGGCAGTGGTATGGGGCTGGCTATTGTAAAGCAGATCGTATCGCTTCATCAAGGGGACATCCGGGTGGAGAGCGATTACGGACGAGGAACGACCTTCATAGTCATCTTGCCAATCACAACACCTGCAGGGTGATTGGATTTCATGCCTTCTCTAGGCTACGATACCATGTATCAACCTTCTTGCATGTGATGATGCAAACTTTTTTGGCCTGTTCATCCTCCGTTCATATTGTAGTCATTAGGGGGACATCTTGGTTGGTTATACTGTCTTTAGCGCCCCGTCAAGGTGGCCAAACACAATGATGAAGACAGGGGTAGATGCTAGAGTGAAACCAAGAGAGGAAACAAAAATGAAGATGAGTATGAGGACAGCAAGAAAAAGGAATATTATAGCTGCTGTGACTCTCATGCTGACGATACTTGCTCCAATGTCTGCAATGGCTGCACCGGCTGCCATAGATAACAACAGTAGCCTTACTTATGAGACAACGAAGAAAACGTCAATCGAAAAAGCCAAATTACTGACTGAGACTTACGGTACGACGAGTCTGCAATATGCGCTCATTGATGGTGGAGAGATTATGGTGTCCGGTCAAACGGGGAAGAACGATCTAAACGACAAGGTACCTCTTACTACGAACACGATCTATGGCATTGGTTCAACCAGTAAAATGATGGTTACAGCCGCTGTAATGAAGCTGGTTGACGAAGGCAAGATCGATTTGGATGTGCCTGTTATGAAATATATCCCTGACTTTAAAATGAAAGATAGCCGATACAAACAGATTACACCCCGTATGTTGCTGAATCATTCCTCTGGTCTTCTGGGCACCTCAACCAGCAGTGCCACATTGTACGGAGATAATGACACGTATTCACATGATACGTTTCTCGATCAATTGGCGGATCAAAACCTGAAGGCAGATCCCGGTGCATACTCGGTCTACAGCAACGATGGCTTTACGTTAGCCGAGATTCTGGTTGAAAGAGTGAGCGGCCTCGACTATACCGCATTTATACACAAGTATTTCACGGAGCCTTTGGATATGAACCATACCAAAACACCACAGGATGTGGTTAATCCGGCAGAAATGGCGGGAATCTATTCCCCTTTTTATGAGGGACAACTTCCAAAAGAGAATTATAATGTCCTCGGTACTGGAGGTCTGTATTCCACCGCTGAAGATCTGGTGAAATTTTCACGAATCTTCACGGGAGAGGTCAATGGCATTCTTTCCAGTAAGTCTGTAAAAGCTATGGCGCAGGAAGAATATAAAAGAGGCATGTGGCAAGAGGATAGCGATACGCTGATGTCTTACGGGTTGGGGTGGGATAGTGTGAACTTGTTCCCATTCAACGAATACGGCATTCAGGCTGTTATGAAAGTTGGAGCTACGTTATCTTATCAATCTTCACTCGTCATACTTCCGGAATACAACATGGCTGCAGCCGTGATCTCTTCAGGCGGAGCAAGCATAACCAATCAATTCGTTGCGAGTGAGTTATTACTTAGCGCACTTGAAGAAAAGGGCATTATTAAAGAACGGAAACCGGAAAAATCATTTGGTGTACCTGTGAAGGCTGATATGCCTAAAGAAATCTCCAAGTTTGCAGGGATATATGGTGGCAATAATTTAGTTAGGAAGATCAAAATAAATAAGGCTGGACAAATGACGGTCTCCTCTCTCACGGCTCCAAGTAATCCGGTTCAAGAATACACCTATACATCAGATGGTACTTTTGTGAGTGATGATGGTACAGAAAAGTTGAAATTCGTTGTGGAGAAAAATGGGAATACCTACCTGTGGTCTCGATCTTATATCTCCATTCCAGGACTCGGACAGGTGGCTTTCTCAGAATATAATGCGGAGAAGCTCAAAGCCAATACATTACCCAAGGAGATTAACGCTGCATGGGCAAAGCGCGATGGTAAAAAATATTATCTGGTGAATGAGAAATACACATCAATGCTCTATCTTAATGCTACATCGATCCTGCCTATTCATATGAATAAAGAGAATCCAGGGTATATGTCCAATAATAAAATTATTGGAGCCAACGAAGCAGCCAATCAATTGCAGATTCCGGGTACTGCCGGACGAGATACGATGGACATTCATTTCTCCAAAAAGAACGGAGGAGAGTATCTTACATTTTCAGGTTTTGTATACGCCAGTGAGGAAATGGTGAAACCCATCTATTCGGGTAAACAATCCGCAACAACCATTCAAGCAGATGGATATGCCAAATGGTTTTCGGTACCAACGACTGTGAAAGGAAAAGTCATGACAGTGAAAATGCCTGCAAATGGCGCCTTTGCTGTATATGACCAGACGGGTATTTGTATTAATCACACTGTGGTCAGCGGTAAGAATGAGGTTGTCTTACCAGAAAATGGCCGCATTGTATTTGCAGGTGAGGCTGGCTCCAAATTTGAAATTTCATTGAAGAAGTAAAAATAATGAATGTCCAAACAGCTGTACAACAAACAAACTCAACAGGAGACAACCATCATGATGAAAAAAATATTAATCATTTTGCTCAAAATATTCGGAGCCATAGTTATAGTTTTTGCATTAACTATTGCCACTGTTTTTATTATTAATGTATTTAGCAACAAATCGGAGGAAGGGAAAATAAAACCCTATGGCCAGTTTGTAGCGGTTGACGGGAAAAACATGAATGTGTTGATTCAAGGAAAAGGCGATGAAACGGTGGTATTACTTCCTGGATATGGAACGCCAGCCCCGGCCCTTGATTTTAAACCGCTAATCGATGAGCTATCTCCATTTTACAAAGTCGTCGTCATTGAGCCTTTCGGTTATGGATTAAGTGACATAACTGAAAAAGAGCGTACCACTGAAAATATGGTTAGTGAAGTTCATGAAGCTTTACAGCAACTTGATATTCATCGTTACACGCTCATGGGTCACTCTATTTCAGGGATTTACGGACTGGATTATGTGAACAAATATCCAAACGAAGTAAGTGCCTTTGTCGGGATTGAAAGCAGCGTTCCAACGCAAGGCGGTACGGATGATCCATTCCCGACTGAAACGTATAAACTGCTTAAAAAATCAGGGTTCTACCGCTTGTTAATGAAACTGGCCCCTGACCAACTGCTTGCACCCGACGTTGATGATGAAACCAGAGAACAAATTAGAATACTTTCACTCAAAAATACGTTTAATCCGAACAACCTGAATGAAGGCGAAAATTTCGGTCCTAATTTCAAAGCAACTGAGAACCTGTTCTTCCCCAAAGATCTTCCTGTTATTTTCTTTTTACAAGCAAATGATACCGAAACGGAAAATTGGATACCTCTTCATGAGGAGCAAATTAAAAATTCGGTACATGGAAAAGTGATGACATTTGAAGGAGAGCACTATTTGCATTATACCCGATCCAAAGAAATCGCGGAAAATTTCAGAGGATTTATGAATGAAATAAAATAAAAGATATCAATGAGTACCGAAAAAAGACACGTCGTCCATGGATTTGGATAATCTGGTACCCATACACTGGACACTTCAAAAAAAGTGTTTAGCTTATCCAAAACGCGCTAAAACAGGGTCAAGAACGAATGACCCGTTTCTTCTGTAAAATGCTAGGCGTGTCTCGTTCAGGGTACTACAATTACCTTAAAAGCGCTGAGAAACGACTTGCACGCCTCAACACCGCACGCCTGCGAACACGTTACAAAGAGACTTTAAGAGGGGGATTCCAGGTCTCGTCTTGCTAACTGATATTACCTACCTGGCAGCCATTACACGAGCCCCACCTACCAAAAGTTATTGAAAGATAAAGGACTAGGACAATCCATGTCTAGACGAGGGAATTGCTGGGATAACGCCCCACAGGAATCTTTTTTCGGCCATATGAAGGATCACGTGAAGAGCAGGAATTTCAAATCCATGGCTGAATTAGAGTGTGAGATTAAACGTTATATTCATTACTACAACCATTTCAGATACCAGTGGGGATCCGCGTTCGCCCGAACGAAGATGATGAATGCGATAATTTAATGGAGTAAAAAAGAGAAATAAAATGAGATCCAGCTTATGACAGCGGATCTCATTCTGTTGTTTTGTTGTTGAACGCTTAGACGAATCGATAGAGGCGTACGCCGTGTGGAGGCACAGTGGCCTGCAGTGAGCCCACTTGTAACTCGGCTGGCTCTCCGCTCCACAGCTCTGTACCTCCAGAAACGCTGGTCAGGCCGATTTGCTCAATGGCCAGACTCAAGGGCAGCGGGTTATCGCCAACGTTGAATACGGCTGCATATCGGCCGCCGTCGACGTGTTCGGCTGTCCAGACGATAAGATCACCCTGACAGAGCGCTTCCTTGGCATTAAAGCTCTCCCGGTGCATGCGCATAACCTCGCGGTTGGTAAGCAGCGAAAGCGTCCAGTCGTCGTTGTCACGCAGTTCACCGCCGAAGATCAGTGGTGAGCGGAAAATGCTCCAAAGCGACATCATTGTCAGCTGCTCATCGCGCGTGAACCGGGTCCAGCGGTCTGCCCCGCCGCCATCCACCGAGCGGATGCCAATGTGTCCGAGGGGCAGCATGTCACAGTCTGGCCAACTGCCAGCCTCCGGAACGCCTTGCCATTTCCGGCAGCGGTCGAACATATCCAGAAGCAGCGGCCACAGATCCCAGAAGTCGTCTGTTACCCGCCACATGTTGGCATGCTCGGTGAAGAACTCCGCGTATTCCACCGGAGCAGGGCCAGGAGAAAGGCTCAGCACCATAGGCCGGCCGCAGCGCTCAATCGCCTTGGAGATTAGAGCTATCTCAGGCTGGTGGGTGTCATATAGTCTGGAAGCAGCGATATCGTCTACCTTTATGAGGTCGACACCCCACTCTGCATACAATTGAAAGAGAGAATCGTAGTAGGCCTGAGCCCCTTCCTTAGACGCATCTACGCCGTACATATCCGTATTCCATGGACAGATGGAGTTCGTATGCGCAATATCGCGAGCTGTCGCAGCTGTGCCTAGGATAGGGGCTGCAGCGTGAGCGGCTTGCCGCGGAATGCCGCGCATAATATGAATGCCGAATTGCAGTCCAAGACTATGAACATAATCGGCTAAGGGCTTGAAGCCCTGACCGCCCGCTGCGGAAGGGAAACGGTTCTCGGCAGGCATCAGCCGGGAATGCTCATCCATCACCAGCGGAACGAATGGACGGTATTGTGAGGAATTCGCAAAGGGCTCGTACCATTGAATATCGACGGTAATGTAGCTCCAGCCGAAGTCTTTGAGATGCTCTGCCATATACTCCGCATTGCCGCGGATTTCGTCTTCTGTTACGGCAGCGCCGTAGCAATCCCAGCTGTTCCAGCCAAGCGGCGGAGTTGGTGCTATATGCTTATGATTCATGGTAAGGCTCCTTTACTAATTAATTATTGCTCTTTATAAATCCATCATAATAAAGGAGATTGGCGATATCTATAGTAATCTTGCAAGCTCGATAGCACTATATTGCGGTTAATCGAAAAACAGCCTTTGGTAGCTTAGGCTTTCGCTTCCGCTCCGAAATTCTCCCGGTGTAAGCCCAGTCAGGCTGCGGAACGCCTTAATGAAATAGCTCCCGCTGGAGTAGCCAATCCGTTCGGCGATCGCTTCAATGCTCAGGCTGGTTCCCCGCAGGAGCTCCATCGCCTTCTCCGTACGCACGCGGGTCAAATAAGCGCCGGGTGTCAGGCCCGTACTAGCCGAGAAGCGGCGGATCAGATGATATTTGGATAGGGAGACATGCTCGGAAAGCTGATCCATACTGACCATCCGGGAATAGTTATGCTCGATAAATTCGGCTGCAAGCCTTATATTCATTGACCAGTTTGCCCTGTCCCGCAGCGTGGTTACCTGCATTCTGGCGAGCTCTGTCACGAACTGATAGACACAGGACGAAGCAATCAGCGGATCTGTGATTCTTCCTGCTCCCGCATCAGCGACAATCATCCGCGACAGCCGGACTGGCGCACAGTCTGCGGGCAATTGGGGGACTTCCCCTGCAGCACGCAGGAATTTGCGCCAATGGGGCAAAATCAGGTTGGGCCGGAACAGTAGAAACAGGAATTGCCAAGGCTCTTTCGAATCCGGATGGTAGTAATAACGGTGAGGTCCGGGAATTTCAGCGAGAAAAGCTTGCCTCGCAGTAACCCGGTAAGTCCGGTTTTCCGACTCAAACACGCCTTCACCAGAGATGGTGTATTGGAACAACAGAAGAGGACCATCATTCCGCTCCATGCCGTCCCAGCAGTAAGCGGGATCGGTGATAGCGTCATATCCGGCTGCATATAATACGCACAATTGCAGCTCTTTATCTTCGGCAAACCGAAAGCCGTAGGTGCCTCTGGGAATATCCATAAATGTCCTCCTTATTGTGAAGATGCTGCTTGTCCTTCTCCTTGTCCGCCAGCAGTCCATCGATTATGACTACATGTTGCCTGGGTCCCGACCGTGATTCCCCGCCCTTAAACCCATCCCGTAAACTCCAAAATCGACGCCTTTGCCGATTGTGCTTCGGATTTAGCCTCTTTGCGCCATTCTTTTGGGGATACTCCCATAAGCTTGGAGAAGCTGCGATTAAAGCTGGAAATGGAATGAAAGCCGACCTGCTCGGAAATCGAGAGAATGGAACCGTCAGAGCTTTTCAGCTGCTTGCAGGCCTCCTCGATTCGGGTGCTGTTCAGAAAATCCAGTGGGGCGCTGCCCATCATTTCATGAAATTTTCTGCGGAAATGGGTGGTGCTTAAGTGGCATAGCCCGGCTAGAAAATCGATGGTAATAGGGGTCATATAGTTAGTCGTTATATATTCCAGTGCTGGAGAGATGACAAAATCGCTCTTCAAAATATGCTCCGCTTCTTGTTCTGGCAGCATTTCATTCGTGGAATGAATTCTAATGAGCTCTATGTAGAGGGATAACAGCAAGCCGTAGGCGCTTTCCTGATAATAGGGCTTCTGCTGCTTCAGTTCCTCTACAATTGACGTAGCAAGGGAATAAACCTTGGGATAGTGCTCCTTATTTAAAATACAGTTCTTTCCCTGCATCCTCCACAGGTTAGGCTCAAAGCTGGTGTAAGCGCTTTTAAAGGAAGACTGAAATAGATCCTCAGGTGAAAAAAAGAGATAGGACCACAGGCTGGCTGTACAAGGCGAGCTATACGTCGTGTGGGGAAGATATCTGGGAAGGAAGGTCACATCGCCTGCCTTGAAAGGGACCGTTTCTCCTTTAATTTCCATGCTGCCGCTATCTGAATAGCAGATGCCGATTTCCAAATGGTTGTGGAAATGAAGATGCTCGCTTTTGATATCCGAAATCCGCCAGCGTTCCCCGCTTAACAGTAGGACAGGGAAGCTTATAGGCAAGCTGTAGTGGCGGTATTCGATAATGGGCTTCTTTTTTCTAGGCATCTTCTACACCCCCGTTTCCATTACGTTAATTTGAGTTGATTATAGGTGAAAGTACTGCCGAATTCAATGAATAAACAAAAATAAATGATCGAAATTGCACATTTTTTCTGTGAATATGCTTAGATACAGACCATTTTACTGCTTACAATAGAGATTATAAAGCGTTTACAATCAGTCGGATGGCTCTCAAGCGACTTTGGGAGTCATGTGCGAAGAAGAGGGGGATTTATAATGCTTCAAATTACTTATGACAGGGAAGAGATCTTAAGCGTTATCGACAAAGTTACGAGAAAAACGCTAGCCATGGACTTAACATGGGACTGGCCTTGTGGAGTCGCTTATTACGGTGTATCCAGAGCTTACCAGGCAACAGGAAATAAAGAGTACCTGGATGCGCTTATCGGTTGGGCGGATGAATATATCGAGCTGGGCCTGCCGAGCTGGACGGTCAACACCTGTGCGATGGGTCATGTGCTCATTACGTTGTATGAAGAGACTGGCAATCAGAAGTATTGGGACATTGTGATGAGCAAGGTGGATTATCTTCAAAATAGTGCGCTGAGATTCGGAGACAATGTTTTGCAGCATACCGTATCTGTATCCAATGATTTTCCCGAGCAGGCTTGGGCGGATACGCTGTTTATGGCGGCCTTTTTCCTGCTGCGGGTAGGAAGCAAGCTGCAGGACCAGGCCATGATTCAGGATGCTCTGAATCAATATTACTGGCATATTAAATACCTGCAAAATCCTAGCACCGGGCTCTGGTACCATGGCTACAATAATGTAAAGCAGGATCACATGTCCGGGTTTTACTGGGCGAGAGCAAATGCCTGGGGCGCTTATACGATGTCGCAGGTTAAGCCGCTGCTTAAGGAATGGTATTTGTATCCGCAGTGCATGGACGTGGAGTGCTCGCTGCGAGATCAGTTGGCCGCACTGAAGCTTGTGCAGACAGAGAACGGCCTGTGGCGGACCTTGCTCGATGACGTAGAATCCTATGAGGAGGTATCTGCGTCCAGCGGAATTGCGGCGGCGATGATCAATAACGGCAATCCGCTGCACACCAAATATGTACAGAAAGCGCTCAAAGGCATTATGGAAAATATAAGCGAGGATGGGCGGGTACTGGCTGTATCTGGCGGAACGGCAGTCATGAAGGACCGGGAAGGGTACCGCAACATTCCAAAAGACTGGATTCAGGGCTGGGGACAAGGCTTAGCACTCGCTTTTCTATCCGATATGCTTAAATAGGAGGGAATCCATTTGTCGAAAAAAACGACAGGGGCCTTTACCCTGCCAGGTGAAGCTGGTTATGAGGCGCTGACGCTGGAATTAGCGGAGCGCTGGGGCGCTGATGTCATCCGTGACAGTGACGGTACGAAGCTGTCCGATGAGATTATTAACGCAGGCTACGGTATTTATTCTACAATCTGTATCGTTAGAGACCATAATGAGTGGGCATCGCAAAATCTGGATAAGCTGCAGCAATGTTTTTTAATTACGAATCCGAAGGTAGCGGTGCAGGATTATTTATCCGTTTATTTGATGGAGGACTTTTTCGCTGAGCAGTTCAGAGTCAATGACTCCAAAGAGGCGTTTAAATATTGGCAGATTGTTGACCGGACGACCGGCGAAGAGGTTCCGAGAGAACAGTGGAATTATGACCGTGAATCGGGGAATGTGGTGCTTACCGGCATTGTGCCTTGGCATAAATACACGGTCAGCTTCATGGCCTACCGGATCTGGGAAGAAATCTCCATGTACAATCACACCACGAATAACTGGAGCAAAGAGCATCTGATGCAGATTGATCCGATGTATTCGGAAACGCAGGCGTACATGCTCGATTGGATGGAAAACTGGTGTGCCGAGCATAAGGAAACGACGGTCGTCCGGTTCACCTCCTTATTTTATAATTTTGCCTGGATCTGGGGCAGCAGTGAGCGCAACCGCCATCTGTTCTCGGATTGGGGCTCCTATGATTTCACGGTGAGTGCCAAAGCGCTTGATCTGTTTGCCAAGAAGTACGGCTATTCGCTGACGGCCGAGGATTTTGTAAATGGCGGCAAATATCGCGTCAGTCATATTCCGGCGGAGCAGCGCAAGCTAGACTGGATGGCTTTTATTAATGATTTTGTCATCGGCTTTAGTAAACAGCTGATTGACATTGTGCATAAGCACGGCAAGCTGGCGTACGTCTTCTATGATGACAGCTGGGTAGGCATGGAGCCTTATAATGACCGCTTTCAGGAGTTTGGCTTCGACGGCATGATCAAATGCGTATTCTCGGGCTATGAAGCACGGATGTGTTCCGGGATAAAGGTGGACACGCATGAAATCCGGCTGCATCCTTATTTGTTCCCGGTCGGATTAGGCGGACTGCCAACCTTTATGGAGGGCGGCGACCCTACGCTGGATGCCAAAAAGTACTGGATCAACATCCGCCGGGCCCTGCTGAGAGAGCCGATTGATCGGATCGGTCTGGGCGGCTACCTGCATCTGGTTGAGCCGTACCCGGATTTCTGCGATTATATCGAGAAGATTGCCAATGAATTCAGGGAGATCAAGGAGCTGCATCAGCAAGGCAAGCCGCACCAGATCAAGACGAGGGTTGCTGTTTTGCACAGCTGGGGCAAGCTGAGATCGTGGACGCTGTCCGGCCATTTTCATGAGACCTATATGCATGATTTGATTCATATTAATGAGGCGCTATCTGGCTTGCCGGTTGAGGTAGGATTCATCGATTTTGAGGATATCCGTCAGGGACAGCTGCAAAATTATGATGTGGTGATCAATGCCGGTTCGGCTGGTTCAGCATGGAGCGGCGGAACGCACTGGAACGACAGCAAATGCGTGGACATGCTGACCAAATGGGTGTATGAGGGTGGTTCGTTTATCGGAGTTAACCAGCCTTCGGCGGTTGAAGGGTATGACAGCTTTTTTAGAATGGCCCATATTCTCGGTGTGGATGAGGATACCGGTGCCCGAGTCGTTCATGGCAAATGGACTTACGAGGCTCGTGACGAGCACGGACTGGTGCCTGTTGGGGCAAGCATTGCAGCTAAGAAGGGCATCTATCTTACCGACGGGTCAGCTGCGGTTGCGCATGAAACGGATGGACAAATCACGCTGTCTACGCATGCTTTTGGCAAAGGAAAGGGAATCTACCTTTCTTCGTTCGAATTCAGCTTGGAAAATACCCGATTGCTGCTGAACCTGATCCGCTATGCTGGCAATGAGCTGAATGAAACGAAATACATGACGGATAACTTATATACCGAGTGTGCTTATTATCCGGAAAGTAAAATACTCGTTGTCATTAACAACAGCGATCAGCTTCAAAGCACGACCATTGATACGGAATATGGACAACAAACGCTTGAATTAGCTCCATATGACACGACGATTATGACGATTGGCGGTTTATAAACATAGAATACGAATGAATCCGCAAGGTTGTCAAAGGTTATCAAATGCAGAAAGCCGCTCTCTAATGGAGCGGCTTTCTGCTTCCTATACACGTCTCATGAGTAGCACGACTGTAATGCGGGCAAGAGGGAAACTAATTAATCAATCTCTAGCCATGCTTCGAAAAAATTACGCAGTTCTTGTCCTTCTTCCTTGGTTGAAACAAGATATTTGCAAATAATCTGACCGGGCTTGTACCCCAAGCGTTGTGAAGTGCTCCAAAAATCCTCTGCATTCATTTGTTTGTCGCGGTTCATCCAGAGCAATCCATGCAAATAATTTCTTTCTTCACCGTCACCTTCGCGTATAATATTTTTTACCTCCGAATCTACAAACATGCCGCAGACCATCGAATCATTAAAAGGAGCAGCAAGTATATCTGCCGATAGACCAGGGTCATCCAAATACAACTGCACCATTTCTTTATCCTGAAAATTAAAAGAGCGGACTGGTGATAGCTTAGCTTTTATTACGCGTAGTGGTTGAGCTTGCATATGCTGATATTTTTCCAGCTTTGTCTCTCTTGCTTCGATTCGTTCGGTCACTTGCTGCAAATAGGCGATTTTCTGTTGCAATTCTGTTTTTGTTTCTCGCAATAATAAGTTTAAATCATCGGCG
Source organism: Paenibacillus algorifonticola (assembly GCF_050481745.1). Lineage (GTDB taxonomy): Bacteria > Bacillota > Bacilli > Paenibacillales > Paenibacillaceae > Pristimantibacillus > Pristimantibacillus algorifonticola_A. The sequence continues at coordinate 25,775 of NZ_JBCNGR010000001.1, read as the reverse complement.
CTCTTGGTGTTGATGTTTTTAATTGTAGATAGGGGGAGCTCAAGACTTCTGAAAAAAATAATATCACATATATCGAGCATTGTTTGGTATGAAAAATTCCGGTAGTTGTTATCGTCGTTGCGTTCAAAGCGAATCAGGCCCTCTTTATCCCAAAACCTCAATGTGGATGTAGGCACACCGAGAGCTTCCGAAACATCGCTGATCTTTATAAATGGTTCCATAGCTTATTTCCTTTTCTTAAGTTATTGACTTTAAAGTTGCTTTAAAGTTTATAATTTTTGATTGTAGCATATTAGAAAGGGGGAGAGCAACGATGGTTACGTTACTGCTAATTATTATTTATCTCGCATTTATAGGGCTTGGATTGCCAGACGCCTTGCTAGGCAGTGCTTGGTCAGTTATGAAACTCGATATTGGTGCCAGAACAGAAATGGCAGGTTATATATCGTTAGTGATCTCATTTTGTACGGTTATATCCAGTTTATTTGCAAGCAGATTATTGCATAGATTTGGCACAGGTAAGGTAACTTTATTCAGCATCCTATCCACAACGATCGCCTTATTTGGATTTTCTTTATCAAACGAGTTTTTATTCTTTATCTTCCTTGCGATTCCTTTGGGATTAGGCGCCGGTTCTGTAGATGCAGCATTAAGTAACTATGTAGCGCTGCATTTCAAAGCCAAGCATATGAGCTGGCTGCATTGCTTCTGGGGAGTTGGAGCCATGTCGGGACCTATTGTTATGTCATTTTCGCTTGATAATGGAAGTGACTGGCGTGCAGGATACGTTACGATAGCGATATTACTTACTGTTATAGTGGTAATATTATTGGCATCACTGCCTTTGTGGAGAATATTGGATAATAAAAAGCCAGGAATTGACGCTGAGAAGAAAGCAGTCAGTAACAGAGAGGCTTTGCGAATCCGTGGTGTTAAAATGTCCATGGTTTCGATGCTTTGTTACAATGGATCGGAAACAGCCGCAGGTCTGTGGATGGCGTCCTTTTTTATAGCTAGTAAAGGGATTTCTCCTGGGAAAGCAGCGGCTCTGTCCTCCTTATTTTATATTGGCATCATAATAGGACGTATCTTTTCAGGATTTCTCTCGACTTATGTATCAAGTAAAAGCCTTATAAGATACGGTGGGTTAATTGGCTGTGCGGGACTGCTGGTTCTTATTTTACCGGTTCCATATGTGGTTGCTGCAGGAGCTTTGTTTGTAGTAGGGCTAGGTGGCGCACCCATCTATCCTAGTATTGTTCATGCAACACCGGAACGATTTGGGGAAAAAGCTTCTCCGAGTGTAATTGGACTTGAAATGGCAAGCGCTTATACGGGTTCAACTCTGATTCCATTATTAATGGGGATCATTGCAAGCCAATTCGGTATGTTCATGGTACCCATTATTTTGCTGATCCTGTTTAGCATTATGTTTGCATCTTCAGAAATGGTTAATAGAGTTCACAAGCATAAGCTTGTATAACGCAGTACTAATTCAGCCAATATCATCATCCTGCATAGTTTTCTTTAAAATTCATGGCTGATCTGGCCTCAAGATCATCCCTCTACTTGTTCCTTCTCTTATCTGTGCATGATATCATCATTATTATTCGTAGTTTTGGAATCGAGCAAGCAGGGGGGCAAGAAATCAATGTGGGGTATTAAGCAATTCGTGCAGCAGCGCAAGTTGTTGTTAAAAATGATCTTCTCTTATTTAATCGTCAGTTTTATATTAATCGGTATTTTTTCATTTCTTGTCGTCGATAAAGTGACCGGGAATTTGACCGATGATATTTTCGACTCGGTGGAGACGATGAACAATCAATCCTTTAATACGGCGAATGTGCTGCTTTCATCGACCTATAATTATTTTTCATCCGTCTATATTGGCAATGAGCATATCATTAATGGGTTGTACGGGGAACAGTTTTCCGTTTTGGACAGCTACCGAATTAATCAATATTTAATTGATTTAAAAGCGGCCAACCCCTTAATTGAATCGATATATATTTATAATTTTGAAAATGATGCCGTTTTCTCATCGGAGACGATGCTGCAAACCGTAGACGATTTTTATGATCAAGATATGACCCAAATCATTAAAAATACGAATACGTCCAAGCTGGGCATTTTTATACCGCGCCATTTGACCGCCTTAAAATCGGATCTGAAAATAGACAAAAACCTGATCTCGCTCGTTTATTCCAAATATGCGACCAAAGAAATCGTGGACAGTACGTTTGTTGTAAATCTGGACCAGCAGACGCTGCAAAATCTAGTCACCAAGGGCATCGGCAATGAATCCCTTCAATCGATGATCATTAATGAAGAAGGAACCGTTATCTCTCATTCTGATCCGAGTCTAATCAACCAAAATTGGGGGAGCGAGGCGCATATTAAGAAAGTGATTCAATCGAAGTTCGGCAAAGGCGAATTGCGGGAAGAGATTGATGGCAAAAGCTATCTGATTTCATATATGAAAGCGGATTCTTTGGGCTGGAGCTTCATTGGCATGGCAGAAATAAACAGCCTGCTCACGAAGGTAGATAAATTAAAGCAATTTATTGTGTGGCTGACCTTTATTTTTATCGCGATTGCGGCGCTGACGGTGCTGTTCTCCATTCGCTTAATCTACACCCCGATACATCGGCTGATTAAACGAATGGGCTCCTCTCTCGGAGAGCTGCGTGAGGGCGCACAGCTTAATGAATATGAGTTTTTAACAAAGTCCTTTCAACATTTGGAAAGCAAAGTGAGCGATTTACAGCATAATATTTCGGGTTATAAGCCTGCGAGAAGAAAGGAGCTGCTGACCTTCGTCGTGAAAGGCGGGTACGTTCCGCATGTACATGACAAGCAGCTGTCAGAGCTGGGCATTCGGTTTAAGGGCGACCAATTTCAAGTTTGCATGCTGCGCTTGGATAATTACGAGCAGCATTTTGGACGAATGGATTTAATGGATGTGTCCTTAATAAAATATGCTGCGGCGAATATTGCCGAGGAAATTATTGCAGGCCAGCTTCAAGCGGCCGTGTTTGACGATCAGGATGATGGCATCGTTATGCTGCTGCATTGGTCAGCCGAGAGCGAGATTACGCAGCAGGCTATTTTGAAAATGATTCAGGATGTTCAGGCTAGCATTTCCTCTTATTTGAAAATCAGTGTGACGGCTGCGGTTGGCAGCGTCGTTCATACGATAGAAGAAATTCCGCATTCCTGGAATTTGACCTACCATGCGTCTCGTTATCGTTTGATTTACGGTCATCATGCTTTCATCACATCAGAGGATATTCGCGCTAATGAGCAGCAGGAGCATGAATACCCAATCGCTTTCGAGAAAGCGATAACGGATAGCCTGAAGATGGGAGAGCGGGAGAAGCTCGAGCAGGCGATTGGCGATTTTTTTCAAGAATTAAAAGGTTATCCGTATGATGAAATTATGTTTTTCCTGTCCCAGCTTTGCGGAAGCATGATCCGAATTTTCAAAGGCATGCTGAATGAAGAGGATTTAATGTACAATGGCATCTCTGCCCTGCCTGAGAAAATAAGAAAGCAAGAAACGATTGAACAAATGGAAGTGGAGTTTCAGGCGGTATGCGAGCAAATCATGGAGCGGAGAGATCAAAATTCATCGCAAAAAAACGTGAAGGTCGTTTTGATCATAACGGATCTCATTCAACAGGAATACACGAATCCGAATTTGTCGGTGGAGGGATTGGCGGAGCAAGTAGGCTTATCTACCAATTATGCCCGCAAAATATTTAAAGATCACACAGGCAAATCCATTACCCAATATGTGACCGATTATCGTTTTGAGAAGGCGAAGCAGCTGTTACTGGAAACGGATCATTTGGCAGGAACGATATGTGAAATGATCGGTTTGACTAGTAAAAATCATTTTTATGCGGCGTTTAAAAAGTATACCGGAAAGTCGCCGATTCATTTTCGCAAGGAATACCAATTAATCGATAAATTGAAGGATATCCAAACGCAAGAGGGCTGATGCAGCTATTTATTTCGCATGGAATGGGGGGATTAGTCGTGATGGCAAGTCACTTATCCAATTATAGATCAGGTCTTATACTCGTGTTGGCCTGTCTTCTTCTTGCAGCGGGCTGCCAAGGAAGCTCTGCCAAAAGCTTAAAGAGTGCGGCGACAAAGCAAGGAGAGGAAGCGAGTGATCCTGTCACCTTAAAGGTGATGTTCTTTGGAAGCGAGCCAGCCGATATGGACAAAATTTTGGCGGAATTCGAGCGTTTAACGAAAGATACCCTTCACATCAAGCTGGACATTTCATGGGACATGGCCGATACCTACAATCAGAAAATGAAATTGAAAATGGCTGCAGGCGAGCAGATAGATATGCTGTTCGATGCGTCGTGGATGAATTTGGAGCAAAACATTGGACAAGGCTACTACCAGCCCTTGGATGATTATTTTCAGAATGAGAAGTACCCGGGCTTGAAGCAGGCGTTCCCGCAAGCGGTTTTGGATGCTAATCGGATCAATGGCCGTCTGTATACGATACCTTTGACGAGCAATTATGCGGATTTTGGCACGATTTTCATTCGGAAGGATTTACGCGAGAAATATGGGCTGCCTCCTATTCAAAATATGGAACAGTTCCAAGTCTTTTTGGAAAAGGTTGAGCAAAACAATCCGGAAATCATTCCGTTCGGAATTGGCAATCGCGGCTTTTTTGATATGTTTTATAATTTTAACGATAAGCAAACCCGATTTCGAGCGGTGCCTTATGTTATTTATGGGACGGGCGTCGAATTTAATTTAGTTTTGTCTGACGACGGCAAGCAGGTTCTAGGCGCAACAACAATAGGGGATCCAGAAACGGACTACGCCAAGCTGCCTGCGCCGTTTAATCAATCCGATTATTTCTACAGCCACAATGATAAGAGGGTGGAATTCAGCCGTTTCATTCCGAGGGATGTGCTGAGCAATGTAGAGGATCTGGTCGTTACGGGGAAAGCGGCTGCGGGAGAAGGGGCCATAAGCGGCATTTCAAAAATCAAGCAGCGGCTGAAAGCAGCCGTGCCGGGAGCGGATCTAGAGGTTTTTGTTTATAATGATGCGGCCCGCACGATGCAGCCGAAGGCGATAGGAACCTCCTATAAAGCGTGGAATAATATCGTCATCCCGATCTTTTCCAGGCATAAGGAGGAGTCGATGGAATTTATAAATTGGCTGTACGAGAGTGAGGCCAATCATGATCTATTCGAGCTAGGTATTGAAGGGCTGCACTGGAACCAGAAGGGCGACCATATGTATGAGATGACGCCTTATGCGAAGGATTATTTGTTTCCCGCCTACGAATTGACGCTTAATCCGTTATTGTCCCGGCTGAATGCTGATCATGACGAGCAGACGCTGCAATATTTGCAATATCAGGCGAGCGAGGATTCTTATTATCGGGTAGCCTTAAGCGGCTTTACCTTTAATCCCGAGCCGGTGAAAATTGAAATCGCAAAAGTGCAGCCGCGCTTTGATGCTTTTAATCTCATTACGCAGGCCGGACTTGAGCCGAACTGGCGAGCAGAGGCAAGCAAGCTGAATGCCGAGCTTCGCAGGCTGGGACTGGAGAAGATCCGGGCAGAGTTTATAAAACAGGTACAGGCTTATATCGATAGCGGAGGCCACTAGATAAGGGCTAGCCCACAAAGTCATTTCATGACGGCGGGGGCGGCCCTTTTTTGTGCGTTTTAGATAGAAAAAGTGAGATTAGATAGTCCAAAAATGGTAATAAACATGGTTTTCCCTAGATTGAATTCTAGCCTCAAACAGCCCGAAACGAAATAATAAAGGAGCCAGTTGGAGCTTATATAAGTTGAACGAAATCAAGCGATGGGGCAAGGGAGAATCGGAGAGAAAGGTTGGAACTGGAGAGAGCCACAGCTTTCCGTAGGAAAGCCACTTCGCAAGCATCAGCTTAGCGTCCGCCTAAAGCGTTCTGTAAGAACGCAGCTTCGTAAGCATCATCCTTTGTTTTCTTATTTCAACCTAAACAAGGAATAAAATCAAGAAATCAGAAAACAACAGCGGCCGGAAGTCCAACCTTTCTCGCAGTGACGACCAGCGTCCTCATGCTAATTAATCGTTCAACTTCTATAGTCAATAATCAGATAAAGGAGGTTCAGCATGGAAAATTCCATAGCGCGTCAAGACCAAGCAATAAAGCAAATCACACTGAACAAGAAGCCCTCTTTTTTTAAGGAGATTCGCAAAAATCACTTGCTGTATTTGTTAACACTGCCCGGCATTCTGCTGCTGTTTGTCTTTTCCTATTTGCCGATGTTCGGGATAGTCATTGCCTTTCAAAATTACAATCCGGTAAAGGGCATTTTGAAAAGCGAATTCGTTGGCTTTAAAAACTTTCAGTTTTTTCTGGAATCCAGCGACGTATATCGTGTTGTCTTTAATACGCTGTTTCTAAATTTCCTATTTATCGGCTTCGGCACGCTTGCTTCATTAATCATCGCCATCATCTTCTCGGAGCTGAAGGGGAAATATTTTAAACGGATCGCCCAAACGATTGTGACCCTGCCGAACTTTTTGTCCTGGACGGTGGTCGCGACCTTTGCTACCTCGTTCCTTTTGTACAAAGAGGGGCTGATTAATCAAATTCTGAGGGATTTTGGCTTAGAAGGCTTTGCCTTCTATAACACGGCTGCGTATTGGCCGCTTATTCTCGTCATCATCAAGCTGTGGCATGCCGCAGGCTTTGGCTCCATCGTGTATCTGGCGACGATATCGGGCATTAATCCGGAAATTTATGAAGCGGCTTCCATGGACGGCGCCACGCGCTGGGGAAAGATCCGCCATATTACGCTGCCGATGGTGAAGCCAACGGTTATGCTGCTGCTGCTGCTTGCCATGGGGAACATTTTCTACGGGGATTTCGGCATGATTTATGCGATTGTAGGAAAAAATGCGCTGCTCTATCCGACAACCGACGTCATCGACACCTATGTGTATCGGGCGCTGGTGGATTTGGGCAATGTGAGCATGGCTGCCTCCGTCGGCCTCATTCAATCCATCGTTGGCTTCGTGCTGGTCGTAACGGTAAACCAATTGGCACGGAAATTTTCGCCTGATTCGGCGCTCTTCTAATAAAACTATCAGTAAAGGTGTGGCGTAGCATGATAAAAGAAAGCGCTGGAGACCGGCTGCTCCTATCGCTCATGTATGTCGGAATTACGGTGTTTGCTCTCGTATGCCTGATTCCGTTTATGACCGTCATTAGCGGTTCATTATCCACGGAGGGCTCCATCATTAGAAACGGATTTACGCTGCTTCCTAAGGAATTTTCCCTGGAAGCTTATAAGCTCCTGCTTAAGGACAGCACCATTTATAAATCCTATGGCGTTACGATTTTTGTGACGGTCGTCGGAACGGTATTAGCGATGATTGTGACCTGTGCGCTAGCTTATCCGCTGTCTGTTAAATCGCTCAGATATCGGAATTCGATTAACTTTTATGTCTTTTTTACGATGCTTTTTCATGGCGGTCTGGTAGCTACATACCTGCTGATTTCCAAATATTTAGGGCTTAAGGATACGATCTGGGTGCTGATTATTCCCGCCCTTATTAACCCATGGAATATGTTCCTCATGCGTAATTTCTTCAATTCCATTGATGAATCGATTGGCGAATCGGCCAAAATTGACGGGGCCAATGATGTTTATATTATGTTCCGCATTATGATTCCGATCTCCTTGCCGGCTATTGCGACGATCAGCCTTTTCTATGCACTTGCCTTTTGGAACAAATGGTTTGAGGCGATGCTTTACATCTCAAATGAAGATTTGTTTCCGCTGCAATATTTGATCAAACGGATTTTGGATAATGCGGCATTTGCCAACAATCTTGCTTCAGGCGTAACGGCTCCGGGCTATATTGTCCCGACCTTGACCTCAAGGCTCGCAACGACAGTCGTGACCATCGGTCCGATCATATTCCTCTATCCGTTTTTGCAAAAATATTTTGTAAAAGGGCTGCTCGTTGGCTCAGTTAAAGGCTAATCTCATCGCAGGATGATTTTAGATAGATGCAGATAGATTCAGCAGCACAAAAAAGGGAGGAAGAACAATGAAAGCAAAAATGTTTATCGCGGCAACGCTGGTTATGGTGCTATTTTTAATGGCGGCATGCAGTGGAAACACCGGCAATAATGGTAATAACGGCAATACGGGTGGGCAGTCTTCTCCAAGCAGCAGTGAGGCGGCAGGGACGAGCAGCCCAGATGCGGCAGCACTTGATCCGGTGACCTTGAAGTTTATGCTATTTGGCGATAAGCCTGCGGATTTAGACAAGGTTCTCGCAAGGTTCGAGGAAGTGAGCAAGGATTCAATCAACACGAAGCTTGAATTCGAATACAATACGCCTCAGGATCATCGGCAAAAAATGCAATTGAAGATGTCGACAGGCGAAGCCGTTGACGTCATGTTCGATGCGGGGTGGATGAATTTGTACAATCATGTCAGCCTGGGCTATTATGCAGAGCTTGATCAATATTTTAACAATGATGAATATCCTGGACTGAAAGCGGCATTCCCTGCGGAGTTTGTTGAAGCCAACAAAATTAATGGCCATCTTTATACGATTCCGCTTACGTACTACTATACCGATCTTAACGTCATCAGTATCCGCAAAGATATTCGCGAGGAATTGGGTCTCGGCAAGGTCACGACGTTGGAGGAATTAGAAGTTTATCTTCAGCAGGTTCAAGAAAAGAAGCCGGACTATACGCCACTCGCCTTGGGAGGCCGAGGCTTTCATAAGCTGTTCACGCCATCCGAGAATGGGCGGACCGATATTCGCCTAGCTGCGATTGGAAGTGATTCCTTTACCGGAGGCATCCCTTTCAGCGTCGCTTTGTCGGAGGATGGCAAGAAGGTAATCGGCGCCGCAACATTGGGTGATCCGGATTCGGAATTTGCGAGCTTCCCTGCGCCGTTCAATACGCATGCTTCGATTTACGGCCACTTCCAGAAGCGAGTGGACTGGAGCAAGTACATTAACAAGGATGCTCTAGCTCCAGCAACGGGTGTCGTCTCAGATAAGGGCGGCGCTGGAGAAGGCACGATTGGCGGCATTTCAAGAGATCGGCAAAAGCTGCAAGAGGCATACGGCACAGGGCTGGATATCGAGCCGTTCGTGTATGAGAGCGACGATGTTCGCAATATGAAGCCAGGTGCGATTCGTACGGATTTCCGCGCGAACAACAGCGTCGTTATTCCGGCAAGCTCGAAAAATATTGATCGCACGATGAAGTTTTTTGATTGGCTGTTCAGCAGCAAGGCCAACCATGATTTATTCGAGCTTGGCATTGAGGGCGAGCACTGGGTAGCCGATGGCGACAATGGCTACAAAACAACGGCAAATACGACGAAATACCAGTTCCAGCCGTATGAGCTTACCTGGAATCCGAGCTTGTCGAGGCTGAACTCGGATCAGGACCCGGCTACGATGAACTATTTGCAGTATGCGCTGGATAACAAAAACTACTTCCAAATTGCGCTTTCGGGCTTTATCTTCGATTCCAAGCCGGTGGCGACAGAGCTTGCCAAAATCAAGCCTAAATTTGATGAGGTCGAGCAAATTCTCAAGGTAGGATACGAGAAAAACTGGCTGGAAATGGCCCAAAGCTTAAACAAACAAATGCGCGATTCCGGACTAGAGACGGTACGTGCGGAAGTGCTCAAGCAAGTGCAGGCTTATTTGGATGCAGGCGGTAAATAAGTAAGGGAAAGCTGGGACATTAACTTAGGTTGATGTCCCAGCTTCCAACTATCACTTCTCCATTACATCTCATAACAGGCCCGTAACTGATTCATATCTATCGTTTCGGAAACAACTTATATTGAACAATGAAGGAGGAAGAAAATGAACCTTTTCAATCGCAGGAGTTCAAAGCCGCAATGGTATTGCGTTCCATCCTTTTCAAGAGTGGCAGCCGTTTGTCTAGCCGCTGCTTTGCTGTTCCAGTTGGCCGTACCGCTGCAAGCCTCGGTCGTGCATGCCGAAAGTCCGCCAGTGATCCAGGAGGCTTCGGATGCCTATACTGATAAACTGATTTTTGGCCAAGCGGCGTCTGAAAACGCCCATCGTTTTTCAGGTGCTTTTACAAGCTCGATCGTCGGTCTATTAGGCGAATCTGCACGGGTATCAAACCCAAGAGCGCCGTTGGAAGGCCAGGGCGGTGATTTGACTTTTACTATGGAGGTTGACCCTGCCGAGCAAAACTATTTAACAGTGAAGTTTTCCGGAGATGACGTCTCGAATTATGTAAGCGTAATCAATTTAAATGGAGAGCAAATCGGCTACTTAAGAAAAGGAGACTACGAAGCGATTAACATGGGCATGAGCAGATCCCTTCCTAATCGCTTCTATTACAATACGACGATGCTTCCTCTAGAGAGCACCTTCGGCCGAAGCAAGGTTGAGATTACCATTAAAACGTTAAACACCAGCGGAAAAATGGAAGCGATTTCAAGGGGCTACTATAATGCGTATACCCATACGCAGGCCTACTTGAATGTCGAAGGAGAACAGCAAGGCGAGAAATTAACGCAGCAAGCAGCATCCATTCTGCTTCCCGATAAGACGGAGGCGGAGAAGCAGGCGCTGCTTAGCGGCTATACGCAGGGGCAAATCGATTTATTCAACAGCTATTCAGCGAGAATGGACAATAGCGCTGCCGGCAAGCTGTCGATTGTCCGTTATCAGGACGAATTAAGATTTTATGCGAATTCGCTGCATTATGATTGGTCGCCTACTAATACGGCAGCACTCAAAAAAGCGGCGCTGGAGCGTATTTTCAAAACGATTGATAATCATGTAAAGGACTATTACGGAGATACGAGACTCGTATTGCGAGGCGGGCATCAAGGCGACTGGGGCGGCTATTATGGCGCGTTGGGCGAGGCGCTGTACATTGTCGAGAACTTTATTCACGATGACGGCGTTTACGGTGACGCCGCATATGAGGCTTTTTTGGATCAGCCATTCGTTACCGGTACGATTGAAGGACCATTTTCCCTTGCCGACGTGGATGGGGAGGGCGGGCAATTGACGAGGCGTGAAGCATGGGAGCGGGTGCTGAAGGCCAATTTTGATTTTGCGCGTGCAAGGCTGTCCAATATTTATAATCAAATTCTCTATACGTACGAAGGGGCCTGGGAGGCTCATGAGGGACTGCGGCTGGTAGGCTCTTCCTTCTATGAAGGGAAGGAGCGCAGCCATCAAATCTTGCTGGAGGCGCTTGGAGCGAGACCCTTTTTGGGCGAAGAGGTGCTTGTAGGCCCGAGCGGCGAGGAGCTGGATTTGTACCATTCCTTGTTCTATCATGATGCAACGGCACAGTTTACAGACGATTTTGTGCAAATAGTCGGGAAAGGACTGGCGCAAAGCAAGCTGGATGCGAATGGCAAGGTGGTAAGGCGGCTGCCGCTTGGCGAGCATTTTACGGGCATTTCTGAAGCGGGTCTCACCAGGGAAAATAATTATGTCGCCAATTATGGCGAGGCAGCCAACTATTTGCCGGAATACGTCTTCAAAACAGCAGAGCATGCAGGCGACGAGCAATTGAATGATGAGATTTTGAAGCTGGCTTTAAAAAATCTCCATGCCCGTGGTTATACGAGGTATACAAGTCTGGATGACGACGGAAAACGCATTATGAGAATGGAGCAGGTAACGGACGAACGAAATCCAGGACTGCCCGGTGTGTATGGCTATGCGACGAGGCAGTCGGAAGGCAAAGCGCTGTTATACGCCTCATTGGAGAAATATATGGTACGAAATGAGCAGAACTATACGGGGCCAGAATGGGAGGCAACATGGCAATATGCGAAGGAGGCTGTCGGATATGTACAGCAGCAGCTGGCCGATCACCAGCTGTTCAATCATTTTGCTGCGATTAAAAATAAAGTGGACTATCAGGTTGCAGATACGTACCGCTATGTGACCGCTGACCGGGCACAATATGACCGTTTTGACAGCGCAATAGCTGGGGTTGTTCACCCTCAGACAGATTTTGATTATTATACGGAGCAGGAAATTGCTGAGCTTGGTGTAGATCCGGGCGATTATGAGCAGTTTGCTTGGGTAGATTTGGATAATTTATTCCTCTCGTTGAAAGACGGGGACACGACGATATTCGGCGCATTAAATGAACGCAACCGCGGTTTTGCAGGCAATGGACGCCTTCATGTTATGAATGCGGACCATGATAATATTGTGCAGGTGGCAACGAATGGCAAGTTTCAGTATGAGGATTATTATCTTCGGTTGGATAATGTCGATGTCGACTTTATGTCAGATCAGATGACCAATGTAAGCGGTGCGCCACAGGCGCTCGCCGGCGAAATTGCGCCAGTAACTTATCAGCCAGGCGTAGGCACAGTGGTAAGGGACAATTTTGAAGTGGATCACGCCTATTCCGGTTATCCTGATTTATTGACGGCCAGATACGGCAGCTATTTTATGATTTTTAACACGACTCGCGACGATTTCGGCAATCAACAAACCTTTGAGGTCGAGATGCCTGCTGATTATCAAGGCCATACGGTACTCGATTTAGTGTCGGGACAGTCTGTTCCTATTGTTAATGGAAAAGTGACAGTTGCCCATAAATCTGCCATGGTGCTGAAGCTAACGGCTGCAGCTGAGCTGGCTCCTAAGCCGCTGCATGTTGATTTTGCTAATGCGCTCGCCGGAAATGGTTATGCAGAAGTGAGCTGGAAAACAACATCCGGCGGGCAATCCTATACGATTACACGCTCGGAATCAGAAAATGGCAGCTATGAGGTTATTGCATCGGGCGTGACCGGAAATGCCTACAAGGATACGACTGCCCAGAACGGCAGCACATACTATTACAAGGTAGCGGCCGTAAATGACAACGGAGCAGGCTGGGATTCCTATCGTGCTAAAGTCGTATTAGCTGCACCCGTATCCATCGTTGCTGAAACGGTATGGCGCGATGATCAACTGGGCAGCAGCACAACAGGAACGGCAGCGGTTAATGGCGATTCTATCGCTATAGCGTCTGCGAATGGCTCGGGTCTGGGTGATGGCGATGATTATAAGCCTGACGGGAGAGCTATCCATGACTCCTTGCATTTCGTCAATCAAGCAGCGGCTGGCAGCTTCGCGACAAGTGCGCGGATGGACAGCCATGCAGGCAGCGCAAGTGGAATCATGCTCCGTGAAGCTCTTGCTTCCAATACGCGCTATATATATTTTGGAGCAGATGCAAGCGGAAAGCTTGTCCTGCAAAACCGTACCCGAAATTCCCAGCATCAATGGTCAAATTTAAAAGCAAGTCCGTTAAATGCCGGCCTGCAAGGCTATCAGGCAGCTGATTATCCTTACATTAAGCTGGTTCGCGACTATGCTTCGCAGTCCGTTTCTGCATTTGTATCCAAGGACGGGGAAGCTTGGGAATTTGTCCGCAAAATGTTTACGCCGTTTGCGTACGCCGTCTATACAGGCGTTGTCTCGGCTGAGCAAGCGCAATTCAGCGAGGTGACGGTGGAGGAAATACAGAGTGATACGGTCGCTCCTTATATCATGAAAGCCAAAGACCAGGTCACTGTCTATTGGAACAAACCGAAGCAGGCAGCCTTCTTCCAGCTGTACCGGACGAATGATGCGGCTGCGAGCGCCATCAATCCTGCATTCAAAGCAGGTACGCTGGAATTGGAAGATGGCTCGCCTTGGACCGTTGTTGCTGCGGGTACGAGGCAGACGTCCTACAAGGAAGCTAGCTTAAAATATGGCAGTGTGCACTATAAGGTTTTAGCTATTTATGGTGACGGGTCTGCTAGTCCATTCTCTGCCGCTGTTTCTGCTTATGCGGATGGCCTAGCGCTCGTCCTTGCCGAAGCGGAGGGGCTGCCAGCTAAAGATTATACACGGGCCAGCTTTTATTTGTTCCATAAAGAACTGGACCGCATCAAAGCTGAAATGACCAAGCCCGACTTTGACGAAGAACAGCTCATTCATGAAATCTATGCGGCGAAAAAAGAGCTGGTTTCGTTCAGGACGCTGCTGACGAAAATTCCTTTGGTGTCCTCCATGGTGAAAGCTTCCACGAAAGGCTACGGGAACGATCATATATCCGAGGCCCAGAACGGATGGTATGCCTTTGATGGCAGCTTGGACACCTTTAGCAATGCGAGGCTGGCGGAAAGCTGGATCGATGTGGATTTTGGGGAAGGCAATGAGAAGGTGGTAGACACGGTCCGTTATCATGGCAGAACGAATTATGTGAACCGGGTGAACAGCAGCATCGTTCAAGGATCGCAGGACGGCATGAATTGGACCGATCTTCTTGTCTTTACAGGTGCCTCGGAATATAAATTTTATTCGGGTATCAATAATGATTCAACGGCATTCCGTTATTTGCGAATCTATGACAATCACGCGGGGTATTCCAACTATGCGGAGATTGAACTATTAGAGATTGGCAAGGATATGACGCTGCTCGCTTATTTGCTGAATGAAGCGGCTCGTTTAAATGATGAGCTTTATACGTCTGAAAGCTTGGCTGCTCTGGCAGACGCTGTACCTGTCGCCCAAGCTGCAGCCGACAATCCCAATGCCACGCAGGAGGAACTGGATGAAACCGCAGCTGTGCTGCTCACGGCCATGGAAGGGCTGGATTATTTGGAGGGTGTGCCCGTTCTTGCTCCAATAGGAGATAAGACCATTATTGCAGGCCAGTCTATCGCCTTTCAGGTTCATGAGACGAGAGGCATGGAAGATGTTGAGCTGGGAGTTGAAAATTTGCCTGCCGGTGCCACCTTCAATATGGAAAATGGCAAGTTTGCGTGGGTTCCTGCCAAGGTGCAGGGCGGCATACATGAGGTAATGCTTACCGCTTCAGCAGGCGGAAAAACCTCTTCCATTACAACAAGGCTTATCGTAAAAGGGCAGCCGATTATTGCAATGGATACGGAAGCAGCGCTGACCGCAACGCAGGCCTACACGTACCATGTCGTCGCATCCGATCCGACGGGCGAGGCAATTGTGCTGAGTGCCACCCATTTACCGGCAGGCGCAGTGTTTGATCCGGCAACCGGCCTTTTCTCGTGGACGCCGGGTCAGGTGGATGCAGGAAATTATTCGGTTGTCTTCCAGGCAAGCAATGGTTTCTATATCGTCAGTCAAAAGCTGGATTTGAAGGTTGGATATCATATTTTGCCGCCAGCCTTGTATACCAAAGGCAGCTATTACCGTTACATGAAGACGGTGAGCCTGATTGAGGAGGAGCTGAAGCAGCCGGACGCTGACAAAAAACAGCTGGCGGCCCAGCTTGCCCAGGCCGAATTAACGCTTGTGGCCTTAACGACCATCGCTGCGGAGAAAATTAATATTGCCGCTTCTATGGTGGCTGCCTCTACCGTTTCTTGGGATAATTCGGCAGGAGCAGCCGAGAATGGCTGGAGAGCCTTCGACGGCAGCCTGGCAACCTTTACCGATACCAAAAATAATCCGAGCTGGATTCGCATTGATTTGGGCCAAGGAAAGGAAGAAAGCATGGGCAGCATTCGCTTTTATCCGCGAAGTACACATATTGCGCGGGTAAACGGGGCCATTTTCCAAGGCTCCAATGATGATGCGAATTGGATTAATCTTCATACAATCAGCGGTGTCAGCAAGGCTGAATGGCATTCGGTGCCGATTACGGAGGAGCGGTCTTTCCGTTATCTGCGCTATTACGCAGCAGCTAATAACTCGAATGTAGCCGAGATTGAGTATTATCAAAAGGTGAAGGATCGTACGCTGCTTTCGCTATTGCTGGCGGAATCGCTCGCTGTTGATACGGAGCTTTACACCGAAGAGAGCATAGCGGCGATGCAGGAGAAAAGAACACAAGCGGCAGCAGTCGCTGCGGATGCCTCCCAAGCTGAGATTGACGCTGCTTCTGACGCTTTGCTCACAGCTCTGGAGAGTTTAAAGCTGATAGGGCAGCAGGTGGTAGTGGATATTTCGGAGCTCGAAGCGGCGCTTAATCAAGCCTCTTCCGTTGTGGACAGCGTGTATACACCCGAAAGCATAGCGCATTTGAATATAGTCGTCGCTGCCGCTGAGCCGCTGCTGGCATCAGCTGAAGCGACGCAGGAAGAGGTCGATACGGCAGCTGCCATTGTGCTGTCAGCGCTGGCGAGCCTGGTTGTCCGCGAGCAGGAAGCCGTTATGGCGTTAAGAACAGGCGGCACCCATGCACTGCTCGATCGGAAGCTGCAATTAACCGCAGAAGCAGCCGATTTGGCATCTGCATTTACTCATGAAGGAATTTTGTATTCGAAGGATGACTTTGATCGTGCCAAGCAAAGGGTGGCGGCTGGGGTGAGCCCGTGGATAGAGGCATGGAATGCCGGGAAATCATCTTCATTCGCTTCTGCCTCCTATACGCCTAATCCGGTCCCGGCACCGGCAAGATGGGGAGGCCATCCTGAATTGAACGCAGGCAACAGCCAGTTGTTCAACGATTCAGAGGCAGCGCTTGTTCAAGCTGTTATATGGAAGGTGTCCAGCAATGCTGCGGAAGCGAATCAGGCAAAATTGAAAGCGCAGCAAATATTGGATGCTTGGTCCAGTACAGTAAATACGCCAGTAGGCGGCGATGAAAACCAACTGCTGGCGGGATTGACAGGCTACCGCTTTGCAGCGACAGCGGATCTTTTAAAGGATGACAGCGCCTGGGTAAACGCTGGGAAATTGACGGCGGCCAAGCAGATGCTGGGCAATTATTTTTATCCCCCTTTGCATATGGACGGACAATGGAGGTCCCTCCCAGAAGTGGCGATTTAGCCGAGTATAAGCTTTCTTCAGTTCCGCTTCTGCCAAGCGAGAATTTAGCTAATCAACGGCGATAGCGGCAGACAGCGTAGGCAGCGGAATATAGCGCAAAAACAGCCCCTTCCGTCATTCGGTGACGAAGGGGCTGTTTCAAATTAATGGGACAAAAACGTGATGTTTTTGGCAAATGCATTGATTTGAAAATGACCCTCAGAAGCATCGCTAATCCATTGGTTATTGATGCGGAGATTAACAAAAGTAATATTTTCGACAGGCCTTTCTTCATCGAATCCGTAAATCCGGTTGGGATTGCTATTGTCTCCACTGTAAGCGACATTGCGGAACGTAATATTTTCGATACGGTTGCCGGGTACAGGATTATAATCAGCATTGTGAACGACCCGTATATCAATCAGCTGGCCTTGCTCGAATGGCTCGACACGGATATTATCGTACAGCACATGGCGAACTGTATTTTTATCCCCAGCATTAATAGCTAGTGCTCCCCAGTAATTTTCTTGGGGCTCGTGATGCTCAAGGATGTCGAGATTCTCAAAGGTGATATGCTCAATCGTATCTCCATCATGATGGTGATCGCCATGGGTACCGATCATTAGCGGGTGAGCGACGTCCGCCCACAGCACTGAATTGCGGACACGCACGCGGCGCGTATCTCCTATATAATCCCAGCGAGTGCCATAAACGGCGATGCAATCATCCGATGTCCGCAGAAAAACATCATCAATGTCTATATCGGAGCTAGCCATCATATCAATGCCATCCGACCAGCCTCTTGTGCTGAAGGATTTGAAGTTGCTAATGCTTATATGAGAGGAATTCCCAATATAGATGCTGTAATGGGGCGGATCGAGCAAAATAAGCCCCTCAACCTGAATCTTTTGCGAGAATACAATACGTACGCCACGGAAAGCTGAATAGCGATGGAAATCGGACAGGTACAAGATGCCTCTTCCTCTAATGGTTACATTCTCAACATGCTCGCAGACGAGCGAGCCGACAACGATGGCACCCCCGGCAATATAAACCGTTTTGCCTGAAGGAATGCGGAATATCGTTTCCTCCAAATAATGCATGCCGGGAGCAAAATAAATCACATCGGGCGCGTGACCCGTCTCGGCTGTTGGGGTTTCGGCTAATTTTAAAATATCCTCGGTTCGGTGAATAAGAGGTTTTCCGGCGCTCTCCAGCACGAGCACACCGGGATCACCGGGCTTAGGTGCTGTAAGCTCAAGCTTACCGGCGAATAAATGCAGATTGCGGAAGCGTTCGTCATTAACCTCAATCGATAATTTTTCAGGTCGATCCAATGTGAAGCGAATGGTATCGCTGCTATATTCAGCCTGAATGCCAGTCGATAGAGGGCGTACGATGACGCTGTATATAGGCGTGAAGCAGCAGTCGATTTCTACCTCAACCGTGCCCTCCATATCGAAATAAGCCATGGAAGCTTTCCGAACGTTATGCATATCCACCTTGACTTCGTACACGAACAGCTCTTGCCACCCTCCTCCGATTGGCCGAACGCGAACGCGATAATTATCTGAACCAATGGCACCCTCCGGTGCTGGATAAATGATCGTCTGACTCATGTGAACCCCCCAATTACAAAATAGTGATTGCCTGTACTCAGGTTAATATAAGGGGGCGGCCACTAACAATGGCTTAAGTTAATGATAGCAATGGATTTTAATTATTTTGATTCTATGATTCCCCTTCCAAAGGCAGAGTCAGCTTAAACCTGAAAATGTTGGTTTGATGATCGAGTGTTAAGGTACCTCCATGCAGCTCAATAATGTTTCTGGCAATCGAAAGGCCGAGCCCGGAACCAGATTGTATGCCGTCGCTGCTTCTGGAATAATCCACTTTATAAAAGCGGTCGAAGAGTTTATTTTGCTGCTCCTGAGTGAGGGGCTGCCCTTTATTTTCTATTTCAATCGTAATATGCTTCTTATCCGATTTCATATTAATGCGGATGGTTCCTGGCTTTAAGGAGTATTTTAGAGCGTTCATCAATAGATTATCAATGGCTCTGGCAATTTTTTCGCTGTCTATGCGAGCCAGAAGGGGAGTGTCCCCGATTTGTATGTCGATATGGATTTCATTCTCTTGGGCAATAGGCTCAAATTCAAAAAGCAATTGATATAGCAGTTGATGTACATCAATCATCTTTAAATTTAGTCGAGTCTCAATCGAGCTAAGCCGGGTATATTCGAATAAATCATCCAGCAGCTTTTTCAAATGAATTGCTTTGTTATAAGTGTTTTGAACAAAGCGCGAATATTCATCCTTATCTTGAAACGATTCGGATTTTAAAAGCTCGATATAGCCGATGATACTTGTCAGAGGTGTACGCAAGTCATGTGAAATACCTGTGATCATCTCCATCTTGGATTTTTCCAAATCACGTTCTTTTACGATTTGCTGCTCTAAGCGTTCTGTCATTCGATTGATATTATAGGCAACCCGTCCAAGCTCATCTTGGCGAGCAACGGATACCCGATAACTCAAATCCCCTTCAGAAATAATTTGCAGTCCATGTTCCAAGTTGATTAAATCTTTAACGAGGCGTCTTGTCAAAATCAAAAAAGTGAAAATAAATATAAACATAAATAATGGGGTAATCAGATAGGGAAAGAAATTGTGAAACCATGGCGATGCCATGACTGTACTAATTTTCAAGAAAAGCATAATAAGAAGATTGTTTATACAAATGGATATGATTATACTAAGTGCTATTCTGCTCAAAATATGAACCTGAATCTTTTTTTTGCGTGTTGGCTTTGTGACATTCTCATTCAATTTTATAGCCTACTCCCCATACGGTTTTAATATATTGAGGCACTCTTGGGAACTCCTCCAATTTTTCTCGTAAATTACGAATATGGACCATCACCGTATTATCTGAATATCCGTAGGGCTCTTTCCAGACACTTTCGTAAATTTTATCAGCGCCGAATACTTGCCCAGGGTGGCTTGCGAGCAGCGCCAGAATAGCAAACTCCAGAGGGGTCAACGAAATATCGTTTCCTTTCAGCTTTACGGAATGCTTGCTCTTATCAATGACAAGATCCTTAATAAGGATGAGCGAATCATATTCTTCTTTTCCAATGAGTGATTGTCGCCGCAGTTGGGCTTTAACGCGAGCAAGCAGCTCTAATGGATTAAAGGGTTTGATCATGTAATCATCAGCACCTGTAGTAAGGCCTGTAATTTTATCGATATCTTCTTCCTTGGCCGACAGCATAATAATCGGAATGTTCGATATTTCCCTGATTTTAAAGCAGGCTTTGATTCCATCCATGTGAGGCATCATCACATCCAAAATGACAAGCTGGATGGTGGAGGTTTTTATGGCATTTAAGGCTTCCAGACCGTCTGCCGCTTCAACGACATGATAGCCTTCATTTCGCAAATATACATGAATGACATCTCTAATTTCCGAGTCATCATCAACAACAAGCACGGTAGGCATGGCATGATGCTCCTTCTTTGGTTCTGTATGATCAAAAATGGTTTCATTATTTAGTTATAGCGTTTCTTTCCTGCGACACGTATATACAAAGGCTGGAGGGAAATTGAATGGCACAAACTCGATTTTTTCAATAATAAATTTATCGGATAAATGCTTTTTCATTTGTAGGGAATACTGATAAGCAACAAAGATTCCTCCGGGCTTAAGTGAGTTCATGATCTGATCAAGCAGTCTTTCTCGCATTTCATTGGAAAAATTGAAAAAGGGCAATCCGCTAATGATACAATCCAACTGCTCGATTTCCTCTTGTTTTATTTTCTTAAGCAAATAGCAAGCGTTCGAATGGCCAACGAAATTCGGGTACTCTTTTTTTAGTTTATTTCTCATTTTCCTATCTCTTTCAAACAATAATACTTTAGTAGAGTCCATTAGCTGTGTCTTCATGAAGCGTGTGACCGCGCCTGTGCCTGACCCTAGCTCAGCGACTGCCTTTACCTCGTTCCAAGGTATGGACTGAACCAGCTTGGCTGCTAGAAATCGCGAACTGGGCAGAACACTTCCTACTCGATTTGGATTTTTGAGAAAGCCTTGCAAAAAAAGCAGACATTCGGTAATGCTCAACGGATTTACCTCCTTATCAATGATTTTATCCAAGAAGAAGGGCAGTAGGGCAGTAGGGCAGTAATTAGCAGTAATTATTTTAATGTAAGGGTGTCCCTCTTGCGGCATGTGTATACAAAAGCTGGAGGGAAATTAAAGGGCACCCATTCGATTTTTTCAATGATGAATTTCTTGGAAAATTGTTTTTTCATTTGCAGGGAATATTGAAAGGCGATAAAGGTTCCTCCTGGTTTGAGTGCTTGGGTAGTCTGATCAAGCAGCGTTTCTCGCAGCTCGCTTGAAAAGTTAAAAAAGGGCAAACCGCTTATAATACAGTCCAACTGCTCAAGGCCTTCTTGCTTTATCCCTTCAACTAAATAACAGGCGTTTGGATGACTGATAAAATCCGGATATTCCGACTGTAAATTGCTCCTCATCCTATCATCCATTTCAAACAGCAGCACTTTAGCAGATCCGGCTAACCGTTTCTTGATCAGGCGTGTGATGGCACCTGTACCTGATCCAAGCTCAGCGACTGCCTTGACACCGTGCAAGGGCATAGAGTTAACCATCTTTGTTGCCAGAAATCGAGAGCTGGGCATAACACTTCCGACTCTTTTCGGGCTTTGAATAAAGCGCTGCAGAAAAAGTAGACATTCCTTGATGTTCAACGGATGTTCCTCCAATATTTCATTTTCTTGATGACGTTTTGAAGCAAATTAGAAGCTGAATATACGAAGCGAGTCTAGCAGATGAACGCCAAAGTATTTTCCGGCTGTAAAAAAGGTAATGGTCCAAAATAAAACGCTGAGATAGGAAAGCAGGGCAAACTTTCTGAATTTCACACCGCTTAGCCCGATGAATAGGGGGAGAATATACCGCACGACTGGAATGAATACGCCAATGCACATGGCCCAATCTCCCCGTTGCTTCAAAATCTCTTCCGCCCTCTGAAAATGTCGCTTATGCTGAAATCTGTTTATTAACTTCACCCCGAAAATTCGGCCTGTACAATAAGAGAGCGTAATGGCGGTTAATAGACCGCTTAAAATGCAGATATAGGTTATCCATGGATCTAGAGCACCGGTGTTGCTTAAAACGCCGCCTGTGAGTATCGTTATTTCATTCGGGACAGGAACGCCAAACGGGCCTAAAGAGAAGGCTAAATAAAAAATCAGATAGCCGTGCTGCTCGAACAGCTGCGAGATTGTGTCGCTAAACATGATTGGCCTCCTCGATTTGTTTTGTTAGGGAAATAATATCGAAAACATCTAAGGAATTTACGGGTATATTTCTAAAGAATATCTAAAGAATTTAAGAGGAAATATTAAGAAAATGAATTTGAATCGATTAGACTGATGTGGATTGTACAATAGGAAAAAGCCTTGCAAGCAGAGCTTGGCAAGACTTAATTCCTGAAACATTTTATATAAGCATTCTGCTTAAGGATAGACTCTGAAGAGCTTTGCTCAAAGCAGTTGGAGAGCCTCTTTTTTATGCTGTAAATTTCTATATTTGGTATACTGAAACTACTTGGAATAATATTCATTTTTTATCTGAAAGTATAGTAGGTATAAAAATAATCGGTGGGTCAATATTTTATGGAGGTTCGAAGATGATTGAGACACTTAAGAAAGTTGCACGCAAGGAAATAGAAGAACAATTCTTCGAGCTAACGAAACAGTATTTATCAGTTTCATCTAACGCAACTAATTTAGAGAAATTATTGGAGGGAATTAATCTAGTACCCTCAAAAACTTGGCAGAAAGGAACTCGAATTTCAAAAAGAAATACGAATAGATTCCATGAAGCTAGCAAAACCAATAATCATTGAGAAACTATCAATGTTAAATGCTTCATTAGATATAGATTTATATGCAGGCGGACCAGATTTGGAGTAATTCATAAGGAAATGGATGCCGCAAATACCAAACGGTATCATGAAATATTGCGAGGAGTTAAAGATAAATTGTGCGAATGGTAATTCAAGGATGTTGTCTGTTTCTGCTTATTTCATTAATAGCCTGTACGTCAGAGATTGAGCAAGAACACCTTATACGCAAGAAGAGCGTAAGGACATTTTGGCTTATTTTATTAAACCATCAGAATCGGATGAAGAGCTTTTATTTAAAGCTGATTTTAGTGGCCTAGATGGGATTGCCCAAAAGTATTTTGAAAAACAGAGTGAAAATGACAAAGCAGAAATGGAACGATTAAAGGATATGTATGATGACAGTTTGAAAGAAGTTTTAAAGGATTTAAATTTAAAGTAGTCGGGGAAGGTATGTCAGGTTCGTGAATACAAAACAATTATCATAAATGGCCGAAATATAAAAAGACTGGATGAGCTATTTTGAATATTTATATTGAAGAAGTGCTGCCAAAAGAGAAACATGTCCTGCAAAATATGTTTGAGTTTTATGATTATAGTTTAGTTTATATTTGAATTTTGAAGTTAATAAAGATGGGTTGTTTAGGAAAGCATCAGTTGATATGTATATATCTGACGATAGATTTACTTCTTATTTTATTAAATCAGAAGAAATATTATTTGGTTTTGTTATTGTGAAAAAAACTGCTGATCAGTCACTATTTGAAATGGAACAATTTTTTGTTTTAAAAAAATATAATGGAAAAGGTATAGGAAAACAAGCTGCAATCTCGGCTTTTAATCGTCATAAGGGAGATTGGAAAGTAACTCAACTAGAAAGGAACTATCCTGCCCAGGCATTCTGGCGAAGTGTAATTAAGAATTACACAAATAATTCATATCGCGAGAGCTATGATGAAAAATGCAGAGCTGTTTAAGAGTTTAATAATGAGTAAACATTAGATGAAATTATTCGAAAACATAAAAGTATTATATAGATTATTACCGGATGTCTTAACCTATATTTAAAGAGGATGGAAGTAAATATGAAAATTTGTTCAACTTGTCAAAGTGTTAATGTCAAACAAACAAGCTCTATTCTGACTAGACTCTTATTATCCACTTACATGTTCTTAGCTTATTATTTTTTTACAGGTGATATAGGTTATGGGGCGTTGTTTATGTTGGTGCCTCTTTTTATTCCTTATATGTATATTTGCACAAACTGTGAAACCTCATTTTTCAGATTACCCAAAGTCAATAATTATAAGAACTTTGGGGTGAGAAGTAAACTTGATAAATACTTTATAGCACTAGTACCTTCAATACTTTCAATTACTTCTCTAATAGTTAACTTCCCCAATACAGGTTTAGGCCGAATTGTGTATTTACCGAGTATTTTTTTCATAAACAGCTTGATAATTATTTTTGGTTTATTTATATATAGTAAACTAAATAAAACTTTTAAAATTTTATTGTGGTTAACAATTTTAATAATAACAGTAATGCTATCTGTACTTTCTTACCCTCAAGTATCTAGAGATGGAATATTGGAATTGATTTTTACAAAAGAAAAGCATTGAGAGGAATTATATGAAAAAGTTTCGTGGTATACGACGGCATTATCGAAAAATAGAAAAACTCATTTTTAGCCATCAATTTCATTTTGAGGATGAATCGTGGTATAACCACTGGCATATGCACCTTGACTGGAAAGGATTAACGGATGAAAGTATTGGGCATAGAAAAAGTCATTTTAAATATTACCTAAATATCTTAGATCGAATTGAAGAGCAATCTAGCGGGAGTAGAATTGATTTTCAAACTTGGATAAGTATTAATCCTGAATTTGGTTCGGATGATGCAATATATATTCATACAAAAAATCCGTATAGTGAGTTTCCAGTACAACTATTAGAAATCGAATGGGATATTGAAGTACCTGAACTTTTAAAGGAATTGATTAATAGTAATGAATATGTAATAGGAAGAGCTAAACATGAAACTTCTTATAGTTATTATATTTATAAAATAGGAATTGGAATTCCATTGAAATAAGTCAGGAAGGCGTGGGTATCAACTATCACCGTATTTACACTGCTAGAACTGATTAAAAAGTATCAATGAATATACCCCAAAAGGCGTTGATTGTTTAAATGGAACTGACTATCGATCAATTTAAAGAATTACTTGAAGCCGGTCAAAAGACTTTTTCAGGGATAGAGGTAGAAGAAGGCAGTCTTCAAAACTATAATCTGAGTGGATGCACATTTGTAGAATGTAGTTTTGCCCTTGATTTTTCAAAAGCAGATTTAAAAAACAGCAAATTTATAAATTCGAATCTGAAGACCTGTAATTTTACGGAAGCGGATTTAACAGAATCGGAATGGACAGGAAATATGTTGTGTTCGGCTGTGTTTTATAAGGCAAAGAGAGATAGCATACAATTTGTTGGAAATTACTATCATTCCGTGATTCTTGAAATAAAAGATTTAGAAAAAATGATATAGGCTGAATACGAGGGAGGGTTATGATGGACAGGGAAGATATTTTATTAGAACGCTTCGGGTTAGAGCCAGACCTGAAATATTTACAAGAGATTAGGGCGTTACTAATCGAAGAAACAAATGTTTCTAATATAGAAGATCATGAATACTTAAAAACGCTCTGTATCTTGCTTTTTACCTTTGGATATCCCGAGGACACTCTCCTTATCTGGAATGCTAAGATGAAAGATTTTGATGCAGGCTGCTATATTGATGGAGAATTGTTAATGGGAGCAGGTCTTAATGAGACTATTCATTTTTTGCAAAAATTAAATACGACAAAAGCTAAAGAGATATTGGAATACATAGAGCCATATAAAACAAATGATGATTACATGACTAGAGAAAAGGTCATTGATTTTTACAATAAGTATTACAGGTTAACATAAAGGAAAGAGGTGTATGTTGGTAAGCATAAGGAGTGGAGTTGTCAAGAAAAGTG